>JAPDJU010000005.1 GCA_029258915.1 Thermoproteota archaeon
CTTTAACAGTAAGGCGATTTTCTCGGTAATAAGCGGCTTACCAATGCTTGCTGGAGATAAGGAAGTAATAGATTATGTACGTAATACTGCAAGAACATGGCTCTTAAGCGCAGCTTATCCGCCATCGGTAACAGCAGCAAATATAAAAGCTCTTGAAATAGTTATGAAAGAACCTGAAAGAGTTAGAAGACTATGGGACAATAGAAATTACTTCAAAAAGGAATTAGACTCTATGGGGTTTAACACAGGGAAAAGCCAAACACCCATTATACCAGTAATAGTTGGAGACACTAAAAAAGTTAAAGAACTGGCTCGAATGCTGTTTGATGAAGGAATATTTGTATTACCTATAGTTTATCCCATGGTTCCCAGAGGAACGGAGAGAATTAGAAACCAGGTTAATGCAGATCATACTAGAGAAGATTTAGATAAGGCTCTGAGCGCATACGAGAAAGCTGGGAAGAAATTAGGAATAATTTAAAAATAAACTTTTTCTTTTTTTAACTTCTTTTTGAGGTGAAGTGAACTGCGCGGAAGAAGCAGTAGAATTCTTGTAACAGGAGCGACAGGTCAAATAGGTTCGGAATTAACACCTGCTCTACGTAAAATATATGGAGATTCAAACGTTATAGCAGGATATCATAAGAGGAAACCTGCAGGTATATTGTTGAAAGGACCATGCGTTTATGTTGATGTTTGTGATAGGAAGACAGTAGAGGATGTTGTTAAGAAATATGATGTTGATACGATATATCATTTAGCAGCTATTCTTTCAGCAGTAGGAGAGAAAAATCCTCAATTAGCATGGAAAGTTAATGTTGATGGTTTATACAACGTACTTGAAGTATCTAGAGAATATGACCTTAGGGTTTTCTGGCCGAGTTCCATAGCTGTTTTCGGCCCGAAAACTCCAAAGCACAATACTCCACAAGACACTATACTTTGTCCTACAACAATGTACGGTGTAACTAAGGTCGCTGGAGAACTACTATGTAAATACTATGCTGATAAGTATGGGTTAGATGTGCGTGGTGTTAGATATCCCGGAATTATTAGTAGTGAAACTCTTCCCGGAGGAGGAACTACAGACTATGCTGTTGAAATGTTCTATGCTGCTATAAAGCGTGAAAAATATGTATGTTTTGTAAGAGAAGATACTGTTTTACCTATGATGTATATGCCTGATGCTATTGATGCAGCTATAATGTTAATGAATGCGAATTCTTCAAAACTAACGTATAGGGTAGGATATAATGTTTCAGGAATGAGCTTTTCAGCAGGTGAGTTAGCTTCTGAAATTAAAAAGCACGTTCCTGACTTTGAGGTAGAGTATAAGCCTGATTTTAGACAGAAAATAGCGGATTCTTGGCCTAAAACAATAGATGATAGTGTTGCACGTAAAGAATGGGGATGGAAACCTAAATGGAATTTAGAAAACATGGTTAAAGATATGCTAGAGAAGTTAAAAAGAAAACTACTCTCATTAACTTAAATGATATTAATAGTAGATAACAAGGATATACGCTTTGGTTTTCCATGGCTTAATAACGGATCTTGATGGAACATTAGTAAGGTTGCCTATAAATTGGGATAAAATCCGTTCTAAGGTAAGGAAAATATTAAGAACAAATCATCATTTAAAACCATTAGCTACAACAATACCCATGGTAGCGTGTGGAAGAAAATTCCTTGAAAGATTAGCTTACACTTATATAGAGCTTGAAGAGCTAAAGGCTGTTAAGTATGTAGTTTACGATGAAAACCTTTATTCCTTACTTAAAGAGATTAAAGAAAGAAAAATGAAGATAGCATTGGTAACATTGCAAGCATACACGTCTACAGATAAAATTCTTCGAAAATTACGTGTAAGAAACTTTTTCGATCTTATAGTGACTAGAGACCTTAGCGTGAATAGACTAGAACAGCTAAAATATGCTATTAAAAAACTAAAACTAAACCCCAGGAACACTATTTTTGTAGGAGACATGCCATGGGACCATGATGCCGGAATTACTCTTGGTCTCTACACAGTAATTGTAGGCAATAATGTTCCACATGCACGACGTAAGATAGAGAAATTCATAGAAATAAAGAACATAATATTTCATTAACCCCATATTCACAATAATGAACTATATAAGCAGCTCGGTATTGCCTAAGGCGTGCCAAACATTTTGAACTCAACTAGTGTATAAAGCTAAACCTTAATGGTTGTAATAAGTTTGAAAGATACCATAGTTGGAGCCGCCGGCGGGATTTGAACCCGCGACCACCAGCTTACAAGGCTGGCGCTCTACCCACTGAGCTACGGCGGCTTCTCTTAGACCATGTACTTTATAGATTCTGAGGCTTTTTAAAAGTTAATCTCTAACTTTAATTGCACAGAAGATATATTGTTTCGTTCTCTTGTTTAGCTATTGCCAAAATAGCGTTATATAAAGTTTTTATATTTATGGGAGTACCTATGGAAACCACAATAAGTGTTCATGATATGAGGTGTTTGTTAGCCTTGCTTAAAAGAGAAATTAGAAGAAAGGTTTCAGAAAAATGTTTTAATGAGGTAATTACAGTGTTTCATGAAATAGAAGCTAAACTTGAGGAACTGGAATATTTAGAAGCATTGAAGAAAATAGGTTAAGTGGGATATTCGACACATGTGATATCTAGTATTTTAACTTTAGATGAAACATTCCTTAAAAACTCCTTTATAATCCCATTAGGCTTCTCGCATTCTATAGTAACTAATATAAGGTATTTCTTTGCTTTCTTAACCATGCTAAGAGCCCGAAAGTATTATAGAAAAATACTGTTCTATAAATCTATCTACTGTAACGTGTACAGTAGATAGCCAATGCTTTTCTACGTAATACCTAAGTCTTTAAAGTGGTAGTTGGTTTTGTCTTCGCGCGAATGGTGGAAAGCATCATTTGGACATATAGTGAGAGCAATAGTAGTGCTTTACAAAAACGAGAAAAGTGGAAAGCCAACATTAACTATAGGTGAACTCATAGAAAAAACAGGAATACCTGAGTCAACATTTCATAGAACAATAAAAAGGGCTTTAGAGGAGGGCGGACTAGTCAAGTACAACGTTAAGAAAAAAGAAAGGATCGTTGAGGTTTGCTTAACAGACCTGGGTCGTAAGTTAGGTCAGCGCTTAGAGGATGTAATCGTAGAATTAAGGATGTCGTAGTCATATAACAGATTAACTTAAAGAATTTTACAGCGGCAAAGTAACTAAAGTTTATTTAGGACACATACTTACTACGTTTCTATGGGGGTGCCGCCGTAGCTCAGCTGGTCGGAGCGCCGGACTCATAGGGCCGTTTTCCTAAGAAATCCGGAGGTCCCGGGTTCGAATCCCGGCGGCGGCACTACCATTTTTATCAATTCTTAAACATCATATTATTAATGGAATTATGTTCATGCTATTCATTATACATGCAATTTAAGAGGAATTTCAACGTTCTTGTGTTGGACATACCATAATGGTTCTTCCTACAATGTATCGTTAAGAGTTTAATGTAAAATTTAACGAATCTGAAATAAGCCTCTAGAAACTGTTTAGTTTACCTTACTGAGATTATACTTGAACACAATGATGTTTAATGTCATCTATTCTTTTGGTTTTGCTACGAATTCGCAGTATGGGTCTCCTTTAGCAATACATTTAACCTCATCAACAACCATCTCCCTACCTGTTAGCTCTGATAGTAGACCAGCTAATACTCCTCTGGAGAAATGGCCGCTTGGTTCATTGGATGGTTTATTTAAATAGCATTCTAAGTTATTGCGCCCCCGTATTATATATAGATCCTCATATTGTTTTATTTCCTCTATTATACCCCATCCTACAGCTTTAAGAAAAGCTGCAAACATAGTTAACATTTCATGAACTGAGGTAACATACTTTCTATAGTCGTTATATAAATGTTTACCTACTTCTGCACCTTGGTGGTATAGGAACATTTTTCCAACATCACCCCACTTTAGTCTAAGCCCTCTAAACAGCCCTCTTAATACGGATTCTCGTGCTATCCAAGCTCTTTCTTTAAACACTGTTATAGGGAAATGAATAGTATCTATTAGAAGGCCTTTAAGTATAGGTTTTATAAGGTGAACCTCTCTAACTTCTTTAACATTTCTTAAATTTTTAACTATTTCATTTAAGGATGCTTTAACTTCTGAGAAATCTAGGTATAGCAATATTTCTTGCTCCTCATTTATGCTTATTATAACTCCGTATAACGGTTTTATACTATACTTAACTAGTATACTAGCAAGCTTATAATGTACTTCAGGACTTCCTATAGCTTTAATAAGAAAACCAAGTATTTTCTTTGAAGGCGCATAGGCTGCTCTTGATAATTCTAAAGACTTACTCATTCATTATTACCTATTCCCTGTCTCGTTATAGTTTTTAATATTCTTTATCTCTTAAATCTTTGTCTACATTAAGCATTTCATACTCCGTGAACGTCTTATAAATTTTACACCAAAGCAATATTTAAAAACTTAAAATAGGACCTTGATTTAAACTTTAAATAAGAGAAGCAAACTTAACTTTGAAAATACTTTATGATAAGGTTAAAGAAAAATAATAGACTGTTTAAGTTCTGAAGATCTTTTAATAATAGTTATGGGTAAAAACTTTAAAACCCATGGTTCTAAATCAAACTTTGGTGGGGGCCGTAGTTTAGCCTGGGAGAATGCGCGGCTTGGGCCCGCAAACCTTCATCCCTTCTCCTTTATCCCATGGTCATATGAGGTCAATAGTGATGGTCATATAAACCTGCTGAACATAAAGGTTCCTTTAACCGAGGGGCTTCTTAATAAGTTCAGGGAATGGTACAGTACCAGGGTTTTGGGAAAAACACTGTAGGGTACAATTTAAGATGCATTCGATGGTTCGGCCACCTTCTAAACAGCGATAAGCTAACATTCATGAAAACTCTAAGCGAAGACTCTAGGAGACCATATATTCTAGATGCTTTAAGCAACTACACTAAATTCTTAGACGACTACTTCAACACAGACATTTACCATAGAAAATTCGAGTACCTGAAAAAAGGCCTGAAAAGGAGCAAAGAGAGAAAACAATACTTCACAGGAACAGCACCTAGCCTCCAGGACTTGGAAAGATTCTACGAAGCACTAGTAGAATACGGTTACAAAGCAGCATTAGACTTCTTCAGAATCCTACTGTTCTCAGGCTGCCGCACATGGGAGTCAAGGCTAATAGTTAGGAAAATAGGTGAGAAAAGCTACTTCACAGTAAACAACGTAGCAGTAGTTCACGTATGGAAATACACTAAAGTAAAAAACCTCTACATAACCCTAATACCCTCAGAACTCCTAGAACACCTTTCCAAGAGAAAAGGGCTTGGAAGAACAAGCTGCATTTGGAAAGCATGGAACTACGCAAGAGAGAAAACAGGAAAACACCTGAACCCGTATGATCTAAGAGACTTCTACACAACTTGGATGAGAGCTCATGGACTATCAAAAGCCGACATAGACCTACTGCAGGGAAGAATATCAATAAAATCAATTCAAGAAGAACACTATCTCGATATCAAAACACCAACAAGCCCATTCATACAATCATTAGCAGCAAAATACAGAGTAGCCATGGAACCGCTAATACCGAAATTCCTCCAAGGTGGTAATAATGTATTCTAAAGGTATTCTTGAACTAGCTTACAGGTTAAGAGAGGTTTTGAAATCCGATAAGCCACTGTATGAAAGAGCATGGGAAATATATGTCAGCTACATTATGTCCTACGGTAAATATGGTGTCTTAAGCGAAATAGCTAAGAGACTTTATCCTGTGCTTTACAGTTTTAATAAGCAGAGGGCAATAGATAGGGCATATCATTTGATAAGATATAAGGTTAGTAAGCTTCTTTCTCGATATAATGATTCTCTAGCTTCTCTAGATAAAAAACAGTTTTTCTCTAACTCAACCGCAGCAGAGCCCCTAGTTGAAGAGAAAATATATCCAGGTCTAACAGGTAAAATGCTTTTCAAAAGAGATGGATTTAGAACATTAGCTGAGCTTCTTAAGATAAGCTATGCTACACTTAAAGAATTCGGTCTCCAAGGGAAACTCCTATACCATGCTCAAAGCATTGTAGAGAAAATCATTAAAGAAAAAGGACCTGAACTCATAGCTAAATACCCGCATAAGACATGGTTCAAGAAAGACTACGTTAAAATCTCTAAGCAACATACAGCATTCATTTACGCAGCATGCTTAAAAGCAATAAGAAGAACACTTAAAACAAACCATAATAGCCCACCGAAGCTGAAAGCAGTAATAACCGCACCAACAGGGGTAGGCGATAAAGAGCTTAACGAAGCTAGGTATGAGGCTTAAACGTTTTCTTAAAGCTGCGGCAGCTATTTTGATCTTTTCAGCACCAATGGACTACTTGCTTTGGTTCACTATTAGATTTCACGTTCCCTCATGGACAATTGCTACACTATCCCTGTGCTTAGCCATTATACTCCTAGCTTTTTCTAGGTTTTTATCTTCTTTAAAGGTGTTAGGTAGGCTTCTGCTGGAAAAGCTACCTAACACCATTTGGTTTAAACACTCTTTCGTACCCTTAGGTACTCTTGGAGGTAAAAATATGAGTTTCCCAGATAAGCTGACGGTTGTTTACGAGAAAGTTGCAGAGTTCGAAGCCCATGTTGTTAAAACCTCGGGAAAATACGCAATAATAGTTCCGAAACCTTTAGGCGAAAAACTCTGGGGCAAAAGATTTAGAATAATCCTATACCAAGAGGTAAAATAGAGATGAAAATGCCCCGAAACCGAATAATCTGGACAAAAGAAACACAACCTAACCCAACCAGAACAAACAATAATGGAATTATGCGGCCCTGCCAGCACGGCGCCCCTGCGAGGCCTTTCGGTCCTCACGGGAGCAGCCGCGGAGGCAGCTTAGCTTCCGGGTTCGATACGAGTCCGGGCGTTGCCTGCCTCCTATGGCCGGCGGGCCGCGTTTTAGTGTTTGTTTTCTGGTGTATTTAAGGGTTATTTTCTTGGCACTTTTACATCGTATATTTTGAAGATTCTTGTTTGTGCTTTACATTTTGGACATTCTTTTTCTGGTTTTAAAATGTAGTCTCCTGTTTGGAATTCTCTTTCCTCGGTGTATCCGCATTTTGAACATTTTATTAGAGTTAATGTTTGGAATTGCTCCCTTTTTAGCTTCTTTCTCTCGATAAATACTCTTATAAGTGAGGTTATTAGAAACAGGAGGAGCATGAGAAGTAATAATGTATATAGTTCGGATATTTGCATCATAAACACCTCTTTTTACTGAGCAATTCCTACAGTATTTCCTACACCTACAATTACTACTATGTCTCCTTCTTTTGTTCTTTCTTCAAGAGCTTTATCTATTTTCTCAATTACTTTCTCAGCAGCATTGCTAATTTCTTTTCTCATAGGTGTTATTGCTTCTTCAAGAGATTCTTTAATAATTATAGAGTCCAAGGGTATACTATACTTCATCGCTATGCTTTCTATTTTAAACTTTTCAGGTCCAGGATCTCCAATAGCTGCTCCAACACCTTCAATAACTTCTCCTGTTTTCTCTCCTTCAAGCTTAAGCGCTGCATCTATCATTATTATTCTTGAAACTTTACCTTTAAGCTCTTCAACAACTTTTTTAACAGCTTCGCCAGGTTTACCTACAGTTCCTCCAGGCCCTTTAGCCTTAATTACGTATAATTTTCTTCCCTTTCTCTCAGTAACTCCCATAATAGTGTCTTCTACTATTTCTTTCTTTATTGCTGAACCTCCACTGTTCATTAGGGTTGCAGCTGCTAAAGCTCCTATACCGTCTCCTACAGGTTTTCCGCTTTTGAACGCATCTAATGCTTTATAATATGTTTCGGCAAGTTTAACTATTTGGGGCATTTCAAGCTCTAACTGCATTATTAAAATCCAGTTGTTTGTTTTCTGACCTAGCATTAAATAGTGTCTTACAATACGATATATTAGATCTAATGCTCTAGCAGCTTCAATCATTATTTCAAGGTTATTTCTTGTAAATTCACCCAGGTCTGGAAGTACTTGTTTAAGCCCAAGTTTCATCCTTTTCTGCCTAATGTCAAGTAAGTGTTCAAGTCTTCTCATAAGATTTGTCGGCTCATCTCTGACAGGGTCTATTACGAAAAATTGAAGATACGTGTTTAGAAACTTTTCTGGATCTCCTTTTATCCCTCCTTTCTTTAAAACATCCAATACTTTCTTCTTAGCTTCCTTAGCTAGCCTTTCTATTCTAGCTAAGCGCATTTTAATATTTCTAATCCATAGCATCATCTGTATTCTCTGGTTTAACCCAGTAAAAATAAGCAACATGAATGTTAGGAAAATTAAAGTGTTTATTATGGCTATCCAGCTAGTATCCTGGCCTGTTATGGGAAATATCGTTCTCTAGCACCTCTATTTTCTTCTAAGTTAGCTGCCTATAACATTTCTTGCATAGTAAAAATTAAACTTTCATGAAACTATAGTGTTGTTATAATAACCTCTTTTTCAAGAACTAGAACTGTGTGTTCAAACTGTGCTACAGGGTTTGTGGATGCTTCCACTAAAACAGGGTAGCAGTTAAGTACCTTGTTTTTCACTAAGTTTTTAAGAACCCTTATAAGCTTGCTTCTCTCAGATATGATATTCTTTAACCATCTTTCAGCAAACGGTAATCCATTATATTTCTTCTTAATTTCCTTAATAATTCTCCTACTTTCCTCATTCTTCATTTTCCCTTCCTTTTTTAGACTGTAAATGTATGTTTCTTTTCCCCCAACTACGTAGCCTATACCGCTTGTTGCAAAAGGCTCAATAGCATATACGCGGTTTACTTTTATCCTATCTAGACTGAAAATATCTTTAACATTAGGAATAGATGTACCGGAATGTAAATTATATCTCTCAATAGAATGCCCGCTTAGGTTTCTTATAGGCTTATATCCGTAAGCTTTAATGGTGTTCTCTATTATTTCCCCAATTTTCGAAACCTTAACACCGGGTCTAATAAATTCTAATGCTCTTTCTAACGCTGTTTCAACTGCAATATTCAAATCTTCAAACTTAGGATTAAAGGATATTGTAACTGCAGTATCTGCTATGTATCCGTCTATGTGAACACCTATGTCTACTTTTACTAATGATTTATCAGGTATTATGGAAGTGTCTCCAAGAAATGCTGTATAATGTGCTGCTATTTCATTTATAGAAACGTTACATGGAAATGCAGGTAACCCTCCTTCTTCAACGATTTTCTTCTCTATACTTTCACATAAATCATAAATTCTTATCCCAGGTTTTACCATTTTTAAGGCGTATTTTCTTACTTTCGAAGCTATTTTCCCTGCCTTCAAATACTTCTCTATGATCTCGTCGGTTAACATACTCTCTAAACCCAAGGGCATTTTTCTAGTCTTAGTATAATAAAACTTATTTTAAACAGACAGTAGTTTTAAATTTAGGTGATCAAAATGGGCTATCTTAAATGGTTAGGTCATGCTGCTTTTGAAGCCGAAATAGATGGGGTAAAAATATTCTTTGATCCATGGATAGATAATCCTATGTCACCTGTAAAGCTAGAGGATATAGCGAAGGCGGATTTAATCTTCGTTACTCATGATCATGGAGATCATTTAGGCAATGTTATTGAAATATCTAAGAAAACAGGAGCGAAAATAGTTGCTATTTTTGACCTATGCGAAGCATTAAAGAAAGAATGTAGTAGCATAGAATGCATAGATATGAATATTGGAAGCTTAGTGGAACTTGACGGCTTAAAGGTGGCAATTACACCAGCATTCCATAGCTGTTTCCACGGACATCCAGCAGGCTTCGTAGTTAAAGGTAAAGAGACCTCGATATATCATGCGGGCGATACTTGTCTTTTCAAAGATATGGAGCTAATAGGTGAAATATACAAGCCTGAAATAGCCCTCCTTCCAATAGGCGGATGGTACACTATGGGTCCTTATGAGGCAGCATATGCTGTAAAACTTATAAAGCCCAAGATAGCCATACCCATGCATTATCAAACATTTCCTGCGATTAAAGGAAGTCCTGAGGAATTTAAGAAACATGTTGAAGATCTTTATCCAGCAACAAGAATTATTATTTTAAAACCTGGAGAAAAAATTGAGTTTTAATGGAAAAATTTTTAACCATATTCAACACCAATTTTCCACGGTGATCTCTATTTTCAATAAGACCTAAGATTGCAGTAGTAGCTGGAACTTTTGACCATTTACATATTGGACATAAACTTATGGTTTCTAAAGCCTTTGAAATAGCAGATCATGTAATCATAGGTATTATGAGAGACAATGCGATAAACAAATTACATAAGATATGCAGGAGAAATGTAGAATCTCTCGAGAAAAGAACTTCAAACTTAACGGTATATGTAAGGAAACTTCTGAGCAAATATAAAAACAAAACGTATGAAATTGTAAAAATATGTGGACCTTATGATGTAGTTTTAGAAAGAAAGGATATCGACTACATCATTGTAAGCGATGAAACTTTACCTAGAGCGGTTATGATAAATGTCCTTAGAAGGAAAAAAGGCTTAAACCTGATAAAAATAATCGTAGTCCCTATAGTAAGAGACAGTAATGGAAGACCTATTTCAGCACATAGATTCAGAACAGGAGAATTACCATACAACTCTAATATAGGTGTTTAACATGTTAACTGTTAATGAGAGAAAAATATTGGAAGTTTTAAAAGAGCTTAAAAAAGCAAAGATTGATACTTTAGAAGATAAAACAGGTCTTTCTAGAAGCACTTTAATGTCAGCTATTGAAAGCTTAAAGACCAAAAAAGCGGTTATAGTTCATACTAAAAGAATAGAGTTTATTGAACTTACAGACGAAGGTTCTAAAAGAGCCATTCAAGGATTACCTGAAAGGATCATAGTAAATAAAGTGTTTGAACTGGGTGGAAAAGCTAAGCTCAAAGACTTAAAGAATTTAACAGGTCTTAGCGAACAAGAAATCTCCATAGGGCTGGGTTGGATAAGAAGAAAGAAATGGGGCAGAATAGAATCAAAATACATTAAATCATATACAGTATCTGCTGAAGGCGTGAAAAAGGAAACAATAGTTAAAGAAGCAGAATTAATTGTCGATAAAACTCCCCCTAAAAGTATTGTAGAACATGTTTTAGAAAAAACAAACAAAATAGGATATCTAAGACTTGATACCCTATCTACAGTAGAGCAAAAAGCAGCTTCAGAGCTTCTTTCAAGGAATTTGCTTAGAAAGAAGACTTTAGAAGAAGTCGAAGTTGAAATAAAACCTGAAGGCTTAAAACTACTTATAGAAGAGAAAGAATACATCAGCGCTATAACCCATGACATCATTAAAAGAAAAGAATGGTTGACAAAAGAAATTAAACCCTATGACATAAAAGCATTACCACCCAAGGTATATCCAGGTAAAAAACATTTCTACTTAGAATTCATAGACATGATAAAGGAAATATTAGTGTCCATGGGTTTTGAGGAAGCAGACGGACCAATAGTAGAAGTAGAACTATGGAACTTTGATGTTCTTTTCCAACCTCAAGACCATCCAGCACGTGAGATTCACGACACATTTAGACTCAAATTCCCTAATAGGGCAGGCATAGACGATACTATTGCAATAAAGGTTAAGGAAGCGCATGAACATGGTGGTAAGACTGGTTCACGAGGTTGGAGGTATTCTTGGAAAAAAGACATAGCTGAAAGACTGATTTTAAGAACTCAAACAACAAGTGTTTCAGTAAGATTTTTAGCTAGGAGAAAGAAGCTGCCAATAAAAATGTTCACAATAGGTAAAGTTTATCGACCGGACACTATAGATGCCAAACATTTACCGGAATTCCATCAATTGGATGGAATAGTTATGGATAAAAACCTTAGTTTCAGGAACCTTTTAGGAATTCTTGAAGAATTTTTCAAGCAACTAGGAATAGATAGGGTAAAGTTTAGACCGTCATATTTCCCATTTACAGAGCCTTCAGTCGAAGGGTATATTTGGCATCCTAAAGTAGGATGGGTAGAAACATTTGGTGCTGGAATGTTTAGACCTGAAGTATTAGATGTTTTAGACGTAAAATATCCAACAGCTGCATGGGGCATTGGCGTAGATAGGGTTGCTATGATAATTATGGGTATAAATGATATACGTAATCTTTACTCTCAAAGTATAAGCTACTTAAGAGGAACAAAAGTTCTATGGAGGTTTTAAAACATGCCAGTTACCGTGATAAAAAAGAGAAGACTTTTTAAACTGCTTAATATGGGTATTAGCGGTGAAGAGCTTATAGAGCTCCTATCGAACATCAAAGTAGAGGCAGAAATTCTTGATGAAGAAAGCCTTCAAATAGAAGTAACACCTGATAGACTAGATTTGCTCATAAGTGAGGGTATAGCAAGAGAACTTAGAGGAATATTGGGTTTAGAGAAAGGTTTTCCTAAATATAAAACTATGAAAACAAACCTAAAGCTCATAGTTGATAGTAATAGCAACATTAAACTTATTAGACCATATATAGCTGTTGCAGCTATTTATGGATACTTCGTTGATGAAGATACTTTGGAAGAGCTTCTTCAGTTTCAAGAAAAACTAAACATTAGCATGGGTAGGGATAGAAGGAAAATTGCTATCGGATTTTATGATCTAAATAAGCTAAATTCGAAAGTAATAATTTACAAAGCAGTGGAACCCGAGAAAATAAGGTATATTCCCTTGGGCGAAGAAAGAATTTTAACGGCAAATGAGATTCTCGAGCTTACGGACAAGGGAAGGAAATATGGGCATTTAGTAAAATGTTTCCACAAATATCCTCACTTAGTAACAGATAAGGGTCAAACGCTTTCAATGCCTCCAATACTTAACAGTGAAGATACTAAGGTGGAAGTAGGTACGGAAAACCTGTTTATTGACATAACAGGTACTGATGAGTATACAGTAAATAAAACACTGGATTTAATTACTACAACCCTTGCTGAAAATGCTAAGTATATAGGACTTATCGAAGTAGTTAATGGAGAGACCGAATATTATACGCCTAAGCTTGAAAACACTATAACTAGAATTAATCTCAAATACATTAGGGAAAACCTTGGATTACACGACTTGACTTTGCAAGAAGTAATTAAGCTTCTAGAGTCGCTCAGACATAAGGTTGAAGTAATAGATGATGAAACATTGAATGTTATTAGTCCACCTTATAGATATGATATATTGCACCCAATAGATGTTGTTGAAGATGTGGCTATAGCTATAGGTTACGATAATCTTAAACCCGAGTTACCGCGGACGTTTACTATAGGTAGGGAGCTTAAAAAGACCAAGTATCTGAGAAAAGCAAGAGAAATAATGGTGGGATTAGGGTTTCAAGAAATACTAACATTTACCCTTTCCTCAAGTATTATGTTAAAGGAAATGTTAGAAATTAAAACTGCAGAATATATTGAAATCTTAAATCCTATATCACCCCTATATGATACAATAAGAACCAGTATCATACCGAATGTAGTTACCTTTCTTAAAATAAACCAACATGAAGACCATCCAATAAAAGTTTTTGAAGTAGGGGATACCGTAGAAGTTGTTCAGGGAAAACCCTGTATGAGGACAAAGCTAGCAGCTGGAATGTTGTCGTATAAGGTTGGGTTCGAAGATATTCAGGCGGTTTTATTCTCATTAGCAGACAATTTAGGGTTAAAAATAAAACTAGAAGAAATTAGTGAACCACCCAAACTTTTCATTAAAAATAGAGCAGCTAAAGTGATTATTAAAAACGAAAAACGCGGAATAATAGGTGAGCTAAATCCACAGATCCTTTTAGAAAAACTAGGAATAGAATACCCTATTGCAATATTCGAAATAGATTTAACAAACCTCTGGGAGAAACATTAAACACTCGGCAACGTTAAGTTTTAAAAGGGCCGCCGGATCTGCGACAACCCCGCCTCGCCAGGAGAGAGCCTGTAAGAGACGGCTGAAAAGCCGCCTATGAAGACAGGTGTTAGCTGGCGAGGACAGCGGGTCCGGCGGCTCATCATTAAGGGTGCTAAGTTTATGGATGCAGAAGATAGACTGAACCTCGTAATTAAGAACGTTGCTGAGGTAGTCACTGTCGACGAACTTAAGCTTAAACTTAGATCAGGTGAGAAGCTTAAAGCATACTTAGGGTTTGAGCCAAGCGGACTATTTCACATAGGATGGATTATATGGGCAAGGAAGCTTCAAGATTTTTTAAATGCTGGTATTGAAACAATACTTTTGGAAGCAACATGGCATGCCTGGATAAATGATAAGTTAGGGGGTAGTTTAGAAAACATTAAAAAATGTGCTAAATACATAGAGCATTCTTTAAAGGCTTTAGGCGTAAGCATAGAAAGAATTCGCACTATTGACGCTGAAGAGCTTGTAAAAGATAAGGAATATTGGGGATTAGCCATTAAAATAGCAAAAAACATTACTTTGGCTAGAGTTAAAAGAGCTTTAACGATCATGGGTAGAAGGGAAAGTGAAGCAGAAATAGATTTCTCTAAACTAATATACCCACCTATGCAGGTTGCTGACATGTTCTACTTGGGGGTTGACATAGCATTAGGTGGAATGGATCAAAGAAAAGCACATATGCTTGCAAGAGATGTAGCTGGAAAACTTAAACTTAAAAAGCCTATAGCAATACATACGCCTTTACTTACAGGTCTACAGGGAACACAAAAAATGGAGGCTTCAAGTTACGAAGAAGTAATATTAAGTGTTAAGATGAGCAAATCAAAACCAGAATCAACAATACTTATACATGATAGCCCAGAGGATATAAGAAGGAAAATTAGGAAAGCTTATTGCCCGCCAAAAGTAGTAGAATTTAACCCCGTAATTGAAATAGCTAAGTACATACTCTTTACCCAGCAGAATTTCACGTTAGTTATTAGAAGACCTCAAAAATATGGAGGAACTATAGAAGTTCAAAACTACAATGAGTTGGAAAAACTATATAAAGAAGGGAAAATACATCCCCTAGACTTGAAAAATGCTATAGCAGATGCTCTTATAAACTATCTTAAACCCGTAAGACTATACTTTGAAAAGAACAAAGAAGCAAGAGAACTCCTAAACACTATGCTTAAAACTACTATAACCAGGTGAATCAATGTGAAATATTTAATTAAAGCTAAAATAGAAGTTGAAGGAATAGTTGAAAAACCTGACGTAATAGGTGCAATATTTGGTCAAACAGAAGGTCTTCTAGGTGAAGAATACGATTTAAGAGACCTACAGGATAGAGGTAGAATAGGTAGAATCCAAGTAGAACTTAGAACTCTAGGTTCAAGAAGCATAGGCGAAATCATTGTCCCCTCGAATCTTGACCGTGTAGAAACAGCGCTATTAGCAGCACTTCTTGAAGTAGTTGATAGAGTTGGCCCGTATCCTGCTAAGGTTAAAATAGATGAAATATTGGATTTAAGAATTGAAAAAATAAAGAAAGTAATAGAGAGAGCTAAGGAAATTTTACAGAAAATGATACAGGAAAGAAAAGTAGATATTAAAGAGATAATGGATAACGTAGTAAGAGACGTAAGAAGTGCTGAGATAATAAAATATGGCCCAGAAGGTTTGCCTGCAGGACCCGATGTTAGCAAAGCAGATACAATAATTTTGGTTGAAGGTAGAGCTGATGTAATCAACATGTTGAAACACGGTTATAGAAACGTTATAGCAGTTGAAGGAGCAGGAACTAGAGTTCCAGACACTGTAATTAAGCTAAGTAAGGAGAAAACAACGATAGCATTCTTAGATGGTGATAGAGGAGGGGATCTAATATTAAAGGAGCTAATTAAGTTTGCAGATATAGACTACATTGCAAGGGCTCCTTCAGGAAAAGAAGTAGAGGAACTCACGGGAAAGGAAATAGTAAAGGCGCTTAAAAACGCTGTTCCTATAGAACAATATTTAAGCAGTGAAAGAGAAAGAAAAATGCTCAAAGAAACCGCAAAAGAAACTAAATTCACAAAGGAAGAGAAAATACAAAAACGTTTTGAAGAAAAAAGAAGGGAAGAAATTTTACTTCCTCAAAACGTACTTGAAGATATTAAAACTCTTCCAGGAACATTGAAAGCTAAACTTTATGATAAAGAATGGAAGCTTATTGAGGAGATCCCAGTAAGGGATCTTGTAGACAATCTAGCTAAGCTGTCTAAAGAAGTTTATGCAGTAATATTCGATGGCGTTATTACTCAAAGACTCGTAGACATAGCAGCATCAAAGAATGTTAAATACATCATAGGGGCTAGGATAGGAGGAATAATGAAGAGACCGATTATGGTAAAAATATATTCATTTAATGAAGTACTTAAATAATCCCTTCTGTTTTATTTTTCTATCTACGATCTTTACAAATTCTTCAATGAACTGTTCTATTCTTTTTTCCTCTATAACGCCTGAAGCTGCAACAGTATGACCATCAGCAAACCCATTTACTCTTTCTGCAGCTTCAACCATAACCTCCCCTATCCCAGGCATTTCTCCTACCTTAATTTTCTCTCCTAGTCTTAAGGGAACTCTTCCAGAAACTTTAGCTAAATTATCTTTTAACTCGCCTAAGCCAGGTATTTTGGGATTCATCAGCATGAATCCAAGAATGTATTTATCTTGGTCAATGATCCTTCTATATTTTAGTTGGGAAGTAAAGAGTCCAATACTTTTTACGCCAATGTTATAGAATAGTTTACCTAAATTAAACCACTGAACATACTTTGTTTTTCTAAGACCATGAGCATATATTTTGTCAAATGCTTTTTTAAATAATTCGTTTTTCACCTGCTTCATTTCATTATACAATTTTAAGGTATTTTCACTAAATCCTTCAACACAGCTTCTTACAGCTTTCTCTGGACCGTTAACATAATAGCCTATACTTGCTATTGTTGAAAGCATTGAAGAAAGTGCTGCATGCGGTTTCCTTAAGCCATAGAAATCAACATAGTATTTTACTGTTTTCATAGACCTAAATACTCTCACTTTGTCTATTGTTTCGGCATCGTTCAATGGTATACTATTAAGCGAAGTTAAAGGTCCAGGTATCTCTGCAGACCCTATTACTGCTAGGAAAGAGTAATATCGGAGCTCTGGAGCCGCTGTTTTAAAGAAAAGGTAGGTCATAGTTGATGCTGACGCATCACGTTCTCCTGTTAAACCGTAAAGTTCAGGATTCACATGTATAATATTATTTTTACGTATTCTCTTAGGATCATGATGGTCTATAATGATTACTTTCTCTTTTCCTACTTCTTTAGCGATTTTATCCGCATGCGGTGAACCTAAGTCCACATACACGACAACATCGTTTTCGCTTAAGTCGCGATGTATTATTTTTATTGCTTCTGGGAACAATTTTTCGAGACATATTCTTCTCTTTACTTTTACCTTTAGTTTTTCAAGGCCTAATATTGCTAGTGCTGCTGAACATACGCCATCGGCATCATCATGGTATATGAGGATCGTGTTTTCTGCTTTATTTAAGATCTTTATACCTTCATTTATGTTGCTTTTCATTTCGAAAGGTATTAACATTGTTTTTCTATCCTCCGAAAAAGTCGAAGAGTGTTTTTTGCGCCTTAACCGTAACAGCCTTTAATTCTTTTTCTGTTATTCCAAAATACTCTAAAACTCTAACTGCCGCGGGGATTACTTGTCTGTCTACATAATAGTTAACGTCTATATCGTCTATTTTAGCCATAAAATACGGTATTGCTCTATCTGAGAGTCTGCCTGTACCTTTTGTTATAACATAGCCTATTTTGCTTCCTGCAGTAACTTTTCCACCTTTCTCTATAATCTTTCGCGCAGCAGCTACATGGGGTGCTTCTACTTCGTATTCCTCAAGTCTTTTGCTTATTGTTTTCCATATTATGAGTTTATTTATTGGTATTTTCTTTTCTCTTAAATCACTTACTATGCCTCTAACGTAATCTACTGCTTTTTTAGTGCTTCCCTCTTTCAATATTATCTCCATAACTGCTTCCTGGACATCCTTAGCTAACTCGGACCAGTCTCCCCTTATTGCTTCAAAACCTACGATATCTATTCTACCATCCGGTAAAAGTCCAACATATCTTTTCTTAGCTTCAGTAAAGAAGACTCTCTTATATACTTTGTCGATTTTAATTTCAAACCCTAATTCATCTTTTATCATTTTAATAAGTTTCTTAACTTTTTCTTCATCATATTTAACAAATATGCTATCAGTATCTCCATATATTACTTCTAAACCTAGTTCTCTCGCCATTTCCATGGCTCTTCTTATCGTTTGTCTACCCCATGCTGTAATTGCCTCAGCAGCTTGTTTACAATACCATCTAGCTCCAACCCATCCTTGATATCCATACATTGCATTAGCTAATATTTTCAATGCTCTTTGTCTTTCATCAAGAATACGGTATTCTACACTATCTACAGAGTATTTTTTCATTTCCTCTCTCACTTTCTTTCTTAAACTCAACAACATTTGGAGAACTCTTTTGAAGAATCCTGGAGGTTCTTTCCTAAATCTATGTCCTATTTCAGGAGCTCTCCACACTTTATCTGGATCAATGTTTTCTGCTGGAGAAACGTATGTATCAGGTGAAATATTGTATTTTATCATAATGTTTGGATACATTGCTGAAAAATCTAGAACAGCTATGTCTTCGTGGACTCCTTTCTTAGGTTCAAGAACTATTGCTCCCTTATACGGCTCATATGGTCTTTCAACCTTGCTTGGTATTAGTTCATTAGCCTTGTATGCTTCTCTCATAAGGAACCATTCTACTCTAAAACCTACTGACGCGGCTCCAACTTGGTCTAGGGGAAGCCCGGTGATGCTTGATAATTGTATGGCGAATGGCAGAAACTTCTCGCCTAAACCATAGGTTGAAATAACATCGTCAGCTGCGTATTTTAGGAATACTTTTCTTTTTTCAATATCATCCCAATATTTCGGCATCTCCCACCAATTAATCATAGTTCTTTTGCTCTTAGCCATAACGCCTAGGTAGTCAGCAACATTTTCTAATGTTTTAACCTTAACTTCAGTAATTTCTTCGGCAAAATCGTAGAGATCAATATTAGCTCTACCCATAACTGAAATATGGCCATAAACGCTTGGATTAGGTTCACCACTTGATCTGCTTATAGCTATTTTAACACCTACTCTTTTACCTCTGTTAATTAGATAAGGCCAGTCAAATTTGTTATTGTTATACCCCATGATTATATCAGGGTCGTATTCTTGAACATATTTTACGAACTTCATTAGAACAGGTTTGTCGTTTCTATCTGTAGCTGAGAATTGTATTAGTTCTCCTTTATCATTATATATTGAAATAATAATTACTGGATCTCTTTCAGGGCTTGGTGCACCATGAGGATTATAGCATTCTATATCGAAAGCTATTTTCCTTAATTTAGGTTCCTTAACAAGTCTTATAGGTTTAATAGGTGCTTTTACTTCGTAAATTTTATCAACTTTAAGATTCGGCATTTTTAAGGGTATTTCTTCAACCACTGCTTCATGCCATGCTGACGGTTGTAATTGATAATCAATTAAATATCGCATTGAGAATCTTATGTCTGCCTCTAAAACTTTCTCTACTTCAGACATTTTCTTTATTTCTTCTCTATACTTTGGTACTTGGTCGGGTATTACAGTTTTGACTTTAAGCACTTTAACAGGTTTTCCAAAGTATTTCTTCTCAACAATTTCAATAGATGTTATAGGAGATCTTGCTGTAGAAAGTGTTTTAATTTTTAGCATTAACTTATTAACGTCAATGTTTTCCTTGGGTAAAACATAGAGATATGGTCTGAAAGTTTTATCTAATATTAATATTCTTTCTCCTTTCTCGGAAATGCCCCAGATCATTATGCGAGGTTCTCTGCCCACAACCTGGTAATTTATATCTAAAAACCAAAATCTAATAGTAACCATTGTTTGTCGCTCCTACCTCTACATTTTACTCTAAGTCGTTTTTCCTTTAAAAATAAACTACTCATGCTTTGTTAGAGCGCTTTAACCATAACATATGCGTCTTCCCCGTCTAGGTAAAAGTTCTTAATAATATGGGCTATTTTGAAACCATGTTTTTTATATAAATTTATAGCTGCAACATTTGATACTCTTACTTCGAGTCTAACTTTATGAACTTTTAATTTCTTAAACCTTTCAAGTATCGTATTGAGTAGAAGTGTTCCATAACCCTTTCTTCTTTCTTTAGGATCTACAGCAAGAGAAACTATATGCCCTAATCCGCCTAACCTTATAAGTCCAATGATATAGCCAACAATATTACCATTCTTCTCCGCGACTAGAAATAATTCTGGTGTTAGTTTAAGATACATGTAAAGTAAGCTCTTAGGGTAGGGTTCTTTAAATGATGAAACTTCTATTTCAAATATTCTATTAAGATCTTTCTCCGTAGCCTGTCTTACTATTTCAGACATTGCTGCAAACGCACCTTTAGAGCCTAGAAACGTTAAAAAGCCCGAAGTTTATTTTTAAGCTGAGGAGTATTTAAAGTGATTATTTTATCTTTAGATGAGAAAAAAGGTATGTTAAAAGTGAAAATAGAAAGCGATGAAGACTTATGGTTACTTGACCTTATTATTTCAGAGAACGACGTAGTTTATGCTCAAACTACGAGGGAGATTAAATCTAAAACAGGAAGCAAAAGCAAAAGACTCCCCATGTTTTTAGGGGTTAGAGTTAAAAAAACAGAGTATCATCCTTTTACTAACAGACTAAGAATAACTGGAATAGTTATTCATGGCCCTGAGGAATTCGGTCTTCATGGACACTACCATACACTATCTATAAGCCCGGGCTATGAGGTAACTATAGTTAAAGAAAAAGGTATTTCTAAATCTATGCTTAAAAAGATAAAGATTTCTGAAAAAATGAGGTTTAAAGTTGCTATAGCTTCTATAGATTATGAGGATTTCTGTTTAGCAATAGCCCGTGCTCATGGAGTTAAGGTAATAAGCACAAAAGCTATGCAATTGCCGGGTAAAGCCGATGCAGCTAGAGAAAAAATACTGGAAGAAAAAGTAAACAGCATAGCTAACGAAATAGTTGAAACATTAATATCTGAAAACATAAAAAACATTGTAGTGACAGGACCGGGTTTTCTTAAGGGGAAATTAGCAAAGACAATTAAAGAGGTTTTAAAATCAAAGGGAGTAAGCGTTAATGTTATTGTTGGACACAGCTCTACTGGTGGGATTAAAGGAGTTTTTGAAACCACAAAATCCGAGACCATAAGAAAGGTTATAAAAACTTTTGAATTAGCTGAAAAAGAAAAGCTTTTCGAAGAAGTTATGAAAAACTTATCCTTAAATACAGGAAAAGTAGCATTAGGTATAAATGAGGTTATGAAAGCAGCTGAACTAGGTGCCATAGAATATCTGCTAATTTTAGATAGAACTCTAAAAGACCTAGCAAGCGGTCTTAGTGAGGTTTTAGAGAAAATTCTAAGTAATGTTGAGAAATATAATGGTAAGATAAAAATTTATACAATACATCACGAAGCAGGCATACAACTTAAGGCATTAGGCGGTATAGCAGCTCTTTTAAGATATTCTCTCAAATATAAAGAGGAATAATGTTTTTAACAGTTCTTGTTTTCTCAGGATATTCTTCAATAACAAGTGCTTTAAACGGAATGTTCCTTGACTTTAGCTTATTAGAAATAATTTTTAGTTTTTCAACAGGTAAGTACACTATTAACTTACCGTTCTCTATGCTGTATTCAGAAGGTATTTCGCGAATTAAGTTAAATACAATGTTTTTCCTTTCAACACTTGTTTCAAGAAGTCCTCTTAAAACCAAGCCTTCACGAGAAACTTTTTCATAAGCTTTAGCTATATTTAATGCTTTTCTTAAAAATCTTCTTCTTGTCTGAATAATATCTTTGAAAAGCGCGCTACAATAATGAATATTTATTTGTGTTGTATTATATGTTGCCCAGTTGAGTATTTTTAATGCTTCTTCCTCGCTTCCTTGCACAGCTGCTATCCTGTCTTCTCTTAATCTCATATTTCTCTCTAGAAGTGCCTTATAGTTGCCTTCGGAGATTTCTAGTTCGTTAAGGTTTACGAATTTAACACCATATTTCTCAGCTTGCTTAATAAGTTTCTTGTAGAACTCTATGTTCCCAGGTACTACCGGTACTTCTATTCCTACATCCATTCCCGTATTTTGTACAGCATATTTAACTTTCTTAAGTAATGAATAGTTTGTTACATGAAATCTTATTTCGTCAAGACCGACATCATATAATTTTAAGATTAGTTCTTTTGATGCCTGCTTCCCTATGGTATATAAGTGTATGTGGAATTCTTCTCCAAAAGTGTCTTTTAAGTTTTTAATAAGATCTATAACTCTGCTTGGAAAAATTAAAGGTTCGCCTCCAGTTATGCTTGCACCTAATGCTTTCATAGCGTATAGTTCTTCAAGAATATCATTAATTTCCTTAACTTTCTTATTATTTACAAAAATTACGTCCTTATTTCTTCTAGAAACACTAATTGGACAGTAATAGCATTTTTCATAGCAGATTCCAGTTATGAATATAACAGCTTTGGCACCTTCATAACATAATTTACAACCTATAGGTAGGTCGCCGATAAATTTAGAGCCAGCTTTGCTTTTCACTATTTTTCTACGTTCTCTCATACACTATTCTCCTCACGTACTGGTTAGACTTCATAAGTTTTTCCAATGCTTCTTCAAATGCTTCATCAGGCTTTAAAGCATGTTTTACGAAAACCCCTGTTCTTCCAAGCTTATCACGTCTTGTAAGAACTCTTACTCTTTCCTCAACTACGTCAATTGAAACATTAAGTACTGCAGCAACTTCGGCTTCTCTTCCTATCACTGGTACTTCTATATGGCCTTTTTCCGTAGGTTTTATTAAAATAAGCCTTTTATTAACCCCTGGCACTCTTAAGTCTTTCAATAAATCTTCAAGATAAAGCATTCCTCCAAATCTATAGAATTCTAATTCTTTTCTTGAAAGCTTAACCAAGGGGAAAGAAACGACTTTTAGTTCTAATTCATCTAATATTATGTAGGCTTTAGGCGCATGTCTCGGTGTTGCTTGTATTATTAATCTTTTATATGGTCTTAAACCTATGTTTTCTAAAGCTAATTCTACTCTATATGATGGTGTTGGTGTAAGTATGGCTATGTCTATGTCGCTTGTCTTACGGACATCTCCTCTAGCTATGCTTCCATGGACTATAGGATTTAATCCAAATTTTCTGAGGGCTTCCATTATTTCTTGTGCTTCCTTTCTCTTCTCCTTTAAAAGAAGCCATCTATTACTATCGTAAGTAACTTCTACTATATCTCCGACTTTGGTAACTTTTTCCTTAACCATTTCATTAATTCCTTTACACTCATACTCTGTATTTCTTTAGAGAGTAACTGATATTTATAAGAGTGATGTTTACAAGGTTTAGGAGAGAACTAAGTATGAATAACTTTTCGTTACCACTACTGTTCGCTATGTATCTAATGTTTCTCCTTGTACTTAACATAGTTTATTATAATTATAAAGATAAGTTTAAGGAGGTCGGAGTTGAAGTTGCAGGTATATCGGTTGTCTGGAAGGTTATTAGGAAAGAAATACTTCCTTCGTCTAAAATTTTTAGGTACTTAAGACGCTATAGCTTTCTACTGGATTTTCTCGTAGTGTTTATTTTTCTAAGTTTTCTTCTTGCAGTTAAGATATACTTTGAAAATCTAACTGGCATCTTTAAGTCTATAATTGCAGCGAAGAGTCCAGTAAAGGGCGTTGCGGTCCCTATAATCCCTATAATACCTGGTATAACAGTGTCTCTCTCGATTTTACCAACATTAATCATCGTTATTGGTTTAGCTGTACTTGTACATGAAGGCATGCACGCTGTTGTAGGTTTGATTGAAGGCGCTAAGATAAAGAGTTTTGGTATAGCTTTAATTCTTATAATTTTAGCACCATTTGTAGAAATAGATGAAAATGATTTCACAAAACTAAAACTTCGTAGTAAATTAAGAGTTTTGTCTGCAGGTGTTTCAGGTAACATAGTATTGGCTTTAATTTCGCTTATTTTGCTTGCCTGCTTAGTTCCTTTGCTTTTTAATGTTCATTTAGGTTTATATGTTGCTAAAGTTGTTGAAAATACTCCAGCTGCTCAAATAAACCTACCAAACAGTTCAGTAATTGTGGCTATTAATGGTACAAAATTAGATGAGGGCATGAATATTTTAGATTATCTTTTTAATTCTAGGTTTCTCTTCGATAGGCTTTCTAAGTTTAAAAGTAAAGGGGAGGTTTTAGTATTAACTCTAATGGATCCTCAGTATCCATATAATACATATAACTTTACAGTCATTAGAGAGAATATTACGCAACCTATTGGTGTCATACTTTACCCATATGCTGTTCTAGAACCTAAAAGTTTCATAGCTAGATTGTTAGGATATAAGTTACAATCGTTTCTAATATGGTCTTTTGCCTTAAACTTAGGTTTAGCTGCTATCAATGCTACACCATTATTCATTACTGATGGTGGAAAAGCATTAGACGAATTTTTAAAATCAAAGTACGGTAAACAGGGGCTTAAACTTTCAAAAGTTACTCAAACATTTTTCGTAATGGTTGTTTTGATAAACATTCTTACTTCCCTTATGCTTTACATACCATAGCTGTAACAATTAAATACCTCAGTACTATACTTAATAGGTCGGGGCACGCGGGTAGGGCTGAGGGGCTCGTCCTCCCTCGTAACCCGAAATGGGCGATATGCGGGGGCCAGTAACCCGCTGCTGTACAGTGTGTACTCTAAGCCCTACAGTAAGTGGTTATGAAACTCCGCCCCATGGGGTTGGCGGTGGCGGACTGCCCGCTGGAAGGCGGGTTAGTACCGTCTTTGCCGAGGGAACCCGGCTAGGCCCGGAAGGGAGCAACCTAACCTCGGACGCCAACGTTCATGGGTTCACGGAGTAGAACCCGCTTACTGTAGGCTCCTTAGAGTATACACTGTTTAGGCGGCGGGGGCCGCGTGCCCCATAATGTTTTTAATACATTTTTAACCTTAGACACTCGAGGTTTGTTTAATATGTTAGCACTTTGTTTCATAAACGGAGAACTTAAGATATCTAAGAACATATCCGACGCTAAAAACTATGGGTTATGGATACATACGGGAAGGGACATTAGAAATTTCTGTAAAATATTATCAATACCTAAAGATATTGTGGATAAAGAGCTTAAGTCCTATAGAAGTGCAATATATAGCTTCCTGTTAGTACCATTCAACGGTTATTTACACAAATTGCACATACTGCTTCTCAATGGAAAAATTTATAGTTGGGACTTAGAAATACCTGAAGACTACATTAGGAATATTATGGAATACTGTATAACAAATGACTTTAGACAACTAAACTTAGTTTTAGAAACAATAATCTCCTATACGGTTGAGAAACTTTATTCAACGCTTGAAAGCTTAACGTTAGAAATAGATAAGTTCGAGGAGGTAATTGCTCAGAAACCTGAGCTAAGAAGACTACATAGAATATTAAGTAAAGCCAGAAGGTTAAGAAAGGCTATTTTTCAAATCAACAGTTTTACCTCAAGAATAGCTTTAGGTAGAAAAGTTAGTGAACAGCTTGTTGATGACGTTAGAAGATTGCTTGATCACGCGGATAGGTTACTTGAAAGAATAACAATGCTTACTCAGTTCCATTACATGGTATTAAGCGATAGAGTGAACAATGTAGTTCAAAAACTAACAATAATTTCAGCAATATTCCTACCATTAACGTTAATAGCGAGCATTTATGGCATGAACTTTAGGTATATGCCTGAGTTAGGACATCCGTTAGCGTACCCTGCAGTACTTATAGTAATGGCATCTATAGCAGTAGGACAATTAATATACTTTAAAAGGAAAAAGTGGATCTAAAACCATAAACTCTAAAAGCTACAGAATAAGATATTAGCTAAGTGAAAGCCGGGGTCGCCTAGCCTGGTAGGGCGCCGGCCTGCTAAGCCGGTGGGGGTATCCCCGCGCGGGTTCAAATCCCGCCCCCGGCGCCATTTTACAATATTTATCACCTAATACTTTCTCTTTATGTGCCATTACATTAATAACTAGAATCTCAGCTGATGCCATAATGATGCATAACAACCATGATTTCTCCTTTCTCCTTGTTAATACTTGCAATAAATGTAATGTTATAGAAAACAGTTTCTTTCTTCAGCCAGCAGGGAATTCTTCATCAAGACTCAGTTTAGGTGTTGGCTCATCATTTCTACCAACTTCTCTATTAAACTATAACTTTTTCATTTCTAATAAATTATTTAAAGTTAATGTTTATGTTTACCTTTTTTCCTTAGAAATATAGACATTATGCCTCCATGACCTAATTTGGCTATGTCTTTTCTGGTCCATTTTTCATCAGCCATAATTCTCGGCAGTAATATGTCAAGCGCGTTTTCTTCTTTGAAATAGATTATCCCTGAAGAAATACCTATTATCGGTTTAGAATTTAAATAAGCTATCATAGTCATTGTAGTGGGTTTTACTGGTATACCATACGCAATCACGTTAGCGCCTGTGGCAGCTATTGCTTTAGGTGTTTTATCTGTAGGGTCAATACTCATGCCCCCTGTAAGAATAACGATGTCGTATTTTCTAATGTATTTAAGAATAGTATCTTTTATAATGTCTTCCTGGTCAGGTACTATTATTTTTTCTACAAGGACTCCGCCATATTTTCTTACCTTTTTCTCAACTTTATCTGAAGCTAAATCCCTTATTTTACCCTCATATATTTCAGTTCCAACTACAATTAGCCCTACTTTCTTTCTTTTAAACGGTTTTATGTAAACTAATGGTATGAATTTCTTTAACCTCTTCTTTATTTCTTCAATTTCATTTCTGCTTATGGCTAATGGTATTAAGTCTACTATAGCAATTAACTCATTCTTTTCCACACCTATGTTCTCCCAGCGGGTAATAATAACGTAGGTGCTTGAAAGATTGGCCTTAAAAACCCCTTCAATGTTAATCTTCAATAAACCTTTGCATTTAGCCAAAAGTACAGCTTTTCCCTCTTCAATATTTTTTACAAAAACATTAGGTCCAGCAATGTACTCTGCAAGTTCTCTAACCGCTTCATCTTCAAACACCGTATCCGCATTAAAACATTCCTCTATAAAAACATAATAGTGTCCAGCTTTCTTCAGCAATTCTACATCATTGGGCTTAAGTACGTAACCTTTTCTAAAAATAGCTCCTTTAAAATTCTCTGTAATTAAAGTTACATCATGTAATAGTTTCTTGCCGACAGCTTTCTCTACAGGTACAGGTTTCCACAAGAAAGCATTCCCCTCTACTAGAGGTGAAAAAAGAAACAATATTTGAAATATACGGTGGGTTTTAGTGGGCCCGGGGGGATTTGAACCCCCGACCTCCGCCTCGTGAGGGCGGCGTCCTAACCAAACTAGACGACGGGCCCCAACCCACTATAAAGCATATAGGAGGCTTAAAATTTTAAGCATTTTAGCTGTAGCTCTGTCTTACATCCCTCCTATTCATGCTCAGTTTTTGCCTATTCTGTATTCAGAATGAAAATGAGGATAAGACTGGTGGAGTTTTACATAAATGTTCTACATCTTATAAACGTTTTAATATTTCGTAAAGTGTTATTGATACGTAAGGTACTATACCTATTTTCTCACACATATCCTCTATGTTGAATGGTCGACCTAATGCTAGGTCATATTTGGAAAATGCTTCTTCGCATCCAGGAAGTATTAAGAGAGTTTTCTGCTTTTTTATACTATTAACTATTTCCTCTACTTTAACTTCAGATTTTATAGTTGACGTTGCTATGAATGTTTTTTCAGGTTTCAAAATTTCAACGGCATCTTTAAGCTCATTAACTATAAGTACTGATCTATTTTGCTTATAAGCTATCTTACTTACTTCTGGTATTCCTGTTTGAGCAGCAGAACCTGTAGGTTTTGATATAACAAGTAACCGTATTTGAGAAGCTAATGTATAGTTAAATATGAACTTAGCTATTTCAATAAGTCTCTGTACACTACTAATATCATGTATTAGTACAATCAGCATTGCTAAAACCCTCTAATATTTTTCCCTAAGATGTTCCAATACAACTTCAGCTATAGCTTTAGATAAAGGTACTGGTACAGATTCTCCAACCTGATTATACTGGACATCTCTTCCACCAAGAAATACGAAATTGTCGGGGTACCCCATGAGTCTAGCTTGTTCTCTCACTGTTAGAAACCTATCTTCGTATGGATGTATGAACCTTGAAGAACCTAAAACTGTAGGGGCTATTTTCTTAGGATGCAAACGTATTAGATTTGGTAATTGCCTACCTCTAAACCCATGGTATCTTATGAGTGCTTGACCCCATTTTAGTCTCCTTATTTTCCTTAGCTTTCTCCTACTTATAGGCGGAACATCATGGTTCATAACGTTAGATGATCCCAGTGGGGGTAGATTCTTTAAAGCTTCTTCTACTATGATTTTCTTATAGGTTCTCTTCGGCCTTATAGGTATGTTTGAAATGAAAACCCTGACTCTATGAGACGGTGTACCATAGTCTTCAGCTTTTAAAATGTTAAAGAATATCTTCTCATAACCTGCGCTTTTAAACTCTCTAATTAGAGCTGTCTTTAATTCGCCCTCCATGATCTGAGGGACATTTTCCATTATAAATACTTCGGGTTTTAACTGCTTAACTATGCGTATAAATTCTAAAGTTAATTGGCCTTGCAGATCAACATATAGTCTATCTAAAGGTTTTTCCTTCCTATTTGGGTTTGCTGCCGTAAATGGCTCGCACGGAGGACTACCTATTACCACATGAGGAATCTTTCCTTTAAGATATGACTGTATTTCATCAGAATATATGCTCTTTATGTCTTCGCATATTACTATGGCATTTGGAAAGTTTAGTTTAAACGTTTTTGCAACAGGTTCAAAGTTGTCTATGCCTAAAACTATGTTAAATCCTATGTCCTGGAATCCTTTAGAAAATCCCCCTGCTCCACAGAATAAGTCTATTACATTATAACACATTGTCACGTAATACCGTTACTTAACTTTCCTTTAATTTTTTCTCTAATTCAGCTATTTTTTCTTTAAGGAACTTTACTATTTCTTTATTATCAAAATATTCGAGAGAAGAACCACATCTTGGACACTTAAATACGTTTTCTAGGGCTTCTTCAAATGTGAACCTAATACTACAATTTGGACATAAATAGAATGTGTGGTTTTCCTCAAAATTTAATCTTTCTTTCAGTTTCGTTAGTGTTATTTGCTTTCTAGTTTTAATTATTCCTAACAGTCTATTCTTATCAACACGCCAATAATACGTATACCACTCACCATTTCTTCCCCGTGTTCTTCTGTAAGACACAAGTCCCTGCTCCGAAAGAAAGTACAGCTGTTTTCTTACTTCGTTAAGTTTTAAACCAAGTTTACGCGCTATATCTTCATCATTTACTTCTCCAGGTATTTTATATAATTCTTCAAAAATCCTTGCTGCATCATCACCGAGCATTAGCCTTACGAACTCTATGATGCTGTTCTTTCGCCGCCTCAATATTTAGCCACCACTTTTTTGCCCTTTACTTGAGGCATTATTTCTATTTTTGACTTAACATATCGTTTGTATAATTCTTTTCCTTCAAATAATCTATCAAGAAACACCGCTAAGGCAGATACTTCAGAATGTGGTTGGTTGCCTATTGAAACATTATAATCTGCTATTTCATAGTATCTTGGAGGAACTTTTTCAGCACCTACAACTATTAATTTATCTTTCCTAGAATTTCTTATTTTATCCACTACATAATCTACAGGTAAACCGTACATTGTCAAGTGAATTACTTCTCCTCCTCGCTTTTTCCACTCAATAATGTAGTTTAAAGAATTTACTCCTGCCAGAATTTCCATAGTTCCTCCCCATGTTTCTAATACTTTTCTTAAACTGTTAACCACGGTTTTGTCATTAATATCTCCTAAAATGAAACCGCTAGCTCCAAAGGCTCTCGCAACTAAGCCCACATGTGTTGTTATTCTTTTGTCTCTTTCAGGTCTATGACCTATTCTTAGCACGTAAATTTTCATCTTAAAAACCTTGTGTTTTTAGCTCTCTATTTCTTTAACTTTCAGAATTTTTGCTCCCAAATCTTTTAGTTCATATAGTATGTTTTTTAGTTCATGGTTTCTTGTTATTAGCTCACAGAGATATAGCCCGTTTTTCTTTTCTAATAACATGAAGGGAGTTTTTATTTTACGTAGTTTGTCTTCAGAAAGTGCCATGCATATGAGAACTGTTTTTGGTCTTATAAACTTTGCAATAGCCTTTTTCACTTCAATAATACCTGTTTGCTTTAAAGCTGAAGCATAAACTATTACAATGGATCCATCGTATGATTTCGCTATTTTATCATAAATAATTTTTGTTCTCCTTTTTGCTTCTTCAAAGTTATTTATAAGGTCTATTTTATTTGCAACTATTATTAGCGGTTTACCTGAAACACCTATTTTCTCAAATGTTTCTAATACTCCATTAATTTTCCTTATAATTTCTCTATACTCTTCCGCTATATCCACAATTAATATAAGAACCTTAGCTTTCAATATCTCCTCAAGGGTTGAGTAAAAGGCTTCAATAATTTCTATGGGTACATAGTCTATAAAACCTACAGTATCTAGGATTAGCACTTTTGTCCCGTTAATGTGAGCTGATTTTATTTTAGGAGAAAGCGTTGTAAATAATTCTCTTCCTGTTTCCTTGTTTTCACCTGTTAACGCATTAAATAATGTAGTTTTTCCTGCAGAAGTATATCCTACAATAGCTACGGTTATTAGACCTATTTCTTCTCTTGACTTCCTAAGCTTATTTCTTTGCTCTCTTATTCTTTTTATTTCTCTTTCAATATGTGTTATTCTCCTTTTTATTAGTGAGTAGTACGATTCTACTTTATATCCTCCAGCGCCCAAGAATCCAGGTAATTCGCCTATTTTCCTCTGCCTTATCCATTCTTTAACAATGGGTATTATATGTTTTAGCCTTGCCAGCTCTATCTGTAATTTTGCTTCTCTAGAACCAGCATGTTTATCAAATATTTCTAAAATTAACTGCACCCTATCGATTATTGTTGCATTGTTTAGAGCTTTAAAAAGGTTAAAATACTGAATAGGTTTTAAACTGCCGTCTATAATTACGGTTACTTTTTCTTTGTTTTTAGTAAGTTCCTTTACAACTTCCTTTAGTTCTTTAAGTTTACCCTTACCTATGAAGAATCTAGAATCAGGTCTTTTCCTGTTTTGCGCTACAACATTAACTACTTTATATCCTATGGTTTCAGCTAAGGCTATTAACTCTTCTATCTTGCCCTTGTTCTTTGGATTTATTGTAACTACTACAGCTTTTTCTATTTTATATTAACCTCCTCTCTTTTTTCTTATAACTACTATGTCTCCTAAGGTTAGGTCTTCTTTAAATCTTCCTCTAACAGTATACTCTGAAACTGTAGGTTCCAACAACGATATTTTAAGTATTTTCTCAAGTTTTCTAGCCAATTCTAAGGTTGGTTTTAATTTTCCTGATTCTATTCTCCTAATTACAGATTCTTTTTCCCTAACTTTCTGCGCCAGTACCTCAGAGCTCCATCCAAGGTTTTCTCTTGCTTTTCTAATCCTTTCAGCATAATCCTCAACTACTTCATACTCGTATTCTAATGATGACCTAATTTTTCTTGTTGACGAGGTTTTTCTTTGATATGTTGGAGTACGTGTCTGTACTGCTCTTAACGGTTTCCTTGTAATATAGGGAAAGACTGTGACATGTTTTAGAGGTTTTCTGCTGAGGAATTTCATATAGCATGTCTGGCAGACAGTTAAAGTTACACCTTCAATAGCAACTTTAAATGCCTTACCTACTATTTTTTGTCCGCAAAGTTCACATTCAACCATGTAATATTAACCTCTGAATTAAGGTTTACACTTTCTTCCTTAAACAGTTTCTGACGGTTTCAGCTAAGTATATGTTAGAGCAGTAGGTATTATAACATTAGTTTATTAATGTGTAGATTGTAAGAATTAGGTAGAGGTTTTAGCTAAATGGCTATAGCAAGTGATAGCGGGTTTCCGGATTTCGAGTCTATAATAGAATATATTAGGCATTTGGAAAGACGTCTCAGAGAACTTGAAGTAGAAAGAAATGCTTTGAAAAGAGAGTTAGATTACTATAGGAGCGAGGTTGAAAAACTTCTTTCACCACCTCTCATTGAGGCACAGCTCTTAGAAATTCTTGATGATGGACGAGCTGTAGTTAAAAGTAGTACGGGGCCTAATCTTATCGTTCATATAAGTGAGAATATTGATCGTGAAAAACTAAGGCCAGGGGCTATTGTTGCTTTAAATCAAAGAGGATCAGCTATAGTTGAAGTGCTTCCTTCACACATTGACCCTTACATAAAAGCTATGGAAGTTATTGAAAGACCTGATGTAACATATAACGATATTGGTGGCTTAAAAGAACAAATTAAGGAGATAAAGGAAGCAATAGAACTACCTTTGAAACGTCCGGATTTATTTAAAGCTGTAGGTATTGAGCCTCCTAAGGGTGTTTTGCTTTACGGCCCTCCTGGATGCGGTAAAACACTACTAGCAAAAGCAGTTGCTCATCATACAAATGCTACATTTATCAAGCTAGTTGCTTCTGAGCTCATAAGTAAATGGATCGGTGAATCAGCACGTTTAGTTAGAGAAGTGTTCAAGTTTGCTAAGTTTAAAGCTCCTAGTATAATTTTCATTGATGAAATAGATGCTATAGCAGCTAAAAGACTTGAAGTAGGAACAAGTGGAGAAAGAGAAGTTCAAAGGGCATTAATGCAGTTACTAGCTGAAATTGATGGTTTTGATCCGCTCGGCAATGTGAAAGTAGTTGCTGCAACTAATAGGCCAGACATCCTAGACCCAGCACTACTAAGACCAGGAAGATTTGACAAGTTAATTGAAATACCTTTACCTGATGATGAAGGTAGATATGAAATATTTAAGATACATACTAAGAAAATGAACTTGGCAAATAATGTGGACTTATGGGAGCTAGCTTTGAAAACTAAAAATGCAACGGGGGCTGATATTAAAGCAATATGTACTGAAGCAGGTATGAGCGCTATTAGAGAAGACAGAACTATAGTTTCAAGGGAAGACTTTTTAAAGGCTATAGGGAAAATTATGGGCAAGCTAAGATCTACAAAAGAAACAATTTTCACATCAATTTAAAACCATTATAGAATTCGGCAAGGAAAGGAATCAGAATATGATAATAAGAAAGCCTACATCCTTAGAGCTAAAATTTCTAAGAGGGATAGCTAATTATCAATTTGGCAGAAATGTAGGTGATATTTTAGTACCAAATGAGGCTACAATAGCCATTTCTCCTTCAACTATGAGGATAAGACATATAATGCTTAAAGATAAAATTATTATAACTTTAAGACCATCCGATGCGTTTTTCTCATTGCATATTTATGGAGGTATATTGTTGCATAAAAACTATTCCTCTCCTCTCTTCAGAGTTATAGTTAGAAATGATGTAGCAAGTTTCATAGCTGAAGGACACGATGTCTTTGCAAAGCATGTAGTTAACGTGGATAACGTAATTAGAGCAGGTGACGAAGTAATAGTTGTTAATGAGAATGATGAAATCTTAGCTGTAGGCAGAAGCAAACTTTGTTCAGATGAAATGTTAAGTTTAAAAAGAGGTGTAGCAGTAAGAGTAAGACATGCTATTAAAGCTTAGGTGTTAACGCTATGGCAAGAATTCATGTTATTTTGAAGAAGAAACTTGACCTAGAAAACTCAATACTTATAACGGGTTTTCAAGGAATAGGCGCTGTTGGATACATTGCTACTAAGCACCTTATTAGAGAGCTAAATGCTAAACGTATAGGCTTCATATTGAGCAGGTTTATGACAGACATAGTTTTCTTTGAAAACCATAAAGTTATCTTACCATATGAAATATACTATTTTTCAAATGATAAGACAAAACTTGTTTTTATTTTAAATAATGCGCAACCGCTAATATATGATAGAGTTTATTTTGCCAAGAAAATTGTAGAATGGTGTACTGAGAACTCATTTTCTCAAGGAATATTTATAGGTGGTTTAGATAAATCCACTAAAGAACTTGGAGAAAAACATACATTCAAATGCGTGCCATCAGCTAAGTATAAATCTAAAATTCCTGGGCCTTTGCTTAGTAAGGAGCTTGTTGTTGTAGGGCCTTTAGCCTTACTGATAGCATTTTCTGAAGTATATGATTTTCCTAGCATCACTATTTTACCTTACTCAGAAACGTTGAGGCCTGATCCTGCTGCAGCAGCTATCGCAGTGAAAGTCATCAGCGAAATGTTAAACCTCGATATAAGTGTTGAAAAGCTGTACGAAGATGCTAGAACAATAGAGAAGCAAATGAAAAGATTTGAAGAATTTCAAAAGTTTTTAGAGAGAAGAGCGCATGGTAGAATTTCCCACTACATGTAATATATTTTCCATTATTTCTGAAACATTGTTCTTATAGGCTAGTATTATAACTTGTTTTATAAGCTGATACAGTTTCTCACGGACTCTATATGCTAAATCTACATTTGTATCCCTAACTACTAATATCACCTTAGAATAAATCCCTTTATTTTTATCAAAATACTTGATGAATATATCCAGGGAGTTTTCTAAAACTTTATCGTCAAGGTCTTTTTCATGTTGAGAGAGGGGATAGGTTTCACTTAATTCTTCAGGGACAATGCCAAAATACGGCATGAAAGACAATATGTGTACATCTTCAAGTTTTCTTTTCTCTAGGTTTTCTCTTAGCTTAATATATACGCTTGTTCTCGTTAATGGCTTTTCTTCTAAGTCTAAGAATACTATGGACTTTCCTTTGTAAAATGGTGGTTTATAATTGTTTAGTATTTTTCTATGGTGACGTAAGACTTCAGGTCTATTCATTGATAATATGTCATATAAGAAAATTCCATGAACTTCAGCTTTAATTGTTGGATGGTATTTCTCTAAATAATCTTTATACTTTGTGAATTCTTTAAATGCTTTAAGCAGTGAGGGATGACACTTACTACGTTCCTCTAATAAGTCCCATAAAGTGTTTTCTTTTATTGCTTGTTTTACTCTCTTTATTTCTTGTATTATGGCGTAAAGATTATGAATAGCTAAATATTTGACACGTTCATTTTTTGTCATTTGCATGAGTTCTTTAGGTGTAAACTTCGAGCATATAGGGCAAGAACATGGGATATCTAATAACTCCTTAAGCCTCATAGTTCCATGAGAGAATATTAGTCTTTCATCCTTAGCGTATAGTATATATGAAGCAGAGTCAAATGTGTCAATACCTAGGGCTACGGCAAACGGAATAAACATTGGGTGTCCAGCACCAAAAAGATGAACTGGCATACTTGGCGGTATTACTTTTTTAACAGTAACTATCATGCGAATTATAGTACTGTAATCATATTTTTCAAGAATCTGTGTAGGGCTACCTATGCTAACTATGTCATAGGGTAATTCGAGAACTTTTTTCGCATGGTACTCTAATAAGTCTAGATACTTGCCTCCTTGAACAGGAAAAACCCATAATGTTTTCTCTCTTTTCATGTGCTTTAAACTTAAAATAGCTCTTCTAATGGTTTCTTCAACGGTCCACTTAGCTTCACTGTAGCTTGCAAAACCTCCTGTAGGTACATCAAGAATTACTGCTATATCCGAACCTATATTTTCTTGGAATTTTACTATTTCTTCAGGTGTTACATCTATTCTACCATACTCTAAAATCTGGTACCCGCCGGAGTCTGTAACTATAGGTCCTGAGAAGTTTAGAAGCCTGTGTATGCCTTTTTCTAAAGCATCTTTTTCCATGTGCTTTTTTAAAATATAAGCATTAGTTATTATTGCTTCAAAGCCTATGTCTCTTATGGTATCTAAGCTTATCTCCTGCCTTATAGGGTTTATTACAGGAAAAAGTGTTGGTGTTTGTATTTTCCCATGAGCGGTTATTATTTCACCTATTCTACCAGCTAAGCTCTTATCTTTGATCTCAAATATTTCTTTCCTCATACATTATCCTCATATATTATAACGTTTAGGTTTGCAGTTCTTTCTCTTTAGACTCTATGTAGTCATTAAACAGTTTTCTTACTCTATCAGCTATTGGCCCTACCCCTTCTACTCCCTTCTCCGTTACCTTAATTTTTTCTCCAATAACTACAATACCTGTTTCTTCGTATACTTTTACTAGGTTGGGGAAGTATCTTTCTAGTATTCTAGCAAATTCTCTTGCATCAAATAATGGCTTCTCTTTAGCTATAATTTCGGCAATAACGTCTCCCTTAATAATAACTTTGGGGTATGTTTTATTGCTAACTTTTACGTCTAAAAGACTTATATTTAGTGAAGGATGATCAAAACCTGAAAGTACACCCTCAAACGTTTTTCCATCTTTTGTTATTATAACTACTGGTCTTTCTAATAATTCTGCTAGGTCTAGTAGGAACTTTCTCTGTGCTTCTTTACTCAATTTTTATCCCTCGTAGAATGGATAGAGCAAGGATATATAAGGGGGTTACGGTTTCAACAGATATAGCGGTGATCTCTTTGCCTAGAACAGTTAAAGCCAGTAGGTTTATTGAGCTAAAAAGCGTAATAGAGAAAATAGAACAAAGCAAAATACCGCGGGTCATGAATTTAAACATTACATCTAAGGATAAGAAGTACAAAGTTTTCATGGAAATGCATGAAAACATAGTGCTATTTAGGGAAGGGGATGAAGTGCTTTTCGGCATATACTTTGAAAAACCAGTGTTTAAGGAAGATGATTTCTTAGGGAGAGGAATGATATTTAAAGTCGAAAAAGATAAGATATATATTTCGATAGGCGGGTTTTTAGCTGTAATTGAAGGGAAAATGAAGCCCTTACCAAGTGTAGGCAACGAAGTTTACGTTAAGTTATCTAAAATCTCATAATGCGTTTTTTAAACCCTCCTCTAAATACTGAGGGGACATGAGACGCTTATATGCGTTAGTAATTATGGTTTCATCATTTACGTTACTATATCTATCCATATATAGACCTTGGATATTTAACTTAGATAGTTTCATCTCTGTACAGGGTAAAATAGTTATATTAGTCAGTATAACGATATTTGCAATAGTCTTGGTAGCTTACTTAAGGATCCTTTATAGAACAAACAGAAATATATCTAAAAACGACGTAGCCATATTTAAAGTAAAACCTATGTTAAGAGAATTAAAAGAAGATGAATTAAAAGATGCTTTTAAGGAACTTAATGCTTTCTTACTTTATTTAAGAAATAAAGGGTATGAACATGCACTTACATTTTTAAGCAGCAAAGATAAACCTGTTGAGGTTATTTTGCTTATAAAACTGCCACCTGAGAGGAAAGTTTCAGCAGACAATTTCTCTAAGATCATAGCTACAGATTTTAAAATATCGTGTAAAAAATGGAACATAAGCATAGTTGGATATAAGGATACTTTAACAAACTTAGTAAAAAATATACTATTTAATACGACTTCTAAAGCTATTCATCATGACTTTCTCTTAAACATGTACTTTGCCTTACCTTACGACCTTGATCTAAGTGCTAATTTTAACGTAATTGATTTTAAACATGACAGAATCATTGTCAAAGATGATGCAAAGATTAAGCTCGGTATAGTAGAAGGTACAGAGAAAGAGCTTGTACTAACACTAGATGATATAAATAAGCATGTACTAATCCTTGGTAGCACAGGTTTAGGAAAAACAACGACTTCCTCCATTCTAACATTAGAACTTATTAGACATAACATACCTGTGCTAATTATAGACTGGCATGATGAGTACTTTAATTTACTATTAAAACTGGGTTTATCGCATAATGCAGTAAAGGTGTATAATGTTAATAATCCGTATCCTTTAGATCCCTTTGCTGCAAAAAATAGTGAGAGTCTGGACGAGAAGATAAGCTACATAGTTGATATATTAGAATCCACACTTAATTTAACACCACCTCAATCATATTACTTGTATGAGGTTCTATATGAAGAATGTAAGAAAGGGTATTCTGAAATGTCCTTCAATGTGCTTTTTGAAAAATTGAAAAGCTATAATGATATTATAGAAGGCTACTCAGGTAGAGAAGCAAGATTTGCTCTTTTAAGGAAAATAAGGTTATTAACCATAGGTCAAGCTAAAAAGCTTTTTAAAATACAAGACAGTAAGAACACTAAGCTAGTAAGAAAGCCGGTTACCATAATCGAGTTAGGAAGAATAAAGAACAATACACTAAGAAGAACTTACACACTATTTCTTCTAAAGGAACTATTCTCTACATACACTGAAAAAGGGCTAAGTAGCAATTTAAAATTGGCTGTTGTCTTAGATGAATTCCATAACCTAATAAATAATCAACCATGTAATGTTCTTGAAAGATTGTTTTCAGAAATTAGGAAATTTGGCGTAGGACTTATCGTAGTTTCCCAAACTGTCGCTGGTTTACCTAATTTTGTTCTTAGAAATGCAAATACTAAAATAATTCATTCAATAAAAACGTTTCAGGATTTAAAGGAATTAATAAACATTATACCATACGGTCCCAAATTTCAAGATGTTATTTTGAATTTATCCGTAGGTGAAGCCTTAGTATATAAAGTAAGTATGCAATACCCTGTTAAGGTTAGCATAAAATTGCCTTGTATTTAGATAAGAAATTTTTCTAATAATTTAAAATCTATGATGGTAGTCCAATCTATGAATTCCTTTTTCTCGCAGCGTCCATGTTTAATTATTTCAAGTATTCTATTAACCACATTGTCTAAATTCATGTTTGTTACATTGATTTCGCATATGCGATGTTCTCCTAAAACACTAATAGCATTAGCTGTAGGAACACCAAGTATCTCTGCTGCAACATTTTCTTTAATCTTTTTTTCATTCCATTTTCTTTTCTTTAGTCTTTCGTAAAGAACTAATGGGTGTAGTCTAAGTACAAAAAAGAGGTTTATATATTCCTTAGGAACTATTTCTCCATAATGGCCTTCAATTATCAAGTACTCGTCTTTGTAATCCTCTATAAATTCCCTAATTTTTGCAATGGTTTTTTCCTCGTCGATAATATAGGTCTTACGATTATCATCGTAACTTACATACAATTTGTTATCTATAATGAATTTGGATAGATTAATAACCTTAGCCTTAAGTTTTTCAGCTAACTTAGTTGCAATAATAGATTTCCCTACTCCAGGAACTCCACTTATTACTATTATTATAGTCAAGACTAGTCCTCAGAAATCTATGAGAAAGAAGTGTTACAAAAAATTGTTCTTTATTAATATAAAACTTAGTTTACTCTTCCTCTTCTTTCTTTTCTTCTTTCTTTTTCTCTTCTTCTTTTTCAAGTTTTGAAGCTGCTATTATATCGTCTATTCTAAGTATTAATGTTGAAGCCTCAGTAGCTGTCTTTATGGCGTTAGCTTTTACGCTTGAAGGCTCTATTACGCCGAGTTTATACATGTTTTCTGGTTTTCCTGTAAATACGTTAATTCCGTAAGGCAACCCTTCAGGTTTTTCATGTAATGCTCTTAGCTCAACTATGACATTTACCGGGTCTAATCCTGCGTTTTCAGCCAAAGCCCTCGGAACTGATTCAAGTGCATTAGCAAATGATTCAATGGCTAGTTGTTCTTTCCCTCCAACTTCAGGCGCATATCTTCTTAGTAACTTAGCTAATTCTACTTCTATTGCTCCACCGCCAGGAACGATTCTTCCATCTTTAACGACATCTGCTGTTGCATTTAATGCGTCTTTAATTGCTCTTTCTGCTTCATCAACCATTCTTTCTAAACCTGCTCTTACAAGAATACTTACTGCTTTTGGATTCTTGCATCCTTCGATAAATACCATTTTATCTTCTCCTACTCTTCTTTCTTCAACAAGCTCTGCTTCACCAAGATCTTCAGGTGATAGTTCATCGAGATTTGTTACTATTCTTCCTCCTGTTGCTCTTTCCAACTTCTCCATATCACTTCTCTTAACCCTTCTAACAGCCAATATACCATGTTTAGCTAGGAAATGCTGAGCGACTTCATCGATACCCTTCTGGCAAAATACTACGTTGGCGCCTGTTTTAGCTATTTTTTCAACCATCTCCTTAAGTAGTCTTTCTTCTTCCTCTAGAAACGCTCTCATCTTAGTTGGATCCGTTATTCTAATTTCAGCATCTATTTCCGTTTTCTCTATTTCTAACGCTGTATTTAACAAGGCTATTTTAGCATTTCTTATTCTCTTAGGCATACCAGGATGTACAACTTCCTTGTCAATAATTATACCGTACACTAATTGCGTGTCACGAATGCCTCCTCCATGTTTCTTAATTATTTGTACATTATCTAAATCCACATACCAGCGGTCTCCACGTTTTTCAGCAACCTGTTTAACGGCTTTAACAGCGATTTCTGCTAAATGTTCTCTAGCTCCATGAACCGCTTTACTGGTTAAGGCTGTTTTAGCTATGTTCTTTAAGGTCTCAATATCGTCGATGTCTATTTTCTTAGATACCGTATTTATGAACTCTACGGTTTTCTGTAAAGCCTTACGACATCCTGAAATTATTACTGTTGGGTGAATGTTCTTTTCTAGTAAAGATTCTGCTGCTTTTAGTAATTCACCCGCTAAAATAACGCAGGTTTTAGTTCCATCTCCGACCTCATCGTCTTGTGCTTTAGCTATTTGTACAAGCATTTTTGCTGCTGGATGCTGTACATCTAGTTTGTCTAATATGGTTGCTCCATCATTTGTTATTGTTACGTCCCCTAAAGTGTCTACAAGCATTTTATCCATTCCACGTGGTCCTAGCGTTGTTCTCAGAGTTTCTGATATAGCCCTTACAGCCATGATATTTGTTCTTAAAGCATCTCTACCGGTAGTTCTTTGAGTACCCTCTTTTAATATGAGGACAGGTATTCCCATAGGTTGTTGTACAGCCATATTTCCCACCTTAAAATCATAATATCTACTAAATAATGTGTAGTCCGGAAACCATGAAGCCAGTGCTTCTATATATACCTTTCGGTATTAAGACCAAGAGGTAGGCTTAATAGGGACATGTTTATAAACCTCTACCGAAAAGGTGCGAAACTCTATGGGCAAGGTCAGAACATCAATAGTGAAAAGAACTGCAAGAAAAATACTCGAACTACATCCTGACAAAGTATCGTTAAGTTTCGAGGAAAATAAGAAACTTGTACAAGAAGTAGTGGATGTTAAATCTAAAAAGTTAAGAAATCAGATAGCAGGATACTTAACGCACTTAGTGAAAATAAAGAAAAAGCTTGAAGAACAAGTAGCAAAGTAGTAGTGCAACAGGTTTCATCAAAATAAACTATGTTTTAATACGTATTGCTGTTAGAAACCAAAAATATATTTAGGGGAATTATAAACAGTGAATACAAAATAACGCATCCTCTGTTCTTAACTTAAGGTGTACATTATTGTCTAAGTTAAAGCTTAAATTTCTAACACTAACTTGGGACGATGTGCAGCAGTTATCATATAAAATATGTGATCAGATACTAAAAGAGAATTTCAAACCTGACGTCATCGTAGGGATTATGCGTGGAGGGTGGATTCCTGCAAGAATAGTACTAGATATATTGGATGTAGAAACCTTAGCAGCATTGGAAATAAAATTTTATAAGGGTATAGGAGAAGTCAAAGAAAGACCTATACTTACTCAACCACTCATAGTTAATATAAGGGATAAAAAAGTGTTAGTAGTGGATGATGTTGTTGATACAGGTAAGAGTCTTTCAATAGCTGTCGAAACACTTAAACTTTACGGTCCTCAGCAAATTAAAACCGCTGCTTTAGTTGTAAAACCCTGGTCCATAATAAACCCTGACTTTTACGCTTTAAAAACAGATGCATGGGTTATATTTCCATGGGAAATCAGAGAGACCGTGAAAGAAATTCTTAAATCGTTAAATATAAGTGTAAAAGAGGTAAAAAGCGTAAAGAAGGTAGCTAACCTTATATCGGAACAAACAGGGATAAAGATAAACCATGTTATAAGAGCTCTGGAAATCTTGAGGAAAGAACAATGACTCTTGTAATAAACTATAAGGAAAAAAATAATTTGATCATAGCTGTAAGTCTTTTAGAAGTAGGTAAAGAAGTAAATATAAATAAGATTATTAAAAGTCTAGGCCAAGTAGAGGACAATTTATGGGTACAACTAGTAAATACATACGCTGTTTTCTCCATAAAACACTTGCTCCTATCATCATACATATCATTGAAAAAATATCTAAACAAAGAACTGATCACTCAAAATCCTCACATAGAACTTTTAGTAACGCTTACAGCAAAGAGGCAGATAAAAGAAGCTTTAAGATTAGCCGGTATATCTGAAACGGTAAAAGAAGTTTTCTTGGTAGTATTAGCTGTAAATAAACCTGTAAAACATGTAATTGAAGTTTTAAAGTTTTTCATAGAAAACCATGGTTTAAAGGAAAAAGACATATCTAAATTTACTTACAACATGGAAGCACCGCTAATCTGTAACATTACTAGTAAAGAGATAGAGTCAACTATTGGCTTGTCGAGTACTGAAAAAATAGAAAAGAACGTGCTAATGAAAGTTTCAAGTGTTTATCTGAAGCCCTGATTAATCGTTGTAAACAAACAATGGTGCTGTCTTGTTAAACGTTATGATTAAATATCACGATACCTTTAAATATACAAATTTATTCCAAAAAGATGTAGCACGGGAGGTGTACGGTATTGTTCTTTGAAGAAGAGGAATGGTGGGAGGAAGAGGAAGAGCTTTGGGAGGAAGAAGAGGAAGAAGAATGGGAGGAATGGTAGTAACTTAATAATGATGAGAGTGGTTAAATATGGAATTTTGTCCTAAATGTGGTAACTTAATGGTTCCGGTAAGAAAGCATGAAAAAACAGTTCTCAAATGCAGAGCATGCGGTTATGAATTAGAGAAAACACAAGTAGACTATAAGATCTCTCACCATGTAGGGGAAAGTAAACACGTTATAACTTCTAAAGTTTCAGAAGAGACAGGGAAATCTTTGAGAAGAAGTGAAGAAAGAGAAATGTTACAAGAGTATTACGAGGTTTTCTTAGAAACATTTAGCGAAGAAGAAAGTGGTAGTGAAGAGAGCTCTTAGCTATCAGCTTTCAAATTTAAATCATCAACCAGGAAGTTTCTTAGCCGTCACCACTCATCATCTAGTTTTTCTAAACTATTCACTTACAGCTCAAGTATATGAAGCTATATGAACAACATTCCACTAGGTGTCTAAGCAAGATGGTTAGAATAGCAACCATAGATAAGGATCTGTGTAGACCAAGGAAATGTAATTTAGAGTGTATAAGGTTTTGCCCTATAAATAGAACTGGAACAAAGGCTATCGAAATTAATGAAGAAGCAAAAAAACCAGTAATATACGAAGAAATATGTATAGGATGCGGAATATGCGTTAAAAAATGCCCATTTAAAGCAATAAATATTGTAAATCTACCTGAAGAATTAGAAACAGACCTTATCCATAGATACGGTATTAATGCGTTTAAACTTTATAGATTACCTATTCCTAAGCAGAAAATGATTACGGGAATTGTAGGGAAAAATGCTACAGGAAAAACAACTGCTTTAAAAATACTTTCAGGAAAATTAAAGCCAAATTTAGGTAACCTTGAAAAAACCCCTGAATGGGATGATATAATAAAGTCTTTTAGAGGTACAGAACTGCAAACCTATTTCACAAGACTGGTAAATGGGAAGATAAGGACAATACTTAAAATACAATACGTTGATGCAGTACCAAAGTATCTTAAAGGAGAAGTAGGTAAGCTATTAATTAAAATAAATGAAAGAAACATAGTAAACGAACTAAAAGACGATTTAGGCCTCACGAAAGTTTGGAATAGAGAATTAAAAGTACTTAGTGGTGGCGAATTACAAAAATTCCTGATCGCTGCAACGTTATCTAAAGACGCTGACGTATACATGTTTGATGAGCCATGCAGTTATCTTGATGTTTATGAGCGTATGAGAATAGCTAAAGTGATAAGGAAGTACACTGTTGATAAGGGTAAAACAGCCATAATTGTGGAGCACGATATTGCAATCTTAGATTACCTATCTGACTTAGTTCACGTAATATATGGTGTTCCAGGAACATATGGCATAGTCTCGCATCCCTATGGAGTAAAATCAGGAATAAACTTCTTCCTAGATGGATTCTTACCTGATGAAAACATGCGTATCAGAGACACTCCGATAAGATTCCATGTAAAACCTCCAACTATTGCTTGGCCCTCAGAAATGGAGCTTATTAAGTGGACTGAAACACTTGTTAAATTGAATAGCTTCGTACTCAAGATTTCGAAGGGAAGCATACATAAGGGTGAAATTGTAGGCATCCTAGGACCCAATGGTATAGGTAAAACAACATTTGTAAGAACCCTTATAGGCGAAATAAAACCTGTAGAAGGTACAGTATATTCATTTTCTGAAATAACTATGAGCTATAAGCCGCAATATGTTTCAACATATTATGCTAAGTTTAAAGAATATAAAGTAAGTGAAGTATTAAAGCTCATTTCTCAGGTTTCTGAACCTCCTAACTGGTTTAAGAAAGATGTTATTAGGAAACTGGGTGTAGACAGGTTATATGATAGATACATTGGAGAATTAAGTGGAGGAGAACTGCAGAAAATAGCTATAGTGGCATGTTTATTAAAAGAAGCAAAAATATATCTGCTGGATGAACCCTCAGCTTATTTAGATGTCGAAGAAAGACTTACTGTAGCTAAAGCAATAAAGAATGTTATTGAAATGCGTGAGGCAGCCGCATTTGTGGTTGAACACGATATAATACTTCAAGATTACTTGGCACAAACATTAATGGTTTTTAGGGGTAAGCCTGGCATTGAAGGTTATGCTGAAGCTCCTATGGGCCTTAGAGAAGGTATAAATGTTTTTCTTAAAGACGTTGGCATCACCTTTAGGCGTGATGCGAGAACTAAAAGGCCTAGAGTAAATAAAGAAGGTAGTTACCTCGATCGTTTACAGAAAAGATTAGGAGAATACTATTACGTTGAATAATTCTCTATACCATGAGCGGTAAAAATAAAAATATAAGAGACAAACCCCCTATCTTAGATATTGAGTCGTAGGTGGTATTATGGGAGAAAAAACAACAATAAGCATTATAAAAGCAGATATAGGCTCGCTCGTTGGACATCATGTAGTACATCCTGACACTATAGCTGCTGCTACAAGAGTTTTAGCAGAAGCAAAAAGCAAAGGTGTTCTTGTAGACTTCTATGTAACAAATGTAGGAGATGACTTGGAATTAATAATGACACATAAGAAAGGCGTAGATAGTCCAGAAGTCCATGGAATCGCTTGGAATGCTTTCCAAGAAGCAGCTAAAGTAGCTAAAGAACTTGGCTTATATGCTGCAGGCCAAGATCTCTTATCAGAAGCTTTTTCAGGAAATGTGAGAGGTCTAGGGCCCGGAATTGCCGAAATGGAAATCGAAGAAAGACCTGCAGAACCGGTAATAGTGTTTATGGCAGATAAGACAGAGCCCGGAGCATTTAACTTACCCTTATTCAAGGTCTTTGCAGATCCATTTAACACTGCAGGTTTAGTTATAGATCCGAGGATGCATGAAGGCTTTATATTTGAGGTCTTAGACGTATATGAGGGTAAAAAGGTTTTACTTAATGCCCCAGAAGAACTTTATGATATCCTTGCACTGATAGGTACTCCTGGAAGATATGTTATTAAGAGAGTTTACCGTAAAACAGACAAACTAATAGCCGCCGTCATAAGTAGTGAAAGGCTAAACTTGATAGCAGGCCGCTATATAGGTAAAGACGACCCGGTAGCTGTGGTCAGATGCCAGCATGGATTACCGGCTGTAGGAGAAGTTCTAGAAGCATTCGCATTTCCACATCTAGTAGCAGGATGGATGAGAGGGAGTCATTTCGGCCCACTAATGCCTGTGCCACAGAGACATGCTAAATGTACAAGGTTTGATGGACCGCCAAGAATAGTTGCTCTAGGCTTCCAAGTTAAAAACGGCAAGTTAATTGGTCCAGCAGATCTATTTGACGATCCGGCATTCAATGAAACTAGGAGGCTGGCACAAAACATTGCAGAATATATGAGACGCCATGGACCATTTATGCCTCATAGGCTAGGTCCTGAAGAAATGGAATATACAACTCTACCTAAAGTTCTTGCAAAACTAAAAGATAGATTTGTTGTAGACGTACAAGCCATGATGGAAGTAGAGAAGTACAAAAAGAAGGCAGAATAAATTTACTTAAATAAAGACAGTTAATGTTCAAATAAAGTTAAATTAAATTTTTAACCTAGTCTATCAGTTAAAAAGGTGTCTATTTTGGTTTTTAAAACACCTGTTTTGATAGTAAACTTTAAAACCTATGCTAAGGCAACGGGCAAAAAGGCGTTAGAGTTAGCTAAGGTTGCTGAAAAAGTTGCTAAAGAATTGGATGTAGAGATAATAGTTGCTGTACAATATACGGATATTAAACTCGTAGCTGAGAGTGTAGAAATACCTGTGTATGCTCAGCACATAGATCCTATTAAACCAGGGGCACATACAGGCCACATATTACCTGAAGCTGTTAAAGAAGCCGGAGCACAAGGTACATTGCTTAATCATTCAGAGCGTAGGCTAAGGCTTGATATGATAAATGAGGTAATTCTGAGGGCCAAGGAGGTGGGTTTAGAAACTATAGTATGTGCTGATAAACCTGAAACAAGTGCTGCAGTAGCAACACTTAAACCCACGGCTATAGCAATAGAACCTCCTGAACTCATAGGGACAGGGATATCGGTTTCAAGAGCAAAACCTGAAGTAATAACGAATACTGTAAGTATCATAAGGAAAATAGATGAGAAAATACCCATACTCACTGGTGCGGGTATAACGTATAGAGAGGATGTAGAAAAAGCTTTAAAGCTAGGTACTCAAGGTGTTCTTGTAGCATCAGCTATAGTTAAAGCCAAGAACTGGGAAGAGAAAATAAAAGAATTATCATTACCTCTAACATTGCTACGGTAGAAATCTAAATAAAAAATCTTTTTACTCCCTAGTGTAAGGTGTTCCAATAGCTTTTGGAAATCTTCTTTTACCTATAAACGCTGTTACTACGGCTAATGTGGTAATGTAAGGTATCATAAGGACTAAATGGTATGGTATAGCTTCTTTAATTCCTGGTGTAACAGCAACCGTATAGGCTAATCCTTCGGCAAAACCAAATATAAACGCGAAACTCATAGCTAATAGGGGTTCTAGCCCTGCTGAAACAAGGCATGCAAGCGCTATAAAACCTCTGCCGGCAGATATCTCTTTAACAATACCTCCAAACCAGCATAAAGGCATGAACGCGCCGCCTAGACCTGTAAGAGCTCCGCTTAAAATTGCTGTAAATATTCTTACGTAGTCTACTCTAATACCTGCAACGTCAAGTGCTTCCGGCGTTTCACCAGCAGCTAATATTCTTAGACCTAAAGGTGTTTTATGAAGCATCAAGTGTAGAAGAATGCCAAGCGTTATAGCCAATAATGTAATTCCGCTAATACGCATTACAGGTATTGGAAGAGGCGGTACAAGCACTTCTTTGGGAGGTATGTATATTCCTGGAAATCCCCATGTGGACATCATAAAGTACGGTACAAACCCTATAGCAAACACGTTTATTCCTATACCTACAATAATTTGATCTGCTCTACCATAGACACTAAGCACTCCGAAAAGTAGTCCTATTAAAGCACCTATTATAACTCCGAAAAGTAATCCTACCATGCCATTATTAGCTTCTACTGCTCCATATACTCCTGCAACAGCAGTTATCAGAAATATGCCTTCTAAACCTATGTTAACTAAACCTGCTTTTTGATTTATACTTTCACCCATAGCAGCTAAGGCTAAAGGTGTCATAGCTAGTAGAGCGGCTTCTAAAAGGGCTATAGGGCTTAAGCCTAGAACTTCAGTTATTACAAGTACTACGCCTAAAACTATGAATGCTAATAATATCTTAGTGGAAACCTTCACTTTCATGGTTTATACCTCTTTAAATGTCTTCTAATTAAAGCCATTACCTCTGGTACAGCAAGAGCTATAATTATTAACCCATTAATTGCACCTACAAGTTCCGAATAAACTCCAGCAGAATATTCCATGTATCTTCCCCCATTTTTTAACGCACCTAGAAATATTGCTGCTATAATCACCCCTATGGGATTGTTTCTACCTATCAAAGCAACTCCTATGCCATCAAATCCTAGACCCATGACATTACCTAAAGTTCCATATAGCGCCCATGTTGGCGGTCTTCCTATTATTTGCGTTGCTCCGGCAAGCCCAGCTGCTAAACCACCGATAATGAAGCTTGAAAGTATAACACGTTTCGCATTAACACCAGCATATTTTGCTGCATCAGGGTTAGCGCCAAGAAGTTTAAGTTCATAGCCTGCTTTAGTTATGGTGAGAAACAGATAAATTACTATACAAAAGGCTGTTGAAATAAAAATAACAGATGTTAAGCTTGCACCAGGCATGAGAACACTATATCTAGCTGTTTCAAGCACAGAAACAGTTTTCTCCGCTCTACCTGGCTCAGCTAAATGGTATAAAGCAAAGTACATAGTTAAGTAAAATGCTATCCAGTTAAACATTATTGTAGATATAACCTCATGTACACCACGCCATATTTTTAATAATGCAGGACCTATACTCCACAGCGCACCTAAGATCATGGCGAAAATTGTTGTAACTGCTACATGAACTCCAAAAGGTAGATGTAGAAAAGCACCAGCAAGTACGGCACCTAAAGCGCCAATATAAACTTGGCCTTCAGCACCAATATTAAACAACCCTGCCTTAACGCCTATAGCAAATGTTATGCCGGTGAGCATTAATGGTATAGCAAACGATAATGTTTCAGCAAACTCAGCCATGCCTCCGAATGCGCCTCTAAATAAGGCGGTATAGGCTAAGATAGGATTATAACCATAAATAATCATTAGAAAAGCACCGGCAATAAGCCCTATAATTAAGGCCAGCCCGGAATGTAATAGAGGCTGAATAACTTTTGAAGACGCAATAAACGTCTTCTCCATTAAAATACACCTACTTACTTCTTTACTATTATTTTTAAAAAATTTACTGTACTATATATGATATATGGGGTTAGTTTAAATTCGACTCAATACGGTAATTAGTGTAGAGCATGTTTTAGGTTGAAGTGCATGGAGAAAGGGCCTATTGTAAAGATGAAGAACATAGTGAAAATATATCCTGATGGGACAGTTGCACTTAGAGGTGTAAACTTTAAAGTTTATGAAGGTGAAATTGTAGGGCTTCTTGGCGAGAATGGTGCTGGTAAAACAACATTAATGAAAATATTGTCGGGGCTTTTAAGGCCAACAAAGGGTGAAATACTTTACAAGGGTAGAAAAGTTAAATTTAAGAATCCATCAGATGCCTTAACATTAGGTATTGGTATGGTTCACCAGCATTTTACACTTGTACCTATATTTACAGCCTTACAGAACATAATATTAGGTGTTGAATTTTCAGGAAAAGACCCTGTAAAACTTATGTCACCAATAAACCCTGAAATTGCTGCTGAAAAAATAAAGAAACTTATGAGTGAAACAGGGCTAGAAGTACCGTTAGATGTACCTGTAGAACTCCTACCTTTGGGCATGAGACAGAGAATAGAAATATTAAAGGTTCTTTATAGAGGAGTTCGAGTTTTAATTTTAGACGAGCCTACAACATTTCTAACACCTTTGGAAGTTGAGGAGCTATTTAAGATAATGAATAAGCTTAAGGAGCAAGGTAAAACGGTAATTTTTATTACACATAAGATTAGGGAAGCATTAGCAATAACGGATAGAATAGTTGTTTTAAGACATGGACTGGTAGCAGGCGAGATACCTACGATAGAAGCATCTCCTGAGAAGTTAGCTGTTCTTATGGTTGGCAAGGAAATGAAACTAGATATTACTCTTAGAGGAAGAGGCGTATTAGCTAAAGCACCTACAGTTCTTAAAGTTGAGAACTTATATGTGAAAAATGATTTAGGACTCATGGCAGTAAAAGGCGTGTCATTTGAAGTAAAAGCAGGCGAAATCTTTGGTATTGCTGGCGTTGAAGGAAACGGGCAAGCTGAACTTGTAGAAGCAATAACAGGGTTAAGAAAAGTTGAAAAAGGAAAAATAGTGGTAAATGGGGTCGAAGTGGCAAATAAGGGACCTATCGATGTATATAGACTAGGAGCGTCTCATATACCTGGTGATAGAGAAAAATACGGTTTAGTACTTGAATTTACCGTAGCCGAGAATTCTATTATGAGTAGACAGTGGGAGTCTGGCTTCTTAAAGGAAGTGAAAATAAGTGAGGCACTTAAACTCAGTAGGCTAAATTGGAAGAGAGTTAAAGAATATGCATTAAAGCTCGTTAAAAGCTTTAATGTAATAACCCCAAGTATAGACACTATAGCTAAAAGTTTAAGCGGAGGTAATAGGCAAAGGCTTCTTGTTGGAAGAGAGCTAAGTAAAAATCCGAATCTTATCGTAGCAGTTCATCCAACAAGAGGCTTAGACATAGCTTCAACGCTGTATATCAGGCAGTTGCTTGCTAAAATGAGAGATGAAGGAAAAGCAGTTTTACTTGTTTCAGCAGATTTAGATGAAATAATGCAGCTAAGTGATAGAATAGCCGTAATGTATGAAGGGGAGTTCATGGGTGTGAAAAAAGCTGAAGAAGTTACAAGAAAGGAAATAGGTTTAATGATGGGCGGTGTTAAAGTATAAAGCTCTAGTTAATATCTTTATCACATTTTGTTTAGCTGTGTTTTTATTTCTTTTTCAGTTATTCCCTAGTAAAACTTTATTTCTCACTACCACACTTAATAATTCGGGGTTCTTACATGAGGTTATTGCCACGAAAAGCTATTTCTAAAGTAGCACTAATCATAGTAGTTGTAGTAATAATAGCTATAGTAGCTGCTGCCGCGTTTGCATTAGCCCCTGCTCCATCACCTACGCCAACAACTCCTGCTAAAAAGTTCAAGATAGCTGTTGTTACTGATATTGGTGGTAGAGGCGACTTATCGTTTAACGATATGGCATGTAAGGGCGCTGATGAAGCTGCAAGAGATTTCGGTGTTGAAGTTATTGAGTTAATTAGTAAAACTGAAGCAGATTATCTGCCCAACTTAAGAACAGCTGCAAAAGACCCTGATGTAATACTTATTGTAGGTGTAGGTTTCCTATTAAGCGATGCTTTATTTACGGTTGCCCAAGAGTTTCCAGACAAAAACTTCGCTGGAATAGACACCTATACTCAAGCTATTGCTATGGATAAGCTTGGACATATATTACCTAACATGTTAGACATAAAATTTGAAGAACATAAAGGAAGCGCGCTTGTTGGTGCTTTAGGCTGCTTACTGGCAGCATACTTTAACGAAAAAGGATACGAGTTCAAACACATTGGAGCTGTTTTAGGTATTGAAATACCTGTCTTATGGAAGTTTGAAATAGGATATAAGTGGGGCTGTGACTGGGCACTTAAATGGTATGAAGAAAAATTTGGTAAGAAAGCACCAATAATAGGTGAAGACTCATATTACGGTACCGGACCTTATTGGAAAGATGGAATGTACTGTCCTGAAGGTAAAGGATGCTGGTATAAGAATAGAGTTCTATGGACATATACAGGAACATTTAGTGACATAACTAAAGGGTATGAAGCAGCTAAACCAATGTATGAGAAAGGAGCTGTAGCAGTATATAACATAGCAGGACCATTAGGGCTAGGTATAAACCAGGCAGTTAAAGAGATAGCTGAAGAAAAAGGTTTAGAAATGGGTCCACCATTCTGGATAGGTGTTGACGCTAACCAGGACTGGATTAATCCAGGGTTTATAATTGCAAGTATGATGAAAAGAGTTGATAAAGGAGTATATTACGCAACATGGTTAGTATTAGAAGATAAGTTTAGAGAAGTCATACAGAAATACGATGGAGTCCTACTGCTGGGTATAGGTACGGAAGTTGAAGGTAAGCTAATGGAAGGAATATCTGTAAGCACACTAGCTGACCTTGACGAATTCATAGAAATGGGTATTACAGCTGAAAAATTAACAGGAAAGAAAGTACTGCCTATGAGCCCAGAGGACATTAAAGCAAAAGTTAAGTCTATGAGAGAATCAATACCAAGCTGGATATGGGACGCAGTTAAAGAATTAGAAGAAAAGATTAGAAAAGGTGAAGTAGAAGTACCATTAGCATTCGACAAAGAAACAGTAGAGTACTGGCGTGACCTACTAGGCTAAATTAGCAAACTAAATTAAACAACATTACTCCTTTTTTTAGCCGTTATTTTCAACAGTTTTTTTGTCAAAATAGCTTAGTATATTGCTTCGAAAAATTATTTTGGCGGGCCCGCCGGGATTTGAACCCGGGATCACCAGCTCCGGAGGCTGGTGCCCTATCCAGGCTAGGCCACGGGCCCTAGCTACATTCTCTCTGGTGCTTCTATTCCTAGTAGTGTTAATATGTTTTTCAAAACTATTTCTACAGTCTTCACTATGTAGAGTTTTGTTCTTTTCTTTTCCTCTACAGGTTCTTTAAGTACAGGTTCCATAGTGTAGAACGAGTTAAACGTATCTGCAAGTTTTCCTGCATACTCGGCAAGGTATTCTGGTTTTAGCTCCTCAGCTGTTTTAACAAAAACTTTAGGAAACTTTATTAGTAATATTAATAGTCTCCTAATTATCGGTTTCTTCAATATGCCGTAGTCTAATGTTTCTAGGCTAAAATCTACTTCTTTACCGTAGTTTCTAAGTATGTTTAAAGCTCTAGCATATGTATATTGAATGTATGGTCCGCTATTTCTTTCAAAGTTTAAAACATCATCCCATATGAATGTTAATGGTTTAGAGGCTGAAACCGAGACTAGAGCGTACCTTATTGCACCTAAGCCTACTGTCTTAGCTATTCTTTCTTTCATTTCCTCATCCATTTTGGGATTTCTCTTTGAAACTTCAAGATACGCTCTTGAAACTGCTTCTTCAATTAAAGAATCTAAATCTACAAATCTTCCCTTTCTACCCGACATTCTCATTCCAGGTAAATTAACTATTTCATATGAGTAATGAATTAGATTATAGGCTTCTCTCTTGTATCCTAAAGCTAGAAGCGCTAATCTTAACTGTGCTTGCGCTAGTTTCTGCTCTGACATTATAACGTTAATAACTTTATCCGCATTCTTAAACTTGATAATACTATAGGCAATGTCTCTCATAGTGTAAAGTGTTGTTCCATCGCTTCTTTGAAGTATTAAAGGAGGTATTTCAAAAGTTTTAGGTAGCTTAAGCTTTTCTCTAACCTCACTTACTTTCTGTAGCGATGAAAAATCTAAAGCTGAAGTACCTTTATGTATCGTAAAATATGGGCTTTTCCTAGCTTCTTCAAGTATCTTGCTTATAATGCTACTCCAAACAATATCACTTTCCCAATCCCAGAAGTCAAACTCTACTCCTATTTTGTCTAAAGTTTCTTTGAAACCCTCAACTATGTTGTTACATATCGTTCTTATGATTTTAACAATTTTCTCACTAGACCGTTTCTCGTATGCTTTCATAATCTTCTGAATTTCACTTTCATGTTCTTTACCCTTAAGTTTCTCAATAAGTTCCAAAACAAGTTTAGGTTCTTTACCTTTAAGTTCAGCTAAAACATTCAGCCAGTCAAGAAGCTCATTATTAGTTCTCTCTAAGTCTTCAAATCTTCCTTTCTCTTTAAGTTCCTCTATTTCTCTCTTTAACCTATCTATCTCTATTACTGCATTAGTTATAGAGTATATTACACCGTAAAAGTGGTCAGGTTTTCCTTTAGGTAATGGATTGTTTAAATGTAAGCAGCCGTAGGCTAATATTGCTACCTGCCTACCCATGTCATTCACGTAGAATCTTCTAATAACGCTATGGCCTCTTTTAGCTAGTATTCTAGAGATAACATCACCTAAGATAGCATTTCTACCATGACCTATATGTAAAGGGTGTACAGGATTTGCGCTAGTATGTTCGACAACAATATGTAATGGTTTGTCTACTTTAATGAAACCATAATCATAACCCATGTTGGAAACCGTATTGAAAAGATGTTTAGCAGCGAATTCTTCATTAATGAAAAAGTTGATATAACCTCTGACAACATTTACTTTACTTATAAACTCCGGTTTTCTCTTAGACGTTTGTGTTGTTATAGACTCTGCTAAGACATTATAGTCAACACTAAGTTTTTTCAAAAACTTAAACGTAGGTAATGCTATTTCACCAAATTTTTCTAAAGGAGGCTCTTCTAATGATCTATAAATTTCGCTAGCACTTACTTTTAGATTTATACGATTCCACGAATCGCATATATGATTACTTAGTTTACAAAGAATGTACTCATAAACATCTTTAACATAATTATTCATATTCATCCCTAGTTTAGCTCCTAATCTCTTGTAGAGATTTGATACTAAGACTTAAAAGTTTACTCAGCTTCCCATATGTCATAATATTAGGCAATTATTAAATATGTAAATATGCTTAGGAGTAAAAATGATACTAAGGGATATACATGTAAAAGTATTTATGGTAGTTGCTTCTCAGCTACTTTTCATAGATATGGTGGTATCTTTGCAGAAGACCCGGAGTGTTTCAGGAAACTACTTTAAAGATTTTGAGAGAGTTCAAAAAGAGATACTATCGTTAATTCCTAGTAATGTAAAAAATAATTCTTGATGTAGGTATAGGTGGTTCGATAAAGAATATATTGAGATTAGTGCATGCTAGCTTAGTAGTTGAAGTAGATATTGATCGGGAAACTTGAAAAGTTTAGACAACAGCACTGTAATGATGCTAGATTAGCTCTGATTAATGCTGATGCTTCATTACTTCCACTAAGGTTGAGCTCCATAGGTGTAGCTATACTCTACTTTACTCCTCACGAGGTTAATCCTTAAGGGCATGTAGTAATGCTTTCCGCATTAAAAGAGGTCGCTCGATATCTCATAGTAGTTGAGCCTTCACCATATGGCTGTAAGCTCTATGAAAAGTTTGCGAAGATATGGAGAGAAGCAATGCGATCAATAGGAAGATTTGAAGAATATCGGCCTTTAGAATACTGGGTTAGGGTATTAAAGCTAGCCGGACTAAAAATACGTAATGCCAAAAGGGTTCCATGGCAATATCCAGTGCCCTTTAAAGTTCTTGAATCAATTATTAGAAGTACTATTTAAGAATGGGGGTCTCTTGGCATAGATTATCAATACATAGACATGGTGCTGAACTTTCTAAATAATGCAAAGTACAATGTATTTAAATGGTCGGATCTTATAGTAATTATAGCCGATAAAGAAAAATAAATCATATCAATGCTTTCTATTAAGACAGATAACATCAAAATGAGACTATTTGCTATTCTATGGTGGGCCCGCCGGGATTTGAACCCGGGACCTCCAGCTCCGAAGAACGGCGCATTAAGTTCTCTAATATCAGGCACAAGAGGGGCGGCAAAAATCACCAAAGAATTGACCCCTCCAATGTCACCCCGTTTTATACCTACAGAATACCGTTAGAGAATGGGGAATAATAATGAATCAAGTAATAGTCGAGGGTAGTAAACTTATTCTTGAGTTCCAAGATCAAGATAAACTCTCAAAATTCCTAGAACTACTCAGGTACCTAGGGTTAACTAGAACTATTAAGAAGAAAGAGATTGTAATCAAATACGATGAACTCTTCAGGAGGTACCTTGAGAAAGACAGACAACTAAGTGATAGAACAATAGAGGACTACATGAGATATCTTAGGAAATTGGATAGTAAAACAGTTAACTATGGCTTGTATCTTGAAATAAGTAACAACAAGTGGATGATAAAGACTGTTCGTCTCTTTTTAGATTACTTATATAAACGTGGGGAAATATCTTGAGAGGACTATCAGAAAATGAAAGGAATTTTTCAAAATAAAGAAGAGCCATAACTTCAACGATCACCATGTTGAGCCTGAGGAGTTGATCGAAATATTATACGATGAAAGACTAAGGGGAGATAGAGACCTGGTATTTGAGCTATTATTGTATAGTGGTATCATGTTCTCGGAAGCAATTAAACTAATCAATGAGTTTGACGAAGATAAGCTTGAATGTTTTAATAGACTCTGTAGGTATGGGCTCTTCTGGATGAGGGGGAGAAAACGTTGCGATTGGATTTACCTTCCTATCAAGCTAGTGGAGAAGCTTAGAAGGTATGAAGGATACTATAGAGGGAGAAAGCTGCATGGCTTAGGCAGGTACTGTTCAGGAAACTATTCTATAGAATCTGTAGGCAGGTGTCAGATGAGGAGGTACGCGACTTTATTGAATCGAGGATAAGTAAGCTGAGCACCAGGGATATTCACTACGACGACTTGTTGAGTTGGACAGACAGTATCTATCCGAAGATTGTTAAGAGAATCGAAGAGGTTATTGACCAAGTGCTGACTGAAATGTCCGAAGGACTGCCTGCTGAAGAGAAAAAGAAGGGAGAAATTCTTGAGATTAGATGTGGAAGCATCACCTTCAAGCCTGAGGATCTAGAGGAGGAAGGAATAGAGGATGAGGAGGAGAGGGAAGTTTATGAGTACAGTAATCATTACAGGTGACATTAAGGCGAAGAACAAGCCGATGAGGCTTGAGCCAAGATAACTAGGGCGGGGATGGAGGAGAGGCCCATTAGTGCGGGGTCTACGGCAATACCTGAGGCAGAGATGGCTATCATGCCCCCACGGCTCAGCCTACCCAGGAAAATCAGGGGCCAGACCCAGCTAAAGTTAGCTATAGAAATGACCCCGAATAGCCCAGCTAGTAGAGCAGCTAGTACAGCATGCTTAAGTAGGGAACCCGTAGTAAGGCTCATCCTTCACCTCCAACAATTCTTTCTCTAAGTAGAACGAGGCTTATAAGTTAGGATAAGGCGCTGAGACTAGCGCAACAAACATTGTTGAGGACTACTAGCGCCTTAATCTAAAGTATGACCTTGAGTCCCCTACAGCATCCTTTAATATTCTCTTAACCTCCAACTCATCAAGCGTTACCTCTCTCGGAACACTCTTTACTAACTCCTCAATCACGTCTCCGTAGCTGCTGATGGCTTTCCCGAACCCGCTGTACTCGCTAATAATAAACCAGTTGCGAGGTACTGGTATCACGTTGTACAGAACCCTCCTCCAGGCCTCGAGAAGTAGCCTAGGCTTCCTCATATAGTCTGCTGCGCACATGATCCTATTACCGACCTCTCTCCTTAAGCGGTCGAGCCACCTCATGCCCTCAATACTCCTAGCTATGTGGTGACCTATGATTACGTAATCAGCGTAGTCGGCGAGCCTCAAGGCATTACTTGTTGCCTTCCTAGCTACGCTTTCTCTCACCGCATCACTTAATCTATAGAGTGGCGGTCCATCAGTAACCACCATCCTAGGGCTCCATGAACACACCTTATCGATGACCCCATCAGCTAGTAATTGAGTATCAGATAGGTGGACTATGGAGTGCGGCGGCTCACCCACCTTCACCACCATAACCCGCGTACTCCTACTTAGGCCGTGGAGGTGAGTGCCTGAGAACTCTATTAACCCATCATTACTAGCGCGCTCACCGTTAACATAGACTATTCTGTTCTTAAAGTACTCAGATAGCTTCTCGAACCTAGTCCTCTCGCACGGGGTTAGCGCACCGTAATCCTTCACCCAGAGTAGAGCGTGATCATTCAACTTTTTCACAAGATTCAGGGAGAGTTGAAAGGGGTTAGCATTATATAGCGGGACGTGATCGCCGTAGAAGCGAGTCACCACTATGTCCATAGCCCTATGCCAAAACGAAGTCAGTAGAACCTTGGTAATCTCTGAGAAAGCTGCCTGCAGTGGGTGGGGATGTAGCCCATAGCGCGTGTACCCTAAAGCTACGCCAGGATCTATGAGTACAGACCGACTATCTAACTTAATGAAGCATGATAGCCCCCTCACACCTAGACTCTCGCACCCAATCAGGTACAGTATCATTAATTAAGCCCTAAGACTAGGTGCTAACTCAGGAATTATGTCTATTTCGGTTCGCTAAATTAGTCCAGCACTATGGGCTAAGCAGATAATATCTTAATCCAGCGTACTAGACCCCTTGAGCTACCTCTGCTCACCCCTTCTATCCTACTAGATAGTGTGAGATTTGTTGGCGGCATTGGATGGTACGACTATGGTTTTGCACCAAGCTTAAGAGTGAAAAGTACTATGCCCCAGTATATGTAGCTGCACTATTTAAATGTGAAGAGGCGAGTTCACCGTGATGAATTTAGTAGTGCAGCTACCTTATAGACTATTCAAAAAGTATTGCTGCTACGATGGAACATGTTATTAGCTATTCATGCAATGAGTTTAGGAGCTATTTGGTTAGGTTCCCTATTACTAGTTGAAGAAAAGAATCAATTCGATCATTAAACCTCCAAGAAACTGTAAATTACAAGCAGTAAAAGCCTTAGAGCATCCTGTAGAGAGACCGTCATTATCACCGAGAATGAAGGTAAAGGAAGTCACAATATTTACGTAGGATGAGAATTTGTGCGAGCAGAAAATAAGTTCATATCTAAGTATGTTTAGGTATATAGTGCAAGACCTGGCGTAACGGGGCACCGAGAAAATATGGATGAATACGGCAGCAGATTATATCTTCATAAGGAAGTACAGAAACCCAGAATCAGTTATAGTTGCGAAGAAAGAGCCCGTAATCACGGATAGCGTACTTGAAGTCCCTTGAGGTACTGGCGCCTTCTTCCTAAAGCACTTGCCATAACTTACTGCGGAGCGAGGTAGCATACGCAACCCATACATATGTGTATATGCCAAGAGTAAGACTTAATAACTGTGCAATAGCTCATAAAAATAGTGGTTAAGAAATGTCCACACATAAAGAGTGCATTAACTTCAGCAATGGCTACTGTAGGCTGTTTAACGTACCTGTAGACCCTGACGGGCCTGCGTGCCCTAACTTTCAGCTAAGAAGCGCCGCAGTAGGTCGGGTAGCAGTCCCGGGAGGTTACGGCGGCTCAGTAGGTCACCCACTCATGCTGCCGTACGCTCTACCCCCACGGCAGAGGAGAGCTAGGAGGCGCTTAAGGCATAGGAGGGGAAGGCTGCTAGCTGGTCTCTGGTGGAGGCCGTGAAGTTAGTGATAGCTACACCAACTAGAGGCCGCAATGGCTTGGAAGACGTCATTGACGAGGTATTTGCGAGGGCTCCGTACCTCACCATTATAGAGGCTTCAGAGGAAGGCTACAGAGTTAGGGAAGTCATCGAGAACGAGTTTAAGGGTTTAAGTCACGGTGTAGGACCTATTATCGTGAAGCTCCTTAAGGATAGAGGAGTTAATGTGGTAGCGGCCCCCGAAGTAGGGTGCGGTGTAGAGCAACTGGTTCAAGAGCTAGGTATTAAGTACTATAAGGTCGAACCAGGTACTAAAGTAAGGGATGTAGTAGAGAAGATTATTAAGCAGATCTAAGGCACCAATTGACTTACGAACCAGAATACCTCCAATGCAGCGTAAATTCCATTACATACCTTAGTACTCCCTAGTAAAACCACTTCCCTAGACTTACTCTACATCACATACTAGGACAGTCCCTTTGCTTGCCTCTGCTCTTTCTCCCTTTTTACATCTAGTCAGCTTTAATCCAAGGTTCTTTGAATAAATAAGTGAAGCGTGTTTAAAAATATCATTAGCAAATAATATTTCGTACCTAACAGTCTGCTTAAAACCGAGATCTAGTCCGCCAGCACCTGAAAACAGCGAAACTAATCTGTATTTTCCCAAAAATTGCTCTTTTGGGCTAATGCTTGCGCGTTAGCAGCGCAGCGAGAACTGCCGCTATTACTATTACAGCAATGTGGCGGGCCCGCCGGGATTTGAACCCGGGACCTCCAGCTCCGAAGGCCGGCGCCCTATCCAGGCTAGGCCACGGGCCCCTTGTGTTTTTATTCTAAATTTAACTTATTAGATTTCCTTTAATCCATAATATAACTATTGCTAAGTCTAATACTAACTCATTAATGTACTACATTATTTTCTAATGTAATGTATTTTAGCGTTAGATTACCATCAGTTACCCAAAATATATGTTCTACTACTTCACTACGTTGTTTTACTGTATGAAATACTGGTTTACTCATGTTAGCTGCTATTCTCATTAAATCTTCAAAGTTGTTTAATTCTATAGCTTCGTCTAATTGCTTTAGAGGTTTAACAGCATTTACTAAAACATCATCATACTTTAAAAGTATACGTTCTGTTTCAGAAGTTTTCTTAGACTTAAGCGCTGTTACTGTTAAGGACATTAACCCTAGTGAGGAAATAACCAGAGCAGTGTATGACAGTACCTTTATAACTGCAACAGGTATATACCAGTAAATTGCTTTAATAAAATTAGGTCTAGTTGTTTCCGATTTTTCATCTTTTACAAATGTGTACTTTTCTCCTTCAAACTTTAAAACATTGTTTTGATGGTCTATTTTAATTCTGAATTCTGGGTAGTATGTTTCTTCAAATTTTCCATAAGGAAGTTCCGTCAAAATATTTACTTCCGGTTTAATTTTTAAAGTGTAAAGAAATGATCTAGAACCTGTCTCCTTGCCTATCTTATTTATTAAGCTACTTACTTTTTCTAGGTCTATAAAGAACATTATATTAAAACTCGTTGAATTAAAGTTTTTAGGTATAATTGGTTCTATTTCTTTAATCCAACCTTTTTCCTCTTCAACTACAATTACACCTTTTATGTTCCCTGAAACTTTTACTTCCTTGATAGATGATGCTATCTTATAGGTTAAGGTTACGTTAACTGACTTAGACATAGGGAGATACGCTACTTCACCGGGTCCAATAACTGTTTTATTATATAGTGTGTTTGGACGTAACCCTACTAGATACTTGTATTGAAAATTGTGTCTTAGAGTGTATATTGTTTTTTCTCTCTTAACTTCTACAGGTATTTTGCTTAAAATTATAGTTCCCATAGCTGAAATTGTCAGTATGAGTAATAGTGCGGTTAAAAGTAGTAGTTTTTTACAACCAATATTTTTCATGGATATATGTTTTCTAAGTTTCTTTAGCTTTAATTGCACAAACATATACCTCTGCTAATGCTAGTATTTAATTACAAGTATATAAGTTAGCATTACACCAATGTAGGATAGTATTTCCTGTACTTTGCTTGATATTCTTAAGAATAGATCCCTTATATATAGCTGTAACATACCTATTTTAGGCACCGTTAAAACTACCTTACCAATAATAGATTTTTCATCTACTGGAACTGCATCTGGTTCCTTATTTGCGTCTCCCTTAGTTAATATGAAGTTTTTACTTTCATGTTTTATAATTTCATGAATTCTATGTACGATAACGTCTTGTTCTCCTAAATATGCTATAATATCTCCTTCAGATAATTCACTTATAGGAGTTTTAGCAATAAAAACTATGTCTCCAACATTTAACGTGGGCTGCATACTACCACTAACAATAGTTAATGGTCTTAGACCTAGAATACCTGTGGTAATAAGCAGTATGATTAAAGGAGAAAAGATTTGAACAACGTTTTTAAAGCCTATTCTCTCCTTCTTTCCTGCAGCATACACTGCAAAAATCCTGCTATTACTGATAACTATGAAACCTATAAGAGGTGTTAACACACTAACGATACTTTCAATAGTCCATGGGAGATTGGGGATTATTGGAGCTAAGTAGTAGTATCCTTTACTTATAATAATGAATATTATTGAGCAAGCAGCTCCACCCCAAAATACCAGGTATGTTAAGAAAAGGTTTAAAGCAAACACTGGCAGGAGCTCTGAGCTTAAATACTTTATAAGTTCAAGCCCGCCGGTTATGTAGGAAATACGAGCCATGTTAACATTTAAAAGTGTAAATAAAATTGAAATTCCCAGTAAGCTTGTAAAGCTTTGCACCGTTTTAGATGTTTTTTGTACAATAAATGTTCGAGCATATTCAAAACCAAGGGTTTTAGTAAGGAAAAAGTACATGTTAAATAGTAAACCATATATGCTCATAACATATGGTGAAAGCCCGAATCCTACAGCTAAACCTAAGAAGTTTCTTATAAAGATAGAAATAGTTGCTATAATAATTACTAATGGTATCAATTTTTTACTTGAAAAAATACTAGCTCTAATGTTCGGATACGAGATAATGAACATAGCTATCCATACTACGGGAGGTACAAGATAGGCGGCTGTACCTCCTAGTTTTATAACATTAGCTAGTATGAAGCTTAGCATTAGTAGTAATGGTAGAACTATTTTAGCTGTCTTGGGGAACATTAATAGTTTCCCTCCTCTACACTGTTCAGCAACGTTATAGTGATGTTTTTATTGAAAAAACTACATTTAATTCGCCAGTACCATGATAGCCTCTATTTATCATTAACCTAGTTAGAATAAGAACTTTTTCTCCAGGACTAAAGGATACTGGCAAACTAGAGTTATGAGGTAAAGGTAGGCTTCCGCAGCAGACCATGTTTTGTAAATTATGTCTTCCATGAATTCCGTAATAGAATAGCTTATAGTGAAAATGTTCCCTAATTTCACTGCTTCCTTCAGTAATTATAACATTAGTTCTAAGAATTCTTGCAGGAAGTGTTCCTCTATTGCAAACTACTATACCTACCCATCCAACCCAGCCTGGATGAAGATTTTCAAGGCTTATAGATAAAGCATTTCCATCTTCGCTAAGCTGAGCTGTTACATTACAGTGATGACAGCAGGTAAGTACTTTGTAATAGCAGATTCTAGTATCAAATTCTCCCATCGACATTCTCATATTTACGTTTAATGTTTCAGACCATAGGGCATAGGCAGTATTACTTAATACTATAAAAGATAAAATCATAACTAAAAGAACATATATGTAATGTGTTAACTTAGCTCTCACCTTAAACACCTTTTAATGAAGTAAATAAAAAAAGAGATTATGTTTTTTCACTCCTCGTAATATATCGATTCATTCCACTGTACTGCTACAAGTTTTACTGAAATAACATATTCCGAGTTTTCACTGGCGGGCTGTAATACTATGATTCTCCAGCTGCTTTCTAACCCGTCTCCAGGATCCATTTGGACGCCGAGAAGATTGTAAAGCTGTATTAGTACTTCGGGTTTGCAGTCTCCATCAGCATCAAGAAATACGAGGTCGTTGGTTTCAATTTCGTCTTTTGTAAGTATTGTTCCATTAACAACATAGTAGTCTATAAATATTGGTATCGTACCTACGTTATCTACTTCTAAGCTAAACCAAACCATGTATCCTGGATATCCATTGTGTATTTTAACATATGCAGTATCATTATCTCCATCTCCATCACTATCTACAGTCCATGCTGTAGCCCATGCGCAGTCTTTATCTAACTGCACCCAATATAGGTCACCGCTAATTACGGCTACCCAGCCTTCACCTGTATAGCTGAAATTTTCACACGTAGGCCATGTATCAGGTGTACCATTATAATCTTTGATTCCGGGTGGTGGTACTTCATCACCAGTGTATATTCTAACAATTTCAGCATCTACTTCTCCTGTGTTTACTGTCACATTTACTTTTAACGTTTCACTCCACATAGCAAAAGCAATACTGATAGATGATATTAGCACTAGAAAAATAGGAAGTATTATTAGTTTCTTAGGATTCATTATATTTTTGCCTCAGCGTATTTTACTATGGAACTTCGTTCCACTGTGCAAAGGTCATCTGTAGTTCGAAGAAGTATGTTGAGTTTTCTGTTGCGTTCTGTTTTACATGTATACAGAGTTCATATGTATCGAAGCTTCCAGGATCTATTTGTGTTCCATCATTATCAGGATCATAAGCTAATCCTAAATGAACATTAATGTCGGCTTTTCCATCATTGTCCAAGTCTAGATCATACCATGTGCAGCATGTTATTGGAATAACTGTTGTATCAAATTTTATAGATGCATTTAAGAATTTCACAGGTATTGTCCCTATGTTAGAAACGTTACCATAAATACCTACTTTATAGCATGGATAAGCATTATCTATAGTAACATTAAGCTTTATGAGATCATTTTCTGTATCCCATTCTTCAGGCTCAACAGTTACCGTTGTAACATCAAGAGGCACTTCAGGTTTTTCAATAGTATCATTACTCCAATAGTCACTCCACTCGACATCTACTTCTCCTGTGTTTACTGTCACATTTACTTTTAACGTTTCACTCCACATAGCAAAAGCAATTCCCATAGATGCTAACATTACGAGGGCTATAAAAACTCCTATTATAGATTTTCCTATATTCATATCATTACACACCTTGTTTAATCTAGAGTTAAGTATTATCTTAAAAATACGTTGTGAAGTAACGTTACTGCACGGTAAAACCATATCTCTGAACTAGAACAGTCTTACATGAAAAACACTTATTCTAACAGTAAAAATTTAAATGGTAAAAACCTATTCTACCTCTTGGCTAGGGGGCCGGTAGCTCAGCCTGGTAGAGCGCCCGGTTGGCATCCGGGAGGTCCCGGGTTCAAATCCCGGCCGGTCCACCAACACTTACTCTACATAATACTATATAATTGCTATTCAAAAATACATCATTTTTAGAACTTAAATTACGTTTAAAATATGCTTAGCTTGAGCTAAACTACTCTTATCTTATTTACTTTCTTGTTTTGCCATGAGTATCTTCTTATTCTTTTTGATCTGCCGAAACCGCATGCAGCGCAGTATCCTTTGGCAACATTGAAAGAATGTCTTCCACATCTTCTGCATCTAATATGTGTTTTGCTCCTACCATGTTTTCCAAAAGATGTTGTCCCCTTTACCATAATGAGCCCCTCTATTATTCCTTAAAATTATTTTACATAGGTATGGGTACGGGGGATATGAGTACTACGTTGTCTCCTCTGATTATTATTGTCCCTAATTTTCTAATTTTACCATTGCTTTTAACTTCTTCTGCATTTTCTAAAACTAAGTTTAAGTGTTGGTCATAGCTTTTCAAAATTCCACGTATTTCCCTACCGCCTTTAAGCTTTACGAGAACTATATTGCCAAGAGACTCGCTCAACAGTCTCTTCGCCGATTCTGCCAAAGTCGAAAATGCACCTCCTAGCAAAGAATCTTACCCTTATACTGTTCCAATGTACGGTATATATAAAGTTACTTAGGTTTAAAAATGTAATCCCCCAAATATCTAATGGGGGTAGCTTGGGCTGTATTAGACATGCTCTTTCAAAGAAGGAACGTAAATTACTGATAAAGGAAATAAATGAAAAATATCCATTTCTAAATCTAAGTTTAAAGAAAACCTTAGAAATAGGTATATGTAATGGCTACACTGTTTACTTTTATGATGGCAAACCGTTTATAGTTAAAATAGACGATAAGCTTATACCATTACTCAAATATCTTCTAAAAATGAAAACTGAAGACATTAAAATACCTAAAGTTGTTATTGATATGGGTGCTGTAAAGCATATATTAAACGGCGCCGATGTTATGGCTCCTGGAATAGTTAATGTCAAAGGGTCGTTTAAGAAGAATGATATAGTACTTGTTATTGATGAAAAGTATCGGAAACCTATAGCTGTAGGTTTAGCTCTCTACGATTCCACTGAAATATCTAGCATGAGGAGAGGTAAAGTCTTACTTAACATGCATTTTGCTGGTGATAAAATTTGGAAACTAAGCTACTCTTAAACTGTCCATAATACGTGGAGTATGTGCTTCAAAACCCATTCTTCTAACAGTATTTGCTAATGCTAAAACTTTGCTTTCTTCACCATGTATTAATATGACTTTTTCAGGCTTAGGTGAAATATTGTTTAAGAATGCTAGAAGCTGTCTTCTATCAGAATGACCTGAGAAACCTTCAATACTAAACACTTTAAGCTTAATTTTAAGTACTTCAACCTTACCTTCAGGAGTAAACGTAACAATCTCTCTTTGACCATCTTTAATTTTTCTACCTAAGGTTCCTTCAACTTGGTAGCTTACAAAAATTAGCGCATTTTCTTCATCTCTAGCCATCATTTTTAAGTACTCTACGGATGGACCTCCAGTTAACATGCCTGATGTTGCCAAAACTATTGCTGGTTCATCGGAATCTATTATTGCTCTTCTTTCATCCCTATGTTCTACTTTCCTAATATATTCTGCTTCAAAGGGATTTTCCCCTTTATATATAGACTCTTTAACTTCTTCTGAAAGTAATTCAGGATAGACTGCATGTATTGAGGTGACTTCATCTATCATTCCATCAACATATATTGGAACTTTAGGTAAAAGCCCTTTATTTATACCGTTTATTAGCACGAGCATTACTTCCTGTCCTCGTCCAACAGCAAAAACAGGGATAAGCACTTTACCTTTTTTCTCTACAACTTTCTTAACTTTATCAATAAGTTCTCTTTCTGCATCATCTCGTGAAGGTAAATAGTCTGTTCCATAAGTACTTTCCATAATTAACGTTTCTACTCTCGGAAACTTATCATTAGCGCGAGGTAAAAGCCTTGTTCTACCGTATTTGAAGTCACCTGTAAAAACTATGTTATGGAGTCCTTCGCCTATATGTAAATGTACCATTGCTGATCCTAAAATATGTCCCGCATTGTAAAGTGTTACTCTAATATCTGGTGCTATGTCTGTTACTTCGCCGTAATTTAGCGGTATAACATGTAATAGCATTTTCCTAATCTCTCTTATACTGTACGGGATGTACTTATTTTCTCTTTCAGCTATTTCTAAAAGGTCTTGAAGCATAAGTACCATGAGATCTCTTGTTGCTTTGGTTGTGTATATGGGTCCTTCATATCCGTATTTAAACAAGTAAGGCACTAAACCACAGTGGTCCAGGTGCGCATGTGTAACTATGACAGCATCTAATGTTGTAATATCAAAGTCTGCAAGGTCAAATCTAGGATAAGCGTTTATCGGGCTTGCTGCTCCTGGGTTTAATCCTACGTCGAGAAGTACTTTGCTTTCAGCTGTTTCAACAAGTATTGCTGTCCTACCTACTTCCCTAAATCCCCCTAATGCTGTTACTCTCACATATGTACTTTTAAACAAAGGCGATCTATGTATTCTATGACCTATACTTCTTAGAATGTTTAGCCTATATTCGCTTTTAGCTAAAAGTATTTGTAAAACACTTGTTAGGGTTTTGGTTTCTTTCGGTGGAGCTCTTACAATATTTGGTCTCCAACCTGTTTCTAACAATATTTTTCTAAGAAGGTTGCCTCCTTTGCCAATGACTAGACCTGGTTTTGCTGTTTTTATTATTATCTCTCCAAGTGTATGGTCGAATTCTATGCTCTTAATGTCTGCTTCTTCAGGTATTATTTTCGTTATTATTTCGCGAGTTTCATTTTCTGATTTTCTAACTGAAGGATCTGTTCTTATGACTACACGTTTCTTTATTGTTTTAGCTATTTTCTTTATTACATCAGAGCTTCTAATTACGGCTTCAACATTTTTTACATAAACAGCTACTTCTGGCCCCTCAAGTTCTATCTTAGTTATTTGGGCTTTTAAGGGCATTAAGGAAACAATGGTGTTTTTTATTTGTTCATAAACGTTTATCATATTTGCAATCCCCTTAGCTTACTAAAATCTTCTTTAGTTCCTCCTTGCTGAATTCCTTATAACCGTCTTTAGTTACTGCTACTACATCTATTCCCTCGCCTGAAGCTACATCCCTTTTCATAGCGGCATTAATTGCTTTCATCACGATGGAAACTGCTTCTTTTAAGCTTAAATCTTCTCTGTATGAAGATTCAATAATGCTTATAGCTATAGGGGACCCTGAACCTGTTGCAACATATTTTTCCTCAGTTATTGTCCCAAACCAGTCTAAAGTATATATTCGCGGCTCTGTATCATAACCTGCTACGATTAACTGCACTATATATGGTAATATCCTTGATCTAGAGAATATTATGTTTGAAAGAATAGAAGCCATGCTTCTAATCATTAAATCCTTATTTGCTGAAAGTTTATAGTATTCTACTTCCGCCTTAACCATATCTGCTAGCATTTGAGCGTCTGCTACAAGCCCTGCTATAGTTAAAGCTGCCCTATCATCTATTTTAGCTATTTTCTTTACCTTCTTATGTGCAATATAATAGCCTGCTGTAGCTCTCTTATCTGCAGCTAATACTACACCGTCTTTAAACTTAATAGCTACTGTCGTTGTCCCATGCAATACTTTGTTTTCTATTCTAGGTTCAGTATTCTCTATTCTAAACATTGTTTCACCGGGTGAAAGACCTAAATAACTACAGTCCCATTTATTTAGACCGTACTTAGAAATAATCTACCAGCCGTGTTACCATATCACAGAATTACAGCTATATAAGATTTGTTGTCCTTAAAGAAAATGTAGGAGGAGGTTTTGATGAAAACCCCGCTATATACCCATGTTATTAAGCTTCCCAGAAAAATAGTTATAGGTAAAGGTGTTAGAAAGAATATTCCTCAATATTTAAAAGCACTGGAACTAGGTAAGAATGTTCTAATAGTTACTGGCCCTAATCTTATTAAATTATATGGTAAGGAAATAATTCAGATCTTAGAAGATGGTAGATTTAATGTAAACTATATTGTAACTAAGAGCACTAACATAAACTATTTGAAAACGTTAATGGAGAATGTAGCCTCTGAAAAGTACGATGTAATCTTAGGATTTGGTGGAGGTAAATCTATAGACACAGCTAAATATGTTGCTACAAACATAAGCAAACCTTTTGTAAGTGTTCCTACAGCTGTTTCCCACGATGGCATAGCCTCTCCCTTTGCATCTATTAAAGGACTTGAAAGACCTATATCAATCAAAGTCGAAGGTCCTATAGCCATAATAGCGGATACGGAAATCATTGTTAAAGCACCATATAGACTTTTAGCTGCAGGTGTAGGTGATTTAGTAGCTAAGTTTACAGCAGTGTTGGATTGGAAATTAGCGCATAAGTTAAAAAATGAATACTATGGCGACTATGCTGCATCATTAGCTCTGCTTTCTGCAAAACATGTAATAAACTATGCCTCAATAATACGTAGAGGAACAGAGGAGTCAGTAAGAATAGTCATTGAAGCACTTATAAGCAGTGGTATCGCAATGCATATTGCTGGCTCTTCAAGACCTGCTAGTGGCTCAGAACACCTATTCAGTCACGCACTAGACATTGTGGCTCCCAAGCCTGCATTACATGGTGAACAGTGTGGAGTAGGAACCATAATGATGGCTTATTTGCACGGCAAAAACTGGAGAAAAATAAAGAAAACGCTCAGAGAGGTGGGTGCTCCTACAACGGCTAAAGAACTGGGTATAGATGATTACCATATAATCAAGGCTTTAACAATAGCACATAAGATTAGACCTGAAAGATATACTATACTCGGAGAAACGGGGCTAACTTGGAAAGCAGCCGAAAACTTAGCTAAAAAAACAGGTGTTATTAGCTAATCTAACGGACTGTATTTAATATACTATCTATGGTGAGAAGAATGGTTAAGCGGAGAATTCTAATAACGCTTATCTCTTCAGAGAATGCAAGAAAAGGCTATAAATTTTTATTTGAAGGTACATTGATGAACGAGTGTAAGGCATGTCCTCTTTCAAGGATTTGCATAGGCAACCTTGAAAAAGGCAGAGTTTATGAGGTCATAAATATTAGGAGGAAAAAGCATAGATGCAAAGCATTTAACATAGATCTAGTTGTAGTTGAAGTTAAAGAAACAGAAATAGAAGCTGCCATACATACATCGTTAGCTATGGAAGGAGCAATAATAACTTTTAAACCTGTAAATTGCTCTAATACTTCATGCAATTACTATGAACTATGTAACCCTATAGGTTTGAAGAATGGAGATAAGTGTAAAATAATTAAAATATTTAAGAAATTAGAATGTCCAAGGAAATTACCTTTAACTAAAGTGCTTATCAGCCGGTATCTTTAGTTTTTTCTTTCTCCTTAACACTTACTGGTGTTTCAGGTAATTTTATACTATGCTTTTCCACGAACTCAACTGTAGGAGATAATGGAACATATTTTTCTATTTCCTTAACTACTGCTTGTTTAACATACTGTATGTTTTCTATAAGATATGTTTCCTTAGGCATTTCAATTCTTATGGTGCCTTCAGCAATATTTACTACAAACTTTTCTGGCGGTACACTTCTTAGTCTCCTATGAAGTAAATACTTTATTTTCTCTAATAGGTCATCTATTTTCTTTATAATTTTAACATTGTAAACTAGTGTTTTACCTGCAAGTGGATGGTTAAAGTCTACTATGACTCTCCCACCTGTAATGTTTCTAATAGTTGCCATAACTCCATTGATTTCAACTACCTCACCAACTTTAGGGTATATGCCGCGTCTAGTGAAATTTCTTAGAGGCATGAGCTTTACTTTGTTCGGATCTCTTTTTCCATATGCTTTTTCCGGCGGTACTTCAATTGTTTTTTCATCGCCTACATTTAATTTAGCCAGTTCTTCTTCAAGACCCTCTACAATCCTATGTTCCCCTACAATTACAAGTAATGGCTCATAGACTTTTTCTTCACTATATTTTCCATGTTTCTTTGCAACATCAGCTGATGTAGTATCTATTAATTCGCCTGTTTCTTTAATTCTAGCTGTATAATCTATTAGTACGAAATCGTTTTCCTTAAAAGTCATTTTCCATACACCTTACTATACTTTGTAACTAGTTACTGGTTTTATATGTTCTTTGATTTAAATTTTTTAATATCCTTTTCTTAAATACCATCCTTTATCTATTACATTCTTGCATACGATTAAGTTATTATTTTTGATATTTTTTAGGTTCTTAACAGTTAACTTACATAACCCTATGACATTTTCATGCGAATCAACCACTACAACTATTCTATGTAAGGGTTCGTATATTCTTAGTATGCTTTTTAACATTATGTCCCTACCATAACTAAATAGTAATGCTGCATGATTATCGATCATTATCGCATTTCTTTTAGTTAGTCTAAACATTTTCTCACATATTTCTATGCTTGGTCTAAATTCTTTACCGTATATTCCTGCAAATATGCCTGCACAGTATGGCTCTTTATTTAAGATAGGCTTTATTTTGTTGAAAATGAATTTAAATTGTTCTTTAGAAACTATGAAAACTTCCTGTCTAGGGCCACCTTTCGTTATCAGTAGTTCTTTCGATTTAAAGAATTCTTTTACTTTTACCGAGCCGAACATTTGTGATAATTTGCTTAAAATCTTATCCTTGTCTTTCTCAGTTATAGGTACGAATGTGAGTTTAGTCATTATTTTCTACCTTATCTTTCTAAGCTTACATATAAAGAAGCCTTCAGTTTCATGTTTATGCGGATAGAGTCTTAGACACTTTTCAATGCTAGGGTTAAGAGTCATACCAAAGACGTCACTATAGCCTTTATCTCCTACATTTAATTCTATTTTTTCTAAGACTAGTTTGTCTTTATACGTATTGAGAACCTCGTTAATTACGAACTCGTTTTCCTCTGGTGCTATAGAACACGTTGAATAAACTATTTCTCCTCCAGGCTTAGTTACTTCATAAGCTATTTTAAGCAGTTTTAGCTGCTTAGCTGCCATAAGGTAAAAGTCTTTTATTTTTCTTTTTCTCACACTTTCGGGATCTATGGATATTAGACCTTCACCACTACAAGGAGCATCTAGAAGCACTTTCGTAAATGTGTTTTTTAACATACTTAACTCTTCAACATTAGTCCTTATCACTATAGCATTTTCAATACCCATTCTTGAAAGATGAGATCTTAATGTTCTTGCTCTCTTTCTACTTATATCCACAGCAACAATTACTCCCTTGTTTTGCATTAATTCTGCTAAATGCGTTGTTTTACCTCCAGGAGCGGCACACATATCTAGTACCGTGTCTTTAGAAGCTGGTTTAAGTAATATAGGAGGTAACATGGACGCTGGATTTTGTATGTAATAAAAGCCATATAGATATTCTAACGTATGTCCTATTTTCTCCTCGCCTTCAATAACCCAGAAGCCGTAATCTATGAAATCTATTTTCTTTAATCTTATACCTTTACTTTCTAGTAGTCGCCGTAATTCATTACATCCTATTTTCAATCTATTACATCTTATAGCTTTTCTCAATCCTTTACCTGCTGTTGTTAAAAGCTCTTCCGCTTCGCTGTAGCCTAACATTTTAACATATCTTTCAATAATATATGCTGGAAAATCATATTTTTCAGCTAAATGTAAAGCTTGCAGAGAAGGTTCTATATAGTTCAGATTAACATTGAATGTCTTGAAAGGTATGTTCATAGCTTATCTATACTAATTTCTCCTGGGAGGTAAAAATAAAAGTGATTGAAAAAGAAATCAAATTAAAATTGTTAGATGAAGGCAAAATTAGCGTACTAGAAAAGTATATTGAAAAGAAAGGAGGCATCTTCCTAGGCAAATACAGTATTGTAGATGAATACTTCTCCCACCCATGCCGAGACTTTAAGCAAACCGATGAAGCATTAAGGATACGGATCATAAACAACAATATTGAATTAACATATAAAAGTTCCAGAGCCGCAAATATTCCGAAAATTAGGGAGGAATTCACTGTGAAAGTGAATAATTATGAGGTTTTAAAAACAATACTTTTAAAACTAGGCTTTAAACCTATAACCAAAATAACTAAGCATAGAAGAATGTTTATTCTTAATGGCGATGTTAAAATATTCATAGATAATGTAGATAGACTAGGTTACTTTGTTGAGGTTGAAACCGAATTAACTGAGAAAATACTAAATTTTATTGGTATTCTGAAGGAGGCAGGTGTCGAGTGGAAATTGGAGCATAAAACATATTTGGAATTATATTTGGAAACGGTATAATTTAAAAAGGCGGGGTAAATCTGTCTAGTTTTACAACTATGCGTCTTTCTACGCTTACTATTAGCTCAGCATAATATCCTCTTCTAAATGGGCCTGGATTTATTATTAACGTAGTTTTTACGTTATCGATACCTAAGCCAGTATGTACGTGCCCACAAATTACTGCTAATGGTCTTTTCCTTTCTATAAAACTTCTAAGTTCAACGCTTCCAATATTTCCTCTTAGCGGATCTTTATCGACCTTAGTGCCGTAAGGTGGTATGTGCGATAAGATTATACACTTTTCAATTTTATTTGAGCCTACTTCCTCTCCTAATCTCTCTACATGAACCTTAACTTTTCTTTCCATAGGTATTTTTAGTTCGTAATCTAAAGAAGGTGGTAGACCATAAATTATGTTTTCATCTACGTTGAAAGGGGTATGTTCTAAGTTAAATATGTTATTCCTTATAGTGTTCTGCGGTTTTTCTGGATCAGTTTCTCCTCTAACGTACAAGATTTTAACCTCTATGTTTGATAGTGCTTTAATTATTCTATTGAATGTTACTTTATCTCTATCCGTTGCAATATCGCCTGCTACAAAAATGTAATTTATAGCATTTTCTCGTATGTAACTAATTAGTTTTTTTAAGTATGTTAATGAACCATGGATATCTGCAATAGCTACAGCTTTAAACACTGCTCTACACAGTTAATTACTAGGTTGTATAGGTAATAATAAAGGTTAGTACTATGAGTTCAAGAAATAAGGTAATAGGTTTAATCACTGATTTTGGAACCAAAGACCCTTATGTTGCTATAATGAAAGCCGTAATTTTAAACATAAACCCTTATGTTACAATAGTTGATATTTCACATGGTATTGAAAAGTTCAACATCGTTGAGGCTTCGTTCATTTTAGCTTCTGCGATTAAGTATTTTTCCAAAAATACAATATTCGTTGTAGTCGTCGATCCAGGGGTCGGTTCGGAAAGAAAAGCCCTTATTATTCGTACAAAAAATCACGTACTCATAGGGCCGGACAATGGTGTATTAGTTAATGCCGCAGTAGAGGATGGTGTAGAATGCGTATATGAAGTATCTAACAAAGATTTCCTTATGAAACCTATTTCGCATACCTTTCATGGAAGAGACATATTTGCGCCCATTGCAGCATATTTGTCACTAGGTGTACCTCTTGAGATGCTAGGTAGGAAAATTAGCTTTAATGATATAGTTAAGCCTGTTTGGTTTACATATAGAGTGTCTGAAGACCATGTTGAAGGATACTTTGTATACTTTGACGGTTTTGGTAATGCTTCAACAAATATTCCTGCTAACAAAGTAAGTTGGCTTAAGTATAGATCTAAAGTTAAAATTATAGTGTATGGTAAAGCCACCTTAGAAACGAGATTTTTAAGGTTCTTTGGAGAGGTCAGTGAAGGAGAAACTTTGCTTTTAGTAAACAGTTTTGGTTTCTTAGAGTTAGCTGTTAATTTAGGTTCGGCTAGGAAGAAATATAATTTAAAGTATGGTGATAAAGTAGTTATAGAGAAAATGGAATAATAAGAGGTTAAAGACGGTGATAAGGGGAATTTATATTGGTCGATTTCAACCCCCACATTTAGGCCATGTTTATGCTATTACAAAGGTTCTTGATGAAGTTAACGAGCTAATCATAGGTGTTGGTAGTGCACAAATAAGCCATACTTTAGATAATCCTTTTACCGCAGGTGAAAGGCTTCTCATGCTAAGATTGGCCTTAATGGAATATAACATTGATTTATGTAAAGTTTACATAGTACCAATACCTGATATAGGGATGAACTATGTTTGGGTTAAATATGTTTCTATGCTTGTTCCTCCGTTTCATATAGCCTACTCTAATAATCCATTAGTACTTAGGCTTTTTAAGGAAGCAGGTTATCTTGTTAAAAGAATACCCATGTACGATAGGAGTAAGTATAGTGGTAAACTTATTCGTAAACTAATGTTAACAGGTGGACCATGGGAGAAACTTGTACCTAAATCCGTTGCATCTTTTATAAAGGAAATAGGTGGTGTGGAAAGACTAAGAGAAATTTCCGGGTCAGATGAGGTCATATAGAATGATAGTTGTTGATGGCAGTTTTGGTGAAGGCGGCGGACAAATTTTAAGAACAACTTTAGCTCTTTCATCGCTTCTTCTTAAACCAGTTAAGATAATTAACATTAGAGTTAAAAGAAGTAACCCTGGACTGCAAATGCAACATATTACTGCAGTAAAAGTGCTTGCCACGCTAACTAATGCTAATTTTAAGGGTCTGTATAAAGGCTCCACGGTTTTAGAATTCATACCTAAGGAGAGAAAATTCGGTTCATTTGAGTTCAATATAGGAACAGCAGGCAGTATTTCTCTAGTTCTTCAAGCATCACTACCTGTTATGCTACTTGCACCGGGAATTGTTAAGCTTAGAATTAGAGGAGGCACCGATGTTTCCTGGAGTCCTCCTATTGATTACATTAAAAATATTTTAGTTCCTATACTTGAAAGAATGGGTGCTAAAGTTACAGTAAATGTTATAAGAAGAGGACATTATCCTAGAGGAGGAGGAATAGTTGAAGTCCATACAAGGCCTATTAAAAACCTTAAACCTATCTCATGTATTGATAGAGGAAGAATTATAGAAATCAAAGGTATTTCGCATGCTGTTAGGCTGCCTGAACATGTAGCTAGAAGGCAAGCAAGTGCAGCTAGGAAGTTTCTTGAAGAACACGGTTTTCGTAGAATAAGCATTGACTTAGAATGGTATGAGCCTAGGAAAGATCCACATCTAGGCCCAGGAAGCGGAATAGTATTGTGGGCTATAACTGAACATAGCATTATAGGTGCTGATGCGCTTGGTGCACCAAGAAAACCAGCTGAAGTTGTTGGTAGGGAAGCCGCAGAGAAGCTTATTAAGGCTTTAAACACGGGAGCATGTTATGACAAACATCTAGGCGATATGATCGTTCCGTTCTTAGCCATGGCTAACGGTGTTTCAACAATAACAGCCTCAGAGTTAACAATGCATGCTTTAACAAACATAGAGGTAGTTAAGAAGCTAGCAGAGGTAAGTATTGAAGTTAAAGGAAATCTGGGTGAACCATTTAAATTAACGGTTAAAGGGCTAGGTTTTAGCCCATAAAACTCTTCCTTCTTGGCTAATTATCCTAGTTATCCTATGAAACGGTACTACTTTTTCTCTTTCGCCACATTTAACTGTAATGTACCAGCCGCCAATAGATACTATGTCTTTAACATAGATTTTCTTAATAACTTCTCTACTGTTTTCTCTATGCTTATATTCAATAACATGCTCTTTATTACGTTTATACTTTGGATCCCATAATAACCTGTTTAGTGTTTCCCTGATTGCAGATTTCTTCATTTACAAAAGCACCATTTTTAGATAGTATCAGTCTTAGGTTTTCGTATAAATCCTTATACTTTTTTAGTACGTTATAAGCTTTCCTTAAGTTCACTATGCTTATACCGAACCTTTTAGCTACACCTGTAAAACTAGGTCTAATGCCCTTGTTTATTTCTGTATAAATAATGGTAGCTAAGGCTAGTTTTACTCTATCTGTTCTTGAAGCTACTCTCGGATACTTTGCAAATTCCTTAAGTATTGTTTCAAATACCTTATCGCTGCTAAGTATTTCTTTTTTAATTTCCTCCGTTTTCTCGTTGATGATCATTTTAACCATTTTCACTTTGTAACCTTTATAAGCTAACATCATTGCTTCATCCTTTACTCTTAGACCGGGTCTTAGCCGTGAATATTTTTTAACTAATTTTTCATAGTTACGATAAGCGTAATTTATCCTTTTTATTTTAGTTTCATAGCCATACAGTGTAGCGCTGTGTTTACGTGAGTTGATGTTCCTCAGATCAGTTGACTGCTTAGGTAAAGGAGTATAGTCATATATTCTATCTAATACTATACCACAGTTAGAACAAACTACGTGACCTTCCGTAAAACACCATACTAACTCATTACATTTACAGTAGGGGCATTCATTCACTAAATAGCACCGAGAGGTACGTCATAGTTAGGGTTTAAAAAGAAGACCGTATCTAATCTTCGTTCCCGGAGAGTGTATCGAAACTATTCTCTGCTAAATTATAAATACTTCTAGTACGTGATTGGGTTTAGGAAGAGGTGCTAAGTTCAAGTGGCTAGAGGATATTTTGGTGCTACAACAATTGGTATAAAGTGCAACAACGGTGTAGTTCTGGCTTCTGAAAGGAGAATGTCTTATGGAGGATACATTCTAAGTAAAAGAATTAAAAAGGTCTTTAAAATAACAGACAAACTAGCGGTAGCCTTTGCTGGCCTATTTGCAGATATGCAAGCTTTGGCTAGGTTTCTAAAGGCTGAAGTTAAATTTTATGAATTAACAACAAGCAAGCCTATGAATGTTAAATCTGTTGCAAAAATACTTTCAATAATTCTTTATAGCCAAAAATATATGCCGTATCTATCTGAAACCCTTGTAGGAGGAATAGATAACGAAGGCTCACATCTCTTCATACTGGATCCTTTAGGTTCAGTTATTGAAGATGACTACGCTGCTATTGGTACCGGTGCGCCCATAGCTATAGGTATCATTGAAAGCCTATATAAGAAGGAAATAGATCTTGACAATGGTAAAAAACTAGCATATCGTGCCGTAAAAGCTGCTATAGAAAGAGATGCAGCATCAGGCGATGGTATAGACCTAGTATCTATTTCAGAGAAAGGCATATTTGAAGAGTTTAAGCCATTAGCATAGATTTAGGGTATGTTTTTGTGAAGAGGCTTGACTTCAAGAAAGCTAAGATAGTTCAGGAAGAGCTTTCAAAACGTGTAATAGTTGAAGATAAATTTATTTTCCCTCCTAAATCGATTGCTGGTTTAGATATATCGTATAGGAAAGGTAAAGCTGTAGCATGCTGTGTCATATTGGACTATGAAACGTTAAATGTTACTGAAGTACGTTTAGTTAAAGAAGAAGTAAGGGTGCCTTACGTTCCAACGTTTCTAGCATACCGTGAACTACCATATTACGTTTACCTATGTTATGATTTAAAAAATAGAAATGATATCGTAGTATTTGTTGATGGGCATGGCTTAGCTCATCCGAGAAAAATGGGTATAGCTTGTCACTTAGGCGTTACGTTAAACATACCAACAGTAGGTGTAGCAAAAAAGCTACTCGTAGGAAAGATAAAGACTATAAATAATAAAAAATACTTAGCCTTAAATGATGAAATAATAGTAGCAGTTATAATTGAAAGAGAGAAACATGGCCCAATATATGTTAGCCCCGGTCATAGGGTCAGTTTAAAAACCGCGGAAAAATTAGTACTAAGAACGCTAACCAGCAAGCACAGATTACCTAAACCTATACAATTAGCTCACTTTTATTCTAAAAAAGAAAGTAAGAGGATATAGGTTTTGGCTTCGAAAAAGAAATGGTATGAAACTAAAGAAGAATTGGAAACACTAAAAATACTGCTCACATTAGCTAAGCTAGGTGCTTTAAATAAACACGTAACATTATCAACAAGAAATCTCGCCAAAATATTAGGTTTTTCGCAGCAATCTTCTTCACGTAAATTAAAGAAACTAGCAGAAGAAGGCTATATCTCGCGTTTAGTTTCACCTAGAGGAGAAGAGGTAAGAATAACTAGAAAGGGATTAAGCTTAATAACTAAATACCATGAAGAACTAAGTAATCTGCTTAAAACAGTAAGCCTAGGCACAGTAATGTTGAAGGGAACAGTAATTAGAGGTCTAGGTGAAGGCAGGTATTACTTACTACTGAACGGATATGTGGATCAGATAAAGAAAAAGCTAGGCTTTAAACCATATCCTGGCACACTTAACTTAAAATTAAAAACCATGAATGATATAGTTAAGAAAGCAGAGCTTCTAAAAACACCTGGAATAATTATTGAAGGATTTAGTAATGGATTAAGAACATATGGTCGCGTTAAAGCATTTAAGGCAAAGATAAATAATGTAGAAAATGTTGCAGTAATATTACCGGAGAGAACAAGCCACGGTCTTGATGTTCTAGAAATTATAGCGCCTTTCAACATTAGGAAGAAATTAAATCTCAAAGATGGCGATGAAATCACTGTTACTGTTTACTTACAATAGTTCTTAACAACGCTTTCTATGATTTTAGAGCTGCTACAACATGGATATATGTTAAACTTTTCTTTTACACGTATTATAGCTATATTTTTTAGTCCTCTTTTCTTAAGTTCTTCCTTAAGTTGTTTTTCATCAACTTTTTGATCAGGTCCAAGAACTATTATATCAGGTTTTACTGTTTCCACTGTTTTTAAAATGTCATCTTTATCTCCTAATATTGCTTCATAAACTCCTTTAATGTTCGAAATAACGTAAAGCCTTTGTTTTTCATCAATTATAGGCCTTTTGCCCTTAAACTTGACAACATTTGAATTACGTGCTACAACAACATAGACTTTACCATACTTGGCTGCTTCTTTTATGAGAAATATGTGACCAGGATGTATAATGTCGAAGGTCCCTGCTAAAAACACTTTCTTTGGAACATGCTTACTAGGCCATGTAAAATCTATGAGCTTCATTAATTTTAAAGCGTCTAGAATTCCTTCAGCATACGAGGAGCATACAATACTATCAATGTATGATTCCTTTTCAAAATAGTATTTTGCATCTTCAAAATATCTCTTAGCTTCTTCTACAGCTTCAATAACCTTTTCATTTTTAAATGATATGTTTAATGTCCTGAATGCTTCCTTTAAATTCGCTATATACTTTAATGCTCTCTCCTTGATTTCAAACAAACTTCACACCTTAAACTAACTATTCAATGGAAAATCTTCTTAAAGCCTCCTCCTCTATGAAGTGAAGCTTGCCTGGAATTATTATGACGTGAGGTGGTTTACTGAAGTCCATGGTTACAAGTTTTCTAACAGGACCATATACGCATTTCTGGTTTTTTGAAGAAGCTCTAGCTATAACTAAAACTTTTTCGTTGTCTTTAATAACATTCTCTCTACGTTTAGCTTCAATGCTTAAAAGTATTTTGAGAGCGTCATTTGCAGACATGAATACTCCTTTTTCAGCATCTAGGTCAAGCAGTAAGAGTGTATGTAGTTCTCTCTCTTTGTTTTCTTTAATAACATTGTAGGGATACTCAAACGTAATGTTGTCTTTAGGGTAAACTACGGTAGCTGTTTTACCGAATTTATAAGCCATTAAACCTGAGCAGCTTATGGCAACAGAGTATATTGAGATACCATGGACAATTCTTATTTCAATACCTCTCTTAACGGCTTCTAACAATAACACTATATGTGTTGTCGCAATGAAAGGGTCACCTATAACAGCAAAGGAAACATTTAGTCCCTTATTTAGCGCATCAAATATTATTTTTCCATTTTCTTCCTCAATCTCATACCTAGCAATCTGTCTAATAGGTTTGCCCAGGAGAGAACCTAGAGATTTAACAGTTATATCTTCACCAACACTGGTATAGCTATCTAGAAACACTACGTCGGAGTCCTTCAGAACTTCTAATGCCTCTAATGTTAGATGTTTAAGTTTTAACCCTAAACCTACAAAAGCAAGCCAAACCATACTTTCACTCTATACTAAAGATTATAATAAATGTTGATGGCTATGGTCTTATTAAGATTAACGTACGTGTACATGACCCATTATTATTTTTATGTGGCGGGCCCGCCGGGATTCGAACCCGGGACCTACGGGTTAAAAGCCCGCCGCTCTACCTGGCTGAGCTACGGGCCCAAAGTTCTTCGTAGCTACTTTAGTTTAACCGATATGTTTAAACTTTTCTAATTACTAATTTGGAGGGGTGGAAAGCTTTATATCTTTCAATTTAGTGTGTGCTTTTCTGATACTGTGGATTCAGTTTACCGTATCAGGTGTATGGTGTGGTACGTAAAGTTAAAATATTGGAACACGAATTAGTCCCTAAACATGAAGTATTATCTCCCGAAGAAGCATTAAAAGTGCTTAAGAAACTCGGTATTACACCAGATAAACTCCCGTGGATTAGAGCTTCAGATCCTGTTGCTAGAGCTATTAGAGCTAAACCTGGAGACATTGTTAAGATTACACGTAAAAGTCCGACAGCAGGAGAAACCGTGGTTTACAGATACGTTGTCCCGGGTTAGGTGATTAGAAAATGGGTTTAGAAAGTAAAAATATGATTAGTATTGAAGACCGTTGGGCAGTAATGAAGGCTTTCTTTGAAGAGAAAGGACTTGTAAGACAGCAGTTAGACTCATACAATGACTTTGTTGTTAATAAGCTTCAAGAAATAGTTGACGAACACGGAATACTTGAAACGGATATTCCAGGTTACTATATAAAATTCGGTAAAATAAAAATTGGAAAACCAATGGTTAGAGAAGCTGATGGTAGTAAAAAAGAAGTAACACCTATGGAATGTAGAAGAAGAAATCTAACATATGCTGCACCTATAAAGCTTACAGTAACACCTGTTGAAAACGGTATCGAGGATAATCCTATAGAAGTAGTTATAGGAATGCTTCCAATAATGCTTAAGTCTGTTAAATGCGTTTTACATGGTCTTTCCGAAGAAGAACTAGTTAAACTGGGAGAAGACCCTTATGACCCTGGAGGATATTTTATAATTAACGGTTCTGAAAGGGTAATTGTAACTCAAGAAGATCTAGCAGTAAATAGAGTTTTAGTTGACGTTTCGACTACAGGAACCACTGTAACTCATATAGCTAAAGTTTTCTCAGCAACATCAGGATATAGGGTACCTGTGGTTCTTGAAAGGTTAAAAGACGGTACATTAATGGTTTCTTTCTCAGCGGTACCGGGTAAGATACCGTTTGCAATAGTGATGAAAGCATTAGGTATGGAAACAGACAGGGATATAGTACTAGCTGTTTCGGTAGATCCGGAAATACAGAAAGAAGTCCTTCCATCGCTTGAACAAGCTGCAGCTATTAAAACAGCAGAGGATGCTTTAGACTTTATTGGAAGCAGAGTGGCGATAGGTCAAACACGTGAAAATCGTATTAAAAGAGCGGAAACTATAATTGATAAGTATTTCCTCCCGCATCTCGGCTCAACACCTGAAGATAGGAAAAAGAAGGCATTTTATCTTGGACAAATGGCATGTAAGCTTATAGAGTTAGTTCTTGGCCGCAGAAAACCTGATGATAAAGACCACTACGCCAATAAGAGACTAAAACTTGCAGGAGACCTTTTAGCACAACTCTTTAGAGTAGCCTTTAGAACGCTTCTCAGAGACTTAAAATATCAAATTGAAAGAACCCATGTTAGAGCAAGAAAAATGAACATACAAGCCCTTGTTAGACCCGATGTTGTAACTGAAAGATTGAAGCACGCATTAGCAACAGGAAACTGGGTTGGCGGTAAAACAGGTGTAAGTCAGCTTTTAGATAGAACAAATTACATATCAGCACTTAGCCATTTAAGAAGAGTGGTTTCACCATTAAGTAGAAGTCAACCACATTTTGAAGCAAGAGATGTTCATGGAACACAATGGGGTAGAATATGTCCGTTTGAGTCGCCGGAAGGACCTAACATTGGTCTGGTTAAAAACCTAGCTCTAATGACATATATTTCAGTTGGTGTTAATGAAAGAGATGTTGAAAATGTACTCTACAGGCTTGGTGTTACAAGAATAGAGGAGGCACATAAAATAGGGAACATGACAGGGGCTAAGGTTTTCTTAAACGGTAGGTTAATAGGTTTCACCAATGAACCTGAAAAGCTTGTTGAAACAATAAGAGCGCTTAGAAGACAAGGAAAGCTAAGTCATGAAGTAAACATTGCACATTATAAAGACCAATATATTAATGAAATCTACGTAAATTGCGATTCAGGTAGAGTTAGAAGACCATTATTCGTTGTTGAAAATGGCCAATTACTTATTAAACCTGAATATGTGGAAAAAATTAGGAAAGGAGAATGGAAATTTGAGGATCTAGTAAAACAAGGTTTAATAGAGTACCTCGATGCAGAAGAAGAAGAGAATGCATTGGTAGCATTAAACCCTGAAGATTTAACTCCAGAATACACGCATATGGAGATTTGGCCTCCCGCAATTTTAGGTATAGCAGCTTCAACAATACCCTATCCTGAACATAATCAGTCACCAAGAAATACGTATCAGTCAGCTATGGTTAAACAGGCCTTAGGCCTTTATGCGGCAAATTATCAGATAAGATCGGATTCAAGATCTTATCTGCTTCATTATCCTCAGAGACCGCTAGTACAAACAAGGACATTAGACGTTATAGGCTATAATAATAGACCCGCAGGGCAAAACATGGTCGTAGCTGTAATGTCGTTCACAGGCTACAATATAGAAGACGCTATAATATTAAGTAAGGCAGCTGTGGAAAGAGGTTTAGCAAGAGCAACGTTCTTTAGATTATATGAAGCGGAAGAAGCAAAATATCCTGGAGGATGGGAGGATAGAATAGAGAAACCAGAACCCGTTGTTAGAGGTTATAGAGGAAAAGACGCTTATAGGAAACTAGGTCCTGATGGAATAGTAAACCCTGAAGAAGAAGTTTTCGGAGGAGAAGTATTAATAGGGAAGACAAGTCCGCCAAGGTTCTTAGAGGAGTACAGGGAGTTAAGCCCTGAAATTTTGCGAAGAGAAACATCTGTAGCTATGAGGCATGGAGAAAAGGGAATAGTTGACTCGGTAATGATAACAGAAACTGTTGAAGGAAATAAGCTAATTAAAGTAAGGGTTAGAGACCTTAGAATACCGGAGTTAGGAGATAAATTTGCTTCAAGACATGGACAGAAAGGCGTTGTAGGCTTACTTATACCTCAGGAAGATTTACCATTCACTGAAGATGGAATAACACCTGATTTAATAATTAATCCTCACGCATTACCTTCAAGAATGACCTTAGGGCAAATGATAGAATCTATAGGAGGAAAAGTAGCTGCTTTAGAAGGAAAGTTTGTTGATGGGACACCATTCTACGGTGAAAAACCATACAAACTAGAAATAGAACTTCTAAGAACAGGATATAGGGCAGACGGAACAGAAACTATGTACGATGGCAGAACAGGCGAGATATTAAAAACACCGATATTTATAGGGATAGTTTACTATCAAAGATTATACCATATGGTAGCAGATAAAATACATGCAAGAGCAAGAGGACCTGTACAAATACTTACAAGACAACCAACAGAGGGAAGAGCAAGGGAAGGAGGATTAAGATTCGGTGAAATGGAAAGAGACTGCCTTGTAGGTCATGGAGCGGCCGTTCTTCTAAAAGAACGTTTACTCGACAGTTCAGATAAAACAATAGTATATATTTGTGAAAACTGTGGCATGATAGGATACTATGTAAGAGATAGATTCATATGTCCTCTTTGTGGCGAAAAAGGAAAACTACACCCTGTTGAAATGTCATATGCGTTTAAGCTTCTACTTCAAGAATTAATGGCTATGTGTCTTTATCCAAGGCTTGTTTTGACGGATATATTTGAAAGAAAGAGGTGAGGTAAACTATGGTTGAAGCTCCTAAAAGAATTAAAGCAATAAAATTCGGCTTACTTCCTCCTGACATTATAAGGAAAATGTCTGTAACTGCCATAGTAACAGCTGATACCTACGATGAAGACGGTGCACCTATAGATGGAGGGTTAATGGATAAAAAGCTTGGTTCAATAGAGCCTGGTCAAAGATGTCCTGTTTGTGGAAACACCATGGGAGAGTGTCCAGGACACTTTGGTCATTTGGAATTAGCCAGACCAGTTATTCATGTAGGCTTTGTTAAGCTAATTCATAGCCTACTTAAGGCAACATGTCATAGTTGTGGCAGAGTACTTATACCTCAAAAAGATGTTGAAAGATATTTAAGATTACTTAGGAAATTACAAGCAAAATGGCCTGCATTAGCCAGAAGACTGAATGAAGATTTATTGAAAAAAGCATTAAAAACTACTACATGTCCTCACTGTAAAGCTAAGCAGTACAAGATAAAGCTTGAAAAACCGACAACATTCTATGAGGAAAGAAAAGAGGGTGTAAGAAAACTAACACCTATAGAAGTAAGGGAACGTTTAGAAAAAATACCTGATGCTGATGTGAAACTTTTAGGTCTAGATCCTGAAGGTGCTAGACCCGAATGGATGGTCTGCACTGTTTTACCCATACCACCAGTTACTGTTAGACCATCAATATTTCTCGAATCAGGTATTAGAGCGGAAGACGATTTAACCCATAAATTAGCTGACATTGTAAGAATTAATGAGAGATTAAGAGAAAATATTGAGGCAGGGGCTCCCGAATTAATAATAGAAGACCTATGGGATCTATTACAGTACCACGTAACAACATATTTTGATAATGAAGTGCCCGGAATACCTCCTGCAAAGCATAGGTCAGGGAGACCATTACGAACTCTTGCGCAAAGACTTAAGGGTAAGGAAGGTAGGTTTAGAGGACATCTCTCGGGAAAGAGAGTGGATTTCTCAGCTAGAACGGTAATTTCCCCCGATCCTAACATAAGCATAAATGAAGTAGGAGTACCAGTAGAAGTAGCAAAAATACTTACAGTGCCTGAAAAAGTAACTCCATGGAACATGGAAGAGTTACGTAAACTTATTCTAAACGGTCCATACAAATGGCCTGGAGCAAACTACATAATAAGACCTGACGGTAGAAGAATAGATTTAAGATTCGTAAAAGACCGTAAAGCATTAGCTGAAACAATAACTGTAGGCTACACTGTTGAAAGACACTTAAGAGATGGTGACATTGTTCTATTCAATAGGCAACCATCACTGCATAGAATGTCCATTATGGCTCATAGGGTTAAAATTCTTCCAGGTAAAACGTTTAGGCTAAACCTTGCAGTATGTCCGCCATACAATGCTGACTTCGATGGAGATGAAATGAATCTCCATGTGCCGCAGAGTATTGAGGCAAGAGGTGAAGCAAGAACATTAATGCTTGTTCAAACACAAATTCTTTCACCAAGATATGGCGGACCAATAATAGGAGCCTTACAAGACTACATTTCTGGAGCTTACTTGCTTACACTTAAATCAACTCTACTAACTAAGGAGGAAGTAGCCGAGCTTCTAACAATAGGCAAATACGAAGGAGAAATACCGGAGCCAGCAATACTTTCACCAAAAGAATATTGGACAGGTAAACAAATTTTCAGCCTATTCCTACCTAAGGACTTCTCATTTATAAACAAAACAAGCACCTGCATTAAATGTGAAACCTGTTTCTACGAAACATGTCCCTACGACGCATACTTAGTTATAGTAAAAGGACAATTAGTAACAGGTGTTTTAGATAAGAAAGCTATTGGAGCCCAGGTAACTGAAAGCATGCTACACAGACTTATCAAAGAATATGGAGAAGACTATGCTAGAAAGTTCTTAGATAACGTATTTAGAGTTTTCTTAAGATATATAGAGAAACACGGCTTCACCATGAAACTTGACGACGTAATAGTTCCCGAGGAAGCAATTAAAGAAGTTGAAAACATACTTAAGGAAGCAGAAAGAAGAGTTTACGAACTTATCGACGAATTCAAGAAAGGAGAACTTGAACCAATACCTGGAAGGACTCTTGAAGAAACATTAGAACTTAGAATAATGGAGGTGCTTGCAGATGCAAGAGACAAAGCAGGAGAAATTGCTACAAAATACTTGAAAAGAACAAACCATGCATATGTAATGGCAATGACAGGTGCCCGCGGAAACATACTAAACTTAACACAAATGTCAGCAACACTAGGCCAACAGTCTGTTAGAGGACAAAGAATAGTGCGAGGATACACTAAGAGGACGCTACCACACTTTAAAGCTGAGGACCTAGGCCCAGCACCTAAAGGGTTTGTATATGGAAGTTTTAGTAGAGGTCTATCACCAGTAGAAATGTTCTTCCATGCAGCAGGGGGAAGAGAGGGATTAGTAGACACGGCAGTTAGGACATCACAAAGCGGATATATGCAGAGAAGACTTATAAATGCGCTCCAAGACCTAAAAGTCGAATACGATGGAACAGTAAGACTACCAGAAGGACACATAGTACAGTTCAGATACGGAGAAGACGGAGCTGATCCTTCAAGAACAGATCATGGAAAAGCAGTTAACGTAGACAGAATAATTCAGAAAATACTAAGCTCAGAGGCGTAAACATTATGGCTTCACAAAAACTTTTAGAAAAGAAAATAAAGAAAATAGAAAAATTGCTTCCTAAATCCATAATAAACGAACTTTTAGCTAAGCTAAAAGACCTTGATATATCTGAAGATAAGCTAAACAAAATAATCAAGGAAGTAGTTAAGGAATACAGATACGTAGAAGTAGACCCCGGCGAAGCTGTAGGAACAGTAGCAGCACAGTCTATAGGTGAACCTAGCACTCAAATGACATTAAGAACATTCCACTATGCTGGTGTTAGAGAATTAAACGTAACTTTAGGCTTGCCTAGATTAATCGAAATAGTTGATGCTAGAAGAGAACCATCAACACCAATAATGACCGTTTACCTTGACGAGGAACACAGATACGATAAGACTAAGGCAATTGAAATGGCTAGAAAAATAGAATATACAACAATAGAAAATGTCGCTAAAACTATAGATGTGGACTTGTTAACAAGTTCAATAATAATAGTTTTAGATAAAGAAATGATGAAGGATAAAGGAGTGACGTTAGAACAAATAATTAAAGCCCTTGAAAGGTTGAAAATAGGTAAAATCACAATTGAAGAAGAACAGATAAGAATAAGTATACCTCAACAAGAAGCTGAAGGCATAGTAAAAATAAGTAAATTAAATAAATTAAGAGAAAAAGTAACTAACGCTAGAATAAAGGGTTTAAAGGGGGTAAAAAGAGCTATAGTGCAAAAGAAAGGCAATGAGTACGTTATTATAACAGATGGTTCGAACTTTTCAAATGTACTTTCAATAAAAGGCGTAGATCATAGAAGAACAATAACAAATGATATCCATGAAATAGAAAAAGTATTAGGAATAGAAGCAGCAAGGATAGCAATAGTTAATGAAATAATGAAAGTACTAGAGGATCAAGGTTTAGATGTAGATATTAGGCATATTCTCCTAATAGCAGATATGATGACGAGAACTGGAAGAGTAAGACAAGTGGGAAGACATGGTGTTAGCGGCGAAAAACCAAGTGTACTAGCTCGTGCAGCATTTGAAGTAACAGTAAAGCATTTACTTGAAGGAGCGGCTAGGGGCGAGATAGATGAGCTTAAAGGCATAACAGAAAATGTTATTGTAGGCCAAATTATACCTTTAGGTACAGGTATTGTAGAATTATACATGAAGCCATCGTTTAGCAAGAAGTCAGAGTCTAAATGATATTTAGGTGATTTCGCCATGTCTCTTTCTTTCGAATCAGAACTGAGAATGGCTATAAAAACAGGTAAGGTTAAATTTGGATCTAAAGAAGCAATAAGAGCAGCTAAACTAGGTAAGGCAAAGTTAATAGTTATAGCTGAAAATGCTCCCAAAGAATTAAAAGACGATATAATTTATTATTCAAAACTTTCTAAAATCCCTACTTACATATATAAAGGTACGTCTGTAGATCTTGGCACTTTATGCGGCAAACCCTTCATGGTAGCAGCAGTAATAATTTATGATGAAGGAGAATCTAGAATATTAGAGTTTGTTGAAAGCGGTGGATAACGTGCCTGAAATAAAACTTACCGCAGAAGAGATGAGATACATAGCCTTGTTTCAAGACTTAACACGTGCAACTGTAAGAGATTGTATAATAGATAATGATGAGAATAGAATAATATTCTTAGTTAAACCTGGAGATATGGGATTAGCCATAGGGAGAAATGGTGTAAATATCAAAAGGTTAAAGAAGCTTTTAGGGAGAAACATAGAGGTTGTAGAGCATGCAGACTCTATCGAAGAACTAGCTAAAAACGCCCTAGCTCCAGCAAGGGTACTTAACGTTAAAGTTTTCCAAACACCTTCAGGAAAGAAAAAAGTTATAGTTACCGTAAATCCTCAAGATAAAGGAATAGCCATAGGCAAAGCCGGAAGAAATGTAGCAAGAGCACGAATGATTCTTAAAAGATACTTCGATATAGACTCAGTAATCGTAACATAGAATATGCTAAAATTTAAAAACTCCAGAATATTACTAAAGTTAAGGGTGGTAAGTAAAGGTGCCTGGAAAGAAGTCTCCATATGGTCTCTTTTCAGCTAGGAAGTTAAGGAAGAAGAGATTAAAATTTAGATGGAGCCAAAGAGAGTTTAAGGTACGTATGCTTAGAATAAAAGAGCGTTTTGACCCATTAGAAGGAGCACCTATGGCTAGAGGTATAGTGCTAGAGAAAGTAGGTGTAGAATCTAGACAGCCAAACTCAGCTGTTAGAAAATGTGTTAGAGTGCAGCTTATAAAGAACGGGAAAATAGTTACAGCGTTTTGCCCTGGTGATGGCGCTTTAAATTTCATAGATGAGCATGATGAAGTAGTAATTGCAGGAATAGGTGGTACAAGAGGAAGATCTATGGGTGACCTACCCGGTGTTAGATACAAAGTAATCGCAGTAAACGGTGTTTCACTAGACGCATTATTAAAAGGTAAAAAACAAAAGCCAATAAGATAAAGCCTTATCTATGTCTATGTGTTATTTCTTCCTGGTGTCTAATTAGCTCATCTGCTACGTAGATTTCACTGCCAATTATAAGTGCTAAATATATTGCATGGCTTGGTATCATTCTTTTCCTAATAATTGCCCCATCAACACTAATTTCCATGGTGGCAGTATATAGCATTGTTTTCCTATTTAAATAATCTACGTAAACTGCTCTAACTCTTCCTTTAAGCGTTTCTTTAAATTCACTTGTTATCATAGGTAATATGTCAAATAAGCTTTCTCTATCAACATCATAATCTTCTCCCTGTACTCTATTTATTGCAATAACTACTTCGTAAGGAACATAGTATAGATTAAATTGCCGTCCATCTTCTAAATGGCAGGAAATGACGGGCGTATAAGGTGGCGTAGGTAAGAGAAATGCTTCGACCTTAACAACCTTTATCATTCTATTCACTACATTCACCTTAAACTTCACATACTTTATCTATCCACGTTAAACATATAAACTTGTAAGTATTATTAGCTGATACGAATACTCCCATATTAGGGTTACGCTATGCCGAGAAAAGCAGTAATAAAGACAAAGGAAATAAAACTGTTTGGAAAATGGAGTTTCGAAGGAGTAAACATTAGAGACCCTAGCTTAAAGAAATACATTTGTCTTAAACCCGTATGGTTACCATATACTGGAGGAAGACATGAACATCGAAGATTCGGGAAATCGGAAATACCGATAGTTGAGCGTCTGATAAATCATTTAATGAAGCCGGGTAGGAATGCTGGTAAGAAACATTTAGCTTACAATATTGTAAAGGTAGCTTTTGACATAGTATACTATAAAACCGGCGAGAATCCATTACAAGTTCTCGTAAGAGCAATCGAAAATGCTGCACCAAGAGAAGAAACAACAAGAATAGTATATGGTGGTATAGTATACTTTGTAGCAGTTGACGTAGCTCCTCAGAGAAGGGTTGACCTAGCATTAAGACATATAACTGAAGGAGCTAGAAGATGTGCGTTTAATAATCCTAAACCTATAGAAGAATGCTTAGCGGATGAAATAATTTTAGCGTCCAGATATGATATGAAAAGCTACGCTATATCTAAGAAAGAGGAAACAGAGAGAATAGCTCTAAGTGCGAGGTGAAGTGGATTTTACGAAAACCTTATATTTACGACTTTTAGTTCATACCACACGGACTCCTCCAAATAGGTGAATATGCTACGAGGTGTGAGTTAAGTGTCTAAAGAAACAAAACCTCATCTAAACTTAGTAGTAATAGGTCACGTGGATCACGGTAAAAGCACGTTAACGGGGCATTTACTATTTAGAGCAGGGTTCATTGACGAAAAGAAGCTAAGGGAAATAGAGGAAGAAGCTAAGAAGAGAGGGCAGGAATCATTTAAGTTTGCATGGCTGCTAGACAAGCTTAAAGAGGAAAGAGAAAGAGGATTAACAATAGATCTGTCATTTATGAGGTTTGAAACGAAAAAATATTACTTTACAATAATCGATGCACCAGGCCATAGAGACTTCGTAAAGAACATGATTACAGGTGCTTCACAAGCAGATGCAGCATTACTAGTAGTTTCAGCTAAAAAAGGAGAGTACGAAGCGGGAATGAGCCCTGAAGGACAAACAAGAGAACACATAATATTAGCTAAAACCATGGGTATCGACCAAGTCATAGTAGCAGTAAATAAAATGGATGATGTAACGGTAAATTGGAGCAAGGAAAGATTTGAGCAAATAAAATCCGAAGTTTCAAAGTTCATGAGAGGTTTCGGTTTTAAAGTAGAGAAAATACCGTTCATACCCGTATCAGCATGGACGGGAGATAATGTTATGGAGCCAAGCCTGAAAATGCCATGGTATAGGGGGCCAACGTTAATAGAGGCCTTTGACTTGTTAGAAGTACCACCTAAACCAATAGATAAGCCATTAAGAATACCAATACAGGACGTATATGTCATTACTGGTGTTGGAACAGTACCTGTAGGCAGAGTTGAAACAGGTGTTCTTAAGGTGGGAGATAAAGTAGTATTTATGCCAGCTGGTAAAGTTGGAGAAGTACGTTCAATAGAGATGCACCATGTAAGAATACCAAAGGCATTACCAGGAGACAACATAGGATTCAATGTAAGAGGTGTTTCTAGAAAAGATATTAGAAGAGGACATGTAGTAGGGCATTTAACTAAGCCACCAACAGTAGCTAAAAGCTTTAGAGCCAGAGTCATTATACTATGGCATCCAACAGCAATAGCAGCAGGATACTGCCCAGTTATTCACGCTCATACAGCAAGTGTTTCATGTAGGCTAAAAGAAATTGTAGCAAAAATCGATCCAAGAACAGGTAAGGTAATAGAACGTCAGCCAAAAATGCTTAAGAAAGGAGAAGCCGCCGTAGTAGTTTTTGAACCCATAAAACCAATGGTCATAGAAAGGTTTAAGGAAATACCACAGCTAGGAAGATTCGCAATAAGAGACATGGGCAGAACTATAGGAGTAGGTGTAGTAGAGGATCTAGAATCAGTTAAAGTAGAAATAAAGGCGAAGTAAAAAACGGTAAACTTAAACTTTTTCTCTTAAACAAACATATTTCAGTAAGGTGGCTATTATTGGTTTCAAAAGCAAGAATAAGACTTTGGAGCACAAATGTCCATAATCTAAACTATGTATGCGAACAAATAAAGGAAATAGCTAAAAAAACAGGAGTAAAAATGAGAGGCCCAATACCATTACCAACAAAAAGACTAGTAGTTCCTGTGAGAAAATCCCCATGCGGCGAAGGAAGTAAAACGTGGGATAAATGGGAAATGAGAATACATAAGAGAATAATAGATATAGTAGCAGACGAAAGAGTAATGAGACACATAATGAGAGTAAGAGTGCCAGAAGACGTATACGTAGAAATAGAACTTATATAGTCTATACTATTAAACGTAAAAGCCTTAGTTTAAAATAAGAACTTCTAAGTTAAAGAGTTTAATTTAAATAATCAAATGCTAAACTTGGTTTCTAGATATAAAATGCCGGGGTGCCCGAGTGGACTAAGGGGCTGGCCTTGAGAGCCAGTGGGGCATGGTCCCCGCGCGGGTTCAAATCCCGCCCCCGGCGCCAAAAACTCATTACTTCCTGAAAATGTTAAAAAGCATCTTAGTAGTTACATGACGCTTGCATTCCTAAACCGTCCCCAGAAGACTAAAGAGAACCGATAAAGCGGTTCTAGCAAGTGTAGATACACTTGGCGTTACCAGTAGAGTAGGCAACAACGTATTTTTCATTAGAAAATATAGCAAATAGAAGTATAAGAGAACATTTTAATCACGGTGTTTTTCTACGAAATAGAATAGAACCTTAATACTTATTCTAGGATACAATAATTGTTATCTCATTGTTTAGACTTACATGAAAACTAAGTTTCAAGTTATAAGTTAGCGTGGTTACATGTAAGCTTATTAGTATTATGTACCACAGTATTCACGTTGGTATATAATGTTAAGTATGAAGGAAATTAAAGTTAAGGGGTCAGTAACAGACTATGTAAGTTTTTATAATGAAATTCTAAAAAACATTGACGACAAAGCTATTAAAGTAATTACTAAGAAATTTATTGAACCAAGAAAAGTTTCTCCTTCGGTTGAAAGAAGGTTAAAGGAGAAAACCCTGTTTAGAATAATAGCCTATGTAATTCCAAGAAACATAGACTTGAGAAGCGATAAAGGAATATCTATGGAAATCCGCTCAGTTACCAATCCCTCTATTGCCTATGTTGAAGAAAAGAAAATTGCTCTATTTTTAAGAGTCAATACTGTAGGATCACGTTTCGATCGTACCTTCATAGCTTCTAGCGTGCTTAACTTAGATAAATTAGAAGGTAGTTTAAAAGTTAAAGCTAGGCCTCTACTTTATGCTGTAATGCCATACGAGAGTGTTGAAGATCCCAGAGTAAACCCTGAAGATATGCAGGAACTTTATCATGTAAGAGCTCTTTACCTTAAAAGGGAGAAAAGTGTCATCACAACTATAGTTAGGCTTAACGAAAAAATTGAGCCTATTAGCTTAAAAGTCTTAGTTTTTGAAAGCAAAGGCAGATACTTTCTATTAAGAGACTATAGAGATACTTTTGCTCTTAATAACAAAACCATGGTTATAAGACCGTATTTAAGAGAACTAGATAGCGGCGGAATCTTTATAGCTCCTAGAAAGGATAACGTTATCTTTTTCGATGAAATGAAAGCTCCACCTGAACTACAGCCAAGAAATAAAGAAACAAAAACAGGAGGCAACTGCCCAGTTAAGATATCTAATAACGAATATCTTCTACTATATCATGTTGTCGACCGCCATGGAATATACTATACCTATGCTGCTCTCCTCAATAAGAGCGGCGAGTTAATTGCAGCCAGTAAAGAACCAATATTAGCCCCATTAATAGGAACATATTGTGGACAAAGACCTTCAACGATCTTCGTCTGCGGCGCTATAGTATACAAAGATAAGCTTATAGTAGCTTCTGGAAGAGATGATGAAATTACAGTCTTATACTCTAGTTCATTGCAGAAAGTACTTGACTCTCTAACATATATTCATGGCTAAGCCGTGAAATACTAAATCAATTCTCTTTAACTAACGTATTTTTTACACATCAATGTAGAGAAAACACGTAAATGAAAAATAAGGGTAATTTATGTAGTACCATCAATAAGTTGTTTTACGTCTTAGGTTAATTCTTTAACTTCTTTTTCTCCTGCTTCTAATTCTTTTACCTGTTCAGGATCAAGCATCTTAAGTAAAGCCAAGAATTCTCCAACGTGTGTTTTTTCTTCTTTAGCAATATCTTCAAAAACTTTCTTAACTTTTTCATCATCTATTGTCCTAGCGAATTGACGATATAGATTTATAGCATCAAGTTCAGCTATTATAGCTAACCTTAAGGCTTCAATCATTTCCTCCCTAGTAAATTTCTTAGTCACTAAATCTAAAGGATTCTTAGACATCAATTATTACACCCATAGGGGATAATCATCAGACATGTTATTAAACTATAATGAAAATAATTTAGAAATCAGACCTTATACTCGGAGTATATACTGCTTTTAACTTGTAAGCATATTATCCAGAATTAACATAATAAGGAAACCTATGATTAAGCCTATGCTTGCATGTTTTTCATGACCTAAACGGTGACTTTCAGGTATTATTTCGTTGCTTATAATGTAAATCATAGCACCTCCAGCAAATGCCATAGCGTATGGTAGTAGTGTACGAGATACTGTAACAAGATAGGCTCCTAAAATTCCAGCTATAGGCTCTACGAGTCCCGTAAGTAATGCTATTGTAAATGAATACTTCGCTGTATATTTCAGTGTAGATGTAAGAGCAAAAGCAACAGCAAGACCTTCGGGAGCATTCTGCATTCCTATAGCTAAGGCTAGTGTTATAGCTTCTCTAGCATCCCCTGAGCCAAAACCTACACCTACTGCTAGTCCTTCAGGTAAATTGTGTATTGTTATTGCGAAAACAAAGAGCCATATACGTCTAATCCTTAAAACAAGACGGCCCTCTACACCTTTAACTAAATGTTCATGAGGTAAATACTCATTCGCTAGAAATATAGCTAAAACGCCTAAAACAATCCCTATTAAAGTAGTATAAAGCCCTCCAATATCTAGGGCAGGTATTATTAATGAAAAGAAACTTGCAGCAAGCATTACTCCCGCACTAAACCCCAATAATGTATCTATAAACTTCTGAGACATTTTCTTGAAGAAAAATATAGGTAAAGCACCTAATCCTGTAGCAAGACCTGCTAAAAAACTACCTACAAACCCGCCTAAAATAGGGTATCTTAGTAAAACCTCTATTATATCAGTTAACAGTTCAAAACACCAGAGAACACAGTTTGACTATTGTTTAAACCTTTCTTCATTCCATACATTACCTCTTCCATGGTATCCTAAGGTTTCCCAATATCCATCAACATAATGATCAGTGAAGATTATGGTTTCAACCCGTTTAGCCGTTTACCTCTACTCACGCATTTTGTATATTTTTGTTTTGGTGCATGTCGTGGGTAGAGGTTTTACCCTCTGAGCGGGGTTCATTAGCTTCACCCCGACTTTACAGGGTTTCAGGGCAAACAGCATGGTGCCCCCCATCTGAAGGTATCTCTTCTCAAGATTAATTACAGCTATAATATCTCTACCAGAAGTGTAGTTGCATTTGGGACAAGCCATTTGTCTTGGGGCATTGCCCCGCATGAGAGGTGAGCCACAAATAGGGCAAGTAGAAGATGTTTTCCTAGGATTAACTAGAGCATAAGGTACATCATATTCCATACATTTGTCAATAATAGTATTTAGTAATCCTCCGAATCCAGCTTGGTAGATCCTATGCTTTAACATCTTACTGTTAATTCTTGTGATCATATTGTTTGGTGTTTTCTTCGGTAGATTCTCTAGTACAATTATTGCTTTTAATTCCTTAGCTGTTTTAACTATGAGGTTAGCTACTTGATAACGAATATTTCTCTTACGCTCTTTCTCTCTAGTAGCTCTAATTATCTTTTTAAATAGTTTAGGTAGTTTTTGTTGATATTTTTCTTGAATTCTCCTTCTATGGTTGTGATAGCCTACTACTATTTTCTTGAAGTTGGTTTTAACTATGTAGACTTCGCTGCCTACCTTGAATGTAACATTATCCTCATTAATGTCTACTGGGATAACAGCTTTAGATTCATAGGGCTTATATTCCTCCTTTCTAAACGTTAAGATTAACTCAACTTTACTACTATTTAACTTTAGTTTTGATTCACCGGGTAGATTCCATTCAGAGTTATTCATGTACTTCCAAAACAGTTTATGAGGTCTAATACCTAGTGTTATCCGTCCCTTATGGGTGGCGATTTTAACTTCTGAATATCCGTTAAGCTTCCAAAGGTGGTCGACAAGCCATAATGTCACCCTCTTTATTTCTGGTTTCTCTGTGTAGGTTAATCCTTTCCTCTTAAGTTTAAGAAAGCTCTTAACCCTAGTAGTAGCATCTTGACATACGGTATAAGCATAATGACTGGGTAATCGTGGATATGTGTTTCTAAGCTCCCTATATAGTTTAGCTTTAAGCTTAGTGAAGGATTTAATGTTATTTTCTAATGCATAGTCTAATATGTACTCTAACATAGACTTATACATAAAATAAACTTCCATTAATACCGCTAGATTCCTACCAGATATTATGCATTCTACCTTAACTGTTCTAGTTAGCTTCAAAATAAAACGCTACATCCTATGGTTTCTGCCCCTCTATTAGAGGTCAAAAGCATGTAAAAGAACTTATTAGCTTTAAAAGGTAGTAAAAGTGTGCTTGTTTTCATAGCAGCATTACCTTATGTTAAGGTATTTAAACCTAATAAGTCAGCTGATGAGAGAATATATGAGCTGATAAAGAGAGCAGCTAAAGTAGGTGTCACTATAAAGTCTATAAGCATGTTCTTTAATCCTAGAGATTTTACAGTGTATTTAGATAACTTAGATTTGAAAGTTGTTCTGACTTAAGATTAAATATTTAAGCAATCGTATGAGATTAACGTTTAGGTGCTTGCTCATGGAGACCTTGAGAGAAAGAATAAAGAGGCTCCTTATTGAAACAGAATTCCCCTTATCTGTTGATGAAATTGCATTTAGTTTAGGGTTAGATCCTAAAGATAAAAACATAATATATGAGCATTTAAAACATATTGCAAAGACCATTAGGAGGGAAAGTCGAGGAGAACTTATGCTATACATGATACCTCCGAAATGTAGAAACTGCGGTTACATCTTTAAGAGTCTAAATAAACCTAAGAAGCCAAGCAAATGTCCTAAATGTTATTCACAAAGAATAGATGCTCCTAAATTTATTATTGAAAGAGTATAGCAGAAGAGCCTATTTCTACACCTGCACTTCTAAGTTTTAAGGAACAGTTTCTGCAAAAAGCAGCGGACTTATAATCCACATCAACTATTGAATTACTAAAGCTCATAACACATTTCTTGTTTGTACAATGCTCTAAACCAAAGGTATGGCCTAGTTCGTGCATACACTCCTTAACTATTCTTTCAAAGTATTTTTCATTATTAGGTCTAAACCCGTAAAATTCCGGTTTCAGTCTTGGTAAAAAAACTGCAGCTATACCTTTAAATGGGTCTGCTAAGCCAAATACGAAATTTAACGGTTCAACATAAGCATCGAACCCGCAAAGCCCTAATATTCTATCGTAGTTTAGAAATTTTACTTTCCCATAAATCCAATCTAAAATTCTGCTAGCTAAATATTGTCCTCTTCTCCAATCATAGTATGTGAGAGGCGGTGTAAGATTTTCAGTTGAAACATCAGCTTCCACGTTGAATTTGTCCTTAAGCACTTCAACTAATCTTTTAAGAATATTAAATTCTATGAAGCCACATGGCTGGATAAGTAAGGTAAAGTTCTTTCTTGACATGGAATCACTAATGATAAATGTTTAAATTTAAAAATTTATAGCTTACCTCTTTTAGAAGAAATACAGAGAATAATTTTAAATGCGTGAACAACCAATACTGAGCTATAAGGTGGTTGCATGGTTACGTTAAAAAAGATAAGCGAACTCATATATGAAATTCCTAAAGGTTCAAAGCCAGGCATGAATGTTCCAGCTAGAGTATATGCTGACGAACTATTACTACAGAAAATGAGAACAGATAGAACACTTATCCAAGCAGCTAATGTAGCTTGTTTACCTGGAATAGTAAGGTATAGCTATGTGATGCCCGATGGTCATGAAGGATACGGTTTTCCAATAGGTGGTGTTGCTGCTTTCGACCCCGACAAAGGCGGTGTCATTAGTCCTGGAGGAGTCGGCTACGACATTAACTGTCTTCCTCCGGGAACAAAGGTGCTAACTTCTTTAGGATATAAAGTGAATATTGAAGAACTAGCCATAGACGATACAATAGTGTCCATAAGTAAGAAAAGTAAGGTAAAAGAAGAAGGTGATGTAGTCTTACTTATGTCAAGATATGAAACTACGATATACGAGATTAAGACGAAATCTGGTTTTACGCTGAAAGCTACAGGCGACCATCCGATACTTACTAGAAAGAAGGGTATGGTAAAAGCTGACGAATTAGAAGAAGGTATGGAAGTGGCCATATATCCGTTTGAAGGGGTAAACTACGAGAAACCAAAAGAGTTCACCATAGTAAGCAGTGATAAACTACCTTATACTTTAAAAAAGGAACTTAAGAAACGTGGTCTTTTACCTCTAACTAGTGGAAACGCGAAATTACCCTACATACTTAAAATACTTGGTTACGTTTTAGGCGATGGTACAATTAATGGTAAGCAACTAGAAATATATGGTCGCAAAGAGGATTTGGAAGAAATAAGGAAGGACTTAGAGAAACTAGGCTATAAGGCTAAAATTTATTCTCGTAAGAAAACATGTAAGCTTAAAGGATATACGTTTGAGCATCAGGAATATGTACTAAAAGTTTCTGCAAAAAGTTTAGCGAAACTCCTAACAGTTTTAGGATGTCCTGAAGGTAATAAGTCTAGAGCTAGATACGGTGTACCATGGTTTATATTTAAACTGCCCCTGTGGATGATTAGGCTATTTTTAGCAGGATATTTTGGAGCAGAACTTTCAAAACCTAAGACAATTAACGGCTATAACTTTTATATGCCAGAGTTAAAGATAGTGAAGATTAAAAAGCTTGAGAAAAATGCTTGGGAGTTCTTAGAAGGCATTAAGAAGCTTCTAGAAAAATTCGGAATAAAAGCAGTAGTAAGAAAGGCATATGAAAATAGGGACAAGGTTTGTTTAAGATTACTAGTAAAATCTAATCCTGAAAACCTTATTAAGCTATATTCAAAAATAGGCTACGAATATAACAGTTTAAGGAGAAGATTAGCTAACGCTGCCATAGTTTACTTAAAATTAAAGCAGAAAATTGTTGAAGAAAGAAGGATTTTAAGGAAAATACTGAAAGAAGAACATCTCCAGGGTATATCACTAACTATTCTCGTATCGGAATATTGTGAAAAAGTTAATCAAAGGTTTATTGAAAGAAGCGTGTATTCGGGCGTGGAGGACGCTAGAATACCTAAGAGTATGATAAGGTTTGAAGAACACGTTAGGTCTAAAGTTGAAGGAGACATAGTATACGATGAAGTTGAAGAGATAAAGGCAAAACGCTATAATGGGCCAGTTTACGACATTACCGTTTCAAATGAAAACCATAACTTCATAGCTGACTCTTTTGTCGTTTCAAATTGTGGTGTTAGGCTTCTAAGGACAAATCTTATGCTAGATGATTTAAAACCTAAAATGAGGGAGCTTCTTGACACTTTAGCTAGAAATATACCTTCAGGTGTTGGTAGAGGAGGCCTTATAAGAATATCTATTAGCGAGCTTAACAGGGTACTTCTTGAAGGAGTAGACTGGGCTGTAGATAGAGGATACGCTTGGCCTGAAGATAGAGAACATATTGAAGAAAAAGGACACATGCCCGCAGCAGACCCTGATAAGGTGTCTTTAAGAGCTAAGCAGAGAGGGGCACCACAGCTAGGAAGTTTAGGTAGTGGGAATCACTTCTTAGAAATACAGATAGTTGAAGAAATATATGATAAGAAAGCTGCCAAGAAAATCGGTATTGAACGTGTAGGCCAAGTAGTGGTAATGGTACATACAGGTTCTAGAGGCTTAGGTCACCAGGTGGCTTCAGACTATTTACGCTTAATGGAGAGAGCTATGAGAAAGTACGGTATAAGGGTTCCAGATAGAGAACTTGTTTCAGTACCTTGGAATAGTAGAGAAGCACAAGACTACTTTGCAGCTATGAGTGCAGCAGTAAACTATGCTTTCACCAATAGAGCTTTAATAACATATTGGGTTAGAGAATCATTCAAACGAGTATTTCATGAAGATTTCGATAAGCTGGGTCTTGAATTAATATACGATGTTGCCCATAACATTGCTAAAATAGAATACCATAAAGTGAATGGTAAAAGAAAGAAGCTCATAGTCCATAGGAAAGGAAGTACTAGAGCTTTTCCTCCAGGCCATCCTGAAATACCTAAGGATCATAAAGACATAGGCCAAGTTGTTTTAATACCTGGCTCTATGGGTACAGCAAGTTACGTGCTTTTAGGTGTAGAAACAGGTGAAGAAGTATTTTACTCCACATGTCATGGTAGTGGACGATTACTTTCAAGAGCAGCAGCGGTTAGAAAATATAGAGCAAGCGAAGTAATTAATGCACTAAGAAAAATGGGTATAGAAGTCAGAGCAGCATCCAAGAGAGTTGTGTCTGAAGAAGCTCCAGGAGCATATAAACCATCAGATGCGGTTGTAAAAGTGGTTCATGAAGCGGGCCTTTCGAGGGTCTTATTAAAGCTAAGGCCTTTAGGAGTTGTAAAAGGCTAGGACTTAAGATATTTTTCGACAAGTTCAACTAAACACTTTAATTCATCACAGCATAGGTATATTGTTGCATTTTTACCTAAACTCTGATTACAAGTCCAAGCAATGGATAAACCTACTCTCTTAAAAACCGGGACATCGAATACGCTATCACCAACATATATTATTTCATTTAAATTGAAACCATTTTTCTTAGCCCATATAAATAAGACCTTATCTTTATCAAGCAATGGTACTTTAGGTTTACCACCTGCTTTAAGATAACCCTTTTCATCAAAAGTTAGACTGTTAGCTAGAAAATAATCTACATTAAGAGCTTGAGCTACATGCTCAGCTAAAATATCGATCCCTGAAGTTATAATTGCAGTTTTTAACCCTAACTTCTTAAGCTCTGCAATAGCTTCTTTAGCATCACTAGTTAATGATGTTCTAAGTAAGACCTTTGCTATTTCAGGCCTAGATATGGTTTTTTCTTTCTTTTTTAGCCAAAGCAAAGTATCTAGAAACATGAACTCCTTGTAAGTTATTTTTCCTTCAAGATATGCTCTAAAATTGTTCATAGCATTAACATGAAAATATGAGTGTAAAACCTGCCAGCTGCTATCTTCTTTGATCAGAACACCGTCCATGTCAAATACTATAAGCTTATATGGCATTTGTGTTTACCCTAAGAATTTTTCAGCAATAGACTTGATAAGTAGCATTTTAGCGTTTCGCTCGACGATTAAAACTCTATGCAGTGCATCTTCTATGGTTTCACCTACACCTACAACCCCATGTCCTCTAAGGATAATTAGAGAATTAGGTCCTCTTAAGCTATTAGCTACTGCTTCAGCTAACTCTAAACTTCCCGGAGGTAGTCTAGGTATTACAGAGATACCATCAGGTATGTAGTATTTAGTTTCAGCTGTGGTTTCTAATAAAACTTCATCTACGTTAGCTATAATATCCGTTAGAGCTATAGTTAATGGGTTATGTGCATGAACAACAGCTTTAATATCGTCAAGTTTTAAGTATATGAGTTTATGCATCTTGTATTCTACGGAAGGTTTAAATCCCTTAACACTGCTCCACCTATCGTTAAAGTACACTACAACTAGGTCGTCCGGTTTTAAGCTGCTTTTAGATACATGGCTGGGTGTTATAATGAAGTAGTTTTCTGCGAACCGATAACTTACATTTCCATCGTAAACTTCGATTAAACCTCTCTCAAAGAGAATACGTGAAGCCCAAACTATTTTCTCTTTAGCTGCACCTATAGTTTCCATAGTTTCAACCTAACACCTTAACATTAGTAGATCCACAATAGGGGCATTTGATTTTTTCCTCGTCCGTACTCTTTACTGAAAAATATCCTCCTCTCCCTTTCTTAGCGCAATCTCTACATTGATATCTGGTTCCTGCCAACTATCTTAGCACCTCGACCTTATAATACCATTAGGTGGGGAGTTTATAAATACTACTTTAGAAGAAAAGGCTAATAGCTTAAAAGGTGTCAAGGATGTTTAAAGGTTTTAAAGCAGTAAAAGATGTTAAGGTAAAAATAGACCCTGCAATGAAAGTATATGATTTAATAGAGGTATATGAGAACATACATGGCTTTACACCCGCATATCTTATTGAAGCTTCTAAAATACTAGCTAAAATGGTTTCAGACAGTGAATCAATAAATTTCCTATCGTTTACCGGTAACATCGTAGCAACAGGTCTGAGAGGCCTAATTGCCCAGTTCTTAGAGGAAGGATATTTTAAAGTAATAATAACTACATGTGGTTCCATAGATCACGATATTGCGAGGTCTTTTGGTGGAAAATATTACAAAGGCTTCTTTGAAGCTGACGATAAAGAGTTAGCTAAGCTAAAGATACATAGGCTCGGTAATGTCTTCATACCTTTAAGTAGTTATGGGCCGCTCATAGAGAAAGTAGTGTTTAACATATTAGATGAAATATCTGAAGTAAAGAATGAATGGAGCATCTACGAACTACTATGGGAAATAGGGAAACGCATTAAAGATGAAAAATCAATACTTAAAGCAGCTTATGAAAGAAAAATTCCAGTGTTTGTACCAGGCATAATAGACGGAGCTTTCGGAACCAACTTGTTCATGTATTCGCAGATAAAGAAGTTAAAGATAAACCTGTTCTTAGACCAGAAAAAACTAGCGGAAATCGTTTTTAAAGCTAAGAAGTCAGGAGCATTAATAGTAGGAGGGGGTATAAGCAAACACCATACTATTTGGTGGAACCAGTTTAAAGGAGGCTTAGACTACGCTGTCTACGTAACTACAGCATTAGAGTACGATGGAAGCTTAAGCGGAGCTCGTCCTAGAGAAGCAATATCATGGGGTAAAATAAAGCCAACTGCAGAAAAAACTATAGTATATGGTGATGCCACTTTAATTTTACCATTACTTTACATAGGTATGAAATACTATTTAAGCAAGGGAAAGTAATAAAATAGGCTTACAGTGATCGTATTATGAGGTACTGTTGTTTATAAAGCAATCTATGAGCAAATATAAAATATTAGAAGCTATAATAGCTCTAAAAGCTAAATGGTGCTGTAGTTATGGGTAGAAATACAAGAGAAGCCTTTAGAAGCCTTAGTGCAGCAGAGTTCTTCTATAGAAATAGGGAAATTGCCGGCTTCTCTAATCCGAGTAGAGCACTTTACCAAACTGTTAGGGAGTTAGTGGAAAACGCCTTAGATGCTTGCGATTCTCACGAAATATTACCCTCATTATATATCGGAATTAAGCTTGTAGACCCTATAAAATCCTTCTATAAGGTTACAGTATCGGATAATGGGATAGGCGTTCCACCATACTACGTACCTTACGCTTTTGGCCAAGTGCTCTTTGGCTCCAAATATAAGCTAAGACAAACTAGAGGAATGTTTGGTTTAGGAGCGAAAATGGCCATATTGTATGGGCAGTTAACGACAGGTAAACCTGTTGAAGTAGAAACAACACCTTTGGGCAGCCGCTACAAATATTACTTTAAAATCATGGTGGATATTAAGAGAAATGAACCAATAATTATTGAGCAGAGGGTAAGAAAACTTAAAAAGAAAACTCATGGAACAACGGTTTCAGTAACTATAGAAGGTGATTGGTCTAGGGCTAAGAACAAGGTTTACGAATATATTAAAAGGACTGCCATAGCTACGCCTTACGCTAACATAACTTTCGTCCCTCCAGACAATAGTGAAGTTATAGTTTATAAACGGGTGATAGATAAAATTCCACCACCACCTAAAGAAGTAAAGCCCCATCCTCATGGTGTAGATATTGAAATGCTGAAAATGCTTATATCCTCATCTGAAGCAAGTACGTTGAAAGAATTTTTAGCAGAATCTTTCCAAAGCATAGGGCTTATAACAGCTGAAAGATTTCTCAGAGATATAGGATTCGACCCTAACATGTCACCTGAAAAACTTACAACGGAAGGAATTAAAGCGTTAGTTAGCGGCCTTAAAGAATATAAGGACTTTAAGCCTCCTAGAACCGATGCATTATCCCCGCTTGGAGAAGAACTTATAGTAGCAGGGCTTAGAAGCGTTCTTGAACCGGAATTCGTGGCAGCAACTACTAGGAGGCCTTCGGCTTATTCAGGCCACCCATTCATAATAGAAGTAGGCATAGCCTACGGAGGAAAAATACCCTCAAAAGATGAACCACAACTTTACCGTTTCGCAAACAAAATACCACTACTCTACGATGAAAAAGCCGATGTTTCATGGAAAATAGTTTCAAACGTAATAGACTGGAAAGCTTATGGTGTAGAATTCCCAGCCCCATTAGTAGTTCTTGCTCATATATGCAGCACCAAAGTACCGTATAAGGGGGTTGGTAAGGAAAGTATAGCTGAAGTTCCCGAAATAGAAAAAGAAATAAAGAATGCAATTAGAGAAGTAGCAAGAAAACTGAGAACATACATATTAAAGAAGAGAAGGGAAGAAGAACTAAGAAAGAAAGCAATAACTTACATTAAATACATACCTGAAATAGCAAGCAGCTTAGCAGCACTTAGTAGACCGCCCACCGCTGAAATTAACGGCGGAGGATTAACAGCCAAAGAGATAGAAATAATGCTTCTACACTTAGTTAAGCATAAGCTCGAGAAAATAGGTATAATACTTGATATCGAAACTTTAAAAGGAAAGGTTAAAACTAGGTGAAACTATGAGCATGCTGCCCTATGACATAGATTATAAGCAGAGGTTAGAAGCGGCAAAAATCCTTCATGAAGCATTTATAAAACTCGTAGAACAAATAAAGAAAAAAGAAAATCCAACATTAGTTTTCCCTAAAAGAACACTAAGCAATACTATATATGATGAAGAAAGAAAACTACTGCTTCTTGGCCGTGAAACACAAAAAAGAAGATTCTTAGACGTAAATGAAGCAAGAAAATTTATGCAAACACTACTTATGGCTAAAATAATTTATGATTCTCTAATAAGCAACGAATACCCTACAATTAGAGACCTGTATTATAGAGGAAAACATAGCATAATATACTATGATCATAAAGGTAGGAGAAGAGAGGAAAACACATGGGATGAACAAAAAGAATCGGATGCAATAATTAGAGATATAGAAGTAATTACAGGTCTTCTAAGGGAAGACATGCTTATTCTTAGTAAAGAAAAGGGTAAGCTCGTTGGTAAAATAAAGCTGAAATCCGGAGGAGATATAATTGATGCTTCAAAAATGGGTCATGGAGCTTACGCTTTAGAACCGACACCAGATTTAATAGAGATAATTGACGTAGATGCTGACTTCGTACTTGTTGTTGAAAAAGACGCTGTTTTCCAACAATTACATAGATATAGATTTTGGGAAAAACATAAAGCCCTTCTAATAACAAGTGCAGGGCAACCTGATAGAGCAACGAGAAGATTTGTAAAAAGATTAAATGAAGAATGCGGGTTACCGGTATACATACTTACAGATGCTGATCCTTATGGATGGTACATATACTCTGTATTTAAAATAGGCTCAATAACACTATCCTACGAAAGCGAAAAACTGGCAACACCCAAAGCAAGGTTTCTTGGAGTAAGTATGACGGACATTTTCGGCGAACGCGATAAAAAAGGCAAGCTTATAAAACAACCCTACTTAAGCAGTAAAGAGCGCAAGAACTTTATAATCAAAGCAACGCCAAGAGATATAAAAAGAGCTAAAGAACTTCTGAACTATAAGTGGTTCCGGACAAAGCAGTGGAAGAAAGAAATACTCACATTCATTAACAAGAAGGTAAAACTAGAAATTGAAGCATTAGCAAGTAAAAGCACAAAGTTTCTTGCAGATGAATATATTCCTGAAAAAATAGAGAACGGATGGATCGACTAATATTTTAACTTTTTAATTTTCTCTATTTGATAAACAATAGCTCTTGCTATAGGGTAGTTAAAGAGGACAACGTGAGTAATATTGTAAATAGCTGTTACAAGTAATATGAAGAGTAAACCTACAGTATAATTTGAACTTATCGACAATATGAGATCTCTAAATAATGTTATGAGAACAATAATGTTAACTACAGTCATTACCAGTGCTCTAAATAAAGATGAAAACATCACACAGAATATCTCCTTTCTCTTCATTTTAAAAGCAACATGAAAACCAATAAGCATCGAAATTACTGCTGAAAATTTCATAAACGGACCTATAGGTATGAATTCTCCTCTAAACAATAAGAAAATAAAGTGAATTACAGCAACTAAAACACTAACCCTAAAATTAAATGAAAAATACGCTATAAGAGAAGGTATTTCAGAAGGATCAAACACTAAATACGAAAAAGGGGGAGGCATTCTAAGTAATGTACTAGCACCAGACAGAGTTAACAATGAAGCTAAAGCAGCTAAAACAGCAGCACCAGCTATATCCTTAGACCTCATGTTACCTTACCTCCGGGCTAAGAAGAATATACACAGTAATTAAATTTAAGAGTAGCTACTCAAAATTGAGTAAGTCTAATTTATAAATAACATTAAGAATATTTGAAAAATATGGTGATAAAAATTCTTCCACTTAAACTACCTAGCAAGGAGCTTATAAGGAGGTTATCTGTTAAGGACTTAGCAAAAATAATTGACCATACGATACTGAAACCTAATGTCACATTGGACGATGTATTTAAAGTATGTGAAGAAACTTTAAACTATGGTTTCGCTGTAGCTATGATACCGCCACTATACGTTAAAGATGCATTAAAGAAGTATCCTGAGTGTAAGATAGCTACAATAATAGGTTTTCCTCTTGGTTACCAAAGTTTAAAGATCAAGCTGAAGGAAGCAGAAGAAGCATTAAACAATGGTGCTTCTGAAATAGATATGGTAATGAATATCTCAATGTTTAAAACAGGTAATAAAGAATATGTTTTAAACGAAATAAGTGAAATTGTAGACTTAGCCAAGAGTGTAGGTAACATTATTGTTAAAGTCATTATAGAAACAGGTTATCTAAGCGATAATGAAATCATAGAAGCTTCAAAAATAGTTAAAGAGGCAGGAGCAGATTATGTAAAATCATGTACAGGATTCGGTCCTAGAGGAGTAACACTACATGACGTTTATTTAATGTATAATGCTGTTGAAGGTAAAATAGGCGTTAAAGCCGCTGGAGGTATAAGACATGCAGAAGATACTTTAGCTTTGATTTCTGCTGGAGCTTCAAGAATAGGTACAAGCAGTGGGGTACGTATTATTGAAGAATATAAAAAACTTAGGTTTAAGTATGGATTTTTAGACTAACCCTAATATCTTAGCTTAGGATGAGGTGGTAACGCTCTCTTATGTTCAGTAACTTTTATTCTATTTAAAATACTCTCAATATCTTCTACGTTTAAACCTACTTTTTCAGCTATTTCATTTATAGATAGCTTCTTATCAAAATATCCGTAAAGTACCTGGTCTATTATTTCATAACTAAAACCTAGCTCTTCTATAGCTAAATGGTCTTTCCATAAACCTGGCGAAGAAGGTTTTTCACATATTCTCTTCGGCAAACCTAGATAGCATGCAAGTTTTCTTACCTGTGTTTTGTACAGATCAAGGATTGGGAAGAAGTCTGCTGCACCATCACCATGCTTCGTAAAATATCCTAGCAAGTATTCGCTTCTATCACTTGTACCAGCTACTAGTCTTTTTAAAGCATTAGCATGATGATATAGAATGATCATTCTTATTCTAGCAATAATATTACCTTTAACTACTTTGTCAGTATATCCTATAAGCCATGGAGAACTATTAATTACTACGTCAACACATTTGTCGATATTTATCATCTTATATTCTATGTTTAACATTTTAGCTACACTAATAGCATCCTCAACATCAACCCTAGATGTTCCACTATGAGGCATTATAAGGGCCAACACATTCTCTCTGCCAAGGCTTTTAACAAGTAAAGTAGCGGTTACTGACGAGTCAACTCCACCACTTAGTCCTAAAACAACACCTTCAACATTGGAGGAGTATGCGTAATCTCTAATGAAATCTACTATTTTTCTTTCAACCTTACTATAGCTTACAGTACTGGTTAGCTCATCTAGTAGGCTCAAATAATCACCAAGCTACTATTTGAGAGGGCATCTATTTAGAACTTCTCAGCGTTCCTAACTTCTTCATGGGGACTAGCGTATATAGGAAGCATATTAAGGTTAAAATATAGTATGCAATAATTCTCCACAATACAACACCTGCACCCGGCTTAACTATAGACATCCCTATTTCCATACCTAAAGCACCAGCAGGTAACGGTATAATACCTAAAGATAGTGCGTAAAGATATGCTACCAATGCTTCAAAAGGCTTAAGAGGAATACCTACAGCCAAATACGCTAAATATATGGAGAATGAAACAAGCAATATCCTAAGCAATGTTAGCGCTACAGATGCTGCGAGTTTAAAATTATCAACCTTAAAATCAAGATCAGCTAACGATGGCTGCATATACTTAATAATACCAGTTCTTTTCAAGAAACCTTCCACTATAGAATACACTTTTCTCCGTTTCAGAAAAACAGTAAGCCAAACCAATATGTTAAAAGAAGAAAAAAATATTGGAACAGCAGAGAGCATATTTTCCCTAAAAACAATGAAGAATATGGCTGAAACTATAGCTAAAATGTTAGGTATGAAAACATCAAGCAGTATTTCAAAGAGAACAATATTCGTTGATATTTTACTATTTCTAGTGACCATCGAAATAGCGAAGAACCTAATAATCTCGCCACCACTATGTGTAGGAGAAATATTTGATAAAAACTGGGAAGAAAACCATATAGCTAAGCTGTTTTTAAATCCTAAGTTCTCTTTAAGAACAATTAACCTTAAAGATGCTATAATAAGAGAAGCTATCATAGCTAATAATGATAGCAACACAAGACTAGGATTAGCTTTTAACAGTATTTTAAGGTCCACATTAAGGATAAACACGTAGAAAATAAGAACAGCTGTAACAATGAGTGATGCTAAGATAGAATTTTTTAAACTATAAAATTTCTGTAGTTCACGAATTATTTTTCACCTTTAAGTTTAGCTAAAACTCTAATATCGGTTATTGTTGTTTCCGGATATTGTCCTCTCTCGTCTTTCTCATATTTTTTAACCATATCCCAAATGGTAAGTAATGCCGCCATGACACCTGTAAGGGCTTCCATTTCAACACCAGTTTTAGCTGTTGTCCGCACTTTTACAGTTACTTTAACATAGCTATCATATATGTTAAAATCTACATCCACATGAGTTATCGGTATCAGATGACATAAAGGTATTATTTCCGAGGTCTTTTTTACAGCCAGTATAGCGGCTATGGTTGATGATGAAAAAACATCTCCCTTCTCTACTTTACCTTCTCTAATAAGCTCGATAGTCTTTTTTCTTAGAAATATTTTACCCGAAGCTATGGCTTCTCTAAAAACTTCAGGTTTTAAAGATACATCTACCATTTTAACTTTCATTGTTCTATCCTCTCTTGAGCTTTAAAACCTATTATGCTTACTTGCTTCTCACTTTTATAGTATGGCTCACGCATATTGTTGGCTTTAACTATCATTTCCTTTATCTTTTCGACTTTACGTTCTTCAGAGTAACTGTTATTTTTCAAAATACTTTCCAACCCTATACTAGGTTTAACAAATAAACATGTTTTAATAAACCCGTTAGCTGTTATTCTTAGCCTAGTGCAGTGCATGCAAAAGTCAGGGTTACATACTGGTCTAACAAACTCGATAACTGCATTGTCTACATAGTATTGTGGTCTATTATGCATAAGCTTCCTGTAAACAACTTTTACTGCTCTTTCTTTAACCTTCTTTTCAAAGGGTGAAAGGTCTGTATGAAGTTTTTCAAAGTTCCTATATCCAAGTCCTTCAGGCTGTAGTTCTATTACTTGAAGAATAACATTTAGTTTTCTAGCTAGTTCTATAAATTCTTCAAACTCGTCTTCATTAAACCCTTTTAGTAGAAGATAGTTTATTTTAATAACGTCGTAACCTACATTTACTGCTTCCTCTAAACCATTTAAAGCCTGGTTTAAACCGTCAACACCTGTTATTTTCCTATAGGTCTCTCTCCTTAAACTTGGAATGCTTATATTGATTCTTCTTAAACCTGCTTCTTTAAGTTCATAAGCATATTTTGCCATGTAATATCCATTAGTTGTCATTGCTAAGTCTAAGGGCTTCAACTTGTTAAGTAAGCTCACTATTTCAACTATATCGTTTCTTAGTAGAGGTTCTCCACCTGTAAGCTTAAACTTTCTAATACCTAAATCAGAAGCAGCTTTAGCTATAAGATATATTTCATAAGGGCTCAGCTCTTCAGAAGAATTCCTTATGAAAGAAAATTCTCCCTCCCTATGACAATATATGCAATTATAATTACACCTATTGGTAACAGAAAGTCTTAAGTGAAGCAAAGGCCTTCCAAACCTATCTACTAACATCACTAAAAACCCGTCACACTACATTCTCATATAAGCCTAGAGCTAAATATCCTTAACTCCCAAAATATACTGGAGACAAACATACCGAAGCCTGTAAACAGGTGAAAGCAAATGCCTGAAATAGTTAAAGTAACATCAATAGACCCTAAAGAACTAGCTAGGCTAGCTAAAGAATTCGAAGAAAAACTAAGAATCCTAGAAAAAGAACTAAACAACTACCTTTCAAAATACGGATTCGAAATAAGCTACCACTACGAACTAAACATAGTCAAAATCTCAAACAAAGACGTAGAAAAAATCCAAAAACTCACCAAACGCAAGCCAATCCTAATATTCCCAGTTATCAAAACAAAACCGAAAAAAGAAATATTCGACGCCTTCATCCTAGAAAACGGAAGCATATTACTAAGAAACACCATAATAGAGAAAAGCAAACTAAAAGAACAATATTATATACTATCAAGAAAAGGCCTTCAAGAATATGAGAGTTAAACATGTAAAATAATAATATTGAAAAATAAAAATATAAGAGTTAAATTGCTATGCTTCTACCAACCGTCAGATTCTAAGGGATCTCCTTTCATTATGCCTACAAGAAGGGCAGCTGCAAGTATAGATAGCCTTAATGCTAACATGGTCTTTGTGGGGTCTTTGTATAGGATCTCAATAATTTTTGACATTTTTTCCATTGTTATCAACCACGTAAAATTTAGCATATGTACCAATAGAGTTTTTTATTATGGCAGGTGACAAACTATTGAAAATTTTAAATAAATACAACGGTAAAATTTATTTTAGAGCTAAGCATCAGGCATCGGTATTATAGGCATTTATTGCAATAGGGTTTATATATTGAAGAAAATGTTAACTCCAAAGGAAGTAGCATTAAGCATGGGGGTCTCCTACTGGACAGTGTTGAGAATGATCAAAAAAGGTGAAATAAAAGCACTAAGAACCCCAGGAGGCCATTATAGAATACCTATATACTCCTTAGAACACCATACTGCCATAACCCTTCAAAGCAAGGTCCATAGAGAGAAGCAAGCAATAGAAAGAAATATTGAAGCATTTAAGAGGTATTTTACACCAGATCTAGCTAAAATATTAGAGGTAATACAGTCCTATCAAGGATTACCAACGATATCAGACTTAGCTAGAGCATTGAACTTGCATGTCTCTTCTATTTGGTATAAAATTAGAAGACTTAGAACTGGCGGCTTTGCCTTCGGTGCGGATATTGATCATTATAAACTCGGCCTTACTGTGCTTCTGGTTTTCTTAAATAGAATAATAAGTATAAACGATATTCCAAGTGTTTTCTTAAGATACTATGCGCCTATAGTGCCTAAAGGATTATTTTTGGTTTATTACTTACCCTTAACATATAACATCGAAGACATCTTAAAGTTACTCCCTGAACAACATCTTGAACAATGCTGGATAATTGAAGGAACATATAGTTCAAAACCTAAATACACATTATATTATAATTTTAAAGAAAAAAGAGTACTATTTGACTGGTCATTAATGGAAAAAAGATATTATGAAAAATTAGGTAAAGTTATTTTTACAGAGCCTGAGAAGCCATCAAGAATAGATTTAATAGATTTATTAATTGCCAAGGAGCTTGAAAAAAATCCATTTATTAGTTTAAGAAATATTCAATTAAAAATTAAAATGCATGGTATTAACATTAGATATAGCAGAGTTCTTAGACATTTTAAAAATCATTTACTAGGTAGAGGTGTAATTAGGGGTATAAGACTTAGGTTGGTACCCTTACCTTCAGAATATAACACACTATTTATAGCTAGAGTGCATGGTAATAGCTCTTCATTATATGCTTTGATTTCTTCTCTCCTTGAACACCCAGCGTTCACTACTGCTAGTATATCATTCAAAACGAATCAAGTCTTTATCGGTGGTGTGGTTCCATTTACGGAGATAATTACATTAACTACTTTCATTGAGTCTCTAAAGGGTATAAAGGAGGTTGAGGTGAAGCTCTTAGACAGAGAGAGAAGAATGGCTTTTACTATACCTTATGCGCGTGAATTCTATCATGGAAGATGGGTTTTGCGTTTTTAAGTAAATTTTTCAGTGCAAATGTTGGCAAATATAAAATAACTTTCTAATATGACTTTAACTTTCTTTATCTCAGTGAAAGAATATGGAGGCTTTGTGTTACTTTAATGTGCAGAAGGGGTTGAAGATATATTCGGCATTGCGGGAGCTTCTTGAGGAAATAGATTTAGATGATAATATAATTGCTGCGTTAGATAATGCTTTCTTCTATCTGTTTAATGGAAATTTAGATTTTGAATCTAAAAGGTTTATTTTGAGATTTATATTCTATGTTTTTTCAAAGTATTGTAATGATCCTCTACTGACTCATCAAACAGTAGAAGAGGAAGTGTTGTTTGAAAAAATAATTAAGGAACCTAATTCCATCCATGGTTTAATGGCTAGCAAAAGGAATAGTTCAGCTAAAAGATCCTTATCATACATATAAAAAAAATATTTGGAAATAAAGTAGCTATACTTGTTCAGCTAATTCTCCTACTAGCTTAGCTATTCTTTTCACACCTTCATCTATTAAGTTAGGCTTTGCCATTGAGAAGTTTAGCCTTATAACGTTTCTTCCCTCTTCCCCTAAGAAGAACCGTGCTGCAGGTATTACAGCTACATCGTATTTCTCAAGTAGAACATCCGCAAATGCGTAGCTTTCTATTTTCTCCGGTAACCATAGTAGAATGAACATACCTGCTACTGGTCTTGTATGTTTTAATTCAGGTAGATGCGTATCTAACGCTTTAAGCATTAAGTCTCTCTTATGCTTATATGCTTCAATTGCTCTCATTTTAATATCTCCAAACATTTTTCTCCTTAGAACCTCAAGGACTATGTACTGTGAAGGTACAGGAGCACACATGTCCATAGGTTGCTTGCTATACCTTACCTTCTCTATTACTTCTTCGGGTGCTTCTAACCATCCTACTCTAAGCCCCGTACCTAACACTTTGCTAAATGAGCCTGCATAAATTACTCTTCCTTCTTTATCCATAGATCTTAAAGGTTTTACCGGGACTTCTTCGTAAACTAAATGGTTATAGGCCGTATCTTCGACCACTAAAATATCGTACTTTGAAGCTATTTCAAGTAAATGTTTTCTTCTTTCAAGGTTCATAGTTATTCCTGAAGGGTTTTGGCCTGTTGGAATAGTGTATATGAGCTTAACCAGTCTCCCTTTGTTTTTGAGTTCTTTAATTTTTTCTTCAAGCTTATCTGTTCTCATACCTTTTTCATCCATTTCTACACCGGTAAGTTGGACGCCATAATGACGCCAGCAAAGCAACGTATTTACATATGATGGATTTTCTGTTATGACAATGTCTCCTGGTTCAAGAAGTACTCTAGCAACAATATCTAATGCTTGTGAACCCCCAACAGTTACAATAACTTTCTCATATGATGTTTCTACTCCTTCATATTCTTTCATGAACTTTGCTATTTCTTCTCTTAAATCTAAAACTCCTTCAGCAGGAGCATAATTTACTATCTTAGGAACTTTTCTGAAAATTTCAGCTGCTAAATTAGCGTAAATGTCTCTAGGCAATACTTCTGGGTCGGGTTCTCCAGCGGCAAAGGATATTATCGGTTTTATTTTTGACTTGTAAGCTATCTTGGCAACAGCCTCTCTTACAGGTGATGGGTACATATAGTTTATTCTACTAGCGAAAAACTTTCCATAATCCGGTTTTCCCATAAGAAACACCAACCTAGACTAGTACCACTTACTATATTTAACTGAACATACCCATAATACTTACTCTACTTACAGTTAATTAATAATCTCTATAAGTAACTATAAAGAACAGGTAATTTCTAAATAAGAGTATGTTTTAAACTCTTGAAGAATTTTATGAGAAAAACATCATCTTCATAAGCTCTTAAAATTCTAATTAGTTTATTTGAAAACTGCATTCCAAACATGTCATATAGTTCATACCATCGGTATTCTTTAAAACCTAGTTTCTTAAAGAACAACCTAGCTTTAATATTGTTAGAAGTTGTAGATGCAGCAGCTATATATGCATTATTTTCTAAAAAATGTTCTTCAGCTTTTCTAACAAGACTTCTACCTACACCTATTCCCTGGTATTTACGTTTAACACCGATATAATATATTGCACCAATTTTTACCTCATCTATATTACTTAGAAAGAACTGAATAAAACCTACAAAATCATCATGTTCTACATTTCTTGCAACATAGGTTTTAGTGAATCCTAGAGCTGAAAAAATCCACAGTCTATGCCGTTCATTAAATATTTCGCTCACAAGCTTTTTAAAATCTCTAAGCCTATTAGGTTTCAGTTTTTCTATAATGATCTCCATATTTTTCTCAACCTTTCTTCTAAAATTTCAGGAATCCTTTCTAAATTAGTTGAAGTTCTCTTTTCTAAACATTTAAGCAAATCAGCTAGGCTCCTGTGAACAACATCCCTATTCCCTAATTCTAAGTGCTTCATCAAGGGCTTTACTCTAATAAGAGGAACTACTTTCTCTTCCCCTGAAATTATAACTTCACCTGGTATTTTCTTTAAAATAGTTACTACATTGTCGAAGTAGCCTTCAGATATTATGGTCAATATTTTACGAACATGGCTAATGCATTTTTTTAAATAAATGTATTCGGGAAGGAATTTTTGAATTAATGGACTATATGATGTTCTATAGTCTCCTTCATGTATAGGTTTAATAAGTTCAGAGGTTATAGCCATACTTAAGACTCTGATACCATATTTTTCCATTAGATTTCTATATTTCATAAGAATATGAGGTTTAATATTGCCTTTCCGTATTTCACTTTCTAAAATTTTCTCTAACACTTTCACATTTACAGAAGCATCTAATGCATGTTTTTCACTTATAAGATTATGGATAATTTTATGAGATAATGTAAATGCTTCTTTAACAGTATTTGAATCAAGGCATTCTAAAACATCCTTATCTGTATGGTATATGTCCATTACATTTCTTATGGTATTTATTGTTGCTGATGGTAAGCCTAAGGAGCTAAATGAGTAACTATCAAAGTATGGGCTATCTAACTCAAGAAATACGCGGTTTACTTTTCTACTTAAAAATTTTAGGTATTCGAAACCTGAAGCAGAAATTACTATTTTACCCTTACCTACGACATCCCAGTTGTAGATAGCGTATATTGTGTCTAAACCGTATTTTAAAGCTACATTCTTTACGTACCATCTTGAACCATATGACCAATACCATTCCGTAAAATATGGTGCACCACATTCTTCTGCTCCAAAACTTATGATTCTAACTTCACGAAGTAATTTTTGTCTCTTTATTTTTTCAGCTTCCCAAAGTAGGAAGGCTACTCCTAATAAATCGTCAGAAACCCCTGAAAACCAGTGGTCATGATGTGCTGTTATCAGTATTTTTTCCTTCTCACATGAGCCATTAAATATTGCTTCAACAGTTTTTCCTTCGGCTTCGAAATCTATTTTAACGTTAGTTTCTATTTCAACACTTACACTATCGGTGTTTATCATTTTCCTTAGTTTTAATCCGTCCTCGTATCTGATACCTAAAGCAGGTATCGGAGGAGGTATAGATGGGTTATAAGAATATCCGTATGTGCCTTTTACAACTATCCTCCTAAGTCTGGAAGGGTAGTTATCTATTAAAACCAGGCCTAAAGCGCCATGTTCTATGGCTTCTAAATATTGGTGTTCGGCTTCATCGGGATCTTTTGCCCATTCTGTTAACACTATTTTACCTTCAACATCAACTTTACTTTCTCTAATACCAAATTCCCTAACGTACACCATATTTCCTTCAACATGAGATCTAGGTGTGTAAGGGAGAGCTGCAGCTTTAATTAGTTCTTCCTTACTTTTATTTTTCACATAAAGTTGGGAGCCATTATCAATCCACATAGTTACATTAAAACCATGTATTTTTACTTCATCCGCATAGCTTTGAAGTTTATCAAGTATGTATTTTACAATTTTTTCCTCCCGCCGGCTTCCTGAAACTATTTCACCGAATTTCCTAAGCTCATTTACGAGCTCAAATGCTTCATTTAGGAATTGCATTTTCAATAGTACTCACGCTCTAAACTATAGACTACTATGGAAATACTTTTTGGCTTCTATCAGTTTTCTTTCTTTTTCACGGAATTTAAACCACCATAGGCTAAAATTCTGTTTCCAAGGATGTTAAGCTTCTAAAAAGTTTTATGCTGAGGAAAAGGGCTGGATCATTCGTTATCAAATAAGAAGTAAAGATTTCTGAAGAGCTATGGTTAAGATTAATCTAAATACTTCCTAAATATTCTAACTTTTACTACTTGCTTGTTCAGTTAATTATGCCGTATAGCGTGAGCTAATAATATAAAAATATAGTAAAACGTCTTAAATAGTTGCAGAAGCGGGTGAAGTTTTAGGTGCTGGAGATATATGAGCTACCTACACCTATAGTATTAGTTGACCTTGATAAGTTGGAGAGAAACGTCTATACTATAGCTAATAAGATAAGATCTAAGGGTAAGATTCTATGGCCCATGTTTAAAACAACAAAGTCAACTTTCATAGCTAGACTACAGGAAAAAGCTGGTGCTGAAGGGTTTCTATGCGGTAGTGTAGCAGAGGCTGAAACATTAGTTAATAAAGGCATAACTAATACTGTAATGCTAGCTTACCCTACAGTTGATAGTGGGGAACTAGATAGAATTGCAAATCTTGTTGAGAGAGATGTAAGGGTTATAATAAGAATTGATAATGTAAGGCTTGCAAGTCTTATAGATAGGAGCTTTCATAGTAAAGGGTTAAAAATAGAATACTGTATTAAGGTTGATGTAGGTTATCAAAGGCTTGGCGTTAGACCCGAAAATGTAGGTTCGTTTGCCTGGAAATTGAGAAGATTTTCTAGTTTAGAATTTATAGGTATAGTTACACATCAAGGAAATGCTTATAGTGCTAGGAATCCCTTGGAAGTTAGACATATAGCTAAACGTAGTGCTAAGCTCATGGAGGTAACATTAAAGTTTCTTAAAAGATACAGCTTGGAGCCGGAAATCGTAGGAGCTGGTTCAACACCCACACTTAGATTTGACATAGAGGAACCCATATACACCCATCTATTTCCCGGTAATTACGTATACTATGATAGAACACAAGCACTAGTATATGGATCAGCAAAGATCGAAGATTGTGCCTTAACAGTACTTGCGACAATTATCTCAGTACCTGAGCATTCAAGTGGCAATGTAGCGGTGATTAATGCTGGTAGTAGATACTTTGATAAGGAGATCAGGGGTGGTTTAAAAGGGTACGGTCAATTAGTAGAGTATCCTAAGGTAGTAGTTAGTAGAGTATCTCAAGAAATAGCATTACTAGATACTAGTATGGAGAAGGTTGAGGTAGGTGAAAAGGTTAATATAATTACTAATCACTCATGCTATACAAATAATGCGGTTAACATCCTCATAGGACATAGAAATAGAAGAGTTACAAACATAATACCCATAGATGCCAAGGAAGACATCGATATTGAGAAGAGGCTATTAAGCATAAATATTTTTAAAAGAAGATGAGAAAGAAATTCTGATCTAAACCTTTTTGACCATAATAATATACGTAACGAAAGCATTCATGTTAAGTCAAGGATTGGCAGTCAGCTGAGACAGATTATTAAGGGATTAATGAACAGTTACAGGTATAGTGTTAACCGTAAGAATACTATTCCCCCTAAAGATAAAATGGGCCTCTTAGGATCTAATGGAGCTAGTAAAATTGCAGCAGCAAAAACGCTTCAAGAGGTAAATAAATTTAGTATGCAGTGAGAAAATATGTACGAAAAAGGGTAATCGATTTCGAGGTATGTAATCATGATGGAAAGACCTGATTTAGTTTCAACGGGTGTAAAGGCTCTTGATGAGTTACTTGGTGGAGGACTGCTCCGTGGAAACATTGTGCTTGTTGCTGGTCATCCAGGCTCGGGTAAGTCAACTCTTGGAGCACAATTTCTATACTATGGAGCAGTCGAAGAGAATGTGCCCGGCATCTACGTATCCTTTGCTGAGGGTAAAAGAGAGTTTTACTACCATATGAAACAGCTTGGAATGAATTTTGAGAAATTGGAGAAGGAGGGTAAGTTTAGGTTTATTGAGGGGCTTTCAGGAGTTTCACAAAGTGTCATACACGAGTTAATTAGCATTATAGCAAGCGTTATCGAGGAAGTAGGAGCGAAGAGAATAGTCTTAGACCCTATAACAGCTCTGCTTATGTATTTTAAGGAAGAAGAAGCTAGGGTGTTCTTTAGAGAGGTATTGATGAGGCTTCTCAAGCCACTTAACATGACAGCATATTTCATCGCAGATCTCCCTCATGGAAGAGAGGTTATAGGATTTGGCTTTGAAGAGTTTCTTGCAGATGTAGTTATAAGGCTTGTATATGAGGGAGTTCCTGGAACAGAGCTTGTGAGGAGAAGAATGATTGTTCAGAAATCAAGATATTCTCCTGTTCCAAGGTATGCGTATGATTTTGAAATAGGTAAAGACGGGATAAGGGTGTTCACCCCTGTTGAGCAGGTCCCTCTCGGAAGCTATGAGCTTAAAAGGGTTCCAACAAGAATTCCTGGATTAGATAAAATGCTTGGAGGAGGATTACTGAAAAATAGTCTAACAATTATTAGTGGTTCTAGTGGAACCGGAAAAACCATTATATCCATGAGGTTTGCAGTCGAAGGTGCTCTTAAGGGAGAACGTGTCCTTTACATATCTTTCGAAGAATCAGATAAACAACTTAAAAGAATGCTTAACACAATGGGTTTTAACTATGAGAAGCTGAAAAACCACTTAATAATACTATATAGGACTCCAAGACTTCTTACCATAGGTCAGATAATGAACGAAACCACCGAGATTCTTAAGAAGTACAAGCCTTCAAGGTTAGTTATTGACGGAATCTCAGCCTTAGAAAGAATGTATCGCGACCCAGCAACACTTCATGCAATAATAAAAGCTATAGCAGCTCTCTGCAAATCTTATGGAGTTACAGCAATCATGACTTCTCTTAGGAATGTCTTGAAAGGTGAAGAGGCTGGTTACAGTACGATAGCTGATACATTAATAGGGTTAGACTTTGAGCGAAAAGGTAGCAAGCTTCAAAGAGTTATTGCAGTTCTAAAGATGCGAGGGTCTCTTCACGATACCAATATTCGAAAGATAGACTTTGATGAACGGGGGAGGGTTGTGGTTCATGACTGATGAAGTTAAAGGTGATGAGATTAGGTTAGTTGAAGAGTTCCTAGAAACAGCGTTTAACTCAATATTCAGTAGCTCACTCTACACAGTTTTAGACTACCATGTAAGAAGAATTGCTGGTACTAGCCTTGCTAAGCTCATACTTGAAAAGCCAAGAGAGGTCTTTAGGGCCCTTACCATGATAATGAACGAAGACAAATATGCAGTAGGATTACTGGAAAGAACACTGGAAAAACACATTGAACAAGTTCTTAAACGCCCGGTAGGTGGGGAGCTTTTTGAAGCAATTGTGAATGACGATGCAGAGAGAGTTAAACAGATACTAATAAGACTTGCACGAGAATATATGGCAAAAGTTAGAAGCGTTTAGCCCTTATCTTTAGGAATACTGGTTGCTCCTCTTTACTTTCAATACGTTACCAGCACATGCTCTGTATGCTTCATCGATATAATTAGCTGAGATACTCACTCTTACTAGTAATCACCTAGTACAGTACTCTTTAGTAAAACAGGTATGACAAACGTATTTAAGATACTTTAAATTTTTAAGACCATGTCTGATCATCAGTTATAATCAGCTGAGACAGGTATTTAGAGAGTTGATGAACAGATACGGACATGGAGTTCACCATAAATTAATTATCTAGGGGAGGGATAAAACACTTCCCTTTCCCAAAACCATAAACAATTTTGAATTACACACCACCTACTTACTACTATAATATTTTACAGATATATTGTAGTGTACATGCAGATGGTGTATGGAACTCTTTAAATCTTCAGAAAAATTAAACTAGAAAGAAAAGATGTAATTTGAGAGGTAGGTGTGAGAAAGATTCCTATCTTCAGGAAAACAAAGGATGATGTATTTGTAAAAGTTGGAAGAGTCAATGAAAAATTTTGAACACCTCAAAGACTCGGACATAAAGAAGATAGAAGCAGTATAGTACAAGAAGACTACTACGAAGAGGAAAAGAAAATATACGAATACAAAGCAGAATAACACGACTTTATAAACAGACTTAGCACAACTTATTTAAACTCGTGTCACTTCTCACTATTTCTAATCATTCCTTTTTGCGGTTCGATCCCCAATAGCATCATTGCAGAGTTCACATTAGTTCTAAGGTTTCTAATTATAGGATTCAGGGAAATAACAAAAGGTTTAGAAAATGAGGGGAGAAAACAAAAACCCACTTCCTATTTATTAGCTTCCATAAACTTCATCATACTCACTATTTGATTCACTTTACATCCTAATGACTCTCCTTCTCTTCAATTATTATCACATTATCCCCTTTAGCTTTATAAAAGTTCACTTTAATTTCCATGTGAGAAGTTATGTGAATAAAAACTATGTGAAATACTCATTAAGTGAAATCGTGGGCAAAGGAGAAAACCTGTTTCGTGAGGAACATCAATAATATACTTGAATAGTAAGAATATTTGATATATGGGTGCGGGAAAATGAAAAATCTCGATAAAATGATTGATGTGATATTGCTTCTTCCTGCAGTAGTATGGTTTCTCAATGGAATACTCAGTCTATTAACAAATGGTTTATATAGTTATACGTATTTAATTCCACTCCCTTTCAAAATCCATACATTTACACTGATCTCAATCACTACATTCTACCTGACTACGTATCTTGTCATCAAACCTCACAAACCAGTCAAAAACTTCTTGATTGCTTTCTTACTTATCTTCCTTTCCATGGCTGTTTATGAGTTCGTTTATGGAATTTTTATGATCAATACCCAAATGTCTGCTCCGCATTTTTTGGGTCCACCCCCACCGTATCCCCGTTATCGAATGCTGCCGTTCGGTCCGTTCGAAGGAAGTATAATAGCTCTCCTCATTGGAACCCCCCTACTATTTTTCCTTAACCGACGATTCCATTTTTTAACCAAAAGCAGAAACAGAATTCTCCTCTTCCTCACGTGCTTTTTAAGTTTTATTGCAGTCATGTCAATACTTGGTTATACAGGCTTCTTTGCACAAGTAGACCTTTGGCTAAAGGGACAAACTACAAAAGACCCGCACAATCCATTATGGATTCTATCAAAGTTTCTCTCTGTCTGGATGTTTTTCCCACTTCTTGATTTTGATTTTAGACTTTTCCAGAAAAGTGGGGAAGCGTAAGTTTTGAATACACCTTCTAAAAACATTGATACTGACCTTTAATGAAAGCGAAAATATTGGAGAACTGGTGAGTAAAAATAAATAATGTATTGTCGACATCATAATTTTCTAATGTATATTTTATCCTAAAAGTGGAGAAGATGGTATTTTCTCTATGTTCTCCTTTATCACTCTATTGATGTACTCTCATTAATAATCACCCCCCGGGGGCTCATAAACACTTGATATTACGTCATGCTTTCTAGCTATATCTATAATGGGAGGTGATATGAGTTTAAGTATGTGTGTCACTATTCCTATAGTCATGGACCTGGCTTCTGCACCCGTATTAGAGCTAAGCTTAGTGAAGAGAAGTTTATCTATCTCTCTAGCTAGATTTCATAGAAATGGTCTTCAGAGTCTAAGAAGCTTGATTTTAGAAGATTAATGCTAGGATTAATTTCGTTAATTAACTATGAAAATCAGCTGAGACATGTGCAGTCATCTTATCCTTTTTCCCGTGTTCATCATCTGTAACGTATTTTTAGTTTCATAAAGATTTTTAGTTTCCTTTTATCCTACATATGCTTAGATGATGATACGACGGTCTTCGGAGCTGTAGCTGTGAAGTATCTTTCTCTTCGCTGACTAAACTATTTTCACACCCTTCTTCTCAGCAACTTCTTTAAGTATTTTTAGTGTTTTCTGAAATATTTCTTGAAGTCTTTTTTCCTTTCTTGCTTCTGCATATATTCTTATTTTAGGTTCTGTTCCTGATGCTCTAACGAGAACCCATGATTTATCCGACATGTTTAATCTTAAACCGTCTATTGTCAGTTCCGATTCGTATTCTTTAAAAACCTCTCTCATTCTATCATGTACTTCACTTACTATCTCATATTTTAGTTCTTCAGGTACTTTATATGAAGCTCTTATTTGCGGATATTCAGGTATTTCTTTAAGTAGTTTCTCTATTGTTACACCTTTTTCCAGCATTTCCTTTGTTAATAATGCTGCTTGATATATTCCGTCAACCCAATAGCCCCAATCTGGATCTATGAGTTTCCAAGGTTCAGCAGCCATTACGGCTTTTTCTCCATACTCCAGCAGTTTTTCATGCGTTTTACCTAATTTTGCTCTTTCAACTCTTCCACCATATTTTTCAACGATTTCATCTATGACAAAAGAAGTATCTATGGATACAATGACTACTCCTTCGCCTTTCTCTTTAAGTTTAAGCATAGCATAAAATGCTAATAGTCTATCATTAAGAATGAATTTTCCATTGCTTGAAAGCGCAGCTAGCCTATCTGCATCGCCGTCATGAGCTAGTGCTGCATCTGCCTTTAATACTTTAACATGTTCTCCTAATTCTTTAAGTACATCTGGTCTTGGTTCAGGGATTCTTCCTGGAAACATGCCATCATAATGGCAGTTTATTGTGACAACGGATGCTCCTAATTCTCTAAGTATTATAGGTGTAATGTTCGATGCAGCTCCATTAGCGCAATCAATGACTATTCTTGCTTTTTTCTTAACCTTTCCAGGTCTGAGTTTGAAAATAAGCTCTTCCATGTAATTGTTAACTATTTCAGGATAGTACTCTAGTTTTCCAACAGAATCCCATTTAGCATAGTTAAACTTCTTACTGAATATTATGTCCTCCAGTTTTCTCTCCATGGAAACCGTGAACTCCATACCTTTACCGTTAAAACATTTAATACCATTATCTGGTGGAGGATTATGGCTTGCAGTGATTATTACACCTGCATTAGCTCTCAGTGCAGGTATAGAGTAGGCGAGTATTGGCGTCGGTACCAAACCTAGGTTTATAACATCTACTCCTCCTGCCATAAGACCTGAAGAAACTATTGTTGCTAATAAGGGTGATGTTAACCGAACATCATGCCCAACTGTTGCTAAACCTTTTCCCTCTAAAAATGTTGCTAAAGCCAAACCTACTTCATACGCTATTTCAGGCGTAATTACTTTCCCATATTCTCCACGAATACCAGCTGTACCAAAAAGTCTTTTACGCATTTAGTTATACACCAAGATAACATATTTTAGTTCTCCATACTAAAGGTTTAACACAAAGTAAACTATAGAGCTAACAAGTATGAGTGATAGATAATGATTGATGTGCACTGCCATATACATGATGAAGTATTTGATAATGATAGAGAAGAAGTTATTAGCAGAGCTAAGGAAAAAGGAGTAAAACATATAATAATTTCTGCAATAAAACCTGAAGAGGTTTCTAAAGCATTAAACATTGTCAATAGCTTCAAAGAATATATGAGCTTAACTATAGGTCATGATCCCGTAATTGTAAGTGATGAAGTTTTTGAAGAACAGCTTAAGAATGTAAAAAAGTACTTGGACATTATCGTAGGTATTGGTGAAGCAGGTTTAGACTATTACTTCGTTAGAGACCATGGTGAAAGAGATAGGCAAAGAAGGATTTTTGCCTTATGGATTAATGTTGCTAAGGAACTTGACTTACCCCTTGTTATCCATTCTAGGAGTGCTGGAAAATACGCAATAGAAATTCTTCTTGAACAAAAATACTTTAACGTGGTTATGCATGCTTACGATGGTTCTGTGGGCTGGGCTATTGAAGCAGCTAAACATGGTGTGTATTTTTCAATTCCGCCAAGTGTAATATTCAGTATTCAAAAACAGAAGCTTGTAAGAAAACTGCCCTTGGAAAACCTACTTTTAGAAACAGATTCCCCAGTCCTCTCTCCTATCAGAGGAGAGAGAAATGAACCTGCAAACATAGTATATTCAGCTATGAAAATTGCCGAAATAAAAAATATTTCATTAAGTAAGGTTATCGACGCTACTATTGAAAACACTTTAGATGTTTTTAAAAAGTTAAAGCTACAAATTTAACATCCATGGTCTTTACGTTTAAGATGGCTACTGTTGGCTCACCGCTAAGGTAGCCGCATGCTTCTCCAGGATTTATCAGTAAAGTGTTTTTAACTTTCTTTAATTCTTTTCTATGGGTATGGCCGAAAACTACAACATCAAACATACTGCTTTTCGCTAAAGCCTCAATAATAACATTTGAAGTACCATGAGTTATAGCTATTTTCTTGCCGTCAGTATTTATTGTAGCTATTTCTGCTTCTAAACGGATATCATACTTTTTTGCAAGTTCAAGCAGCATTTTTCTTTCCCCATCGTTATTACCAAAAACCCCTATTACCTTAATACCCCCTTTAGCTATTCTTTTTAATGTAAATGGAGATATCCAGTCCCCAGCGTGAAGTATAAGCTCTACACTATGGTCTTTAAATACTTCTAAAGCTTTATCTACTGCTCTAAGATTATCGTGAGTATCGGAAATTAGGCCCACAAGTTTTTCTTCCACAATCTAACACCATGAGGTGATTATGTCACTAGGTTTAATAATTTTTAATGTCAAAACTACTACACAGAATCTATTAAGTCGCTTAGAGATCGCTGCATGGTTTAATAATATGCCTGTTAAAGTGCATGCTAAATTATGTGTCCAATGTAAGGGAGTTAGGAGGCTTTGCGGTAAACCATTATGTCCTATCCTTTTAAGGTTTAGAGCATCTGTAAGAGCTATTTCAAAAGTGAGAATTAGCGGAGATAACATTATTTTCGGGTCAACCCCTCCAACACTCATAGTTGGTGAAGGAGGATACCCTGAAGTCAACATCTACACAGGAATAGTTTCTGATAAAGACCCTAAATTATATGATAATCCAGAGGCATGGTGGGGTAGGCTTTCGTTAGAGAAAATAATTGAGCTAAGGTCGTCTCTTATTCTTCCACGGAGAAGATGTAGAGTTTCTATAGCAAAACTGTCTAGTACAGGGAATTTCTACGAGGTACAACTTGCTTCTGCTTCTAGAAAACCTGTTGATACTGAGGCTAAGCTCCTAAAGAAACCTTATCCTATACTTAGATTTGATGGCCTTATAGCTCCATTAGGTCCAACGGCGCCTTTAGAAAGAATTAGGATAATAGACAATCCTTCATTGGATAGGGTGGTTGAAAAGGTAATTAATGACTACGATTTAAAGGCTAAGAAAGGAGTAAGAATACTTTATAGTAAAGGTGTCTCAATATACGATATTATTAGGGTTTTCTCTGCAGGGCTACTTGGTAAAATTAGGAAGAGAAAACTTGTTCCAACCCGCTGGGCAATAACTGCTGTAGATTCTATGCTATGTGATATGCTTGTTAAAAAAGTAAGAAACTACCCATCAATAAACAACTTCTTAGTATACAATGTAACTTACTTAGGTAACCACTTCGAAATACTTCTCATTCCAGGCGTTTATTCTTTCGAATTACTCGAAATTTGGTTGCCTCGAACAGTATGGACAGGGAGCATTTTAAAACCTATAGTTATTGAGAACTATGAGCTATGGGATGGTAAAATAAGACGTGATATCGATGGAGGATATTATGCACTGAAATTAGGTGTTTTAGAGAACCTATATAGTTTAAGGAGACAAGCATTAGTTATTGCAATAAGGGAAATAGGAACAGAATACTATGCTCCCGTAGGAAACTGGCATATCAGAGAAAGTGCAAGAAAAATGTTTAATAAAAAACCTGAGAAGTTTAGCGGTTTAAAAGAAGCTTTAGCTGCCATAGGTAAAAGATTAAGTGTAGGCTTAGAAACAGTTATTGAAAACTCTGTATTACTAAGAAATGTTTTAAGACAAGAGAAAATAACAAAGTATATGTAGCAGAATTTATAATTGGCTTAAGCTCTTCACGTATTCTGTGCTAACTTTTTTCACAAACGATATTAACAGTTTTGAAGCATATACTACATCTTTAAGATCCAGTACTTCTATTGGCGAATGAATATAGCGACAAGGTATAGATATGGTAGCTACAGGTACTCCTTCTCTTGAAAGCATTATTGCAGCTGCATCTGTGGCTCCTCCTACCAATACCTCTAACTGGTATGGTATTTTCTCCTCTTCAGCTATTTTAATAAGCAACTCTCTTAATTTTGGATGTGAAATGTTTCCCTTGTCCATAATCTTTATAGCTGGCCCTTTACCCAGTGATGTAACCCAGTCTTTTTCATCGACCTCTACTACATCGTTAGCTGTAGTTACATCAACAGCAATGCCTAGATCCGGTTTTACCGCAAAGGCTGAAACTGTAGCACCTTTTAACCCTATTTCTTCTTGTACTGTGAATACTGCATATACGTTGGCTTCATGATTTACATTACTAAGTTTTTTTAGCGTATAAATTACCGTTGCTACACCTACTCTGTCATCAAATGCTTTACCTGTAATTTTATCTGTTCCACCAAGCCTAACCATTTCTCTATCAAGTACTGCTATGGACCCTATTTTTACACCTAGCTTCTCTGCTTCCTCTTTACTTTCAACTCCTATGTCAATAAATAGCTTTTTCATTTCTAAAACTTGTTTTTTCTCTTCAGGAGTCATTAGATGTGGGGGTTTAGCTCCTATAACTCCCCGAACTTTCGTTTTCCCGGTATATATGATAACTCTTTGTCCAGGTAGAATTCTCTCATTCCATGAACCTATGCTAGTAAATCTTAAAAAGCCTCTCTTATCTATGTGAGTTATCATTAACCCTATCTCATCCATATGTGCCGAGATCATGACTTTGGGTCCGTTATCTTTACCCTTCTTTAAAGCTATTATGTTACCTAAACTATCCGTTTTTATCTCATCAACTACATCGCTTATCTCTTCAACTATTATGTTCTTAACTTCGAATTCATGGCCTGAAACACCTATAGATTCAGAAAGCTTTTTTAGAAGGATAAAGAACTGAGCTTTCTCTGTTTCAGAAATCATATTTTCCACCATAGTCTTTGATGACTTTCTAAACTAAAAATTCTTCTGTTAACCTTGCTCAGCTACACCCAATACTTTATGAAAAGTATTTGCCTTACATGTCTTACAATAGTGATATAGCCTACCAACCTTTCGTAAATCGTAGCTAACATCAAGTACCCATTTTGTCTTACATTTCTCACATATCAAAACCCATTTTGTCATGTTATTTTACCCAATAAACTTCTTCAAAATCTCTTCTACAGCTGTTGCCGTATTCTTTATTTTATCTACAGTATCTTTAAAGTCTTGGGGTAGAAAATCTTCTATTAAATCTATACTCTCTAAGGGTATGTACATTGTTCTTTTAGACTTTACATATCCGCATTTAGAACACTTATACATCTTAGTTAATTTCACCATAGGCCTAAATAATTTAGATGTTACATCTTTCCTTAGGTAAATGGGCCCCTCAATACCTACGTACGTATCTACGGTTTTCTCCTCAACAAAATATCCGCATTGAGGGCAACTGTCAACAAATGATTTTACATGTTTAGTGCAGGCTACTATACTTAGGCTTAATGGCGTCAGATCAGATACTATATTATTGGTTTTCTCTTCGTCATTAAAGGCTTTCATTACAGGTTTTTCTTCTGTTAGTTGGCTTTTAGCCCTTATATTGTTCACTTTATTTCTAATACTACTAAGTAACGTGCTAAGAACAGATACCATTGTTGCTAACCTCATAAATTTAAGCTTACATATGCAGTTAGTTTTTAGTACTATCGCCATATCAGCCTTACATAATTTTGAGGAATAACTATGTTAACAGTTAAGGAGTAGGAAAGTTCAAGCACAATGAAAACATATCATTGAATTCGTTATTGACCAAGATGTTATATTGTTAATAAATGGAACCTTGTACAAAGCAAAGAGCGAGCTTAAGAAAACTCATAAGAGGTCCTACATAGGAGCGAATTTTAGAACGCTTTATTCAATTAATGTAAAGTCTATTATATGTAGATTACCAATACCATGGTTAATTATAATATGCTTTAACGCTATAGGAACATATATTAATGAGAAAGGTTCAATTGTAATTGTTCTTTGAAGTTCAGGGTAGTCTATTTTACCTACGCCTTCAACAACATAGTATATGTGTTCATGGTTTCTTTCTGTAGGTCTCTCTATTTTCTTACCTGGCCTAATGATTATTGAATTCACTCTTAAACTCCTCTTACCTTTAATAAATCTTCTATAAAGTTCAAGTATAACAAAGTCTCCAGTAAATGGGATTTTAGCTGCTTGATTAGATATTTTTCTAGGTATCATTATTTCTAACCTTAACTATGTTTTTCTTTATAAGTTCGTCTAAATATTTCCTAAGGGTTTTACGTACTTTCCAGCGCTTATTTATGCTTCCGAAGAGCCTTACTGCTGTTTTTCTTATACTTTCCGTTCTGGTTAAATCCTCAAGTATTTCCCTATCATTCTCCGGTATATTCTTGCAGTATCTTAAAGCTATTCTAGCGATTTCAACAGGTTTTAAACCTAACCATGGTTCTTCAATGTCAAGTTCTGTCAGCTTCTTTATAACATTAAACTCTATTATGGTTACTGTATCGTCAGGTTTTATGTCACCATAGCTTTTCCTAAGTTCTTTAAGAAGTATTTTAACTGATGGGAATCCATCCTTCTTAGCATCTTCCTCTGTTAATTCCCTAATTCTCTTATGTCTAATGTTCACTATTTTAACAACGGCAACTGGTCTTCCGCCGCCATGAACTATTATCTCTTTATACTTAGGTGTAACCATGCCCAGTCTTATAGTGGTTTTCTTTATACCTTTGAGGATTAAGTCTACATATTCTCCCTTAACCATTAGATGTCTTCCGATAAACTTTTTCCTACCTTTATTATTTCCCATAACATATCCCATCATTAATGTTTTTATACAGTGTATAAGCATAGCTTTTCCTAGAAGATATGTGCAATGATGAATACATGCAAAAGTTGAACAGCTAAAGTATGTAAGGGGGCCAAAGCGCTGAGCTCATAAAGGATATTTTACTTCCACTATTCTCCTTAACTTAGCAGATTCTAATGCTGCTTCACATACAGCTAAAGCGCGTATACCGTCCATTCCCGTTGCTTTCGGACTTCTTTTATTAATAATTGATTCTAAGAAGTCCTTATCCTCAAGAAGTAAGGGTTCTTGAATATTAATTTTTGGTTTAAATACCCCATCGTTTTTGAACACCGTGAGTTCGTTTGCTACAAAGTCCACATTTACAACAGCTCTTTCTCCTGTCAAGGATAGGTATCTTATTTTGTACGGTGTTACCCAGTTTGCTTCGAACACTGCTGAATAAGTTTCATAGTTTATAAGCATTGAAGCAAAGTCCTCATAATAGCTGTGTTTCAGTTTTCCAGCGTCAGCATACACATACTGAGCTTTTTCATTGAAAATGTAATGGAGTAAGTCTATATCGTGAATTGCAAGGTCTTTAATAACGCCTACGTCCCACGGTCTATTAGGCCATAATGAGGTCCTTTTACTATTTGCTGTAAGTATTTTACCTAAAACATTGTTTTTCACTACCTTATCAATGACATAACTTACTAATGGGTGATATCTCATAATGAAACCTACAGCTAATATTAAACCTGAATCTTTCGCATAATCATAGAGTTTAATAGCTTTGTATATAGAGTCCGTCATAGGTTTCTCTATTAAAACATGCTTACCACTATTAATTGAGGCTAATGCGTGCTCATAATGGAGTGGGGTAGGTGTTGAAATTATTACTGCGTCTAAATCTTTCTCCCTAGCCAGCACCTTGTCTACTGAAGAGTAAAATTTAGCTCCATAAATTTTTGATACATATTTTCCCCGTTCTGCATTAACATCTACCACAATTATATCTTTAACAAGAGTGCCATATAATGTTCTTAAAACTCTAACATGGTTTATACCCCAGCCTCCTACTCCGAAAACAGCTACTTTAAGCATATGTAGTCCCGTCAAATGCTTTCTTACAACATAGCCAAAATACTTTTTCTAAACTTTAAAAATAAATATATTTGGTAGTTAACGTTGAGTGTTGAAGAGCTTGTCTTTGGCTTCCTAAAGGAAAACCCAGGGTCGAATCCCAGAGAAATTGCTGAAGCACTAGGTGTAGGCTACAATAGGGTAAGGGCAGCTCTTTATCGATTAAGGGAAAGGGGGTTGGTTATAAGAACGGAAAAAGGATACACAGTCGCTTACAGGGCTCCAAGGAAAATGAGGAGAGAAGATAAAGGCCGCCTAGTGGAGAAGGTGAAAAGTGATAATTTAGAAAGATTATCTAAAGAAGTAGATAAATTATCAAAAAAGGTAAGTACTATAGAAAAACGTATTAGCGAAATACTAAACTTAGTAGAAAATATACGTATTGAAATTAAAAACTTAGAAATAGTGGAAAAAAGACTTAGTAAAGAAGTTGAATTAGTGAAGTCTAGAATAAATAAACTATGGGAATATTTAGGTAAGCTAAAGTTTAAGGGTTATGAAAAAGATGAATTCTTAAGTTTACTAAGTGGTGAAAAAGTGCTTAGTGTAAGTAGGGCTAAAAATATTATAAATAAACCTCTTGAAGAATACATAAGTGAAGATAAAGTTATTCTTGTTTCATCATATGTTATCGATAAAGAGTTTTATAATGAATTTAAGAAACTATTCCCCTTACCAGTAGATAAAGTAAAAAACCTTGATGAGAAATCTAGGGTACTTCTCAGAGCTATGGTTGATGAAGGACTTGCTTATTTACATAAAGGTAAGGAATATAGATTAATTTAAACTTATAGAGTGCTTCTCTGCTGCATGATAATACTATGTGGCTTTATTTTTTCATGAGACTTAATTATACTTCCAGCAAACAATGTGCTGTTAGCACCTATGTAAACATTACAACCAATGATTGCTCCAAGCTTTGTTAATAACTTTCCTTTAACTCTTACTGGATGTAATCGGCTGACTTTTACACCAGAGGGCAAAATGTTTAATGTAACCGTGTGTGGTCCTAAAACACTGCTTTCGCCTATTACTGTATCGCCTATGTAGTTATATGAACTCACAGTTACGTTAGGCTGTATAGAGGAATGTTTTACCTCACTAAATGCGCCTACTATAACATTTTCTTCTACTGACGTGTATTCTCTTATTAAACAATGATCTCCTATAAAGCTATTTTTACCTATATATGCAGGGCCTTTTATTACAGCGTAATGGCTTATTTCGGCTTCATCATCTATTATTAATGGTCCTTCAATTACCGCTTTAGATGATATTGTAGCTTTACTACTTATATGTGAAAATCGTAGATCTCTAAGGACATATTCATTGGCTTTTAAAATATCCCACGGATACCCTATATCGACCCACCAGTCTTCCCAAAAACTAGGTACTACAGTGTATTCTTTTGCTAGCATGTTTAATGCTTCTGTAAAACCGTGTTCCTCAACATAGTTTAAGAAGGTTGAAGGTAAAACAAAAATGCCTGCTACTGCTAATGTGCTTTCTGCTTTTTCGGGTACAGGTTTTTCACTGATGCTAACTATTTTGTTTTCGCTAATGTATGCTACTCCATACGATTCAACATCAAGTTTAGGTGATAAAAGCATGGATGCTTCGGCACCACTGTTAATATGCGTTTCTAATGTTCTAATATATGCTTTAGGGTTAACTACTATGTCTCCATAGGCTAATACGAAGTTTGGACTTCTTATAAGGTCCTTGGCTGAAAGTATGGCAGCATCTATTCCTTTGCCTTTCTGATAAACTATTGTTATAGAGAGAGTACGGCCCCATTTTTCCTCAACATATTTAGCAAGTTTCTTATGAGATAGCACTACTATGATTTCATCTAATGGAAGCTTAGATAGACCTTCTAAAACATAATCTATTACCGGTTTACCTACAATACGGACCATGGATTTCGGCATACAATCAGTTATAGGTTTAAGTCTTTCTCCTCTTCCTCCGGCTAATACTACGGCTTTTAACCTATATTGAAACATGAAAATATTACCTCCTATTCTACTGTTACGGTTTTAGCTAAGTTTCTTGGTTTATCAGGGTCGTAACCTCTTTTTACTGCTGAATAGTAAGCTAGCAGTTGCAGTATTGGTGTGTATGTCATAGGGGAAATTAAATGGTCATGTAAAGGTATTTTAATGCTGTGATCTAAGACTTCTTTAAATTCTTCGAAGTGTTCTGGAATTAAACCGATGGTTAAAGCGTTTCTAGCTTTCATTTCAGTTACATTTCCGAGAATGTTTTCACTATTTTCATCATCTAAAACTATAAACAATACTGGGAAGTCTTTTTCAACTAATGCTATTGGGCCGTGTTTGCTTTCCCCGGCTGGATATGCTTCGGCGTGAATGTATGCTATTTCTTTAAGCTTTAAAGCTCCCTCCATAGCTATAGGTACTCCAAGCCCTCTACCAAGATAGTACATGCTATTTTTCCTATGTACAATTTCAGCAATACTATTAACAAATGCCTCATGTTTCATAATTGTTTTCTCAACGATTTTAGGAGTTTTTTCTAATTGTTTTCTTAAATCAGCTATTTCGCTTACATCTAAAGAATTATTTAGCTCTGCGGCTTTTAATACCGTGGCCAATTCAACAAGTACTTGTGTTGTAAAAGTCTTTGTTGCTGCAACGCCTATCTCAGGACCTGCCCTCGTATATACTGTTAAATCACTTTCTCTTGGAATTGCACTATCGATAACATTAGATATTGCAAGTATTTTTGCTCCTCGCTTTTTAAACTCTCTTACCGCCATTAACGTGTCTATAGTTTCACCGCTTTGAGAAATAGCTATTAATAGGTCTCCATGCTTAACTGATCTAACATACTTACTATATTCACTAGCTATTAGTGGTATTGTAGCAATCCCTGCTATAGAGTTAAGATAGTAATCCAATACTAAACCGGCATGAAAGCTTGTACCTGCAGCTGTAATAAACACCCTTCTAGCATTAATAATCATATTAGCTGCCTGCTCTATTTCTTCACCTAAACCATTTATTGTTTCTCTTAAGGCTCTGGGCTGCTCATGAATTTCTTTTAACATATAATGTGGGTATCCAGCTTTTGCAGCCATTTCGGCAGTCCAGCTTATGAACCTAAGCCTCTTACTTAAATCTACAATTTTTCCTGTGTGCAGATTTTCAATAAAAACATTGGTTGGTGTTATATATCCTACTTCGAAGTCTTTAACAACAACTATTCTTCTTGTATGTTCGAGAAAAGCAGGTATATCGCTTGCTATGAAGTTAAATCCGTCACCAATACCTATTATTAATGGTGAATCTTTTTTAGCAAAAAATATGGTGTTAGGTTCTGAGATAATTATCGCAGCTATGGCATAACTTCCTTTAACGTGGCTTATAGCTTTTTTAAATGCCTCATAGGGTTTAAATCCCTTATTCAAATATTCTTCTATTAAATGAGCTACTACTTCAGTATCTGTTTCGCTGCGAAAAATGTGTCCTTTAGCTATTAGCTTCTTTTTCAGTTCCATATAGTTTTTAATTATCCCATTATGGACAATAGCTACGATTCTTCCACAATCAATGTGTGGATGCGCATTATTATCGCTAGGTGCTCCATGGGTAGCCCATCTGGTATGGCCTATAACGGTGTTTCCCGGTACTCCATCAAAGTTCATTCTTCTATGAACTTCCTCTATTTTACCTTTACCTTTTCTAACAACTATCATTCCTTTGAATATTGAAGCTAAACCTACGCTATCATAACCTCTATATTCCAGCTTTTCTAGACATTTCCGTATAATTTTAGCTGGTGAGCTTAATTTTCCTTGAAGACACGTTACACCAACAATACCACACATTATGTTCTTATCCTCTTTTTGATTTTCACCAGTAAACTCTTCTCTAAGTAAGCTAAGCCATATTTATGCGGTGTAAGATTGTAAAGAATGATAATAAGTAAAGCATTATGTAAAGCTACGGTTAGTGCACCGAACACGTTAAAGTTAATGTAGAAGAACTCCATTATGCCGTAAAAATACGTTTCAAAAAACGCTAATATGTTTCTTACTACGAACTTCGCTGATCCCTCAAATGACATGAGCAGTAGATTTCTCGCACTATATGGATGCATATCTTCTTCAATAATTATATTCTCATTCAATACAGCTGGAGGGAAATAGTATAGTAATGGATAAATGAGCGAGCCTGTGAGTGTAGCTAAAAGTAATATGTATTTAAGTATATTTTTGCTGTTTCTGCTTAAAACATATGTTATAAATGGGTAAGCCCAAAGAATGTATTGTGGGTTCTGTACCTTGTTAAATACTATGAAAACCAAAATTAATGCCCCTATCGCTTTAAATATGCTATCTTTGTCTCCTTCCTTAATTTTAACCTTGAACAGAACATACGAGTACACAAGCACAAATAAAGGTATCCAAACCCAGCTTAACATATTTGCATATTCAAATTTATAGTTCGAAATAAGCATGGGTACATTAAATATAGATAGCATCTGCGGATACCGTGAAGCATGGAATTCAAAAACCTTCTTAATCATCAATACAGGGCTGTATAGTAGGAACGGCAATGATATTGTAATCACAGGCAGCATGAAAAATAGTAAAAATCTCATAAGCTGATTTCTGTTACCTTTAAGAACTTTAAATACAAGCGGGATTAAAATTACAGGAACAAATTTTAAGGCTGTACCCAGACCCCAGAAGAGACCTGCTCTTTCATATTTTTTCTTAACAAAAGAGTAAGCCCCTAAAACCATAAACAATACCATTAAAGGATCAAACTGATAAGCCAAATAAACTATCCATACAGGAATACCAAAAATCCACCATTTAGCTACCTTCCATCCCTCATTCCTATATAAAATGTAGCCTGTTAATACTATAGAGAATGTTAAGGGTATTCTCATGAGTAGTCTCATGGAGTCTATGTAAAATGTAGAACTGGCTATGTTAGCTAGGTTTATTAGAAAAGTTATAAGCGCATTTGATATCATATAGGTTAAGATGAACACTATAGGAACTAACGGCATATATCCTGCCTTTCTCGCATCGCTATATATTCTTAGGATATTTTTATTTTCAGCTATTTTAGCCCATTCCATGAAGACTTTTATATCGTAATAGTTCCATGCAATCCAGCTTGTGGTTATAAGCAATACTATGGCTAATGCAAAGAATAGTCCCTCCTTACGCTTCCTTAAGAACTCTAAAATTATAATTGGCATTCAGATTTCACTACTTGAATTTAGTTAGAAAAGTATGCTTTAAGTGTTATCTAAAGATGTTATTTCTGAATCTCAACAGTTACTCCTTTAGCTGAAATGCGAGCATCCATAGGGGTTCCACCAATAATTCTAATTGCAGTACTTACCTCAGCTACTCTTCCTGGAGCCAATGCTATCATGCATCCTCCTCCACCAGCACCTGTGAGTTTTGAGCCTAAAGCTCCTGCCTGTCTGGCAGCATAGACTAAGTCGTTTAGCTCTTTCGTTGAAACACCTAATGCGTCTAATAGACCATGATTTATGTTCATTAGCTCCCCTATTTCAATGATGTTCCCTTCAAGTAGGGCTTCCCTTGCTTCATTAGTTACTTTCCCTATTAGCTTAATTATTGTGCTTATTACTTCTTCTCTCTTATCCTTGAGCTTTTTAACTTTGGTAACAAGCTCCTTTGTTGTACTTTTTCTTTCAACATAGCCTATTACTATAGGGTATTCGTTCTTAAGCTTAAGATGCTCTATTAGCGGTTCACCGGGCCTAGGCTTAATATATAATGTCCCTCCATATGTTGCTATTGACGTATCCATAGGGCTCGCTGCTCCTTGAACTTCAAGTTCTGTTCTATGACCTAGTTTAGCTATTTCTTTAGGTGATAATTCGTAACCTAAAGCATAAGCATAAGAAGCTATAGTTGCTACAGCTACAGCGGCGCTTGTTCCTAAACCTGCCCCCACAGGCATTGTTGATCTGACTTCAACATTAGCTCCTTTCATCTCCCCAACATGGTTAGCTGTCAGTTCAACAGCCTTTTTAATGTAGCTAACGGCTGAAACAACTCTACCATAATCTGTTTCTAAAGTTAACTCTCCAGTATCGCTAATGAATGTTAAAATAATGCCTGGTATTTTTAGGTCCATTGCAGCTATTTTTAGGTTCTTATCGCTTCTTAGAGAAGTTTTAACATATAATCTTCGCGAAATAGCTGTGACTATTGCGGGTTCTCCATAAACTATTGCATGTTCGCCAAAAAGTGTTACTTTTCCCGGTGCGGATGCAATAACGTGCACAGTCACGGCTTAAACCTCTTAATTTATTAAAAGGGACTTGCAACACTTTCTCCGAAGTTTAATGCGTCAACAAGCTGTTTAACGTTGAAAGCTACAAAGCCCATTGCCGCATCCGGCATTCTTTGTTTAACCTTAGTCTTGAAGTGTTTTATTCTTTCCTCGTATTCCTTAGCACTATCTACAATAGTTATTTCCTCGTATACAAAAACAGTGTCTCCTTTTCTAGCAGTACATATTAAGTGTAAAGCAACTTCTCTAACCATTTCCTTAGTCCTTATACAGAAGAATCTTTGAGAACCTTCGGTTATTTTTACAAAATCGTCAAAATCCATAACGTAAGCTATGGCTCCTGCCACGCGAAACACCTATATTTAGGTTGAAATAGACAATTATAAAACAGTTAGGTATATACGTAATTATAGGAGAAATAAATATGCTCGACGGTCTGCCATTAGAGCTAAAGCGTAAGCTGTTGAAAAAACAAAGGGAAATTATTGAAGAATGTCTTAGAAAACAGAAAAATAAAGAATTTAAAAGAAAACCTAAGGAAATAGTGTTATCAGTGTTAGATAAGAAAGCGAAAGAAGTGTTTGCTGAAGCTGAAAAGCAGTATCCCGGTGTAATCGACTACATAACTGAGGTCTTAGCAAAATACATCATAGAAAAAAGTGTGAAAAGCATAGATGCATATGAGCTCTATAACTTACTTTTAGCTCTTGGCTTAGAAGTTAGACTTCCATTAAAAATAAAATTTGTAAGACATGGTAAAGAGTTTAGTGTTGAGGAATATGTGAAAGATGAGGAATAAAATGCGTTTTCGATGCCAAAATTGTAACAGTATATATGATGAGCCTAGAATGTTATGTCCTAAATGTGGGGGCCTTATTCTTACATATTATCCTAAACCTAAAGCACTTAATATATGCAATGAATATGAAGGAGTATGGAAATATAGAGACAATTTACCACCTATACCAATAAACTATGTGATATCGCTTTATGAAGGAAATACTCCTCTTTTCAAAATAAAGAACTTTACCAAGAAAATCAAGTATAGAGGGAAAATATACGTTAAGGACGAAACAAGAAATCCTACTGGAAGTTTTCGAGACCGTGTTGCTACAGTTATAGTTTCCCACGCTTTATACGTTGATGCTAAAAAGCTGGTATGTGCAACTGATGGAAACACGGGTGCTTCCATAGCAGCTTATGCTGCAAAAGCTGGAATAGAGTGCTCAGCTATAGTGCCTAAAAATGCAGACTATGGTAAAATACTTCAGATGCTAGCTTATGGAGCAGAAATTTTAGAGTATGGTGAGATAATAGATGAGGCAGTATTAAAAGCACTGGAAGTAGCATTAACTGAGAAGTATTATCAAGCAACAGCAGAACTTAATCCCCTATCGATAGAGGGGCTAAAAACAATAGCCTATGAAATCTATGAAGTCTTAGGTAAAGTACCGGATTGGCTGGTTATACCGACAGGTTCAGGTCTCACATTACTTAGCACAATACTTGGTTTTAAAGAACTACATAGTTTAAGTTTAGTTAGTAAAAAACCTAAATTCCTTATAGTTCAATCCTTAGCTTGTTCACCAATAGTTGATTTCATAGAAGGTTCTAAAGTAGAACGTAGACCAAGAAAACACATACCAGGTCTGGATGTATGTAAACCAATGATTTACACGCATATCGTAAACTTGATTAAGGAATATGAGTGTAGAGGTGTTAGAATAAATTACGTTGAAGCTTTAAATTACGTAGACGTAGTTGCAAAACTTGAAGGACTTTTCCTAGAGCCAGCTGCTGCAGCAGCTTTTGCAGGACTAGCTAAAGCCGTTAAGGAGGCTATAATAGAACCGGGCGATGAAGTTGTTGTTTTAGCTTCCGCTACAGGGCTAAAGGCCTCTATGCTTTATGCAAAAGAACCCTCAAGGAAAAAGTACATACCAAAACTAACTGGATTAAACACTAAGGCCTTAATTCTTGAAATTCTGAAAGCAAAAGGCCCCATCCACGGTTATGCCATATGGAAAGAGCTAGGTCTTATGTTATCTGTACAAGCCGTATATCAGCATTTAGAAGAGTTGAGAAGAAAAGGTTTAGTGAAAGTTAAAGTCGTTGGAAGGAAAAAACTGTATAGCCTAACAGATAAGGGACTACAGTTTTCTGAGATACTTGGCAAAATATGAGTAATATGCTTTATCTATTCTCTTTATGTAGCGTAAGGCTTCCATAGGTTCTAAAACTCCCGCTCTAGTTTCTCTCAAGATCCTTTCAAATGCTATAAATTTCATCCACCTGTGCCTTTTAATTGCTTCTCTCAAGAGTGGACATCCATAAACGTAGTCGGGCTTCCTTCTAAGGATTTCTTTAGCAATAGACTTAGTATCAAACTTTGTAAGAGCTAGTGCTCCTGGAAGATTGATTCTAATAATGCCGTATTCCATGATAAACATTACTGAACTATATGATGTTGAAAGCAGGTCTCCGAAGAAAACAAGTTGCACATTTCTTCTTCTTGCCCAGTTATACACAGTCTTAGCTATTATAGGATAACACAGGCTACATGGCATAACTCTTCCTTCTAAAGCTGCTTCTACTATTTTGTTGAAAGGCTCTCTTGGACTTATGAAGTGATGTACTATGTTAAGTTTTTCTACAGCATGTTCTATGTCTTCCTTAACTTCGTCTGGAATAATATACGGTCCAGGATTAACGGTTAAAGCTATTACGTTTAATCCTAACTTTTTAAGAATATAAAGCATAGCTGTACTGTCTACACCTCCCGAGTATGCGGCTACAACATCAGCTTCATTTTCACTTTTAATTTCAGGCATTGTTCTGGGAGGATATTTTAATTCTGCTATAAGGAGAGGTTCGATATAAGTGGACAATATTTTACTTACATATTTGTTCTCTAATTTATTTGCTATCTGTTTTAATTTCTCCAAAGCACCTTTTATTCTCAACATTTTAGTATTTAAATCACTAAGTGCAATTACTGTAATATCCTTAACTCTCAGCTTTTCCTTTAATTTCTTAACCTTTAGACCACCATAACCTACTAAAGAGCTTTTATCTGGTCTATCAAGGACTATTATATAAAGTATGTTTTGACTTTCGTCATATACTACATTAACTATTTTTGGTTCGTATCTTGGTATAACCTTGCTTTCTACTTCAATTTTATGTAACGTTAGAAGAACATCTTCTTTTGTAAATATAGGTGACACCTAGAATTTATTTTCAGCGGAGGTTCATTTCATCATTTACTCAGTTTAGTCAGCTTCATCATTCTCTTTTACAGTTTTATTCTTTCCTATATATAGGTCTTTTACTTAGAAGCATAGGCATGGGTAAGGGTTTCCACGGGTATCCTGTTATTTCATCTTTAATTATCTTAATTAGCTCATCTACCTTAAGGGTAACAATGTTCTTTTTGCCTCTAATCCTCACTGATAGTACATTATTTTCTAATTCTTTTTTGCCTATGACAGCTACGTATGGTATCCAGCTTTTTTCTGCATCTCTAATTTTCTTTCCAAGAGTTTCATCTCTGTCGTCTACATCGACTCTTATTTTGGCTTCTTCTAGTTTTTTGGCTATTTTTACACTATAATCGAGAAGTTCCTTGCTTATGGGAATAATTCTTACTTGAGTAGGTGCTAACCATGTAGGTAAGCGAGGTTTTTCACCGCGTTTTTCAGCGATTGCAGCGGTATCTAATATTGCATATAGGTATCTTTCCAGCGAGCCTATTATTGCTGTATGGATTATTACTGGGTATTTCTCCTCGCCTTTTTCGCTGACATATTTGATGCCAAACCTTTTAGCATTGCCTATATCTATTTGAAAAGTACCGATTTCTCTTGGCCTTTTTAAATGGTCTATAATATTGTATTCAACGTTAATTACCCAGTAATATTTTCCTTCAGGGTAGAATACTAGGAGCACTGGTTTTCCTTCCCTCCTAACAAGGTTTAGCACGTAGTCCCAATGTTCTTTTAAAAAGCTCTTAGTGATGTTATATATTGCATAATATTCTCTACCTATTTTCCTTATTTCGTTTAGGATTTTTTCCTGCACAATTAACGTCATTTTCTTAGCTTCTTCTAGGTCCTTATTTATTATGTGTAGGTCGGGCATGTAGAATTTTCTAAGCCTGAAACATAGTGTAAGTTCGCCTGGTCTTTCTAACCTATAGCTATCGGCTACTTCAAAAACTCCGAAAGGCAAATTCTTATAACTTATAATCCAGTCTTTAAGCATTGCAAATTGCTGATGACATGCTGCAAATCTTAAAATAAGCTTATTACCTTCAACCTTTAAACTATAAAGCCTTGATCCAAATAGTTCCGCATGCTCTCTTACAGCATCTACATCAAGGTTAAACATGTTAGTTCCTTTAACGTAAAATACTGGTATACCTAAATCTCTAGCTATATCCCATGAATATTCAGAAAGTAAATCTATGATTAAAGCGCCTTCAGGGCCATATCTCATATGTCCATGGTCGGAGTAAGGTTCCCATTCTATAGAAAACTTAGCGCAGTATGATGGGATTAGAGATACTCCTCCAGGAAGTTCTTTTTTAAATACTTCCTTTTCTACAAGTATTTTGAAGTTCTCATCTTTAAATTTATATTCATCTGGAGCTACTATTTTTCCTTCCGGCGTTAAAATAGCGTATTCGTGTTTTTCTTCAATAGCTTCCTCTTTAAGTTCTTCTATCTTTACTTCCCTTGAAAGTTCAGAAAGTGGATGGCCATAACATTTTATTTCAAACGCCTTATACCATCCGAAGGGTGCTTTATATGTTTCTACACCCATGTCCATCATTTTTGAATATAATTTACGTAAAACACTCATAGCTTCACTTGGTGTAGCTAGATTTCTAGATAAATGAGCATAAGGGTAAATAATAACTTCGGATGCTTTAACTTTTTCAGCAACATCTGCTATTTCTTTAGCAGTTGCTTCAACTATTGAAGGCAAATTGTCATAGTCTCTTTCTTCTACTGTAGTAAAAGCAACAAGAACGTTTCTTCCTGAGTACCTCCTATTTTTTTCTTTAACCTCTTCTGCTTTAGCCAAAGCCCTCTGCTTAACTTCATAAGAAAATTTTTCAGCATGAATTAGCAGTATTCTCATGGTGTACACCAGTTCTGATGTCTGAAATGTTTTTTCTCTATCTACAACTACTTAAATCTTTACACTAAATTGTATCTAATATAGCAAGTATTATTCGGCTTCATAAGCTATAAGTTAAATTTAACTATAATGCAAAACCTATACTATGTTGGGGATGTACTATGGTAAAAGGTATAGTGCTAATCAGCACTGAAACAGGTGCTGAAGAAGAAGTTTTACTTAGATTAAACAAATTTCCTGAAGTTATATCGGCATATTTAGTTTACGGAATATATGATGTAGTTGCAATAATTGAAGGTGAAAGTTTAGACGATATAAGGTCTATAGTTTTCAACAGAATAAGAAAAATAAAGACTGTAAAATCTACTGTTACAATGGTTGTCGTAAAGGAAGTAGGTAAAACTTAAAGCTAATGTTTATTCGAAATTATAATTTTCTATTCTTCATTAAACTTAGTAGCTTATGAAATACTTTACATAATTTCATGCGTTAGGTCTTTACTATATTTTAAGCTTTCAGCCGTTAGAGGTCTAGGTAGAGGGATTGGCGGCGGTATACCTATTTCTCTAGACATGATAATGGCCTCGGTTAATGTTTGATGGAGTGTTGCTAGGAATATTGCTTTGGGAGGTTTCTTTTTCTTGCTAATGTCTTCATAGATGTTTTTAATGTCTATTTCTGTGCCTGAAACTAAAATGTGTCCCTTTAAGGTTATTGTAGCTACTAAAGGTGTAGTGGTCATGTTAAATACGAACGGTATTTTCAGTTTTAAAGATGTTTTTTCAATATCACCACTAGGTACAGTTAGCTGAGTGTGATATTGAATTTGCGGCGGTAGTTTTTCGCTAACACGTTCTGCAAAAATGGAAGTGAATTTAACAGTAATAACAACCATTACTTATAGTTCACCTTAAATAATTGTAATACTGATGTCTAAGAAGTCTGTTGGTAAAGGTCTACCTTTAGAAGTATATTCGTCATATTTCCTCTTTAAGAAATCAAGAAATACGGGACATCCATCATATTTGCCTTCTCTAGTACATTTCTCGCCTAGGGTAATGAAGCACATTTTAGTTTTATGGTCAAAATACGGGCATCTTTTATAGTATTTTCTTGCAGACTTTATCATTCTTTCAACCCATACTGCTTTTTGATCTTTCTTAGTTTCCTTCGGTGCCTTCGCATATCTTTCAAGCATGTCTTCTATTCTCGGTGAAGTCATTTTCCTCGCCTCTTTCACTATTTTATAATTTATATTTCGTAAGTACATTAAGGATTCCGTAGATATAAAAATTATCCCAACAAATCGTATTGTTATACTCTGAAATTACTCTGAAAGTAATATACAAGCAACTCCATAAACCAGTTCATTTATTAAAATAATAGTTTCGGTTAACTCTCCTTCAGTCATTGTTACACTTGGCTAGCTTTCGTAGAGTAGCAAAGAATTTAAAAACCCAATATTTTAAACCTTAAGTCAGAAGAAGGTTAGGTGTCTGCATGCCTAAGAAAATTAAATCCCTTACAGAATTGCCGGGTGTGGGTAGGAGTACTGCAACAAAGCTTGAAGAAGCAGGTTATTCTACTTTAGAAGCTATAGCAGTTGCATCACCGCAGGAACTGAGTACTGCAGTAGGTATTCCTCTTGCGACAGCTCAAAGAATAATTAGAGCTGCAAGAGAAGCTTTAGATTTAAGGCTTAAAACAGCTTTAGAGCTTAAACGTGAAAGAGCAGCAGTAAGAAAAATAACAACTGGTAGCAGAAACCTTGATGCTTTACTTGGTGGCGGTGTTGAAACAAGAACAATAACCGAGTTCTTTGGAGAATACGGTACCGGAAAAACCCAACTATGCCATCAGTTATCAGTTAACGTTCAACTACCTCCAGAGAAAGGCGGTTTAAATGGAAAGGCGGTCTACATAGATAGTGAAGGAACTTTTAGATGGGAACGTATTGAAAGTATGTCTAGAGCTTTAGGTCTTGACCCTGACGAGGTTATGGGGAACATATTTTACATTAGAGCTGTAAATAGTGATCATCAAATGGCTATTGTTGATGAACTTTTTGACCTTGTACCTAAGGAAGGCGTTAAACTTATAGTTATAGATTCCGTTACCGGACATTTTAGAGCAGAATATATTGGTAGAGAACATTTAGCTCAAAGACAACAGAAACTTAACAAACATTTGCATCAATTAATGAGATTAGCAGAAATATACAATGTAGCTGTTATTGTAACTAATCAAGTTATGGCACGACCTGATGTATTTTATGGTGACCCTACGCAAGCTGTTGGAGGCCATGTACTATATCATGCTCCCGGCGTTAGAGTTCAGCTAAGAAGAAGTAGAGGAAATAGAAGAATAGCTAGAGTAGTTGATGCACCTCATTTACCAGAAGGAGAAACAATATTCATAATTACTGAGGAAGGAATAAGAGATCCCGCAGAGTAAAAGCAAAACAACTCAACTTTACAGCAATTAAACAATAATTATGCGGCCATTTCAAGCTTTCTCTTAATAGTTCATAGTATTCTTAATTCACTATTTAAAATAGTTTAACGCATAATCTATATATTTCCAAAAAGGATAAATAAGCATATGGAATAGCTGCTATTTCCATAGTTTTTATTCAACGTAATGGTGTGATTCATGGGGAGAATGGTTTCAGTAATGCTTTCAGATAACGAAGCTTCTTTTCTAGAAGAGTATTGTTTAAAGCATGGTCTTTCTAAAAGCGATGCATTACGGTATGCTATAGGTCTCTTATCTTCAGAGGAGAAAGCCGAGGGTATGCCTAAAGCTAAATTTAAGAAAATAACGTTAAGAGCCTCCTACATAAAGTATATAGTGCTTACGCATTCAAGCGTAGACATTGAAGGAGAAGATTTATACATAGAATCTTATCTTTAATGAAGTTGAAGGGGAAATGGGTAAAACAATAGTAGCTTTAACGCATGGAAGAGACTTAGATGGCATAGCGTCAGCGGCTATAATATATCGTTTTTCTAAAATAAGGAATTATAAATGCAGATTATATTTTTCAGAACCATATAATTTGGGTGAAAATTTAGAAAAAATCCTGTTATTTGAAAAAGTGTTTGATGAACTTGTAATAGCAGATATAGGTCTTAACAGAGAAATAAGCTCGGTTATAATAAATTTACTTAGAAGGGTAAAGGAAAGAAATGTGCTTATCAAATGGTTTGACCATCACATATGGGATGATGATTTAGCAGAATCTATAAGAAAAATTGTTGACTTACTTAAGGTTGATTCTAGGTTTTGTGCAGCAGAACTTGTCCAAATAAACTTACTACCTAGAGATTCTATAGCACGTAGAATAGCATTGCTAGCTAGAGATATGGATTTCTGGCTGAAAAAAGATGAACTATCTGTAAAAATATCTAAAATTATAAGATCTGGCAATGTTTCTAAAAATGAAATAATAGAGAAATTATCTGAAGGTATTTTCTGGGATAAGAAATTCCAAGAAATATATGACAAACTTAGTGTCTTTGAGAAAGAAATTATAGAAAAAGCCCTTAAAAACACTGAGACGTATTATATAAAGAAACTTAAAGTGGCTTTTGTAAAAGGCAAAGCTCCTGCCGGCCTTATAGCAGACACGCTTGCTGAAAAAAACTATGATATCATTGTCGTAATTTCTCCTACAGGTAAGATAAGCTTGAGGAGAGGTAAGGAAAGCATAAACCTCGTTCCTATAGCTAAAAAACTAGGAGGCGGTGGGCATCCATATGCGGCAGGCGCTATGTTAAACTACAATGCCATTGATAGATTTTTAGCAAAGTTTTTCGGAATATTTCGGAAGAAAGATAAAATACTTAAGGTAATCGAAGAAACTATAATAGCTAAAGGAGAAGATAATGGTAGTAATACCTGTAATTAAAATAATACTATCGCTTACTATGCTGGCTTACACGTCATATCTTGATGTACGGTATAGAGAAGTAAACCCCAAAATATGGTTAATATTTGGCTTTTTAGGAGGCACATTGACAGCCGCTGAAATATTTGCAAATAATTACTTGCTAACCATAGTTACTATAAACATAGTCCTCGGATTAGTAATAGGGATTATTTCATATATTCTTGGGCTTTTTGGCGGCGCAGATTTCTTATGCTTATTCATCCTAAGTATAATACACCCTTACCCGCCTGTTAGACCACTGTACTATGTAGGCCCTATTTATCCGTTTATAGTAACCATAGTTATGAATTCGTTACTGCTATCACTTGCTGTTCCAATAATTAATTTTACCAGAAATATAAGAAACATGAAATATCTTCGGAATCTTAAAGCCCCCCTAAAATATAAACTTCTTTACCTGCTAATTGGCTATCCTGTAACGATTAAGAAATATTTAAAAATGAAATATACTTATCCGCTGATCATTTATAAGTACCATGAGGGTAAGACGGATATAAAATTTAGGTTAACATTTAACATTGAAGAGGAACACCAAGAACACCAAGAATATTTTAAAACACTGATAGATAAAGGGGTTTTAAAAGAGGATAATATTATATGGGTTACTCAGGGTATACCATTGCTTGTCTTTATAACGTTAGGTTATATTATGTCGATAAGCCTGGGAGATATAGTAGTGCACATGTTGTTTACTAGCTAACATCGTTAACATTTAAAACTTAACCACTATATTATCATTTAGTAGCTTAGCAAAATAGGGTGAATGTTTTGAAGGTAATTTGGGCACCATGGAGAATAAGATATATTGAGTCTCCTAAGCCTACAGGTTGTTTTTTATGTGAGGCGATAAGGTCAGAAGACGATGCAAGGCATTACGTAGTGTATAGAGGTAATAAATGTTTCATTATTATGAACCTGTTCCCGTACAATCCGGGACATTTAATGATAGCACCTTATAGACACTTGCCTTCGCTCGAAGACTTAAGTGATGAGGAACTTTATGACTTAATAAAACTAACTAAGTTCTCACTTAAAATACTGAAGAAAGCGTTTAATCCTCATGGTTTTAATATAGGTGTTAACATAGATAGTGTTGCTGGTGCTGGTATAGAAGACCATGTGCATGTACATGTTGTTCCTAGATGGAGTGGTGATACTAACTTTATGCCCCTATTAGCTGATGTTAAAGTCATACCTCAGGCCTTAGAGGAAACATATAAAAAGTTGAAAAAGGCCCTCGAAGAAATTTAAAATAAGACATAAGGTGTACAATAATGCAGATATTAGATCCATGGTCTATCGCTTACGTAGAGGATTACAATAGACTTATTGAAGTTTTTGGTATCGATGTTATAACTGAAGACATTCTTAAGCAGTTGCCTTTCCTTAATAGGTATTTTCGTAGAAAAATAGTATTTGGACATAGAGACTTTCAGCTCATAGTTAATGCTGTTAAAAATAACAAGGAATATGCTATAATGTCGGGAATAAAACCTTCATCGACTTATCATTTAGGAAGCAAAATTACAGCAGAACAAATTATTTATCTCCAACAATTATCCAGTAAAGCTAGAGTATTCTACGCTATAGCGGATATTGAAGCATGGGAAGACAATGGCATACCCTTTGATAAGTCCATTGAATATGCTGTAGATAATGTTGCAGATCTAATAACATTAGGCTTAGATTTGAAAAGAGCATATATTTACCTACAGACTAAAGAATCAAGAGTTCTTAGATGGGGCTACTTTTTCGCAAGAGGGCTTTCAAGAAACCTTCTCGAATCAATTTATGGCGAAAAACATTTGGGAATGTACATGACAGCTATGGTTCAGGTAGGAGATATTCTCTTACCACAACATCCGGACTTCGGAGGTCCTAAGCCAACAATAGTTCCTGTAGGTGTGGACCAAGATCCCCATATAAGGTTAACAAGAGATTTAGCCAGAAAATACTCAGGGAAATTTAAGTTTATACCACCTGCTTCAGTATATCATAAACTACAATGGAGCTTAAAAGGTCCAGGATATAAGATGAGCAAGAGAGACCCCATGAGCTGTTTAACACTAAGCGATACACCAGAAGACGCTTATTTAAAAATTAAAAATGCTTTCACCGGTGGAAGGGAAACTGCAGAATTGCAAAGAAAATTAGGTGGTAAACCTGAAATATGCGCAGTATATCAGTTAGCTCTATACCATATGGAAGACGATAGAAAGGTGAGGCAAATATACGAAGAATGTAAGCGAGGTTTAAGGTTATGTGGCGAATGCAAACATGAAATAGCTGAGATCTTTGTTAAGTTCTTAAAAGATTATCAGCATAAGAAGAAGTCTAATATGGAAAAGGCTAGAAAAATAATTGAGGATATTACAGCTAAATATTAAGCTAGCTTATAAACAAATTTCCCTTTCTCAAAATTAGGTACTTTTAACAATATACTCCCTCTAACCATGTCAGCTATTATTTTTCTTAGTACAAATTTATCTATGTTCATATATTGGCTTAGTTCCTCAAATGTTAATTCGCCCTTTTCTTTAAGAATGCTTATAATTTTTTCTTTTACCTTATTTTCCATATCTAATATCTCCTCTTACATGCTAATACAGTCTCTCATCCTGTGTTTTATAGTTTTCACAGTTAAAGACGACTAAATTGATATAGGAATAAGAATACAGCATAGACTCGGGGATACTATGCCTAGGTTGTCTTCAGGTTTAGTGATAGCTGGAGCGTATGCGAACAAGCTAAGAAGAACGTTATTTGCACAATTAGGCGGGAGAGTTAAGAAAAAAGAAATAGAACCACGCGAAGTTGCAAGAGCATCTGGAGAACTTAATTCGACATTATTCTTCATTTTAAGAGATTTAGAGATCGATAAGGGAGATGTTGTCAGAATAGCTATAGAGTATGAAGTAGAGGAAGGAAAAATTAAATGGATTTGGGGAACATTAGAAATACAGCATTACAGATTAGTACCAGAAACTACCGAGAAAGCTAAAATAAAGCTTAAAGAGGTATTAGAGAAAAAAGTAGCAGCTCCTGCAGTACCTATTGAGCTTGAAGTAGAATATTTAGGACCTGCAAAGGAAGGTCTTGAAGACGTTTATGCCATCAAAATGCCTAAAGAGGCAGAAATGGTATTAGCAGGTGCAGTAAGGGTTCTATACAAGGATGAAGCAGGTGAAGCATTGGCAATAATAGTTACGCCTGAAGGTAGGGCTTTCAAATACAGTATAAAACTATCTTATAGTCCAGATCCCCTAAAAGTAGCTGCTAGCATTAAAGGAGAATTAATAAAAGCATTTTCTGAAAATCTACTTAAGGAAATTGAAAGAGAAAAAGCGAAAGAACTATTAAAAGAACTTATGAAGCTAGAATAAGGAGTTAAGTGGCGATGAAGAAGTCCTCGATCACTGAAGTACTGATGACGGTGGGGTTTAACTGAGCCCATATAATACTAAAGCAATTGCAGTAATAGCGAATAAAGTGAATTTAGACAACCTAGTGTACTATGAGGAACTCCACGTATTTAAGAAGTTTAATGTACCTTCAATAAAATTTACAAGAAAACGTAATGAATTAAATGTAAAAATAAGTGTGGGCCTTCCATTACTAAACCTAGATATAGCATATGGAGTGTATGGTACAAGCCTAGCATTAAGATTCCTAATAGACTATGAAGCCTTAAAAAACCCAATAAAAGCAAAAGAGCTTGAAATAAAGTCTATAGTAAATATTGTCAAAAACTCTACAGAGAGACTAATTTCCGAGCTAGGTTTTTTCGCTAAAAACGTTCTAATATCCCCTAGCTTTTACGTTTATGAAGTATGTTCGATGCATAAAGCACTCTTTGATATACTGGACCCGCTTGTATTGGCATTAACTATGAAAATATGTAAATATAGGGAGGTGATAGAAGAGAAAATAGTGCAATATAGCGGGATTTTAGAAAAGTACAACATAGTACGGTTTATACCTAAACTTTTCATGTTTGAGCCTACGGAAGATCTCTTGAGGAAAGCAGTAAGTAAAGATAAGCTTAGATTTCTTAAAAGTTACATGTACGATGCGATGCTTCCATACATGAATTATTTGTTAAAAACAAGACAAGCATTATCTTCGCTAACATTAGGCTCAATAAATGTTGTACGTGAGAAAATAGTATATCCGAACCCATACTCTGAAGTGTATTTCAAAGTAGATGATAAGCTAGTAAAACTCCATGAAACATTGAGGAACGTTAAAGTTATTAAAGATCTCGGGGGCATAGTCAACTACACTGTTCTTGCTAAGCTAAAAAAGAATGGAGAAAAACTTGTTGTTATGAAGAAGTATAGAAACTGGAAGGCTATTAAATGGTTACCTACTGCTCTATGGACAATAGGCTCAATAGATTTCACACCAATACCGGGTGAGAGGCTGTTAAGGGAAACTAGAGCATTAATTATATTAGCTAAATACGGTTTCAAAGTTCCCTCCATATACAGTATAGACTGGGTAAATAAGGTACTTGTAAGAGAATACATTGAAGGCATACCTCTAAGTGACATTATAAGGAAGAAGAAAAAGAAATTGAGCGAAATAGCTTATAGAGTCGGTGCACTTTTGGCAAGTATACATTCTAAAGGTATAACTTTAGGCGATAGTAGACCTTCAAACATCATTTTATCTAATGGTAATCTTATACCTGTAGATTTAGAGCAATCATCCAATACTATTCCACCTGCCTGGGATATAGTGGAATTTCTATCATTCATGTCAATGGATCTACTATTTAGAATCAAAGAATCGCTAAACGCTGCTAAGAGCTTCGCTGAAGGATATTTATCAATAAGTGATAACAGGAAAGTTTTTTACGATTCATTCAAAGCGAAATATGTACGAATACTATTACCCATATCTCCTATACTCCCCCTCATAGCAGGCTATGTTAAAGACATAATAGAGGAGACTGCATAGTGGTTAAGCTTGAAATACTTGAAAAATATGAGCTTTTAGGCGAAATGAGGTATAGGGTGAGAATTAAAAACACAAAAATAATACTGAATGTGACAGCAACATCAGATAACGAGGCTCTTAAGAAAGCTAAGGAATTAATTAATGAAATTAAACTACATGAGGTCATAGATCAATACAAGGTTGAAGCATAAACACATTACTCTTGAAAATATGGTATTAGCTCCTTAGGTATAGAACAGCAAGCTTCAATAACTTTAATTTTATATTTGTCAACCATATGCTTTAATGGATTCACTATTCTATCTACCAATCTTAACTTATAAACGGCAAGGTCTAAAGTAAACTTCATTGCCCAAGGTCTCATACATCCTAAAGCTAGCTCACCCTTAATTTTACGATTTCCATAGCGTATTACGTTTATTATATCGCTTACAGAAGGCGGGTTAACATGTTCCATAGCAGTGCCTTTAGTCGGGATGAATACAAGGAATACAAGTATGTACGGTTTAAAATCAGCTATCACGTCAACTGCTTCGTACTCCTTGACGATTTTACCATAATTTAAGCCTATGGGTATATGAGGTGCAATGTATGGTGGTCCATATTTTTCAAGGATTTCTAAGCTTTTAATGAAGTCTTCAGGTTCTTTAGACTTTAAATTCATTATATCTTTGATTACTTCTTCATCTAAAACTACTTCGTAATCTATTATATCTACGCCTGCTTCTCTCATTTTAATAGCTAAATCTTTGTTTACAAGGCCTGAATGTACGCTAATAATGAATTTAAAGTCTCTCTTAATGTCTTTAATAGTACTTAAAAAAGGTTCTACAGGCAGCTTTCCTTCTAAGTCAAAACCTCCACTAATAAGAAGACCTTTTGCACCTTTTTTAGCAAGAAACTTAGCTGTCTCATACAGTTTCTTAGGCGTTAATGTAGCTTCCATGTTTCTTAAATAATAACCTTGACAATACTTACATTTTAATGGACATATAGAGCCAGTTATGCTTACATCAGGGAATTTTGAACCCGGTATGAATGCAAAAACTTCTCTCATAAACTTCACTTACTCCATTTTTAGCATAATTGTGCTCAATGCTATTGTAACTTTAAACAGGTACCTTATAAATATGTACCTAATAATTTGCTACAATGTCCAATATAAACACTCCATTAAATATACAACGAGAATGTAACCCATAATTTATACATTTGTTCACATTTAAAATGAAATATTTATATTAATGTTTTATACGTTGAGAGTTAAATATAAAATACTGTTCAAACCTAATGATACTAACTGTAGGTAAGTGTCTATGAAACGCTGTTCTACTGCTAACTTTAAAATGCCAAACTCTATAGAGTGGGTGGAACTACAGTTCACATCAGTTACAGGTAAACTGCATAGCATTACATGTTCAGTAAATATGGCAGAGAAAGAGAAAGTAGAATATCTAAGCAAGCTCGATGGTAGTTCTATTGAAGGTTTTAGTACAATAGATGAAAGTGATTTAGTTGTCAAGGCAGACATAAAAACTTTTGCCTTAATTCCATGGGATAATAAGCGAGCTAGGTTCATAGGGAAAATATATAAGGGATACGGTAAGGGAAGATTGGAAAAAGATCCAAGATACATCGCTGAAAGAGCCGAAACATACCTTAAAGACCTAGGCTACGTTAGTTACTGGGGCCCGGAAGTGGAATTCTTCATATTTGACAAAGTTATTGTAGATATGAGTAGACCTGAATATAAGCAAGCATATGAAATAGTAACCAGTGAGTCAGCATTTTATACTACAGATTCCCCATTAAAGCTTAAGGGAGGATATTACATTCATGAACCATCAGATAAAATTTTTAAAGTTAGACATGAAATAGCAGAAATTCTCAAAAAATACTTTAAAATAGTTGTGGAAGCACATCACCATGAAGTTGCTGCTGCAGGGCAATGTGAAATAGTCTTTAAAAATGATAAACTTGTACAAACAGCAGATAATGTTCAAACATTAAAATATGTAGCTAGAAACATAGCTACCAAGCATAGCATGGTAGCTACGTTTATGCCTAAACCAATATATGGTGATAATGGTTCAGGAATGCATGTACATATAAGCTTATGGGATCTTAAAGGTAAAAACGTGTTCTATGATCCAAACGATGAATATGCTGAATTAAGCCAGCTTGGAAGATACTTTATAGGAGGTCTTCTTGAACATGCACGTTCACTTTCCGCAATAGTTTCACCTACTACAAACAGTTATAAACGGCTAATGCCGGGTTTCGAAGCACCTGTGTATTTGACGTGGAGTAGGGGCAATAGAAGTGCTGCAATAAGAATACCAATATATCATAAAGGAAAAGAGAACCATAAGAGAATAGAGTATAGGCCTCCTGATCCTTCAGCAAACCCGTATTTAGCATTTGCCGCTATTTTAGCAGCAGGCCTAGATGGATTAAAGAAGAAAATAGATCCTGGAAGCCCTGTCAATAAGGATGTTTATCATTTAACAGCTATCGAGAAAAGAGAATTGGGAATTAAAGAATTGCCTAGAACTCTTTGGGAAGCATTAGATGAGCTTGAAAGTGACCATGAATACTTATATCCCATATTTACTAGGGAAATTATCGAAACCTACATAGACATTAAGAGAAAAGAAGTTATCGATATAGAAAGTTATCCAACACCTGCAGAGTTTTACACCTACTTTACTACATAGTTAAAAAGAAAATCTCCTATAAGGAATACTAAAGGAGCTACAGCGAATGCCCAAATAACTTGTTCTAAAGAATGTTTTCTAAGTTTAATTCTCGTCCATGCAACGATAATAGATACTAAGAATATTAGTAAGGCTCCGGTTATGCTAATATACTTAGCAAATATTATGAATGTTATGAAGACTGTTAAAACGTGAATGCTTATTTTATCTATAAAATCTGCAATAAGCGATACGGTGATTGTAACCAAATATATGAAAACTATTTTTGCGAGAAAGAAAACATTAAAGATAGTGTATATTACAAACACGGTCAAAGCTAATGCTAAAGTAAACGCTATAAATGCTTTTCTCTCAAAGCTTAAAGATAGGTCTTCACTAACAACATGAAAATATCTTAAAATACCATACAAAGTAATGGGCAGGCCGGATAATAGAAGAATTCCTCCTAAAGCTAAAAGTAAAGGTTCATGATATTTAAGTGCTATAATAGGTAATGTGTATGCAGGGTGTATGTAAGGGTTCATTATTTTAGATACTATATAAGCAACCTTGCCCATGCTCTGATGCTTAATCACACTACATTCTCCTCAGAAACTTAACACATGCCATTAGCATCTATGAATTTTTACTACATCCTTTGCTAAAATATTTTAGTAGCGAAACACTACAGTTAAAGGGAAAGAAGTTGAAGATAAAAGTAAAGCCTTTCGCTATATTCAGAGACATCATAGGTAAGGCTGAGTTTACGTTAGAGTTTGATTCTGAAATTTCTGTTGGTAAACTAATAAACTACTTAAAAGAGAGGTTTCCAGACATCAGTATGTACATTGATGAATATGAAATAGAACCCGTAATAGTCTTAGTAAACGGTAAACCGGCTACTGGGAAGACTATGTTAAGAGACGGCGATGAAGTAGCATTTTTCCCTCCAGCAGCTGGAGGTACTAGTGAGGGTAAAGTAATTACACAAGATGTAGATATAGAAAAAATTATTCAAAAAATAAGAAATGTAAAAGACTTTGATAAAGTAGGTGCCATGGTTATTTTCATAGGCTTTGTGAAGGGAACTATAGGTAATAAAAAGGTGTATGGATTATCGTATGAGGCATATGAACCTTACGCTTCAAAAAAACTGCAGGAAATAGCTAATGATCTTTTAAAAAACGATAAAGTTGTTGATGTTAGAATATACCATAAGGTAGCCAATTTAAAACCTGGAGAAACAACTATCTACATTATGGTATCTGCTATAGATAGAAATACCGCGTTTGAAACAGCAAGAAAAGCACTTGAAAGAGTTAAAAAAGAGATTCCTATATGGAAGCTTGAAGTAAGAGATAATGGGGAATATTGGGTTATAGGTGATGGAAAGCGTGTACCTAGACCCGTGAAAAGTAAGACTAAATTAAACTAATAATTACCTCCTTTACTTCTTTATTAACTATATATGCTCCATAGCTTCCTGAAGTAGAATCTATTATTAACCAAGGTATATGCCATAATCTCATATACTTTAGATCTACTTTCGACGGGTATGGTGATGCCTTATGGGAATGAAATATTCCAATAACTTCTAGGTTTTTCTTATAAGCATACATAAACACCTTATAAACTTCAAGCGGATCCATGTAAAACATTTCCTCTCTATTTACAGCAATGTTCCTTACGAACACTGTTTCTAATACTTTAAAAATTGATTTTTCAACCCTACCTAATAGTAGTCCACATATTTCATATTGAGCATGTAAAGCATTATTCACTATTTTTGCTAGCTCACTCTTACTAATAACCAAGATTATCATAATACTTCAAAACCCAGTCTAAGTATTTTTAAACTTAACTTAAAATATATCAAGCTTAGCACTAATCTTTTGAACGGGTATTGTTTCTATTACTACTCATGAAGTACTGTTTCGTAAAGTAAAGATTAAATTTTTCCAAGAGAAAACTAGGTAGCTAAAAACTTAACAATAAAACTAAACTACTACATCATTGTTTAAAGAAGCAATTAAAATAGCTTATTTAACGGAAATTCGTGACCGCAGCGTGGACACTTTACGTAACCGCAATCGCCGAAGGTAGCATATGGGCATCCTTGACATGAAAAAGCTCTTGAATATGATAAATCAAATTTGAACCCGCACTTAGGACACGTGAGCACCATGGGTTAGCACCTATTTGTTTTTCAATGTTTTCATTATACAGTTTTAGCTAATACCTTTTTACCCTTTTCTGTTAACGTGTAGGCTTTAATATTCTTTCTAACATTTAACCTATATTGACACAGCTTAGAAAAAGGACAATTAGGGCATGAAGTTATATCGCATACAATTACTTTCAAATAACCTTTTTCTATTAAGTAGTTTATTAATTCCTGTGCTAGATCTTCACTTACCCTTAAGTCTTTTAATAAATAGTTTAAAAACACTATTTTGCGTTTATGTATATAGCTAAGAATTTTTACGATTAAGGTTCCTTCAAAGCTACTTGTGTTCAACAACATACCCTCTTATTAAGCTCAAAAGTTTAGATATCTTATCTAGCTTAGGAAAATCATGTATTCTTTTAGCCATAATTTTCACTGCTAAAGCACTTTTATTCTCAGCCTGCGAGAGGATTATACTAAATCTAAAGGGGGCTTTGACTTTTTTCATCTTTTTAAGGCTCTCTTCGCTAACTTTATCAAATATGTATGAGAACACCATAACCCATTCTTCACCATTAAATTCTAAGAACCAATCACCTGTATTATATGGAGAAGTTTCTTTTTCACGAAGCATAAATATGAACCTGTTCTCTCCAATGTCAATGCTTACTTCTTCCAGTTCATAATAATCGTAAATTCCTAAAGGTTCTAAAATTTCATGTTCTAAAGAGTCTATGATAAATAAGCTGAGGGGGACACGGTATATTTCCTCAATAAACATTTTAAAACTTGATATTTTCTCATCTACAATTTTCCTTAATATTGGTTCATATGATTCCAATATTTCATAGCAAATATCCATTATGTTTACGTGAAATTTCTCAGCTAATTTCTTTAGCAGTTTCTGGTTCTTAGAAGATAATTTAACCATAACGTAACTTTTCTCTTCACCCATGGGTAATCATCTAAATACTTTGACTATGTCTACTATAGACATAATAGTTTTTAGATATCTACCTTAATAACTTATCTTAGATGATGAGTGTGGCGGGCTTGACTCTAAAGAGGATGAAGACTTAGGAGCCCCCTGATATCAACGGTTCTCAGATACAATAATCCATGGTGCATATGTTGAGTAGTAACTCAGAGTTCTATAAAGAACTCATTAAGATCATTGAGAAGTATGAAAATCTTAAGAAGGTTAAAGATAAAAATATCAAGAACTTTTCTGAAGAACTTACAAGGCTTATAAGCATAATCAATAATGCTGCTAAGAAGTATGGTAAAGAATGGTTATACTTTACTGCAGCTGACATTTTTGAAGACATATATGAAGGTTTTAACGAAGTTTCAGCAAAATATCTGTACCTAGCTATGAGCTATGTGTTAAGGGTTTTTGAAGGACTAATAATAGCATGGTTTGAAGACAGTAAAGGTTTCTTTAAAGAAAACATAAACCCCATATTATTAGCAGATACAATTGATAGATTAATGTATGCCGTTAAGGGGTTAGAGAATTTTGAAACATATAATACTTTAGGTGGACTATTTAAGAAGCTTGTAGAAAACTTGAACAGGGAAACATATAGAAAAACATGGAACAACTTTTGGGAAAGAGCCAGAAGCTACTACTTAAAATCTTTAAGTATAAATGCAAACAATTATGAAGCTTATGAAGGACTTGGCGACCTTTACTTACTTCTTGAAGATTATAAAAAAGCCCTAAATTACTACACTAATGCTGTATTATTAAATAAAAGCGAAGGAAGATTATGGATTAAATTAGCATGGGTTTTTGAAAAAATAGGTGATATAGATAAGGCCATAGAGGTTCTAGAAGAATCGTTGAAACATGGTGTGATGAGAGAAGCAGTGAAGAAACTTATTGAACTCTATAGAAGAAAGGGTGTTAAGGAAAAAGTAGAAACGTTAAATAGGCTACTAAAAGAAAACTAAGATTACATGAAACATAGTCGATTGTACAGCTCTACATTACCTTAAATCGATGCTTTGGTGTATGGTTTATGAGAAAAAAGAGAGTTAAAGGAGGCATCTTAGCGCTGATAGGGTATATTCTTTCTCCACTATCATGGTGGAACGATGCATTTGTCAATATACCACTATCATATGCTATTGCTTGCATTTTAGTGTTGTTTCTTCCTAAAGAGTATTTCACTTTACTCTTCATCTTAGCATATAATGGAACTAATGTCTTAGGTTTTGTACTTTTACACTTAGGCGTAGAAACTACCGTAAGTAATGAAGTAAAGCTTACTAAAAAGAATATTGTGAAGTACATCGTTGTTTCCGTGGTGTACACATTAGTCGTCTATATTCTCGCTGAACTAGGTTTAGCAAAACCTGCTTTTGAATATTTTACATTCGGCTTAATTTGCGTATTTCACTAAACTATACTGTAAGTTATTCGAATTATGTATAAAACTAAAGCTCCTAAACCTAAAGAGGAAAAAAGAGTGTTAATGAAAAAATCATCATAACGTCTGTTTATAATTTTAAATGTTTTAGAAGTTAACGGCCACATAAGTGCTATACCTCTTTTTGTAAATAGGTCAAGCAGCATATGGGTGAAGTACCCTATAAAGAAAGCCTGTAGAAGTAATGTAAGTATAGGTATAGGTCTTGTAATTATGAACATAGTAACGTATAATGGACCCAAACCTATTATGGTTAGAGAGAAAACGTTGTGCATGAGCTTTCTATGTTTAAACTTAACATCTATATCAGGGAAAACTCCGCCTAATACTGACGCTAAGATTGTAGGCAAAATATAAGTAATATCGGGGTTTATGAGTAGCAATGCCATGCCTGCTGCAAAGATTTCATGAGTTATTTTTCTCATAAACCTACACGCCACCTACGTAGTACATATGAGGAAAATATGTTGATTAGAGTTCTGCCTCATAGCCTTTATAGGTTATCAATAACATTTAAGTCAAAAGCTAAAGAGTTAGTTATGAGAGCAGTGTGAGAAGAATGCTATTTGGAAGCTGGATTCTTTACAGACCAGACGCTGTTCAGGTATGGAAGAACCAGGATGTTATTCGTAGACTTTCATGGTATTATAAGGTAATGAAGGACATTAAGCCTGCTAAATTCATGATAGCTAAAAGAATAGAAGTTCACGATGATCCCAGAAAACTAGACTTTGAAGGTCTATGGGACCTTCATGATAAAGCAGCTAAAGATTTTAGAAGAACATTTAGTGATATAAAAAATGATAATCTAACCCTAAGTGAACTAGAAAAACCTAAAACAAGCTTTCTAGATGTTAAAATAGAACTTACGAAAAGAATGCTGAAAAAATGCATATTCTGTGAAAGAAAATGCATGGTAGACCGGGCAAACGGGCATTTAGGCTTAGTCTGTAAGTTAGATTATAAAACATATGTTCACTCATGGTTTCACCATTTAGGCGAAGAATCCCCATTAGTTCCCAGCGGCACAATATTTTATGGAAGCTGTAACTTTAGGTGCATATATTGTCAAAACTACGACATTAGCCAAACAGAGATTTACAGCGGTGTTGAAGTGACAGCTAAAGAGCTGGCTGTAATACAGAAAGAATTAAGGGTTAATGGGGCCAGAAATATAAACCATGTAGGAGGAGAGCCTACACCTAACTTGCATACGATAGTTGAGTCATTAAAATACTTAGATATTAATGTTCCTCAATTATGGAATAGCAACATGTACTTAACTGTTGAATCAATGAAGATCCTAGTAGATATCATAGATATTTGGCTACCCGACTTCAAATACGGCAACAATGAATGTGCCATGAGACTCTCTTCAGCACCTAAATATTTTGAAACTGTAACTAGGAATCTCGAAATAGCTATAAAGCATGGCGATATGATTATAAGGCATTTAGTTTTACCTAACCATTTAGAATGCTGCACTAAGCCCATTTTAAGATGGATAGCTAAGAATCTACCGAAAGATAAAGTCCTCGTAAACATTATGGCACAATACAGGCCTGAGTATTTAGTAGCAAAACATCCTAGTAAATGGTCTGAAATAGCTAGAAGACCTACACATAAAGAAATGGTAGAAGCATACAGTTTAGCTAAGAGTTTAGGTATAGCATTTGAACCTGTAAGTTAAAGTTTCTTAGACGACGGTTTTCTCTGTTCACTAAGCTTCAATGAAAATTCATCTAATACTTCTTTAATAGCATTTTTAATTTCCTCTCCAGTAAGTCTTGAAAGAAGTGTTTTAAAGAATTTCATTGCACAGCTCTTACTATGAAAGGTAAGAGTATATCCTCCAACATCGAGGACTATTCCTTGTCCTTGATAAAATATTCTTCCACAAACTATACATTCTAATTTTTTCTTCATCCTATTGTCACCTATATTTCTTCTTTGTAGAAAACATTTTTTAGCAGAACTGCCTTATGCGGATAGGCCTCTAGACCATGGGTACAATCTAAGGGTAATGTAAGATGCTATAGGTGCTTTTAGTGAACGACTGCATAAACAGCGATATACTAAGAAACCTTGTTAGGGAAAGAGGGTGGCGTAATCTTACATTACCTCAAAAACTAACTATACCTAAAATTAAAGCCGGCTATAATGTTCTTCTCGTAGCTCCAACAGGTTACGGTAAGACCGAAGCAGCTTTACTGCCTATATTTGAAATGATGCTTAAAAACAATGTTAAGCCTGTATCTGTAATTTACATTACACCTCTAAAAGCTCTAATAAATGATTTAACGCGTAGACTTGCTTGGTGGGCTAGTAGGCTCGGTTTTAATGTAGCTCGTAAACATGGTGATGTGCCTTCCTATGAAAGAGCTAAGAGATTAAGAAAAGCCCCTCACATATTAGTTACAACACCTGAAGGCCTTAAAATAGATCTTGACTGGGCTTCGAAATTTAGAAAATTCTACACTAACGTCAAATGGGTTATTATAGATGAGGTTCACGAATTAGTTCTCTCTAAAAGAGGAATACAATTGTCTATCCTTCTAGAGAGACTTAAGAAAATAGCTGGAAGAGATTTCCAGAGAATAGCGCTTTCAGCAACCATAGGAAACCCGGAAGTTATTGCTAAGCTTATTTTTGGATCATCAAGACGTAAACATGTAGTAATAGAAATAAACGAAGAGAAAACAATGATTTTCGAAATAGATTCTATAGATGAGGAAAACAATGATGAAGAACTATGGAATTCCATATCAAAGACTGTTATGAAACATGTAGAACAACCAAGTCTAATCTTCGTTAATTCCAGAGCTGCCGCTGAAAGATTGCATGAGGTACTAGAGAAACATGGGCTAAAGAGTATAGGAGTTCATCATTCCTCGGTTTCCAAAGATCTTAGATTAAAAATGGAAGATATGCTTAGTAGCAACGAAATTACAGGTGTTATCTGTACTAAAACTCTAGAATTAGGGATAGATGTAGAGAATATAAAGAAAGTTATACAATTCCAACCTCCAGGCTCTACTACTACATTACTGCAAAGAGTAGGTAGAAGCGGACATAGTGCTTCCAAGGAATCTCATGGTGTAATAGTGTGTTTAGGCGAGGTAGACGTTTTAGAGGCATTAGCCACTGCGATTTTAGCTGTAAATAAAGACTTGGAGGAACCATGTATTTTAGAAAAACCACTGGATGTATTAGCTAAGGAAATCTTAGGAATCATACTTCAATATGAAGGAGCAAACATAGATACTATATATGAAATAATTAAAGGAGCTTACCCCTATAGGAACCTTACAAAGAAAGAATTAATCAACTTACTAAAATATTTAGCTAAAAATAACATAATAACGCTGGACCCTATATCACAAGCGCTTAGAATAGGCCCTATGTTCTTCAAAATATGGAGATTTAACATTGAAAATGGGTTAAAAACATGGTGGATGAAGAGTTTTTCAGAGTTTTTCACTACAATAAGTGAGAAACAATCGTTCCAAGTAAAATATGGGACACGAACTATAGGCGATATAGACTCACATTATGTTTATAGATTTTTAAGAGTAGGTGACGTATTTAGGCTTTCAGGAAAGAACTGGAAAGTTTTAGAAATAGATGATAATACCATGAGAATTCCTGTTATACCGTCAGATGATGTGGAAGCAGAAATACCTATATGGAAAGGGGAGGGTATAAGAAGGTCAAGCAAACTTTCAAAGACTATGGGTTCTCTTCTCACAACCTTTATGTCAGGGAGCATGGTTTCCCATAGAAACGTAATAGTTCATAAAGAAGCCGTTAGAAAAATCACGAAACTTATAAGCAACATAAAAACATATGGCTTCCAAGTTCCTGATGAAAAAACTTTAGTTGTAGAAAAAGTAAATGATGAAACAACATTCCTATATTGGATGGGTCAAAATTTAGCCGAAACCCTATCTCATATTCTTATGTACCTTATTTCAGCTAAATACACGTTAAATGTTCAAGCAAAGGTTTCCCATATAGGCTTTTCAATAAAGGTGAGAGGTGTTGATCCTTTAAAGTTACTACTAAGTATAGATACGAGTGAAGTAGAAGAGCTTATTATGCGAGCGTTGGATAGATCTCCTCTATACTACTACACTCTAAGGGAATTACAGCTAAGTTTCGGGAAAATAGGCAAAGTAAGTATGGAGGATAAAATAATACATGAGGAAGCTAAAAGACAGGTTATAGCACGTTACATGAATGTTAATGAAGCTAAGAATTTTATTGAAAAATTAAAGAACGGCGAAATAAACATAGTAATCGTTAAAGGTAAGAATTCACCTTTGGGGGGACACATTATAAAGCTGCCTCCTGTAAGACCTTGGATCAAAGATTCCACATTACTGATCATTCAGACATTAGAAGATATTGCCTTAACAGCTGATGAGCTTTCAGAAATACTTGAACTACCACGTAGAACTATAGAACATAAGTTAAAGGTACTAAGAAAACCTGGCGTTGCAGATAGAGTTGTTCAGTTTATAGATGTTGATATAAATGAGTGGAGATGGGTTCTTCTCAGGAATATAAAACATATTTATAAGTCCCCAGAATACAGTGCATCATTTAAACCACTGGATATGGATGAAATATTTACACTATATATAAAACCTTTAGGTGAAAACTCATATTACACCACATATTTTACGGTTAGAGAATTACTTGGTAATATTAGGGAATTCCTACTTAGGGTGCCATTTAATGAAATATATGAAGTAAGAGTTGTTCCATTAAATAGTATTCTTGGAACGTTTACACCAAAATATTTCTATGTGTCTAAACAAGCACTGCCATACATAACACTTAATGGTGTTACATATCTTCAGATAGCCAAGGGTTATGGGTAAAAATTATTCCCCTATTTCTACAAAATCCTTTAATTTATTATATAAGTCTCTAGGCTTCTTCGTATAAAGCCTTATTCTCGTTACACTTCTACCAGCCATTGCAGCTTCTTGAACAATGTCTAAGTCTACGAAGTTTCTTTTCTCATTACATACAATGTTTTTAGCTTTAAGCGGAAAAGTTAAGGATAAACCCGCTCCTGCTTCCGAATATATTCCTTTCTCGGTTACTACGTAATCATTAAGTACCATTAATGTTGTGAAGCCTCGACGTTTAACCATAATGCTTTGGCCTAGTCTTGAAATCATTGAAACTGCAAAGAAAGTTTCGTACAATATTACATATCTTATGAGACGTTCAAAAAACTCTAACTTTTCAGCTTCACCTACAATAAACCCTCTTAAATGCGGAATTAGGATAAGTAGTATGAAAATTGCTACAAAAGGTAAAATCATAGATAAGAATTGACCTTTCATTTCAGATATAAGCAAACGGTCTCTGGTCATTAATTGCCGTACTTCAGCTGCTTTAGCTCTAAATATCCTTTTAGCTTTCTTTACAACGTCTATGTCCTTTACTCTGCCTTTAATCATTTTCCTTGTGAAATAATACATTAGTGCTCCGAAGATTAAAATGTAGATAACTATGAATACAGTTATATATCCTGGAGGAAGCAATGCATTTGCAAATGCGAAACTTAACAAAAGCGTTTGGCTTAAACCATATTGCATAAAGAACCTTTTAAACCTCATTAACAGCTGACCTCAGAATGTAACTTAACTAATCTTATTTAAAACTTTGTGGAAATTAATATATTTTTGCTCTACAAACTATACTCAGGAGTGATGAATGAACCCGGATCTGAAATAATGATTGCATGTGGAAGGTCTGACCATAACATAAAGTAGCCGATGAAGAAAACGCGAAAACCACTGAAAAATGACGAAGTTATCCCCGTCGGAGGTTTAAAATGAAATTTTCAAGGAACATACATTTAATTGCTAATTTAAAACCCCAGATTCTGATTACAAAGATCATAAAGGAGGCTAAAAATTATGGGTTAAATATTGTAGAAATTAACGAAGAAGAGAGAACAGTTAGACTTATTGTTCCACTTAAAATGTATCCTATTATACCTGAAATTGCTAGAAGATTCTGTAGCTATGTTGAATACCAAGTGGTCTCTAGGGCTAGACATGGTCTCTCTGCTGCAAAACTTAAGAAAATATATAAAGAGTTAAAGAACGTGGAAAATATTAAATGCTGGCTTATTGAACCACCGAAATCTTATGCTAGAATTTTGGGTTTACATACGACGGCTCATGGTGTAGTATTTATTGAAATTTATCCCGCTAGAGCAGGTGTTAAAGGTAAGATTATGTTAAAATATATAGGTGAAAAAACTACATGCACCACTACTTATTTCTTAACAGTAACAGTATCACACACGTTTTTTACCTATATTAGTAGAGAAAAATTCTACAACGTTATTGAGAAGGCAGCAAAGAGCTTTATTCTTTGTGAGAAAGTGTTAAAGAATTTGCTAGGTAAATTATAGAATAGGTGATGAATGCCCTATCCTTTGAGGACACCCGATGAAGTAAAGTAATCCCGTCTGAGTTTCAAACCTTCTTTATAGTTTTTGTCGTCACATCTTGATAAACTAAAGCTGCGCTTTTTAAAACTTCTAATAACTTAACTTCTTCCCTACTTAACTTCTTAACTTCATCTAAAGGCAATGGTAATTTATTTAAGAACTCATTTAGCTTAGGCTTGTATACAAGGTACGCTTTTCCAGCTGCATATATTATGTCCAAAACTCCATCATAAATTAACCTTTCTACTCTTTCACGTGAAACTTTAATTCTATCCATTGGGTATACTACAACATCTTTCATGAACTCTACGAATCTATTATGTTTTGCCTTAGCTGTTTCTCTTCTTGTACTTACAGTCCTTTTTAACTCGCTTACCTCTTTCTCAAGTACGTCTATTCTCTCCATAACTCTATATATTAAGTCACCAAAGCGTTCTACTCTAGCTTCTATAAGAAATCTTAAAACATCGTTAATACTTACTTCCTTTCCAAATATTTTCTCAATAAGTTCTCTTAAGTGCTCTAATTTTTCAAATACTTCATCTGTAACTATAATTGTTTTAGGCATTATTTCCACGAACTAAATTACTGTATTAACGGTATAAATTTTACCATGAAACCTCAGCTTCCTTCCCTGCTTTTATAGGAACAAGCATGGCGAGTTTCTGCAATTCTCCATGCAGGTTTCTTAGTATATCAATGTAATTTAATTCTCCTCTTTCTATTGCCTCCATGATTTGTTCTAGCAGTCTTGTTGTTTCTTCTGAAACGAAAGGTTCAAAGTTATTGTAGAGATAGGAATAAACACTCTTACCTGTAGCTGTAGGGACTAAGTATTTGTTTTTGCTTTCAATAACGTATCCTCTTTTAAGAATTGTGCTTAAAACTTTAGCATATGTCGAAGGTCTTCCTATACCTTTTTCCTTCATCAACTTTATTACATCACCTTGCCTATAGAGCCTTTCCAAAGAGCCTTTCCATAGTCTATAGCTAACTATTTTTAAAACATCGCCTTTGCTTATACTACGCCATGATTCATTAACAGTTATAGGTAAAACTTTAAGGAATCCTTCTTTAATTACTTTGGAAACGAATTCTATAACTTTCACGTTCTCCCCTATCTTGACGTGTAACCTTGTCTTTTCAACAACGGCTTTAATCATTTGACTCGCTATAAATCGTCTAAATATTAAATCATAGACTTTAAAATGGTCGTATGTAAGGTTAGCATATACTTTTATTGAACCTGTTAAGATCATTTTCCTTAAACGCTCAACATCCAGTGGCCTTGTAGGTCTAATGCATTCATGAGCGCCATGTGGACTCCATTTTCTGGGATTAAACAGTTCTTCATCATTAAAGACATCTTTTAAGTAGCTTTTTGCAACTTCTATGCCTTGATTTGAAACCCTTATGCTATCTGTTCTGTGATATGTTATAAGACCTGATTCAAAGAGCTGCTGAAGAATTTTCATAGCATATTTAGTATCCATCCTATAGTATGTTGAAAGATCGAAAAGCAAACTATTGGTATTGTAAGGAGGCGGTGGATTTATTTCCTCAGTAAAACTGGACTTTATAAGTATAAATGCACCACTCTTAGCATAGTCTTTAATCATAGCCCTATTTACATGTACATCGTAGTCTATCCTTACCGTTAACCCGTTTTCTAGAACATAATCTACAAATAATCTACGTGTTTTCTTCCATTTTTCATGCTGCTTTATTATCCATCCTAGTACTGGTGTTTGCACTCTTCCGGCCGAAAGCCAATGTTTGCCAAAATACAACCATAGTTTTCTTGATAGTTCAAACCCTATCCATCTGTCTTCAATTCTCCTAACAATCTGAGCCTCAACAAGTCTCAGATTAATACCTCTAGGTCTGGCTAAAGCATTCACTATAGCTCTTCTAGTTATTTCATGAAATTCTATTCTGTATATTTCCCCTACATATGGCTTTAAAAGAACATAAATATCCCATGCTATTTTTTCTCCTTCACTATCAGGATCCGTTGCTATAAAGACGACATCAACTTCTTGTGCTAACCTACGGAGAATATCAATTACTTCTTTAGAATCCATTATTCTTGATGATTCACATTTAGGACAAATATTTTCATCTAATGTAAACTGGTATCCACAGCTTCTACACCGTTTAATCGTTGAATATACGGGTGTTATAGTATTATTTACCAGTACACCATGATATCCTATTTCATTATCAGAAACTAAGTCTAATATATGGCCTCTTGTAGCTACTATAGTCACCATATAGTCCTTTGTACCTAAAATAGGGTCCCCTATTATTACCTCATATGCCATGATCCTGCCTAGTCTTCTCTTAGACGGCTTTCCAAAAAACGAGGCTATGGTTCTAGCTTTTGTTGGTGATTCCACCACCATAAGAGCTGAAATAATAGGGTCTTTAAAAACCGCTTTTACTTTTCCTTCTAAAATGCTTTTTACAAATTCTCTGTCTTTGTCTATTTCTGCTATTACCTTCTCTAAGTTTACCTGACTTAACAGCTTTGTCTCAAATGCATCTATGTAGTATTTTAGCTGCTTACAGAACGCCTTGAAAACCTTCTCACTATCTACAATAACTATAGATAATCCCTTTGTCATACCATTAGCGAACATTCTTGATGTTCTACCACTGGCTTGAATATATGTCATAACGTCAGGTACTACAACGTAAAGTTTACCGTTTATTTCTCTTAATATTAGTAAGTTGTTTTCCTTAACCTTACGCTTTATATCTTCAATGTAAACTTTACTAAGAATATAATTCTTTACCTCTACCAGGAAAAGCCTAATTTTCTCTAGAAACCCTTCTAATGCAACATTCTCTCTTAACGATTTAATTATTAATCTATGTTCTTTATAGCTTATCTTTTCTATGACCTTTCTTAACCTGTTAATGTAACTGGCTATTCTATCTTTGTCATCATCAATTATATCTTCCAATACTAAAAGCATAGACAGTATTTTTAGTGGATTATTCAAGCTCTTATCTAAAGCAACTTGAAACTTAGGAACGCCAAGGAATATAGCGTATCTTATTTTATCAGGTATGTCGAGGCCTCTAACTATAACACCATAGTAGCTGGCAACGCCAACTAAGATATCAACGTCGCCTTTAATGAACTTTTCAATGTATCCTCTTCTTGAAGACGATGCTAAGGCAGCTTTAATGTTTTCTTTATTTAAATATTGTACAAGATCCTTTGCTACGTTTATACCTAGGTCTTGAGAAATAAAGATTAGGCCTCCGGGGCCTAAGGTTTTAACAAAATCCAATATCTGCTTCTTGTAGTCATCATCCATATAAACATACGTGTCAGCAACATTCCTCATATATTCTACAACGGTTCCTGCTTCAAAGTTTAAAAGTTCTTTAAAAATTTTAGCTTTAATGCCTTTACTTCTACCTGTAGCACTACTTACTACTACTTGGCCTATTTTATGTCCTTTAATATAGTCTTCTATTTCCTTTCTTAATTTGGCTATTTTATTTTTCTTTTCCTCTATTTTGTCGTACTGAGCATTGGTCATTAAGAGCTTAACTAACTCTATTTTGTCAAGTACGAGTCTATACGCCTTATTAATTACATCACTGTTAAAACCTATTAGCTGAAGAACCCTATCTACATTCTTAGAGTTTCTTAGTAAAGCATCTACATCGTCAACTATGATTAATGTAAATCTATTTTTAGCTATTTTATCAAAGTTTCTAGATAGCTGTGCTGCTGTAGATAGTAATATGTCAAACTCTCCCTTAGTTAAAATTTTCTTTTCCTCTTCTCTATGATATTGCCGGCAGCCTAAAGCTAACACTTTAATGTTAAGGGAGGATGAATTAACTATGTTTAATATACCATTATACACTTGCTTTAACAATACCTTAGTGGGAACTATGAAGTATAATTTCCCTTTTCCCTTGGCTATATGGTATAAACTATAAACCATTAAGAAAGTTGTTTTCCCTACACCAGTAGGTGCTATTATAGCAAAGCTTTCTCCTCTTATTAATCTCTTAGCCCATGTTCTTTGAGCGCTCCAAGGTGTCTTACCTGTAATTGTTTTAAAGAACTTTAAAAAATCCTTAAACTCTGTCTCTAAATCGTATATTTTTTTAAACTTTAATAGTTTGTTCTTGAAGAGAAGTTTTTCATATATGAATTTAATTTTCTCTTTCTCTCTTAAATATTCTTCATATCTGAGATCACATGCAGGTAAACATTTTTCACATGGTAAGCCTAATTCAAGTCTCTCAGAAGAAATAGACCCCTCACAATTAGGGCATACTCTACATATTACAGTAAAAGGCAAGCCCTACACCTAAATACTTCGTCAATGAAGCTTACTTTAAATAAGACTTAAGAGGTAATAATACCGTGCAAGAAGGAGGCCGTAACTATGCCTATAACTGTTAAAGAAATGCGAGTACTAGAGATAAATAGTTGTGCTCTTGGTGTTTCAACACGTATACTTATGGAAAATGCTGGTTCGCTTACTGCAAAGATTATTGTAGACAGGCTTGGTAGAAAAGGAAAGGCCGTAATTTTTGCAGGTAAGGGTGGTAATGCTGGAGATAGTTTTGTTGTTGCTAGACAGCTGGCAGGCTATGGGTATAATGTTGATGTACTATTATTTTACAGTATAAATGACATTACAAACAAAGATACGTTAGACAACTTAAAGATACTATGTACCATGGATAAAACTGTTAGAATATTTAAACCTGGAACTTTCGCTTTAGAAACTATAAAAGCCGATGTCTTAATTGATGGTCTCTTAGGCGTTGGAGTAAAGCCTCCATTAAGAGAGCCTATAAAGTCTGCTATAGAAATGTTCAACAGGAGTAAGGGGTTTAAAGTAGCTATAGACGTACCTTCAGGTCTCAACCCGGATACTGGCGAAATAGTAGGAGACTGTGTTAGGGCTAATCTAACTGTAACTTTTCATGACGTTAAATATGGTCTTTTGAAAGCTAAAGAGTACGCAGGAGAAATAGTGATTGTAAAAATAGGAATACCTCCTGAAGCAGCCTTGTATGTGGGACCAGGTAATGTAATTTACGAAGTGCCAGCTAAGCCTAAAGATGCTCATAAGGGTATGGGAGGCAGAGTACTTGTAATCGGCGGTTCTGAGCTTTATAGTGGAGCCCCTGCGCTTTCGGCATTAGCCTCTTTAAAGTCAGGTGCAGATCTAGCCTTTGTAGCTGCACCTGAAAGTGTAGCTTACGTTATCTCTTCGTATTCACCTAACTTAATAGTCAAGAAGCTTCCCGGTGTTAACCTTAATATAAAGGCTTTAAATGAATTAAAAGCCTTTATAAATAGGATCGATGCCATAGTTATGGGACCCGGCCTAGGGCTATCTGATGAAACTAAGGAAGCTGTCATCGAACTTATACATGAAATTACTAAGGCAAATAAACCTATGGTTTTAGATGCTGATGCTCTTAAAATACTCGCAGAGCATGGCCGTGCAGATTTAAAGGGCAGCACCATTTTAACACCACACCTTAAAGAAGCCTTAATGTTGCTTAAATCGCACAGGGATGTATATTCCCTTAATGATAGAATTAACGTTGCTACTGAGATATCTAAAATATATAATGCCGTAGTTCTTCTTAAAGGCCCTGTTGACATTATAGTGTATAATGATTCCTTAAAACTAAATAGAACAGGAAACCAGGGAATGAGCGTTGGCGGTACAGGAGATACCTTAACAGGAATAGCAGCGACATTGCTTGCGAGAAAGATTAATCCATTTAAAGCGGCATATATAGCTGCTTTTGTTAACGGCGTATCAGGCGACTTAGCTTATAAAGAACTTGGTGAAAGACTTACTGCCACTGATATTCTAAACAACATACCTATAGTGTTTAAATCTCCTCTAGAAAGCTATATCGAAACACGAAATTTCTTAATAATCTCCTCTAAGTAGTTTAAGAATAAAATTTATATGTAAGAACTAGGGTACTGTCTAGAAGGCTAAAAAGATTTTAAAGTATTTAGGGGTACAAAGCTATGTCTCAGCAAGCGCAACCAACTCCAAGTAATGTAGTTTTAGTTGGTAAAAAACCAGTAATGAACTATGTCTTAGCAACATTGACTCTATTAAACCAAGGCGTTGATGAAGTCGTAGTAAAGGCTAGAGGTAGGGCGATAAGCAAGGCCGTGGATACAGTAGAGATAGTGAGAAACAGATTTTTAGCAGGCCAAGTAGACGTTAAAGACATTAAAATAGGAAGCCAGACAATACAAAGCCCTGACGGCAGACAATCCAGAGTTTCAACAATAGAAATAACGATAGTAAGGAAATAACCGACGATAACGTGGTAACAGTAAGCTAAAAGTACATGTTTTCTTTTGCCATGTCCCTTCTTTATTTGTTTCCACATTAACTCTCGAAATAAAGCTATTCTTCTTCAAAAAGCTCAATTAGTATTCTTGCTTTGACTTCTTTGCTTTTAAACGGTGGTGGTGTTACGCCTAAATCAACAGCTAAAAATACAGGGTTACCCAATGAGTCCTTAAATCTAACTTCGGCAACGTACTTCTTTTTAGGTCCTGCCTCTAGAGACTTCATTAAAGCTTCATATATTCTAGAAAGAGCCATCTGTAATGCTATAGGGCTTGTAAAGTCCTCAGGTTTTAACTGTATTTGGGTGAAGCTTCCTAGAATTTCTCCTATCTTAGCTTCACCATGATATATTGCTATTTTCTTTTTCTCTTCAGTCACACTAACTACACCAGTAGAGGGAATCTGAGAAACCCTTACCACTTTTTACTACTTAAATCTTTACATAACCTTAATGGTAATACCCTAAAGTATTATCTATTATCCTATATACCAATATCTCTTTAAACAAACCTATTGGAACTTAGTTACTGTAGGAGGATAATGTGGTAGAGCATAACATATGTCCCTACTATAAATATGGCCAATGTACTGTGGTCCCTCCTAAACTAGCGTATGCTGTCGTTAGTGCGACTAGATGTAGAAAGTACTGGAAAACATGTAGGTACTATAGGAAGAAACTAGGTTTAAATAATGAAAAAGAAAGCAGAAATGAACCTAAACAGAGAAATATACCGTTAACCAGTTTTCTTGGCCGTATAGAACATGAAATAGTTATTACTACAGATGTTAAGAAAATGAATTCTAAAGGTAAAAAAAATTTAGAGCGGAAGATGTCTAAAGTCTTTCAAATGTTATTAACTGAGACGAAGGAAAAGAAAGAGGTTTCTTAAGCTTTACAATAAGCTTATTTTCTACAGCTCTAACTTCACTTTCAATACCCATGCTTTTCATTCTTTTGGAAATTCTAGAAGCCATATACTTGAGTAAATATTTTACAAAAGCTTCTTCAGGTTTTAATACTTTAAACGAATATTTATTCATCTTTTCTAAGAAACCCATTTTCCATAATCTCTTTACGTCCTTAATAGCTATCTTTTTACTTGAAAAAACAGTGAGGGTGTCTAATGCTTCACCTATATTGAATGTTCTTTGTCCAAAAGAGAAGTATAGTATGAAATATGTTGATAAAAGCCTTTTATTAAGTTTCAAGGCACCCACACGCTCAGAGCCCGGTTTTATATCATTACTTTTAGATCTCAACCCTTACGAGCTTCATCATAGCTTTTTCTCTATCGTAAATAATTACTTTACTTGGTTTAAATAAATGGTTCGTGGTTGCCCGTGCATTATATTTTGGGTATTTTCGAAACTACGGGAACCTGCACGGGCTTCCCCTTCATCCCTTCTTGGGTTTGCATTTGGTCAGGGGCTTTCGGGGTCTCCACGGAACCACGAGACCCCACATCCTGAGTGAGGAGCCTAAATCCTCTTAGAGCTAGGTTCCAAGAAGCAACAATATCCCTAGTAACGACGTGTCCATTAGGTAGCTTAACTAATCTGTAGCTAATAAAAGAGAGTTTACCGCCAATGGGTGATGCCTTAGAAGTGCCTCTGGGATTAACATACATTACTGGTATTCCTTCCATTAATACCTTATAGTTTATGTATGACTGTATCCTACGGTATGTCCATAGCGATAGTTTCTTATTGAATTTCTTAGAACCATTTACTCTATTCCTTAGCTTGCTTAAGTCCTCAAGGAGTATTACTGCATTATATTCCTTCGCTATCTCTACTAACTTCCTAGACATGTGATGGCATGAATCATTAAGTATATTTTTTGCTCTCCTCCCGTGCTTCCTAATGGATTCTTTTATTCCTTTAACATACCTCCATTTCCTAGAATACCTCCTCTGTATCTTCTCAGCAATAATTCTATGGGTTAACGCTCTCTTCAAACCACTAAACGATGTAGTACCCGTAGTTATGAGTCTACCTTCTAGATCAGTTATCGTGAATGTTATATTGTTGAAGTTAATGTCTACACCCATAACGGCTTTAGGTCTTCTTAACTCCACCTCCCTCTCGAAGGTTAAATACACCCATATAGTGTTGACCCTATAACTTACTAGTATTTCTTTAAGCCTCCATGAGTTGTTAAGGTACTTATCTAGGTAGTCATACCATATTAGCTTCAGTTCTACCCATTCATTATTGAGGACAGCTACTCTCATTATTTTGTTTCTTATGTCTAGTTTGTAGTCTTGGTAGTCTAGTCTCGCTGTTAGCTTCCTCAGAACTGGTTTTGAGCCTCCATTCTTCTTGGTTGCTTTTACTACTTCTCTCGCTCTTTTCTCAATCTTGTGGCAATGATGCGCACGGAAACCTTGCTCTCTAAGTGCTCTGTAGAACCTGTGGTGTAGCTCCCTTATAGAAGGTATGTGATCTAAATACCATACCTCGTTAGCTACATATTGTGTCCAGTCACGAAATGCTTTGAGGAACAGTATTAGTTTATGGAGGGAGCTAGGATTAGGAGTAACCACCTTCACCTTTGCGGTTACTTTAACCCTCATCCCCAGCTCCCACATAATGAATTTTATGTGAACAGTTTTATAAGTTTTTGTACACAATTATTACCTTGGTGTGAGTATGAGCATTGTGTACAACTTTGAAGGTAAGATAATAAAGTTCGCTGGGAACCGCTACGTAATCTATCCACCAAAGGAATACCAAGAAAAACTAAAGCAGTATCATGGTAAAAGAGTAAAGGTCATAGTAATCATAGAATCGGAATAAAATATTCTTAAATATCTAGAAGTTTTCATAATTACCAAAATACCATAAAGTACTCAAACAAGTGAATAGTCTCTAAATATAGCTATTACTGGTTCTTTATGTGATTTACTAAGCATCGCTCTTCCCATACCCTTAGTATTAAATGCTGCACCTACGTATCCACGGAAGTCTACAATTATTAATCCTGCTGTATTTTCTCCAAAAAATGCTGACATATATTCTATGCTTTTAACAGCTGCAGAGGTAGCGTTTAAACCGGCTTCTACGAACTCTACGGCCTTTCTACATAAACCTGCTATTAAGATGTATTCTCCAATACCTGTTGATGAAGCAGCAGCATTCTTATTTGCATAGAATCCTGCACCAACTATAGGTGTGTCCCCTATTCTTCCCGGTAATTTTAACCAGTATCCTCCTGTTGAAGTAGCAGCTGCTAATCTTCCTTCCCTATCTAAAGCTACAGCACCCACTGTTCCATAAGCTATATCCTTATATTTTTGTACAAGTTCACTTATTCTTCGTAAATGTTTAATATCTCCTTTGAGGAGCCTTGAATAAAGTTCATTATACTTTCTCTTCTTGTCTTCTTGCGGTGCGAAATCGTATGTTTCTAACCCTAGTTTCTCTCCCAATTTCTCTGCAAAATCACCAGCTAAAAGTACATGGTCTGTATGGTCCATAATAGCTTTAGCTAAAAGTATAGGGTTTCTTATTTTTCTAATTAAAGCTACACCCGCTGCTCTCATGGTCTTACCGTCCATTATTCCCGCATCCATTTCAACATATCCATGAAGGTTAAGCACAGAACCTATTCCTGCATTCATATGTCCGCAATCTTCCATCATCTTAACAGCCTCAACAACACCTTCGATAGCGCTTCCAGAAAGTAAAGCTTCATAACCGTTAGTTACTGCGTCTTTTAAGCATGATCTATATTCTTTAAAATTCCTCCTACTAAAACTCCCCGCACCACCATGGACGAGAATAATGGGTTTCTCAAACGGCTGTACATGATGTTTCATTTTCAAAACACCTACAGTTACTTTGAGAATAAAATTTTAAGCTTTATTCTAAAACCTAAACAAGGGGTAATCTTTGCCATATTATGCTATAGTAATTATGCCTACAGAGCTAAATTATCAGCAAAGCATAGTAAGTGTTATGAAAGCTATAAGTGAACTGTTTAATTTAGGGTACGAGGTTTACTATTCTCTAGAACCATTTACACTTAAGGTTAAAGAAACAATAATTTCATCTTCATACAAATGGTTCTCTAGATGTTTCGGAATAAACACTCTAATAGTACCTGTATCTGAAAGTGAAGACTTAGATCTTATTTTACAAGTAGCAGAAAAACATGGAGTAAATATAGCATATTCTCATGAAAGATTATGGATTAAGGGTAGAAAGTTAAAGTTTTTGTGTATTGACGCATTTAAAAATGTACCTAAGAATGTCACTGAAACAGTATTAAGCATGGGATTTAACGTAAGTCCAGATAAGGATTATCCAAACATTTCTACGCTTAATAATTTTCTGGTCTTTTCTTATAACAATAATGAAATTTTTAGAGAGTATTTTTATTTAGAGGAAAAAGTTTCTGTAGAGAATATATATGTTAAAAAGCCATGGCACACCTTAGTATATGGCGTGAATTTTAACAAGGTATATGAGAAGCTTTTAGGTACAAGGATTCAGCTACATAAGTATCACAACATGTACCTAGAACCCTTAGTCTTAGCAAATAATGAATACCCTTTACTTATTGAGGATATCTCTAATAATGCTGTATTTCTTTATTTGCATTTTCAAGCTGGTTCTCACACGGAGAAACTGCTTGCTAATATATTGCTTTACATGTCCAGTACACAAGTTAGATTGCATCTTTAAGTTATTTCTGCAAATATTAAAATAGGTAATACTAAATTTTTTAACTTGAGCGAACGGGTGGCATATTGTCTGATATAGATCCTTCGTTTTTAAAGTACATAAACAGCCGGCGGGTAAAGATGTTAAAATATATTGTTTGGGGTGTGAACAGCATCGATGAGTTATCTCATGTTATGCTTACTGGTAAAAATGTTGTTAAGAGGCATGCTAGGTTGCTTGAAACAATAGGAGTACTTAACATTAAGAGTAACACTCTAGAGTTGAACAAAGCACCACGAAATATTGCATTGCTTTACTGTATTGGTATAATAGATGAGAAAGGGTTTTTTAAAATGGTTCGAGATTACATATTATCAATAATAGAGCAATGTAGTAGGAGAGTTAATGTAGAGAACATAAATATTTACTTTTCAGGAGATGGAGGACTACTTATAGAAACAGCAAGTAAAATAGATGAAAGTATAAAAAGTAAAATTGCTGAAAGAATACTTAAAAAACTAAAATTCACATATGTTCATTTTAAGTAGGGATGATGAGTTGAAACATACTGAGTTTAATGCGGATCACCGACCTCTCTGACCATGCTTAACAATATGTGGTTGTGTAATTCTTCTTTTACTGCCTCTCACATTTGTTATTACACGTACTACAATAATCTCCTTCGTCTTTCTTGGACTAGGCCATAATTTCCACTTACATATACCACATATTTTAGCTCTAAATTTCCTATTATTCCTGAGATCCTTCAGTTCAACTAACCATCTTGCTCTATGACTTTTACATATTTCACAGTCTTTCTTAACCATCTTGTAGCCCTTCTTCGCTATAGTACTTTGTTAAGGATAGTATTTTAAAACTGTTTCTTCTAAGTTCTATGTGGAGGTTAAAAGTTTTGGTTGAGCCGAGATTTAACCTGATAATGTCTACATATGCTTTAAGAGAAGAGGCAGCTATAGAGGAGCTAACACAGTACGTTGGCGGCGTTTACGTTGTTTGGAAGCAAAGGTCTTTAGTTTTAGTTAGAACTACACGTATGGATCCATATGATGCAGTTAAAACCGTTAAAGAAAATATAGATCCTAAGTTTACCAATATTTTAAGAATAATTCCCGTAGACTTAGTGTATTCTCCGGTTCTTGAAGACGTAGCTAAAGTAATATGGGACTTAGCTAATGAAAAGATAGGATCCAATGAAACATTTAGAATAACCCTTGAAGGCCATTTACTTAAGGTAACAGACGAAGGAGGGCTTATTGAAGCACGAAGCAGAGAGTCAATAGACTATATTGCTAAAAACATAGATAGAAAAGTTAGTTTGAAAAATCCTGATAAAATAGTTTACATTAAAGTAGTTAGAGTTGCTGGAAAACCCTACGCAGCCATATCTATTTGTAAACCAGAAGATATAATATCAACGCAGAAAATGAGTAAATGAGAAAGAATATCTCAAAAATTATTTGAAGAGAATCTCGGTTAAATCAAAACTCTTTCTCCGCCTTGACTGTAGCTCCTCAAGAGTGCCTCTGACTATTATTTCATAGAGCCTAGCTTCCTTACCCTCTGAAGGTCTTAATAGTCTACCGAGTCTTTGAATAAACTGTCTTCTAGAACCAGTACCTGTAACTATGATTCCTACGTTAGCATCCGGTATATCTAGTCCTTCGTCACCAACCGTTGTAACTACGAGAACACGTGTTTTACCTTCCTTAAAATCTCTTAAAATCTCCTGTCTTTTTTTAGTTCCAGTTTCCCCTATAAGCACAGGCGCATTGAGTAGCTTTCCCAATTCCTTAGCTTGATCAACGTATTGTGTGAAAATTATTATTTTACTCCCTTTCTTGAGCTCTAGCTTCACAATTTTCTCTACAGCTTTCTTCTTGTTTTCTGCTTTATGAACAATTTGTCTTAACTTACTATGTACCCTTAACGTGTTTTGTGCTCTTATATCTCCGCTCTTTGCTTTTTCAAGAATTACACTAAACTTTTCACCGCCAGCAAGTTCCCTATATGTTTTATACAGTTCCTTGTATTTCTCATATTCCTTAGGTGTTAACGCTACCTCTATTGGATATATTATGTATGGAGCAAGATAGCCTCTTATAGCTAATTCTGATGGCGATTTATAATAAACGATACCACCCATAAGAGGAAAGAGCTCCTCATGCTTTCCATCTTCCCTTACCACAGTAGCTGATAGCCCCATTCTCTTAAGCGCAAAAGAATTCATAGCTATGTATCTAAACTTATCCGATGGCAAATGGTGACATTCGTCGATTATTAGAAACGAGAAATATTTTGCTAGGAGATTAATATGTCTGTATGCTGTTTGATACGTAGATATCGTTATCGGTGATAGTCTTTTTTCCTCACCATAATATAAGCCTATATAATCTCTTCCTATACTTGTAAACTTAGTTATCATTTCTCTCCATTGGAACATTTGTTCCTTAGTGTAAGTTACTACTAATGTTCTCTCAGAAAGCTTTGCTATAGCAGCTACGGCTATTACAGTTTTTCCTGCTCCTGTGGGTAAAGCTATGATACCTTTAGCTCCCTTACTAAGCCACGTATTTAAAGCTTCAAGTTGATAATCTCTTAAAACCACGTTAAGTCCTATAGTGAATGGCAATTTAAGCGTTTCAGAAAGACCTGTTTCATCTATAACTCTTAAACCTATTTCGCTGAGCTTTCTCTTTAGGTCAAAAAAGTATAAGGGTTTGACATAAATTTTCTTTAAGTATCTGTCGTATATAACGAAGTTTTTTATTTCCTTAAATCTCTCACCAAGATAAATAGGAGTCTGGAGCACAACTTTATCTCTATCCCAAACCAGTTTAACTGTTCTCTTTGATAGAATGCGTTCCTTTATTTTCTCCAATGATTTCTTATTTAAGAATACTCCTAGCTCTTCAAGTATTGAGACTACTTCATCAAAATCCATATTGTTTCGATGTATTTTATCAAAGTTTATGACAAATTTTGAACCTCTTTCCCTACTCCACCCTAAATAGTCTGCTATAGTGAGAAGTTTCTCGTACTCCTCCTTGTCTAACCATTTTTTAATTTCAAAGTATATTGACAATACTTTTCACTCCATATAATCATATCCTATTATTTTAATCTCTCCAGGTATTTTGAACCCTAAATCTCTAAGTTTATGCGTTATCTCCTTAACTACATTATTCATTTGTACACTGTCCTTAACATCTATTATAGCATATATCTGGTCTTCACTTTCCCTATAAAGTACAGACATTTTTAATAGATTATTCCTCAAGTCTACAACCACTTTATCCCATTGAACCCTATGTTTTTCAGCATTTTCTCTACTCACAATTACTTTAATACCTTGAACGTTAGCTTCCTCTCCGGATACCGTGTTTATCTCTAGCGTTAATGAAACTGTAGGGTTTACGTTATAGAAGAGTTCTAAATATCTGCTACCTCTGTATATTGCTTCCTCTAAAACCCAAAGTATATAGTAATCCTTTGGTACATACCGTTTTAGCATGTTCTTTAATTCCCTAATTGAAATTTTAAACATGACATGTTCCTTGCGTGTTTAATTTAACCTAAAACTTTATCTATACTCTATTATTTTTAAAACTTCAGAGTGAAGGAATATTGATAATTAAACTTTACAATTGCTTAGATTACATTAAAAAGATCGAAAAAGAATATACTGATATTCTAAATAAAGTAAATAATAAGTTTAAGAGTAAAGGAGTACCTGTTTCCATTTACTTAGCTAAAGATGAAAAACACGTTAACGGTAAAGTCTTTATCAGATACTATGGAGTGAAAATTAAGGTTCAAGGGGAAATAGATGTTGAAAATGTAATTTTACCTCCACGTTTCATGCTAGATGGGTTTGAATACGTTATAGACAACGATACTGTGCTTTGCTCTTATAAAGTGTTTAGGAAGTATGCTAACATGCTAGGACCATGTATGGTGGTTGTTGAATTAGATAAGTTAAAGAACATAATTGTTTCTAAAATCCGTGAAAAAGCTTACAAAGTTAAGAGAGATTATATTGCGAAAACTAAAATACCTATCTCACGGGTTCCCTTAATGCAAACAGGTATTATAAAGATGATATCCGAAGAGTTAAACATCACATACGAAGATCTAATAGATTATTTAGTGTACTTGAGTGATAAAGGTGATATAAATATATCCTTTGGCGAAAGCGGGGAACTATGGTTACTTACTATGTAGAAAACATAGCAAAAAGCAACACTGTCCTAGCATCCTTAAATTTTAGTTTTCTTCAAGATATTTTAGAGTGTGGTAAAGTTGTCTACTAGGGTAAAGAATATGGAAAAATTATTGGAGCATCTTTCATGGCTTGCTAGAGTAAAGTTATGCAATTATGAGAGAAAATTGTTGGTTAACGATATTGCTAAAATAATGGAGTTTTTCAATAGATTAGGTGAAATTGACGTTAAAGATGTTGAACCAACTACTCACGTTATAGAGCTGGTTAGTGTTTTTAGGGAAGATAAGCCAGGGAAACCTTTAAGCCTGGATAAGGCTTTAAAAAACGCTCCTTCCAAGGAGGGGGGATTCTTTAAAGCGCCAAGAATACTTTAGGTGCTATAATATGGATGTTCTTTCTAAACCAGCAAATGAACTCGGAGAACTCATTTTGTCAGGCGCCATATCAATAGTGGACCTTATAGATAAAGTTTATGAACGGATAATGAAACTTGAAAGTAAAGTGAATGCGATCATAACTTTAAGAAGCAGAAGCGATCTTCTTAAAGAGGCGGAGAATAAGGAAAAGGAAATTAAAAGAGGTGCAGCAAAGGGGCTGCTCTTCGGGGTTCCAGTTGCAGTTAAGGATAATATTTCAACTAAGGGTATTAGAACAACATGTGGTTCTAAAATTCTAGAAAACTATGTTCCGCCATATGATGCTACCGTAGTAAAGTTGCTTAAGAAAGAGGGAGCTATAATAATATGTAAAACAAACATGGACGAATTTGCAATGGGTTCTTCTACTGAAACAAGCTACTTTGGACCTACGAGAAACCCTTGGGATCTAGAGAGAGTTCCAGGAGGGTCTTCTGGGGGTAGCGCGGCTGTTTTAGCAGCGGGAATAGTTCCCTTAGCTTTAGGTTCAGATACTGGTGGGTCTGTTAGATGTCCAGCAGCATTCACAGCTACTGTAGGTTTAAAGCCGACATATGGTTTAGTTAGCAGATACGGTTTAATAGCCTATGCTAATAGTCTTGAACAAATAGGGCCTATGGCTAGAAATGTTACAGATGTTGCATTACTTCTCAACGTAATTTCCAAGTATGATGAGAATGATGGAACATCGATACCTGGATCTAGACCTGACTACATGTATTCGCTTAGCAATCCATATCATATCAAAGGATCGTTAAAAGTGGGTTTAGTAGTTGAAATGATGGGTGAAGGCGTGTCCGACGAGGTAAGGAAAGTTATACTCAGAGCTTTGGATAAAATTTCAGGCGAAGGAATAGAGATAGAGGAAGTAAGTTTATCTTCACTGAAATACGCTTTACCAGCTTACTATATTATAGCTATGTCTGAGGCTAGTTCTAACCTTGCAAGATATGATGGTGTAAGATATGGCTTTAGGGCTAAAATAGATGGTGATTGGAATAAAGTATATATGGAAACCAGAGCACAAGGTTTTGGTTTAGAAGTAAAACGTAGAATAATAATGGGAACTTTCGCTTTAAGCGCTGGGTATTTTGACCAATACTATCTTAGAGCTCTTAAAGTAAGAACGCTTATCTTAAACGACTTTAGGAGGGCATTTAAGAAATTTAATGTTTTAGTAGGTCCAACAATGCCTATATTACCCTTCAAAATAGGGGAGAAAATAAAAGATCCTTTAGCTATGTACATGTGTGATATTGAAACAGTTTCCGCCAATCTTGCGGGAATTCCCGCCATATCTATTCCTGCAGGTTTTATAGGCAACCTTCCCGTGGGTTTACAGATCATGGCACCTCCTTTACATGAGGAATTACTGCTTAAGATTAGCAAGATTTTCGAAGATAAAATAGGGTTAAGAAACTTAATAGCACCTCTATGAGGTGATGTTATGGAAAAACTTAAAGTTAAAATAGGTTTGGAGGTTCATGTTCAACTTACTAAGCTTAAAACAAAGCTCTTCTGCTCATGTCCTTCAGATTACAGAGGAAAACCGCCGAACACTTATGTGTGCCCTGTTTGCCTAGGTTTACCTGGTTCCTTACCTAAAGTAAATAGTAAAGCTATAGAATATGCTGTAATGGTTGCTTTAGCATTAAACTGTAAAATTAACAGAAAAGTAATGTTCTTTAGAAAACACTATTTCTACCCGGATATGACCAAAAACTTTCAAATAACACAATATGATAGAGCAGGAGGTGCGCCAATAGCCGTTAACGGCTACCTTAAGCTAAGCACTAGCGATAAAGAAAAAGTTGTTAGAATAAGGCGTATAAATATTGAGGAAGATCCTGGTAAACTAGTCTATCCTACAGGCTCAATAATCACAAGTCCCTATACACTTGTAGATTATAATAGAGCCGGTATTGCCTTACTAGAAATAGTTACAGAACCCGATATAGAAACTCCGGCTGAGGCTAGACTGTTTCTGCAGAAGCTTAGATCTATTCTTGAACACCTGGATGTTTGCGATTGCGGGTTAGAAGGAGCAGTCAGGACAGATGCTAACATTTCTGTTGCTGGAGGAGGTAGAGTAGAGATCAAAAACATAGGATCAATAAAGGATGTAGAAAAAGCATTAATGTATGAAATATTAAGACAGAAAGAAGCGCTGCTGAAAGGGTTAAGTATTAGAAGTGAAACCCGCCATTGGGATGATGTAAGGAAGGTTACTGTACCGTTAAGGGTAAAGGAAGAGGAACAAGATTACAGGTATTTTCCTGAAGCAGATATACCTCCAATAATAATTACAGAAGAGTTTATCGAGAAAATTGCTAAGCAAATGCCTGAACTCCCAGATGAAAGACTTAAAAGGTTTCAAAGAGAATATGGCCTTCCATACTATGACTCATCAGTTTTAGTATCTAACAAAAAATTAGCTGACTTCTTCGAAGAAACAGTTAAACTCTATAAAAGAAATCCTAAGAAAGTAGCAAACGTGATAATTAATGATTTTCTTAGGTGGATTCATGAAAAAGGATTAGAACTAGACAACGTGAAAGCAAAACCAAAGGACATAGCCGAGCTTTTAAAGCTACTTGATAATGGAATTATAAGTATTAAGATAGCCAAGACGGTATTACCTGAAATAATAGTTTCAGGTAAAAGTCCCTCACAAGTTGTGAAAGAAAGAAAATTGCTCAAAATTTCAGACAAACAAATCATAAGGCAAATAGCTTTAAAGATATTTAGAGAACATAAGAAAGCAGCTTTTGATGCGTTGAAAGATAAGAAAGCAATAAATTACCTTATAGGGCAAATTATGAAATATACTAAAGGTAGAGCGGATCCTGCAGTTACAGGCAAGGTTGTAAAGGAATTATTAACAGATCTTAAGGAGGGAAAGCTGAAGCTTTAGTAATGTCATTGCGTGGGTCTTTCATCATATTTTCAGCACTTAATCCCTTAATCATCCATAAATATCTATACGACAAAACCGGTATAAACGTTTGTAAACATAGCCTTTTAAGGTGAATAATATGGGCACTTACAAAATAGTAAAGTGTCCTTACTGTAAGGGTATATTGGCTGTTAAATTACATCAGAAAACTAAGACATGCACGTATTGCGGTAAGAAATTTAAGGTCCTACCTCTTAAGGCTCTTGCCCTAGCACGGGATTCTGAGGAGGCTGGCTTGCTCGTTAAATATTTGAAGGCCAAGGAAGCTAAGGTAGAAGAATTTTTGTATCGCAGGAAAAATAGATCCGAAGGAAATAATGATTAATATATTTAGTTTTTCCCATGTAATAGAACCTAAAAAAATTTTTAAACCGGTAATTAAAAATTATAGCAAAACTATAGCAGGGTTAGACTTTATGAGCGTTTCAGCAGATAAATATGAAGCACTTAGATTTCGTCTAATGGTTATTGAAAGGCTAAAGCTTTTAAAGCGAATGTTTTCTTATAAGGAACTATCGTCAATTACAGGTGTTCCCGAAACCGTTCTTTGCAGATACATTAAAGGATCAATCATTCCGAGCTACGATCAAGCGGAAAGAATATGGCATGCCTTAAATAAAATGGTTGATATTAGAAAGCTCATTCTAGAAAAACTTGAGGTAATTGGTGAAGGATTTGTAGATTTATCTCAGATAATCTCTGACCCATATATGCTACAGTATATAGCTCAACATGTCTACATGCTTTTTGCAGGTAAAAGAGTTACGAAGGTATTAGCACCAGCTGTAAACGGTATACCGTTCGCTACAGCAATAGCCTTAACATTTCAGGTACCCTTAGTTATAGCTAGAAGATCAAGAAACATTAACGTAATAGACTATATTGAAGGATCATATATAGGACCCTCAGCTGATATAATAACATTTTATGTTCCTAAGAGAATGATTAAAAGAAAAGATGAAGTTCTAATAGTTGACGACATTGTTAGAACAGGTAAAACTCTTAGAACAATGGTGAAAATTATTGAGAAAGTTAAAGCGATAATAAGTGGTGCTGTAATATTAGTAGGTATAGGTGAAGCATGGAAGAAAGAAATAAATATACCAGTAGATGTTATTGTTCAGCTGCCTGAAGCATTAAAGTAATAGCTATTGCTCTAATGAGGAATAGTAATGTATGGAAACATAGAAAAAGCTATTTCAAAATATTATTCTAAATTTCTCTTTAAAACACCTAAACATACAATACTGCTTCTCATATATTTTTTAGAAATATTACTGTATTCATTAATTCTGTTTACCAGAAATTACACATTCTTAGCTTCGTTTCCCGCATTGCTTATCTCTCATTTACTATTGTACTTGGTTTTAAGAGGCACTATTATTGCTAAAATTAACTATCACCGTAGATTCTTAACTCTAATAATATTTATTACTGGTTTATCTTTGTTCATAGATATGCTACTTACAGTTATATTCAATATTAAAACACCTTTTCTGATATCATATATTGCTTCATCCTTTATTCTTTACATACTACTTATACCTGAAAATAACGTTAAAGCACTGTTTGGTGCTTCATTAGCTATAATAGCATACTATATTACTTCACTAATGTTTCTCTACGGCTACTTGAACTTAACAATGTTATCTAAAACTTTGATACTAGTGTTTTCCTCACCCTTACTATGTTTTTTCTTAGCTAAAGCACATTATTGGAGTACGAACATAGTATTAAAAACTGATAGTATATTGCTTGCCAGAAGCTTCTTAGAGCTATGGTTTGCACATAATCCTTCATACTTTGAAAGAATACTTAAGAAGTTCTCGGAAACAAAAAGTCTATGGGTAAAAGCATACACTATAGTTAAAGAAGGCATGTTGAAAGGCATAATCTTAACATCACTTATCCACTCGGGGCCATTTAGGAATGCGGGAAGTTCCAAGTATATTTCGGTACTAAGAAATGCTTTAGAAAGGGAGTTTAAGGTACCTACTATCATTCTTCACACTACAACAACTCATGTTAACGATTTGACATCATCAATAGAGCTAGAACATGTAAAAAATAAAGTAATAAAGAAAATTAAAGAGGATGCTGGAGTAAAGATAGAATCCATAGGCTTAATAACATGTAATGTGGCCGACGGTTATGGCATCTTCCATATTCCCTTTGAACATGCCCCCATGTTTATTTTATTTAAAAACAGTAATGGTATAGACGACCTACCTGAAACATTAAGTAGAAAGATAGAGTCTTACATAAGTAAGTTTGGATTAAAAGATGTTTTCATAGTTGAAGCACACAATAGTATTCCGAACGAATTAAGATTTATGGAGCAAGAAATTGAGATGTTTAATAAGCTAGTTTATAGTAGTATTAATGATAATAGCAGGCTACTACGCAAATATCCTTTAGAAATAGGCATAGGTGAGGCTGTCGATAATAATCTTTTAGAATGCCCTGACTTATGTTCAAATAAAATCCAAGCTTTAGCTATAAAATCTGGAGAAAAAATATTGGCATTAGCAATAGTAGACGGCAATAATGCGTTAGAGAACTTTAGGAAAGAAGTTATTTCCAAAATTAAAGAACTAGGTATAGAATATGTTGAGCTAATAACTACCGATAACCATGAAAGAACGGGTATGATTACAGGAAAACACGTCTATGTACCTGTAGGAGCAAGTCCATGTAGAAAACACATAATAGCTAACACCATGTTAGCTATTAAAAATGCTCTTAGTGATTTAAGCAAAGGCAGTCTTTACTTTTACCGCATAGATTTAAACCTAAAAACTTTAGGAAGTAAAGGGCTTTCTTTGCTTAATAAAATAGCGTATAACATTGGAAAAATTGTATGTTTGTTTTTTATACAAAAATTCATTGCCTATATCATACCTTTACTTATCATAGTTCTTATATACTAGGTTTAGTTTCACCTACTACGGTAAAAGGGTGTAACTTAATGGTTTCTTCAGGTTTCAATAAAGTTATTAGCGCACAACGTAAAGTTATTGCTGAACGTTTTAAGAAAATAAAACATAAAATAGTTATCATGAGTGGTAAAGGAGGGGTTGGAAAAAGCTTTATTGCAGCAAATCTTTCCGTAGCTTTAGCTATGTTAAACAGGAAAGTAGGCATCTTTGACGCTGACTTTCATGGCCCTGACGTACCTAAGATTTTAGGTGTTAGAGGGAATGTTTTACGTGTTGGACCTAAAGGTATTGAACCTGTAGTAGCTAAACATGGTATTAAGGTTCTTTCCTTAGATTTTATGCTTTCAAGTGATGAAACACCGATCATCTGGAGGGGGCCTTTAAAAGCTACTGCTATTAGGCAGCTTTTAGCTGAAGTAAACTGGGGTGATTTAGACTACTTCATAGTTGATTTGCCCCCAGGTACAGGTGATGAGCCTTTAAGCGTTGCCCATGAAACTCCAGGTCTTGATGGAATAGTTTTAGTAACTATACCTTCAGAGGTTTCTTTACTAGACGTTAAGAGAGCTGCTACTTTCGCTAAAAGACTTAATATCCCGATTTTAGGTGTTGTTGAGAACATGAGCTATTATCGCTGCCCCATATGTGGCCATATAGAATACTTGTTCGGTAAGGGAGGAGGAGAAACGTTAGCTAAAAAGCTTGGTGTGGAACTTTTAGGCAAGATACCAGTAGATACTAAAATAAACGAGGCAAACGATAAAGGACAGCCTTATGTAGAACTTTACCCAGAAAGCGACGGTGCAAGAGAAATACTTAAAATCGCGAAAAAACTAATCAGTAAACTCGAAGCAGTTGATGAAAGGACCACGAGCTGACGTTTAAGGATGAAGAACAGGCTAAATTCTGATTGCAGCATTGATGAATTATTTATCTAAGGGATTTATATGGTTAAGATGAATGTTAAATGCATACCTTGTATTATTGCCGTTAGAGTTAGAGAGCTTAACATGCTACCATTAGACGATAGAAAAATATTCTACATACTAAACCATATTATCAAATATTTAGCCCACTATACAACACCTGAAATTAATATGACAAGATTAGCTACTCAAGCATTCCGTATTCTTAAAAAGCTCTCAGGATTCAGTGACCCCTATGTTAAAGAAAAGTCTTTAGCCAATAAAACAGCTCTTGTAATTGCTGAAGAGATGAACAATTATATAAATTCCCTTAAAGGCTATGAAAAAACAATTTTTCTTCTAAAACTAGCAACATTAGGTAATGCTTTAGACTTTGGAATCGCTGGATACCATTATAATATTAAACAGGTAGTATCCGAAATAAGCACCATGAATATAGCATTAAATAATATACCAAAGCTCATGGAGCTCATTATTAAGTCTAAGAAAATAGCTTATTTGTTAGATAACGCAGGAGAAGCTATATTTGATAAGTTGCTCATAGAAGAGTTGGCCAGTTTAGGTAAAGACGTTGTAGTTATCGTTAAAAGTGGAAGTTTTCAAAATGATATAACATTTAAAGAAGCCCGTGAATTAGGTTTTCATGAAAAGGCCCGCCTTTTGGAAACAAAAAGTGATGCATCAAGTATTTTTATAGATGAAATATCTAGAGAAACATTAGACGAAATATTATCAGCAGACCTGATAATTGCTAAAGGCATGGCACATTATGAGTATTTAAGCTCTGAAAAATTCCTTAAAAAACCAGTAGCCTACTTATTAAAAGCTAAGTGCGAAGTTATAGCAAATGATTTAAATGTTCCCATAGGATCTTATGTTATTAAAATAGAGGTACCTTAGGTTTAGATTAAATGCCGATGTTAACTATTTCAAGAGGTATATATGTTATTGGTGGTCCTGAAATATCTTATACGTATGATGCTTATTCTTATATGGTTAAAATAGGTAATGAATACGTTATCATAGATGCTGGTACAGGCTTAGGATTTGCAAATATGCTCTCAAATATTCTAGAATTAGGAATTGACATTAGACGAAATATAAGATATGTTATATTGACACATTGTCACGTAGACCATGCTGGTGGAGCTTATATGTTCTATAAACTTGGATTACCTATAGTAATGCATGAAGCTGACGCCGAAGCTGTGAGAACAGGAAATACCAGTAGAACAGCCTCCGATATGTTAAATATATCATTTATCCCCTCTCCTGTAACGATCTCCTTAAGAAAGGATAAAGAATTAAATGTGAATGGAAGTTCCATTACTATTATACATACTCCGGGTCATACTCCGGGGTCCATATCCATATACTTTCAAGTGTTTGGTAAAAACATTGTTGCAATAGGAGATCTTTTAGGTGTACTTAGAAAGGAATGGTTTTCAAATGGTGAAGAATGGAGAAAAAGTATTGAGAAAATACTTGCACTAGACTTTGACATTGTTCTCTCAGGGCATTTTTATGAAAGAAAAAATCCTAAGGAAATTTTTTATTCCGCATTAGAGCATGGTCCCACATGGATTAATTAGTACGGGCGGATCGCAAAATAAGGTATATATCTTCTTATGAAAAGGTAAGCGTTAACGTAAGGACGATCTGTTCTTGCATCGGACGCTAAATCCACATATCCTACTCTCCAAAGATACGATAGAGCTAAAAGATACATGCTACGATATTTCTCCATAAGGTTAGCATACCGTGTTTCATCATCAAAAAACTTTTTTATGAGAAACTCATCTTTCAGATAAGGTTCTAGCATGCTCTTATGTTTCTTAATAAATTCGCATGCTAGAGATATTGTATAGCTACTTCTATGAAAAGCTATTTTAGCCACAGGGTCAAAGTAATAGTTTATAGACTTTATAGTATAGGGGAAACTTCTACATATTAGAGGCTTATACCTATTGTGAATCAAACAGAGATTGTTTTTACCTAGAAAAACACATTTTCCATTGTTTCCTAACTGCATGTGATATGTTAAGGCTACATTTACACCGCTTATTCTGTCATAAACGGCGTAGCCTTCAACAAATTTAAGTTTCACATTTAAAGGGGCAGCTAAATCATTTAACACTAATATTTCGTGAGGAAGTAAGGATATAGGGCTAGCCATACAACATAAGCCGCAGCGTAGGCAGACAAACCTTATGTTATCTTTTCTCACTCCTCCTATTCCCCTACTCTCTTGCCATTGCTAACTTAATTTCATAATTATTTATAAACTCAGTGTCTCCTATTAGTCATTATACATAAGCTTAATTTTAAAACAACTATTTATTTTCTAAATGTTAGATTAAGTATGCAGGTTTAAAGGTGCTAAGCCTTATGGGGGCTGTTCTTAAAGTAGGATGTTGCGGGTTCCCTATTTCAAGAAAGAAGTATTTTAAGACGCATAACGTAGTTGAGATTCAGCAAACCTTTTACAAAATACCTTCAGAAAAAACATTAGCTAAATGGAGAGATGAAGCTCCAGAAAACTTTGAATACACTATTAAAGCATGGCAGGCTATAACGCATCCTCCTAGTAGTCCTACATGGAGGAAAGCAGGTATTAAAATACCTAAGGAGTTAGAAGAAAAATATGGGTATTTAAAACCAACGAAGGAAAATTTTAAGGCATGGGAGCTTGTAGAGGAAGCAGCTAAGATTTTGAACGCAAAAGTAGTTATCGTTCAAACACCGCCATCTTTCGGCTGTAATGATGAAAACTATAGAAATGCTCTGACTTTTTTCAGCGAAATAAGTGAAGGAACAAAACTTAGCATTGCATGGGAACCCCGTGGAACATGGCTACATAATTTAGAAAAAGTAGAGGAAATAGTAGGGAGAACAGATATTATTCATTGTGTCGATCCTTTTGTTAGTAATCCAGTGTCAATTAAAAGCATAGTTTACTTAAGATTACACGGTAAAAACCGTAAGTGGCCCAATTATAGGTACAAATATACTGACGATGACTTGAATACGTTGAAAGGTAAAGTGCAAGAATACATTTCTGCTAGTGCTAAGAAAGTATATGTAATGTTTAATAATGTATACATGTATCAGGATTCCTTAAAATTCAAAGAACTAATCGCTACCCGGGGCGAAGCTATTGAAAATAAATAACGTGTTGCCAGTAATCATAATAATGATTATTGCATGGCTAGGTTTAATAGCTACACTTTATGTAATCGATATAATCATTTATTTAGTACCTCAAGGAACAACTAGTATGGAAAAACTAGTATATTCCATAGTTAAAATAGGATTGTCTGCAATAGTAGCTTTTACATGGCTAAGCCTATGGTTCATGTTAACATTGAAATACCGGAACGCATATTTAAAGAGAGGTTAAGTAATGCCCATAGGATATATAGCGCTAATATATTTTCTATTATTCACGTACCTTCTTTCTATATTCCCCTTTATTTTACAGATAATTTTCTACATAGCTTCTACAAGAAGAAACACTGGCACCATCGATATAAGCATGAAAGCGCAGAGCGGTGAAAATCCTCCTAAAGTAACTATATTAGTTCCTGTGAGAAACGAGGATCCACACTTAGTTATCAGGTTACTTTATGAAATAAACAAGTTAAACTATGACCATGATAAGATAGAGGTTATTATTATAAGTGATGATTTAAAGAAAGATTTTCTAGAATTAAAAAACATTATAGAAAACACCTCTAAACATATAGATTACGAAGTTAAACTTCTATGGAGACCTTATGCTAAAGGATTTAAGGCAGGTGCATTAAATTATGGTTTAAAGCATGCCAAAGGAGAAATTATTACAGTACTTGATGCTGACAGTTTGCCTGAGCAAAACCTGCTTAAAAAGGCTTTGTATACTCTTAGAAAAGGCTATGATGCGTTGATGGTTAAATGGTTACCTTCAAACCCTAATGAAAATCTGCTATGTGAAGCTATAGGCTCATACCAAAAATTTGCTTTCAAAACACTATTTGAAGGGAGATTTAAGGTTCTTGGATATACAGGGTTAGCGGGTTCTGGCTTCATTATACGTAGAGAAGTTTTAGAAAAACTGGGTGGATTTAATGAGAACTGCATATTAGAAGATGTAGATTTAGGCTTAAGACTTTTCCTTAAGAAGTATAATATAGGTTTTTTAACAAACACGCATGTTTCTCTTGAAGTTCCATCCGATTACTTATCATATAGAGAGCAACAAAAACGTTGGGCATATGGTGCTGCTCAGATAATGAAAAAATATTGCATAAGTATTTTGAAAAGCGCTAGATCGATTATAGAGAAGCTAGAATATTCGGTTTATTTATCTCAGTATATCTCGTCTTTACTCTTATTACTGTTTACCTTACTAGCTACTCTGCTCTACCTTGCATACGGTAGTATAGACTTTATTTTTAAACCCCTTCTAACACTATGGGTTTTTGTCTTTTCTATCTATACTGGGCTTTTTATACATTTTAATGTTAGAGACGGGTTAAGCATTTTTAGGGCTATTAGGATTGCAGGTAGAATTTCAGGTGTTACATATCCTATGATACCTCACTTAATGTTATCTACGTTTAAAGCTCTCATAGGTATTAGGTTATTTTGGCTTGTTACCCCTAAGGGAGCAAGAAAAAGAGAATTTAAGGTGAGGGAAAGATTCCCGCTAATTTATGAGACACTTTATTTTACTTTACTGGCCTTATTATTATTTAGCGTTTTAAGTAAAGGATACTTGCTCATAAGTTCGTGGATACTTTTACAGCTGAGTTCAGCACCATATTTTTATTATATGTTTCTAAAAGAGAAAATATAATTAAGTGCTGAAACTCCTTAAATGCTTAGTTGCCGGAAAAGAGACTTAAGCTTATTTGTTGGATTAAGATCCTTGGTGAATGATCTATGGTTCATGCGGAAAAATACGACGTAGTTGTTATCGGTGGTGGTGTAGCAGGTCTTTTCTTCTCTAGGCTTATAGCTGAAAAAGGCTTCACTATAGCTCTTGTTGAAATGAAGCCTCTGAGCGAGATAGGTAGAAAAGTATGCGGAGATGCTATAGATAAAAAATATTTTGCCAAGTTAAATCTAAAAGAACCTACGGGTAGTGAAGTAGAAAATATTGTGAAAGAAGTTAGAGTATATTCACCTAGTGAAAGAAGCTACTTAACAGTTAAAGGTGTAGGGTACCAACTTAATAGAAAAGCGTTTGGACAAAGATTACTAAGAGAAGCTATGGAATCAGGTGTTATTGTTTTCGATAAAAGCTATCTAAAAAAAGCTATTCTTAAAAAGAGCCTTGTTAGTGAAGTTATAATATATGATGGTAATAGAAAAAACGACATTGCTCTAAAAGGAAGAGTGTTTGTTGATGCTAGTGGGATTGCAGGTGCTTTAAGAACAAAGTTACCTACTGATTGGTGGATCTCTGAGAAACTAAATTATAGAGAAACAGCAGTTGCATATAGGGAAATAAGGTTTTTAAGCAGTAATATTGAGGACCCCGATGTTTTACGTATATACTTATCGCAGGAAAAAGCACCTGGAGGATATTGGTGGTTCTTTCCTAAAGGCCTCAGAAAGGTAAATGTAGGTTTAGGTATACGAGGAGGCACTGATTTAAATCCCAGAAGTATTTTCTATAAATACATCGCTTCTAGAGGTTTCTTTAAAGGTTCAGAAATTGTCGATAGCGGTGGCGGCGTTGTTCCTACAAGAAGACCTTTAAGGACCCTTGTTTTCTCTAATGTCGTAGCTATAGGTGATGCAGCGTTTACAGCCAACCCCATTCATGGTGGTGGTATAGGTCCTTCTTTAACATCTGCATGGGCTGCCTCTAAGGCCATGTTAAACGCTCTTGAAGTAGGGGAAATATCTACTGAAAAGTTATGGTTAACCAACAAACTGTACATTAGAGCCTATGGTGCTAAACAAGGTTCTCTAGATTTCCTGCGAATATTTCTACAGAATCTAAGTGATGAAGATCTAAATTACATCATTGAGAAGAAAGTTATTTCAGAGGATGAGTTTTTAGAACTAAGCATTACTGGCGACTTAAGAATGAGCATTGTTGAAAAAATGCTTAAAGCTCTAAAGTTTATTAGAAGAACAAGCTTACTGCTTAAGCTCCGTGTCCTCGCTGATTATATGAGAAAGGCTAAACAACACTATTTAGCATACCCGGAAAATCCCAGTGATCTATTAAGGTGGGAACATAAATTACTAAAGCTTTATAGAGAATTCATGGAGAGACTAGGTATTAGAGCAGGTGTCTACTAATGACATTTTATTGGGAAAGATGTTCAATATGCGGTAAATACAGTCCATCAGATAAATGCTGGTTACATTCTGACATAATTGTATGTGCTTTTTGCTGCTTGTTCTGTGCTGAAAGAGATAACTGTGCAAAACCTACATGGTATTCCTCAATAAAGCCTGTTACCGTAGAGGAGAAGTCGCGTAGAGAAAGAAAAGCCGCTGAGGAAAAAATACAGAAGGTATTAGAAGAATTATTAGGCAAACTAGGTTAACACTTTGATTATAACTTATGCTTTAGCCCTTGGAGCTACCCAATATGTTAAGGCTCCTCCGCCTGGTACATCAAAGACTATTTTAATAGGCATTGAAGGGCCAAACTCTAAAGTAACAGTCTCTGATGCTGAAGTAGCTTTTAATGCTGCTTCTAAAAGATCAATACCATATGTTGATCTGACCTCTGTCTCTCTAACAACCATAGATACTAATGGTTTATCCGGCAGTAATATGTTGTAATATTCCTTTTGAGGGGTTATCGTCCTAACCTCTACTTTTTCAGGTGTTGCAATAAATTCTATTTCATCACCAACTATCTTAGCATCTTTTATAATGTTCTTGAAATCGTCACTAATCATCCTTATACTTACAGGAAGCTCCATTTTTGGTTCTGGAAGTTTCTCAACAACACCTTCTCTTAAAGAAACATAAAATGTCCTCCGATATCCAAGTTTTCTATCTATAAACGTTATTTTTAATCGTCTATACTCTTTTTCAAGAGTAAACTCTAACATATCATTTCTTGACCCTCTTTTCACGGTTTTATTAAATTCATCACTACCAACTATGAATGTTATTTCCTCAGGGCACTCATATTCTTCAAAAGCTAATGAGGGTAAAGTTAAAATTATCATTGTAGTCTTATCCGGGCTAAGAACCTTAACGCTAATACCATTTTCATTTGCTGTAAAAGGTATTTCACTAGCTATTTTAGCTAAGGTCTGAGCAATGTACTTAAATTTAGAAGCTGATGGATATATTGCCCTGAAACTCATGCATTAGCACCGTGTAAATCATATATAAGCTAAACCTTAAAATGTTATTCTAACTTTAAAATAATAAGTGAACATGTTGGTGGGTAAGTATGAGAATTAACTTAAAGATCTTAATAGGTAACTACAAGTACATCGAGTTATCCACAACTAAGATGCTTGATTTTCTTGAAATACTTAGTAGGATATTTCCTGATAAGTTTAAGGATATTTCTGAGGTAAAACGTATTGTTAAAAACTATGATGTTTTCTATGATATTGCTAAAAGAAAGTTTAAGGACTATATTCTGATTCCACATGAACCCAGCGATATGTTACGTGGTAAAATACTTTTTGACAAAGTAAAACTAATTAAAGACAATCATGATAGAAAAATAGGCTTAATATTTGATAAAAGTATTAAGCTTGAGGACATTGTGGAAGCTTTAAGTAGTTTAGGATTTGAAGTAAATATTGTTGAAACTAATATTTGACAGTGTTTCGCTATTTTCTCTTTCTCCTTTTAGGCTTAACCTTCACTCCTATCTTCCTAGCTTTTATAAGTTCCTTAATAGGTGTTTTCCCGTGAAGTATGTTTTCCCATAGCTCAGTGATTTCTATAAAGAATTCTAAGTCTTGAATGGTAAATTCTTCTCCATATTCTTCTTCAACTATTTCAGAAGTTTCAGTTCCTTTTGTTTTTTTAGGTTTCTCTAGTATTTCACTGGATTCAGAAGACACCTGTTTGACCTCCCGCATTTTCGTTGCATACACTACTTGCAACATTTAGTATTTTAAAGATGTTTAAAAGCATTATTGTTAGAGCCTATAGTTCTATTTTTACTATTGCAGGTTCTGCTAATCTACTGTCTCTTATTATGGCGTAGAATTTTGGCATGTAGTACAATGCTTCTTTGAAAATCTCCAGTCTATTTTCTGAAATGTATCCGGCTAGGGTTTTTGCCATGTAATCTAGGTTTTCTGGTTCTGAAAGCTTAAATGAAATTTTTAAAGCACTATTTGCTATTATTGCTTCATCTATGTCTAATGGTTGTTGCGTTATTATTATGAAGCCTATGCCGTACTTCCTACTTTCCATCATTAATCTAGCGACAAGAGAAGGTTCTGTACTTCTCCTGCATATTCTATGTGCTTCATCTATCACTATGTAGTGTGATAACCCGGTACTTTCACCTGATACGTACATGTAATGGGCTATTTTTCTTAGAAGTGTTTCTGAGAGAATAGCTTTAACATGGTCGCCGGGTAGGTTAGCCATAGCTATTACGCTGGGTTTACTAAGTATGTCTGAAAATTTTATTGTTGTTTCTCTGAAAATTGAAGTTGATAGCAACCTTATGTAGGGTTTTAATCCTTCATACCGTGACCTTTCACCACTGCTTCTAGCATATTCTATCCTCTTTTCAATAACTTTGAGTAACGTTAGAAATGTTGGTGGTTTTAATTTCCAAGTTTCAGGATCATCATTTAATATGCCCTTTTCAGCATATGCTTCTTCAAGAAGATCTTCTAGTACTGCTCTTTGAAGATTTCCAAGTCTAAATACGCGCTGTATTGTGTCTGCTACTTGAACTATTCTCTCTCTGGGAGAGCTCTCATCCAATTCTAGCGGATTTATGGATATTTTTGATGCATCAACAACTATTCCATCCAGTTCTTCTATTACCTTAACGTATTCATTATGGGGATCTATGGTTAGACTTGGTATTGCCCATTGATAATATAGTTCTTTTATTAATTTCTTAGCTAAGCTTGACTTACCTGTACCACTGCTACCAGCTATTAAGATGTGGTAATTTATTTGAGCATAAGGATTATATGTAAAGTTTCCTGTTTCTACTTTCCAATACCAGGCTGGCGACCTAGGTATATGTATTTTCTCTTTTAACCATACATTTGCTGGCTTACCATATACAAGTTTAGATACTATCCTACCAATGCTAACTCCTTCTAGCTTTCTCTCCTCTTCCACAACACTTCTAACTGCTATATCCTTAAGAAGAACATAAGGTAATATAAGCCATGAGGCTATTGCGCTTAAGTTTTTAAGTAATTTATGTTCCTTAAAAAGCAGTAGTACAGATGATAGTATGACGCCTAGAACATATACTGCCTCGTCGATTAAACTTAGCGGTTTAACGTATGCTATGAAAACTGCAAACCCTGTTAAAGCTAACACCCTTACTAGAGCAGAATGCTTTACACTCTTTAACGTTACATTAAGGCTCTTTAACCTATCTATAAGCGTATCTCCTCTCTTAAATATTAAACTCCATGAATAGTAGGATATAATAGATGCAGAGAACAGTACAGCATAAGTTACAGGATTTTTCACTATACTGTTCAAGCCTAGTAGTAATATAGCTAACCTATATTCTGGAAACCAAATTAAGCTAATGTTTAAAATTTTTCTTACAACTATAAGTGCTAAAACTGTCGATAATGTTTCTAATAATGCAGCTGTGGGGGATTCAAGAATTACTGAAGCTATAATTAGTGTTATGGCTAACGCCGACCATATTACATATATGTTAGCTATAAATGCTATCTGTACACTAGACACTACGTATAATATGATGCCTAATTGTATCAGCATTATTGGTATACATTTTGACCCTAAGTCCATGATATTAAACTTCCCCTACATTACAGATTAAATTTAAAATATTAAATAACTCTAACCACCTATTAGTTGAAAACTAGAAAATAATGTAGAGTGAATAGTTAACAATGAATAAATTTGAAAGATTAAATCCCAAACTCGTTAGTGTTATTAAAAAGTTCGGTTATTTAAAACCCACTAGGGTTCAAGAAAAAGCTATTCCTCTAATCCTTGAAAATTACCATGTCTTAATAATAAGCGCTACAGGGTCCGGAAAGACAGAAGCAGCATTCTTTCCCATATATTCAAAAATACTAGACAATGGTTTAGAGAAATTTGAAAGAACTTTTGTATTATACATTACTCCTTTAAGAGCGTTAAATAGAGATATTTTAAGAAGAATGGAGAAAATAGCTAAGAGTTTAGGTATAAAGGTATCTATAAGGCATGGTGATACACCTAAAAGTGAGAGAAGAAAGCTTGTTAAAAATCCGCCGCATGTACTTATAACTACTCCCGAGACTTTTCAGTTTCTTCTAGTTGGTCCTCGTTCTAGAGAAATACTTAGAAACATTAGATGGGTTGTTGTAGATGAAATACATGAAATCATAAGTAATAAACGAGGAATAGCCTTAGCAGTAGCTTTAGAAAGACTAGCTAAGCTTTGTAAGCATCGGATTCAGCGCATAGGTCTCTCAGCAACAATAGGCGACATAGACTTAGCTAAAAAGTTTCTCGGGGGTTTTAGACACGTAGAAGTAGTCATTGAAGATTTTATAAAGCCCATGAATATAGCCGTTGAATACCCTACTATTACTCAAGAAGATAAGATATCGTCAAATAACTATGGTGTTAAACCGGGATTCATTGCTAGGCTAAGGAGAATAAAGGAGTTAATTTCTAACATCAGATCATCCGTAGTATTCACTAATACAAGAGACCTTGCTGAAATCGTAGGTTTAAAGCTTAAGGCAATCTTTAACATTGATGTTGCTGTACATCATGGCAGTTTATCCCGTGAAGTAAGGGTTAAAGCCGAAGAAAAACTGAGAAAAGGCGAGGTAAAAACTGTTATTGCAACATCATCTCTTGAGCTTGGAATAGACATAGGGTATATAGACTTTGTAGTTCAATACGGTTCCCCTAGGCAGGCCGTTAAACTTATACACAGGGTTGGAAGAAGCGGCCATAGAGAATTTGAGGTCTCTAAGGGGGTGGTAATTCCTGCTGAAAGTCTTGATGATGTTTTAGAATCTGCTGTTATTGTTAGAAGAGCTTTAAGAGGTAACTTAGAAAAGCCTGTTGTATTTACTAATTCACTAGATGTTTTAGCACATCAAATAGTAGGTTTGGTTTTAGAGTATAGGGCGTTAAGTGTTGATGAAATATATTCTCTTATTAAGAAAGCTTATCCCTACAAAAACCTTAAACCTGAATTACTAAAAGAAGTCATTTCATTGCTCAGCAATATGAGACTTGTAATGTTGAGCGGCAACATTATTAAAAGAACTAATAAATCATGGAAGTATTATTATGAAGTTTCTATGATACCTGACGTTAAGCAATATGTTGTTAAAAATGCTATTACAGGAGAAACTGTAGGCATGCTAGATGAAAAATTCGTTATAATTAATTGTGAACCTGGTTCTAGATTTATTCTTTCAGGAAGAACGTGGGAGGTTGTTGGTTTAGATGGGGCTTACGTTTATGTCAAACCAGCTGCAGAAAACGTAGGCATACTGCCATGGTGGGAAGGAGAAATAATACCTGTTGACTTTAAAGTCTCAAGAGAAGTTGGTGCGCTGAAAAGGAGATTAGCAGATGGAGATTACAATGCATTACTTGCTTATCCTATAAATCCTAATGCTAAGAAAATAATTATCAGAAAAATTAATGAGCAGAAAAGAAAAACGGGGTTTGTTCCTTCAGATAGAAATATCGTCATTGAGTCTTTAGGTAAAATAACTATTATTCATGTACACTTAGGCAATAAGGGAAATTTTGCGCTATCTACAGTGATTTCGCATATGCTTAAGAACCAAGGTTTTAGTGTAGATGCGAAAAATGACCCTTATAGGATATTTATTATCTCAGATAAACCCTTAAAAGCCAACATTATAGTTAAAACGCTGAAAAGTATTTGCTCTGCTAGTACTGCTGAGCTAAGAGAGATTTTAGAGAGAGAAATTGTAGAAGATAGGTTATATTTATGGTTCTTATTTAATGTAGCAAAACGCTTCGGCGCTCTAAAACGCGATGTTTCTTTCAGCGAAGTTATGAGAATATTACCCGCGTATAAGGATACATTAATAGGTTTAGAAGCTTTAAATGAAATGTTACTGTCTAAGGCTGATTTAACTCCGGTTGTAAACGTGTTAAATGGTATAAGAAAGGGAAAAGTAAATATCATGGTTTATGAAAATTCGGAACCTATGCCTTTAACCCTTGACTTATTTAAAACACAAACATTGTACTCTGAAATCATGTATAAAGTTCCCTCTATGATTGAGGTATTTAAGAAGAGAATCCTCAGTAAAAAGGTTAAATTGGTATGCATTATGTGTGGTCAAACTTATGGCATAGTAAGGATTGAGAATTTACCAAGAAGAGTAACATGTAAAAAATGTGGTTCTGGGTTTCTAACCGTACTTTCACCTTCTGATACTGACACCGAGTACATAATTAAAAAGAGGATTAAAGGTGTAAGGTTAAGTGCTGATGAAAAAGCTATTTTAAAAGAAGAGGTTCTTAAAGCAGATCTTGTTTTAAGATACGGTAAGTATGCTATTATTGCTTTATCAACCTATGGTGTGGGAGCAAAAACTGCAGCAAAAGTGATAGGTGAAATAATTTATGGTGAAGAAAGCTTTTTTAAGGCTTTACTTGATGCTGAACTTAACTTCTTGAGAACTAGGAAATATTGGGGCACTTAGTAGTTAACCTTACTCGTAATAGTTTTTCAAGAAACTTAGCTACTTTCTCCCTTTTCCTTCTACTATTTCTTCTCCAAGCATCATATTTGCCTAGAATTAATGAGATTACTATTTTCTCAACTAAGACGTCTGCTATGGGGCATATATCTAAACATGCTCTACATGTAATGCATGTCACCGGGTTTATGGTAACGCCATTGTTTATATCGACTCTTATTGATGATGTTGGACATAAGGTTTCACATGATAAGCATTTTGTGCAGTATAGGCTTCTATAAATTACCTTCACAGCATCTAATGTTTCTTCCAACAAATTTTCTTTTGTCTTGACGGTTAAAATGCCCTTCCTCGTAAATGCGTACATGATGTTCCTACTTTCATTGAATACAGTAAGCGTATCCTCTTTTTCTTCCATTTCTCTGCCTAATACATAGCAAGTTTTCCTAACTTTATTCAGATCTATATTTCTTGAAAATACTATCCTACTTTCTTTCTCATTTATACTTACACTAGCTACAGTCATATCCAGCCATGCTTTGTAATGTTTCTTCCATTTTTCGACATATTCCCTAGTCTTCTTAGCTAAAATTTTCTTTGGAGTTGCTGGACCGAGCCATCTCCATAGGCCTAAATTTACCCATTCCTTTGGAGCATTTATTCTTTCAGCCCATTTATAAAGAAAAGCCTCCCAACGATTCCAAAGCTCGGGATGTGAGCTTTCTACTACTTCGAATTCTGCTAATCTACCCGCTGGACACATAAAGCAACCTATTCTGTCAAAACCTATATAATATAAGGGATTTACTTTAAGTTTATACTTGTATATGTACAACCATATTGCAAGCTGGTTCCAATACTGAATAGGTGAAATACTTATTACTGTAGGTATCCACTTATTCCTCCATATTCTTGGACTTTTAGCCCTATTTAAAGATTCATAAGCCCTTTGGCCTACAATATTAAGTATTCCACTGGGATACTTTTTTAGAATCTTTCTAGCCAATGGTACAAGTTTAGCTACTTTACAGCACCACCTATAATCTCTTGCCGGCGGTCCATAAAACTTAACAGATTTCCAAAAAGCATTTCCAGCGTTAGCTTCTTCAACATTTAAACAGTATTTGTCAGCAATTTCATAAACTGTTTTTATGGTTTCTGGAAGCTCTATTCCTGTGTTATTAAAAAGTAATGGACATTCTCCTAAGCTCCGTAATGTTAAGTGAAGAGAAACTAGGCTATCCTTGCCTCCGGAAAAGGAGACTACCGGTTTCTTAAAGATTTTAGTGTGCATTTTAAAAAGAAACTTCGTGGCTTCATTTTCCATGCGCCTTAAGCGTTCTTCGTTACCCTTAACTACGTCTTGTATTGTAGCCGTATTTCTGCTAGTTTCGAAGTAGAATTTTTGCTTATACACTTTAATGACTCTTATTTTCCCATTTGACACCGTCTTTCCTAGACCTTTAGGTTCTCCATTATTGTCTACTAATATAATGTATTTTCCTTTAACTAATCCCGCCTTTTTATATAATAATTGGTTCGTTTTTATCTTATCTTCAACGATACATGTTTCAATAGCATTTTTCTCAAGTAAATGTAAGGCTCCATAATATGATGGCCTGAATTCCCATTTTCTCTCAAAAGGATTGTATAGCATTATTCCAAAAATATTTCCATCGACTATAACTTCCTTAGCATCATCAATATGCGTTGTTTTATTTAGCAAAATAATTTTTCTACTTAGTTCATTAAGTAGAGATTGTTGTCTCTCTACATTTAGTGATTTTAAGATCTGGTTGAGATCGTGTCTAAATGCTGGCCTAACATCTCCTGGTTCTCTAAGCTTTAGTTCATAGCCTTCGCCGCCACATTTATGACAATAGCTACTTAAGAGAGGAATATTACATTCAGGGCACCAATATGTTTTCGAAGTTACGGGCCAGCGTCTTTTCATGACCACTTACTCTTTCCTCTCATATTCTCTCTTTTTCCTCTCATAATTTTCTCTTTTATCTATTATTCTTGCTGGTACTCCTGCTACAACAGTGTTTTCGGGTACATCTTTTGCTACAACGGCTCCTGCAGCAACTACGGAGTTTTTACCTATTCTTATGCCAGCAATTAGTACAGCATTGGCACCTATGACGGCGTTATCCTCTATTTTCACTCCTAGAAGTCTTCTACTTGGAGGGTACTTGTCGTTGGTTATGATAACATTTGGACCTAAGAAAACATTGTGACCTATTATGGTTAACGGTGGAATATATACGTTTGACTGTATACTGACATTATCACCTATTGTTACATGGCCATCCACTATGGTTAAAGTACCTATTTTAGTGTTTTTCCCCACAGTTACATTTTCCCTTATAAGAACATTGTGGCCTGTTTCTACATTATCTCCGATGATGGTGTTTTCATAAATTATTGTGTTTGCTCTTATAATACACTTGCCCCCTATTCTTGCACCATCGCTTAATTTATCGTATACTTCAAAAAGTTTCCCAATCTTAGGTTTTTCAATAATGCTAATTACTTTTTTTCTAATAGGATAACCTATTATGACATTATTTCCTATTATTGTATGGCTTCCGATATTTGTCTTACCTAAGATAATAGCATTACCCTCTAATAGTACACTATTTTCTAAAAAGGCCTTCTTTGAAACATAGAGCATTGCTTTTTGCCTCATATAATTATAACATAGAAATAGTATGTTACAGTTTAGTTAAATTGAGATACATATAAATAAGCCTAAACATTCTATCTTAATTATATATATGTTTAACCATAGGTATTACTGAAATATCTGATTAAAAAATAAAAAGCATATACTCCTTCTATTTTTAATCAAGCAATATAATATTTTAAAGGGTATTACTTAGGGAGAGAAGGTATATATTTGAACTCCATAGAACCCAATTGTATAGCACTACACTAGAGGTCTAAAATTCAATGCCTGTTATATATTTATGCAGGAACTGTAGTTTTATCCTATACCGGTTTGAGAGAGTTGGTCAAGATTATTATGGACTTCCTACGCCAAGTGAAATTATGAACTGGTATGGGGGTGTTTGCCCTAAGTGTAATTCACGGCTAAAGAAACCAACATTATCTAGTATAAAGGTAGACTATAAGGGTAAAATAATTACCTTAAGGCAGTAACTTCGAGTCTAACTCTCTTTATACTACTTTCTTTCTTCTCGCTATAATGATTTAATAATTCTACTATTGCTGCTCTAATTGCTTCACTTCTACTAGAAAAATAACCTTTCTTAACCAATTCATCTAATTCTTCAAGAATTTCTCTTCTCAATTTAAAAGTAACAACAACAGTATCATCAAGCCATATAGTTGACAATTAAAATACCACCTAAAAGTAATACCGTAGTACATTATATAAAAGTATTTTCAGTATCATTCTTTTAGAGTACTTTTTAAAGGTAATTGATAGTTTCTTTTAAAACCCTTACTTTATTAGTATGGGTGAGACAGGTGGACGTAGATAGTTTGATTAGTGATTTAACTACAAGGATTGTTATGGCAGCTTGGGCTCTCTTTATGCTCTCATGGGCTTTAGGATGGTTGTTGAAGGGGTCTCCTATACCTATTTATAGGGTTAAAAGATTTGGACAGGATATGGTGGAAGATGCTATACTTGGAGCGTTTTGGCTAGCTGTTGGAACAAGTATATTTGCTTTAATTAAGTATTTAGCATCATCTGTTTAAAATACGGAGAAGTGGAAAACTATGGATCAATATCTTATTTTAGCTTACTCATTAGCTATACTCACCTATTACCTAGGTGTCCTCATATATGCTATACCTATACCATGGTGGGGTATTAAAAAATGGGCTCCAACCTTAATATATGATGCCCTGGCAGCTTCTCTCTTAGTTCTTATGTTTTCAACAATAGTTGAACTAGTTAATTATTTAGGTTCTTTATTAAATGTTGACTGGCAAGTATATTTTGAATGGCTTACCAGTAGAATAGCTATTATGGGCTCGTTTATCTCATTTCTTATAACGCTTTCCCTAATGTTATCGAGCGCTGGTGTAAAAGCTGTTTCAACGGCTGTTCTTGGACCTATAATAAGCTTAGCTACGTATACCTTAATAGTATTGGAAATATTTTTCATATTGGGTCTTGTTTTTAATCAGTTCTTTGCCAAGATAATGATAATAGGTATTCTACTTTACTCAATACCCTTCAGAATAGCTAGAGGAGCTGGGGCAGCTCTTGTAGCTATGTCCATAGTTTTTACACTAGCTTTACCTCTACTACCAGTTTTTACACATGCTTTTACCGTTCAAGGAGCTGAAGAAAGAATACTTGAAATAACGGAGAAAATGGATAAGGTAAATGTTGAAGAATGGGGAATAGTGTTTGTTAAAGGACATGTAACAGATAGGAAGGGTAAGCCTGTAAACAACATATTAACAAAATGGTTTGCATTGCTTAAACAAAGCGAAGTATATGTAGCATCATATATGACGTTAGAAGATGGATGGTTTGATGCTGGAAGACCTTACGGAGGGTTACCATATAATGTTATGTTAAAGTTGAAAGCAGAGTATTGTGGTGTAGAATTAACCCCAGAACCTAGAATAATAGACCCACATGCAGATTTTACCTATAATCCTCTTAAAGATCCCAATGCAGACTACTTTGTCGAAATAAAAATAAAGGACATGATAATTATCAGTAAATACTTTTTCGTAAAGTCAAATAGCAACGAAGTACTTGACGCATTGAAAATTATTAAAGGAGACGATTTAGCAAACTTAAAATTTACAATAAGTAAACCTGCAACGGTAACATTGGTTATTCACGAAGATTATAATGTTGATAAAGTCATAGTTAACAGTACTAAAGCTATAAGATACAGCAAAGTAAAAAACTGGGGAGGCGTTAGCTTCCAAATATACGAAGTATCCTTAAATGAAGGTACATGGGTGTTAAGCGTAAGAGTTAACTTTCAACGTGACGTTAAGGACCCTGAGATCACTGGTAAGGGCTATCTTGAAACTATATCTAAAAATATAGGTGATTTCGAAGAGCTTGGCAAGGTCATTGCTAACGCTGTATTTGAATGGATAGTATTGCCTGGAACATATTTGTCAATACTTATTATGTCTACGTATTCTCTAGCATATGTCATAGGCGGTAGGAAAATAAGGTTACCTATAAAAACGTGAGGTGGGTTTATGGATCCCTTTAAAACCATGATAATAATGTATGTTTTCACAGTAGTTTTCGTTTTTTACAATGTGTTTAGATACCTAGATAAGATAACCGTTTTGAACATAGCATTATTTGTAGTTTTGATAGTGTTTCCGTTTCTAGCTATCTTAACTTATTATAGGAATATTGTAAAAGGTGGTGATATACGTGGAAGGTAATAAAGTAATACCTTATATCCTTATAGTTTCTGGATTCATGATTTTCATTTTTACTATGAATTCTGCAGCTTTAATGAATAATTTATACATGGTACCAGTATTAATATTAGCTCTAGTGTGTTTGGTTATTATAATGTCTAATAAGGATGCTTTAAAGAAGTTTATTAGAAGATCCAAGGAATATTATTTAAAAAACATAGGAGAATTCCATGTTGAAGACAATTTTGTGGTTGTTGCAGGTAAAAATATGTATAAAGGTGCTATCGTATATGTCGTTGATGAAATACCGTATACTTTCGCTGATGTCTCACATAGCTTCCTATTACAACAGTTAAGGGCATTCACCAATTTCATAGTAGCATCAGAAGATAATATCTCAGTACTTCTTATAAAGAAGAGCAGTGATGCAAGGAAATATATTAAAAACCTAGAACGCACTATAACAAACTATAGAGTATTACTTTCAGCAGATCCAGCTAATCCATATGTTCAGAGAAAACTACAGAAACTTGAAGCAATATTTAACAGAGTAAGCAAAGGAGAAACACCTATTAACGTAAAGATATACTTAATAGCCTTTGCTTACGAAGCCAATATGAGAAAACTTTATGAAAAATTAAAGAGAAAAGGCGAAGCACTAGTATCATCTTTCAAAGCAAGCATGGGGTTAGAGATTAAAAAAGCAACAGAGGATGAAGTGTTAGAGGCCATAACCCATGGGCTATTAGGTAAAAGCAAGCCTTTAACAGTCCTAGAGTCCGATATAAGCTTCTTAACACCTATAGGTTACGTTAAAAGACCTAAAGTTTCTGGCGAAGGTATATTCTTAGGTGAAGACATAGACTATGGGACGCTAGTCTTCTATGACTTTGAAAAATATTTAACTAGGCACATGGTTATAGTAGGTCCCACAGGAAGAGGTAAAACAACACTCCTTTACACTATTGCAAAAAGAGTTATGGAACAATATGATATACCGATATGGATTTTGGATTTAAGAGGAGAGTTTGAAGTATTAAATAAAGCCATGGGAATAACCATAGTTGACCCTGAAAAATCACCTGTCAATCTATTGTTACCATGGTTTACCAGCCCTAAACTACGTGCTAAGCAGGTAGTAGATTTAATTAAAGCATTAGCGGAACTAGAGCCCACTGAAGAATATATTCTTTTCATGGCAATTTTAAAGTCTTATGAACGAGCTCAACATCCTGATTTAGAAACTTTGATAAATGTAATTAAGGAGGAATATTTAAACAGAGAATTGCAGCTGAAGTCATATACCTTGCTTACTAAGATCGAACAGTTAAACAGTAAGGTTTTCCTGCAAAGTAACTTTAATGATATGATGATTATAGTGAAGAAACCAATAATATTTGCTCTTTATAAATTACCTGAAGAATATAGAAAGATATATGCATTAGCCATTTTACAAATATTAACGAATTATATGCTTACTCTAACGCCGACAAATAAGTTAAGGCATTTAGTAATAATAGATGAAGCATGGAGGCTAACAGATACTAAAGCTGGATCCAGGATCATTAGAAGCTTGGTTAAAGAAGGAAGAGGATATGGTTTAGCTGTTGCTTTAGCTTCTCAGGACATATCGGATTTCCCAAAAGACATACTTGACAATGCCGGGACAGTAATAGTTTTCGGCTCTAATAGCAAAGACTATGTAGAAACAGTAGCTAAATACATGAAGCTTAATGATGATGAAAAAGAGAGAATGACATGGCTAAAAATAGGTGAAGCTTTAATAAGGATAACTGGTGATCCGAGACCTGTTTGGGTTAAGATAGTTCCAGAAAACATGGAGTACCAAGAAAAACCTCATGTAAGCAAAATCAGTAAAACATAATAAAAACACAGTATTATTTTAAGAAATGATCCGTGCAATCTAACCCCGCAAGGGTAGAGATGAGCACGGAGGTTGCCCCTAGGCAACACCCATTACCTTCTAATTTCTCTCTACCAAAAATCTAAGTGGTGATCTTTTTGCATGAAAGAAGCAATATTATCCCTGTTCATGCAGAATCTTACTTCATAGTAGAGCGTAATGGTAAATTCAACCAAATACTAAAATATCAATACTACGACCCTGAAGAGTACTATTACACGCTCATTCATAGACCTAGAGAATATTATAAAGAAATAAAGAGATTATACTCTGTTATGAATGAAGTGCTTAAGGAAGAAAGAGTATTAATCAATGAAAAACAAGTAAAGCTAAACGTAAAACTAGTAAACATAGACTTTGCTGGATACGTAGATCAGCCTTACATCCTATATTATATAAAGTTTAAAGGGCCTTTAAGAAAAGGTGTTAATATATTTGAAGACTTCTATGAGGAAACAGTAGCGGAGTACGATTATGAAGTATATTGGTTCTTTCCCGAACGTACAAAAATATTAGAAGTATATGTTGACGGCGATTTTGACTTAGTAAATAGTAATAAGTTGTTTATTTGGGCTCGAAAAGGCGATAAAATATCGGGATATGAGAAAATAATCTTTATGCTTTCTTAAGCCTTAAAACCTCCTTATAATACTTAACTAATGGGTTTTTAACATTACATTCTTCAACACATAAGCCTAGAGTTTTCATAGTGTTACAGTTGTATGGTTTGTATTTTTTTCTAGAACCTCTTAAGCCTGCAAGGTGTTCAACCTGGTATCGAGCTATGGTTTCGTTAAAATCAGGTGTTTTCCTGAAAATATTAACAACAGCATTTACATCTAAACCTATATTAAGAAGGAACGTAGCTAAAGCAAATCTAGCATGATGCGAAATGTGTTTTCCTTCTACAACATCCTGGTAAAGCAGTTTTATGCATGGAGGAAAAGCTTCAGAAACCACTATACCTAAGCTTCTAAGTTCTTCAAAACGTTCTTTCATGCTTGCATAAAGCGCATAATGTACATGCTTTTTCCTTATCTCATTTATTTCTGCTTCTAAACTATCTAATAGACTTCTTATTACATTAGGTACTTCATCTTTACCTAGAGGCTTAACTTGTTTTTCAATAGTATCTGCTATTATTTCAACAAGATATCTAACTGCCTTTTCCTTAGTTAAGTAGACATAGCCGTCAGAAACTAGTTGATTTACAAGCTTCCATGAAGGATCACTATGTAACCTTAACGATTTAAGATAGTCCTTAACATGAACCTTAAAAGAAAACTCTACAGTGAAAACCTTATCCTTACCGATAAAATAAGGTACTTTCAGAGGTTTAGATTCTATATTGTCTAAGAATACGCCTAGTCTATTAGCTATCATAGATAATGTAGCGTTATCTTCATTGGCTAAATGTTTTCTTATTCTTTCAGCTTCAAAGATAGCGTATCTTCGAGTAAGCCATTTATCACTAACAACAGATAAAACTACTATGCTTATATAATATGATATGATTTCCTCATCGTCAGAAATTCTTAATGCATCAGGTATTTTCCCTTTTATAGCGCCTAAAACTCTCTCTCTAACTCTGGTTCTAACATTACTTATATTCATGTTTTTTAAAATGTCCATGAAGCTTAATTTTACACCGTACTTTAATTTAAAGTACTGCACAGGGTTAATTAAAAAAGGGTATTTTGCGTAGTCTAAATATATTTTAAACTTCATTATATTGGCATTTAGCTTTTTCATGGTAAACAGCTTGTAACGGTAATATTGTAACGTATGTTTACTCTATTTTTATCTTAAATCCTTCCTCTGTTTCTTTTTCAGCTTTTTCCACCTTTACTTCTAAAACACCGTTTCTATAGCTTGCTTTTGCTGTTTCAGGTTTTACATCTGTTGGAAGTTCTACTTCCTTGTAGTATTTCCTATCACCGCTGGCAGCCGATATAATCAATGTTCTTCCTTTGATTTTTACATCGATATCTTCTTTACTTACTCCAGGTACTTCAGCAACTATGGTTATTGTATCTTTATCTTCTATGATGTCTACTAAAGGTTCTCTTTCTTCAGAAATCTTGGGCCTACCAGCAATACGTCTAACATTACCAAATTCCTTAATTATAGGTTTACCATCAGGTCCTATGGTTATGCTAAAACCATAAACATATGGGCCGAAAACTCTTCTTTCGCCAAACTCTTCAGCTAGCTCTTCAAATCTTTCCATTCTCTTCATCCAGTCTCTAAATTCTCTATCGATGTCTTCAAATATGTCTTCAAAAAACTCGTCAAATACATCCCAGAAGCTTTTCCTTCTTCTCCTAGGCATTTATATGCACCCTTCTCTCAAACCTTGTTACCAAGTATTTTTAAAATGATGCTAGGTATAAAAGCTTTCAATGCGCTTTAATGCTATTCTATCTTTACTTTTAGTCCATGAAATAAATGCTTAAACTTCATGTATGTATTCATGTCTATGATAACATCATTACCATCTTTTAGGTAAGCCAATCCCTCTAAAGGATATGGTGGCGGTTTAGGTATGTTTTTTGGTATTGATTTACCAAGGTATTTCCATTTTATTTTTCTCTTTTCTTTACCGCGCTCTAGCCTCCACCAATATCGGCTATGGTAAACATATTTCTTACCCTTAACTACAACTATGTGTGAAGGTTTCAAGTATAAACCTAAGTTTTTAATGAGAACATTGTATTCTTTAAACTCGCTTTTAAACTCTTTCCGTATATCTAAGATTCTCTTATATCCATCGATTACTCTAACCCTAACCACGATTAGAACACCAAGTAACATCAGCTGCGGCCATTAATATCATCGGCCCTCCCTCATAGAGGGAAAGGCTCATCATACTCTAAACCAATTTATTATTATAAGAGAAATATTTAGCTTTTTAACACAATATAGTATATTAAACAAGTAAAGCCGAGGTGAGCTACGTTTAAGAAAAAAATAATTTCTGCAGCTACACCACAAACAGAAGAAGGTAAGCAGTACCATATACAATGCGGCCCAGGGGAAGTTGCTCCTTATGTTCTTCTTCCAGGAGATCCCGGAAGAGTATATAGAATAGTCAAGTACTGGGAAGAAAAGAAGGAGATTGCTAAACATAGAGAATACGTAACATACACCGGTAAGTACAAAGGAGTACCTATATCAGCAACAAGTACAGGAATAGGTGGGCCAGCCGCGGCAATAGCTGTTGAAGAGTTAATACGTATAGGAGCACATACGTTTATAAGAGTTGGTACGACAGGGGTCATTCAAGAACATATCAAGGTAGGAGACTTAGTAATTTCCATAGCTGCTGTAAGATTTGATGGGGCAAGTAAACAATATGTTTACACAGAATACCCTGCTGTTGCCAGTTATGAAGTAGTTTTAGCACTTATAGAAGCAGCAGAGAACCTTGGAATAAAATACCATGTAGGTATTTCAGCATCTACAGACTCCTTCTATACAGGTCAAGGTAGACCGGGATTTAAGGGATACATGTTAAGCTGGATGAAAAACATAATCCCTGATCTCCAAAAAGCAAATGTCTTAAACTTTGAAATGGAATCTTCAACAATATTTACATTAGCTAACATATATGGTGCACGAGCAGGCAGCATATGTGCAGCCGTAGCTAATAGGGTTACAGACGAATTCTTGATGGATGCAGGTGTTGAAGATGCCATAAAAGTTGCTAATGAAGCCGTACGAATACTTTACAGATGGGATGATGAAAAGAAGAAGGCAGGGAAGAAATATTTCTACCCTTCATTACTTAAAAAATAATCATTAATTGAGTTGGACAATATGCCTTCTAAGGTTATAGTTTCAAAGCTGATACAGGATATTATATCTTGGAACATTAGAAGCTCAACAGAATTAGTGGAGAGAACTTTTGAAACATTAGAGACTTTAACTAAGAAGACTGCGTCAATAAATGATTTAGTATTAAATACTACCCATGTGATAAGTGAAGTGATTAAAGTTAGGCCGACATCAGCGATGCTTATTAACTGCTCTCGAGACATACTAGCTGTCTTAAATAAGGTAGTTAGTGAAAGACTTAAGCTGGATGAATCTAAAACAGCTATTTTAAATAAGCTAATGGAGCTTAGGCAAAAAATAACAGATGATATAGAGAGAATAGCCACCATAGGTGCTAATAGAATAGTTTCTGGAGATAAAATAATGACCTCAGCTTATAGCAGAACAGTTATGAAAATTTTTGAAAAAGCATTAGAGCAGAATAAGAAATTTGAAGTATATATTACCGAGTCGAGACCAGGGGATGATGGGAAAATAGTAGCATCAGAACTGGGTAAGTTAGGGTTAAAAGTAACATTAATCCTTGATTCTGCTATGAGATATTTTATGAAGTATGTGACAAAAGTGTTTCTAGGTGCAGAAGCTGTAGCAGCAAATGGGGCAGTAATAAGCAAAGTAGGCTCGTCACTAATGGCCTTAATAGCTCATGAAGCTAGGGTTAGAGTTTTCATAGCTGCCTCAACACTGAAATTTAATTATGAAACAGTTTTCGGAGAACTCGTTAAAATACCTCATGCACCGGAGGAAACAATACTACCTAAGGAAGTTAAGCAGAAAATAGGTGAATTAGTTAAAACAGAGATTCCAATATTAGACGTTATTCCCCCAGAATATGTGGATGCAATAATAACGGAATATGGTGTTATAGCACCTCAAGCAATACCACTTCTAATGAGAGATGTCCTTAAAGCATGGCCACTTCAGGCAACAGATGTTTATGTGGTAATAGATAGAATTTTGAAGGCGGTAAATAATGGTTAAAATAAAATGTCCTGTAGAGGTTCTTCAAATAGCTAATGACATAAAAACCATGAAGATACGAGGAGCTGGTAGAATAGCTAGAGCAGCAGCAAAAGCATTAAAAATTGCTGCTGAAAAATATGAAGGTCCAGACGATGTAGAAGTTTTCATAGCTTATATTGATCATGCTGCAAAAATACTTTTAGAAACCAGACCTACAGCTGTTTCCTTACCTAACGCAATAATGTATGTTACAACAAGGTTAAGAAGAAAAAGACCTATTAATATGGCTGAAGCAAAAGCCTTAGTAGCAAAATTATCTAATGAATTTATAAAGTACTCTTTAACAGCAACAGAAAAAATAGGCATCATCGGCTCTAGAAGAATATTAAGTGGAGACGTAGTGTTAACACATTGCAACAGTACGGCAGCCCTTTCAGTAATAATACATGCACATAAACAAGAGAAAGATATTAAAGTTTATGCTACTGAAACTAGACCTAAATTTCAAGGACATATAACAGCAAGAATACTACTTTCTGAAGGAATAGATGTTACATTAATTCCGGACTCTGCTGTAAGATACATAATGAAGAAGGTGAATAAGGTAATTGTAGGTGCAGACACTGTAGCAGCCAATGGAGCAGTAGTTAATAAAATAGGTACATCAAACATAGCTTTAGCAGCACATGAAGCCAGAGTTAGAGTCTTTGTAGCTGCTGAGACATATAAGTTCAGCCCAGCTACAGTGATAGGGGAACTTGTTGAAATAGAGGAAAGAGATCCAAGAGAAATGGTTGACGAGAAATATTTGAAAGAAAATTCAAATGTTACTGTTAGAAACCCCGCATTTGATATAACGCCTCCAGAATATATAGATGCAATAATAACCGAAGAAGGTCTCATACCGCCTCAAGCAGCATACCTTATACTAATAGAAAAATTTGGCTGGATAATTCAAGATTACTTCATAAGTAAATATCCATCAAGAGGTGAAGATGAAGAATGACACCGGACGTTATAGCTGTAGGAAACGCAAACGTAGACATAATAATGTATGTTGACAAAATACCAGGCGAAGACGAAGCAATAGAGGCACGAGATGCAGTAATTTCTGCAGGAGGTTCAGCAGCAAACTATGCAGTGGCTCTATCCAGGTTAAATGTAAGAAGCGGTTTCATAGGGAGAATAGGTAAAGACAATTTTGGTGACTTTATCAAAAATGAGTTTATCAAAGAAAAAGTAGACATATCAAGGCTAAAAGTAGATAATAAGCACCCCACAGGTAAAGTATTCATCATAGTTACAAAGGATGGAAGTAGGAGGATGATAGCCTATAGAGGAGCAAATGCATACGTTTCTAAAAACGACTTAGATGAGAACTATATTTCAAAAGCAAAAATACTGCATGCGGCAAGTATAAGGAAAAAACTAGCCGAAGATGTAGCTGAAATGATCCTAAAGTATAACGTAGCTTTTAGCTACGATCCTGGATCTGTAGTCTGCAAATATGGTTTAAAAGGATTCCTTAATATACTCAAACACGTTAAAATACTTTACTTAAACTTGAGAGAGTTAGAATGTCTAACAGGCTCCAAAGACCCTGAATCAGCTTTTCAGCTTTTAAAATATGGGCCAAGAATAGTTGTAGTTAAAATGGGTTCTAAGGGTTCATATATAGTGTTTAGCGATGCAAGAATAAGAGTGCCGCCTTATAAACCTAAACAAGTTGTCGACACTACCGGAGCAGGAGACGTGTTTGCAGCTGCACTTACAGCATCTTTACTTAAAGGCTATAATTTATGGGACTCTGCGCTTTTTGCTAGCATTGCTGCTGGGATAAAAGTTAGTAGGAAAGGTGCAAGAAACGGAATACCCTATGAGCATGAAATAGTAACAGTATTTAATAAATTACGTGAAAAACTAAGTAAGGGCCTTATACTAACTTAGTTTAAACAATTTCAGCTACAAATGAAATTTTTATTTTCCTAAATATGCCCTCTAAAGATCTTTTTCCATAAGCATTAAATAGATTATACCAGCCTTTAGAAAACCTATTATCTTTTAAAGTGACTCTTTTTTCAAACTCTTTCTCACTAAGATATGTTCTTCCATCAATATAAGATATGAGGCCACATATGGTGTTCCATGGACTTATATAATATTTAACAAAAGGTAAGTGCTTACTTAGTTCTTCAAAATACTCTCTCTGCCCTAGTAATGTACCATAACCTAAGTCTCCTTCAACTTCAACGTATCTATACTTAGGATAGTCATCATATCTATCAACTAATACAAAGAATTCTAGAACTTTACCTTTAGGTATATCTTCATAACACATTAAACCTAATTTAAAAATGGAGTGCTCGGCTACTGTATATCCCAGTATCCTTTCTCTTAATCTAGGTTTCTGAATATTCTTCATGATGAGTTTTATTTTAAACAAAAACTTACCTCTACAGCTTTAATTTTAAGAAAACTAAAACACTTAAAATATTTAAAAATACTATACTACAGTCGGTGATAGAGGCATGGCTGAAGAAATACCCTTAAGACCTTTAGGTAAGCAGGATATTCACAAACTTGAAACAGCACTTTTAATAGCTACATTATTAAGACCTGATGTTATAGAGGAAATAAGGAAGGCAGAAGAAAGACTGACATGGGTTGACAGTTTAGCTGTAGCTGCAGCAGCACTTGCCAGGTCTAAAGCAGGATACCCAGCATCAAAAATAGCTGACGAATTAGGCAGAAGCGAAGGAACAATTAGAAACCACTTAGCAGGAAAGACTAAGGCAGGAAAACTTATTCATGAAACATATCGGAGGTTCCTACGTGAAGGTGTAAGAATAGAAATACCCGAGGTAGTTGAAGAACAGTATAAGAGGGAAATAGAGAAATTACGAAAGGAAATAGAAGAACTAAATAATGTCAAAGTAGAATTAGAAAATAAAGTAAAAAGTTTAGAAGAAAAAGTTAGAACACTTGAAGAAGCATCCAAGTATAAGCAAAAACTAGAGGAAATAAAGAGAATTATAGCTTCAATATAATCCATATTCTTTACCAATACAACTTAAAATTTGTCTAGAAAGCCTTTGAGTGGTGAAAAGTTTGCCATCTATTCTTCTTTTTAACCCTACAATACTTACTATGTCTAGTGAAGGTGACATTATAGAGCAAGGTTACATTTACATAGATGAAGGAAAGATAGTTGGTGTAGGTAAAATTGATGAGCTACCTTACGAATTCAAGTACGCCGACCTGGTACTAAACCTTAAAGGCAGAATAGCATTACCGGGATTTATAAGTTACCATAACCATTTAGCTTTACATTTAATTCGCTTCATAGGAATAGGACTTACGTTAGACGAATGGATAGACCTAGTGGCTTGGCCTTACGAGAAATCGCTTACCCCGGAGGAATCATACTATGCTGCAAAATTAGCAATATACAACTTGCTAAAAAGTGGTGTTGTAGGCGTAGCTGATATGCATTTTAACATGGACTCGGTAGCAAGAGCAGTTCATGAAACCGGAATAATGGCTAACCTGTCAGTTGCAATAATGGATACTAAAATAAAGTCCTATGAGGAAACACTCAAAGAGAATTTAGATCTTTACAAGAAATGGAACGGTGTAGATAATAATAGAATAACTGTTTCACTGGGGCCCTGCGGTATTAGGTTTCTAAAAACCAACCAGTTTCAAGAAATTTCAACAATAGCTATGGAGGAAAACATGCCTATTCACATGCATCTATCGGAGATACAAGACGATGTAAAATATGCTAGGGAAGAATATGGTAAAAGACCTGTAGAAGTACTTCGTGATTTAGGCCTTTTAGGTGAAAGAACTCTATTGGCTCATGCTGTGTGGGTTTCAGAAAGAGAGATAGATATCTTAGCAAAAACATTAACAAATATTGCACATTGCCCTATATCAAATACTGTTCTCTTATCAGGCATAGCGCCGTTAATAAGTATGCTTCATAAAAAGGCGCGTGTAGGTTTCGGTGTGGATGTTAATCCTGAATGGGATGTACTAGCAGAAGCGAGAACAGCTATGTATATAACCAATAATTTATATGGCTCTCCTCCAAGGTTAAAATCTTTTGAAATATTAAAAATGGTTACAGGAGGTATAGCAAAGTTTCCAGGTATAGAAAAACATGGCTTAATTAAGCCTGGTTACGATGCAAATATAGTTGTTTTAAACACTAAAGATCCTGAAGGGTGGCCATATAAGGGATCATACTATTCTACAGTATTATTTTCTAAGGCAGAGGTTGAAACGGTTATTGTTAAAGGTGAGGTGCTTGTTGATGGAGGAGAAGTACTTACAATAAGCGATAAGGATGTTGAAAAAGCTAAAAACATTTTAATTAAAAAACTAGATGAGCTACCTATACTTAAACAAGCTTAAACGAAATATATAGTTAGAGCTCCTTTTAGCTCTTCAAAATATACTTCTTTGTTAGCTGAGGTTTCAATGAATACTTCATCATCGGATACTATCATGTAGTTGTAAAGGAAAGCGCCAGGAGTTATCACGGTCAAGTATCTTGAGAAATCAATGTCCGTGTATCTTAGTTCAAATCCTTCAATTATTCTTGGTTTTTGAATGTATTCTCCCCTCGTAGAAATAGGGTTAACGTTTTCACTAAGTTTAACGTAGATGTAGTGTTTTTTACCATGCTTTCTCTCTTCAAACTTTTCTACATTACTTGATATTCTTACCTCCCTAGGTAGAAGCATAAAAATAATGTTTTTAAACGCAATAACTAGTTCGTAAGGTTTAAACGTAGCTATTAAAGAACCTTTTTTAGGAACCCATTCAATGTATAGCTTTTTAGCCATGAGCTTACACTTCCCGTAGGTGATTAATTGAGTTCAAACAGCGGTAATAAACTACTTCGTAGACTTGCCTGTAAAGTTTTAGGAGTTGAGAAAGCTAAAAAGATATGGTCGCGTATCGAAATAATCGGGGATATAGCGGTAATACGTAAATCTCCGAACATAAGCATGGCTGAAATAAGGAAGATAGCTGAAGAACTTGTTAATGAAATAACCTATGTGAAAAGTGTTTGGTGTGCTATTTCCGAAGTAAAGGGAACATTTAGGCTTCGTGAATATGTGCATTTAGCGGGTCAGCGGAAAAGCGAAACAATATATGTTGAACATGGATGCAAATTTAAACTTGACATAACTAAGGTCTATATCTCGCCAGCCCTAAATTACGAGCATAAAAGAATAGCTAATACGGTAAAACCCGGTGAAACCATAGTAAACATGTTTGCTGGTATAGGTCTTTTCTCAATAATCATAGCTAAGACTGTTAAACATGTAAAAATATATTCCATAGACATAAACCCTTACGCTTACAAATACATGGTAGAAAATGTTATGTTAAATAAAGTGGAAAACTATGTAATTCCCATTTTAGGAGACGCTGCTGAAGTCATTACGGAAAAACTAGTAGGTGTAGCCGATAGAGTGCTTATGCCATTACCGGAGCTAGCAATAAGTTATTTGAAATACGCGATTTTATCAATGAAAAATAAAGGTTTTCTACATGCATACCTTTTCATAAGATCTATTGGTAAGAGAGAAAGCTTAGAAGAGGCACATAAAATGTATGCTAAAGAACTAGAGAAATATGTTAAAGATTATGAGCTTATATTTTCTCGTGTTGTAAGATCTGTTGGACCAAGAAAATACCAAGTAGTTTTAGATTACTATGTTAAAAAGTAAGCAAAATTCTGACTGAACTATCTTCTTCTACGTCTTCTCGGCACTTCAACCTCTAATGCTCTAGCTCCTACTCCGACAAGCTTTCTCAATATAGAATCTAGGAATTTAACGTAGAATCCCTTTTGACCAACAAACGGGCCGAAATTGTCTCTATCAACCTTGAATAGCATGTACGGTCCTGCAAAATCGGCATCTATGATGTGCTTATGTATCCAACTAACGGGATGTACTGCTCTAACTAGTTCCTTAAAGTCCAGTGTTAGCTCTATTGCCCTTATTCTTAGCCCGACTTCTTCTTCTATTTTATTTATTCTTTCTCCTCCTCTACCAACAAGTCTGCCTAAATGGTCTTCCTTTGTTATTATTAATGCGTCTGGTGTATGTTCACCTGAAATCCCATACTTTTTCTTTTCATTAACAAATTCTGCAGCAGTTATTACGTCTGCATCTGGAGCATATGTTCTTGCTGCTTCAAGAATTTCTCTTTCAACATCATTGAGTTTTCTCTTTCTCATACGTACTTCTAATATTAGTCTTATACCTCTCCTAGCTCCAACCCTTACGACGTCTTTAAGCCCTAAGTCGATAACTATTGCTCTTTCTTCGCCTATTAGAGCTTCTCGAAGAAGCGTTGCACCATCTAAAACTATTTCTGGGTTTTTCTGGAAAACCGGATCTCCAGCTATAATCATTTTGCTATTATTACCCATTCTCATAAGAAGTTCTAGCGAGCTCTCTGGCGGTATGTTCTGGGCATCATCTAAAAACAGTATTGAATTATCGAATGTTCTACCACGTAAGAAGTGTATATCAGCTAAAATGACTTTCTCCTTTTTAATAAGGTCCTCAATAATGTTCCAATATATGAAACTGGATAATATATCTCTAATGTATGTTGAAATAATTTCATAATATAGGCTGCCTAGCTCTACAGCTGTTATTTCTTTTTCTAAAACTATGTCTATAAGAGGCCTTGCTATGATAAATCTTTGGTACTTCTCCTTTAAAACTTCTGTAATACCATATGCTATTGATAGCAAGCTTTTACCTGTACCTGTAGGGCCAAAAACACTAACAATGTCGTAGTCCTTACTATGGAGTGCTTTTAGGAATTCTTCTTGACCGGAGGTTAATGGTTTAATAACATCCAATGGTGTTTTAATCTTGGTCATAATTTTTCACCTACCACTTTTCAACCAGTTTTTTCTGATTTCAGTTTCTAGTTTAAATATCTTCTTCTTAGAATCTAGAAGTAACTTATTGGCCCATTTAACTAACGATTTTAAGCTACTTTTTCTGTATATGAATTTTCCATAAAGTCTTAAAGGAACTTCTAAATGTTCGTTACTTCTCAGCTCTACAACTATACCTGTTCTAGCAAAACTTATTATGCCACTATGTTTAAACCCTATGTTTCTAGCTATCTTTAAAAGCTCTTGAGCTCTTGTAGGGGTTAAACAAGATACATGAAATATAGGGGGCTGAAGAACAAACCATAGGTTTTTATCGTCGCTCACCTCTAATATTTTTTCCAAGTTTCCTACACTTATTGGATCATGGGATTTTAAGTATACTTTGATAGATTTTCTATCCCAGGGTCTTTTAGAGGAAAATACCATAATTCTGCCTGAACAACTACTCGTAGTAAATACGTCATTAAACCCGTTCAACAAAAGAATCAATGTTTCAAGTTCTTTATCAAAATATCCAGTTTCCATATCTTTTTTAAGCCTTCTAAGAAATGCCTTTTTTCTATTAAACCAAGCATTGTAATCTACAGTCTCCTGCATTTCTCACATAACCTCAACTACTAATACTAATTTATAGAGGAAATAAATAAGAGTAGTAATGCAGTATGAAGCAACAGTAGTTAACCGGTGTTAGAAATGCAGGAAAATTATATAACTATTGAAGATTTTTCAAAAATAGACTTAAGAGTAGGCATAGTTAAAGAGGTAAAGAAAATTCCAGGCACAAGAAAGCTCTTAAAACTAATTGTTGACCTTGGAGAATTAGGAGAAAGACAGCTTGTAGCCGGGCTTGGCGATGTCTATTCTCCTGAAGACCTTTTAGGTAAAAGAATAGTTGTTGTAGTAAATCTAAAACCTAAAGCCTTTAGGGGGTATTTAAGTCAGGGTATGCTTTTGGCTGCTGGTTGCGGTAAAGGCGAAGTTCCTAGAATATTAACTGTAGATGGCGATGTGAAACCTGGAAGTAAAGTTTGTTAAAGGATCTGGCCGATAATATATGTTAATACGGCTACAAGCATTCCTCCTCCTGTGTATAGAAATGCTATTTTTATTCTTTCCTTTTTTGATGTAACGAGACCTGTTAATGCTAAAGTAATAAGCGCCAATACTATTCCAGAAATAGCGTTTATTGGATATGGTAGCATAAAGAAAAAAGATGCAGGCAATAAGCCTCCTAAGAGAGTTGAAGCACCAGCAGCAAGAACTCTGACACGTACTTTTAAAGCTGTCCTCTTAGATATAATAGTCCCTTTAAGACTTTTCAATAAATGTCTCTCAAGTACGTAAAGTTTAGCTTCTTCGAAAGAACGTTCAGCAAAATATGCTCCATAAGAATTTGTTAGAGCTGCTGTTACGACGCCACCTATCCAAGCTTTTACGGCTTCTTGAGCTGCAAACTCTAATGTAACAAGCAGTATGCCTAACGCGAAGAGTACACCATCGCTCATACCTAAGATTATGTATCTTAGAACTTCGTGTTTAGCTCTATGTTCTAGCCTGAGGGGGTTGGGCAGATTCAATAATTTTTTCACCAACAACAACTTGGTCTACACTGTGTATGACAGCACCTACCCTAGTTAACTCTTTTTCAATATTATCGAAATTTATATCTTCACCCTCAATAGTAATTATTAGACCCATTGTTTCAACATCAACCTCATTAACAGTAACATTTACTGCTGAGACGCCTTTGACTTTTGCTAACGCCTTAGCAACATCGACAACTGAAGGTTCTTTAAGAGGTTTTAAAACGTCAAGAACAAGCCTTCTTATTTTAACTCTACTTGCTTTGCTCATATACTCCTAATTCACCCTCCGCTATAACTACTATAGTCTACATTTTTACTTATAAACATTAATAAAAATAAGTATATGAAATATCTATGTAGTAAACATAATACTGCAGGAACGTGTAGGTGGTATGTTTTAAAATGCTTGATGAGCTCGATAAGAAAATACTGAATGTTCTCATAGAAAACCCTAGAATAACGTATAGAAAGTTAGCTAAAACTCTAGGTGTTTCCGTTGGCACGGTATATGCAAGAATTAAGAAGCTTATAGGCCGTGGCATTATAAAAGATTTTACAATTCAAGTTAATTTCGCAAAAATAGGATATGATGTAACAGCCCTAATACTAGTTAAAGTTGATGGTAAACATATAATAGATGTGGAAAGAGAGGTAGCTAAACATCCTAATGTATGTGCAGTTTACGATGTCACAGGAGAATTTGATGTAATAGTTGTTGCAAAGTTTAGAAATATAAGTGAATTAAATAAGTTCATTAAGGCTATACTTGCAAAACCATATGTTATAAGTACAAATACAAGTATAGCACTAAATGTAGTAAAAGAAGATTTTAAGTTAAAAGTTCCTTGAAAAGTAATTGAGGGTGTTTAGGTGTATGCCTACAAAAAAGTACAAGCCTATAGTTAAAACTCCTAGATTAATAAGCAAGGGTAAAGTAACACCTAAACGTAGAAAAGGTAAAGGATTCAGTCTTCCGGAAATTAGAGAAGCGGGAATAACTATAGATATAGCTAAAAAACTAGGGATATATATTGACATGAGGCGTAGATCAAAACACAAGGAAAACGTTGAATTACTGAAGAAAATACTTAAAGAGAAGCAAAATTAAAACGCTAATCACGTTCTACTTACATGTTTAGACTTATAATAGCAATTAAGACAAACATATCTAACAGTATCTAATTGTACAGAACATCGCTCGCAAATAATCTTACCGCAGTAGATACAGGTTTCTGTTGCAAGATACTCTCTGCATAATTCACATAAACTTTCATTACATACAACACATATTCCATTACTTAAGTTAAAATGGTCTAAGCATACGTTTCTTTTGCAAATTTTGCAAACGTATTCGGCGTAGTTTTCTTCACATATTTCACACTTAATTTTCTTTCTTAAACCCATAAGCTTCCACTACTTTACTTGCTAGGTATGTAACTATGTGATACCGCTTAGTAAACATAGACAAATAAAAATATTTCCTAAATCTATATATCCATGACTGTCGTTTAGAGATACAAGTTATGATAAATTAGGGTGTTGGGATGAGCGTTATAGAGCATAGTGTAAATATAGAACATGAACGTCTAGCTAAAGTCCTGCCAGTAATACTCATAGTTATATATTCGAGTACATTGCTTTTCGGAATCTCTGTTGCATCAACAAACCCTACTTATGCTCATGAAATATTAAGCCCTATTGTTCAAGACATTGAAGAAAGTCTTTTAACCAAACTATGTCATGAAGCATCTAGTTTATGGTTTAATGAGAAGATTTTGGAAGCATTGTTGTTAATGGTTATTATAGGGTTTCTTAGATTAACTTCAGAGGCTATAACAGCACTTATACCACCTTATGTTGCCTTCACATACTTCATAGAAGGTCTGTTTATAGGTACATCAGAATATGTTGAGAGAATATTAGTAACGATGTATATTCCTATAACTGTAGGTGATTTATTATCTATATCTCTTATTGAGGGAGGGCTCTTCCAGCTTGTCCTTTCAAAGATAAAGAATAAACCATTAGGAAACTTTAGTATAATGCTTATAATTACTGGCTTTATAGGGCTAATTGTAACAAGTTACTTGGCAACATTTTCTTCATGCGTTATTGAAAGAATAGTTTTAAGCTATAAACCAGGTTTTTAGTTACAAATTGTGCTTTAGAAAATAGTCTGCAAATTAATTTAGGCTTGCCTATTATAGTACTTAGTAGTTTTTCGTGATGATCATAGTCGACTTCTTTCAATTCCCCTAAACCACCAATAGCTCTAAATATGTTTTCTTTCTCCTTCAAAGGCAGCTTGTGAAATGTTTTAGAGATAGCGCCTTGGACTTTTAATTTTAAACGTAATTCTCTGGTGAGTTTTTCATAAGTATTGAGAGCATTAATGAGTTCATTTCTTTTAAAACTAAGTGCTTCGGCTAATTTTTTTGCAAACATGCTATGTACGTATAGTCCTCCCCCAGTTATAGGTTTTACATGGAAACCTGCATCTCCAAGCATTACTACTCCTTGGTAGTGATCTTTCCAGAAAGGTGGTGTTCTAAGTATTGGTCCTCCAAAAACCTTAATCTTTTCCTTTACAAGAACAATGTTCCTGGAACTAACGAATTTTATAAAAGTATTTAATAAGTCCAAACTTACATTCTTTCCTCCTATACCTATTCTTACCTTATTACTGTTTAGAGGAACTATCCATCCGAAAAACTCTTTTGCAAACCTATCGGAAAAGAAAACCGTAAACTCATCAACATTATCAACTTTTCCTTTACAATCCGCCTGCACACCATAGATTTTAGCAAGCCCAACAGCTGTTTTCCCTAGGATCGACTTCCTAATTCTCTGAATAGCTCCTTCAGCGTTTACTATAATATTGCTGCAAACATTAGCTTTACTACTAAGTTCAGTCTTCATTACATTATCCTTAACCTTTATGTTTTCAACCTTGGTAGCAAAGTAGAAGTCATATTTGTCCTTAACAGTATCAAATAGTTCTTTCACGTACCTTACTCTATCTAAAACGTAAACAGGCTTACTTGGTATTATCCTAAGCTCAATATTGTTTTCAGTTAAAATGCGTAATGAAGAAAACTTATTTAGAATGCTTTTGAGAGCTGGTTTACCCACAGTATCTATTACCCTATGACTAACAATACCTGTACAATGCTCGATGACACCTACTTCACGTAACCTTTCAAAAACTGCTACATTAAATCTGTCGCTGAGAAATTTTAGAAAGACTAATGCAGCAGGACCTGCCCCTATAACAACGATGTCATAGTGTTTTCTCATACCATTCACATATTTAGTTTAAATCTACGTTATGTTAATGAACTTTCCTTAGCTACTAATTATTTGGGTGCTAAATATGTTTAGAAACAATATGGTTTTCAGAAAATTAATTCACGTAAATGCTTGCTCACATGTAATAAGAAAGCTAAAGAGGATTCTCATATACGGTACGTGTTTGCGGGACGAATATCCAGAGGTTTTAAATGTGTTTTCTAAAGACTATGTACCTTTAGCGGTCTGTTTGGAAGAGGAACATATGAATATGGTGGGTTTTAAACTTGCTACAATAATGAATTCTTGCAAACCTATTGAGATAATTGTTCTTACCGTTGATGGCAGTCCACACTGCGTTCAACTGCATATGATGGTTGAAGAATGTCTAAAGCTTGTTCCGGGAATTAACGTTAAACACTATGTCATATATAAAGGTAAAACAATCGAAATACCATCTAAAGCAATTAAGACAGCAAGGTATCTTGCAAAGGTTAAGAAGCTTCTAGGAGAATAACGTAAAAAATCTATTGTACTCATAGGGGATTGGCAAAGTAATCCTCATCCCCGATAAGAACGATCCACATAACCTCTAATAATCTTCTTCGCCTTTAAGCTAGTAGCTATATAGCGAAAAGCTGCTTCAGGATCAGTATGTTCACCGCAGGAATAAACATCAACTGTTGCAAAGCTAAACTCAGGCCACGTATGTACAGCAATATGGCTTTCTAAAACAATAGCAACTATGCTTACACCATCACCTATTTTCCACGATCTCACATCTAGCAGCGTCATATTGCCTATCTTCGCTGCTTCAATAACTATGTTTTTTAGTACTCTTTTATTCCTTAAAAGCTTAGTATCGCAATCGTAAAGTTCACCATAAACGTGTTTACCAATAACCTTCGGTATAGCAACCTCTCTTTGCAGAGCTACGAGTTCCGTCATCGCCCCCTAACACCCCCCTCTTGGGGGATTACCCCCCCATAGCATTTAAAGTTTACCCTTAAAGAAATGTAAGAATAGAATATAAACAATGTAAAAAGCAGTGTAGAAAATGGGATTCATATGGTTATCCCTGGGTTCCGTATTGTGAAGTACATAAGGAACATTATGTTTAATGAGCAAGTACAACCAGCAGGAATAGACTTAACAGTATCTAAAGTGTTTAAATTTAAGTCTAAAGGGTACTTAGGAGTTAGGAAAAGAGATCTCTCAGAAGTATATGAGGTTCCTAAGAGAAATGGTAAGTGGTTTCTAGCTAAAGGAGTGTATAAAGTATTGATTAACGAAATTATCCATGTACCTAAAGATGCTGTAGGCATTTGTTTTCCACGATCCTCTCTTTTAAGAATGGGAGTTGATGTACGATGTGCCCTTTGGGATCCAGGATATTATGGTAGAAGCGAAATACTACTTGTTGTACATAATGATGAAGGTGTAGTTATTGAAGAAAATTCTAGAATTGCACAAATAGTTTTCATAAGGTTAACTGAAAAGCCGCATAAACTATATTCAGGGAGATTTAGAGGAGAAAACATATGATAGAAATTAATGATAAAGCTATAGGGAATGTAAGTAAACACATTAAATATATTGAAATACCCTTAGATAGCTTTACAAACCCCGAATATTACCCATCAACAGGCGATGTTGAAGATGTTATAAGGTATTTTCTCTTTATGGTAGCTATAGATCATAGAACAAGTTATAGAGGAGTAAGCTATGAAGAATGGGTTAATGGAAAATTATATCATGGTGCAGATCTTCTTTACAGACTCGGCATGATGAAATACAATGAAGACCCAGATTTTTTCTCACCTAGACATATGGCCAAAATTAAATTAAAAGATGTTATATCATGGCTAAACTATGGTAAGGCAAAAATATGGGATATTAATATAAGGGCCATGCTACTTCGAGATCTAGGCCTTAAACTTCTAAAACTATACCATGGGAAGGCATGTAAGCTTATAGTTGATAGTAAGGGTTATTTAAAGAGAAAAGGAAAAGGTTTGATTGAGACATTAAAGGTGTTTAAAGCTTATGAAGACCCTGTTGAAAAGAAAGCATATTTACTAGTAAAGTTTCTTGAAAGAAGAGGAATAATTCGTATAAAGGACTTAGCTAATGTAGAAATTCCCGTAGACAATCATCTCACACGAATAGCTTTTAGACTAAACATAGTAACGCTAAATTCGAAATTATGGAAAGCTATAAGCACAGGTAAGCATTTAACGAGAGAAGAAGACGTAATTATAAGGTTAACTGTAAGAAAAGCATATAAAGAAATTTCTAGAAGAGCAGGCGTTTTACCGCTATACCTAGATGATTTTTTATGGATGCTAGGCAGAAGATGCTGTACAAAACCTTTGCCTAAGTGCAATAACTGTAAGGTACTAAAGTATAGTGAATGTCCTCTTAAAAATGCTTGCAAAGGTTATAGAGATCCCAATTATGCTAAATTAACAGAACACATGTACATAAGAACATGGTACTATTGATAAGGGAATAGTCTTTTATACTATGTGCAATACCGAAAATATATTCGAAATCCCTTTAGTGAGGCTATAAACTATGGGAAGAGTTGTCGTCGTCTCAGTGAAAATGCCTAAGGAACTTCTCAAGGAACTGGATAAACTAGTAGAAGAAGGTATGTTTTCATCTAGAAGTGAGGCGATAAGGCGAGGAATAGCTCTACTAATACGTAATTATTATAGACTTAAAATTAGAAGTAAATGAAGGTTCATAAAAACCTATAAACTTAGCTTAAGCTAAGTTCTAACCGAACCCCTAGTAACTGATAACATAAAGTATTATGTGTAGAGGCCTTACCTATGTATAGTAAAAAAGCATATTTTGACTACTTTTATAAAATTTTAAAATCTTTAAAAAGCAAGGAGATAAGTAACGAAGAAGAAAAGAAAGTAACACTATATTTTATCAGAAATATTTCTGTTGGAGAAATATTGGCTTTAAGAGAATTAGAGATCTTAGGTGTTAAAAATCCCTCAAAAGTTATCAGGACACTTATTCTGAAAGGTGTTTTAGAAAAAGGTGAGGGATGTTACAATTTAGCTAAGGATATAAGAGAAGAACTATTTATGTTAAAACGTAAGGGCAGAGACATATAGTGTTGTATTTGTAAGTTTTAAATGTTTTTGTTTCATTAGATGGAGTTGCATTGAAGCTTTAGAAAAGATGGATGTGCGAAGCCCCGTCCCCGCGAAAGCCCCCTAATGAAACCGAAGGGAGGAAGGTTTGCCATTACAAAAGCTACCAAATATTCCGAAAGTAGCAGCAAACTATAACGGCTAATTAAAGTATAGGCTGTTACAAATTTTACGGTAAATTTAAACATTTCAGAATACTTCTAAACCATGAAACATTTCTTAATGATCCCCATTGCGGTGAGGAGCTTCAGATGAGAGGGCTGTGGCGTTGCCCTCGACAGAGCCCCATGAGGTGCGGGTGAAGCTAATGAACTCACACCAAGGGCTAACCCCCTCACAAAATTAAAAATAACTAAAATTACCTAAAAGTACCGTGAGGGGAGAAACGCTTGTACTCTATTCCTTCTAAGTACTTAACATCACCATAACTTATCTCCCAAACTTTTCCCTTGCTATCTTCTATAACTAGTTTGCCTCTTGGTGAGATGTCTAGCACTGTGCCTTCAACTACTAAATGGTTTATTTTTACAGCTATTTTCCTACCTATTGTTAAGTTCATTCTTCTCCATAAATTAATAATATCTTCCGCACTTGTTTTCTCTAGTATCCTAGCTACTTCTAAGGCTATGGCTTTAAGTATTACATTTCTCGGCATATTGAAGCCTAAAATTTCAGATAGCGATATAACTCCTTGTAGCCCTGAAAATTTCATTTTATTATTAACATTTAATCCTATACCTATAATGCTAAGAACTTTATCATCTTTAAACATGTTCTCTATAAGTATTCCTCCTATTTTCTTTGCTAAAAACATTATGTCATTAGGCCATTTAAGTTTAAAATCTATTAACAGTAGTTTCTTAAGTGCATTTACTACAGCAACACCTACGGCTAGACTTAGAATCTCTAATAATTCTTTTCTTTCTACTTGCCATAGTATTGATAACCATATGCCTCCTGGAGGTGATAACCATATCCTTCCGGCTCTACCTCTTCCCTTGGTCTGTACTTCTGAAAAAATTATTGCCCTACTATAGTTGTCTACGACTTTTTTTACATAGCTCATTGTTGAATCTATAGAGTAAAAGTACTTGATGAGCTGGAAACCTATACTTTTTAGAAGCGTATCATTCTCTAATAATTTCATATTATCCGAAAAGTTTCCGCAAACACTGTCATTTTTAAACGTAATGGATTCAAGAGTTAATAAGTAATTTATAAGTTCATGAGGTAAACTGCTTCGTTGAATGCATTTATTATTGTAAAGATTTTTAATTGCACTTAACGTACTTGAACTTGAATTTGTCAAAAGTTACACACCTAGGAAGTTCGACATTTGTCTATGATAGATTTACTTAGAGTAACTATATATCAGCTTTCTACACTTACCATTCCGCAGTAATAGGTATTAAATATATGTTAAAGACATCAGCATGGTATTGAGGCTTTTAGCTAAATGTTTAATAAAATATTGGTGGCTAACAGAGGAGAAATAGCTGTAAGAGTAATTAGAGCTGCAAGGGAATTAAACATAAGAACAGTTGCTGTTTATACAAAGTACGATATAGTAGCTTTACACGTTATATTAGCTGATGAAGCCTATAGAATAGATGATTACTTAAATGTTTCCAGTATTTTAAATATAGCTGAAAAGGCTAAGGTAGATGCCATACATCCAGGTTATGGTTTCTTATCTGAAAATCCTGATTTTGCAAGTTTAGTTGAGAAAAACGGATTTACTTTCATAGGTCCTTCACCTAAAGCTATGAAACTTGCTGGAAATAAGGTTGAGGCGAGAAAAACAGCATTAAAAGCTGAAATACCTGTGATTCCTGGAACTATAGAACCTGTCGAAGACTTTGAAAAAGCAAAGAAAGTTGCCGAAGAATTAGGCTATCCTGTTCTGTTAAAAGCTGGAGGCGGCGGAGGAGGAATAGGTATGAGAATAGCGAAAAACGAGGAAGAACTTGAAAACTATTTGAATCTTTCAAGAGTGGAAGCGGACAAGTCGTTTAAAATATCTGATATCTACATTGAGAAGTATTTAAGTAAACCTAGGCATATTGAAGTGCAAATTCTAGCAGACCATTACGGAAATATTATACACTTATTTGAAAGAGAATGTTCTATTCAGAGAAGATTTCAGAAGCTCATAGAAGAAGCTCCTTCTAAGGCGTTAATGTGGGATGAAAGATTAGCTATAACCAGAGATGCCGTTAAATTCATTGAAGAAGCAAAATACACTAATGCAGGAACTGTAGAATTCCTTTACAAAGATGGTAGGTACTACTTTTTAGAAGTTAATGCCAGATTGCAAGTAGAGCATGGAGTAACTGAAATGGTTACAGGCGTAGACATAGTTAAAGCGCAAATAAAAATAGCAGCAGACGAGCCGCTTAACATTTCTCAAGGTCAAATATCCATTAAGGGTTGGGCTATGGAAGTAAGAATAAACGCTGAAGATCCTTTAAACGATTTCATGCCGTCACCAGGTAAAATAGTAAAATACCATGAACCAGGAGGTTTAGGGGTTAGAGTTGACAGTGGGGTTTACGAAGGATACACTGTTCCTCCAATGTACAATCCTCTCATGGCAAAGCTTATAGTATGGGGTGAAGACAGGGTAGAAGCTATTTCGAGACTTAGACGGGCTCTCTCAGAATACATAATTGAAGGTGTTAAGACTACTATACCTCTTTACAAAGAAATAGTCAATGATGAAGATTTTATTAAAGGAAACATACACACAATGTATCTTCCAGAGAAACTCCCAAAGTTCATCAAAAAATTAGCTACTATTGAGAGGGAAAGAATAGTAGCTGCTGTTGTAGCCAGTGAAAAACTAAATAAGCGTCCAATAAGTGCTCAGCAGCATGGTACTTACGGCAGGTTAAGAAGCGTAAATAGGCTTTGGAGGAACATGTTATTAACAGGCCATTATATGAGAACTTTGTGGTTTAGAAAAAGAAAAATCAGCCGGTTTAAACGTTGAAAAGAAAAATCAGAGTTCAAACCGGTAGCAGCGATATAGACCTTGAACTTGTTAGTAGAAATGAAAACACGTACCTTGTTAAAGACGAAGGACTAGGTACTTTAAGGGTTAAGATTTTAAGTGTTGAAGGAGACAAGGTAGAACTTGTAATTAACGATAGAAAGTATACAGTACTACTTGATAGAAGTTCTAGAATAACGTATGTTAATGGAATACCTATAAAGCTGCTTATAACGAAACCTCATAGGCACTTAACAGTGAAAAAAAGCGTGAGTGCTACTAAAGAATTTAGTTCTAAAGTCAAAGTAATATCAGCTCCTTTAAGTGGCCGTATAGTTTCCATAAAAGTTAGGGAAAATGATCGTATAAGAAAAGGCGATGTGGTCTTAGTTATAGAGTCCATGAAAATGCTTAATGAAATAAGGTCCCCACGTAGTGGTATAGTATTAAAGATTAATGTCTCTGAGGGGGACATAGTTAAGAAGGGTCAAGAGCTTCTTATAATAAGGTAGGTTTAAAGAGGTATGTTACCATGTTTTCTTGGATAATATTCTTCGCGCTTATTCTGAAGCATTTCAAGAGCTTTTATGAGCATAGGTCGTGTTTTCCTTGGTTCAATGACATCATCTATTAGCCCTAATTCTGCTGCTCTATAGGGATTAGCAAATAAAGCTCTATATTCTCTTAGTTTCTGCCTAAATAGCTCCTCAGGCTCTTTAGCTTTCGCCAGTTCTTTTTTAAATATTATTCTGACAGCTCCTTCAGGTCCCATAACAGCTATTTCCGCTGTAGGCCATGCATAAACTATATCTGCTCCTAAGCTTTTAGATCCCATAGCTATATATGCTCCACCATATGCTTTTCTAAGAATAATAGTGATTTTTGGTACGGTTGCTTCAGTATAGGCATATACTAGTTTTGCTCCATGCTTAATTATACCTCCATGTTCCTGCTCAACGCCTGGCAAATAGCCTGGAACATCTACGAACATTATTATCGGTATGTTAAAGGAATCGCAGAATCTAATGAACCGGGCGGCTTTTACAGAACTATCTATATCTAATGCTCCTGCAAGATACCTTGGCTGACTAGCCACAATACCTACAGAATACCCGTTTAACCTAGCGAACCCCACGACAATATTCGGTGCATAGTTTTCATGTACCTCTAAGAATTCTCCATTATCGACGATTCTAAGAATAATATCTCTTACATCATAAGGAGTCATAGGATCTATAGGTACTATGTTTTCTAACTCTTTATCCTCGCGATCCGGCGGATCACCTGTGCTAATGTAAGGTGGGTCTTCCGTATTATTTGATGGAATATAAGATAAGAGCTTCTTTACAAGTGTGAAGGCTTCTTCCTCGTTATCCGCTATAAAATGTGCTACACCACTTTTTGAGGCATGTACCTCAGCGCCACCTAAGTCTTTAAAGCTAACATCTTCACCTGTGACAGCCTTAACGACCTGAGGTCCTGTAATAAACATAAAGGAGATGTCTCTAGGCATTATTATGAAATCTGTAAGTGCTGGAGAATACGATGCCCCACCAGCGCATGGTCCTAGTATGAGCGATATTTGCGGTATTATACCTGAAGCTTTTACGTTCATTCTAAATATTCTTCCGAAACCGTCTAACGAGGCAACACCCTCATGGATTCTAGCTCCACCTGAGTCATAAAGGCCTATAAGAGGTGTTCCGGTTTTTAAGGCCATAGATATTATAAACTCAATTTTCTTAGCATGCATCTCGCCTAGAGAACCGCCTATAACTGTGAAGTCTTGTGCAAATATGTGGACAGGTCTACCATCGATTTTACCGTAACCTATAACGACACCGTCACCCAGATACTTTACCTTGTTTAAGCCAAAGTATGTGCTTCTATGAATAACAAACGGTTGTAATTCAACGAAAGTTTCAGGGTCAAGAAGCTTTTCAAGACGTTCCCAAACCGTCAATTTACCCTTCATTTTTTGTCTTTTTACTCTTTCAGGACCTCCTCCCTCTTTAGCTTTCATCTTTAATTTCCTTAATTCTTCAATTAATTCCTCCATGGTCTTTTCCTCGCTCAACCCAAAACACCTAAACTTGCTTAATTGTTTCATAGAGTAATACAATATTTAAAACGTATTGCTTCAAGAAAATATATCAACAAAAGTTTAAAACCTAGGTTTTTGCGCAATAACCCCTATATCTACCTTGCGAATAATTATAAAACCAACCTTCATAAGTCTGTTAATGACACCTTTGGTTATACTCTTCCTCCCAATGGCTTCTCCAGGTTTACCTACATAGTGGAAGAGTTTACCTTTAGGCTTAATTACTCTGAAAAGTTTATGGTAGAATTTTTCACTATAAAGTTCTCCAGCAAGAGAAAATCTAGGGGGATCATGTATTACTTTATCAAATATGTAGTCTTTAAAGTAGTCTATAGCATCAAACGTGTTACCTAATAATATTATTATGTTTTCGTTTTCTAAAAATCTGGACCAAGGATTTAAACCAGAAATAGTTAAGACATTTTCATCTATCTCGATAGTGTAAACCTTACGAGCACCGAATCTTAAAGAAGCTATTGCAGTATAGCCTAATCCAGTACATGTGTCCAGGACTAAGTCACTTTTCCTAATGCCTAACATTTTAACTTTACTTGCCGCATCATCCCACGGACATATACCTTTTATTCTATGCATGTGTATACCATTGATCTCGAGAGTAGGGGCTTTACAATTCCTTACAGCCATAAGCCTGTAGTACTTACCATTGCTATAAAGTGATATTTCTTTCAACATACCATTCTCTATAATGTACACTGAATTCTCCTTAATCCTCATTTCTTTTAAATAATCTATTTTTAACACTTCATCATATTCTTCTAAGTAAATTTCACGCCCTGATATTAAAATAGGGCTTACTGAAAACCCTAGATCTAGAGTTATGTAGTATCTTCCTTGAGAGTAGTCAGTAATTAGTTCTTTAACCATGTAGCCAGCGATAACGGGTTTTAGCATAGGCTTAAACTGATATATTTCTATGCTCATGTTTTCTTACTTTCCCCAAATGCTATAGTTATTTTCTCTAGTCTTTCAAGTATGTTGTTCAACCTATTTTCAAACATAAACTTATATAGTAGTATCTTTGATCTTCTTCTTATTTCACCGTAGCTTCTCGTTTTAGGTAAAATGCCTTTTCTTTTTAGCTTGTTTATTTTATTTAGTAAGTCTAGTAGGTCTATGTTTAGTGCTTTTGCAGCCTCAGTTATAGTAGGGTTTTCAGCTATTGCCTTTAATGTTTTTATTTCCTCTTTAGAAATTTCAGGAAATGGTGTTAATATTGATTCTAAATATTCGTCGAGAACATTTTCAACAGATTCTCTAACTATAACCTCTAGTTCTTCAGCATCTACTAAGAATTGATCACTTAATTCAATAACTTTTACGTTAAGTTCCTCAGCAGCAACCTTTGCTGCGTCATCCACGAAGCCTTTACAAACAACAAGAGGTTTCATAGAAAGAAGTTTTGCATTAGTATAAGCTTGTCTAACACCTGAAACATCAAGCCTACCAGCTTTAACTTCAACAGCATACTTTACACCATCACCATCTTCAGCAATAGCGTCAACCTCAGCGACTTCAATGCCCTTTACAACAACTTTCCTATGAATATCTATAATTTTATACCCTAAGTTTTCAAGAACTCTCAAAGCAATTCTCTCGCTACTTCTCCACCTAGACTTAGCAGAAACTATACTTCGAACACCTCTAAGCACTTCTCAATCTACACTAACCTCGTTTAAAATATTTAAGCTAAATGAAAACATCTAAAATACTAATAGTATCATATAACTATTCTAATAGTTAAGAATAATTTACGATAATATTACATGTGGTATAGTGAATGGATTCAACCGATATGAACACTAAAATGCGGCATAGTGTTCCCATAAATGAGATTATAACTAAGTTAGGTACTCATCCCTTTAAAGGGTTAAAGAGCAGTATTGTTGATGATAAGATCAAAGAGTATGGGTTTAATGTTATTAGAGAGATCAAAAGAAGCATATTTATGATTTTTCTTGATCAGTTCAAGAGTTTTCTTGTTTTAATTTTAATTGTTGCCGCTATTTTCTCTCTTATTTTAGGTGGAGTTAAGGATGCTTCTGTTATTCTTGCTATTGTTTTACTAATGTCTATACTTAGTTTTATTCAAGAGTATAGAGCTGAGAAAACTATTACTAAACTAGGTGTATTGACTAATAGGGGTATGATTTATACGCTCATAGTAAGCGTTATTCTTCAATTATTGGCTATCTATTGCATACATTTAATGTTCGATGTTAAACCATTATTGTTAGGTGATTTAGCTCTCATAGTAATTTTATCTCTAACCTTAATTCTAATAGATGAAGCAAGAAAAACATTGAAGGTGAAGATATATTGAGTTCTATATTAGAAAACATATTAAAATATGCTGAGAAAACATATGGCGAAAATGTTAATAAGTTCATAGACGAAATTAGAAAAAGAGAGTGTTTTGAACATTTAGTTTTAACAATAATTTCTCAAAATACTAATTGGAGAAATGTAAGAAAAGCTGCTGAAAATTTAAAGAAAATTTTAGGTACAATAACCCCTTATACTGTTCTATCCGCTAACATTGTTGACTTAGAAAGAGCGCTTAAACCGGCTGGTCTTTATAGAGTTAAATCCAGATGGTTAAAGAACATAGCCTATACTGTAGTTAAAGAGTTCGGCGGAAGCCTTGATTGTCTTGAAGAACTTCCCCTAGATGAAGCTAGGGAAATATTGTTAAAAATACCTGGAATTGGATTTAAGACGGCAGATATAATTTTATGTTTCTGTTTTTCTAAGCCCATTCTTCCCGTAGATACACATATAAAGAGAATAGCTAGAAGAACAGGCATCTGTGTTTCTAAAAACTATGACGAAATAAGAATAAAGCTAGAAAGGGAAATAAGGTCAGAAGCTAGACTAAAAGCACATTTACTATTAATCTTATTTGGACGAAACATATGCAGGGCGAGAAAACCTTTATGCAGAAAATGTCCTGTTAACGGTATTTGTCCTTCAAGCATTATCAGTAAGTGAAGTTGTTAACCTTGTTTCTTCGAAAAATGTTCTACTTAGTTTAGTCCACACGGTTCTTAAGGATAATGAGTGCTTGCTTCTCAATTGTTTTTTAAATGGCATTTCTATTTCCTGTTCCTCTCCCGGCTTTAAACAAGGAAGTTTTAATCTGTTAATAATAATCCCTGTATCTATAAGTAGTAACCATAACTTATCAGGTCGTGATTGCCCAACGTTAGCTATCTTTATTACTAATCTAGGATTTCTATCGTCTGCAATTAGCTTTACATCCTTTATTCTAATACATGGCTTAATTATTTTAGTAGATGCTAGGATAAATGTTGATAAGTAAATAGGCTTCTTAATAGCATTTTCCCTACGAATTTCATGTTTAACCTCTATTTCATTATTGTTTTTTACTTGAATATTTTCTACATGTATTTCCTCTAAATCACTTAATCCACTTAGTGAGAATACTTTTTTATTATTAACGTAAATACTTGCCATAGAATGTCTTGACTTGGCTAGTGCAATAGCCTTTAGTTCTCCTGAATACTTATCGATAACATTTAAGGGTACACTAAATCTAAAGCTTTCATTAGGCGGAATTATTAAAGCACCTGAGAAGTAAGCATATGAAGATACAGCTTCTTTGGCTTCAAAAGCTAGGACAATGTTTGCATGATTTATTTCTATTTCTCCAGGACCATCATATTTTATTGCTAATTTTATCTCTTCACTTTCTCTAGCGTGTAGAATAGGTGTTATATCAAAGAGAACTTTATTAAAGTATTCTTCTTTAAGCTCAATGGTATTTTGCGGCTTAAATTCTCTTGTTAATGGGAAATTGTTAACCCATAACCTCCACTTAACGTGTAAGGGATCGGTTGTTGTTGCCGCGATTTCAAGTGTTGCCTCCTTAAGTTTAGCGCTAAGGGGTTTAATGTATTCAAACGTTAAACAGCCTGTTCTCGACCTATGTAATCCTCCAAGCCTTAACGGTCCCGATGTAAGTAAAGTTATTTCACCATTTATTGTTGCTATTTTAACTACTTGCAATGAGTTTATTACTTTGCTCAATCGAAAAGACCTCCATGAGAATTTTTTAATTGCTCTCGAAGATGAATTTTATTCTATTTGGAATTTTTGGAACTTTTCTCTTATTAATTTTAATAAAATATCTGAAGCTTTTTCAATGTAATATTTCGCTTCTTCCATGTTTTTCCCGGAAGAAGTTATGTGAAGTTCTATTACAGGTTTTACTCCTTCTGCTCCTCTTGGATGGCTTTTAATGTAAACCTTACTTACATTTTTCATTACTAAATCTAATACAGGAGCTAAAGATGATTCCGGAATACCTTTTACAGTAATCGTCTTTTCGCTAAAACATAGATGCGGCCCTATGTTTTTTAACACTGGTTCCACGTGTTCTTTAAAAATAGCCTTCATCTCCTTGGGAACACCTGGTAGAGATATTATTAGACATTCTTTTTCCTTTATTAAAATTCCGGGAGCAGTACCGATAGAGTTTGGCAGCGGTCTTGATCCTTCAGGCATTTTCGCCATTTTAACTCTATGAGGAGTTAGTTTAAGACCCATTTTATAATACTTCTCCTTAACCATTTGAAGAGCTTCGAAATTGATAACCCAAGGTTTCCTTAGAGCTACAGCTAATGCCTCACTTGTCTTGTCATCGAATGTTGGACCTAGGCCTCCTGTAGTAATTATTACCTTTGCTTCTCTGCTGATGCTTTCTCTCAAAGCAGAAACTATATCTTCAATGATGTCTCCTACGGTAACTATTCTTTTTACGTTAAAACCTAGTAATGTAAGCTTTCTCGCAATCCATGTTGCATTAGTATTTACCGTTTTTCCTATTAGAAGCTCGTTCCCTATGCTTATAATTTCTGCGTTATACATTGTAAGTCAGCTTCTACTGTAAATATTCCTAGTATAAATGTATTTAGCTATTTTAAATTAAAACTTTACAGAATAAGCTGTGAATTATTGAGACTTTAAGACAAATAATATAAGAATTTCGTAACTTACAATGTTTTCATGAGCCGTTATGAATGTTAAAAATATTTTGATGCATTTTACCTAAGAAAACCTTTATAAATACCTAGCTTACTTGACTATTCGAGCATTAAAGCTAAGGGTTAATGTATGGATAAAGTAACAGGTAAACATGTTTACGGTAACTTATACAATTGTAATGAGGAAGTAATATCTGATGAAGAAAAATTAAAAAACATTGTAGCTGAAGCAGCTAAGAAAGCAAATGCTACGTTATGGGAGATTAAGTCTTGGATGTTTAAAGGAGAAAAGGGAGGAATAAGTATCATAGCTCTAGTTGTTGAAAGTCACATAGCATTGCACACATGGCCTAAGTTTAGATTTGCTACAGTTGATATTTACACGTGCGGTGAAGAAACAGATCCCTGGAAGGCTTTTGAGTTCATTATCTCACAGCTTAAACCTGGAAAATATACGGTAAACTATGTTGATAGGTCAAGTAGATAAGTTAACTTTTAAACAAGCAATTCTTTTTAACTCTCTTAGATAGCTTAACATTCAGTTTTGGTGCCTTATCATGGTTAAGGTGTTAATTACCGGCGATACGCATATACCTACAAGGGCTAAAAACATACCGAACATAATGAGAAAGGTTATAGAGGAAAATAAACCATATTATGCTGTTTTCTTTACGGGAGATTTAATCTCTGAAAACATATTAAGGTTCGTTAAAAGTCTTTCTAAGAGAGCATATATTGTCCAAGGAAATATGGACTACCTTAGTCTTCCTGAAGAAGTAGCTACAGAAATCGCTGATATTAAAATAGGAATGATACATGGTCACCAAGTTTATCCTAGAGGTAATATTGAAAAATTAGCTAGAATAGCTGAAGAAATGAATGTTCAAATATTAATTAATGGACATACACACTATGCTAAAATAGTACAGCCCTACAATAAGGACATAATTCTTGTCAATCCAGGTTCCTTAACAGGTGTTTGGAGTGGTGGTTATGCCTCAATGAGACCTTCGTTAATCATAGGGTTTTTTGAAACAGACCATGTAATCCTTAAACTTTACGAGCTTTATGGCAATAAGTTAGAAATCAAAGAATATAACTTCACTTTTTAGAAACTTTTTTAACTTTAAGCTTAGGCCCTACTTTTTCAACTACAATAATTTCCTCCCCTGCTTTTATTTCCTCATCCGAGAAAGCCATCCAATACTCACCTTCAACCATAACAAATCCTTCTCTTCCTGGACCTAAATCATCTAATGCTTTGCCTTTTGAACCCGCAACACTCCATATGATAGGTTTAGCCTTTCTGGCCTTAATGATCTTATAAAGTGCAAAAGCGAAAAACGCTGAACCTGCAATAGCAATTATTACACCTGCAACTACAAACCTAAAGTAAAACTCTGGAGTTACAAACCACGTTTGAGGAAGATATATAGGTAATAATAAGAATCCTAAGGCTAACATTACTACACCTGTTGTACCTATAATACCGAATCCAGGGGTAACCATTTCAATAATCAGTAAAACTACACCTACAATTATAAGTAAGGTTGAAATGGTATTTATTGAAAACCCTAGCCCTAAAAGCCCTAGTATAAATAGTAAAGCCCCTATAGCAACAACAGGATAATGTCCCGTAATTAAGCTTAATAGTAAAATGTAGAAACCTAACATAAGAAGTAGATTTGCTAATAAAGGATCGGCTAAAACATTTGTTAACATGTCTCCAATACTCCATTCATATTTTACTATAGTAAACCCTTTAGTATCTATTCTTACCTTACCTACTGCGGTTTTAACCTCCATACCGTCGATTTTCATTAAAAGGTCACCTATGTTTTCCGCTATGAGGTCTACTACATTACTTCTAAGAGCTTCCTCATCATTTAGGGTTAAATTTCTCCTAACAAACAATCCTGCTGCTGTCTGATTTCTTCCTCTTTCCCTACTAACTGTTTCAGCCATTTCAACTATAGGATTTATTATCTTACTATAATTAAGAGGTTCAAAACCTGAAGGACCATAACCTATAGGTTGTGCCGCACCTATCATTGTTCCAGGAGACATTGCGGCAATATGGCAAGATAAGAGAATTAACGTTCCAGCACTCCATGCAGCAGCACCTTTAGGATAAACAAATCCTATGACAGGAACTTTGGAGTTAAGAAATGCTCTAATAATTTTCTCTGTGGCAGTAAGTTCTCCTCCTGGAGTATCAAGAACTAAAACAAGTAAAGCATTTTCTTTTTCTGCCATATTTAAGGCAGCAAGAATAGCTGAAGCTAGTCCTTCATTTATTGTCTTACCGTCAAAATAGAATACGTAAGCTTTAGGACCTACTGTATGCTGGGCTCTGATAAGAGGAGAACATAAAGCTACAAGTAATAATACTAAAGCTAATATTGTAAAAAATTTATTTATTAGCCTCATTTGTCTACTACTTCCCCTCCTTCAATCCCTTAACCAACCCAACTACTGGACCTAAACCAGCAGTAGTTTCTGTAATAACTACTAGGTTTTTCTCTCTAGCGACCTCTACCATGGTCTGTAATTCTCTAAGTCTCAATGCTGCTGGATGCTTCTCGTAGAAAGCTGCTGCTTCACTCATAATTTTAGCTGCTTGTCTTTCACCTTCAGCCTCAATAATTCTTGCTCTTCTCCACCTTTCGGCTTCAGCTTGCTTAGCCATAGCTCTTAGCATTGTTTCTGGCAGTTTTACTTCTTTCATTGTTACTGCTGTAACCTTAATACCCCATGGATCTGTGGCAACATCTAATATGCTTGTTAGTCTTTTGTTCAATTCCTCTCTTCTAGTAAGTAGATCATCAAGTTCTACTTGACCTAAAACATCTCTTAATGTTGTCTGAGACAGAAGTAAGACTGCGTATGAGTAGTTTTCAACAGCTATAACGGCTTTAACCGGGTCGAACACCTTATAGTAAACTACAGCATCAACACCTACTGTTACGTTATCTTTAGTTATGATTCTTTGCTCAGGGACATCAACGGAAACTATTCGTAAATCTACTTTTCTTACTGAATCAACCCATGGTATTATAAAGAATAATCCTGGGCCCTTAGCTCCAATAAGTCTTCCAAGCCTGAAAATTACTGCTCTTTCATATTCCTTAACTATTTTAATGCTTCTCGAGAGAATTATTAAGATTACTATTAAAGGTATTCCTACATATATTATGAAATCTATTAAAGACAAACTGCACACCTAAGTTTTTCCTACTGTTACCAATTCTTATAATAGTCAGTAATAAACTCTCTGTAAAACATAAAAAACTAAGCATTTTCCTTACCTAGAATTTTCTTTCATAATCTCTACTTTCTATCTTCTTAAAATCAGACAAACATAGTATCCTAGTTTATTCTATAGAAATACATTAAATAAGGCCATATTCAATAGGATGTTATTTATTAATAGACGCAATTATCTGCGAGTGCTATCTTATGGAACTGTGAAACAATAAACTTGTCCTTAAATTCTCTTAAAAGTTAAGAATAAGTTTATACATAAAAATCTTTAGTAGCTAAGTGATGCTTATGAGTAGCAAACGTAGATTAGGTTTTTCAAGAGAACGAGAACTTGTTAGACTTTTTTGGAAGAAAGGATTTGCATGTATTAGAGGTCCTGCAAGCGGTGCAAAAACCAGGAGGATAATATACCCGGATCTCATAGCTTTGAAAAATGGGGTAATTTTTATTATCGAAGTAAAGACTAGAGAATCTAAAGAACCAATATATATCGACCGTGAAAAGATAATACGGCTCAAAGAGTTTGCTAGAAGAGCTAAAGGCTTACCTCTTATTGCAATTAAGTTTATAGGTCAAACTAGATGGCGTTTTCTACATGTAAATGACCTCATAGAAACAGCGAAGGGAAACTTTAAAGTCGACCTTGAAGTTTTAGCTAAGAAGGGGTTAACTATTGAAGCTTTAGAAGCTCTAGCTTCAAAAACTACTAAGCTTAATAGATTTCTATTCCACTCTAACTCTAATAGTTATTCCTAGTTTTTCTTCTAATCGTCTAAGCCTTCTAGCTTTCTTCACAAGTATTCTTGCTTGGTTCCTAGGAACAATAACGGTTACTGTTGACCCTTGAATTTCTATTGATGCGTTTGGAATTAGCCTTTCTATTTCTCTAACTATTCTTCTTTCAAAACCTCTAGCTAAAACTCTTCTAACCGGAATAACAACGGTAGCTTCGCCAAATTTATACATTTCATATTCTAACTCTCCTGTTAAGTAGTCCCTAACTTCAACAACAGGTCTAGCAAGATCTGCTTCCCTAAGCCCAGTAGGCAATTTAACGGAAATTGAGACTTCATAAACCTTCTTTACTTCGCCATTTTCTATGAAAATCACAGTATCTAAAATGCTAGGTATCATTCCAAGTTCTACTCTACCTATAAACCTTTGAATGGCATCTATAGGTGATGTTGCGTGAACTACTCCTACCATGCCTATTCCTGCAAGTCTCAAGTCGGTATATAGTTTGAAGTCTTCGTCATTTCTCATTTCATCAAAGAAAGTGTAATCAGGTCTGCTTAAAAGAAGAATGTCATGGAGCTCGCCGCTGGAAGCATGTGTTTTAGAATATTGTGTAACTAGATCAGGTAAATGCATGTCTCTTGGAGATTCTATAGTTTTAACTATTTTACCTTTTCTTGAATAATATTCTGCAAGTGCTTGTGCAAATGTCGTTTTACCCATTCCGGGGGCTCCAGCTATAAGTATTCCTTCAGCTCTTTCTTCAAGTCTTCTAAGAAGCTTTTTAGGTAAATTGTAATCTTCAAGTCTTAGTTTAACTAAAGGCCGTACAGCGGTAATTTCCCATCCATCTGAAAGCGGGGGCCTTGCTATAATTATTCTATAGAGGCCAAGTTGAACTATTGTGGAACCTGCTCTATCAACTTCTATAAATCCGTTTCCTCTAAGTTTAGCGGCTTCGATTATTTCTTTTGCTATCTCCTCTATCTCCTCTCTTGTTAAAGGCTCCTTTTTTAAAACAGTAATTCTCCAAGACCCTGGCTTACCTTTCTTGGCAAGTGGAGGTACGCCTTCCTTTAGATGTATGCTCATAGTTTCTGTATCAAAGAAGGCTTCTAGCTTTACTTTATGTTCTTTCTTGGGTTTAACATATAATACCTTGATACCTAATGCCTTAGCTACCTCTGCCTGAACTCTGTCTCCGGTAATTAGTATTGCATCAAGTTCCCATGCTAGCTCCCTAATCATAGCGTCTATTGCTCCTGTCCAAGCCATTCTAATATCTACTGGTTTAGGTCTTTCACCAGCAATTTCCAGCTTAATCTTACCCTTATGAGCTAATTCTCTAAGTCTCTTGACTTCCTCTAACCCTGCAAAACCAACAGCCTTACCCTGATTAGCTTGATTCTCAAGCTCCGAAATTACTGCTCTATGGATTATTATTTTCCCTTTAATAGCATCCTCTTCAACAAGCTTAGACACCACACCTTCAACAATAACGCTGGTGTCAGGTACATAAATCTCCTCTTCAACCACCGGATATGTTATCTCATTCATTCAACTATGCCTCTTATCTATCCACACTGATATAGTTACAACTACTTAAACTTAGGTATTTTTAAATGTTTTTAGCATAAATTATTTTTATAATGGTGTATCATAAAAACTAGTATTAAGACAAGAGGTTAAACTATGGGGGCCAAGGAAAGAAAATGCAGTGTTGAAGGATGCGGGAAAGTTTCAGTACATTCTTTAAGCTATGTTGAAGCCCGAGTCTTAGAAAATCAGGGTTTAAAGCTTACACCATATTTAGGTAGAGTTTATCTTTGTGAAAAACACTATAAGCTCTATAAGAAAATTAGAAAGAAGGAGAAAAGACTGGAAAAGTGGAGGTTTAGGGGTTAATATGGAAGCAGAGCCTATAAATGACTTTGCTAAGTTCCTTAACGAAATATCTGATAAATGGTCTAAAGAGTGGATTAAAAATAACGTTTTTGAAGCAGATCCCGATCCCAATAAACCTAAGTTCTTTATCACAGCTGCTTTCCCTTATCCAAATTCTCCAATGCATATAGGCCATTGTAGAACATACACTATAACAGATATTTATGCCAGGTTTAAGAGAATGCAAGGGTTTAACGTACTATTCCCCATGGGATTCCATTACACTGGAACGCCTATCTTGGCTATGGCAGAAGCTGTTGCTAAAGGAGACAAGGAACTTATAGACTTGTTCATAAATGTCTACTACATACCTAAACAGGACATAGAAATATTGAAGACACCGCTAAGTATGGCTAAGTATTTTCATAAAGATTTCAAAGAGTCCATGATTAAAATAGGCTATAGTATTGATTGGAGAAGAGAATTCACAAGTATAACGCCTCAATTCAGCCAGTTCATAAAATGGCAATTTACTAAGCTGAAAGAGAAAGGCTACCTTACCCAAGGAACGCATCCTGTAGGCTGGTGTCCAGCACATCAAAACCCTGTAGGTCAACATGACACTAAGGGCGATGTAGAACCAGAAATAGGCGAGTATACGTTAATACTTTTTGAAGGACCTAATGGTGAAAAATATCCATGCGCAACCCTAAGGCCTGAAACAGTATTCGGAGTTACAAATATTTGGATAAACCCTGAAGCAGTATATGTTCACGCTAAAGTTAATGAAGACATATGGGTCATAAGCGAGCAGGCAGCATTTAAACTGGCGTTTCAAAACAGAGAAGTTAAAGTATTAAAGAAGTTTAGAGGCGAAAAAATTCTAGGACTAAGAGTTAAAAATCCTGCAACAAATAAGGAAGTCCCCATACTCCCGGGGCACTTCGTCGACCCGGGTAATGCAAGCGGAGTTGTTATGTCTGTTCCGGCGCATGCACCATATGATTACGCAGCACTTATAGAATTATTACTTAACAGGGAATTACTTGAAAAGTTCGATATACAACCCGAAGAATTCAAACCTATACCGATAATTAGTGTGCCAGGATATTCTGAATACCCAGCTAAAGATGTAGTAGAGAAGATGAATATAAAGTCTCAAAGAGATCCGAAGCTTGAAGATGCTACTAAAGAAATCTACTCCGTAGAATACCACAAAGGTGTGATGAAAGAAAATACTGGAAAATATGCTGGAAAACCTGTAAAAATAGCTAAGGAAGAGGTTAAAAATGATCTTCTCTTGAACGGTAAGGCAGATACAATGTATGAAATTCTTAACAAACCTGTCTATTGTAGGTGCGGAACAGAGGTTGTTGTAAAGATTCTTGAAAACCAGTGGTTCATAGACTATTCCAGAGAAGATTGGAAAGAACTTGCCAGAAAAGCGCTAAGTAAGATGCGTATAATACCTAAGGAGGCAAGAAAAGACTTTGAATACACTATAGAATGGCTTAAAGAAAAAGCATGCGCTAGACAAAGAGGATTAGGCACAGAACTTCCATGGAGTCCCGGATGGATTATAGAATCTCTTAGTGACTCAACAATATACATGGCTTATTACACTATAGCAAAGCATGTGAATAAGTATAATATAAAGTCTGAACAATTAACTGATGAAGTGTTTGATTACGTATTCTTAGGTATAGGTGATGTTAAAGAAGTTTCTAAAAAGTCTAAGATACCTGAGGAGATACTTAAGGAAATGAGAGAAGAATTTCTCTACTGGTACCCCGTTGACAGTCGTCATAGTGCCAAAGAACTTATACCTAACCATTTGACATTCTACATATTTAACCATGTAGCAATATTTCCTGAGAAACACTGGCCTAAACAAATAGTTGCTAACGGTTTTGTACTTTACGAAGGAAAGAAAATGTCTAAGTCTTTAAGAAACATTATACCACTTAGGATTGCAAGTAAAGTTTACGGCCCTGATACTGTAAGGCTAACATTAGCTGTTTCTGCTGAGACGCCTCAAGATGCTGATTTTAGCGCTAAACTTGCTCTATCTATTCTTGAAAGACTTAGGAGAATGTATGACCTCGCATATAAGGTAGCTAGATTAGAGAAAGATGAAGCTAAAGAAACACATATTGATAAATGGTTTTTAAGCATAATTCAAAACAGAATAATCAAAGTAACTAATGCGCTTGAAGAGTTAAAGATAAGAGAAGCAGCAAATACAGTGCTCTATACGATGGAGCAAGATCTTAAATGGTATATGGAAAATTGTGAAAAACCTTCAGGTAAAATACTTAAATACTTCTTTAACACATGGACTAAGCTATTAGCTCCTTTTGCACCATTTATAGCAGAAGAAATATGGAATATACTTGGTAACGAAGGATTTGTCTCTACAGCTTCATGGCCTAAAGTTAAAAGTGAATATGTTGGTAGAGAAGCAGAGTTGAAAGAAGAATACTTTAAGAAATTAATAGCAGATATTAAGGAAATACTTAAGGTTACTAAGGTAAAGAAACCTAAGAAAATAATAATCTACACTGCAGCTTCATGGAAGAAAAAGGTTGGAGAAATAGTAGCGGCTAACATGGATGGAAGCGATGTCGAAGTGTTTAGAAAGTCTATTAAACAAGTAATGAGTATGCGTGAAATAAGAAAGCGCGGTAAAGAAGCAGTAGACGTTGTGAAAAACATTATAGAGGTTTTCAGAGAGGTCCCAGAACAACTAAGAGAAGAAATAGCTAAAATAGACGAATATAAAGTTCTCGAAGAATTTAAAAAGAGAATAATGAAAACCACTAACAGTTCAGAAGTAGTTATAATGAGCGAAGAGAAAGCAACATATGACCCACTTAGAAAAGCAAAGTATGCGTTACCCCTTAAGCCAGCAATATATGTTGAAAGCTAACTCCTATGCTCTTTATGATAAAAAATGAACTGAACGTTTCAATGACATCCACGTAAACCATATTATTTAATCCTTCATAAGTTCTTTAAAACTAGGTATAGATATAATCATTGATAGCAAAATTAGCACTAATCCAAAAATATGTAAGCTAGATTGTGGAAGATACACTGCTATTAAAATCCCCAAACCCGCACCAAACATGAACTTGCCTAGTACATGCATAAACATGAGATGAGATGGTAGTTTTCTAAATTTTTCAGCTTTTCTAGCAAAGAAACCCATGCTCTACTCACTGCTAATGTGTTGTTATGTTTCTCAATATAAGTTTTAATGACCATGTTTACATGTAAAATATCTAAATAACGATGATGTTTTTCTCTACCTTGATAGCACCATACTTAATAAGTTTAATCAGTATCTTATGTGCAACATTTCTTTTTACTCCAATACTATGTGATATTATAGTAACAGCATCGCTAACAGTTAATGGCCCGTATTCTACGGAAGCTTCCTGTAAAAGCCCTAGAATTTTCCTTAATCCTTCAGGTAAAACACTATAGATATCACGTATTCCCCTCGATGAAACTTCTAACATGGCTTTATCCAAAATAGTTTTAAACATGAAAACGTTTTGGGAAACCCTACTACAAAACACTTTAAGTAGTCCTCTTACTTGATGCAATACTCTTGAAGACTTATTATCAGTTATTATAGTAAACAAACTGCTTACCTTAAATATGTTCTTTCTGAAGTCATGTACTGTTTCCTCATTGGCTGAAGGATTATGAATATGCAAGCTTACTTTACTGCTTACATTAAACTTTAAACTATTAGAAATGAGAATGTTCTCCATAATACTAGCATCGTATTCTTTTTCCACATTTTCCAATACCTCAGGAAGAAACGTTTTAGAATAGTCTATAAGGATAATTTTTATGTTACCTATTTCACTAAGTATTTTAGCCATCATAACTGCTTGTATTATCTGCTTAACCCATTCAATATCACTTAGAAAAGCTATTCTCCTGTTCCGAGGCCATGAGATTAGTTTTTCAAGAGAACGTATATTCAGTTTTTCCAAGCAAATCCCCTATCAAGATAAAAATGTTTAACTACTTAGAAATGTTTAACTCAGAACAGAAATAGATGATGTGAACATTAGCCCTCTGATAGATGAGGAAACGCAGGCCTGACTGATTAATATTAATTTAGCTTTCCTCCTCCTTAAGCGCTTCAATCATTCTTTTATATCTTTCTTCCATTAGTTTTTCAAGTTCTGGAGGTATACCAAAACCTACAATATTAACTTTAACATTCTTTACTCCTTCAACTTCTCTAGTTCTTTCTTCAATAGACGCTACTATTATGTGTGCTATGGGACAAAACGGTGTTGTTAGCATTAAGTCTACTTCAACGTTCCCTTCATCATCTACTTTTATACCTCTAATAAAACCGATATCAACAACGTTTAAACCTATTTCAGGATCTATTACTTTTTTAAGGTTCTCTCTAATTTTCTCTACTATTTCTTCCTTACTCACCATAGGGCAACACCAAGTGCTTATGTAGTTTAAGGGATTGTCTCAAATATTAGTTTTGCTAAAGCTGCAAGATTAAAATAGCAGTATAGAAAAATTGGTAGCGAGATGAAATCAGTGAAGAAAGCCGCTGTATTAGGGCTTGACGGTTTATCATGGGACTACCTAAACAAGCTTATAAGACATGGAATTTTAACTTACACTAAACATTTAATCAGTAATAAAAACACATATGCCTTTGATTTAGAATGTTTTCCACCATCAACACCTCCTTCATGGACCAGTATTATGACTGGTGTTAACCCCGGGAAGCATGGCATATTTGCGTTTGACTTTATAGACTATGCTACTTTAGAACATAGATTATTTAATGCTATGCATCTTGAACATCCTAGAATACATGAAATGCTGTCAATGCTTAAAATACCCTCAATAGTTATTAATCCTATTCCAGGATATCCACTAATTCCTGCAAAATCATCTAAAATAATAAGCTATACAATAATAGTTCCTAAAACCCAGTACTATCCAAGAAACGAAATCATGAAGAAATACGCTGAGAAAATAAATTCCGCATTAGAGTTAAAACATAGGAAAACAGATGAATGTAAAAGAACACTATTAGCTTCAGTAAACCTTGTCGAGGCGGTATTTGAAATAGTAGAGGATATTGTAAATTTATATGAATGGAACTTGTTATGGATAAATTTACAAATACCCGATATAATATTACACAAATGCAATTTCCAAATATTTACAAAAGTATTAAATATTGAGCATAGGCTATTTAAGCGCATAGATAACCTTGCTAGAATGCTTAATGAATTATCAGATATATTCGTTATAGTTTCTGATCACGGTTTCTCAACGTACAATAGGCTCGTAAGGATAAATGATATTTTGGCAAAGAAAAGCTATGTAAAAACAACTAAAAAACCCACAGCTAGAGCTCTGAAAGAGTATAAGGAAATTAAACTCGAAATACTAGGTAAAAGCATAAAGGAAGAAAGCTATAACCAATACGGATACGTTGATAAGGAAAAATCCATAGCATTTTACATTTCTAAATGGAATTTAGGTATCTATGTTAAAGCCATAGAAGCTATAGCTAAAATACGTAAAATTCTAAGCAGCACTGAAGGAATTAAATGGGTTAAACCAAGAGAAGAAGTTTATTTAGGACCCTATGTTAAAAGAGCACCACATTTAATTATTCGTCCAGATTACGAGGGAGGATTTCTACAATCAGATAATAAAGTAATAGGCAAAATGTATGAAGAAGGAGAGTTCAAAGATCATCATCCTTCAGGCGTTTTAATAGTAAAAACTAAGGACTTAAGGCTAAAAGATAAAATAAAAATTCCAAACTACACTGTAACTCCCTTAATAATGTTAACCCTAAATTTACCCTTACCGAAAACAACAGATGCCACAAAAGAGTTAATGAACATAATCAGTGGAGAACAAGTAAAGATAAAGTTTAAAAACTATTTACCTAAATGGAAGATAATGAAGTCTATGATAAAATACTTGAGGTATAGGTAAAAGCTAACTACATAATAGTTTGTGAAACTATGAGTAAATGGAAGGTTCTCTTCCTTTCAGCTAAATGGGATAAAATTAGAGTTCCAATATATGAGGCCTCAGCTAAAGGTAAACGCATACCTATACTTAAAACTCTACTTACTAACTCATGTATTCACGAATGTAAATACTGCATGTTTAGAAGAGGCTACAACATTGAGAGGAGAACATGGAAGAAGGAAGAGTTAGTTAAAGTAACATTGCACCTTTGGAGAAAAGGCATCATTAAAGGTTTATTTCTCAGCAGCGGGGTAATGGGAGACCCCGAAACAACTTCTGAAAAACAGGTAGAAGTAGCTGAAGAACTAAGAAAGAAAGGGTTTACAGGATACATACACCTAAGACTTATGCCCGGTACTTCTAAAGACCATGTTTGGAGGGCTTCTGTTGTAGCTGATAGAGTAGGTGTAAACCTTGAAACAACATCTGAAGATTACTTTAGCGAAATAGCTCCAGATAAAGGAGATTACGTTAATGATGTGCTAAAAAGATTAGAATGGCTTTCTAGAGCTCAAAAAATACTTTCAAGACAGAGGAAAAGTTTACACATAAACGTAGGTTATTTAAGATCAGGAATAGACAGCCAAGTTATGGTAGGTATAGTTAACGAAAACGACTTAGAACATTTAACACTTGTAGAAAAACTTTATAGAGAATGCAATTTGACACGAGTTTATTTCAGCCCTTTTGAGCCAATCATTAATACACCGTTTGAAAATAAAGCTCCGTGCTCCCTACATAGAGTTAAGAGGTTGTACCAAGCATCGTTCTTAATAAGGGACTACGGATTTACAGTAAAAGAAATCAAGAGCATACTTAACAGTAGAAACATGCTGCCGGATCTTGATCCTAAAGTAGCATATGCTGAGGCAAACAAACATCTATATCCTATAAATTTAAACTCTGCATCATTATCTGAAATTATTAGAGTTCCAGGAATAGGTTTGGTAACAGCTAATAAAATATTGGAAATAAGAAATACTAAAGGCAAAATAACAGTAAGCGATTTAACCAGGCTATTAGGTGCCTTACGGATGAAGCGTGTTTTAAAATATGTTTTATTTTAATATTAATTACTATATAAAACCATGATTCTAAATACCAGTACTCTTAAAACTTAGTATAGTCTATACCGCAAATACGGGGTATTAAGTGTCAGTATTTAAGAAGTCGATGAAAGAAATAGCCACATTCATAAGGAACTCTATAAAGTTAATTGATGATAAAGAAGTGGAGGGTATGTTGAAAGTACTTATTGAAGCATATAGAACTACAGATAAAAGAAAAATCCTTGTTATGGGTGCTGGACGTTCCGGACTTATTGGAAGGGCTTTTGCAATGAGGCTTATGCATTTAGGATATAACGCTTTTGTTCTTGGGGACACTATTGTTCCTAGAATAGGAAAAGAAGATATTGTCATCGCTATCTCAGGTTCTGGAAGAACAAAGCTCATAATTACCGCAGCTGAAGCAGCTAAAGCTGTGGGTGCAACGTTAATAGCTTTAACGACTTACCCTGATTCGCCATTAGGAAAGCTTGCAGATGTTGTGGTAAGAATACCTGGAAGAACAAAAATAGCTAAAGAAGAAGATTATTTTGCAAGACAAATTCTCGGAATACATGAACCTCTAGCTCCTTTAGGAACGCTCTTTGAAGATACATGTATGGTGTTTCTTGATGCATTAATTGTAGAACTTATGCATAGACTAGGTAAAAGAGAAGAAGAGATTAGGCTACGCCATGCGAATATTGAAATATGAGAGAACAAGGAATGTACGTTTTAAGAGAATTTGACCCTTGGAAAAATCCCTTATGCACATGCCCCCCTAAATACTCTCTACATCCATATACAGGTTGCAGTTTTAAGTGCATTTACTGTTATACAACATCTTATATTAAAGCATCCCAAAGCACTCCTAAAAGAAATTTCATTAACAGGTTAATTAGAGACTTAAGAAAAGCTAATCCACAATATCCTATAACAATAAGTAATAGCAGTGACCCTTATCCTCCAATAGAGTTAACATTAAAACTTACAAGAAGAACCCTTGAATTACTATTGCCAAGAGGATATAAAGTTCAAATAATTACTAAGAGTATTCTCGTAGCAAGAGATGCCGACATTCTTTCAAAAAACAATGCTGCCGTAAGCCTAACCATAACAACATTAAAGGATAGTATAGCTAAAATTATAGAGCCCTATGCTCCTCTACCGCGCTTAAGGTTAAGGGCTATAGAGAAGCTTGTTAAAAATAAAATACCAGTAGCTGTAAGAGTTGATCCTTTAATTCCATACGTTAATGATGATCCATACGATATCTCTAAGTTAATTAAATTCTTAGCTAACTTGGGTGTTCAACATATTATTACATCAACATATAAGGTTAAACCGGACAATTTTAAAAGAGTATGCTCAGCATTACCAAATATTAGAGATAAGTTAAGAGAGCTTTACTATATGTGTGGAGAATATAAACATGGCTATCGATATTTACCTAAAAAATTAAGGAGAGAGTTACTGAAGATTGTTATTGATGAAGCTAAAATCTATGGACTAACATGTTCAACATGTAGAGAGGGGTTCCCTGAATTCCAAAATGCTCCTACATGTGATGGAACACATTTAATCCCTGAAAGAATAAACACAAGCCTTGCAGGTGTTACTTTATGATCAGAGTACTTGTAGGTACTAAAAATCCTTCGAAAATTAAAGGCGTAAGAAAAGCTTTCGAGAAAATGTTTAAAATAAAAGTAGCTATAGACTACATGCCTGTAATAACAACAGTTCACCCGCAACCTATAGGCCTTAAAAATGTATTAAGAGGTGCTATTGAGAGAGCGGTAAGGGTTAAAGAAAAGGCTAAAGAAAAATACCATTACTATGTGGGCGTAGAAGCTGGAATAGTACCAATACCGTGGACATCAACAGGTTATATGGACTTCCAGGTAGCAGCAATAGTTGATAATAAGGATACATTGTCTCTAGGGTTCGGCCCCGGGTTTGAGTTTCCAAGGGAAGTAGTGGAATATGTTGCTAGAGGACTGGGTGAAGCTGAAGATGTTATGGAGAAAATTTCAGGGATAGAACATATAGGAGATAAGATGGGCGCCATAGGGTTCTTAACGCAAAACATAATTACACGAGATCTGCTATCAGAACTGGCTGTAATTATGGCATTAATACCCAGGTTAAATATAGGACTATACGGTAAATTACCTAAAGTATATGAAGTCCTCAAAGAACTTAATTAGTGAGAATGATTAATATTTAATTACAATATTAATCATGATATTTTAGATCACGGTGTAACTATGGAATTTAAAATCATGGACGGTGATGTTGTAAAACTCATAGATGATTCTCTATGGTTAGTATCATGGAATATTCACGACATACCGTACAGTATTATAGCATTACCCTACTACGTAATCCGTAATGGTAAGAAAATAATAATAGAATCTATGCTAGATGCTTTAGAATATGCTAAAGAAAAATACCCCTATTTAATGGAAGTTATTGAGTCATATGATAGAATTTTACCTAAAATACGTAGGAATATTGTTAAAAAGGTGTTTAGTGCGAGCAAGTACTTAACCGAAACACTACTAAGCAGTGACGAAGTAAGTAGGCTAATTAAGGAATTCGTCTTTATGATAGCTTCTGAAGCAGGAATAAGTGTTGATTCTTTAGGCATAACTTTCATACCTGAAGAGTTAAAGTTTTTCAAACCTAAAGTTTACCTTATTGTTTATGATGAAAGCATAGGTTTAAAAGTTTATAATGCTTTGAGAAGACTATTTTTCACTACAATGTTTTTTGAACATTTAAAAGGAGACTATGTACATTCAAAACTTAAAAACTATGGTATCTACGTTAAGGTTTTAACTAACACATTAAACTATTTATATTCTAGAAAGGTTCTTAGCGGAATATTTTATGGAAAACTAGAATACCATGTTAAGATTTTAAGAAATATTACCTATAGTTTTGCAGAGTTTAAAGTGCAGAATCTAGGTAGAGTCGTTGTATTAGCTAAGGTCTTGAATGATAAGTATTCGCTGTTCACACCAGCAGAGTATGATATACAAGTTATAGATGTTGCTGAAGGGGATTTTAGAGCTAGGTTTGCAAGTAAGGTTGTAGCTTACAATGAAGGTTATAAGGAGCATTTATGGAAGGGGGCTTCTGTTCTAATTCAAGGTAGGCTTGAAAAAGTACAGAACATAGCTGAAGATGAAGAATATTACAGGATAACTGTCGGTTTTTCTAAAGACATACTTTTACCCACTAGAAGGCTTTACACACCTTTAGAACCTTAACCATTGTAGTGTTCTTTCTTAGTGCGTATTATATAGTATTCTTAAGAACACATATATAATCAAGCTTTTCCTAGCTAGTCCCGGGTATGCATATGGCAGAGAATCCTTATGAAATGGCAATTAAACAGTTGAAAAAAGCTATAGATATTCTTGGATACGATGAAACAGTATTAGATATTCTTAAAGTTCCTCAAAGAATTCTTGAAGTTAGTATTCCAGTGCGTATGGACGATGGCAAGGTTAAAGTATTCAAGGGATATAGAGTTCAACATAATAACGCCTTAGGACCGTATAAGGGTGGTGTAAGGTATCATCCAGATGTTACTAAAGACGAAGTTATAGCTTTAGCTATGTGGATGACTTGGAAATGTAGTGTTGCAGGTTTACCTTACGGTGGAGCTAAAGGAGGTGTTATAGTTGATCCTAGAAAGCTCTCTCTAAGGGAATTAGAGGAACTTTCTAGGGGCTATATTAGAGCTATAGCGCCAATAATAGGCCCTTATAAAGACATTCCGGCACCTGATGTTTACACTAACCCTCAGGTCATGGCTTGGTACATGGACGAGTACAGTAAGTTGAGGGGATATAATGTCCCAGGAGTTGTCACAGCTAAACCCGTAGAACTATGGGGTTCTCATGGTAGAGAAGAAGCAACAGGATACGGTGTTGCAATAGCCGCTAGGGTAGCTTCTAGAAAATATGGCTTACCATTCGAAGGAGCAAGAGTAGCTATACAGGGATATGGTAATGTAGGCTACTCTTCCGCACTATTCATACACCGGTGGGGGGCTAAAGTTGTTGCAGTAAGTGATAGTAAAGGCGGAATATACAATCCTCAAGGATTAGACCCTATAAAAGTAAAGGAATTTAAGAATAGAACAGGTACTGTTGTAGGCTATCCTGATGCGAAAAAAGATATCTCCAATGAACAATTACTAACACTTGAAGATATAGATATTCTTATACCAGCAGCTATAGAGAACGTAATAACCTCTGAAAACGCAGCTAAAGTTCATGCAAAAATAGTAATTGAAGGAGCTAATGGTCCTGTTACCCCCGAAGCTGACGAAATATTATTTAAGAAGGGTATAATTGTAGTACCCGATATTATAGCTAATGCTGGCGGTGTAATAGTTTCATATTATGAATGGGTTCAAAACCTTCAAGGAATACAATGGGATCTTGAGAAAGTACATAAAATGCTTGAGGACAAGATGATTCCAGCATTAGACAGAATATATAAGAAACACTATAGTTTAAACGTAGATTTAAGAACAGCAGCCTATGCTTTAGCTGTAGAAAGAGTAGTTAGAGCAATGAAGCTTAGAGGTTGGTTATAATACATGAAATTCTATGTTAAAGAAATAACTTTAAGAACTACTTCAAAATATCAGCTAATAGACGTAACATCTAGTGTTGAAGGTATTGTAAGAGAAAGCGGGATAAGAAACGGTTTATGCTTAGTTTTCGCTCCTCATGCTACCGCAGCTATTATAGCTAATGAGCATGAATACGGGCTCATGAATGACATAGTTAATAAAATTAAAAGTGATTTCCCTGAGAATGGAAAGTGGCAACATAACCTAATAGACAATAATGCACATGCACATTTGGCTTCAGCTTTTATAGGCGCTAGTAGGGTATTTCCGGTAATTAATGGAAAACTTATTAGAGGTACATGGCAGAACATTTTCCTCGTAGAAATGGATGGCCCTAGAAGCTATCGCAGAATATTAGTTGAGGTATTAGGAGAATAAAGAATATAATTTATTTCACTAAGGAAGCTTTAGATCTAGGTATTTTTGTAGGTGTAGGTATAGTTGAGAGTGTTATTGTTAAGAAACATTCTGCGGAAGTAAAAGTGCTAGTAAAGCAGATATGTGATATAATAAAGAGAAAGTATGTTTTAGAGACGTTAAGAGAGAACCCCATAATTAAAGCTTATAGAAGATTCTTTTGGAAAATAGGCATAGATCCTACAAAAACTAGACCTAGCAGTGAAGCCCTTATACGAAGAGTTCTTAGAGGCAAAAATATTCCATCAATAAGCAACGTTGTTGATGTAAGTAATGCTGTAAGCATGGAGTCTCTAATCTCCATAGGCATATATGACATAGACAAAGTAAAGGGTAAGATAACATTTAGACTAAGCTTTAAAGGTGAGATTTTTAAACCTATAGGAGGACACGTAGAAGTTTTGAAAGAAGGAATACCTGTTCTAGCAGATGAAGAAAAAATACTGCATCTTTACCCGCATAGAGATAGTATAGATACCATGGTTACTGAAAACACTAAAAACGTTCTTGTGATATCTGCTGGTGTTCCCGGAATTTCAAAAGAGAGAGTATGTTATGCGGTTAAGAGGACGTGTGAATTACTAAGTAAATATGCTGACGGCTGTGTTAAAGTTTTAAATATACTGCCATCATAGTTAAGTGTATAATAACGGTTTATTAGACATGAAAACTATACAGGGTAGGTTCTTAATTAGAGTAGGTGTCGATATAGATGTACCTCTTGTAGGCTCTATAGCCTTCGGCTTAATAGATAGAGGAACCAATGTTATACAGGTAAGACCGGTAAGTTTTTGCAATCTATGCTGCATAATGTGCTCCACAGATGCTGGTCCTTGTTCTAAATGGAGGCAAGCAGAATATTGGATAGACTTAGACCTTATTGTAGAGTGGTTTAAGGGTATTGTTAAGTTTAAGGGAAGCAAGCATATAGAAGCACACATAGATACTGTTGGAGAACCCACACTTTATTCTAGGCTTATAGACCTTATTCAAGAGCTGAAGAGTATTAGCGGGGTAGAGGTTGTAAGCGTGCAAACTCATGGTCAAAACCTGTCAGTAGATAAGGTGGAGGAGCTTGAGGATGCTGGTCTTGATAGAATAAACTTAAGTGTGGACGCATTAAACCCGGAACTAGCTCACTATATTCAAGGAGCAAAATGGTATAATGTTGAGAAGGTTATTAGCGTTGCAGAGTACTTGGTTCAGAATACTAAAATAGATCTACATATAGCACCAATACTGTTGAAAGGTATAAATGATGAAGAAATACCTAAAATAATTAAGTGGGCTTTAAAAATAGGTGCAGGGAAAAGGTGGCCTCCTCTCGGAATACAAAAGTATGTTCCTCATAAGCATGGGCGTAAACCTAAGAATATAAAGGTTATGAACTGGAGTGAATTTTGGGCATATTTGAAAAACTTAGAAAGAAGATTTAACATAAAGCTTATTCCATCAATGGAAGACTTCGGCATTAAGAGGATGAACATTTTACCTGCGCCATTTAAGGTAGGAGAGAAAGTTAAGGTTAAGGTTGTAGCTCCAGGGTGGTTAAAGTCTGAGAAATTAGCTGTTGATATGAAGTGTTTAAGAACAATAACCATTATCAGAGCTGACCATATTCCACTAGGCAGCAAGGTTAATGTAAGGATAATTAGGAACAAACATAATATCTATATCGCTGAACCTTTAGTTTAAGCTAAAGCAGCTTCCTTAAACACAGGGCTTCTCTTTATAGGGTTAAGGAAGTCAATTATGGGGTCTATCGTTATTAAGCTCTCGTTAATATGTTCTTTAGAGCTAATTTTCTCTTTCAACCTAAACACCATAGTTACTACTTCAGCAAAGAATTCTTTAAAAACGTATTCTCTTAGTATCACTTATGAAATTAGGGGTTATTAGAGAATATGAGGTTAAGTAAAGTATCTAATGGAACAGTAGTCGTAGCGGATTTAGATAAGTTTGAAAAAATAACTGAAGAGAAAGGTTTTGATAGATATAAACCTAACGTAATTACAGGAACGCTAACGCAGCTTATAGAGAACTTTACCAGAAAATGGCAAGCACATGTTCTTTACGGACTTGACTATGAAAGAGGAACAGAGGAAACAGTTATACTGATACCAATGGTGAAACCTGAGGAAGTTATTGAAGATCTTGAAAATATAAGGAGAAATATAGAAAAACTAGGTGCTACATTAAGCATAGGAGTATCATATGGTCCCTTAGACGTTATTAAAGCTAGAAATAGAAGAGAAGCATATTCTGGGTTAACTGTTAAAAGAGCTTTGAAAGCACTAAGAGAGGCAAAGAGAAAAGGAGGAAATAAGATAATTATAATGTAAGTGGTATTCTATGGCTGAGCTCTCAGAAATAATAGGCTATGCTGTAAAACCGAGAAAAGGAGTCTTACCGTCATTTAAACCACACCACGTATTAAAAGCTCTTATTATGCTATACAATAAAGGACCCTTAGGTAGGAAGGCTTTATCTAGAGAACTAAAGATAGGTGAAGCAAGCATCAGAACCCTGATTTCAAGGTTAAAGGAGAAGAAGCTTGTAGATGTAAGTTTAGCAGGGGGCGCTTATCTTACAGAACATGGCTTAAGTATTATGAGAAACATTGTGAAAAAGCTTGTTTACCTAAAGCCTATTAACACGAAGGAACTTAGTTTCCTTAAACTTGCACAATACGCCCACATAGCTCTTATTAGGGGGGGATGCAAGGTTAAACCTAGAGTTGTTAAGCTTAGAGATAAATTAGTAAGGTATGGTGCTGAAGCAGCACTCATTATGTGTGTTGAAGATGGTAAACTAGTATTAGAACCGAGTAGGGCTGGGAGAATATATGAAAACATTTCCTCAGAGCTAAAGGTTATAGAGAAAAACCTAGCAAACATGCAAAACAACGACTTAGTAATTATTTCATACAGCAATACGCCGGAATTATGTGAGCAATCATTACTAATGTTTATAATAGACTTTTTAGGGTAGTACTTCATGGTGCTCATTTATAGAAGAGAATTAACGGTAACATATCATGGGGGGTTCATGAGCTATAAAATACCTATAATAGAAGTTTATGGCAAGGAAAAACCATGTATACTTATAGCATTAAATCTTTCAAAAGTGTACGGTAAACCAACCATCATAGAAGACCTATGGTACATTATCAGAAAACTAAGAAGCGAGGAAATAGCTGGAAAAATAACATTCGCATATATAACAAGGAAATTTAAACAACATACACTGGATAACGTGCTAAACTTTAGTAACTACGATGCTATAGTAGAGGTTTTATTTCTTGGAAGATCATACCCTTACTTGATAAGTTTCACATATGGTGAAAAGCGCAACTTCGGAATATCTAAACTATGGATAAGCAGGGAATCCGAAGAATTTCTAAAGAAAACATCGATACTTGCCAGTAAGGATAATATAACACACATAGTCTATGTGGCTTCCTCATCTATTAAAGTGGATGAGAAAAACAGCGGCGAGCTTAATTATAATGCACTTATGAATATATTTAAAGCTTATAACCTAATACCAGGAAGTTTAGATAATCTCAAGCTTATCGATGAAAGATTTAGAGAGGTAAAGATATTGACTTCAAGTTCTAAGGGTGGAATACTACTGCTTAAAAACAATGTAGGGCAAAAAATAAACAAAGGTGCTTTAATATATGAGATAAAAAATGTTTTCGGTGAATTAGTGGATTCCATGGTGTTTAGCGGGAAGGGAGGAATTATTATTTCCTGTACAGAAAAAATGTTTGTGAAACCTTATGACTATGTAGTATCCATAGCCACCGTTTAACTGAGGCTAAATGGTTTTCTGTTTCTTAAATCTTTCAATAGCTTCAACTATTTTCCTTTTAGCTTCATCAGGTCCTTTCCATTCCCTAATTTTAACCCATTTTCCAGGCTCTAGTTCTTTATAATGTTCAAAGAAGTGCTTTATCTTATTCTTCAACGCATCTGGTAAGTCTTGGATAGAATTTATGTTCTCCCATCTTGGGTCGATTTTTGTCTTAGGTACGGCAATAACCTTGCTATCCGGGCCTTCTTCGTCTTCCATTATTAGAAGACCTATAGGCTTAGCTGGAATTATTGTTCCTGGATGAACAGGTTCATACCCTAGAACCAACACGTCCACAGGATCTCCATCCTCTTCTAAAGTAGATGGTATGAAACCGTAGTTAAACGGGTAAACCATTGATGTATAAAGTATTCTATCTATAAATATCATGCCTGTTTCTTTGTCTATCTCATATTTTATATTAGAGTTCATGGGTATTTCTACAACAACATATATGTCCTCTGGAGGATTTTTACCGGGAGGAATTTTCTTAAGTGACATGTCCCCTTACCAGATATTAGTTTAAATACTGGTTTCTTTAAATTATTCGTTAGCTAAATCACAGTAGTGCACCATTATGGATGTTCTAAATGTTAAAATTTGAAGTAATAGTTGATTGGGATAAATGTAGAGCTTCAAAAGTTTGCGTTAACTTATGCCCAACTTACGTATTCTCGCTAAGAAAAATTCGCTGGAAGAACTCAGAGAAAACAGTTAGCGTTGTTGTTAACCCTAATAACTGCATAGGATGCATGGGCTGTGTCAGCTTATGTTCATCAAATGCTATTACAGTGAAACCGAAGAATTTGGAAATAGTTAGGGTTATTAAACAGAGCAAGGCAATTACTGAATTCTTTTCCTAGTAGGAGTGATAAGCATTCTTTCGCCAGTAAACAGTTTTGCACCTAGAATCAAAAGCATCATGGTATAGAATACTAGTATTAGTAAATGTTTTACAGAGTAAAGTAATCCGTACTTTACGTACGTTGTTAATGCTAGTACACTATGAGTATAAGGTACTAAGTACAATATAGGCAGTAGTGTTGATGCTATTTTCTCAATATCTCCATAAAGACTTGCAAAAAGAACTAGCGCTAGCGCTGTAACCACAGCTACAGAATTACTATGAGCTACTCTAATACTTCTAGACATAACAGATATAATTAATGTTATAGCAACGGTTACAGTAATCGTTAGGAAAACCGTTACAGCGTATATGCTGATAAGACCTATACCTCCGGCAATGGTTATGGGGATCCCGGCTAGACCGCTAAATAGCATAAAATACATGAGAAAAACGCCTATAGTGTTCATTGCAGCTGCTGTTCCACTTAGCGTTAAACTTGCAACAAGTTTTCCAGTAAGGATCTCTAGTCTCGAAGCAGGAGTGACAAGTAATGCTTCCAATGTTCTTCTCTCCTTTTCGCCTGTGATGCTGTCTGCTACAAAAGATATTGCAGGGTGCATGCTGAAGTATAGTCCTAAAACCAAGATCATTAAGGTTAAGTAGAGGAATCTTTCTTCAGGTCTAGCTTTCCTACCTCCAGGACCAACCAATTCTAACCTGCTCTCTATAGGATTTAAGAACGATTCAATGTCTATGTTCGGTGCAAACCTTCTCACACGTTCCTTTACAATTAATGTCGAAAGAGCGTGTAAAGCACTACTTACAAAGTTTAATGCTTCACCAGATTTAGTAGAAGCTACATTGAATTTCAGGATAACGGTACTTACTCCTTCTAAGCTACTGGAAATGTTATTACCAAAGCCTTTAGGTATAATGATAACAATGTCGATATTTAGGTTAGTTAATGCTTCTGCAGGATGAGTGTAGTTAGAAAATACATGATAGTTTCCGAAGTTTGATGCATTTTTCTTCAGTATGTCAAGTAGTTTCTTAGAATATTGGGAACGGTCTTGGTCTATGTACGCAATGTATACTGGCTGTGCGCGGAAAACATGGCCTATAAGCCCGCCTAAAGCAGGGTAAAATATTATGGGCATAATTATTGTAGCTAATACTGTTCTTCTATCACGGATAAGATCCAGTAATTCCTTCCATAGGATGTTTTTGAATCTTCTAAAGTTCATGCTGAACAACTCTTATAAATGCTTCTTCAAGGTTCTTAGCATTATATTTCTTCTTTAATGCATTAGGGCTTCCTTTGTCTAGAATCCTTCCTTTGCATATGAAAACAACTCTGCCACATAAATATTCAACTTCAAGCATGTTATGTGAAGATAAAAATACAGTGCTTCCGGTTTCTTTTGCAAACATTTTAATTGCGTTTCTCACCTTAACTGAAGCATATACGTCTAATCCCGCAGTTGGTTCGTCTAAAATGGCCAATTTCGGTTTAACCATTAAGGTACGGGCTAAAGCCAGTCTTCTTCTCATACCTTTGCTAAACGTTTCAGCTTTATCATATATCCTATCTCCTAACCCTGAAAGCTTAATTCCAAACTTAACCATTTCCTCTACTTCCTTTTTCTCAGAAGAGTACATTCTTGCAAAAAACATCAAGTTCTCGTAGCCTGTAAGCCTCCTGTAAAGATCAGCTTCTTCAGGTAGGTAGCTTATAAGTTCTCTAACCTTATTAGCCTCCTTAACTACGTTTAAGCCAAATACTCTTACATCTCCATAGCTAGGTTTAAGTATTGTAGCTAGGATTCTAAGGGTCGTAGTTTTACCACTACCATTAGGCCCTATTAACCCGAAAATTTCTCCTTCTTTAACTGTAAAGGATATTCCTTTTAACGCTTCAAATGTTCCATAAAATTTTCCAAGATTAGTAACTTTTATCGCTTGCAGTTTCTCTCCCTCTTAACCATAAAAATAGTTCCTTAGGGATATTTAAATGGTTGTCGAAAAATCGCAATAAGTATGGTTATGCAATGTAAAATTATGTTTATTAGGTGATTTAATATACATAAAATATTTATATGCCATGAATGTACTTTACCTTAGAGAGTGAGAACATGAGGAAAACATCATTTAAATTGCTGATTCCCGTTCTACTAGCTATGTTAGCAATAAGCTGCTTAGCTACCCTATCGCATACCGTAATAGTAGCTCAGGAAGTACCTAGAGGTCCTTGGGTTGATGAAGTAGTTTTCATAGAGGAAGGAGATCCTGACAAAATATTAGAAATGCTGAAGAACAATGAAATACAAATATACTTTGATGAAATAACGGATCCAGAGAAATACCAGAGAATGTTAGACTATGGTTTAAAAGTATGGTTCTCGTATGCTCTATACTATGAACTAACATTTAACCCCGTAGGCCCAGTATTTAACACCACCGGTAAACTTAACCCATTTGCAGTTCCAAGAATAAGAGAAGCTATGAATTACCTTGTTGATAGAAACTACATAGCTAGCGAAATATTGGGAGGCTTAGCGATACCTAGGTACGTAGCTATAACACCAAGCTTTCCTGACTATGCTAAGTATTACGATATAATCTATGAGATTGAAGAGGAATATAAATACAACTTTGATAAAGCTAAAGCAATAATATTCGAGGAAATGACTAAACTAGGTGCAGAGTATCGTGCAGCTGAAGGGAAATGGTATTACAATGGAGAACCTGTCGAAATAATATTTCTAATTAGAACAGAGGATGCAAGAAAACAGATTGGAGAGTATGTTGCTGAACAGCTAGAAAAACTAGGCTTTACTGTTGTACGTAAATATGGAACTAGCCGAGAATTAGCACCCTACTGGATATATGGAGACCCAGCAGAAGGTACATGGCACATATATACCGGCGGCTGGATAACAACAGTTGTATCTAGAGATGAAGCCGATAACTTTGGGTTCTTCTATACTAAACTAGGACTACCCGTGCCATTATGGCAATCATATGTTAATGCTCCAGAGTTCTACACTGCAGCTGAAAGATTATGGACCAAAGCATTCACTACAATAGAAGAAAGAGACGAATTAATGAAGAAAGCTCTACGTCTCTCAATGAAGGAGTCTCAGAGAATATGGTTAGTAAACCTGATTGCACCATGGCCAAGAAGGCCTGAAATGGGGATCGCCGGTGACCTAGCTGGAGGCTATTCTGGATCATGGTTATGGTCTTGGACTTTAAGATATGAGGGGCAAGTTGGGGGAACGGTAAAAATTGCCATGCCCACAGTTATTGTAGAGCCATGGAACCCTGTTGGAGGTAGTGACTGGATATATGACATGACCGTAATACGTGCGACAGGAGAAATACCTGCTATGCCTGATCCATATACTGGCCTATACTGGCCACACAGAATTAAGAAAGCTGAGGTCTATGTTGTTGAAGGACTACCTGTTAAGAAGACGCTGGACTGGGTTGATTTAAATTTCGTATCTGAAATAACAGTGCCTCCTGATGCTTGGTATCGGTGGAACGCTGCAACTAAGAAAATAGAAACCGTTGGTGAAGAATTTCCAGAAGGAGTTAAAGCATTAGTTAAAGTTGTCGTATATTACGATGAAAAAATATTCACCGGCGAATACAAGTGGCATGATGGAAGCCCATTTGACATAGCTGACATAGTGTTTGACTTCATACTTACTCACGACAGAGCACAGCCAGAAAGCCCAGTATACGATGAATCATGGGTTCCTGAATATGAAGCATTTATGAAAACATTTAAAGGCTACAAGATAGTTAGCGAAGACCCATTAATAATTGAATATTACACGGACCTATGGTATATAGATGCTGAATGGATAGCAGCAGGCGCAGCGGATACTTTCTGGCCATTCTACGCTTTCGGTGTAGCTCCATGGCATATGGTGGCTATTGGTTGGTTAGCTGAAGCTGAAGGTAAATTAGCTTTCACAGCGGACAAAGCTGACGCCATGAAGGTTGAAAGGACAAACTACATTGCAGGCCCATCATTAGACATACTTGCTGAAATGCTTGGTAAAGCTATAGATGAAAAGTTTATACCATATAAGGAAGTTCTTGGAAAATACATTACCGAGGATGAAGCTTTAGAAAGATATAACAACCTTAAGAAATGGTGTGAGGAGAAAGGACACTTCTGGGTTGGTAATGGTCCATTCTATTTAGATAAAGTAGACGTCGTAGCCAAGCAACTAGTACTAAAAGCGTTTAGAGAACACATTGACACAGCCGATAAGTGGTTAATATTCTCAGAACCGCTAATACCTGAAGCAACTATTGAACCTATCGAGGTGGTTACACAAGGTTTACCATCAGAATTCACTATAACAATAACACACAAAGGTGAGCCTTATAAGGTAGCCAATATGGAATATGTTAAATACATACTTGTCCATCCAGGAGGAAAAATTATAGGTGAAGCAACTCCTGTAGCCGATGGGAAATGGAAGATTAGCTTATCTGAAGAAGAAACAGCAACATTATCGCCAGGTGCCGGCAAATTAATAGTAATTGCTGTATCAAAGCTTGTTGGTAAACCCACAGTTACTGAGACAGCATTTACTATACGAAGCGTCGTAGGGTATGTAGGTGAAGAATTAGCTGCTGCTAGAGGCGAAATATCAGGTCTTGAATCACGTATAGGAAGCATCGAAGGGGTTCTTGAAGATATAAGGACAGCTATAAGCGATTTGGAAAGCAATGTTGCTAGCGTAAGCTCGCTAGTATATGGTGCTCTCGGCGCTGGCATCCTAGGTATTATCCTAGGTATTATCGCCATAGTTCTGGGAAGAAGAAGGTAATTTTCTTATAAACAAAGTAGGCTTTTTCTTTACTATTCTAATTCCTCCTAAATAACTACAATGGTAAAGTTAAGCTTGTTTGTGAGCAAAACAATTAAATATTCCTCATCTTAGTTTTAAAAGAGAATGAATGAGCTTACCTAGCTGAAACGGCCTAGCCCTTGGTGGTGAGGGTACAGTATTGCTGAAATATCATAGATCCCGGGAAGTTATGCGTATTATACGATTTATAGGTATAAGAACGTTAATAGTGGCTATTTCTCTTATAATAGCTATTTATCTTACAGTAATCGTAGCTAACATGGGTGGTCATATAGATAAGATAATGGAGTCTGAAGTTAAGCTTAGAGTATATGCGAGGCTAAGAAATGACCCTACATGGAAAGCTTTACCAGCAGAGGAAAGAGAAAGAATAGCGCAAAGTCGAATACAACAGGAACTAGAAAGGCTAGGATTAACACAGCCTTTTATTGTAAGAAGCTTCAAGTATCTACAAGATGCTTTGACACTTAACCTAGGTAGAGCCTTATATATAACTAGTGGAGGAGGTTCCAAGAGAATATGGGACATAATTCTTGAACGTTTGCCACCAACGGTTTTGCTATTCACGACAGCAAATGTTCTTATATTTTTCGCAGAAATACTTATCGGATTAACTGCGTCTAGAAAGTACGGTTCTAAACTTGATAAAACCATTGTAGGGTTTGCATGGTTGTCTTCAATGCCAGGCTGGTTTTACGGAATATTCCTAATACTCATATTTGCTGCTTGGCTCAGAGTACTACCTTATGGTGGCATGGTCGATGCCCCTCCACCCGAAGAACTTCACCTATATGCTTTAAGCGTGTTAAAACATATGGTGTTACCTTTAGCTTCATGGCTTATAGCCTACATACCCATTGGAGCTTACTCTCGTAGAACATTCTTCCTTCTCTTTTCCATGGAAGACTACGTAGACTATGCTAGAGCTAGAGGCGTCCCTCCAAGGATTATTGAAAGAAGATACATACTTAGACCCACGCTCCCCCCGATAATAACTTCGTTTGTTCTAACATTGATTGTTTCGTGGATGGGAGCTATGGTTACGGAGAGAGTTTTTTCATGGCCAGGACTGGGCACGCTTATGAGAGAAGCCATAGGTATTAATGATGCACCAGTTATCATAGGTGTAATTACCATCTATGCGTACTTACTGGCTATAAGCGTCATTGCCTTAGACATAGCATATGCAATTATTGATCCTAGAATTAGAGTAGGAGGTTAGATATGGCGACACGTCTAAGAGAATCAATCAAAATACTTTTCAGATACAAATCATTTATCATAGGCTTATTTATGATAATGTTCTTCGTAATATTATCCATATATGCTATTGTGATCATACCTTATGATAAAGCTATTCGTATGTGGAATTCCATAGAGTATTGGGAAGATTATCCTAAATTAGCGCTTCCGGCATGGATAAATAGTTTTTCCTCTAAGAAATTACCTGAAGGAACAATAATACTTGACTCTAGAAAAACAGAGTTAGGAATTACTAAGTCTGTTCAAAGAATAGAGTTTGGTGGAGTAGGTACTTTAATAAACATAAATATGAGATTCACTTACGAATACGAGGATTTCCCCTCAGAAATAGCATTATGGTTCTATGTTAACACAACAGAGCCCATGTTAATAATAATTACATGGGTAAAACCTGATGGAACAGAGGTTTTGGTGTACAGAGAAGTGCTGAGCAGTTATCAGTATTATAGGCTAACGGGAGACCTTGAATTCATTTCTAGGTTTGAAGCAAGGCTTATAAGCAAACTCGGCAAAAAACCTAACTATCAAATACCTAGTGAAATAGCCTTATTTGCAAAGGAAGATGAAACAATTTTAGATAAAGAAACTGTTACTCCTCTCAAAGGTAAATACCAAGTCAAAATAAAAGCCAGAACAGGGGATCCTAAAGCTAATTTAGATGTGAAGATAAACATTTACGGTAAGGTCTATGGCCTTTTAGGAACAGATGATAGAAGAAGAGACTTATTAATAGGTATCTTATGGGGAGCTCCTTTAGCGCTCTCCTTTGGAGTTCTTGCATCTGTTGCTACTGTTCTTTTACAAATGATTATCGCAGCCATCGCGGCTTGGTATGGTGGCTGGGTTGATCATTTAATATCTAGGATAAACGAAGTCGTAATGATTATCCCATTCCTACCTTTACTAATAATGATATCTTATTTCTACAAATTTAGCATATGGACGCTTCTTATAGTTGTTGTAGCCCTCAGCATGTTTGGCCCGGGAGTTAAAACTTACAGAGCTATGTTCTTACAAGTAAGGGAAATGCCCTATATTGAGGCTGCTCAAGCATATGGTGCTAGCAATGCTAGGATCATATTACGATACATGGTGCCGAAGATTCTTCCGACAATAGTACCTAACATAGTTTTAGCTGTACCATCGTTCGTATTCTTAGAAGCAGCATTAGCAATATTAGGCGTAGGAGATCCGCAAGCAATTACCTGGGGTAAAATACTAGATGAAGCTTACACGGGTGGTGCACTATATTGGGGCCGTTACCACTGGATTTTAGCGCCTTCCCTTTGCTTAGTATTAATCTCCATAGGTTTTGCTTTAATGGGCTTTACCCTTGACAGAGTATTTAATCCTAGATTAAGGGAGATGTAGAATATGGACGAAATCCTTGAAGCAGAGGATCTCTACCTATATTTTAGAACTTCAAGAGGAGATGTAAGAGCTGTTGACGGAGTCTCATTTAGTATCCTACGTGGAGAAACTTTAGCAGTAATTGGCGAATCAGGATGCGGTAAAACATCTTTAGCTAGGGCCTTAATGAGATATCTTCCGAGAAATGTATCACTTTACCGGGGAAAAGTGATTATTGATGGAATAAACGTAATAAAACTTAGTGATAGAGAGTTTGATGAGAAAATCCGCTGGGTTAAAATCTCTTACGTGTCCCAAGCGGCTATGAACAGTTTAAACCCTGTGATTAAAGTTGTAGATCACCTAATAGAACCCCTTATTCTGAGAGAGATGGCAGCTAAAGAGGCTGCAATTGAAAAAGCTAAGGAAATGTTAAAATTAGTTGGTATTCCTGAAGATTTTCTTTATAGGTATCCCTTTGAACTTAGCGGGGGTATGAGGCAAAGAGTAGTAATAGCCCTTTCTCTAATAACTAAACCCAACATTGTTATACTTGATGAACCCACATCGGCTTTAGACGTTATGACTCAGGCAAATATTATAAATCTTCTCAAAAAGTTAAAAAGGGAGCTTAGATTAACATACATATTCATAACGCATGATATAGGTACTTCAAGCGAGTTAGCTGATAAAGTTGCTGTCATGTATGCAGGTAAAATAGTTGAGTTTGGATCGTCAGAACAAGTATATGTAGATCCTTTACATCCATATTCTAAAGCTCTATTAAATAGCGTACCACGCTTACACGAAGAAAGAATACCAACATTTGTTCCTGGTGCTCCTCCTAGCCTTATAAACCCGCCAAAAGGTTGCAGATTTAGACCCAGATGCCCAAATGCAATGCCAATATGTGAAAAAGAGCCTCCACTAATTAAAATAAATAAGGAAAGTTATGTTCAATGCTGGCTTTACACAGAAAAATAGGAGGCATGGTGGTTAAAATAAGCAAGACATTCATTAATGATGACAGGGAAAACCTTCTTGAAGTAAAAGGCTTAAGAATATGGTATCCTATACGAAAGTTTCTAAGCATAGTAGGATACGTGAAAGCTGTTGATGGAGTTTCGTTTAGTGTTAAGAAAGGAGAAATTTTCGGCGTAGTTGGCGAAAGCGGTTGCGGTAAAACAACCCTAGGCAAAGGAATATTGAGATTACTTAAACCCACTAGCGGTCACATATATTTCGAAGGTAAGGATGTTGCACGTATTAAAGGTAAAAAGCTTAAGTGGTATAGAAGAGTTACAGGTATTGTACAGCAAGACCCTTATGGTGCGATGCCCCCGTTTATGCCGGTTAAAACAATATTAGAGGAGCCTTTAAAAATACACGGAGTGTCTAAAGAAGAAAGAAAAGAAAGGGTAATAAAGGCGCTAGAAGAAGTAAAGCTCACGCCCCCCGAGGATTTCCTTAATAAGTATCCTCATATGCTCAGCGGAGGCCAATTACAGAGAGTAGCCATAGCAAGAGCATTTATACTTAAACCTAAATTAGTTGTAGCTGACGAACCTGTGTCCATGCTTGATGCATCGGTTAGAGTTGAAACCTTAATGCTATTTAAAGAGCTCCAGAAAAAGCATAAAGTATCAGTAATTTACATCACACATGACTTTTCAACGTCAAAATATTTCTCGGATAGAATAAGTGTAATGTATGCAGGCCACATAGTCGAGTTAGGACCTGCTAGAAAAGTAATGAGCGACTCTAAACATCCATATACATCACATCTTATAAAGGTTATACCAGATCCCGATCCTAAAAACAGGTTTGTGTTTAAAGAAACCTTACCAGGTGAACCACCTAGTCTTGCCAATCCTCCTCCTGGTTGTAGGCTTTCGCCAAGATGTCCCTATGTAATGAACATATGCAAGGAAAAAGAACCACCAATGATAAGAGTATCTCAGGAACAGTACGTGAAGTGTTGGTTATATGCACGCAAATAACCCTAAAATTTTAACAGTAATCGGAGCACTAATGCTAATTAGCGGATGGGCAATAGCGTTTTTAACTGTTATTAAGATTATTGAGGAAAACCTGTATCTCATAATATTAGCGTACGGAATAAACCTTGTAGGTTTATTTATTGGACTATATGGAGTAAGTTCCTATATATATGTTAAGAGACGTGAAAAGAAGCAGAAAAAATAGTTTTAAGTAAAGCCACTTAAGTGCTTTAAATCACATCACTTAAACCATAATACAAGTTTAACTATGAAAATACCCTTACTTCTGGTTACAGTATTCTTTAAAATGACACTATGCTGTCGTTAAAGTTTTCACAATTACGCTACTATAATGTTTTAAATGATGTTGAATAGTACAGATATGTACATACACAAAATATTTAAGCACGCCCTTAACTAAATTGAGTGAATACAAATACAGGGTGAATTTGAAAAAATGAGTTTAAGAAAAGCAATATCCAAGACTGCCGCTATTGCTATCGCTGTAATTTTGATTGTAGTTGTTGTTGCTGGAATGTATTTCGCAATGGCACCTACTCCAACACCGACACCATCGCCAACAACTACACCTCCAGTATCGCCAACTCCAACACCAACAAGTCCAACTCCGACACCACCGCCTCGTACTAAAACAATGCATAAGAGAGTAATCTACATTATAAATAACGACGCTACTGCTAGAATTCAACTTTACAGGGCAGGTGTTGGTGATAGAGCAGCAATACCACCGGATAGAATAAAAGATGTTGAAGGTACAATCTTAGGTAACTACCAGATAGTTGTCGAGAAAAGGCCGGACCTCGTACTATTAACAGTATACTTTGCTGTACTAAATACTCAAAGAGAACCACTAAACAATGTATATGTTAGACAAGCTCTCTCATGGGCTGTACCTTATGACACCATATTTGAGAAAGTATATGCTGGCTTATTAGTACCATATTATGGTGTCATACCTAAAGGTCTACTTGGTTATACAGAGTATAAGATTTTCAAATACGAATTTAACATGGATAAGGCCAGCGAACTTATTGAAAAATCAGGTATTGATCCATCACAGTATACGCTAACTATATACTACAACATAGGCAATGACCCCAGAGCTCAAACTGCTGCTTTACTAGCCAACACTTGGGGTAGACTAGGATTTAATATTGTAATTCAGCCATTAAGCTGGCCTGTAGTACTACATAAGACAGCTCATGGAGACTATGACGTATGGCTTGTTGGCTGGGTACCAGACTACCTAGACCCTGACAACTATGCTGGCCCAATGTTCTATGGAGGTATAGAATTCGATGAGTTAAACGTCTTCACAGTTGAATCTTCAGCTGAAATATCTGCTCACTTAAAGAACGCTAAAGTATTTGATACTGAAGAAGCATGGGTTGTTGTTGGAGAAAAAGGCACCGGAGCAACTGTACCTGAACTAACAGGCAAGAGAATAGTAGTAGTACAGTACATGCCAAACTGGGAGGAAACGTTTACTATAGAAAAAGCTATGGAGGAAGGTTGGGGCTTCTCATACATTAACCCGGCATTTTACAGAAACGTTACAACAGATGCTCTAATAATTGCTGCTAGAAGAGTAGCTGACATATCACTTAGAAGACCTGTATGTGAAGCAATATTTAGAGCATCAAACTATGAAGCACCATTCATATGGCTAGGTCAATACATATTCTTAAGACACTATTGGAACTGGGTTGGAGGGATATACTATCACCCAACATTAGTTCCCAGATTTGACTTAGTATGGGAATGGAGTGATGCCCCAGTAGCTGATACCGGTATTAAAGAGTATAAGAATGATCCAGAAACGTACGTTATAGTCACTATTGGATGGCCTGATACTTTTGACCCTGCTAAAAGCTATGAAACTTTTGGATGGCAAATATTCCATCAAGTAGGAGACCCCTTAGTAACATATTGGAAAGAAGAAACAGAAGAAGTTTCACCAGATCTAGCAGTAGCATGGGCATTCGATGAATCTGGAACTGAATGGTACTTTATAATTAGAGGAGGAGTTGTAGCCTACGATCCATGGAATGATAAAACATATCCTATTGACGCAACGGATGTAATGTTTGAAATATGGAGACTAGCCAGGTCACAGCTGGATCCAACATGGATGATAGCAGAGTTCATAGACGTTAATGCATCTAAGGTGTTAAGTGAAGAGGAATTTGATACTTTATTAGCCGAGAAACCACTGAAAGTAGCCTGGAGAGGTAAATCCGGCGAAGTAAGTTCATTAGATGAACTATTAAGCTTCTTTGGATATGAAGGCGACACAGCAGGAGTAGTAATGTTGAAACTATATCACCCATATGTACCATTCTTAAGCATCTTAGCTGACCCATTTGTCATGGTTGTTCCCGCAGAATACATGCTCGGAGATAAGTATGAGGAAGTTATGGAAGCCGGTGAATGGGGTAAGAATCCATCAGCATGGGCAGCATATGTACAACCAGGAGAAGAAGATCCAATACACAAGCTATTAGCAGAAAAACTAGTAGGTACTGGACCATTCTACATAAAAGAATATGTTGAAGACAGCTACATAGTATTAGAGATTAACCCATACTACTGGAATGCAACATTATGGGAACAACTCTACGGATACAAACCATAAAAACATTAAGCCTAAACATTATTTTTCTAACAAAAACAAGTTCACACATAAAAAATTTTTAATCTCTTATAGTTCTATGTTAAATGTTCCTATAATGATAAAGTTTATTAGATACCTCCTTTTCAACTACCATGAATAAATTTAGAACATTTACTCAGCGGGTTGAACGCATTGGCTGGGTTAAAAGAATACCTAGTTAGAAGAGCAGTTACATTCATCCCCACACTATTAGGTGTGACACTAATAGTATTTATAATTGCAAACATTATTCCAGCAGATCCTGCAAGAGCATGGGCTGGAGGTGAGAGAGCAAGACCTGAAATTGTTGCAAGAATTAGAAAGCAATACCATCTTGATGATCCATGGTATATACAATACGTTTTCGTAATGAAGGGTATTATAAGTTACTTTACTTCACCTACGCATGAGGGAGCAATAATTGATCCCTTAACTAGCAAGTATGTTTTTGACAATATTTTTCTAAGATTTCCTACAACATTTCAGCTAGCCTTATTCGCAGAAATATTTATCCTAACTATAGGTATTCCTTTAGGCTTAATTTCAGCTTTAAAAAGAAATACTTGGATCGATACATTTGTAAGGTTTTTCGCCTTAACAGGAACGTCAATGCCTATTTTCTGGTTTGGCTACTTAATGATGTGGGTTTTCTTCTCCCATCTTCGATGGACAAGTTTAGCAGGAGTACCTTCACCTAGATGCTATGAATCAGGCACATGTCCTATAACGACATATATTCCAATATTTGACGCTTTAATAGCAGGCGAATATGATATAGTTATGCAAGTAATTAGAAGGTTCTGGCTTCCCGGGTTTGTTTTAGGGTTTAGAGCTGCTGGTGTTTTAGCTAGGATAGTTAGGAACTCGTTCTTAGATGCTTTAAGCTCGGATTTCATAGAATTCGCTAAAGCTAAAGGGCTACCTAAAAGATGGATATGGAAACATGCTTTGAAAAACGCTTTTGTTCCTGTAATAACTGTCATAGGATTGCAATTCGGTGGATTATTAGGAGGCGCTGTAATAACAGAAACAGTCTTTGGGCTTCCAGGTATTGGAAGGTATGCTGTTAATTCAATAAACTACTTAAACATGCCAGCAGTAATCGGTGTAACATTAATGTTTGCATTTATGTATATGCTGGTTAATCTTATGGTTGATATAGTCTATTCAGCTTTAGATCCAAGAATAAGATATTAAGGTGAAAGCAGGTGACTCTTGTTTCTGAGGAAGTATATGAGAAGAAAATCCTTGACAAAGTAATTGACAGGCTTGTAGATGGCGTTGCAAAGGTAATAGATAAGTTCAAACCAGGATGGTCCGTAAAGAATAGATCTAAAATAGATGAATGGAAGTTAATGTTTTATGCTTTTAATAGGTCTCCACCAGGCTTAATAGGTGCAGCTTTAATACTAGGTTTCATAGCAATAGGTATTTTTGGACCGTATTTCGCACCTTACAGCTATAGGCTGTTCTTATTCATAGAGCATGAAGAAACGTATCTTGTCCCACCTGGATCGACCATAGTATCTAAGGGAGAAACGTTTTATTTTCCACTAGGAACGGATAAGTATGGTAGAGATTTGTTAAGCTTAATATTATATGGTGCAAGGGTTTCATTGGTTGTTTCAATGATAGTTATAGCTTTAGGTGTGCCTTTAGGCATAGTTTTAGGTTTAGTAGCGGGATATTTTGGAGGAAAAATAGATGAAATAATAATGAGAATTACAGATACATTCCTAGCATTTCCCGCTTTAATTTTGGCTATTGCTTTTGCAGCTGTTTTACCTGAAAGGCTAAGACCTATGATAATATATAATGAGCAGTTGAAAACATTGTTATCAATATTCTTTGCTGCCGACCCTAGGGATGCAGCTAATTTTGCACCAATACTTTCAGTTATACTTGCAATAATTATCGTTTGGTGGCCTGGCTATACTCGAATAATTAGAGGAAGTGTACTTAGTGTTAGAGAAAACCTTTACGTTGAAGCAGCTAGAGCATTAGGTGTAAGTACATGGAAGATATTAACTAAACATATCCTGCCAAACGTTATTTCACCAGTATTGGTTCTCATAACTCTTGATGTTGGTGCAGTTATCCTTGTTGAAGCAGGCTTAAGCTTTTTAGGTCTTGGAGCTCAAGACCCTATGATAGACTGGGGTAAAATAGTTTTCGATGGAGCTCAATACTTCCCAGATAGATGGTGGCTGGTACTTTTCCCTGGGCTTGCAACATTCTTAGCAGTTTTAGGTTGGAACCTTGTAGGTGACACTTTAAGGGACGTATTAGACCCGAAAACTAGGAGGAGCATAGAATTTAAAGTTAAAAAGAAAAAGCTGGCTGCAACATCAGAAGATGGAGGAGCTAGTCAATGACAATATTTCCAACTAAAAAGGTAATTGAAGTTAAAGATTTGCACGTACACTTTTACACGTATGCTGGCGTGGTTAAAGCAATCTCCGGCGTATCCTTCGAAATTTATGAGGGAGAAACTTTCTGCCTCGTTGGCGAAACCGGTTGCGGTAAAAGCGTAACTTCAAGAGCCCTAACCAGGCTGATAGAATCTCCAGGTAGAATAGTGAAAGGACGAATAATATTTTACAGAGACAGCGGCCCAGTAGATATCATGACTTTAAGCGAAGAAGAATTAAGGGAAATTAGGGGTAGGGAAATAGCATACATATTTCAAGATCCTACAGCAGCCTTAGATCCCCTTTATACTGTCGGTTATCAAATAGCTGAAACCATGGTTGCCCACAGAACTGCTGACTGGAGAGAAGCATTTAGAAAAGCAATAAACATACTTAAATCAGTGATAATGCCCGATCCTGAAAGGAGGGTTAAAAATTATCCTCATGAACTCTCAGGAGGCATGAGGCAAAGAGTAGTTATTGGTGTCTCACTTTCAAACAGACCTAAGCTTTTAATAGCTGATGAGCCTACAACAAACCTTGATGTAACAATTCAAGCACAAATACTTGATCTACTAAGAAAGCTAAAGAAAAATGAGCAAATGACACTTCTCCTTATAACCCACAATATGGGTGTTGTCGCTGAAATGTGTACTAGAGTAGCAGTAATGTATGCAGGTAAAATTGTTGAATTAGGCCCTGTAATAGATGTGTTTAAGGATCCTAGGCACCCATACACTAGGGGTCTTCTTAGAGCAGTACCTAACCCCCTAGGGAAAGTGGAAAGACTAGAATCGATTCCTGGGACTGTTCCAAACTTAATTTATCCTCCGCCGGGTTGTAGATTCCATCCAAGATGCCCATATATGATGGAAGTTTGTAAAAGTAAGGAACCGCCCATGGTTGATTTAGGTGAAGGCCGTAAAGTAGCTTGCTGGTTATATGTAAAATAGGTGGAACATATGAGTGAAACATTGATTAAAGTGGTAAATCTAAAGAAGTATTTTCCAATCAGAGGTATTTTCTTTACAAAAGCACGTGTCAAAGCTGTTGATGGCGTGACATTTGATATTAGACGAGGAGAAACCTTAGGTTTAGTAGGTGAGTCTGGGTGTGGTAAAACAACCACAGGAAGACTTATCTTAAGGCTTTTAAAACCAACAGCAGGTCACGTATATTTTGAAGGTAAAGATGTTTTTAAATTAAAAGGAGAAGAACTTAAAAAATTTAGAAAAAGCGCCCAAATAATACTTCAAGACCCATATACTTCGCTTAATCCTCGAATGACAGTTTTTGAAATAATAAACGAAGCATTAGAAGTACATAAGATGAAAATCTCAGATAAGGAAGAATTTATAGTTAATTGGCTTAGAAAGGTAGGTTTAGAAAAACACCACCTATACAGGTATCCTCACGAATTTAGCGGGGGTCAGAGGCAAAGAATAGCTATTGTTAGAGCCTTGGTCATAAATCCAAAATTTGTAATTTTAGACGAACCTACATCTGCACTCGATGTCTCCGTTCAAGCACAAATATTGAACATGCTAAAAGATTTCCAAAGAGAAATGAGCTTAACATACCTATTTATATCGCATGATTTAGGTATTGTAAAATATATGAGTACGAGAATTGCGGTAATGTATTTAGGTAAAATAGTTGAACTAGCACCAGCCGACGAACTATTTGAAAAACCACAGCACCCATACTCCCAAATGTTACTGGCATCTATACCTATACCGGATCCAGAATACGCTTTGAAGAAACCTAAAGTAAGAGTTTATGGGGAGCCTCCAAGCCCTATAAATCCACCGCCAGGCTGTAGATTCCATCCAAGATGCGAACATGTCATGGAGATATGTAGTAAGGAGGAACCACCATTCATTGAAGTTGAAAGAGACCACTATGTTGCATGCTGGCTTTACGCTAAACGTTAGATTTTCCTTAGAATACCTTCAATATAGTTTTTCAGATCATCGCTTGAATTAATAAACCTTGTATAAATTACGTTTTCCTTTGGTGTGCTCTCTGTTCCGTCATAAAAAACTATTCTTTCCTTTTTCGGTATCACATAAAATGGGCAATAAATTATTGATCCAGCGTCTTTAAATAATTTTATCTGTTCTCTAGAAGTTTTCTCATTTATTCCGAATCCTTCATTTAAAAGAGCCTTAACCATGAATATTCCTTGCTTATCGAACTTTTGAGGTCTAAGTATCTTTAAGATCCATTTAGCTCCTTCATCTACAGGGTAGGCCATATACTTACTCCATAAATGTAGCTTTTTAGCATAATCGGATATCTTTCTGGTAAGCCTTTTAGATTCGAAATGAAGAATCTTAGCATAATTAAGTAGTTCACCTAAAATTGTTTCGGCATCCGTTTTTAATGGTTCTTGAATATACCCTCTAACAAAAGATTTTGGTATGTCAGTTAGAAGTTTAATGCTGAGTTTTCTTGACAATAAAATTTTAAAGTAACCACATGATGTTTTTTCAGATAATCCTACATCAACGAGCATATCATATTTTCGCCAACCTATACCATACGATAGTCTAATGTAAGGCTCCCAGAATAAAAGACCTTTAACATTCCTAGTTCTTAACTTTAGTGTTAGCATTCCCTAACCTCTAACTCCCATATGTCGTCACTTGAGTATTTAAAGCTGTTTTAATAGATCATATTTCGTCCACTGCTGAATTTCTGCCATACCGGAAAGACTTTTAAGATTTTATGTTAAAAAAGGATTAGTGCATTAATAAACGGTGTTAAGCTATGAAGTCTATAAAAGATGTAGGCATTGTCAGTTGGGGGGTTTATTTTCCTAAATACAGAATCAAATGTTCTGATATAGGCAAGGTCTGGGGTTTTCCTCCCCAATACTCTGATGGACTTCGTGTTTATGAGAAAACTGTAGCAAATATTGATGAAGACACTATTACAATGGGCTGGGAGGCTGCAAGATATGCTGTAGCTAGAGCAAAAATAGATCCTAAAGAAATAGAAGCCATATATGTAGGTACAGAATCTAAACCTTATGCTGTTAAACCCTCTATAACGATCATTGCTGAGGCATTAGGTATAACACCTAAAACTTTAGGAGCAGATTTAGAGTTTGCTTGTCGGGCTGCAAGCGAAGCCATGGAAGCATCAATAGGATTAATATCCTCAGGTATGATAAAATACTCTTTAGTTATAGGTTCCGATACTGCACAGGCTTCTCCAGGTGATGTGCTAGAATTTACAGCTTCAAGTGGTGCAGCAGCTTTTATACTGGGCTTGAGAAGCGAAAATATTGTAGCATATTTTGAGGGTTCATATAGCTATATTACGGATACACCTGACTTCTGGAGAAGATCTTTAGCACAATACCCTATGCATGGTGAGCAGTTTACAGGAGACCCTGCATACTTTGCTCATATCATTTCAGCAGTGAAAGGGCTTATGGAAGAGCTTGGTTTTAAGCCTTCGGATTTTGACTATGTTGTCTTCCATCAACCTAACGGTAGATTTCCTTTAAAAGCCGCCGCCAGGCTAGGTTTCTCAAAAGAAAAGGTTTTACCGGGATTAATAACGCCAATGATAGGTAATACATATAATGGATCAGCACTAATAGGTCTGGCTGCAGTATTAGAAGTAGCAAACCCTGGTCAAAGAATTCTTTTAGTTCCTTTTGGAAGTGGCGCTGGTAGTGATGCTTACAGTATCATTGTGGAGGAAGGTGTCAAGGAAAAAATACACTTAGCACCTACAGTTAAAGAACTACTTGAAGATAAGGAATACGTAGATTACACATGTTATTCTAAATATAGAGGTTTAACCTCTAAGTTCAATTTCTAAGAGGGCTATTAGCTATGAGTAAAATATACATTGTAGGTGTAGGTCTAACAAAGATTGGAAGATTTTTTGACAAAGGTTTAAGAGAACTTTTTGCTGAAGCTGCTTCTAAAGCATTAGAAGAAATAGGTAATGAAAACGTTCAAGCCCTTATCGTAGGAAACATGATGAGCAGTTCGCTTAGTGAGCAAGACAATTTAGGTGCTCTATTAGCCGACCATGCTGGATTAGGAAAAATACCTGCGTTTAAAGTTGAAGCAGCATGTGGTAGTGGAGGAGCTGCAGTTTACACCGGTTACTCACTAATTGCTTCAGGGCTTTTTGATGTTGTTATGGTTGGAGGCGTTGAAAAGCAAACAGAGTATCCTACAAGAATAGTTTCTAAAGCGTTAGCGCAAGCAGCCGATGCTGAATATGAGCTATTTTATGGGATAAGTTTCACAGGATTAAACGCCTTAATTATGAGACTATACATGGATACGTATAATGTTTCAAGAGACGAAATGTCAGTATGGCCTGTTTTAATGCATAAAAATGCTTCCAAGAATCCTTACGCGCAGCTTAGATTTGAAGTAACTAAAGACCAGGTAGCTAAATCAATTGTTATAGCTGACCCTATTAGGCTTCTAGATTCAAGCCCTATAGGCGACGGAGCTGCAGCGCTGATTTTGGCTTCAGAAAAAGTAGCTAGAAAGTTATCAGATACTCCCATAGAGGTAGCCGGAATAGGTATGGCAACAGACCACATATATGTAGCATATAGGGAAAACCTACTATCTCTTGAAGCAACAGTTTTATCAGCAAAAGGTGCCTATAGGATGGCCAAAATTGAACCTAAAGACATAGATGTAGCTGAAGTGCATGATGCATTTACTGTACTTGGCTTCATAAACATGGAAGATTTAGGCTTTTCTGAAAGAGGTAAAACACCAAAACTCATGGATGAAGGAAGGTTTTGGCCTGGGGATAAACCAACAGTAAACCCAAGCGGAGGGCTTAAGGCTAGGGGGCATCCAGTTGGAGCTACTGGGGTTTACCAAGTTGCTGAAGTAGCTATGCAGCTTAGAGGAGATTTTCCAGGCATTAAAGTTGAAGGTGATGTTGGTTTAGCGCAGAGCATAGGAGGCTTAGGAACAACAGTTACTACATTAGTTCTTAAGAGGTGATGAAATATTTCTATGAAAATTTCTGTTCCAAGGGTTTGGAGGGAACTCAAATCACATTACCTTCTTGAAGCATCAGTATGTACGAAATGCGGAAAAATACACTATCCTCCAAGAACGATATGTGATAATTGTAAAAACCATAAACTAATAAGGAGAAAACTTAGCGGTGAAGGAGAAGTACTAACATACACCGTTCAATATGTAGTTCTTGAAGGCTATAGAGAACACGCACCGATAATATTTGCTATAGTTAAGCTTAAAGAAGGAGTAAATGTTCTAGCTCCGCTAACCGATGTCAAACCTGAAAATGTTAGGGTAGGTTTGAAAGTTACGGCTGTTTTAAGAAAAATAACAGAAGATGGAGATTTAGGCCTTATAAAGTATGGTATTAAATTTAAACCCATGAAAGAATTTAGGAATGAGGGAAACGTGGCTTATGAAAGCGAAAAAAGAACTAGAAAAAATAGTTAATAAGGTGTTGAAAGGGGAAATAAAGCTCCATGAGCTTGACGAAATTCTCGGGAATAGTAACATAGCAGTTCTAGTTAGAAGATTATCGATAGAAAAAATGCTTAACATACAACTGCCAAACATAGGATTTACAACGATAGATTGGAATGAGGTTGTTGGAAGAAACATAGAGAACCCTATAGGGGCAGTTCAAATACCTGTAGGAATAGCAGGACCCCTTAAAATACATGGTAATTATGCTAAAGGAGAGTTTTACATACCATTGGCAACATCCGAGGGAGCACTTGTAGCTAGTGTTAATAGAGGATGTAAAGCCATAACATTAAGCGGTGGCGCTAAAGTTAAAATATTAAGCGACACCATGAGCAGAGCACCAATATTTAAAACACCAAGTATAGATGAAGCCCTCAAGCTTGTAAAATGGGTTAGAGAACATTTTAACGAAGTTAAAGTTGAAGCCGAATCTACAACAAGATATGGTAAGCTTTTACGAATAGATTCGTTTATCATAGGAAATAACGTGTGGTTAAGATTCATTTACAGCACAGGAGATGCAATGGGCATGAACATGGTTACTATAGCTACAGATAAAGCCTGCAAGTACATAGAGGAAAAACTAGGTTTCAAATGTGTTTCTTTAAGTGGAAATTTGTGCGTGGATAAAAAACCATCACTTATGAACATGCTTTTCGGCAGAGGAAAAACGGTTGTTGCTGAAGCAGTGATTAAGGAAAATGTAGTTAAAGAAGTTCTTAAAACTTCACCTGAAGACCTTGTTGATGTAAATCTAAGAAAGAACCTTTTAGGATCAGCTAGAGCCGGCAGTTTAAGCTTTAATGCGCATTATGCTAATATTGTAGCAGCTATATTCGTAGCTACAGGTCAAGACGTAGCACAAGTTGTTGAAAGTAGTATGGGATATACGTGGGCAGAAATAGTGAATAACAATGATCTTTATATTTCAGTAACTCTTCCAAGCTTAGAAGTAGGAACCGTAGGTGGAGGAACAAGGCTACCTACTCAAAGAGAAACATTGCAAATACTAGGAGTATATGGACCAGGAAATCCTCCAGGAGCAAATGCTAAAAAATTCGCTGAAATAGTCGCAGCGGTTATTTTAGCTGGCGAGCTCAGCTTACTAGCTGCCTTATCTGCAGGGCATTTAGCGGAAGCACATCGAAGATTGGGAAGAGGCTTGTCTAAGAAGTCTAAAAAACAATAACAATCAGTTTTTCTTGCAGCTTCTTTAACACTCCTATGTTTACATGGTTAACATCTATTTCCACAAACGCTTTCTTAAAATTAAGTGTTTTAAAAAATTCTAAGACTGTCTCATTAAAGGTAGCATTGCTTAGACAGGAAACATTCCATACCTTAGCAGACTTTGCATCCTTTAACTGCTTAAAACTTATGTTTATTTCTACTTTTTCTATGTTTTCTCTAGTATACTTAATCTCTAAGGCACTTCTTCCTATCCTACTAAATGGTATGTTTAAGGAATTAAGTACATTTGTCAATATATCACATAGGCAATGGTCGAATCTAACTATAGCGTTTGTTGTTAAAGATTTTAGAATATTTGTAATTTTAGAAACGATAGGTGCAGCTAGAATTTCAGTTACAGCATATTCGCTTGGTAAGATAGTAACACAGTCAATAGGTACGGAAACATATGTTCTAGCTAAACCACTAATGTCATAAGTGAAAAGTTTGTCGTTACATGTAGGGCCGAGAAGCACATACTTACCCACAACATTGCTTGAGATATTAAATCCTTTATCGACTATTACTCCTAAACCTATACTTGAAAGTATGAATGGCTTAGGTAATTTGGGCTTTATCCTTCCTAATACGATATAGAAATCAAGAGGTGTAAGTAAGGTTCTCCTCACTCTAACAAGAATATTTGATGGGTAAAGTATCTCAATAAAGTGTTCTTCAATAGCTAGATCTCTATCACCATGGGTTATAAGGGACACTGCTACCATAATTTTTATGCCCTAATAATGTTAGATGTCTTTAAGCTTTAATAGCAGTTATCCCTAATTTTCCACACGGTTAGCCTCATGAATATTGGAAAACTGTTTGAAAATGTTGAGAAACCGATCATAGGTGTGGTACATTTAAAACCTCTTCCAGGAAGCCCGCTGTATAAAGGGGATTTTGAAGAAGTGTATGAAGCTGCTTTAAGAGATGCTGACGCGCTTTACTCAGGCGATGTTGATGGAATTATTATTGAAAATTATGGTGATAAACCCTATGTTATCTATGTTAAAAACCCATTAACCCTAACGGCAATGTCAATAATAGCATATGAGGTAAGAAGAAAATATAATGACATTTACTTAGGGATAAACGTACTTAGGAATTCAGGTGTTGAAGCATTAGCTATAGCTTATAATGTAAAAGCAAATTTCATTAGAGTTAATAATTTATGTCAAATGTTGGTATCTCCTGAGGGACTGTTGTATCCTATTGCAGAAAAAATAATACGTTTAAGAGAATACCTCAAAGCATCAATAAAGATCCTAGCAGATATCAATGTAAAACATGCTTCACCCCTAGATGCTAGAAGTATTGAATATGTAGCTAAAGATTGCGTTGAAAGATGCTTAGCTGATGCATTAATAATAACGGGTTCTAGAACAGGTGAAGAAGCAAGTATTAACGATCTAGTTAAAGTAAAGAAAGCAGTATCGGAACCTGTTCTGGTAGGTAGCGGGATAACTTTACATAACATAAGCAAGTACTGGAAATTTGCTGATGGATTTATTGTAGGAACCTATTTTAAGCTCCATGAAAAAACAGAAAACCCCGTAGATTACAGTAAAGTAGTAAAACTTATGAAATACGTCAAGTCTTTAAGAGAGGTATCAAACTAATGTATAGCTTAATAGTTCTTGCCGGAGGATTTTCTAAACGTCTAAGTAATGTATTTAAACCTCTAGTAAGATTAAAGAATAAACCTTTAATTGAAATATTACTTAGTAACTTAAACGAATTGTTTAAAGAAATAATTATTGTAGTAAAATATTATGAGCAGAAAAAAGCTATTGAAAAAACATTGCATCATAGGATCAGCATTACTTATGTTCTAGATGATGGGCTATTTGAAGATGGGCCATTGGTTGCAATGTATTCTGGAGCGAAAAAAGCACATTATCATAAACTGTTTATTACAGCATCTGATTATCCTTTTCTCTCAACATATATAGTCAAGAAGTTGCTAGAAAAACTTAATGACTATGAGGCAGTTGTCCCCATATGGCCTAATGGATACATAGAACCTTTAGCTGCCTCATATAAGAAAATGCCTTTAATAAAATATTCTTATGAAGCTCTTATGAAAGGTGAAAGAAGGGCAAGAGCACCACTAAACTATATGAAAACATACTATGTTAATGTTTACGAGTTAACATACACTCCGGAGATAGTTTTTCATAACATAAACACGGAGAAAGATTTAATGTTAGCTGAGAAAATTATAGAAAAATTTTTCAGTCGGGAGTTCGTCTAATCATCCTTCATAAAGCGGCAGAGCTTCATCATCTAATTAGAACTTAGTTTTCAATAAATTTTAAATTTGACTCCCATACTTAGATGTGGAATGGATGTTAATGGGTGGTTCTATGAGGTTCTATACTGCTAATGAGGACGAAATAGTTGAAGGCAAAGCTACTGACGTTTACTTCTTAAGAACAGAGAAGATTTTGAGAGAGAAAGGATTAGCAAACATTAAAGTTAAAATGGAATTTCATTCTCATAACCTACCTAAAGGATACAAGTGGGCTATTTTCTCAGGTCTTGAAGAAGTATTAAGAGTTCTAGAAGGAAAACCTGTGAATGTTTGGGCTTTACCTGAAGGAACAGTATTTAAGTCTCAAGAACCGTTAATGATTATTGAAGGAAAATATGCAGATATAGCTACGCTTGAAACGCCGCTGCTAGGGATTCTTAGACATTATGGTAGCATATCAACTGCTGCAGCTAGAATTAAAAGAATAGTTGGAGACAAAACAGTTCTATTCTTTGGTTTAAGAGCATTACACCCAGTACTGCAACCAATGGCTGATAGAGCGGCATACATTGGAGGCTTGGATGGGGTCTCTGGAGTTCTTAGCGAAAAATATTTAGGGTTAAAACCTATGGGAACTATGCCTCATGCTTTAATAATAGTTTTCGGTAAACATGAAGAAGCATGGAAAGCATTCGACGAAGTAATGCCCGAGGATGTTCCGAGAATAGCTTTAGTAGATACCTTTTATGATGAGAGAGAAGAGTCTTTAATGGCAGCTAGGCTTCTCAAAGAGAAGCTTTACGGTGTAAGATTAGATACTCCAAGCAGTAGAAGAGGCAGTATGTTAGAAATCGCTAGAGAAGTCCGTTGGACCCTTGACATTCATGGATTTAAGCATGTTAAAATATTCATAAGCGGTGGTATAAATGAGGAAAACATTAAAGTGCTTAAAGAAGTAGCTGATGGGTTTGGTGTAGGAACTTCAATTGCTTTCCCTAAGTCCATAGACATAAGTGCTGATGTTGTTGAAGTATTTAGAAACGATAAATGGGAGTTTATTGCTAAAAGAGGTAAGCTTCCGGGAGCAAAACAACTACATGTATGTCCAAATCATATTGATGAGCGTAAAATATCCTTATTAAGTGAGGAGAAAGAGTTCACATGTTCTAAATGCGGTTCTACACTTAAACCGGTAATGGTGAAGTATATAGACCAAGGCAAACTTGTTAGAAAACTGCCTAAGCTAAGTGATATTAGAAAATATGTTTTAAATCAAATCTTTAAATTACCTGAACCCTAAACTTCTTCTTCAATTTCTTTCTCTAATGGCTTTACTAGGCAAAGGTATTTTCTCCTATACCTTCCCGGTTTTGCCAATATTTCTATACCATCATAGTCTGCATTGTAAAGTCTTAAAGCATATTTTGTCGGATCCATATTATACTCTGAAATTAATTTCCTCATAGCATTTATCAGTATCTGTATAGCATTTTTTAATTTAGTAGTCTTAGACCTTAATTCATCAATGTGTTCTTCATAAAACCTGTAGATTTTTCTTACACCAATAATGTTCATTAGTGTTGAAGTATATACTATTACAAGACCGACTAAAAGTATTAGCCAGGGGAGAATACCGTATCCGGGCAAGTAGACGAGAACAGCACTTACAAATAGTATAGGAACACCTGCATAAACTAAATACTTTGACATGCTTAGTCTCTTATACCACTTAAACATTCTTCCATTCTTCAGAGGAAAGCGAAGAATAATTTCTAGTATTCTTCTTACAGACTTCCATTTTAATGGAATATCGAACGATAATTCGTAAAATGCACTTTCAATAGGCTTTATAGACTTAACCTTACCTACACGGTAAGAATCTAGTGACTCTATTATGAATATGATGTTTTTGAGGTCACGTTTAACTACTTTATCTGCTTTAACCATATAGGCTCACCTATGTTAAGAATAGGTATTTAACATAGACCAGTGTTTATGAATCTTTTAAGTTTTTTCTTATATTCTTCATCAAGACAGTTATCAATAAATATTGTTAGGAGAGCTATTTTACTGGCTGTCTCTGGAGATAGATCATGTTCCATCATGCAGGCATCTTTTTCGGCTATTTCTTCAGTTATTTCTAAGATGCCCATAAGCAGATGTTTAAGAACTTTCCAGCGTTCATATAACTCTTTGGCTATTCTCTCTCCTCTTTTGGTTAAGTCTATGTAACCGTATTTTTCATAATGTACTAACCCCATTTTGGAAAGTTTCTTCATAGCGTCTGTGACGCTAGGCATAGTTACTTTTAAGTCTGAAGCTATTTCTTTAACACGAATTACCTTTTTCCCTTGCTCAATCTTTAACTTATATATTGTCTTTAAATACTCTTGCATTGTCCTAGTTAAAGCCAGTTTAACCACCTTATACATAGTTACCTATGTAACTTTTTTAGATAAACCTAACTTTGATAAATTGTTGAAGCTATTTTAGTACAAATACTATAGGTTTCTTTATGTTTTTGAACATTTCCTCTAAGTTTAAAGAATCATACAACACGTTAATATTAGTGATTAGTGAAGATATCACCACAATATCATCATATTTTATGTTTTCTTTGCTAGTAAAGGGTCTGATAGAGTCTACTCTGAACGTTATCTTCTTAAGAACGTCTATTATTTTACGTACCTCAAGATCAGGTTTATAATATATTCTCAATGTACAATGGATATTCCTACAAATATCTTTAAGAACGTTAATTAGATTTTCTTCATTAAGGTCGTTAATTATCACAGTTACATTGTACGTTACAGTATTATCATTGTTTATGGTTCCAGCACCTTAGGAAATTTTCTTACATATATTTTAGTTTGAGGCGATATATTTTTCAACATGGCTATTACTTTCATTAACTGTTCATTATTGTTATTAATTAGCGGATTTACATGAACATAACATTCATTTAAGCGCGGCAGTAGATGAATGCTACAAATTATTTTATTATTATACATTAATAAGTAGTCATAACCATGTAGCCTTATGTAGAAACCTTGTTCTCTTAAAACTGATGCTAATTTTTCCCTATTTTCTTTTAGCTCTAGGGGGTTTAGGTATGACTTCAACAGTTTCACCTAATGCTTTTTCTATTTCTTGCGGGCTTATAGGCCCTATTCTAATTATCTTCACGGTGTCTCGGGTAATGTCAACTATCGTTGAAGGTACTCCACCAGGCGAGGGACCCGCATCGAGTATTAAATCCACTTTCCCGTTAAGTATTCTTAATGCTTCTTCAGCTGATTTTGATGCTTTAAACCCTGATTTATTAGCACTTGTACCAATAATTGCACCGCCGCATAACTCTATTAGCTTAAGAGTTACTTCGTAATTCGGTATTCTTAGTCCTATGCCTTTTCTATCTCCCGTGATAATTGATGGTATGTGTTCTTTTTTTCTAACAACTATTGTTAAGGGACCTGGCCAGAATCTTTTAGCAAGTTTTAAGGCTCTATCATTAAACTCTCCGAAGCTTCTTCCTATATGTAAATCGCTAATTAGAACGGGTAATGGCTTGCTTAAACTTCTCTCTTTAACTCTGAATACTCTAAGAACAGCTTCCTCATTTAACGGGTCTGCTCCCAGACCATAAACTGTGTCTGTAGGATAAACTATTACCCCGCCAGATTTAACGACATTCGCTGCTTTCTTGATAACTTCTATTTCAGGTCTTTTAGGGTCGACCTTTAATATTATAGGTTTAGACATAACGGAACATCTGCACATTTTTCTTATAATAGAAGTCTATTAGTTTTTCCTAAAGAAGTTTTAAGAAGCCGCGCGCAATACATCATTGCCTCTAGCTCATCCCTTGTAAGCCTCTCCATAGCTTTGCTCGGCAGCGCGCGGCATAAATTTATATGTTCCACATAGCTTATATTGTTAATGCTAAATGATGAACGCTTTTCAACCTAGAAGTGAGGAGGGATCAACTGGCTGAATATTGGTGGTAGGGGTGTTTAACAGAGAGTACATAATGACCCCTGGTCCTACACCTGTACCTGAAAGAATAATTAAAGCTATTACATCGAAAGAAGCCTTGCTACCAGCATACGGTAAAATATATGGTGAAGATTTAGAGCTTGTTAAAAAGCTTGTTGATGCTGATGGTAAAGCTATAATTATAGGCGGCGGGGCTACCGTAGGGTTAGAAGCAACATTAGCATCATTAATAGACTTTAAGGATAAAGTATTAGCTCTTTCGGCAGGATTTTTTGGTGACGCATTATATAAGATGGTTAAATATTATAGTAATAACGTGTATGTTTTAAGAGCTGAAGCTGGAAAAACAGTCAGTGTAAGCGAAATTAAGAAGTTTCTTAATGAGCATCCTGATACAAAATTCGTTACCTTGACACACTGTGAAACCACAACAGGAGCACTATTTAACCTTGAAGAGATATCAGAAGTTGTTAGAGAGATAAGCGATGCGAAGATTATTGTTGACTGTGTTTCTACTGTTGGAGCTGTTCCTATAAGCTTAAGAAAAGGACATGCCGATGCTGTGGTTTTCGGTGTTCAAAAGGTTCTCAATATGCCACCAGGATTAGCAGTTATCGTGTTGGGAAATAATGCTTTAGAGGTACTGGAGACTAGACAATGTGAAAGTTACTATTTGAATTTGAAAATGTGGTTAAACTTTTGGGAGGAACGCGGATATTTACCATCGACACCACCAGTTAATCTGCTTCATGGTCTTAAAGAGGCTATAAATATAATATTTGAGGAAGGTTTAGAAAATGTGTTTAAAAGACATAAGAAAGTGTCTGAAGTAATTAGAGCATATTTAAAGGAATTAGGTTTAAGACTTGTTATAGAAAATGATAATATAGCTTCGCCAACAATTACGGCATTTTATCTTCCTAAAGGAGTTTCAGATAAGCTCTTTATTGAGCATTTATGGAGTAAATTTAGAGTGTTTTTAGCTAAAACCTACGGTGATCTTGAGGGAAAAGCTATAAGAATAGGACATATGGGTTCTTCAGCAACTATGGACTACGTCTACATAACCTTAATAGCTATAACATCAACACTAAAGAACCTAAATTTAGTTCCCTCTTTAAGACACATTCCCGTAGAATACTTTACTTTTTAACATAATCTAACGGATGTTTTATCATTTTCTTTAAAAAAACCCTCCAACCTTTTAAAGTAAGATCCTCAACTATTTTTTCCCAATTAATTCTAATAAGCAATAAAAATAATATCACAGTTGCTACGAGCGAAACTATCGCGGCTAAGATTGATGATTCTCCAACGATAAACCTTATAATACCTCCAAAGAGCAAGGCCATGTAAGTGATAAATATTTTACCTATTACCGCAGCTGCAAAGAACTTAAATGGACTATAACCCATAGCACCTAACGGTATATATAAAATATCGTCAGGTAAAGGTGAAGCTGCGAAAATTAAAACAGCTATAAAAGCGCTTTTACTAGCAAGCTTCATGAAAAGCTCCATGCTCTCTTTAGTTTTCTCAGGAAGAACTTTTCTCGCAGCAAACCCTATAAGTAGGACTACAACCTTACCTAATGCTGCACCTATTCCTCCAAGAATAGCTATACCTATTCGAATTGCAGGACTTCCTATGGCTAAGCCGTATTCTACAATAAATATTAGGTAGGGAATAGTAGAGTAAGGTATAACGTTACCTAGAAAGGACACTATAAATACTCCTAAAGGTCCGTAAATGTAAATGAGCTCTCCTAGTTCTTCAAACAATAAGCAAACCCCGTTTAAGCATGCTTAAGTATAGTAGTCGTGAACATACTATGTTGAAACTAATACTTATAAACATTCTTTTAATGAATATAAACTTAATACGCTAGACTACTAATTCTATTTGTGGATGATGAGTTTTTGGGGAGAATGAGAAAAGATGATAGGATGCGGTTACCCGTCTGACTTTATGTTATAGGATATTTTGATAGCAATTTCTCTGCTTCTTCAACATCCTTATGCGTATCTATACTCTTCCAAAGCACATCAGTATAAATTACCGCTTTCAATAATCTCTTTTCTGCAAGAATAGGGAAAGCTGTTTGTTCTATATCGCCTTTTTCAGGTAAATGTTCAAATATTTTAGGTGTTAAACAATAAACACCGGCGTTTATCCAATATTCTCTAAGCACAGGTTTCTCTACGAAACTAAGTATTTCCCCCGATCTGGGATCAAACCTTATTATTCCATAAGGGGACTTTAAAGGAACAACTGCAATAGCACCTACAACATTACCTGATACTGCATCACTTAATTTTTTAAGGTTTAAACTTGTTATTATATCACCGTTTAATACATAAAAGTACTTTTCATTTTTAAGAACATGCTCAGCATTTTTAAGGCCTCCAGCGGTGCCCAGTGGTTCGTCCTCTACAACATAGCCTACTCTAACACCATATCTTTTACCACTACCTATTTCTTCTATTATTTTCTCCTTCAAATAACCTACAGCTAAAATCACTTCATTTATACCGCCTTTTCTAAGCCACTCAAACTGCCATGCCAGAATAGGTTTACCTTTAATTTCGATAAGGGGCTTCGGTTTTTCCTGAGTTAAGGGTCTTAATCTTTTGCCAAAACCACCAGCTAAGATTAGTGCCTTAACCATTACACACACCTCTTTAATGATTTCTTCAGTAAGGGACTGCATATACTACTATAATGTTACATACTTAAATAGATATTTTAAATTTCGCTAAGAAATCATTTAAAGCAGTTGCGAGGAAAGATAAATACTTTTATGTAACTATATGTTTCTAGGCTAAAATGTAGAGATATGGGTGTAGATTCCGTGGAAAAGCTGAGCCGAGTAATTGAAGTTTCGAAAAAATATGAGAAGAAACTATCTCATTTGTGGCCTGTGATTATAGGTTTATACTTCATTCTTTCAATAATAGTTTCTATATCAAACTTTCTTAAAATGACGGGAATAGGTTACGGTATTTTAGAGGAAGCACTAACACCAGTTACATGGTCTATCTATGGTTTAGGTATTTTAGCCGTATATTTCACATATCTCATAGTTCATAGAAGAAACTGGCATTTCGCTAAAATGTATTTTATATTTTCTGAACTACTAAATCACCTTAGTTTTAAGCCTTTACCTGAAAATCTCAAGGCAAAATGTTTGGTATTAAAAGATCTTCTAAGAGATATTAAAGAGGAAGAAAAGCCTAGAAACATTTTCATATGGATCATTGCCTCAGCTATATCGTTTGGTTTTTTCGGCATCTTAGCTTCATATATTATACATAGAGATCTACATAAACATTCTATGAGAGAGGAGCGAATAATAGATGTTTTAAGTGAACTATCAGTATTTGAAGCTAATGCTGAAATACATGTTGTTAAGAAAAGAAGCATAGCTCATCTATTATTAGCTATACTTAGCGCTGGCCTTTATGCTCCAATATGGATTTACATGTTCATTAATGACTTTAATAAGCATATCGAAGAACATAAAATATTAGATGAACATTTAAAAAGATTTTTAGAAAGAACGTAGTGTTTTATGGTGTGTGCTTGGCTTCTTTAGCTTTCTTTTTCATAGCTTTTATCGCTTCAACTTCCTCTGTTAAACCATAAAATGAAGCTATAAACTTTAGAGCGTTTCTCTTCTTTCTCCTATCAAATTTTACTATTTTTGTCCATCTTTCTTCAGGTAATGGTTTATATTCTATATAGTCCTTTTCTACAGCAGTTTTCCATAGTTTTTCTCCTTTATCATTCATTATTAATACAGCATTCCATCCTATTAGCCCAAGAGCGCCGACAGTTATGTCCGAATAGTAAGATAAGAACTCTGGACAGTGTCTGCATGCAGGTGTTAGGAATTTAGCAGCATCTTTTAATGAGTATTCCACGGTTTTACCGTCCTTTAGGTAGAAGTAGAATTTAGCTTTAATATTCTTTTTAACAACGTCTTCAGGCTTCACTCCTGCTGACTTCATCATTTCCATCATTTTACTCCATTGCCAATTTTCTGAGCACATAATGCTTACGGTGTATTCTATTTTGTTAACAAATTTCCTTAAACCAATTTCTCTAGCTCTTTGGATAGCTCTTATTTGACATGGTAAGCCAACTGTAAGAACTCTACTAAGCTCGGGATGAGTGTAAGCAAGTGTTTCGAGCAGGTGATTTACCGGGCTATAAACGTATTTACTTCCAGCAGCTTTTATAACGTCTTCCTTGGTTTTGGCAATTATAGGTACAGGTCTCCAAAATTCATCTCTAGCAACAAGAAATGCTGCATCTATAAGCTCCTCTTCTAAAGCTGCTATTATCAGTGTTGATGTTATTCCACCATCCTGGGATACCTTACCTAAAGCCTCTATTTTAGTTCTCGCCAAGTATTTTTCTTTAGGTACTGGCGGTTCAATAAATAACTCTTTCTTCATAGCTACATGAGGACACATCATTGAACATAAGCTACAGTATACGCAGGCTTCCTCTGTTATTACTGGATGATCCGGTTCTTCGAAAATGTAGTTAACTGCTTTTGAAGGGCATACTGCAGTACATGAGCCGCAGTAAGAGCATAAATCAGCATTTATTATTTCAAATACGTTTACTGGAATTACCTGGCTGAAAGGGCCTCGATATGTGTAGAATCTTATCTTAGGTGTTGTCATGTATAACACCTAGTAAGGACTATGTTAAATCATTCAGCATATATTGTTTAAAGTATTTTTCTATATTAGAATCTAAAGAATATTTAGATAACTATTGAATCTATCCTGTTTTGAAACTTTTATGGTTCGAATTTTAAAAGATTATTGTTCGTAATTTCACCTTGTTTATTCTTTGTCCTCTCTTGTATACTAAGTATCTTCTTAAGTACCTTAGTAGGTGTTTTGAAAACTTCTAATGCAATGGTGTATATGTACTTATCGCTTGGAAGGTTCTTAGCTGCACCTATTCTAACAGCCATAGCTCTTTTTAATGCTTCCTTCATTAGTTTGTTTCTAATCTCTCCTTTAGCTATTGCTTCAGCAACACGGAAGGCTATGTAAAATTTCTTATAGTTGGTAATTGGCTGTTCGTATTCAGGGTATTCTGATGACACTTTATTCAGGAAAGCTGAAAAAATATTTTCATTTACAAATCCTAAAACAACGCCAGTAAATGGTACTCTCAATATCTTTATTAATTGTTCCTTAGATATGTCTCCAAGAGCGTGTCTTAAACGCACATTACCTATCCCTTGTTCTTTCATTTTTAAAAGAATATCGTCGATTTTAGATTCTTGCATTAGAGGTCCATTGAATATTTCAGGAAATTCTTTAAATAAACCTAAGCCATATTTTCCAATAAAGTATAGGCTTGAAAGCTCTTTTTCAAAAATGTCCGGTGGTCTAACTTTACCTCTTAAAGGCTCTATTCTCCTTTTAAAGTACTCTGCCATAAGTAAATCTATTATCTCTTCTCTTGTCCAGTCTCTTCTGTTTGACGATGTTATTTCGCTCCAAACTTTAATTAGTGCCTCTATTCTACTTCTGTAGGGGTTATTCTTTGCTATGTTCTCAACCCCCAATATTTCAGATACTACATATTCATTCGTAGTAAATGCGAGTGTGTTAATTTAGTTGCTCTTATTTCTCACAAAGATTTTTAAGGATAAAGGTTCCCGTAGGGTATGTTACACCAGATTTCTTAGCTCTAACTATGATACTACATGTTTCTCTGTAAAATTCATTTAAAACTTTCGTTATATCTTCTTTACCTAGTTCTACTTGATCTATTACTTCTTGCAATTTTCTAGTTCTTTCCTCACTTATTAGTTCACTAAAGTTTTCAATTAGGTATTTAAATACCCGTTTTCCTCTCTTTGTTGCCACCAGTTTTCCTCTACTTACTTCAACTATGTATCCTCTTTTTCTAAGAATATTTAGTATTTTAGCGTATGTTGATGGTCTACCTATTTTTCTTGCTTTCATCTCCTCTACGACTTCACCATAGGTATATAGTGGATATTCAGGTATTGTTCTTACATGTATTTCTTCTATCTCATATTCTCCACTACCTATTTTTCTTGCTTCTTCCAAAACCAGTGGTTTCGTTAGTTTAAAGAATCCCTGTTCCACTATTTCCGTTGTGAACGTAAATTCCTTTGTAAAATCTTCGAATCTTAAAGTAAAAGTTTTCTTTATGACCTTAGCTGGCATCATTTGGCTTATTATAAATCTTCTAAATACTATGTCATATAACCTGTAATCTTCAGGTCTCAAGGGAACAGCTAATCTAAGAATACCTGCTGCTCTCAAAGACCTAATTTGCCTTGAATCAAGAGGTCTTGTTGGTCTTATACATTCATGTGCCCCCGGTTTTTCCCATTTTCTAGCTTTAAAATATTTTTCTCCGTACACTCTTATAATGTAGTCTTTGGCTAAACCTATACCTAAAGTACTAACGGTTGTACTGTCTGTTCTATGATATGTTATTAATCCTGCTTCGAAGAGTCTTTGAGCAGAATTCATAATTTTAGGTGCTGATAGGCCTAAAATTCTGGAGCCTTCAGCAAGCATCGTATCGGTAGTGTGTGGTGGCGGCGGGTTAACTTCTACTATTTCTTCTCTAACATTTTCTACTATTATTTTCCCATGTTCACGTATTTTTTCAGCTAAACCTTTTGGAGCTTTAAATGTTAATTTTAGGTTTATGTCTTTAAGCTTAATAGTTATGAGTTCTGCCTTTTTCCTGTTTTTCAACGTTCTATCGACAATCCATCCTAGTACTGGTGTTTGCACTCTTCCAGCTGAAAGCCAATGCATGTTAAATTCTTTCCATAATATAGGGCTTAGGCTAAACCCTATCCATCTATCTTCAATTCTCCTAACAATTTGAGCTTTAACCATGTTATGGTCTATTGATGATAGACTTTTTAGCGCTTCAATTAATCCTCTCCTTGTCACTTCATGGAATCTTATGCGCCAAATGTTTCTATTGAGCGGTTTTAAAAGTAGTATTACATCCCACGCTATTTTTTCTCCTTCACTATCAGGATCGGTGCCTACAAGGATTTCATCTACTTGAGAAGCAAGCTGCCTTAAAGCCTTAATTACAGGTTTGCTCTCAACTAAAACTTTACCTCCACAATATGGGCATGCGGTTTCTTCTTCAGGAACATCTCTTCCACATCTTATACATCTTTTAATAGGTTTGTAAATAGGTTGAAAAACACCGTTTGTAACATTTACTCCGAAAAGTCCTTTGTCACTTACAAGGTCTAAGATGTGGCCTCCTGTAGCTGTTATTATCATTAATCTGTCTTCAGTCATTACCTCAAATGTTTGAAGGGTTCCAATGGTTTTCCTTGTGGGTCTTCCAAAAAGCCTAGCTATGGTTCTGGCCTTATTAGGTGACTCTACAATAAAGAGTGTTGTCTTCATTAGTTCTCTTTCTTTAGTTTTAAGCTTTCCTTCTAAGGCTAGTCTAACTTTTCTTCTATCTTCATCTACTTCCTTCATTAGCTTATCTATATTTACTTCATCGTAATGTTTGAATTCCACGGTTTCAAGAAGCCATTTAAGATTTCTTATAAGCGCGTTAAACGCTTTTATTTCATCAATAACTAATACGCTTACTCCTTTAGTTATACCGCCAACATATAATCTGCTTGTTCTACCGCTTGCTTGTATGTAAGCTGTGGCATCAGGTATTATGAAGAAGTATTCTCCGGCTTTTTCTCCAAACGTTATTGTTCGGCTTCTTCTAAGTCTTTCTTTAACCTCTTCGTCTTTTAACACCTCGTTAAGGAAGTTAAGCGCGTCTTCGGCAACCTTTCTTACAAATTCAGGAAAACCGGTGAGTGATCTCCCTGTTTTCAAAGCTTCTCTTACGGCTTCTAATGTATCTCTAGTTGCTAATCTTACCTTTATTAGACCTCCTAAGACTCTATCAAATTCGTAAGGATATTTTTCGTAAATAGCGTCTCTAATTTCATTAAGCAGAATTAACCATCTACTTGGATGAAATTCTTCAAAGCTTATTCTAAGCCTAAATTTAGGTACTCCTGTAAAAACAGCATATCTTACCCTTTCAGGTAAATCTATTCCTCTAGTAAGTGGGCTACGGTACGAAGCTATACCTACTAAAACATCAACATCCCCTGCAATAAATTTCTCGAAAAGTCTTCTTCTTGTCCCAAGATATGCTTCAGCATTAATACCGTTTTTCTTCAATGTATCTGTTATTTTCTTTACATACTCTGCTCCTTTATCCATAGGTACGAAAACTAGACCGCCTGTACCTAGTTTCTTAACAACATTAACTATTGTTTTCTCGAAAAGCTCCTTTGGGGGCTTAATATACATGTCGACTATATTTCTCCCTACTTCAATTTTGCCTCCAACAGTGAAGCCGAAGAGTGCATTAAGTATCTTTACTCTTTTTGTTCTTCTAGCTGTTTGTGTTGCTCCACTGACTATTACTTGACCTTTAACTTTAAGTCTGACACTAGTTTTTAACTTAGCTGCTTCACTTATTAGTTGTCTTGCTCTTTCAGGGTCTTCTCTTGCAAGCTTCCTAGCTTCACTTTCCATTTTCTGAGCTTTCTCTATGAGAGCTATTTCTTCTGGAGTAACGTTTAACATTTTAAGTACTATGTCAACGCTCTTACTTTTTCTGAGAAAACTGTCAACATCGTCTATAAAGGCGATGTTTATTGGTTGCTGTAGCTCCGTTCTCTTCATTAAGCTTATAGGTGTTGTAACAATTATCGAAGCATCAACAGTGTTTTCTAGTTCTAAACGTTTTTGCTTATTAGTAAGTAAGCTATGATACGCTGAAACAAGAACTCCGTCGAATCCAAGTTTGGATCTTAGCTCTAAAAGTTTTTGATGAACCTGATGCGCTAAAAGGCTTGTCGGAAGCATTATAAGCGTTCTTTTACCCTTACTGGCAGCATATAAGCTTAAAATCATTTGCATTGTTGTTTTACCGCTACCTGTAGGTGCCACCATGGCAAAGCTTTCTTTATTAAGAAATCTTCTAGCCCATAGTCTCTGCAATCCCCACATTTTAGAACCTACAGCTCTAACAAACAATTCATCTATTTTCTTAACTTCTCTCTCTATTTCCCATATCCTATTTAGTTCACCATACATTTTGAGAACTTTGTCTTCTACATGAGGTAAACATTTTTCACATGGTAAGCCTAATTCAAGCCTCTCAGAAGAAATAGGCCCACCACAATTAGGGCAAAGCTCCTTAAAGATTGCCGTTAATACCAGTACACTTCACCTCCACCTATTCATTTTATTTAAATTAGCATTAGGTCGCATCATAGGTGGAGGTTTCGCGCTCCATATAAAACTTATGACACTTGCATCAGTTTTAAGTTTAATAGGGAACACTTTCTTTGCAATACGGTTTAATGCAAGCTCTGATATAAACGTACATATAGGGAAAACTTCTTTTAGAATAATCAGTTTTCTCTTAAATAACTTATGTTTCACCTTAACTGTTTTACTAAGTTTCATGTCTTACCACTAACCTATAATCTATCAATGAATTCATCTCGTAGCTTAACTTTAGCTGATCCTGGTATTTTTCGAAATTAATTTCTTTACCCCAATTACCTTAGCTTTAAGGAGCATATTTAAATGGTTTACGGTAGAGCAATTGCAGGTATTGAAAGTTTTTTCTTAATCTCTCTAGCTAATATATATGCTGATCCTTCTCTCGAAGCATCAGTAATTACAATCTTAGGCTTAGACTTTTCTACATATTCTAGCAGCTGTTCGAAATCTGCATGGTCACTTAATGCAACTAAATATGTTTTTTCATTAATTTGTCTTAACGGCTCGGAAAACTCCCAGCCAGATAATACAATGTTTGTCACAGACTGTTTACTATAAATTCTAGCAGTATTTAAATGTGCAAAAAATACATACCATCCTGTCTTGACGATTTCCTCAGCTTCAAAAGACTTATAATAAAATACCTCTTTAACTCGTAATCCATGCTTCATAGCTGCTTTCGTTACTTTATACACTCTTCTAGGTACTACAAACGGTGCATCTATGCCTCGGGATCTTAGAATTTCCATGGCTTCTTGTATCTTTCCATGATAGCCGAAGATATGAACAGGTCCTTTAGCTAAACGGGTCTTAACAAGGTCTACAAATAAATCTTCTACCTCATATTTAAAAGGTCTTACATGGTTAGGATTGCCGTAAGTAGCTTCTATAACTAAAAGATCAGCTCCAAGAATAGGCGTTGAAGGTAATTTAAAATCCCCAGTGTAAACTAATCTATCATCTTCTTCATCAATAACTAAAACTTGAGCAGCCCCAATAATGTGCTTGGCTTTATGCAATGAAATTTTAGCATCTTTTATTTTTATTTCTTTATCATAGTTTAGGATTAAAGTTTTATTTTCCGGTATTTCATAACCTAAAGCCGTTAATATATCATATGTTGCTTCAGTCATGCCTATAAAGGGTGTTTTCTTAATGCTTTCCCTAAGGCCGTATATGTGGTCATGATGCGCGTGTGTTACTATGCGTAAAATAGCATTATCGTCATGTCCATCACATGCTATAAAGTTTTTAAAAACTACAGCCGAATTTTCCGTTATCTTAGCTTTCCTAAGCAGCCTATTGATGGTAGCGTCAAGCGTTAAGGACAAGTAACTGCTTGCCTCCAAACAAGTTACTGGGCCGTATGAAATGTTTATGTTTAACGCAGATTTATCTATTTCCTAGATCGTTTACTTGTAGAGTTCATTATAGTGTTTTAGCATCAAGTTTTTATCTTTCTATTAGAATGATAGGTTTTTGAGTTAAAACCTAATGCTGTGATAGCAATGGCCTTAAGAGTTACAAACACTTTAACAGGGCAGAAGGAAGTATTTGAACCCTTAATTCCCGATCTCGTTAGAATGTATGTTTGCGGACCAACACCATACGACCATACCCATATAGGTCATGCGAGAGCATACACTATCTTCGATCTTATAAGAAGATATCTTGAACTTAAAGGTTATAGGGTATTTCATGTAATGAACATCACAGACATAGATGATAAGATAATAAGAAGAGCGAAAGAACTGAATGCGCCATGGGAAGAAGTGCCTAAGAAATATACTGAGGAATTTTTAGACATAATAACTAAGCTTAACATAAAAATACCTCATGTAATGCCTAAAGTAACGGAGCATATGGAGGAAATTATAGAATTCATTAAGGGACTTATCGAAAAAGGTTATGCCTACGAAAGCCATGGAAGCATATATTTTAATGTAGATGCGTTTGAAGATTACGGTAAACTCTCTAAGAGAAAGCATAGAGAAGAATGGAGACAAGAAGAGGAAGTTCTTAAAGAGAAAAGGAAACCATATGACTTCGCATTATGGAAAAAAGCTAAGCCTGGAGAGCCGTGGTGGAATAGCCCTTGGGGTTCAGGTAGGCCTGGATGGCATATAGAATGTTCTGTTATGAGTAGCAAGTATCTTGGGGAACAATTTGATATACATGGGGGAGGACAGGATCTAATATTTCCACATCATGAAAACGAAATTGCCCAAAGCGAAGCATATTTTGGAGTTAAACCATGGGTTAAATATTGGATTCATGTAGGCTATCTTACGATTAAAGGAGAAAAAATGAGTAAGAGCTTAGGAAATATTATACCAGTTTATGAGGTCTTTAAGAAATATAAACCTGAAGTGTTAAGGCTTTACCTCTTAAGTTCCTATTATAGAAGCCCAATGGACTTTACATGGGAGGGCCTGGAGCAAGCGAAAATACTGTATGAAAGACTTGTTATTCTCACGGAGAATGTGAAAAAGATTTTAAGAGAAGAAAATGTACCTCACAGAGTGAGATATGACGTTAGAGCTATAGCTAAAGAACTTTCTTCTATAAGAAAGGGATTCTATGAAAGCCTTGACGATGACTTTAACATGGCTAAAACAATGCCATATGTGCATAGATTCGTAAGTTTTGCCAATAAAGTTCTCGAATATAAACCAATATTTCCTATAGCACTACTAATAATGGAATTCATTAAGGAAATGAACATAGTACTTGGAGTACTAGACAAACATCTCGTTCCAACAACAGATGTTGAAAAGAAACTAAACCAGGTAATAGATGCTATAGTTAAGATTAGACATAAGTTTAGAATGGAAAAGGATTACAAGACATCTGACTGGATTAGGTCTGAGCTTGCAAAGGTTGGTGTAAAGCTTTTCGACACTAAAGATAAGACAACATGGGTTATTGAATATTAAGATTAACAAACCATAATTTTAATGGAGACTAATAATGATTACGCTGTTAAGTGGAGGTACAGGCACACCTAAGCTTATTGAAGGCTTAAGACATGTAGTTAAGGATGAAGAATTAACGGTAATTGTAAATACTGCAGATGATGTATGGTGGAACGGACTATACATTTCACCAGACGTAGATACTGTATTGTACCTGTTTGCAAACATCCTTGACACAGATAAGTACTGGGGAATACGTGGCGATACCTTTCATGCGTTAAATCAATTGTCAAAGTATGGTGCAGAATGGACATGGTTTAGCGTAGGAGATAGAGACCTAGCAACACATATAATTAGAACATATCTTTTAAAGAAGGGATATAAACTACATGAGGTTGTAAAATATCTCTCAGAGAAAATGCATGTTAAAGCCACAATACTTCCTATGAGTAATGATAGAGTAGAAACCATGGTTAAAACAAATAAGGGCTCTATGAATATTCAAGAATACTTGGTAAGGTTTAAAGCAGAACCAGAAGTTTATGAAATAAAGTTTCCGGGGTTGGAAAAAGCAAAACCCGCACCTGGGGTCATTGAAGCTATAGAAAGAGCAGACATGCTAATTATAGGTCCAAGTAACCCTGTAAACAGCATAGGCCCTATAATTAGCTTAAAAAGGGTCAAGGAGAAACTGACAAGGTTAAAAGCACCTATAATAGCTGTTTCACCTATAATCTCAGGGAAGCCTGTTTCTGGTCCAGCAGACAAGTTTATGAGAGCTTTAGGCTACGAACCATCACCTATAGGTATCGTGGAAATATATAAGGAGTTCTTAGATGGTATAGTTATAGATGTCGTTGATAGAAGCTTGGCCAAGGTAATAATGGACAAGTATAGGGTTAAAGTTAAAGTAGCAAACACCATAATGGTAACTCTCAAAGATAAAGTTAAATTAGCAGAAGAAGTTTTAGATTTTGCAAAAAGAATGAAGCAATAGCCGTTGAGCTGTAAAAACATGGAAATTACAGCAATAGTTCCCATTAAAGAATTCAGTAAAGCCAAAAGCAGGCTAGCAAAAATATTACCTCTAAATGTTAGAATAGAATTAAGTAAAGCTATGCTTAAAGACGTCATTTTAGCCTTAGCTTCCAACTGCGAAATAAAGAACATTGTTATAATAACACCTAATAAGGATGTAGACGATGTAGTTACCATTTCTAAAAAGGTTAGAATACTTCATGATGAAGGCATAGGGCAAGTGTTTGCTTTAAAAAAAGCATTAAATTACACCTTAGAAATGTATAACCCGGATGCTATTCTCATTGCTGTAGCTGACTTACCTTCCATAAGACCTCAGGATGTAAGTAAAATGATACATTTAATACAAACATATCATTCAATAGTTTTAGCACCATCTACTGATGGCGGAACAAACGTTATGATACAATATCCTCCAGCAATAATAGATTTAAAATACGGGCCTATGAGCTTCAAAAAACACGTAGAAGAAGCCTATAGAAAGAAGGTATTCTTACAAATATATTTCTCTGAAACAACATCCATAGATCTAGATACGCTCGATGATTTAAAGCAAGTAATGAAAATACACGTATCGTACAATACAAGAGAGATCCTAAGAAAAATCAAAGAGGTTTACACTATATGAATGCTAATTCAGAGTTTATTGAAGGCGATTTCGTAGAAGATATTAACAACATAATATTTGATGTCAAGGGCTTGGAGCATCCACCAACTAGAGTTATTGCTTTTCCACGATATATACCGGATGAGAAAGGCGATAGAATTAGAAAGGTAGACAATAGAAAGTATGCTAAAATTTATGATTTAAACTTAAGATATACATACATGAAGAAATTTCTCAGAAAATACCTAGTTTATAACGAAGTTTTTGACATGGAGTTATGTGAAATACCTAAAACCGATATAATCAGACATTATAAACCAGCTAATAAATTAAAAGAACTAATAAGTAATATAGAATTTCTTGATGAAACACAGCAAAGTGCATTAAAATTAGCTTTAATACTATCATACAAATCCGGTGTACCGTTAAAAAATTTAGGAATAAGCGGATCTATAATGGTAGATTTACATAAAGATAATAGTGATATAGATATTGTAGTTTATGGAACAAAAGAATCTTTTAAAGTTATTGAGGCTCTTAGAGAGTTTTTCAATGAAGGAATATTGAGAAAATATAGTATGGATGAATATGAAAGGCTATACGTTTTTAGAAAAGCCTATGAGGTCTTAGATTTTAAAGCTTTCATTAAGCATGAGAAAAGGAAACTTTTTCAAGGAATGTTTAAAGATAGAGAATTCTTCATAAGGTTTATTGAGAATTTATCTGAGAAGAAACCATACGGCTATTATAGATACAAGAATTTAGGTAAAATCACAGTCAAAGCAAGAGTCATTGATGACGCGCATTCTATATTTACACCTGTAAGATACGTAATAGACAATGTTAAAATAATTGAAGCAGAAACGAAGCATTCAATAAAACCTGAAAATATCACTGAAATTGTTTCCTTTAGAGGTAGATTTTGTCAGCAAGTGTTTAAAGGTGAGAACATTATTGCTAAGGGTAAAATTGAAGCCGTCTTAGAAAATAATTACTTAACCCATTATAGAATAATCGTAGGGGGTTCACCTAAAGATTACTTAGTTAATGAGGAGTTTGTAAAGTGAGAAAATTTAAGCTATTCAAGGATAGAGACTTTATTGAGGACAAAGACGGATACATGTTCTGTGTAGTAGGATACGTTCACCCACCAGATCGTGTTCTAGCATATCTAAAATATGTACCATCAAGAAAGAAGACAATATGGTATCGTGAAAGCGTAGGATTTAGAAGGATCTTAAAGTATTATAGTAGTGTAGCAGTTTTAGATTCTATGCGGCTTCTCAGCAAAACCAAACCTAATTACATATACTATGACAACTGCTTCAATATAAAGTTCATAGGTGTACCAAAGAGTGAAATTAGAAAACACTATATTCCTGAAGGGAAATTGAAAGAAATAATTGATAAACCAAGCAGAGACCCTCTCGAACAAGACCTTGTAGAATTAGTTAATTATTTATCAGAAATATCTGACATAAACTTAAAATACTTTGGAATTTCAGGCTCCATCCTTCTGAATATTCATAACCCTAAATACTCAGACATAGACTTAATGGTTTACGGTAGGGATAACTCATTTAAGCTGCTAGGCATAATAGATCAGGCTGTAAACGAGGGTATGATTTCTTTACCAGGTAAGCGTATGTTAGAGACATGGTCTTATGAAGTTTCGAAACATCATCCACTTACACCTAAAGAAGCTATGAGGCTATATGTTGAAAGAAAAACAAGGTTAATATTTAAAGGTAAAAGAGTTTTTTCATTACATCCAGCAAGACTTGACAATGAAATATTAGAAAATTATGGAGACAAAATATACGTACCCGTATGTTTAGCAAAAATTAAAGGTACTGTTAAAGATGCTTCAGATTCTCTATTTTTACCAGCAACATACATCGTAGATGACGTTGAAATTATTGAAGGGAGTTTTGAAGGAGAAATATATGAAGTAACAACATTTGAAGGATTATACTCTGCTTTACTTAAAGAATGTGAGGAATTTATTGCATATGGAAAAGTAGAAAAGGCGATTGAGACGAGAACAGGTAAAACATATTATAGGCTTGTAGTAGGCTCTGCGGAAGCTAAAGGAAAAGACTATATAAAACCTATAAGATGGCTTAAAGGAGGTTGATTTGTTTGGCTAAGAAAATAGAGTTCATAGGCTTAGAAACAATACCTGAAATTAAAAAAGGCGATGACATAGGTAAGTTAATAGTTGAAGCATGCGAAAAAGAGAATGTAAACATAGAGAATGGAGACATAATTATTATAACACATAAGATAGTATCTAAAGCTGAAGGTAGAATAGTTAATTTACATAAAATAGTTCCTTCGAAGAAAGCCATAGAGATAGCAGAATATACAGGCAAAGATCCTAAACTTGTAGAATTAATCTTGAGAGAATCGGAAGAAATAGTTAAACTAACTAGTGAAGGACATATAATTGTAAGAACAAGGCACGGAATAATATGTGCTAACGCTGGAATCGATGCTTCAAACATTGCTGGAACAGAAGACATTGTAGCACTGATTCCCGAGGACCCTGATAGCTCAGCTAAAAAAATAAGGGAAAGAATAATGGAGCTTACAGGAAAAGATGTAGCTATAATAATTACGGACACTTATGGTAGACCGTTAAGAGAAGGTATGATAAACATGGCTATAGGTCTTTCTGGAATAAAGCCGTTTAGAGACTATAGAGGAAAACCTGACCTTTATGGTTATCAATTTAGAGTAACAATAATTGCTGTGGCAGACGAATTAGCTTCGGCTGCGGAGCTTCTTATGGGTCAGGGGAAAGAGAAAATACCTGTAGTAATTGTTAAAGGATATAGGTTTGAAAGAAGCGAATTATCATCGGCTAGAGAACTTAATATGCCTGAGGAAAAGTGGTTGTTTAAATGATTTACGAAGTATAATATCTATTAAGTTATTTTGAAACTACAAAGATATATACCACACCCGAGTATATTAGACAAGGATATTTGTTCATTAGTGAGCTAGGTGAATCGGTTGACAGGACGTCGTAGAAGAGAATTCGGCGAAATCAGAAAAATACAGGTAACCGGTGGTTCAACGTTCATTGTTTCTCTACCTAAGCATTGGGTAACGAACGCTGGACTTCATCCAGGAGATTCTATAGTAGTTTATGCGCAAAACGATAACACTTTATTACTAATGCCATTGAAAGAAGCTTCTAAGAGGAAAGAGGTTACACTCAGCATTAAAAGCAAGGAATGGTCCATCAACAGGGCTGTAAGAATGCTTGTAGCATCATACATTGCCGGAGGCGACATAATCAAACTTGTTGTTAAAGAAGGAACAGCACCTATAGAAGACAAGAAGATTCTTAGAGATTTCATAAGAAGATATCTTGTTGGAGCAGAAGTTGTTGAAGATATACCGGAAGGCCTTGTAATACAAGTTATAGCCAATGTTGAAGAACTTAAAATAATAAATATCCTGCAAAGAATGCATAAACTAGTCTGGAGTATGATTAAAGACACTATAAGCGCTTTTCTTAACCTAGACAAAGACCTTGCAAGAGATGTAATAATGAGAGACGATGAAATAGATAGATTCTACTTTCTCTTCATAAGACAGCTAAACCTGTCACTTCAAGATAGAAGAATAATGATTGATGTCGGTTTAGAAGAACCTGCTGATGCAATAAACTTAGCCATGATAGCTAGAAATGTTGAAAGAGTTGCAGATCATACGGCGTATATATCGGATAAAATAATAAAACTAACTAAGAAACCTTATGACCCACTTAAATTAAAAATCGAAGAACTAACCAAGGCTGTAATAGAAGTTTTTAATGAAGCTATGAATGCTCTGTATAGTATGAATGATAATATGGCTTTAAGGGCAATAGAACGAGCAATGAAATATATGAAATTAGAAGAGGAAATAGAAAAAATAGTTTCTTCAGTAAGCACTGTTGATGTTGATATGCCCTTCTTAAGACTAATAATTGAACGTTTGCAAGGAATGCTTGTAGACGCTGAGGATATAGCTGAACATACCATGGATATGATAGCTATTAGAAAAAGATAGAAAATTTACTTTAGTTAATAATTGAGCAACTACTTTAGCTTATAGCCTATTTTCCTAAGGAAAACTCTTCTCTCCCTTATCTTCTCTTCCGTTTCAATACCTACAGGCTTATATCCATCTATGACGCCTAAAAGTCCTCGTCCTTGTTCAGTCTCTATAACTACAGCTTGAATAGGATTTGCTGTAGCAGCAAAAATTCTGGTGACTTCTGGAACATTTTTTAAAGCGTTAAGAACATTTATTGGCCAACCGTCCTTTAAATATATAATGAAAACATGGCCGGCTCCTATCTTTAGGCATGTCTCAGCAGCTAGCTTCCTTAATTCTTCATCGTTACCTTCATATCTTACTAATCTATCACCGCTTGCTTCGCAAAAGCCTAAGCCAAATTTTATTGAAGGACAGCTATTAACTATTGCTTCGTATATGTCTTCAGTAGATTTTATGAAGTGGCTTTGACCTATAATTATATTCACTCCCTTTGGAAGAGGCAGTTGAACGATTTCTACTTTAAATTTTTCACCCACAATAATTCCCCATAATAATTTGAAGTTTAGGAAATCCATAAATATGTCTCTTCATACTTAAAATAAATGCAAAAGTAGCGTGGAGAATATTTATGGAATATGGAGTATTATATCCTCCCAGTATAGACCAGTGGTACCTGCTCGTTAAGATACTCATTAGTTTTCTTGCTGGAGCACTTATCGGTTTGGAAAGAGAAAAAGCTAAGACCTCGGCTCTTAAAGGAGAGGGCGAATCAGGGCTTCCGCCAGGTGTAAGAAGTTTCGGCTTCATAAGTCTGCTAGGTTTGTTCTCAATAGTTATACCTCAAATTGTAGGTCAGAGTGTAGGCTTAATTGAATTCGTTAGAATATTACCTATAGCAATAACAATACTTACAGTTTCAATAATAGTTCTCTATAGTGCATATAGATTACTGGTGGTTAAAGAGGCTGGTATAACAACACCTTTAGCATTAAGCTTAACTTTTGCCGTAGGTATATTGATAGGCTTAGACAGGCTTATTGAGGCAATAGCTACATCGGTTTTCGTAACGTTTATGTTAGCTATCAAGCTAAGAATAGAGGCTTTAATCAGATTTATAACTTATGAAGAACTATTATCAATGCTTGAAATAGGTATAATCGTTTTCCTTTTAGGACCATTTTTAGCCGTTGACGTTTATGACCCGGTACTTCATGTAATTAACTTCAAGGTTCTTTACATATTTTTTGTAGTCATTCTTGTGTTCTCTCTTCTTGGATACTTTCTAGTGAAAATTAAAGGACCTAAAGCTATAGAGTATTTTTCCTTTTTCGGAGGACTTGTACATAGTGAAGCAGCAGTTGTAAGTGTAATTAAATTAAGAAAGCATTTGAGAATTCCTAACCCTATTGTCTCAGGAAGTATAGTAATAGCTTCTACAGCTATGATCTTTAGAAACATTATGTTAACATTAGTTATGCTTATAGTTACCGTAGGCCATTTGGTTTTAGGCGAAATTCTGTTCATGGTTTTTGCTATAGCATTTCTAATATCTGCTCTAGAAGGATATTTTATGGTTAAGCTTGCCTTCGCAACACCAATACCTGTATCTGAGGAAAAGATTAAAGGTATGGAAATAGCTAAACCAATAAGTTACTCCATAGCCTTAAAAGCTCTACTAATTTTTGCAGCAATGCTAATTGTAGTAACTTATACGACCTTCGCTTTCGGTAAACACGGTGTAATAGTATCATCTGTATTTGGAGGTTTAGTGAGCGCAGAAGCGTTGATATTTGCAGTGTTTTCTCTTCTTTCAGCAAAGAAAATAGCTGTAAATACTGCCCTAGCAGCAGCCCTTCTAGCCACAGGTTCAGCAATATTGAATAAAATATTCTTTGCGAAAGCAGCAGGAGCTGAAAGCAATATTTTAAAACAAATAATATGGCAACTAATAATACTATCATTACCTGTTGAAATAGCTGGAATATACATAGCATTCATTGCAGGGTAAAAGCTGCAGTTAATTTCATCTTTACAACAGCCGCGAAATTGGCATGCATATCATCCATAAACTTTTTATTCTTATTATAGCAAGCTCTTAAATATTTTGATGCCTATATTATGATAAAGAGCAAGATTATAATGAATTGATCTCTATAAAAAACCCTTTAATTGTAATTGAAGGTCTTAATAAACTTTACCAATATATTGGTAAAGTTTATATAAGCCGGTCTAGAAAGGGCACTTGTCCCGCAAGAAACATGTGCTGTTTCTTGCTGGGATATCAAGCGTAAAATAAAGAGTGGAAAACATTTGGGTAGAGAAGTAAAAATTAAAGATCTAAAGCCCGGAATGGACAATATATCAATAAAAGTAAGAATTCTTGAAGCAGGTAAACCTAAAGTTATTCAAACAAGAAAAGGTTCAAGGATAATATCAGAAGCCCTTGTTGGTGACGAAACAGGAAGAACAAGAATGACATTATGGGGTAAGAAAGCAGGAAGCATAAAAGCGGGAGAAGTAATAAGGCTTAGAAAAGCATTCGTAACAGTGTTTAGAGGAGTAGCTCAATTAAACATAGGTAAGCAAGGAGAAATAGTAAAGCTTGATGACAGCGAAGTTGTAGCTTCGAACAAAATCCCAGAAACATCACCTAAAGTAGAATCTCATAGAAGACCATACAGAAGAACTTCGTTCAGAAAATCATGGTAAAGAAATATGAGGGAATAATTTATGGAAAAAGAGATATTAGACAAAAAACCGATAAGAAAAGGTACACCAATAGGAAAAAGCGACGAAGGCTATGTTGTTAGCCTAGATGAAAATCACGCTTACACGTTAAATCCGGCAGCATTTTACATATGGCTTCTATGTAGCGGAGAATTAACAGTAAATGAGATCGTAGATAAAATCGCAGAAGCCACAGGCATCAAGAGAACAGAACTCGAAGAACCCGTTAACTACATTGTAAAAGAGTTACTAAGAGTAAAACTCATAGAGTAAAAACCTATACGTAACAAAAACTTAACACAACATTTTTTCTTTATATTTTCCTTAGCTCGTTTCGAGATGTCCCTAGCAGTTATATAAAATCTTTAACCTAATATATTTCTGACCTTGTAGATAATGTTGTGTAGTTAATGAGGGAAGTTTTCATGAGGAAACCTATTAGGCTAGGTATTCCGGTTTTAGACGAATATGTAGGTAGTTTAAAACCTGGAACAACAATACTTATCGAAGGTCTACCAGAAACTTATCCCTACCTATTACTTCACAGAATAGGGTATCAAGTTTCTAGAGCAGGAGTAAAAGTAACGTACATAATTTGGGGAGATAATGCAGAAGATTATAGAGAGGCAGCAATTAATGTAGGACTAGATGTACCAACTCTTGAAAGAGAACATCTATGGAAATATTTTTCGATAATGTCTTTAGATGAGTTATGGAATATTATGTTAAAGGAAGCAGCTAAATCGTTGATCCTAATAGATGCCACATCAATATCCTTGGAAATACCTCTAAAGGAAGCCATGGAATTAAGGAACATGGCTAAAAAGTGGGGTACAATCACAGTTATATCTATAACACCTCCTGTAATAGGAGAGAAAACGCTTCTCTTACTGGAGAAACTGTTTGATATAATATTAGAATTACAAGTGAAGATAATTAGAGATGAAGTAAGGTATCTAATGAATATTAAGAAACACAAGAAAATGCCTAAAAAAGGTCTTATAATAACCTACTCTATAGGGGCACAAGGGATTAAGGTGGAACAATTAAGAAAAATACCGTACTAAAACGCAACAAAGCATCTGAATAAGAAGTCAAGGAGCATGTATGACAGCAAAATACACTTAAAGCGAACAATCTTAAATATACTTAGAATACTAGAATAAGAATATTTTAGGGAAACTGAATGGATATTTTAGAGAAAATAAGAAGGAAACTAAACAATAATGTAAATCCTGGTTTGGCGAAGGGAAAAGTTGCAGCAAAAACTGTAGCCATCAAAGCAAAAAAGGAACTGCCTAAAAAAAGAACCTTGGTTAAAAATATATATGCTGTAAATCCGCCATACGCTTATGTAATGATATATATTGATGAAAAAGGTATCTTACGATACAATGTATTAGAACCCTATCTTGTACCCGAAGAGAAAATATACTATAAAGAGATGAAGGAGCTAATACTTGAAGAAGCAAAGATACCTATTGCAGCATTAAGAGATTATAGAATGGCCTCAGAGGTTCTCTCTAAAACAATAGATGAAATAGTAAGGAGGTATAGAATAAGACTTCAAAAGGAATCTATAGACAAAATTAAGTATTATATAGTGAGAGACCTTGTAGGTTACGGTAAAATAGATCCTATGTATAGAGATCCTTATGTTGAAGATATAGTTTGTGATGGCCATAATATACATGTTTATGTTTACCATAGAGACTTTGAGTGGATGCCAACAAATGTAATTTTTGAAAGCCCTGATGAGCTTGAAAGCTTTATTAGGAAATTAGCTTTTAGAGCAGGTCAAAGCATTACCTATGCCAGGCCTATAGTTGAAGGACCATTACCTCCTGAAGGTTTTAGAGTGCATTTAACATTAAAAGAGGTATCTCGTAGAGGAAGCACTTTTACCATTAGAAAATATAGCATAGAGCCTTACACTGTAATTAATCTGTTAAAGTTTAATACATTAAGTACAGACACCGCTGCCTACCTATGGTTATTAATAGATAACGTAATGAGCTTCATGGTTCTCGGCCCCATGGCCTCCGGTAAAACAACATTACTTAACGCTGTAGCTATGATGATTAGGCCTGAAGCAAAAATAGTTACCATAGAGGAAACGCCCGAACTAAGGCTCCCTCATGAAAATTGGGTTCCCATGACTGTAAGGCCTAGTTTCGAACCTGGAGTTGAAGATATAACACTTTTTGAGCTTTTAAAGAGCGCATTAAGGCAAAGACCTGAATACATTATTGTAGGTGAAATTAGAGGTAAAGAAGCATATACGTTTTTCCAAGCAATGGCAGTAGGGCATGGAGGATTAACGACTATACATGGTGAAAGCGTTCAAGCAGTAATTTCAAGGTTAGAGAACGAGCCCATGAATATACCTAGAGTTTTAATACCTTTAGTTAAAGCATTCGTGCATATGGGTAGGGTTAAAGTTAGAGGAGAAATTATGAGAAGAGTATTAAGAGTTGTTGAAACAGTAGGCATAGACACAGCTACAAAGGAAGTTATATTAAACGAAGTTTACGTATGGGACCCCGTAACAGATACATGGAAATTCTCTGGGAGAAGCTACGCTTTCGAATACATAGCTACAAACAGAGGTTTACCTTTAAGTGAAATATATAAAGACTTTGAAAGAAGGAGAATAGTGTTAGAATGGATGAAACAGAAGAACATGGTTAAATTCTCCGAAGTAGCCGATATACTGAGAAAATACTATCAAGACCCTGAAGAAACCTATAGACATGCAGAATCCGAATTAAGGAGGATAGCGTAAGTTGGGCATTTCGCATGTAGCATACAGAATGTTTAAAGGAAAAGGAATATACAATTTCCTCTTAAAAACCTTAAGCTGGTTAGACCCATACTTAATGTACTCAGGTTTTAACATACCTTTACGTAGATATGTAGCTACTTTAATTTTAATTACACTAATCACTTTCTCTGCATCATTACCATTAACTTACATTTTGCATACCTTATTCTTTGAAACAAGTGTAGTATTTAATTTAGCAGCCTCAATCATACTCTCCTTAATGGTATCAGCTATAATTCTAAGTCTTTTTGTATACATACCTGTTTTTAAAGCTAAAAGTAGACTTGAACTCTTAGAAACAAGGCTTCCCTACATAGTTTCATACATGACCATCTTATCCTATGCAGGAAGAAATGTAGAGTCCATAATTGCTAAACTTACTGAAAAAGGGAAACTATTTGGTATAGAAGAACCAGCTACAAGAATGCTTAGAAAAATTTTTATCTTAGGCCAAGATACGGCTAAAATGCTTATGGATGAGGCTAGAAAAAACCCTTCAATAGTTTATTCATCCCTCTTAGAAAGCTTAGCTGGAATTGTTGAAACAGGTAAGGGGTTAAGTGAATTTTTAGAATCCGAGTTTATGAATTTGCTAAGAAGTAGAGAAGCAAAAATTAAGGAAGCCATGAATTCTATGACAGTTTTGATGGAAATATTCATCAGTCTAGTTATTGTCTTACCATTAGTCTTAACAATAATGTTATCTATTATGGCGTCTTTAGGAACTGTTGCATTACCTATAGATCCACTTTTACTTTTATTTCTAATGTATTTCATAATAGCTCCATCGATAGCTACAATGATAGTTTTAATGATAGATTCCTTAATATCAAAGATTTCGGGATAGCATATGAGCAAGCACTTAGTAGTAAAAGTTATGAATAGAAATATCTTAACCTTGATACTGTCTGTCTTCTTAGCTACGCTCTTCTTAGTAATAAGTCTTGTAGTTTTAAAAATGGCTGATTTCACTAAAGCACTCATAATAGCTGGGCCTATACCTACATTGTTACCTTATGATATTAATTTCATAAACTTAATGGTTGCATTTGCAATTATCTTACTTACTCCTTATCCTCTAATTAAATACTTGGAGCATAGGAGGAAGCGAAAAGTCGAATTACTAATGCCTGTTTTTCTTTACGATCTCGCAGGACTCGTTAGAGCCGGTTATACTGTACCTAAAGCTCTTGAAATGGAAGCCGAAAAAGACCTGGGACCTTTAACAGACCTTATAAGAAAAGCAGTTACTAGAATAACCTTAGGCGAAAGTGTTTCTAAGGCTCTAAACAAAGCATTTAAGGACCAAACCTTAATAACCAGAAGATTTATTGAAACAATAGCTGAGGCTCATGAAAGCGGAGGAAGAGCAGCCCAAGTACTTTCGGGAGCATCATCGCATGCAGCTAGGCTTGAGGCATTTGAGGAAGAAAAGAGAAGAAGTATGAAAGTTTATGTTTCTATAATATACGTTTCAATAATAGTATTCATGGTTTCGGCTGCCTTTCTTCTATTCTTTAATACAGCACTTTATGGAACTATGAAGGAAGGCGGAGGAATATTCACCATGTTGCTTACGCCAGAGCAGTTGAGAGGGTTATTGTATTACGCTACATTACTTATATCTGCTCCTTCATGCTTTGTTATAGGTAAAATAAGGTCAGGGACCATAGTGGAAGGCGCATTACATTTAGTTTTTATTTACATAGCGATAGCTATTTTCTATAATAGCATAGATGGCATAATTTCTATGCTTTTATCTCTTTTCTCTCTTTAAACTTTTTAACAAGTGTGAGAATTTGATTAAGTATTTCAGTTATGGATTTACCGGAAACGAGATTAACACCTTGACTTGAGGCTACCTTTCTTATGCTCTCCGAGGAACTGTCAGTTACATAAATGTATTTAATATCTGGGAAATCCATGAACTTAGCTATATGAGCAAGAAGGTCCGTTATTTGAAGTTCAGCTGATGCTATTGGTCTATAATCTACCCCTATTAACGATTGGTCTGCTTTAACCACAATGTCGAACCTATGATTTACGCCTGAAATACCTTTTAAGGTAGCGTTCTTCTCTACTTGAAAACCTTTAGATGAAAGTGATAGAAGTATTAAATTTCTAATTAAAATACCTGATTTTAGCAGTTTAACGCCATAATCCGTTGTTCTATACATGTAAACTGCTTTATACTTTGCTGTCAATATATTAAATTCCTTACCGCATTCCCTACATATGAAATGTATTTTTGGTCTATCTGCTCTTCTACCACAGTCTATACATTCAAATATTTCACCTAAAACTCTATAGTCAACACCTTCTTCACGAAGGCTCACTTTACAGTTCGGACATATAAGCTGTTCTTCAGACTCCTTCTTAGGCTGGCGAAGAAATTTCAACTTAGTATCTACGAAACCACAGGTTACATGCTGTATTATTTCTGTCTTAATCATGTTTATTGAACCGCATGAAGGGCATTTAAACCTAGTACCTACATGGATTTTACCGCAATAAGGACATTCAATGACTCTCTCGGCTATTTTTTCCTCAACAAGCCCTAATTCTATGAGTTTCCTTATTTTCTCTTGCCACTCAGGAAACATTTTCATTTTAGGATATTCTATACCATGCTCTAACCTAATCTGAGGCGCAATTTCTCTTTCCTCAACCATTATTTCTAAAATTTTAAGTAGCGTGGGATCCCTAAGTAACGTTTCAGCAAGTACTAACTCCCTATTTTTCTCCAACACTGTGCTCAAAAACAGTGCACCAGACTGTTCGATAGTATTCCAATCTACTATATAGAAATATAGCTTTATTGCTTTTTAAACTCTCTTTAACCGGTGCTTATAAGTTTTGCCTTTGTCTATTATGTGTATTACTTCGATTCCTCTGCTTACCAGAGTGTCTGAGATGAATCTTCTATGGCACTTAAACCATAATTTCTCAGAACACATTATAGCTACATTGCAATTAGTATTTTGAATGGCAGACATAAGCCTATTTATACCTTCTACGTAATCTTCTGTTTTCATATATTCTTCATAACCGCCTTTCCTAAAACCTCCTAAAAGATCACCTAACCATAAATACCCTATACCAAGCTTATCTAGTTTATGTTGGAGACGATCTCTATTAAAATAAGGATATTTAGTACTCTTAGGAAAACGTCTAACATCAACTAACATCTTAATATCATAATACTTCAGTAGGCTTACGAACATGCTTAAACTCCTATTTGAGTGCCCTATTGTGTACACTTTAGCCATAAATTACTACCTTTTACACTCTACTAGGTAAAAGTGTTTATTTTTAGAATTAACTATTTTTCTATAGTCTGAGAAGATACTTTACGAGAAATAGTTAGCATGGAAATGAGGAGAGTAAAGTATTGAGCATGAAGTATGCTATAAGACAAACAACATTAAATGACATAGACAGGGTTATGTACATAAATAGAGTGTCGCTTCCCGAAAACTATACAAAAGTATTCTTTATAGAGCATTTAAGGAAGTGGCCAAAAGGATTCTATGTGGCTGAAGTCGATGGTGTAGTTATAGGTTATGTTATGTCAAGGGTTGAAATAGGGTGGGGTTACCTTAAACCAGGGCTTGTAAGAAAAGGGCATATAGTTTCTTTAGCTGTTCTGGAAAATTATAGGAGAAAAGGTATTGGAACAGCACTTATGCAAGCAGCGCTTAAAGGATTAAAAGAGTATGGTGCAAGAGAAGTGTATTTAGAAGTTAGGGTTTCAAATACTCCAGCAATAAGACTTTATGAGAAACTAGGATTTACAGTGAAGAGAACAATACCGTACTACTATCTTGATGGTGAGGATGCGTTTCTTATGGTTAAACCTTTAGCTGAAATACCCTAGAATTTTTAAAGCATGCTTAAGCAAGAAACTATAATCTGAAATAAACGTTAGGTGAAGTTGGCTTATGGAGAAAAAATATGTTCTTGTAAGGGTTAAAAAAGGTCTAGCTCATGGTTTACTAGGAAAATACTATGAAATATCATTGAAGAAGCCTCCGGAAAAACAGTTTTTAAAAAGAAATCTCAGAGCAACAAGAATAGATCCCCAAATAAACTTTGTATGGTGGGATAAACCAGCACCGGAAGTCCCAGCAGAATTTTTTGCTGTTGAATGGTCAGGTTACTTGGTGGTTAAAAAAGCTGGCCTCTACAGATTTTACATTTTAACCGATGATGGAGCGAAATTATGGATAAACGATAAATTAATAATAGACGCATGGAAGGATCAAGCACCAACAGTGTATCATAGCGATGTATTAGCTTTAAGTGCTGGCTATCATAAAATAGAGCTGAGATTTTATAATAAATTCGTCTTTGGAGAAATAATGCTTGGATGGATAAGACCAGACGGTATAGCAGAAATAATACCTTCAGAAAACTATGCTATACCATTAGATAATAAAATCGTTATTAAAGGTTTACCTGATAACTGTAAAGTTGAATTGTGGAGCGGCGGTAAGCTTTTAGAAGCAATAGTTAAGGGTAAGAAGGCAGAGTTGAATGCCAAAATAATATCTAAGCCCATAGACGGATACTTTAAGATATATGATAGTTCAGGGGCCTTGCTACTCGAAAGCCCTGTTATAAGAGATATATGGGGAGGAGATGTATTTCAAGTAGGTGAAGAATAAAGGATACGGTTTCACTGCTGTACCGCTTTAACATGTTTTTATAAACAGCATTTAGACAGGGTTTATAGACTATGAAAAGTACGTTAGGCATAATAATATCAGACTCTAAGTTAACAATAATAGGTTTCACGATGAGTGAAGCGTTTGAATATGTTGATTCATTATGGAGTTTCCTTAGAAAAAACTTACCAAAAACTTCATGGAGTAGTATTGCTATAGAAGTTGCAGGTATAAGCAGTTTAAATAAACTATCATTTAAATGGGCAGTTTCTATAGATATCAATGACGATTCTCTTTTTGAAGAAATATTGTTAAGTTTAACTGAAAATAACTTTTTGACAAATAAGAAAATCGAAATTATTTAGAAAAACAACTATATATCCGGTGCTTTGTAAAACTAAGGCAGAAAATATTAGCTCCAGGTTAGCCTATGAAGCTAAAGATACTATTACTCATATCGCTATTAGCTCTAAGTCTAGCGGCGATCTCGCTTCTTACCTCTAGCTATATTACTCCATCAAATACAACATATACCCAAGAATACTATAAAACGCAAGAAAACATTTTGTCTAAGAATATTACATTTTACATTTACGGCTCCATAGGCTGTCCAGCATGTAAATCTGTAAAAGAACTCTTAGAGGAAAACTTTGACAAAGAAATTGTATTCTATGAACTTAGTGGTAATGAGGAACATGTTAAAAACTTCCATAGAATATATGAATTATTAGCTCAAGCAAAAGGAACGGGTCAAAACTTATACATTCCTCTCACAGGAGTGTTTATAAATGATAGGCTTGCTTTTATCGTAATAGGTTTTCAGCCTCTAGATTTCTGGGAAAAAATACTGTTAAGTTCTCCAAAAGACTATATTGTGGTTTTCCATCCCGAAGATGGCAACACAGGAACTATTGTAATAGCTGATAGTGAAATAATACATTCATTAGAAAAATTATTTGCTAAAGAAGGGTAATTTGGCTTATGAACACCTATGCAACATTACATGTTTTAACACTGGTACTGTCCATGGCTATATTAGATTCTATAAACCCTTGTACATTCGCTATTTATACTTCTCTACTTATAATGGCTTCTACAATTCATGGTAAAAATCATAAGCAAGTTAAAATTGTAGGTTTATCATTCATCTTAGGGGTATTTGTAGCATACTATCTCTTAGGTTTAGGTCTATTAGCAGTTTTAGGTTTCCTTGATTTAATATCTAAGGTAATAGGATTAGCTGCTATGGCACTTGGTTTATACTTATTGCTGACCAATGTAAGCGGTAGAGGATGTAAGATTAAGGTTAGGCATTTAAAATATGTCCGCAGTGCAGTAAATCCCTATCTAGCATTTATAATAGGTGATTTTTTAGGCCTTACGTTACTCCCATGCAGTGGCGGTCCATACGTAGTTACACTAACGGTAATGGAGAAATTTAAACTACCATATTACTATGAAATTATTTTATTAACAATATACAACACAGTCTTCATAATGCCCTTAGTCCTTATTCTTACTGGAATATATCATGTGTGGAAAATAGTTAAAGGTGAGGAGAGAATTATAAAAATTATTGAAGGCTTAATACTAATAGGTCTAGGTACTTACATATTCTTCTTATAGTTTTAACGCGATTTTGCTCGTAATAGATTTAAGTACAGGAAAAACGCAAGTAGTATTTGCATGAGGAGTAAAAGATGAGCAAGAAGCCTAGTATAAGCACCTATGGTTTTAGATGGGGTATTATAAGAGACCCTATATACGATTACATACCATTTAATAAGGATGTAGAGGGTAAGATTATAGACACACCTTATGTTCAAAGGCTAAGAAGAATTCATCAGCTACAAATAGCTCACTTCATATATCCCGGCGCAGATCATAAAAGATTCCAACATAGTCTTGGAGTAATGCATCTAACAGGCATGTTTAGTGAACATCTGCTTACAATGTTAACGACAGCTGAAGGCGAGGAATTATTAGAAGGCTACAGCATATTAGAACTCGTTGAAGCCTCTAGAATAGCAGGATTACTTCACGATATAGGCCATGGACCTTACAGCCACTCCTTTGAAGAATCTATCTTATCTAAAAGTAAGAAACTTCGCGAAGAAGGCTTAGGAGATCACGAACTAGTGGGTCTAGCTTTAATAGAATGTACAAGCTTAGGAGACATGATAGATAAAATAGGTAAGGAGTTTAAGCTTGAAAACTTAAAAGACCTTGTCTTAAAACTTATTAAACCATATGACCCCGCCGCACCCACAATAATAAGGCTTTTACAGAAGGTTGTTAAAAACTGGATTTACCCAGCAGATATAATGGATTTTCTAATCAGGGACAGTTACTATGCTGGAACAAAAGAATACGGAACAATAGATTATTATAGACTAATATTCTACAGTTATCCTTATAAAGACTTAATAGTTATGGACGAGAAGAACATAAACACTTTAAGAAGTTTTCTGCAAAGCAGGCAATACATGTTTGACACTGTATATCTGCATCCAATATGTAGATCGTTTGAACATACAATACAATTAATGCTGAAGAATGTTAAAGAAGAACTGGAACTTGAAAATAGAGTGCTTGAAATTAAGGAGGGTAAGCCTAAAAGATATTTAGAATTAGACGACTACTCTATTCTTTACATGGTAACTAATTTAAGTGAAAACAAAGAAAATGTAAAGTTAGCAAAAGAGTATACGAAAGATCTTCTTTACAGAAGGAAACGTTGGAAACCCGTTGGAAAGCCGTATGATATTTCCTTGCCAACGCATGAAGCTCCATTTTTCTATAGATTCGGAGATCCAGCATCAGCTTCAAAAGAAATATTTGAAGTTCTCTCTGAAAAATTAGAAGATGCAGGGTTTAAAGAATACGTAAACCTGTTCTGGGTTGATCATAGTATGAGAAGAAGTCTTCCCGCATTACCGTATCCATTACATACTGTACATTTAGCTAGAAGAGTTAAAGATAAAATAGAAATTGTAGATGGTGTTCCTATATCTAAAATCCTTGAAGAAGCAGGCTTAAAACCAAAAATAACATTCACAATATACGGTCCAACAGTTCTCCTAGAAGATTATAGTGTTAGAAAGAAACTTGAAACAATAGCTTCTGAAGTTTTTAAGGAGGTTTTTGGAACAACACCGGGAGTGACCATGTAATAGGAGAGTAATTATTCTAATACCTAACTCTTAAATACCCTTTACTCCCTCTATACTAAGGGTGTTTAGCAAAAAATGACAACAATTAAATGGCATGGTCATGCATGTTTTGAAATAGTCTCCGATAAAGGGGTAATCATAGGTATAGACCCTCATGATGGTGTAAGTTTAGGCATAAAGCCGCCAATGTTTAAGGCTGACATAATCTTAGTAACTCACAACCACTTTGACCATAACGCAATACAGGTTATTTCTAAACCTAACTCCAGAGTATTAGACATGTTTGAGGGGGAAACAACAGTAGGTGGCATTAAAATAAAAGGTGTTAAAAGTTTTCATGATCCATACCGTGGGTCTTTGAGAGGAGAGGTTATACTGTACAAGGTTAAAGTAGATGATCTAGATATAGTGCACCTAGGAGATTTAGGCACATTACCTGAAAATGAATTATTAAAAGAGATTATGCCAGCAGACATCCTAATGATACCGGTAGGTGGGGTATATACCATAAGTCCTTCCGAAGCCGCTGAGGTTGTTGATAAGATTAAACCCAAAATTGCAATACCGATGCACTATAAGATACCTGGTCTAAGGTTAGGATTAAGAAAAATAGATGAATTTCTAGGAAAGATAAAATATGATGTTAAAAGAATTAGTAGAGAATTTACAATATCGAAACCTAGTTTACCTTCAGCAACTGAAGTATGGGTCTTAACGTATCAGTAGGTTTAAACTAAATAATAACTCTAATCTTTTTCGCTTTAGCTCTTCTAATTTTTTCTCTCTCGCCACGAATAAGCTCCATTAGAGCTTTCCTTATAACCTCACTTCTAGTTTCTCCTCTAAGTTCAGCATATTCATCTATAAGCTCTAGTAACTCCTCTTCAATTTTAAAGGTAACTACTCTCATCGAACCCCGCCTCCGTATTACTGATAGTGCTGAGGAAAATAAAATACTTTTCTTTAAAGAGTTTTCTCTCATCAGCAGTACTAAGAGAGCGAATAGTTTATATTTCTCTCTCGAGAGTTTTCTTTTAGGGAGTATACATATGCCAACCATACACCTCTCAGTTCCAGAAGCTATATACCGGGACCTTAGAGAAGTAGCTGGCGAATATGGTGTACAAATAACAGACCTTGTTAAAATATTCATAAAAGAAGGATTAGAACGTAGATTTGAAGGTAAAAGAAGAGCTTCAGGGCAAGAAGAAAGAGTAGAAATCTTAGAAGGAGAAATTTATAGATTAAAAGGAGCAATAGAAGAGCTATTTAGGAAAATTGAAGAACTAACTGACAGAGTTGAAGAGTTAAAAACCCCAAGCATAGAACCAGAGATTATTGAAGAAGCACATTAAATTTCCGCTTTAGCCCTTCAATAACTTAAAACAGTTCAAACCCTACCTGCGCCCACCTACACTATACCATATAGCTCTGTAAAAATCAGAGTGCTTTTCAAATATTTTCAAGATCTTCTTTAAGAACCAATTATCAGATAAGCTTAACTTAAATATTATATGGTCTAAATACTACAAGGTAGATGCCGGGCTATGAACGAAGTTGCTTATAGAGGTAAAAAATTTAATGTGCTCAAATTTCTAACTACCCTACCCAATGGTAGAAAGGCTATTGGAGAGGTGGTAGATTATCCTGGAGCTGCTGCAATATTGCCTTTGCTACCTAATAGCACGATTTTACTTTTAAAACAATATAGAGTACCAATAGGTAAATGGATAATAGAAATACCTGCTGGGACACTAAAACCTGGAGAAAACCCCTTAGAATGCGCTCAGAGAGAACTAGAAGAAGAAACAGGTTTTAAAGCTAAAAACTGGGTTAAAATGCTGGAAATATATACATCACCAGGCTACAGCAATGAGGTTCTCCACATATTTCTAGCTAAAAACTTAGAAAAGGGTGTTAAGAAAACCGAGATCACGGAAGTTCTTGAAAACACATATCTTACATTAGATGAAGCCATAGCGTTAATAAAAAGAGGAGTTATAAAAGATGCTAAAACAATAATTGCTATACTTTACTATGCTTATTGCTTTAAACATAAGACATGATATTATCTTACTTTAAAACTTGTAGAAAGTTGAAGAAATGTGTTGAGGCCGGGAGCGACCCGTCCCAGCGCTCATTACCCCCCGGGACTCGGGGGTGCCTTCCGGCTCGCGTGGGAACCGGGGCTCGTATTTACACTTTATTCTCTGAAATATTTTAAAGTTTGCTGCATCCCTTAATGTTAACAGAAGCACTTAGTGAAATATTTAAAGCGGTCTATAGGAGAAAGTGGTTTTTACATAGCAAATCTCTTCTCTTAGGAACATATGATGAAGTATCCGAACAGATGGAATTTCTTAAAGATAAAGGTGTTTACGAAGTAGTGCTCTATATTCCCTTACTTTACGGGGAACATAGGTTCTTGAAGAATATGTTGAAAAAATTTTGAGATAAACAATGCTTATTCCGTTGGTTCTAATTTAACAGCTGTGCCATATGCTAGTATTTCTGCAGCTCCCGAAGCTATAGCTGATGTCATAAATCTTACATTTACAACAGCATCAGCTCCCAGTTTCTTTGCCTCTTCAATCATTCTTCGCAATGCCTGCTCTCTAGCTTCTCTAAGCATTTCAGTGTATTCTTTAAGCTCTCCTCCAACAATATGTCTGAGAGCAGCAACTATGTCTCTACCTATATGCTTAGCTCTAACAGTGCTTCCTGATACCACTCCTAGAACTTTAACTACTCTATACCCTGGAATTTCACTTGTAGTAGTTACTATAACCATAGATTTTCCCTCAATGTAGATTTCTCACTCTGAACACTTATTGCTATCTACTTTATGATTTTATTTACTAATAATTTTATATAGTTGTTTTCTGCAAATTCCTCATGAAAGGCGATAATTCATGACATCCGTAACCATTCTTGAGGAGTTTTCCCGTGACCAACTTCTTGATTTTTATAAGGATATGCTAAGAATAAGAGCTTTTGAAGATGAGACGTTAAAATATTATGAGGTTGCTAAAGTCTATGGTATGCTTCATGTAGCCCATGGAAAAGAAGCTTTAGCTGTTGGATTTGCTAAAAACATCAAACCAAACGATTTCGTCTTAGCAAGCTACAGAGCACACGATCATGCATTAATGAAAGGCATTGTCATGTACCGTTTAGCAGCCGAACTTATGGGTAGAGCTACGGGAATAAATAAGGGCAAAGCGGGTTCAATGCACATAATGGATGATAAAACAAGGTTTCTCGAAGACTCCGTTGTAGGAGGCCAAATACCTATTGCTAATGGAATAGCATTTGCTTTCAAATATTTAGGAGAAAGCTCTATTGTCGTGTGTTTCTTCGGAGATGGAGCCTGCAATATAGGCGCTTTCCATGAAACATTAAACATGGCTTCCCTATTGAAACTCCCCATAGTTTTCGTTGTAGAGAATAATAAATGGGCAATTACAACCCACGTTTCAATATCGACTTCAGTAGATAAAATAGTGAAAAGAGCAGTAGCATACAACATGATCGGAATGGAGGTTGACGGTACAGATGTTCTAGCAGTGTACAGAGTTGCAAAGAAGGCGATAAGCATAGCACGTAACGAGAAAAAGCCTGTCCTCGTGGAAGCACACACGGTTAGAATTAGAGGACATTACGACGGGGATATTCTTCAACCTTACAGGCCTAAAGAAGATATTGAACAACATCGTAAAAACGACCCTATACCTAAGTTCAGAGCTAAACTATATGAGCTTGGAGTACTAAATGAAAAGCTAGATAAAAAACTATGGAGAGAAGCTAAACTAGAAGCTGAAGAAGCATATAAAAAAGCCGAGAAAGACCCGTTCCCGCCACCCGAAGAGGCCTTAACAGATGTGTTCCCAGGAGAAGAGGCAAAGATACCTCCTGAACTCACATTACTAAGTGTTAAAGATGTTGAGAAAGCAGAAAATATGAGGATGATAACCTACGCTAAGGCAATAAATGAAGCGCTGCATGAGGAAATGGAGAAAGACGATAAAATATTTATTCTAGGCGAAGATATTCGATGGGGAGGGGTCTATAGGGTCACTGAGGGTCTTCTTGAAAGATTTGGTCCTGAAAGGGTAATAAACACCCCAATAGCTGAGGAAGCAATAACAGGCTTAGCCCTAGGAGCAGCAATGATGGGGTTAAGGCCTATAGTTGAACTAATGTACACCTTTACGTACAATATAGCCATGGACCAAGTAACGAACCATATTGCAAGAATACCTTACATGTCAGGAGGCAAGTTTAAAGTACCATTAGTGATCAGATCGCCTAACTATACTTTAGCTTCAGTAGGTGCACAACATAGTTTCAGAAATGAAGCATGGTTTATGCACACACCAGGACTTAAAGTTGTTATAACTGCAACACCATTTGATGCTAAAGGCTTAATGAAAACAGCTATTAGAGAAAATAACCCAGTTCTATTCTTTGAACATGCAAGACTATACCATGTTAGAGGGCCTGTACCGGATAAAGAATATTACATACCTTTAGGCAAAGCTGATGTTAAAAGAAAAGGCTCCGATGTAACAATAGTAACGTATTCCAGACCGCTATATGATGTTTTAAAGGCTGCGGAAGAGCTTTCAAAAGAGGGTATAGAGGCTGAAGTTATAGATTTAAGGTCGCTAGCACCATTAGATGAAGAAACCATAATATCCTCAGTTAAGAAGACCGGTAAAGTAGTTATTGTTGAAGAAGATGAAATAACATGCGGTGTTGGAGCAGAAATATCAGCATTGATAATGGAGAAAGCCTTTGATTACTTAGATGCTCCAGTAAAAAGAGTTGCTGCTCCAATGGTACCTATACCGTTCTCCAAACCATTAGAAGAATACGTAGTGCCTAACGCCAAGGACGTCATTAAAGCTGTTAAAGAATTGCTAGGCTAATATTATAAATAAACCAACTCTCTATATTTAACTCTGCTTCGTTAGTTTAAACTCGGAGGGAAAAGTATGGTTAAAGAAGTTATTGTACCCAGAATGGGAGATGTACCGGAAGCTACCATTCTTAAATGGCTTAAAAAAGAAGGAGACAAAGTTAGTAAAGGAGAACCTGTAGTTGAAGTAGACTTGTTTAAAGCAACTAAAAGGCTTGAAGCACCTGTTTCAGGTTTTCTAGCTAAAATTTTAGCTAAAGAAAACGATGTTGTTGCTATTGGCTCGCCTGTTGCATTAATTGCCGAAAGTGCTGAAGAATTAGAGAAAATTAAAGGTAAACCCCCAGTAGAGAAAAAGCCTAAACCAGTGCCAATTGCTCCTAAAGTTGAAGCAGCTAAACCACCAATTGAAATTCCTAAGAAAATAAGAATATCCCCAAGAGCAAGAAAGCTTGCTGAAAAATATGGAATAGACATAACAAAGATTAAAGGTACAGGCCCGGGAGGAAGAATTGTTGAAAAAGACGTTCTAAGATATATTGAGGAAATGAAAAAACTTGAAGCTATAGCGCCAAGGGTTAAAGAAGTTAGAAAACTTATCGGTAAAAGAAGAACTATAGCTTGGCGTCTTAGTGAAGAATGGAGGACAGCGCCCCACATCAACATAGCAGGTAAAGTGGATTTAAGTAAAGCCCATGCTTTCAGAAAGATTCTCAACGAGCAATTAGAGAAGAAAGGTGTACATGTTACATTCACCGACCTATTTATAAAGGCAGCTGCCCTAGCTGCTGCAGAAGTTCCAGAAGTAAATGCTTCGTTAGAAGGTGAGGAAATAAAGATCTATGAAGACATTAACATAAACATCGCTGTAGCAACCCCCGAGGGACTTGTAGTACCTGTAATTAGGAATCCCCATAAGAAAACATTCGAACAGTTAGCTAAAGAAAGAGAGGACATTGTTAGAAGAGCTAGAGAAGGTAAACTAACAGAAAAGGATGTTTTAGGAGGAACAATAACGCTATCAAATATGGGAATGTATGATGTAGTGTTCTTCTCAGCAGTCCTCAACCCGCCGCAAGCTGTCCTTGTAGCTATAGGTAAAGCAGAAAACGTCCCAGTAGTGGAAGGCGATACAGTTAAAATAAAGCCTATGGCATACATTAATGTTATAGCAGATCATAGAATAGTAGATGGAGCAGTAGCTGCTAATTATCTTAAAGCGATTAAAGATAAACTTGAGAATCCTGAAAAACTCTTATTAGAGAATGAAAAAAATTTACTAAGAAAACCTATAGTTCCTATAGAAAAAACATTGCCTGTAACTAAAGAAGTTAAGGCAGAAAAAGCAGTAGAGTATAAACCTTATCTACGAGCTGAAGAACTTGAAGAACCTAGAAGGATAGCTGAAGAATACATGAAAGCCATAAGGCAGTACTATAAGTTTGACAAAGAAGCTGCTCAAGCATTCTTCAGGTTTTCAGGAGCAGCAGTGAGAAGCAATGTACTGCCTGAGAAAATAAAACATCTAATAACTATTGCTGTTAGTGTAGCAATACATTGTAAAGAATGTGTAGCAATACATGTAAGAGACGCTTTAGAAGCCGGTGCAACGCCGGAAGAAATAATTGATGCAGTAACGCCAGCAATACTTCTTTCAGGCGGGCCTGGAACAACAATGCTAGACATAGTCTTTAAGAGTATTGAAGCATTTGCGAAGGAAAGAAAAACTAAATAAACTTACTTAAAGTAAAAATGCTATGGAGCTGGTGGCAGGACGGCCTCTGATAAGTGATGATGCTGAGCTGCACTGATCTACTTTACAACAACTTTCTTCTTAAGAACCCAACGTAAAAACAGTGTAAACTCTTTTCTAACATTACCTTCAATATTTAAAACATACTTTCTGTCAACTACTTTTCTAATTTTCCCCTTACCTATAGTTTCTAGGAAAGCCTTAACTTCACTAACATCATAGTTGATGTCTTCCTTACAGCAACCATACTTAATAGAGCATGGTAAGCAGCATGGTATGTTAAAGTCTTCAGCACATACTTGACATGCTTGATAATATATCTTTATACCAAGTTTCTCACAGAGTTTTGCTATTTTCTTTTTAATATCAGCTGTTTTTACGGGAACTTGTTCATTGAATGATTTGGGTTTTCTTAGAATTCTTTTCTCGATTTCTCTTAAGGGTATGTTTAACGCTTTCAATTTAGACATTATTCTAAGTGTAACCCTTAAAGAACCTATTAAAACCCTGTTAATGTCGTATGAAATAGCTTTTTCTAAAATATCTTTAATTTCGTAATCATTAACGCCAGGTATTATAGGTCTAAGAAACAACACGGGGTTAAAACCTGCTTTTTTAAGATTGTAAAGTGTTTGGAATCTAAGTTCAGGATTAGGTGCTTTCCCTTCAAGCTTATCGTAATGTTTCAACGTTATTATGGTGACTAAAACACTTAGTTTCCCATTAACCAGCCTTCTAAGCTTTAAAGCATTATCATATGTTAAATAGGCTTTAGTAGAGATCTGCGTAGGATTACCTAAACACCTTGTTGTGGCTTTCAAGTACTCATAGGTTCTATTAGCAGTGTTTTTGAGAAAAGGTTCTGTAACTGAGCCGTAAGCTAGAAAAGTACCGTTTAAACCTAAAGCAACGTAAGGGTTTGATGCTATAGAATACGCAATTTGTAATCCTGTTAAGTGATAAGGCTTAGATTTAAATGGAAACCCCATATCTGGGATGTAACAATAAGAGCATGCATAATCGCAACCTACACCTATATGTATTGTTAAACCGCATGGTCTAGGCCTACGTCTACTATGCCAATCGCTTTTAGCTTCTTCCACCAGTTTTTTATCGCATATTTCGCTTTCCAGCTTCTTAATGGTGCTTATTTTTCTACGCCATTCCTCGAAAACACTTACTTTCCAAACCAAAGCCTACAAACCACCATACTGAAATAGTACTCAAATATAACTATATTGTGTAGTTTAAAAACTAACTATGGTTTTATGGAGGATAGCTTTGACAACTGTAATAGAAATCTCAGGTTTACTTGAAAAACAATTACAGCTTCTTGTTGATATAGGGTTGTATTCTTCAAAAACCGAAGCTGTAAGAGATGCTGTACGTAGACTTCTAAACTCGGTAAACATAGCTGATGTAGCAGTGAAAATTTATAGTCAAGGAAGAATCTCTTTAGCTTACGCTTCAGAATTAGCTGAACAATCTATCCCCGAATTCTTCATAAAATTATTAGGTAAAGGAATAGTACCTAGGCTCGTCAGTTCAAGAAAAAACGTAGAAGAAGTTGTTGAGAACATCGATAAGAAAAAAGTTTTAGTCTTCGACGTAAGCTCGCTATATGTAACGTATTTAAGCGAAACATTGGATGTATTTAGAAGAATATTAACGTACCTTAGTGAAAAGAGAAACGTAAGAAATATAGTGTCGCCTGACACAATACTTCACCTTAAATTCATTGAATTAAAAAGGCTAATAAGTTTTGGCCATAGAAGCATAGAATTGCCATTAACTGTAGCTAATGTGGATGCTAATGAGTTTAAGAAATTTAAAAACAAATTCATTAAAGAGCAAAGCCTTACAACAGCTGAGATGACTACACAATATTTAGCCTATAGGTTAAAAGCCATTTTAGTAACGGATGATTATAAAGCATTAGAGATAGCAAATAAAACCAACGTATATGCTATTTCTACAATGTCTCTTTTAAACTATGCAAAGTACCATAGGATAATAAGTGATGTTAAATACGCTGAAGCTCGTGAAAAACTTGAAACCATATATTCTATGGCTACTGGGTGAGGATCATTGGAAGACTTAGTGATAGCTGTAGATGTTTCATTGAGCATGAAAGCAAGCGACTATATACCTAACAGAATGGAAGCAGCTAAAAGAGCAATATTATCACTAGTGACAGCAAAGCTTGAGAAAAACGTTGAAGACCGTATAGGAGTAGTAGCTTTCTATGGGCGCTCACTGCCAATAATAGATCTCACTAGGAACAAAGAATTATTGATATCAGTAATTAGGCAACTACGAGTGTTAGGAGAAGCAACCGCACCAGGGGATGGGCTTAAAGAAGCACTTTACATGCTGAGAGGAAGATGGCCGAAAATAGGTAAGGAAAGGGTGTTAATAGTTACTGATGGTACATTTAATGAAGGAATACCTTTAGATGTTGTAGCTGAATATGCTGCGAGAAGAAACGTTATTGTGGACTTCTTAACGCTAGGTAAGCTAACAAGCTACGATAGAACAATGATTTCAAGAACCTTAAAACTAACTGGTGGAGTACATGAACATGCTGGAACAACATCGGAATTGATAAATAAAGCTATCAAATTAGGTATTAGAGAAATTCCATAATAGCCTTAGAAAGATCACCATATTTTATGTGCATAAAATATCCTTTAACAGTTCTAAGAATTTCTCTTATAATAGCTATGTCTGTTGGATAAAGCCTGCTAAAAGCAAAGAAATCAACTCTAACATTATGAAGTCTTAAGGAACTTATAGTGTACCTAGGATCGATACCTGTGTTAAAAGTTCCATCAGTAATAACTAATATCCTCTTTTTAACACCATCCCTTGAAAGATCCTTAAGCATTCTATAAGCTTCCACAATACCATCCCCTAAAGCAGTACCGCTACCTAAAGGCCTTAAACTATCAATAGCCTTCAAAAGGTCCTTAATACTGTTCGTTAAATCTATTATCGGAGCAGAATATTCATAAAACCCGACAATACCTACTCTAGCAAGTAGATCTTTACTCAATTTCTCATGTACAAAGCCCTTAAGTGCCTTCTTTACAGCAGCTATTCTTGAAGGCTTAAAGTCTCTAGCCCTCATAGATGAACTAACATCTACCGCTAAAACAAGATCCTCAATCAGATCGATTACCCCGGAAACACCTAGGTTTAGTATAGGTCTTCAGTCTATAGTTAATATACCAAATAGCTTAAATATTTAACCTAACATTCATCACCATAGTATAGAGCAAGTGTAAGGGATAAAAAATGAAGAAATACTTCTCACTACTAATAGCACTAGTAGTGTTATTAGGCCTAGTATTAGCAGTAATACCAGTGCAAGCTATTATAACAGGCTATAGAATCACAGTTTCACCAGCAAATGTAGCGCCTGGAGGAATATTCTCGATACAAATCGAAGCCGCAGCATTTACAGGTCAAATGTTCGACGTCTACCTATCCACTGACGGTTATGCCTCAGGAACAAACCTAATCAAAAAACTAGCCGAAGGAGTAAAAGTAGTGGATGTAACGATAACCGTAGATACTACAAACTATGTGAATATTACATTAATGATGCCCGAGGACATAGAACCCGGAACAGGGTATTACATCAAAATTACAGATGACGGAGGAAGCACATGGGCAGTATCAAATGAAATGGAAGTATTAGACCCAGCAAACTACTATATAGACTTCCTAAACGGAACACATACGAGCTGGGTAGAAACAGAGGGAGCAGGAGAACACTTTGTGTTTAACGTAACAACAGCTGAGGCGATGGAAGAGAACCCTGATCTAAAGTTTGTCGCTATAAAAGAAATGAAGTTATACTGGATTAAAGACTATGAAATAGTTGACTTTACAGAGTACTTCGAATATAGCAAGCCTACTGCTGGAGGAGCAAATGAGAAATACTATACAGTATGGTCACAGGTTATAGACTTTGCACTGCCAAATCCTGAAGGCAAGTTCATACTCTTAGTTAAAGCAAACATTAGTGATACCATATATGTCATACCTGGCACAATAATCGTTCATCCATCAATAGAAGTCGAGACTCCATCACCATCTTATGTTGGTGACACATTTAGCCTAGAATTACATAACTTCCCCAATGAAACTACGGATGGCGAAGCTATAAATGTAACAACTGTTGTGCTAACAGATGCCGCAGGCATTAAGAGAGAGGTAACGCCATCTTCAAACTATATTGGCAACGATGGCACGACCTTATTAACAGGTACTGTACCAGCGTTGCAGGGTGGTGGTGTAGAAGATGGTATTGACGTTACTGTTACCCTGAATGTAACGGATCTCTTAGAAGTAAGTGTAGTGACAGCAAGTTTCACAATTAAGCCGTCAGTCGTAGGAGCTTGGGTAGCTGGCGCTGATGGTCAGTTTACTACACCTGCAGGCACTGAAGTACCTGGGGACTATGTATTACTTAATGGTTCAGGCTTCCTGACCACGGGTGAAACATTTAAGGTTAAGTTCTATAATGTAACAGCGGATGAAGCGTTTATTTTAAGCATACTTGACCAAGACCTTAGAGATGACGGCTACGCAGCATTCTTAGTGCAATTACCTAAATCAATAAGTGCAGACTGCACATTTAAACTCAATGTGACAGGGACAACGGATACAAACTTCTTAGTATTTCCAGCTACTGGAGAATATACAATGATAGTGCCAACAGACACTACGTATGCTAAGCTCTTTGTTAACCCTGTACCAACACTCGAAGGCATAGAAAGTGAAGATGTTGAAGTGGATAAGCCGTTAGTGATCGAAGGTATTGGTCTTGGAGGCTACGATATAGCTAATGTTACAGCAGTAAGAGATCCTACAACAATAACTATATGGAAATTTACGGCTCATGGTTTCGAAGAGGTAGATGTAGATGTAGAGAAATATGCTGTAGACCTAGGTCTACATGAAGTTAAAACAGGTTACTTCTATGTAGAAACAACTATGCCTCATGCTCCTCAAGGAACATATACTATATGGGCTAATGAGACAGCCCCTGCAAATGTTAGAGTTATGGGTATTAGCTTCGAAATAGTGCCAACAATAGTGACAGTGTCTCCAACAGAAGACTTAGCTCCAGGAGATACTATAACCATTGTTGGTTATGGATTCCCAGAGAACCTTGATGTACAGCTCATATGGGACTTTATGTATCCAGTTTACGTTACAAGCGATGGAGTAGGTGATGTATCAACAACACTTACAGTACCACCGTTAGCAGGAGGATTACATACACTATCAGAACCAATAACTGGCAACATTTACACAATAATAGTTAAAGATGCTGTTCATGAAGCTATTATGACGAAGCTTGACGAATTATCAGCTGCAATAAGCGAATTAGCAGATACGGTATCAGCAGTCCCGGCTGCAGTAGAAGAGAAGTTAGGGCCAATAGCTTCAGCACAAGAAGAGCTTGCAGGAAAAGTTAGCAGCCTAGAAGGCAAAGTATCTACATTAGAAAGCACTGTTGGCGAGCTATCAGCTAAAGTTGATGCGGTAAGTGCATCCATAGGAAACGTAATGACAGCAACTGTTGGAAGTGCGGTAGTAGTAATCATAGTGTTAGCAATAGCAGTATTCGTAATAACAAGAAGAAAACCATAAAGTAAAATCTTTTAAGTTCAAAAAATTTTTTAATTTAAATTTCTTCAAACGATTTCTAAACAATAAAATCTTAACCTACCTTGGCTAATAATAGTAGTGATGTGTGAAAAGCCTTCTCTACCTGAGAAATGATGATTGGGAGCCTCACTGATACATAACACTATTTTTAACCGTTAGATAGGTGCTGATATTCTAATATAGGATAAGTTAATTATTCTCTAAGCTAAACCTCTACATGACCTCTCCTATGGTGGATAATTAGTGTATAGAGTAGGTGTTGTTGAACTAGTAGGCTATAGGTTTTGGACAGAGACCCTTGGATCAGATAGAGAATGGATCATACAAACAACTCAGGCTAAACTCTATAACCTGCTTCATAAGGAATTTTCAAACATAGGATCTTTTCTCCATAGTTTACGTTATGATTACATGGTATTCGTTGATGGAAATAGTAAACCTAAAAAATATATTAACATATTAAGTAAGGCAAGTAAAACAGCCCCTGTGCCGTTAAGAATAGCTATTTCACATGGGAAAACACTTATTGAAGCACAAAATAGGGCGACAAAAAATTTACAAAGTATTGAGGTTCAAGGTTTAATATTTGATGTTCCAAATAATTGCAATATATCTCCTATAGTGGCTATTCACTCAGATTTCAATGATTTTACAAATAAAATAAGAGAAGTTTCTATTTACGAAACGTATTTAGAACTATCAAAGTTCTATGTTAAACTTAAAAAATTCATTATGAAAAATGGTGGTTTAGCTTTCTATCTAGGTGGAGACAATTTTGTAAGCTTTATACCGTTAAGAAAACTCGATAAAACCATAGGGTTCTTAAAGGAAATACCCTGCCTTAAATCAGGTATTGGAATACATAAAATACCTAGAAGAGCATTAACATTAGCTACTAAAGCTTTAGATGAAATAAGAGAGAACAGAGAAAACGCTAAGGTTAAGGTGCTTGTTTTTGGAGAAAACACTTAACGTAAAATATGCTATTATAGGTGAAAACTACGAACTACGAGAAAACATAAATATAACGATAGATGTTGAAAAAGGGTTAATAGTAAACATCGGGACTTTGCAAAGAGGATTTACGGAAAAACCACTAAATATAAGTGCTATAGCCATACCTTCTCCAATAAATGCTCACATACATTCAGCAGACTTTATATTCTCATGTTCAGGACTAAAACTAAGCATAGAAGAACTCGTAAAACCCCCACATGGGCTAAAACATAAACTATTGAAAAAAGCACGTACTAAAGAACTGGAAAAATCTATAATGCAAACACTCAAGTACCTTATTTCAACAGGAGTTTCTACAGCAGCTGATTTTAGGGAAGGAGGAATTAAAGGAGTAAAGTTGGCTTCAAAATCAGCTAAAAAGACAAAGTTTAGATTAATTATCTTAGGAAGGCCTCTTAAAAAATACAATATGGAGAAGCTAAAGAAGCTTATAAAGGAAGCCCATGGAATAGGGTTAAGCAGTACGTTATCTTTTAAACCTAGTTATCTTAGCATAGTAAGTACGCTAGTAAAGGGAGAAGGCAAGCTCCTGGCAGCTCACGTTTCTGAAACAAAAAGCAGTTATGAAGAAGGGGATTTTGAATATACTTTAAAATATTACAAGCCCAGTTTTATAGTTCATGGAACATATTTGAGAAGAAGGGAATTCGAAATTTTAGCTGAGAAGAAAATACCACTTGTTATGTGTCCAAGAGCAAACACCTTCTTTAGTGTTGGAGTACCTCAAATAGCTGAAGCAATAAAATCAGGCACTATGGTATCTCTAGGTACAGATAATGCTGGATGGATTTTACCAAGTATTTGGAGGGAAGTAGAATACGCCTTTAACCTTACAAGACTTCAAGATAGGAAGATGGCTGAACCAAAAATATTTTTCAAAATGATAACATATAATGCAGCCAAAACACTTAGCCTTGAAAGAGAAGGAGTAATAGATGAAGGTATGAAAGCAAATATTACATTACTTAAACTATCACCTAACATAGTCTTAACTAAGAATATTCTAGCCTCAATCATTCTAAGAACAGATCGAAGAGATGTTTTAGAAGTGCTTTTAGAAGGAAAACCTTTAATCAAAACTAAGCTTAAGTGGTAACATATGGGATATAGACCTTACGTAATAATTTTCTCAACAACAACCATAGACGGAAGAATAGCTAGTGTTACAGGTTTTTCTAAACTCTCATGTCAGTACGATTTGAAAAGATTACATAGTTTAAGAGCTAAAGTAGACGCAGTAATGGTTGGTGCAAATACTGTAATTAAAGATAATCCGAGGCTTACCGTGCGCTTAGTTAAGGGAAGAAATCCGTTAAGAGTAGTAGTTGATGGAAGCCTTAGAACGCCTGTAACCGCTAAAGTATATGACACTACGGAATCTAAAACCATACTTATAACAAGCTCTAGAGCTAACAAAGAGAAGGTAAAGTATTTGAGAAGTAAAGGTGTAAATGTGTTTATTCTTGAAGATAAAGGAGAAGGTAAAGTAAGTTTACTTGATGCACTTAAGCAACTGTATAGAATAGGTGTAAGGAAGCTTCTAGTAGAAGGAGGAGGGGCATTAAACTGGTCCTTAATCAAAGAAGGCATTGTGGACGAAATTAGATTAACAATATCACCGTACATTTTCGGTAACGGCATAAGCATTTTTCGGGGTAAAGGATTTAAAGACATCTATGAATCACCTAAACTTAAGCTCGTCGATTTGTTTAAATGCGAATGCGGAAATGAAATACATGTCATATATAAGGTTGAAACCCATGGAAACACTAATTTTACCCATAGGCTCATATGAGTATCATTGGTCCTTACCCTTAAACACAGATACCATAATAGCAAAGTATATATCCGAAAAGTTATCGGAAAGAATCAATAACTCTAAAACATATCCGCCACTAAACTACAGTGTTTCTACAGAACATTTAGAACGTAAAGAAACCATAAGCATAGACCCTGAAGTGTTTTTGGCTTATGTTAGGAACATTATCTTAAGCCTATTAAAACTCAAACCTAAAAGGATAATCTTGGTTAACGGTCATGGAGGAAACAAAGGACTTTTAGAAGCTCTTATAACTGAACTACAATATACAGCTAATGAAACACGGATAATATTATTAGATGTTTGGTCAGCTGTGCAAAGGATAATTAAAGAGCTTTTCGATATAGAAGTAAAAAGCATTATTCATGGAGGCTTAATTGAAGCTTCAATACTATTTGCTTGTGATATTAAACTAGAAAATTACCGCAACATAACACTTAATGAAGCATTAAATATGATTGCAGAGACAAAATATAAGAAAACGGCCATTATAAAGACTCCATGGACTATAAGCAACCTTAAAGAGCCAGCTAAAATATATTCTAAGGAATTGGGAAAGAAAATAGTAACTAAACTCCTAGAAGAAATTGCAACTGAAATAGAAACTGCAGAGATAGAAAAGATAACGCCGCTATAGATAAGTGATGTAAGATGCTGAATTTTAGGGTAAGAGAAGAGTTTATTGAAACACTTACTAAGTGTCTTGAAAGACCAGCTAACTTTGAAGAAGCAATGTTTTTAACTACAGCCAACCCTTATGAATTACCTTTACTTCTAAAAGCTGCACTTTACATTAAAGAAAAGTATTTCGGAAAAATAGTAACATATTCTAGAAAAATATTTGTCCCACTAACAAATCTCTGTAGGAATAAATGTGCTTACTGCGGCTTTAGAAAAGATCCTGGAACACCAGGAGCAGGCTTCATGAACTTTGAAGAAGGTATGAAAATCGTTAAACTAGGTGAAAGACTAGGTGCAAAAGAAATCCTTGTAAGTACAGGTGAGAAACCTGAAACAGTACATAGTGAAGCAAAGAAAGCTCTCAGAAAGCTTGGCTACAGTTCTACAGTAGAATATGTGAGAGATTTTGAAGAAAAAGCATTAAAGGAAACAGAACATATGCTACCCCATACCAACATTGGGGTTCTCTCTAAGGAGGAAATGGCTGAGTTAAAACCATTAAATGCAAGCATGGGTTTAATGCTTGAAACAATAAGCGAAAGACTTATGGAGAAAGGTATGCCTCATGAACATTCACCGTGGAAACACCCTAAAATAAGACTTAAAATGATTAGGGAAGCAGGAGAACTGAAAATACCGTTCACAACAGGTATACTTATAGGGATAGGTGAAACATGGGAGGAGAGAATAAAGTCCTTACTAGTTATAAGGGAAATTAATAGGGAATATGGGCACATACAGGAAGTAATAATTCAAAACTTCATGCCTGAGCCGGGAACACCTATGGAACATCATCCACCACCATCACCTATTATATTTCTTAAAACAATAGCTATAGCAAGACTTATCTTTCATAGAGAAACAAGCGTACAAGCACCACCAAACCTAAGTTTGTCAGCTTATCAAACATTACTCTTAGCTGGTATAAACGATTGGGGTGGAATATCTCCATTAACACCAGATTTCATAAATATAAGGTATCCTTGGCCGAAGATAAGTGAGGTAAAGAAGGTAACAGAGGAACTAGGTTACATACTAAGAGAAAGACTAGCAATATACCCTAAGTACATAGTTAAAAAATGGTTCCCTAAAACTTTAGAACGTAGAATCTTAAAAATAGTTAATACAAATGGACTAGTAAGAAGAAAATACGAGCTATTTTAATATTTTAGCTAAAGTTAACCTCTCCTTCATCCAGAAACCTCTCCACTTGCCACAGTAAAAACTTTATAGAACACTTCAGAATATGGTTTAGCATAACAATTGCCCATTATGATGGAAATTTTATGGGTAGAAATATTTCATTAAAAACATTTTTTATAGTAGGTTTCTAATTTCTTACCAGACTACTAAAGAATAGAGGTTAAAACTTGACTTTAGTGGGAAAAGAAACTATAGTATATGCTGTAGAGAGATTGGTCAAGGATTTGGATCCAGAGTTTACAGATATTATAGATAAAGCTCTTAGCGGTAAAGATATTTCCGAGAAAGACTCTGTAAGGCTTTTTGAGGCCAGAAACTTTGAGGTAAACATTTTAGCAATGGTTGCTGATTATTTGAGATGGAAGACCGTAGGAGATATAGTAACATTCGTTATTAACAGAAATATTAATTTCACAAACGAATGTATGATAAACTGTGCTTTCTGCGCATACTCAAAACCCTTAGGCCATCCTGAAGCATACACTTTAAAAATAAATGAAATTGTGAAAAGGGCTCTTGAAGCTTGGAAATTAGGTGCAACAGAGGTATGTATACAGGGTGCAATAAATCCAAAATTAAACCCTGAGTTTTACCTTGATATTTTAAGAAGCATTAAGAAGGTTCTCCCTGAAATACATATACATGCTTTCTCACCGCAGGAAATACATTACTTCGCAACTAAAATGGATGTTTCCTATAGAGAAGCTCTTAAAATGCTTAAAGAAGCAGGTCTAGACAGTATGCCGGGTACAGCTGCTGAAATTCTAGATGATGAAGTTAGGAAAGTAATTTGTCCAAATAAAATAAATGTTAAAACATGGATTAAGATAATTAAGACAGCGCATGAATTAAGTATACCTACAACTTCAACAATGATGTACGGGCATGTAGATACAAGCGAACACAAGGCAAAACATTTAAACATAATCAGAGAAATTCAGAAGGAAACACATGGGTTTACGGAATTTGTTCCACTGTCATTTATACACTATAAGACAAGACTTTACGCTTCAGGATTAGCTAGACCTGGAGCTACAGGTTTAGAGGATTTAAAAGTGCATGCGGTCTCAAGAATTTTTCTAAACAATTACATTAAAAACATTCAGGTATCATGGGTTAAGCTTGGTCCGAAATATGCTCAAGCAATATTAAATGCTGGAGCAAACGACTTTGGAGGAACACTTATGGAAGAAAACATTTCAAGAGCTGCTGGAGCAACTTCTGGAACACATCTTCCCGTAGAGAGAATTATAAATATAATCAGAGATGCTGGTAGAATTCCTGCTCAAAGAACAACAATATATGAAATAGTAAAAATATACTAAATTGCTTTTAATCTTTTAACTGCTTGGAAAGCCGATTCTATAATCACATTCCAATCATATGACAGTGGTGGAGTATAGCACCAATCCATTAATGTTGTATTTACGATATCCACCTTATTCATTATTAGGAATGAAGCTGCGGTTATTAAATCTGCTATATTCTTTTCACTTAAAGCTTGTGCACCAATTATTCTTTTAGAGTCTTTATCAATAACAAGCTTAAACCTTATCTCCTTTACTCCAGGGTAGTAGTGGGGGTTTGATGGAAGACTTAATGTTACTGCTACACTATTTAATCCCTTACTCTTAGCCATCTTATCAATTAAACCTGTTGTTCCAGCATAAAGTTCAAAAGCTTTAAGACCTGAAGTTCCTAAATGTCCCTTATATTTTACTTTACTACCTAAAATGTTATATGCTGCTACTCTAGCTTGACGGAAAGCTGTTGTAGCTAACATGTTTGATTCTTCTTCACCTGTTATAGCATTAAATGATGATGCTGCATCTCCGACAGCGTAAACTTCTCTTAAGTTGGTTTCCATGTACTCATTAACTTTTATAGCACCTGTTTTCTCACTTATCTTTATACCTGCTTCTTTAGCTAGTTGTATGTTAGGTGCTGTACCTATAGCTTCAATAACCATGTCAACGTTCAGCGTATCTCCTTCCTCTGTTGTTATCTTTTCTACGAAACCATTTGTACCAACATACTTGTGAACGTGCCTTCCGGGCATAAATACTACTCCATGCTTAGACATAACATTCATTATCGTTTTGGCAAAGTCTTTATCAAAAAGTCTTCTTAAAATAGTTTCTCCGCGGTGAAGAACATACGTTTTAATGTTTCTTATAGCTAATGCTTCAGCAACTTCAGCAGCGATAAATCCTGCACCGACGATAGCTGCTTTTCTAACATTTTTTCTTTCAATATACTCGTTTATGGATCTAAAGTCATCCATAGTTCTAGCTGTGAATATGCCTTTTAAATCGGAGCCTTCAACTTTTAACCTTTTACCCTTACTTCCAGTAGCTATAATTAAGACATCATAGTCTTTCTCAAACTCTTCACCATTCTTCGCGTAAACAACTTTTCTTTCCTTATGCTTTATCTTTACAACCTTCGTTTCCAAGTAGTAATTTATTCTCAGCTTCTCATAGTATGCTGGGGTTAACTCTATAAGTTTGTCAAAGCTTTTAACGATACCCGCTAACGCAAAAGGCATACCACATAGCGAATATGTAGGCCACTTGCCTGCCTCGAAAATCGTTATTTCAGCTTTCCTATCAAACTTTCTAATGAAAGAAGCAACAGTAGAACCTCCTGTTCCACCGCCTATAATAACTATCTTTTTAGCTTCCATAATTTCTACCTCAAAACGTATTTTCATTGACAAGTAGGTCTTAGAGGTTTATATTCTTTTGCTAATGTAAGTAATCTAAAATGCTCATTTGAACTTTACACCATTCAGCTATACAGGGGCTGCTCCAACCTATACCTTTAGGTGTTTTTCTAAATCCCTTCTTACCTTTACAAACACTTTCTCCCCGAATTAGAATACCTTTAACGACTAAAGCTCTCAATGTAGCGGCTACATAGCATCTAAAACTATATCCAGAATACCCATATTTTCTAATTATTTGCCTATACGTCTCAGGATATTTTACTTTAAGAACGTCTATTACATCTTTTGTTATAAAACAACGACTACTTATCTCCCCTATAGCAGCCAATATTATTTCTTCTATCAACACGTTCACAATAAGTTCTTTACCAATATAGTTAATTTAAGTGTTATTGCTTGAATCTCTTTAACTTTTTCAAAGCTTCAATTAGGGTATCTACATCTTCTTTAACATTATAAATGTAGAAACTTGCTCTAACGGTGCCCTTTAAGCCTAGATGGTGGTGAAGTGGGTGAGCACAATGCATACCGCTTCTAACGGCAATACCTTCAGTATCTAGGAAGGCAGCTACGGCATGATGATCATAGCCCTTAACATTGAATGCTATTATACCTCCTTTAACATTTAACTTAGTGGGTCCATAGTGTATCACAAAGTCTTCTAACTCTTCCTTTAATAGCTTTAATGCATATTCTGTTAACTCTCGTTCATGGCGTCTTACATTATCCATACCAAGTTTCATTAGGTATTTAGCTGCTTCAGCAAGCCCTATAGCCCCAGCAATATGCGGTGTTCCAGCTTCCAGCTTCTCTGGAATATGTGCCCAAATAACTTCTTTCAAAGTAACATCTCTGATTGTACCACCACCTGAAATAGCTGGAGAAATTTCTTCCAAGAGCTCCTTTTTACCGTAAAGCACTCCTAAACCTGTGGGGCCAAGCATTTTATGGCTGCTAAAAGCTAGAAAATCAACATCCAATTCTTTAACATTCACTGGTATATGAGGTACTGACTGGGCTCCATCAACAACAACGATTGCCCCTACTTTATGAGCAAGTTTTGTAACGTATTTTATATTATTTATTGTACCTAAAACATTAGACATTTGGGCTATAGCTATAACCTTCGTCTTTTCACTTATTTTACTTTCCAAATCTCCATAGTCTAGAGTGTAGTCTTTCTTTATTGTAACATATTTTATCTTAGCACCTGTTTTCTTAGCTATAAATCTCCAGGGAAGCATGTTGCTATGATGTTCCATAATAGTGAGAACTATTTCATCTCCTTCTTTAAGGTTATTAAGTCCCCAAGATAAAGCTACAATATTTAAAGCATATGTAGTGTTATATGTGAGGACTACTTCATTCCAGCTCCTGGCGCCAATAAATTTAGCTATAGTTTTATGAGCATCCTCATACATTTCAGAAGCTTTCTGGCTTAAATAATGAAGACCTCTTTCAACATTAGCATTAAATTCCTCATAAAACCTCCTTATAGCCTCAATAACCTGTTTTGGTCTATGACTTGTAGCTGCATTGTCCAAATAAACTAAAGGCTTATCATAAACCTTAATGCTAAATATTGGAAAGTCTTCTTTAATAGTATATGGATCAAACATTTAACTACCCTTCATAAGGTACTGCAACAACTAGTATTTAGTATAATCTTATACAGCACTATTTAGTATGTAATTACATCAAAGCTTAAATATATAAAGCTAACATGCTGCTTTAATCACAGATGTCTCTCATCTTATAACGTTAGTAAATGTTCTTATACCCATGTTTTTGCAGTTACTTAACTATTATATCTTTCTTCACCAATCATCATTGCATGACCCTATACTTCTCCTTAAAATGCCAACATGTTTGTATTTTTAAACCTACTTGCAATTAACAAGGATATATGCTAGCAACAGTCATTATAGTTCTATCCATGTCATATGCAACACATAGGAGCTAAACGCTTTCAAAAAGTTTAATGGTCATAAATATCCTAATTACAGGCAAAAGCATTACAGAGAATAGTATAAAGTAATTGAATAATGTTTCACGGACAATAAGTAAATGTATTATTAGAATGTAAGAAGCATAGTATAATGTACCTAACAATACGAAGTTTAGAGCTTCAGAAAGCATGCCTAATATTGTATCTCTTCTAACACTTTTAAGAATGAAAAACGTACTTAAAGTTATA
>JAPDJU010000002.1 GCA_029258915.1 Thermoproteota archaeon
CAATGAATAATGCCAAGAATGTAGGCGACCTCTTGATATTAAAGGAATTAGCAGACATTCATTATGATATATACATGATGTTTCAAGTATTGTTAGCCATGAACCCAAACTATTGTAATCTTGACGTAATCAAGCGAATGGAATTGGCGCTTTCAGACAAGGCAAAGGAATACCTTAAACTCAGTAAAATCCTTGAAAAAGCCTTGTCGAGGTGATCGGAACATGGCAGTTAAACTTATTGACTATGAGGAAGTAAAAGAATACTTTAAGCGTAGAATAATCAAGCGGAAAGATATCTTAGAGAGTTTAGAGACTACATAAGTGTCTCTTTATTAACTTTATGGTGATATGATGAGTAATTTCAGAGAACTTGCTGATGACATCGCAAGAAAATATAGCATAATAGGAAGAAGAAAGGAGTTAGAAGCTATATTATTAGCTAAAGAAGCAGGGAAACCTGTTCTTATTGAGGGACCTGTAGGGGTAGGGAAAACTACACTGGCTCGGGCTGTTGCTGAATATTTCCAACAAAATTTTATTAGAATTGATGGTGATGAAAGATTTACTGAAACGAAACTTGTAGGTCATTGGGAACCTCCTCTGGTTATAGAGTTTGGTTATGATGCTGAGAAAAGTTTTGTGCCAGGACCCTTAGTTAGAGCTATGTTAGAGGGAGGGATCCTATTTATTAATGAATTGAATAGATTGCCTGAATCTACTCAGAATGTTCTACTTCCTGCCATGGATGAAGGTCAGATTATTGTTCCTAAACTTGGTATTATTAAAGCTAAGCCCCAATTTTATATTATTGCTTATAGGATATGGTATGCCAATATCCACTACGCATGCAAGTGTATCTTCAATTCTGGGTATAGGCTTGGCTAAAGTTAAAGGCGTTAGAGGTATTAATTGGAGAATTGTAGGCTACATCCTAACATCATGGGTTTTAACAGTACCTGTAGCTGCAGCTTTAAGTTTCACATTATATCTCCTACTTTCACACTTAATACCTTGAATGTCTTAAAAATATTGTGTGAGAGGTTTCGAGAACATGGTAACTATGTGGGCTTGGATTGGAAGGAGAAAGCAAAGAGCTATTATAGCTATGTGTATGGAGCATGTAAATAAGGTTATTGAAACTGTAGACTCTCTAAGGGCTATGCTTGAACATTACGATAAAGGAGAGTTTAAGGAAGCCATGAAAAGCTATGAAGATGTTTTTAACAAGGAGAGGGAAGCTGATAATATTAAGAGGAAAATTATTGCTGAACTTTCTAAAGGAATGTTTCATCCTATAGATCGTGAAGACTTAATCAGATTAACTTTAACGTTAGATGATGTTGCAGCTTACGTTAAAGCTGCGGGGAGAAGACTGCTAATAACTGAGCCTATGAATATACCTAAAGACATATTTAACGTTATGAAAACTATGGCGGCTAAGGCCAAGGATGCCACTGAGCTAATAAAAAATGCGATAATGGAGCTATATGAGAATCCTAGGAAAGCCTTGGAGATAGCTAACGATATTGAGAGAATAGAGGAGGAAGTTGACGACATAAGAATTATGGGCCTTGAAGAAACCCTTAAATGGTGTCAAACAGTAGACATAGTTTCATGCATGACTGTTAAAGAAACCATAGATTCTCTTGAAAACGCAGCTGATAAATGTGAGGATGTAGCTGATGTAATAAGAAGTATTGCCTTACTGACTTTATAACCATAACTTTAGTTAAGGCTGGTGCTTAGACTGCCCCAAACGTAAAACATATAAAACCTAGCAACGCGAGGCATTCTTTAAATACGTGTACATCTTAGGTCTAATTTAGAGATTGCTTTGAGGAACGTATGAATGAAGTCTTATGAAGATGTTAAGGTGGTTAAAGAATATATTTCCAAGAATATTCCACGCAGAAAACTTGGATATATGAAGAAGATTATGGTTATTAAGTGATACATATGGTTTGTCGTGTTAAAGTTAAGATCAATGTTAAAGACAAGATAGTTAAAATTAAAGCATTAGTTAACAGTGGCTTTGAATCCGACGCACCAGATATAGCAATACCCGTAGGCTTAGCTAGGAAGTTAAATCTTTGGCCACCACAAACTAGGTCAACAGCAGTTCTAGATACTGGCGGTGGAGAAGTAGTAAGTCCATACTATGAAAACTGCGGCGAATTAGAACTTATTTTAGAGGATAGAGAAAATAAAAGGATTAAAGTAAACATCATAGTAAACCCGCATATAGATGAAGTAGCTTTAAGTGACTACGTAGCAAGTGAATTCGGAATAATACTTTTAGATCTCAAGAAAGGCTTATGGAGGCTAAAAGATGATCCACCCGACAAGGTTAGAACATAAGCTACAAAGCTCAAATGATTTATAATTTATCGTTACCAACATTTACGTAACCATCATTAATACGTTGTAGCAATATTTATTCTTCTATGTGAAATTAGTTTACATAAGAAAAGCTATTAAGTTTTAATCTTAATGTTGAAAACTTGGAACTGCATATTGAGGTGTTTACCTCGAGCTTTACTGTTAAATACTCAGACATAGTAGTTTCAAAGATTTACTCTAAAATCTTACAAGACTATAAGGATCATTTAAAAGACATGGTGAATCCTAATATTGTCTACGTTACAGACCTTGTTTCATGTTCACAGAAAAGGATTTTTAGGCAAAAATATCCTGAACTAATATTTAGATTTGATCCAATAGCATTACTTGGCATATTAGTTCATAGAGGTCTAGAGGAATTACTTAAAGAATATGGTTTTGAAAATGAAGTTGAAATTTTAAGAGAAATTGAAATTAACGGTAAGAAATATGTTCTTAAAGGTAGAGTCGATTCTTTAAACGAAACAAGTGTCGTCGAAATTAAGACAGCTAGAAGCGACCTAGGTCTACCTCACGAACACCACATAGGTCAGCTACAAATATACCTTAACCTCTTAAACAAGGATAAAGGGGTTCTAATATACATAACACCTGATAGGATAGCAGAGTTCTCAATAGAAAAAGAGGAAATCAACATAAATGAACTGCTTAAGGAAACACTTGAAAACAGTAAACATCCAAGATGGAGTTGGGAATGTTTACACCCAGATACACTAATCTTTACACCAAATGGTTATAAACCAGTAAAACTTGTTAAAGAAGGCGGCAAAGTTATCGGTATGGATAAAGTAACAAAAAAGTACAGAGTTGCAATAGTGACAAAGATTATTAAAAGACGGATGAAACTCGGTGAACAGTGTTTCCTAATAGAGCCTGCCGGACTTAATCATATTATAATCACCGAAAACCACCCGATTTTTGTTAGGTTCAGTAAGTGGGGTAGTGTGAGGAATGTTGGCTCATATAAACAGCGGGGCTATGATATTCAGATAACATCAAGAACAAGGTGCCGCATTTTCACTGAACCGCAATGGCTGACTGTTAAGGAAGTTTATGAAATTGTTGAAGAAGATAAGCATAGGAACATTAGTAAAGAGTATAGAGTACAACCATGGATGTATATACCTTATCCGACAGAGGTTAAGTATAAAGCATCCGATTTAGGTCTTACAGATGAACTTTTATGGCTTCTCGGTCTTACAATTGCAGATGGAACTCTCAAAGGCGATTTCTCAGTAAGGCTAACGATAGGTGCTCATGAGAAGGAAGTTAAGGAAAAGGTTAAGGACATAGCATCACATTACAGTATTTCATGTTCGCCACGTCTACACACACTTCCCTCACCTCATGGAGAAGTCTTCTTCATAGAGCTTGGTATGAAGTGGCGTAAATTAGCTAATAAACTAATTATTTGGGAGAAAGATAAGGAAACAGGTAGATATGCTCCTAGAAAACATTTCACTGATGAAATACTGTACCTGAGTCCTAATGATCAGAAATTAATAATAGAGGGTATGGTGACTGGAGGCGGTCATATATATGCTGATGGGAGTTTAGACTATGCTACGACAAGTCCAAAACTTGCCTATCAGCTTGTCACTATGTTATTAAGGCAAAAGATACTACCATCGCTTAAAAGCTCGCATAAACAATACGGTTGGGGTAAGCATCCAGTATTTCATGTGAGATGGTCAATGCACAAAAAGAGAAGACCTCAGGCATGGTTTGTTAATAATGGGGTTTGGGTGAGGATTAAGAAAATAATACCATATCCGTATAAGGGGGAGGTTTACAATTTTGAGGTCAAGGATGTTGAAAACTATCTAACACCAGCGGGTATAGTGCATAATTGTAGGTACTGTGCATTTGCTAAAATATGTCCATATAAGGTTATAGAACAATAATTTTAAACTAAGATGTTAAAACATGGCATTATGTTCTAAATGTAAAAAGGAAAAAGCAGTAATATATCTAAGACATGAAGGAATATACCTTTGTAAAGAATGTTTTAGACAGTATTTTGAAGAAAGAGCTGAAAAAACCCTTAAAGAAGTAAATGTTCTAGACAGGATAAGTGGTAAATTGGTAACTGTAGCTGTATCGGGGGGTAAAGATAGCTTAAACACATTATATTTAATTAAGAGGTTTTCTGAAAAGTATGATTTTGAAGTTAATGCCTTACTTATAAATGAAGGAATTAAGGGATATAGAGAACATACGGTGAAAGCGTTTTTAAAACATGTTAAGAACATAAATATCAACTATGTAATGGTCAATGTTAAAGATGAACTTGGATTTACTGTAGATGAAGCAGCTAAATTATTTTTTGAAGGTAAAATAGAATGGAGACCATGCACGGTATGCGGCGTTATCAGAAGGTACTTATTGAACAAGGTTTCTAGAAAGCTTGGAGCAGAATATTTAGCTACAGGCCATAATCTTGACGATGAAGTCCAAACAGTCTTAATGAATATCTTACGTGGAGATATCCAAGCACTTATACGTGGAGGAGCACTAGTTAAGGCTGAACATGCAAAACTAGTTTCAAGAATAAAACCACTACATTACATATATGAGAAAGAATCTTTAATTCACTCATTAATTATAGGTCTTAAAACACCGTTTGTAGAATGCCCTTATGCTCCTCTTTCCCTAAGATGGAGCATTAGAGAATTCTTAAATAGAATAGAAGCTGGAAATCCAGGATTTAAACTTAAATTTCTAAGTAAAATGGACGAGGTAAGAAATAAAGTATACAATGCATTGAGAATAGTGAAGTTTACTGAATGCAAAATATGTGGTGAACCTTCAGCTAAGGAGATTTGTAAGACTTGTGAGATGAAGCTTAAAATACAGAGTCTCTTGAAACCTTAATCTAAAATCTAATTAAACATTTTATGTGAAGGATATATTAGTGAAATAATTATTTGTATCTTTAAGAAAACAAGTTCTAATGGAACTCTAAGATCAAACTCAAAGATGAGCTTAAATACTCCCCGAGGTATGCTTAGATACATAACTTTAGAGTTTGGGTCCAAAATAATAGCATATGTTTTCTGTGATTCTTCCTTCTTAAATATCCTTACTAAAGAGCTAGCAGTACCCTTATTCTGCACGCTTAGAGGCCATGAATATATTACTTCCTCGTTTTCAATCACATACATGGACTTTACGACTACACCGTCAACTAAGGGTTTTAGCAAAATCCCCCTAAATCGATATGCTAGGTTAGAAGCTAAGGAGATAGAGTATCTAGTCTGCGGCAAGACTAAATTATGCGTAAAATAGTTCTTCAACAAGTAGAAAACACTACATCTTCTCGGCAAGCACCACTATTACATTTCCCTTTCTCTCTAAGATAGCTACTTTAACGTTTCTTATTCTTGCTAAAGCGTTCACGACCTCCAACGGTATATCGTTAGCATTAAAAACTATCTTAATTTTATCTTTAGACTTTAATTTACCCAAAGCTTTAGTTAAATCCATAACTGGGTGTTCTCTACAGCCTTTCTCTTTTCTCAATAGATTCAATTCTTCCATACTGTATTCCTCAACATTTATTCTAAATTATTTAGCTACTTTAAGTATAACTGATTCTAGCTCTTGGCTTGAAGGGAAAGATCCCAAAACCCCCGGTTTACCGCATGTTATCTTAAAAGCAGTGTTCGCGATTTTAATAGAGTCTTCGAGATTTACGCCCTTAATAAAATGGCACGTTATGAAACTTGAAATCCATGCATCATTTGAACCCCTTAAATCAACATACCTTACTTCACCAAAAAGCCTATCAACCGTTGTTTTTCTAGTTCTAACAAAAACACCTTTTCCATGTTCCACTATAACATATTTTAAATTACTGAATTTTTCTAACAGTTTATACGTGATAAACTTATAATTTTTGCTCTTGAAAAGATATTCTACTTCTCTAAGCTTCATAAATAATACTGTGCTATATTTGATGAACTTACTATACAGCTCTAACAGCTTCTTAAATGATATCTTAAGGTAATTTGTTAGGTTCAACGAAAAGACAGTTTCTACATTTTCTTTTAACGCATTTTTCATGATGTAAAAAACAGTATCCCTTAATGGAGCTTTATATGTAGAAAACCCGGAAACATATAATACGTTTATTGAGCCCAATATTTCATATATGGGTAGATCTTTAATTGTTAGTTCAGTATCAGCTGTTTTAACGTAGGGTTTTCTATAGAAAAGTAATTTTTCACCATACTTATCTTTAACAGCAAAAGCTACAGTTGTTCTAAGCTTTTTAATTTTAAGCCAATATGTTAAAACATTTTCCTTTCTTAAAGCGTTTACAATAAAACAACCTAGAAAATCGTCTCCAATAGCTCCAATTACTCCTGAAAAACAGTCTAGTCTTCTTATAGCACTAGCCACGTTTAACGGCGAGCAATTTATTAGAAGGTTAAAGTTCATTTCTTCATTATATGGGCCTAAAGCTTTAGGGTAAACTATAACGTAAACTTCACCTAAAGTTGCAACATGCACTTTAACCATGATCTACACTTCAAATTAATATAGAGTTAAGCCTATGTTAATATTTTAGGTTTAAAACTCCACTTAGAATTTTTATTTGGTTAATGTTTCTATATAATGGTGTTCCGAAAATTAAATGCTTAATATTAAGTTTCTCTAATTCTCTTACTCTTTCTAACACTTGCTCTATGGTGCCATATATTGCAAATTTTTCTAATAGCAATTCCCTATACTTTTCCAGTTTCGTATAGTTCTTGTTTTCTAATGCTATGTCAATTTCTTTAGCTAGCTCTGTGAGTTTAAATGCTTTAAGAAAATGTTTATTCATTCCCCTCAGAACTATTCCTGCTGCTACCTTTACAGCCTTAAAATTCTTTACATCACCTTCCAGTAAACAGGGGCCTATAGAATATATGTCGCATTTTATATCTTTCAGTATTTTCAAGACCCATCTGATGTAATCCGGGTAAATAGTGTTTAAAAGTATTGAACCATAAGTTTTACATGAGTATTTTACAATCGTAGGTCCCATTGACCCTATGATTATTGGTATTTTTAGGTTATAGTTATTTAACATCATTTCAAGTTTTCTAACATAGTTATCCAGGTCTTTTAGTGGCTGTTTTACCGTTACTTTCTTTAACTTTAGAAGCTTCTTATCTCCAATACCTAGACCTATAATGAATCTTTGGCCATAAATATTAACGAGATCAGCAAAGTACTCTGCAACATTTTTTACAGAGTTAGTATATATTGACAATACACTTGTTCCAATAACTATTTTTCTTGTAGAACTAGCTATATTATGTAAGTATTTGAAAGGATGTTTTAAACCTAAAGTTTCCCCAATCCATACTGTTTTAAAGCCTAGATTCTCAGCTAATTTAGCTACCTTTACAGCGTAATCTACTGAAATATCAGTTACTATATTTAATCCGAAATCCATAATCATATTTTCGTAAGAGAAATACAGCTATATTAATTAAATCTTTATAGTTATCTTTAAACAAGGATATTGTGAAAGACCTAGTTCATGACTTATTGGCCATGAAGTTGCATAAAATTATATTAGTGTCTTATAGTAAGTCTCTCATGGAGAGTGTAGGTCATGGGTGAAATTGGAGAAAAACCCTATAGAATTATATTTAACAAGGAGAAAGAAGAAATAGAGATAGAGTTTAAGCCTTGGGAATTATCTTCATCTACCATAGGTGAAACATATTATGAAAAAGTTATTGATAAACTTAAGAAACTAGGTTTTCAAGGGAAAGTTAAAGGAAAGACCATAATTTTAAAAGCCAATATAATCAAGGATTACGATAAAATACTCAACAAAGTTAAGGATATTCTTGAAGAATATGAAACAACAATAATGCTTAAAAAGACTTTATGTTAACTTTACGTTCTACAGCAAAACATCTTTACAATAAATTTCCATTTACTTTAAATAGGTGATGGTGCTTCATGGTTAAAGATGAAAATTTGAAAATTATTTCAGCATTAAGAGATGCTTTAAGTAAGAATGAAAATGTTGCCTTATGCATAATTGTTGAAAAGGAAGGCTCAGGACCTAGAGGGCCTGGAACTAAGATGTTAGTTTACCCTGATGGAAGAACCGTAGGCACTGTTGGCGGTGGCCCTTTCGAAAAAATGGTTATTGAGAAGGCAATTAAAGCAATTAAAGAAGGAAAGTCTAAAGTTGTTAAGTATGCATTCAGGGAAGACAATGTACCTTTAGGAGCTTATAGAACAGGATTAATTTGCGGAGGAATACTAACTGTTTTCATCGACGTCTTTAATCCTAAGCCCAGAGCTATAATTTTTGGCGTTGGCCATGTAGGAAAACCGCTAGCAAAAATATTAGCTTCCTTAGGTTTTAGAGTTTGCATTGTAAGTGATAATCCTAAAAGAGCAAACAGAGAAGAATTCCCTGAAGTCGACGAGATAATAGTCGATAAATGGGATAATGCTATAGAGAAAGCTAATATAAGTGAAAAAGACTACGTTTTAGCTGTTCATGGAGCAATAGAGTATGACTATAAAGTTTTGAAAAGAGCGATTGAAAGAAAGGCTAAATATGTAGGTTTACTTGGTTCGAGAACTAAGGTATCTAAGTTACTAGAAAGATTAGAGAGGGAAGGTCTATCTAAGGATAGTTACATTGGTAGGCTTTACGCTCCCGTCGGCTTAGATATTGGAGCTAAAACACCGGAAGAAATAGCTGTAAGTATTGCTGCTGAAATGCTAATGATAGATAGAAAAGCATCAGGAAAGCATTTATCAATAGTTAAGTGATAGTGCATGCTAGTTTTGATAGTTTTGGCTGCAGGAATGTCGGAAAGATTTGGGAGAAATAAGCTTCTAGAAAGAGTAGACAATAAGACAATTATTAGAAAGGTTGTTGAAGAATCCATCAAGTCAAAAGCAGACAAAGTAGTAGTCGTAACAGGTTTTGAAGCGGAAAAAATAGCTAATGAAATAAAAGATCTACCAGTAATAATAGTCTATAATGAAAACTACAAGGAAGGTATGAGTTCATCAGTTAAAGTTGGTGTGAAAAAGGCAAGAGAATTGGGTGCAACCGCTTTTATGATACTTCCAGCAGATAATTTTCTAATAACTTCTAAAACTATAAACAAGGTCATAGATAAGTATTTAGAAACCAAAGGACCTATAGTAGTACCTAAATTTAAAGGTAAAAGAGGACATCCAATACTTTTTGACGATAAATTGTATGACGATATAATGTTAATTGGTGAAGAAACTCAAGGGTTAAAATATGTTGTTAAAAAATATTATAATAAAATAGTTGATGTAGAGGTCAGGTCGCCTGAAATATACATAGATATAGATACACCTGAAGACTTAGAAAATTTAAGAAAACTAGGTTTCATAAAGTAAAATCAAGTTGGCGAGGATATAGATAATTTGCTGGGTAAAGTGTTATTAAGTAATAAAATAGATTTAGACCTTGTATGTTTAGGTTTCTTAGCCATTATCATACGATCAATTGATATATATTTTACTTACACAAACATTAAAGTCCATGGTCATGAAGAATTAACTTTAGGATTAAAAAAGCTTTTCGAAGTTCCGGGTCTGGAAAGAGGTACAATTGTTTCTCAAATAATTTCAGCCATAATTGTATTCGTGATTGTTTACTTTTCCCAGATAGCTAGAGGAAGGCATTTAAAAATACAGTTTACATTACATATTCTATTAATAAACCACATTATAGGTTTAATTCTCACAATAAATGGTCTTATGAACTCTACGATACACTTCTGTATTACAGCTTTAACATTTATAGCAATATTTACAATTACTAGTTTAGATTTGAAAATACTCCTTAAATAATTGTAGTTGGTGTCATTTATGAGTTACGTTTTAGCTGTAGACCTGGGTGCTACGAACATTAGAGTAGCTTTAGGTACACGTGAAGGTAAGCTGCTTGTTAAAGTTAAAGAAAAGACGGTTAGAGAAGGCGACGAGTACTCTGTAGCAAACCAGATAGTGAATATTATTAATAAACATTTTTCAAATGCTATTAGAAAAGTAGCTGGTATAGGTATAGGTTCTATAGGTCCTTTAGATTTGAAAAAAGGCAGGATAATTAAACCGGTGAACTTGCCCTTTAAAACTATAGAGTTAAAAACGCCTATTGAAGAGAAGTTAGGGTTAAAAGTAAGAATACTAAATGATGCAGTTGCTGCTGTTTGGGGAGAAAAAATATTTGGACTAGGTGTGAACGTAGCAAACATTGTCTATATTACTTTAAGTACAGGTATTGGCGCAGGGGTAATTGTTGATAATCATTTACTCTTGGGAAAGGACGGTAATGCGCATGAAGTAGGACATATTATTGTAGATTTTAACGGTACTATGCGTTGCGGCTGCGGCAAACTAGGTCACTGGGAAGCATATGCTTCAGGAAGAAACATACCAGAGTACGCTATGTACCTTATAGAAACAAAGTTTTCCCAACTTCTAGGTAAAAGTTCGCTTAAAAAGTATGTTGAAAATAGGAAATTATCATCAGAAACACTATTTAAGGAAGCAAGAAACGGAGATGCCTTAGCTTTAAAAATTGTTGAAGAAATAGGTAAAATAAATGCTGCAGGTTTTGCGAGCGTTATTAATGCTTATGACCCTGAATTAATAACTATAGGTGGTGCTATAGCGTTAAATAATAGAGAACTCATTTTAAAGTATTTAGCAAAGTACTTGGATTTCTACGTTATTAACAGAAAACCCAAGATAACCATTACACCTTTAGGTGAGGATATAGTGCTCTACGGTGCTTTAGCCATGATAATTCAAGAACCAGAATGCAGTACGGCTTTGTAATCAAGCTTTTATTCTTATTCTCAAATATATTCTATGGGGTATTTTGTTGTGCTATTTTCCTGGAAAAGTCCTGGTAAGGCAAAGGAATTAACAGATAAAATAGTTGAATATCTTAAAAATAATTTTAGCGATATTATTGAATCCATGGTTCTCTATGAGTTAAGAGAAGGTGTACTCTATAACGCCGTATCTGTTAAAGCCAGCATAAAGCTTCTTAGCGGGGAACATTTAAGCTATTTCGTATTAAAGGTAAGAAATAACATAAACTCCTTTATTAGCTTAGATGGATACTTTAAACATAGGAAATTAGGTGCACAAACAGTTGAACTAACATTCGTAGATACATTAATTTGGACAAAGTGGAAGCTTAAAGTTCAACCTAGAAATGTTCAAAAACATCCATTAGTGGACTTTTACAAAAAATACGAACACCCATTAAAATCAGTATATGAGAGAGCAGCAAAAATACATGGTGAAGGAAAAATAGTTTATTTCAAAGTAAAGTTTAGGGAAGAAGTTAGAAAAAATTCAGTAACATTAAATTCTAATGTTTGGCTTAAAGGAGGATTTATAAATAGAGAATCAATACTGCTACTCAATAAGTGCGTAGAACTTGCTGAAACATTTTTCTCCAAAAAACTTAGTCAAGAACCGTTACCTGAACCGTTAAAGATAATCAATATTGGAGGCTTATAGTACTTGTCCATATTAAGACCTGTAAAAACTGTTCCCTTGAAACCTAGAATACAGCCATCATATACTTACAGTACAGCACCTATCCTAGGTTTTCTTATATTAGCATTTGTTCTATCAGTCATTATAGCGGCTCGCTTTTACGGAATGTTTGTAATACCAGCCTTATTAGTTATAGTTATTGCTGTTATTTTCAGCATATTACAGGAAAAACTGGGCATAGGCTTATTTTCATGGGATACCGCAGTAACGTTAGTTAATGGAGACACTGAGGTAAAATCATGGGCTATTGCAGGAGCATATTTAGTTTTAGAAAGAAAGGGGCATATAGTAATTTTTAGAACTCCTAAAAAACTTTACATAATTAGGCCTTTATTCAAGCAGGAGGTTAAAGGAGGTATTTTACCTAGAATCCGTTTCAAATATGCAAAATTATATGAAGTTAAGGACATGATCAAAGGCGATGATCCATGGCTTTATAAAAGAGTAACTAAAATGACGTTATGGAGAGGGGAATATAGTATTCCATCGTTTAGAGAGAAGAAATACTTGGTAAAAGGTTTTGGACACATATTAACGGTGAATTTAAAGTACGAGATAACATTAGAGACTTACTCTAGAATAATGACGACTGCAGAGAGGTTTATTTAACCATCTTAGAGCAAAAAACGTTTACAGGGCATGTAGAGCACTTAGGATTTCTTGCTAGGCAGAATCTCCTTCCTAAAAGTATTAGAAGCAAATGAACTTTTAAGTAGTATTTAGGGTTCGGTAGCTGTTTCTTGTTTGTAGGTTTTTTAGTGTTCTTTTTGCATGATGTATGGAATATTTATAAGCTTTATTGGGATAATAAGTGCTTGGTGGCCTCCGCTGAGGGCTTAACGCCTCTGGCGGGGAGAAACCGTAATGAACCGCCCTACAGAGACTCACAATGACCTAGGGCGGAAACGGTTAATACTATCCATTAGAACTTTACGTACTGTCTCATAGTCTTTCCTATTCACTAGTCCTAATCTATAAGTAACTCTTATTATGTGAGCGTCTACAGGGATAGTAGGTTTATCTGCAACCATAAGTAATAAAATATCAGCTGTTTTAGGTCCAACGCCAGGTATTTTCATAAGCTCGCTTCTAGCCTTAACTCCAAGCTTTAAGACATTCCATAAGTTTCCACGATATTTTTCTAAAATGTATTTAGCAGCATTAACTATTCTTTTTGCCTTAATAGTTCCCAATTCGCCAGCAGATATAAGTTTACTTAGCTTCTCAACTTCAGCTCTGGAAATACTCATGGGTTCAAGCTTAATGTAATGTCTCTTTAAATTATAATAAGCTCTAAATGCGTTCTTCTCATTAGTATTTTTGGGTTAAAATGGTTGCAACAAGAGTTTCAAAAGGATTTTTAGTTTCAATAGCTACTTTGTAAGCTAAAAACTCCTCTAGGTTTACTTCAAATACCTTGTTTAGAATACTTATTATTTCACGGAGTTTAATGGTCTTCACTTCAATAACCTTTAAGCAACTATGTTAAGCTAATTCGTTTTTAACATAGTTACAGAAAGCTAATAAAATGTAACTAACCATACTTTAGCACATGACATATAGTATTGTAGCATTAAGCCCCGATAGTAAAATGTTAGGAGCTGCTGTTGCTTCAGGGAGTATTGCCGTAGGGTCTAGGGTTCCATGGGTTAGAGTAGGTGTAGGAGCTGTCGCAACTCAAGCATATACGAATCCTGCTTTAGGACCAATAATCCTTGAACTTATCGAGAAAGGATATGATGCTGAAAGAGCCTTAAAAGAAGCTTTAAAGAAAGATAGTAACCCTGAGAAAAGACAAGTGGCTGTAATAGATTATAAAGGGAGAAAAGCGTTTCATTGTGGGGCATCTATTCCTAGAGAACATGGTGCATATGTTGGAAAAAACTGTGTATGTGTAGGTAATTTAATAGTTAACCCAAATATCCCTCAAATTATGTGTGAGGCATTTGAAAGAAAATGTAATGAAGACTTTACATATGCACTTCTATTAGCTTTAATAACAGCTCATAGAATAGGAGGAGATAAAAGAGGAGATAGAAGTGCAGCAATAATTGTAGCGGGAGAGACTATTCATGGTAAAATATATGACCGCATAGTTGATTTAAGAATAGACTTTTCACTGAATCCTGTTTATGAACTTGTAGAACTCTATAGGTCTTACAGAGAGTTAAACGTGTAGACAGCGTTATTTTACTTAGAAATTATTGCTTCAATGTTTTATAATGCTCTTCTCTACAAATTTTTAAGCTAAGCTTAACAGTTTTATTACTTTAAATACCTCATCAAAAATAAACATGTTAACTTCTACTTCGATGTTCTTCTCTTCTCCTCATATAAACGCTCCAGTTTATGAAAATAGACCTTGAAATTTCAAGTATAAAAGCATAATAAAAGGACTTATCTACTTGATCTAAATCATCCATACCTGCTTCCATTAAGAAAGTGTCAAAATAGTCCTTAACCTTAAGCGCTATTTCCCTAAATATTTTCATTTGTTCTCTAATAAACTCGTCAAGTTCATCGCGTTCACTAGAAAGCTGTTTTTCAACCGTAACCATAAAAACGCCTAGTTCATAGACGCTAATCTAACTCTTAAAGATTTCCCGTAAACCGTACAATAACTGAAATTTAAAGGGCTACATCGAGACTCAGTATTTAAAACTATAAAATACAATAGTGTACTAAATAATTTTTCATAAGTTCATGTAAAAAGTTCTGATATAGTGTACCATATTAAATACTAAACAATTTAAGGCTGTTTTAAGCGCTATTAAACCCCATATTTATAGACTTCTAACTCCCATACTTCAAGGTAAGCAGCTATAAAGAGTACAAGTACTGCAATGAATATTGATATTAACATATACTTCCATTTTCTAGCTCTAATATACAATGAACCGGTTAGGAAGAAACCGTAGGATAGTAATTCTAAAAACCCGTATGGATGAAATGGAACTAAAGACATTATTATAAAGTCCTTATAATACTCTAGGTCTAGCAGTTTTCTTAATGCAATACCCATAATGAAGCCTGAGTTACCGAGTGCGATGCCCATAATAAACGGGCCGATATACGGTATTATAGCTAAAATACCTCTGCTAAGATTAAATAGGAATATCCTTTCAGGATTTTTGAGCTTTATTATTTCCTTACCTATTTCTTCTAAAACTCCCATAGACTCGCTATGATAGAAAACTGTGTATAGAAGACCGAAAAATATGCCAACATACATTAATATCACTAAGGGAACCCAAATTCTAATAGCTAGTTGTAATGGGCTATACTTATTCATGTTTTTCTTGACTAGAAGCTTATATGACATAAGCAAAAGTAAACCATAAACCACAGAGTTTATGAGCAGATTATATCCTAAATGATAAACAGTTAATGCTAGCGTGAACAGTAATATTATGAGAAGCAACATTTTAACTCTAATTTCTAGAAAAACAGAGCATAGTGTTTTAATATCCATGTTTTTCTCCACGATAACATTATGATGTAGCATTTTAATTAATTTACGTTTATTATAGGATAAATAAAGTTAAAGAAATAAGCATAACAAGTCCTAACATTATTAAACCATCTTTTACATTACCTAAAGGAGTAACGTAGGTTCTCTTTTTTGACCATCCAAATCCTTTAATGTACAATGTTTCTGAAGTCCTCAAGGCCTTCTCCATGGAGACTACGGTTAGCGGTATAAGAGTTTTCCATGTAGGATACTTTCTTAGCTTAAGAGAAGCTAATGCTTCTAGAAAATCTTTCAATACTAAAGGTATAAGCCGCCAAGTGAGTATTATTGACTGAGTTAATGTTAAGGGTAATCTACATTTTTCAAGAAAAGCAGATAAAGATACTGGATTAGTGAAAGAGAATATTATTAGGAGAGTTAATGCTAATGCTGAAATCCTTAAGCTTATGGTGGCAGCTCTAATAGCAGCATACATGCTTAACGGTCCTTCAGGAGAAAGTAGCCAAGTGAAGAAGAATAAGAGGGAAATAGGCAGAATTATAGCTTGCAATGATTCAAAAAGGACCCTGGCTTTTCTAGTAAGACATGTTAAAATTATTGGGTAACTAAGTAAAATAAGTGCATCGGTGAGGTCTCTAACAGTAATCGCAATTGCAAAGAAAATTATTGTAGAGACTATTTTGAAAACTATATGGGCATTGCTTATGATATTTTTCTCTTTACTAAAGGTTAATGCTATTCTTATTTTATCTATTATCCACAATATCACTTTACCATCGCCTTTTCAAACTCCTCTATAGTTAAAGGCCCATATTTAATGTTCTTGAAGAATTTCTTTGAAAGCTTAATAACTAATGGTTCTTCGATACCTAAATCTTTAATATTTTCCGAATAAACCAGTTTCCTCGTTTCCCCGTATGCTACAATTGATCCGTTAGCTAGCAACGCTATTTTATTGCATAGTTTAACTATCAGGTCTAAATCTTGTGAAGCTATTATTAGCGTAGTATTTTTCTTAATTCTTTCCAATGTCTTTATTAGTTTTCTCTTAGACCTGTAATCCAGGTATGTGGTTGGTTCATCAAGTATTAGAAGCCTAGGTTTACCTACTATAGCTGTTGCTATTGAAAGTCTTCTTCTAAGCCCATAGCTTAACTTTAACACTTTATAATCACGGTACTCGGTTAAACCCATAGTTTTAAGCACTTTTTCAGCAGACCCAGCAGCGTTAGGCACATTTAATCTCTTTGCTACATTGTATACTTCGCTGAAAACTGTAGGCGAAGTAAATGTGAGAGTTGGGTTTTGCGGAACATAGCCTATCTTACCTGCTACCTTGCTTCTACTCTTAAATGGTTTTACACCTAAAACTCTGATTGAGCCATGAGTAGGTTTTAATATACCTACCATCATTTTGATTAATGTTGATTTTCCGCTTCCATTAGGTCCAAGAATCCCTATAGAATCTCCTAGGCTTATTTTCAAATTAATGTTCTTAATAGCGTATGTGAGGGTTCTGGGATATTTAAACCAAACATTCTCCATTTCTACAATGGTATCCCTAGGATTTTCATTATGTATTTCCGTTTCACAATGTTCCTTAAAAAACCTTAGATTCATTGTTTTAGGTGAAATGTATTCTACAATCTCATGTAGTTTTACTATACTTTCTTTAAGAACATGTTCATTCATATTTCTTAACCGCTTTACTAGATCTATGAGTTCAAGCTGAGGCATAGGAAGCATTTGCATCATATCTACTGTTAAGTCCTCCGGTTTGCCTTGCCAGATTATTTCGCCTTCATCTAGAACTATGAGTTTATCAGCGTACTCTATGACCTTGTTTAAATCATGTTCAACAGCTAATATGGTAACGTGTTCATTTACAGCCAGGTCTTTCAATATTGTGTAAAGCTCACTTACAGTTTTAGCTTCAAGAAAAACTGATGGTTCATCTAAAACCAATACTTTAGGTTTTAAGGAAAGTATTGAAGCTAAAACTACTTTCTGCATTTCACCTAAACTTAATTCGAAATTGCTTCGTTCTTCTAAAATCTTTCCTCTAACTACTTCTAATGCCCATTTAACTCTTTTCTCAATTTCATCTTTATTTAAGCCTAAATTGCTTGGCCCGAAGGATACTTCATCCCTTACAGTAGTAGTTACCAACTGTACTTCAGGGTCTTCAAACAAGAACCCAGCAACTTTAAATACTTCCTCCGGTTCCCTTAGAACATTAATATTGCCCACAATAACGTTACCTTTAATTTCTCCATGGTAAAACTTAGGTACTAACCCTGCTAATATCCTAATAAGAGTTGATTTTCCGCTTCCATTAGGTCCAACAATTACTACAAATTCTCCTCTATTTACTCTAAAGTTTATGTTTTTAAGAATCCATTTTCTGCCTTCACTATATTTAAACCATAAATTTTCTATTCTTATCAAGTTAAAGTTCTAGCCCCCATAGCTTTGACTGTTCTCGTTAACGGTAAAGCAACTAAAAGACCTATAGTTGCTTGCCCTAAGTTGACAGGTATTTCTAAAGCAGCAACTGAAGGTATATAACCCAATACCATAACCTGATATGTAAAATATCCTAGCACCATTTCCAAACCGCCGACAATAATAGCTATTACTTCTCCTCCAACCTTAGGATCTACTTTAAAGCCTAGATATATGACAGCTAATGCGAAAAGAAGTCCTAAAACTATCCATAATGTAGCCGGTATGCTAAGTGTAAACTCCATGCTAGCAAAGTAAAGATGCGTTTCACCATGATAGTAGTTATATCCTAATCCCGTTATAAGCATTAGACCTAGCATAGCTGCAATTAACGTAAACAGTCTCCATTGCTTTATATTCAGCTGTTTAAGTTTTAAGGCTAAAAAACCCACTATAAGTCCCTCTAGCCCCTTTATGATTAAGGTACCTGGTGCGTAGTGAGGATATCCTAAATACATATCTGCTAATGCGGATCCTAATCCTCCTGCGACCATGCCTACATAGTATCCTCCAAGTAAAGCAGCAGTATATACCATAGTTTCTCCTAGATTAAAGAAACCCTTAGTTGCTGGCGTTTCTACAACGATAGCTGAGGTTGCTACGAAAACCAATGCAGTAAATGTTGCTAAGAAACCTACAGTTAATGAAAGCTTTGCTCTATCACTCATAACACATCATCTAGGTTTTTAAAGAAACAACTTGTATTAAAGTTTTTCCTTTAAAAACCATTTAATTATAAACATTTATAGGCCATAGTGTGCTTATAGGGTTTTTGAAGAATAGGTGATATTAGTTGTTTATAATACTTCTTGCTCCTATAATTCTTTTAGGCTTAGTTCTAATATCTATTGTTCTATCTGGTTTACCTTTATGGTTTGCCTCCAAACTTCTTGGATTAAAGAAGTCAGGTCTTATACATGCTGTTGCTGCTACTCTTGTTGGAGGGTTATTGGCATCAATTGTTTCAGTAATTATTGTTGTCATATTTCCTATACCGTTTCTAGCGGTTACCTTGGGTTTCCTAAGCTACATATGGGTGATTAAAGAGATTTATAATGTAGGATGGGGTAGAGCCATTATGCTCTGGCTTGTCTCAGTTATTACAGCTATTATATTGATTTTAATACTAGGTTTCATTATTGCCCTATTCTTCCCTGCCGCCTATATGCATGGTGTACCGCATCACTGGTTGTGAGTGTTGATGGTTAAAAAGTTTAATGTAAAAATTTATTCTCAAAGAGGAACATGGTATATTACTAATGTTACTGGTGAAACATATGAAGACGCTATTAGAGCAGTATTCTCTGTTTTAGGTTTAAAAGAAGCAGATGTAGAAGTTAAAATGGTTTTTGACGGTGAGAAGGCGGTGAATGGAGAAACTATTAGGCTACACTATGTTTTAGAGTGGCCTAAAGATGTTGTAGATTTCTATAAGAGATTACTTAGCAGAGATAGGTAGCTGTTTAGGTTTTGGAGATTTAATTGTAAGGCTTATCACAAGTTCTGAAATATCCATGCTATAATAGGCTATTCTCTTGAAGCTTTCAAGTATAGTTCTTAAAGCCAAAGCTTTTCTTGCAACAATGCTTTCAGTTGACAATATTAGCTTTAAGACTTCGTCTTCAAGGTTCTTTACTTCAACAGATTTATCAATAACGTCATGAGCTGTTATAGTGTCTTGCTTAAACAACGCTTTAATTGATGAAATAAATAATTCTAGTGCATTACTTCCAAAATCATATATAGCATTTATAATTTCTTTGTTTATTACTACGTTTTCCTCAATAAGTCTGGCTAGAACTGTAGCTATTTGGGCTGCATGGTCTGCTACTCTTTCTATAGCTTTTGAAAGCATAACGTATTCTACTGCTTCACCGACGCTGTTTATACCTACGTCTTGAGGTAAAATAATTCCGGAAGCTACAAGGTTCATTTGTCTCATAATATATAAGTAGAACTTATCAACTTCATCGTCTCTTCTAATGATATCATAGAGTGTTTCTAAATCAGGTTCTTTAATATTTTTTAGAACATCATTTATCATATAATAGGTTGTTGTAGCTTCTCTTCTTAAAGCTGTTTTTAAAGGTAATTCTGAATGACCTGCTAAACACTGAACTATCATAGAATTCTCTGTTTCTTCAACAACCTCGACACCTATAAGGGATCTAGCCATGTATTCTTTAATTGCATTTCTCTGCCTCCTTGTCCTCTCACCTAAATATACTTTGATTTTATTAAACCCTAAGATATATCTTGAAACAAATTCTCTTACAGCTGCTGTTGAACTCATGTTTTCATACACTTTAAACGATGTTTCTGAAGGTCTTTCTGTTTCTCTAGCTAGGCTTATCTTTAATGAGTTATCAGGTTGGGATATAATTTCAACATAGTCTCCGGGTTTTAAGTTAACTGTTTTGACCCATTCTTTTGGAAGGGAAACTATTAGTGTAGCTCCTCCAGTTAACTGTACTTTTCTTAGTGTTTTTGAAGTTTTCATATCAACTCACTTTTCAGAGTCTGTCTTTCCCATCTATATAGTTATTTTTAGATATTAGATAAGTATATTTAAACTCTATAGGTTATCACGCTTGGTTTTAGGAAAACATAGTATGTAGGCGGGAACATGAACACGCTTGATGAAATACCTGTAGTGCTTTATGGTTTTGGTTTTATCGGGAGAATGCTAGCTAGAGCTCTTTTAAAACTTAAACAATACGATATTGTCGGTGTAATAGATATCAATCCTAAAATAGTTGGCCATGACATGGGGGATATTCTCAGAATAGGTAAGACAGGTGTTATTGTTTCTAATGAACCTGAAAAGGTTTTAAGAAATAGTAAACCTAGAGTCGTTTTACATGCAACAACATCTTTCTTAAACCAAGTCTTCCCGCAAATAAAAACAGCTATAGAACATGGAGCTAACATAGTATCGTCATGTGAAACGTTAGCTTATCCATGGTATAGATATCCCAAGCTAGCTAAAGAACTTGATAAACTTGCTAAGAAACATGAAGTTACAGTTTTAAGCGCTGGTGTGAATCCTGGTTTTATATTTGACACATTACCCTTAATCATTTCAGGCTCATGCCTATTCGTAAAAAGGATAAAAGTTATAAGAAAAATAAACGCCTTAAAGAGAAGGCCTAGTTTTCAAAGAAAAATAGGATTAGGAATACCAGCATATATGTTTGATAAACTTTTAAACGAAGGTAAAATCACAGGCCATGTAGGCTACGCAGAGTCCGCAATGATTATAGCTAAAGTGTTAGGATTTAAACTAAGTAAAATAGTTGAAAAACAAGAGCCAATAATTTTCAATAATAAAGTAATTGGAATTAAAGGGTACGCAGCAGGATATAGTGGTAAGAGAAAGAAAATATATTTAGAATTTACAGCCTCCGCGAATCTTAAAGACCAAGACATTGTAGTTCTTGAGTGTGAAAATTACAAGGTAAGATGGGTTAGTAGCGGAACACCGGGAGATCAAGCGACAATATCTGTAATGCTTAGCTTTATTCCTGCCGTTTTAAGGTCCGAGCCGGGATTAAAAACAGTAGCTGATTTCATACCGTTCAGAACACCTGTCTATAGTTGATGCTCTATGAGAATGAGTATAGAGAAAATATTAAGAGAATTATTAACACGAAAAACACCTAATGGCTACTATTTAATACCATCATTTAAAAAGGCATTACGTTTTATAGACCTTAAAGATCTTGAAGTAGAGGAATATAATGCAGAAATAGTCTTTCTAAAGACCAGATCTAGGAATAAGGCTAAACAATTAATTGAGTATTTGATAAAGCGCAAGCTAGTAGCTGAAATATAGGTTAGTTATGTGGTTGCCTGTGTCCGTTAGCTTAGCTGCTCTTAGTACTTGGGGTGCATGGATTGTTTTGGGCACGGGCTTCCCCTTCATCCCTTCTTGTTTTTGCATCTGGTCAGGGGCGTTTAGGGCCTCCACGAAACCCCACATCTCAAGTTAGATTATCTATCATTATCTATGAGGTTACGGAACAGCTTAAAAAGGTTTCGAAGGGAGAAGCGAAAATATTAGTAATCATAGAGCCAGACCAAAACCAAGCACTCCTAGTAGCCGAAGAAACCAAAACACCATCATCCATTAAACAGTCTTAGAAATATGAGTTATTATTAAATATAAGAAGTATGTTGTTTTTGCGTTAGCAATAACATATTCTTTTAACGCATTTTCTAGGCTTACGCTATAGCCTCTTCTTAATGTTCTACTATATTCTTCTCTTAGTTTTTTGAAACCTACTATTCTATTAACATTAATTCCTAATTCTTCTTCAGCTCTTTCTAATGGAGCATATTCTACTCCTATTTTCTTCTTAAATTCCTCATAAACGTCTACAATGTTGTTTTCTTCTGCGAATTTTTCTAGAACAAGTTTAATAAGAGTAGATAAGCTTCTTAAATCTAAAAGCTCTCTATCTCTCCCATAATGTATAAGTGTGAAATTATCTTTCAGATATTCTGAAAGCTTATCTGCTAAAATAGCTAATTCTGAAGGTTTTCTTAAAAGTTCTCTCGACAAAAAGAACGAATATGCGTCTACGTTTTCTCCATCATACAGCGCTATAGCGTATATGTTTTTATCGCCTAATTCTGCTTTAGCTATGTCTACTGATAGTATTTTATGTTCTCTGCTTGGTTTAGGTACTTTAACTTCTCCAATACCTTTAATTTTAATTTTAACCTTCTCTTCAATATACTCTAAAGCTTTTTCAGCATAGTATTTCACTTCTTCCCATGACATATCTCTTAGAATCATTGTTTGAACAGCTGTGTAGTCTACTGCCCACATTAGGACTTCAGTTAAGTTATCTGGTTCATATGTTTCCATAAATTCTTCAACATATTTCCAGTCTATTGACTTAATGATTCCTGCCGGCTCTGGTTCCCAAAGCGCCATAACCTTTACCGGGTACTCTATAGGTGAAACATAGTACAATATGCTTCTAAGAGGCAATCTATACTTTGACAGCCTTAAGATTATCATTAAGAATGCTAGTCCCACTTTTAAAGACTCAGTATCCTCTTTAGGGTCTAGTTCGTAAAGATACCCATAAGTGTAATCCACATATTTTCCATAAGGCTTAGTTTCAAGACGTATTTTTTCAACATCGTATATTAGCCTATATTCTCCACGAGACCTTACCACTTTAGGATTGCGTGACTCAATAACCCAGTATATGGTTTCAGGTATTTCGATTAACCTGCCAAAACCTTTAGACGGTGTTATTACGTTTAATTCTACTTGTGATGAAAGTTTACCTGAAATATAGTCGCTTTTTAAATCCGGTTTTTCCATCCATTTAGCAGATTTAATATAATAGTATTCTTCATAAGCATCTCTTATAACCTTATCCTCCTCTAAGGCTACGGATAAATCTTTTTCAAGAATTATTCTCCTACCTTTTATGCTCATGACAACACTATCGCTTGTAGGATCTATGCACCCTGGTTGAAATTTCTCAATAAAGTCTCTACGTGAAACTTCTTCTAGTAATCTTTGTTGACCTGATTTTTCGATGAGAACTCTCTTAATACCGTATGGTGGTCCATATTCGTAAAAACCTAAATTATTCCACACTTTAAGGCCTTCACTGCTTAGAACATAGCGTTCTCCAAAAAGTGTTTTCTCCTTCTCTATGAGCCTTAATTTTCTTAAAAGCTTAAGTTCTCTATCTGACGGTGTTATGTTTAGTTTAACCTTAAATAGACCTTTAAACATTAAAACATAGTTGTTTTTGGGATTAAAGAATACGTTTTCTAAAGGCAGATCTAACCATTTTCTAAACGTATGAATTCCTGCCTCTATAAGTTTTCTATCCCATGTAGACACAGGTATTATTATTGTTTCGGTGAAAGGAAGGTATATTCTTCTTCCTTTTCTTCCTTCTCTCTGTCTAAACTCTCTAACATCGGCAGGTAATCCATAATGAACTATTCGTATGACTGTTCCTATATCTATTCCTTGAGTTAATGTTCTAGGTGAAACAACAATCCTTATAAGGCCTTCTCTAGCAAGTTTTTCTATTTCTTTTCTTTCCTCCTTAGATATTAGATGGTGATGGGTTTTTACGAGGTCCTGCTTAACTATAGGCAGTTTTGTTTTCAAGGTTTTGGCTAGTTTTTCAGCAGATCTGATGCTTCTAGTAAAAACTAATGTTACCCCGCCAGTTTCGTTTTCAATATATTTGATGAGTATTTCAGAAATGTCAGGTGTAGGCAATGGAACATATATTCCGATTGTTCTTAAGGCTTCGATAACTTTGAATGCGTATCTTCTAAATACGCTATAATCCTCTATGAACTGTAGTAATTCAGGATTCTTTTCCTCTATTTCACGTTTAAATCTAAGTATATAATTCCATATTTTTTCAAGGTTCTTACCTAGGATTAAGAAAACCCTGTTTTCAACTTTAAACGGTTTCCCTTTAATTATTATGGTTTCTTTACCGTTAATCTTAGTTAGATAGTTCGCTAATTCCTTAGGGTTTCCTAAGGTTGCTGTTAAGACAACTATTTGAGGAGCTTTTTTAGAAACATGGTTTACTATAAGCTCAAGGATCCCTATAATTAATGACGCTCCTTTAGAACCGTAAAAATCTAGCTCATCAATAACTATTAGCCCTAAATTTTTAAGGTGCCCTACAAGGTATGTTTTAGAACTCCTAGAAGCTATTCTTTTAAGTTCCTGCATTAGAAATGCTGGGTTAGATATTATTAAAACGCTTTCCCCAGCTAATTGTCTAACCTTCCTCTCACCTAACTTTGAAATCATTATGTTAAGAGCCAATCTATCTATTTCTAAAACCTTTCTTCTTAAACCAGTAACATCAAAGTAGTTTTCAAGCCTGCCTATTTGGTCAGCTGAAAGGGCTAATGTAGGGTATAGTACTAGGGCTTTAATTTTCCTTTTTAGAACATATAACGCCCATGCTTCAGTTTTACCACTACCAGTACCTGAAATAAGAATTACGTTTTTCCCTTCCAGCAAAGCTTTGTATGCTTCTTCCTGATGCTTATAGAGTTTGCACTTAGAAAGCTCTTTAGCTTTACCGTAGCCTTTACTGAATTCCGGTATTATATCTGAAAATGTTAGTTGAGAGAATTTAGGCATAGACTTTTCTTCAACATAAACTTCATAATCGTAACCTAAAACTTCAAGTACGGTTTTTGAATCAGATACCTTAATCATAAACATCTCTTCCAAGATAAACTTATACACTAAAGCTTACTAGATAAAGTTCCCCTCCTTTGATTCAACATTAAGCTACTCAGCACTTTTTCTAGCCTATTTTTGAAACTTTTACATTCTTCTAAAGGCCTCTACTGAAATTTATAACTTACATGCCTCACCAAACTGTTTTGGTTTTTATGATTTTATGGCAATTGTTTTGGTTTCTTTGGTTAAAACCTATAAACTTATCTGACCTATAATATTGAATATCAGATGAACTCGATGAGCGGCGAGAGGGATTTTAATGAACCTATCCTTCAACAGTGGGAGATATGCACCCGAAGGCTAGGGGTTAAGGGGATAAAATAGGGGAATGAAGGACAACAAACATTATGAACCACTATAGATGACTAACCCCTAATGAATCTACGATTAAGTTAAACCTAAAAGACCTTATTTATCGCTAATAATTCTTTAGAAGCTTGTAAATCATCATGTCATTTAACATTGAGACTTTGATCTAGCTGCTAATATTACATTAGAAATCATTATATATTTCTAGGTTCTTACATGTAAAGACCATGTTTTTAAGAAATATCTTAGATTCACGTTTAATCAGGAAGATCTATGGTTTAGCATGGCCTGTTATTATAGAGTACTTCATGACAAGCCTTTATACCTTAATCGATACCTTCTTGTTGCTAAATTAGGTGTTGCTGATGTCGTCGGTTTAGGTGGTGGAGGATATATTGCTTAGATGTTTTGGGTTCCGGGTTTTATGCTTACAACAGGTGTTATGGTTCTTATAGCTCAAAGTTTAGGCGCAGGTAGGAGAGAGCTTGCTAGAAGGGTTTATGGTGAATCTGTTATCTTAGCGTTAGCAATAAGCTTGCCTGTAGTGTTTTTGGGTGTACATGTTGCTGAAGATGTTGTGAGAATTGTTGCTGATCCTGAAGTTACAGTTAAAGGTACACAGTATCTTGTAGCTAGACTTTTAGGATTACCTGCAATGTACATTTTCTTTACTGTAGGTGCTGCTTTAAGAGGAGCTAAGGATACAAAAACGCCTATGGCTGTTAGTATTTTAGGCAATATTTTCAACATAATATTAGATCCTATTTTGATCTTTGGTCTTCTAGGACTGCCAAAGCTAGGTGTTTTCGGTGCTGGTCTAGCATCAAGCCTGTCGTTCTACTTTATGCTTATGTTTTATATGGTACTGGGTGTTAAAGGGCGATTGGTTATTGTGCCAAGGGTAAAAACATTAACTGTAGAAACGTTGAGAAAAATATTATACTTAGGGTTACCCATTTCTGTAGAGCGTATTTTAATGAGCAGTTTAATGCTAATTTACGTTTCTATGATAGCTAGGTTTGGTAGTGTTTCATTAGCGGCGCATCAGATAGGGTTAAGAATAGAAAGCTTAGTCTTTATGCCGGGCATAGGTTTTAGGATAGCTACAGCTACCCTTGTAGGCCATGAATTGGAGGTAAAAATGTAGATAAAGCTAAAGAGATAATCAATATGGCCACTAAGCTTTCACTAATGTCCATGTCTATTACAGGTTTCAGCTTAGTTATTCTTTCATGGTACATACCGGCGCTTTTCATAGACAATGTTGAAGTACATAGACTTTCAACAATATATCTCATTCTAGCAGGTTCAAGCGAACCGGGACTTGGGCAGCATTCGCAATGATCGGCGCTTTTCATGGAGCAGGAAACACTTTAATCCCCGTTATTGTAAGTGTAATTTCAAACGCTACAGTTAGATTAGGACTAGGATGGACTTTAGGAAAATATTATGGTTTAGGCGCTATAGGACTATGGACAGGTATGTTCTTAGATGTTTACGTTAGAGGAATCGTACTCTATGTTTTGTACAGAAAAAGATTTGAAAGATTTATTAAAATATTGGTTTAGCCTATATCGTCGATTATTTTCTTAAACCATACCTTTCCTTTATCGGTAACGCAAATTAATCCATTTTTCCTTATTTCATAATGTATAATATTCATTTTACTTAACTTAACCATTAGGTCGCGGATGCTTTCAAACGATATATTCATTAGAAGAAGGTTTTCTGGAACATGAATTTTACCAGCAAATGCCAAGCTTTTAATGATGGGCTTCAGTTTTTTGCTGTTTCTTAGTAAATGTGAAATAGCTTTTTCCTCGTTTGAATTACGATAAACATAGCGTTTATTTAAGAGCTTTATTGTTGAAACGAAACCTGCTCTTTCCAATATAAAAAGATGCCATTCAAGAGTTGCTCTAGGCATTTTAAGTATTCTTCTAAGATCATTTAAGCTTATAGCAGACCTCAGCTCTGTTGTATCATATATCTTCCTTCTTGTTTCATTTTCAAATACGTTTTCACTAGATATTTTAGAGAATAAAGGAATAGTAAAAATAATACATAGCGATGTAAAGAATATGTCTAGATTCAGATTAAATATTAAGAGCAAATATAAAGCAAACATTAATATGTAAACATATTTTAATATATGTTCTAGGTTTAGTTTTTTATTAAACTGCATTTTTCTCCCATACACTAACGTAGCTAACTGTTAATAGAATACTTTAAATCTTTTGGTTCCAAATAATCAGCGCTAATAATAAATGAGTGCTAAGTAATTAATGTGTTATTAAGGTTTATCAGAAAAACAGTTTTAACATAACACGTGATCTAAGGTAAAAAATATTATATAGTTACTGCTTCTAGCGTAAACAAAAGGTATAGTTTAACCTTGGTATTAATCGGCATGTTGGCTTAAGGTGTTAAAGCTTTGGCTATAGCTGTAGAAATCTACGATTTAATAAAGTTCTATGGTAAAGTTAAAGCCTTAGATAGATTAACATTTAAGGTTAATGAAGGAGAAATTTTTGGCCTCGTAGGACCTAATGGTGCAGGTAAGACGACAACTTTAAGAATTATAGCTACCCTGCTAAAGCCATCCTCAGGTATTGTAAGAGTTTTTGGCTACAATGTTATTGAAAAACCAGGCGAAGTTAGAAAACTCATAAGTTATCTGCCCGAGGAAGCGGGAGCATACCGTTTCCTAACCGGTAAAGAATACCTTGAGTTTATGGGTAAAATATATCATATACCTAGAGACTTTATTGAAGAAGGTATTGAAATCGCTAGTTTAGGTGGCGCCATAGATAGGCAAATTAGAACCTATAGCAAAGGTATGAAGAGAAGACTTCTCGTAGCAAGAGCTTTAATGGTTAAACCTAGACTAGCTATCCTAGATGAGCCAACTTCAGGTCTTGATGTTGCACATGCATTATATGTTAGAAATGCTATTAGAAAATATGCTAAAGAATACAATGTAACAGTTATTTTATCAAGCCATAATATGTTAGAAGTAGAATATTTGTGCGATAGAGTAGCCCTAGTAAACGAAGGTAGAATAGTCAACATAGGGACAACTGAAGAACTCATAAAAAGATATGGTGTTAGAAACTTAGAAGAAGTTTTCATTAAGGCTATAGGAGGCGTAGTCTAAACCATGATTAAAGAGCTTGTAATCAAAGAGCTGAAGAATACTTTAAGAGATAAAAGAATGCTCTTATCGCTAATTATAGTTCCATTATTAATGTTTATAATCATGGGAGGCATTATGAGATTTGCTATGACAACAACTTTTAAAGAAGCTTTAGAAAAACGCACAATATATGTCGTAAACAATGACTTAAATAAATACTCCGAGATAGCTATAAATTACATTAAGGAAAAAGGGTTTGAAGTTAAAGTTTTCGAAAATGCTGATGCTAAAGAAGTACTATCCGAGGTAGAGGAAGCCGATGTTATTATAGAATTTCCTGAAGGATTTTCATACAATTTAAGTAACGGATTAAAAGCGAGAATTCTAGCTTATGCTTCAATTAAAGGGTTAAGTATAGGCGGATATGCTGTTTTAGGTAAAGTTTCAGGTTTAATTAGTGAAATAAGCGCCTACCTAAGTAAAGTTCTTGTAAAGGAAGTAGCTGGTAATGTTAATCCAGAGTTCATATTAGACCCCATAGCTTCAGAGTCTCACATGTTTATTAGTGGCAAAGAAGTTCCAGAAACATTCATAAGCATGCTTGGTTTCTTTAGCGCAGGTATCATTGTAGCTCCTTTAGTATTAGTTGCGACAACTATTGGTGTTTCTTCATCTATGATTGCTGTAGAAAATGAGGAGAGAACATTAGAGGTTTTACTTACATTTCCAATATCAAGGTTTAAAATATTACTAAGTAAGCTAATTGGAGTCATTATCTTAGTGCTCATAGCTACACTAAGCTTTATAGTAGGTTTCACGTTTTACATAACAGCACCCATGGCGGCTTTTGAAGAATTGCCAGGAGGCGAAGGAGGACCATCATTTGAGCCATCGCCCATACTAACACTTTTTGACATTCAAACAATAGTATTAACAGGTGTAGCTGTGTTCTTTACCCTGATTGCTGTTGGTGCTTTAGGTCTGCTACTGGGTTCTATAGCACCTGATGTTAGAACAGCGCAAACATACATAGGTCCATTATCATTTATAGTTTTCATACCTGGAATGATGCTTATGTTCTTAGATTTAAGTAAGTTTACTACTACAGCTCAAATAGTGTTGATGGCAATATCACCTTTCATATCACCAATTCTCGTCTTTAAATCTTTATTTGAGGGGATGCCATGGATAGCGTATGCTTCTCTAACCTGGACTATAGCATTTACTCTCATAACGGTGGCTATAGCTGCTAAATTCATGGAAACAGAGAAAATACTAACCTTACAGTTTGCATTAAGAATGAGAGGTCTAAGAAAAAAGGCTAAATAAAAATACCTATAATAGCCATCGTAGAAGCTTTAAAAATGTGCAAAGCTTAAACTTTAGTGGTGAGAAGTTCTTTTGGCAAGAATAGTCAAAACTGCTGACCCTTATAAAGCAATTAAGTATTGGAGAAGCATAGCTTTACGTGAGAAAAATAACAATATTAAAAGAGCGAAAAAGCTTAGCAAACCGCAAATGTATATTATGGTGAACATTACTAGACCATTTTTTTCTAGAGTAGATAAGAATGATTCTAAATATATTAGGACATATAGAATGATAATCTACGGTATGCTAAATTATAGTAAGTCTTTAAAAACAATAACGCTGAGAGCCTCAGGCTATAACTTAGGTAAACGCTTAGCCGAAAGAGGCCTTATAAGAAGCATAGATGATTTACCTCAAGTATTCATTAATCAGCGAATAGGCTTACTAGATATTGTTGATGAATCTTTTAATAACATGAAAATACACATTTATGAATGCATGAGCTGCTATGGTATCCCAAACATTGGAATGCCTATGTGTGATTTTGAAGCAGGAGTAATTCAGGGAGCTTTAGAGTCTCTTATAGGCAAGAATATTACGAAAGAAAAATATTGTTGGGGACTTGGATATTCTTTCTGTGGTTTTGAAGTGTATTTCGAATAATCTTAGAGATGAAAAGCATGGTTTGGAAAACACTAATAGTGAGAGTAACCGATTCTTGTGATGGAAATTGTTACGGGTGCTTATGGAGAAAGAGTAAAGCAAGCGGCTTCATGTTACCTATAACCGTTGTTAACAATGTTGTTCTATGTTTAAAAGATTTCACATTTGATGAAACAGTAATTTTATGTCCTGATCCTCTAAATAACCCTAAGATATTGGATATTATTTTGCTCCTTAAGAAAGTTACGAAGAAAATGTACCTGTTTATACCAATGCATTCCATAAGCAAAATACGTAATAAAAGAATACTAGAAAACATCGATGAGCTCGTATTGGTAACTACAACACCTGAAGATTTTAAAGTAAATGAGGAAAAATTAAAAATTATTCTAAGCCAGGGCTTCTCTAATACTGTACTATATGTTGCTATAGGTTCTCATATCATAAACATGAATAATATATTATCACTTGTAAATATGGGTAAGGAGTACGGTTTAAAAATTAGGATAGGTGAAATTCCGTACTCAACGACTTTAACCTTAGACCTTAAACCTATGTTCGCAAAGAAAGGATATACTGTTGGATTTAGTTATGGAATACTTTATGGATATATAGCTTCTACAGCATTTATAGGAAACTATCCTGCAGTAATATTAGCTAAACCTCTTAGTGGCGAATGTAGAAAACTTTTCATAGACCCTTACGGTAAAGTTAGTAAATGTCCTTTACAGGATTTTCAAATCAAAGTAGAGGATATTAACCCTAGTACATTGCGCAGCCTTATATTTTCAGAATGCCCTATTAGATGTAGAAGGTTTGAGCTCATTCCTAAAATTGAAATATCGCTAGTTACTCCTGACGGTAAAGAAATACCATCTGAAATTCTTAGCCTTTTAGAAGTCATTTCTCATGTAAATTCGCTTAGAGCCGCATGTTCAATAATGGGGTTCCCGCCATCAACATACCTTGAGAAGGTAAGAAAAATTGAAAAAGATCTTGGCATAAAACTTTTAGTCTCTAAGAAGGGAGGTAGAGAGAAGGGCATTACTGTTCTTACGGATGAAGCTAGAAGAATACTTAGAATGTATAGGGAAATAAGAGATATGATTTCAGAAAGTTTATACAGCGAAAAAGGTATTATGAGATTTAAACTAGGATAAATACAATAATACAGAGGATTCGAATGTAGAACACGACATTTAACTCTGAATTCTATATTTCGAACCCGGTCACTTTATTATAAATAAGAAGCTTAAATTATTATTGTAAGCAAAGTGTAGAGGTGTTCTATGATAGCTACCGAAGCCGTAAAAGTAAAAATACCTCCAGAGGAGCTTGAGAAAACCGTTATCTTCATAGACCCTGAAAAATGCATGGGATGTAGAAGCTGCGAAATAGCTTGTGCAGTAGAGCATTCACTTAGTAAAGAAGTCTACAGAGCACCTATGGAAAAACCGCTACCTAAGCCTAGGATTAGAATTTTAGTTGCAGACCTGTTTAATGTTCCTATGAGATGCCAGCACTGCAAAGATGCACCATGTATTAATGTTTGTCCAACTAAGGCCTTAAGTAAAACGGATGAAGGATTTGTTATTTTGACCCCTGAAAAATGTATAGGATGTATTATGTGTGCTTTAGCATGTCCTTTCGGACATCCAAGGTACAATATTGAAACTAAAACCATAGTGAAATGCGATTTCTGCATTGACAGGGTTAGAGCTGGGAAACTTCCTGCTTGTGTTGAAGCATGCCCTACTGGAGCGTTGAAATATGGTAGACTTGAAGAACTTCTAGAGGAAGTTGCTGTGGAAAAAGCAAAGCAAATGATTAGTGGAATGGCTGTTCCAGGAATAGTATATGTGAAACCCGTTATCCCAGCTAAGGCAGTTCCCGTACCTAAACCCTTAGATATCTATGCTAAATACTCCCCAGTTTCCTGGAGGTGAAATTTTTATGTCCAAAAGATATGAGTATTTAAGGTTAAAACTACCTGCAAAACAGGTTTCAATAACACCTGGAGTAAGCGAGTTAATAGAGAAAGCTGAAGAGGAAGGTATTAAGCTGGTATGGCATAGGTGGCTTGAACAGCAGCCACAATGTGGTTTCGGATTACTAGGTGTTTGCTGTAGAAACTGCAATATGGGACCATGCCGCATAGATCCATTTGGATACGGTCCAACTAGAGGTACATGTGGTGCAACTGCAGATACTATTGTTGCCAGAAACATTTTAAGAATGATAGCTGCAGGTGCTGCAGCCCACAGTGACCATGCTAGAGATATTAATAGGGTCTTAAGGCTTGTTGTTGAGGGTAAAGCACCAGCATACAAAATTACTGACTCTGAAAAACTGAGAACAGTAGCGCAGGCTTTAGGCATACCTGTTAAGGAGAGATCGGATTTAGAAATAGCTAAAGACCTTGTAGAAGTACTTGAAAGAGAGTTTGGCAAACAAGATGAGGAACCATTAAGCCTTGTTAAAGCGCTGGCACCTAAGAAGAGAATGAAAGTTTGGGAGAAAGCAGGGGTAATGCCCAGAAACATAGACAGAGAGATCTGTGAGTGTATGCATAGAACCCACGTAGGTGTTGATGCAGACCCCGTGAGCCTACTTCTACACGGCGTAAGAACGGCTCTTGCTGATGGGTGGAGCGGCTCAATGATGGCAACTTTACTGAGTGACATCTTGTTCGGAACACCTAAACCGTTAAAGGCTGTAGCTAATCTCGGGGTTTTGAAAGAAAATATGGTAAACATTATTGTTCACGGACATAACCCAGTATTATCGATGAAAATAGTTGAAGCGGCTTTATCCGATGAAATGCAGGAATATGCAAAGAAGTTCGGTGCTGAAGGAGTTAATGTTGCTGGAATGTGCTGTACAGGGAACGAGGTTCTAATGAGGCTTGGAGTCCCGATAGCTGGAAATATGTTAATGCAGGAGTTAGCAATAACAACAGGTGCTGTTGAAGCAATGATAGTAGATTATCAGTGCGTAATGCCTGCTCTAGCCGATGTTGCAGGCTGTTATCATACGAAACTAATAACGACTGAACCTAAAATGCACATACCCGGAGCACTACATATAGAGTTTGAACCTGAAAAAGCAGATGAAATAGCTAAGAAAATAGTTAAAGTAGCAATAGAGAATTATCCGAATAGATCTAAAGAAAGAGTACATATACCTAAATATAAGATGGAATTAATGGCAGGCTTTAGCGTAGAAGCTATTTTAGAAGCTTTAGGTGGAACATTAGATCCTCTAATAAATGCTTTGAAGGATGGAACAATTAAGGGCATTGCTGGAGTTGTTGGATGCGTTAATCCTAAGGTTAAACATAACTTCAGCCATGTAACAATATCTAAGAAATTAATAGAAAACGACATATTAGTTGTAGGTACCGGATGCTGGGCAATAGCTGCTGGAATGCATGGACTATTATCGCCTGAAGCAGCTAAATATGCAGGACCTGGATTAAGAAAGATTTGTGAAGCACTAAAGATACCTCCATGTCTCCACATGGGCAGCTGTGTTGACTGTTCAAGAATATTATTAGCATTAAAAGCAATCTCAGAAGCACTAAACGTAGACATACCAGACCTACCTGTAGCAGGTTCAGCACCTGAATGGATGAGCGAGAAAGCTGTAAGCATAGGAACATACTTTGTAGCTTCAGGAGTATTTACACATCTAGGTACAATACCACCTGTTTTAGGAAGCTTAAAAGTAACTAAGCTATTAACAGAAGACGTTGAAGACGTTTTAGGAGGAAAGTTCTATGTAGAACCAGACCCAGAGAAAGCAGCGGAAACAATAATTTCAGTAATAATGGAGAAGAGAAAGAAACTACACTGGCCAACGTAGCGACGGTGGAAAATAGGGTTGAGGCTATTTTTAAATGAAAATTTTAGTGGCCGGAAAGGGAGGTGTAGGTAAAACAACAATAGCAGCCCTACTTTCACACATTTTTTCTAATCACGAATACAAGGTATTAGCTTTAGATACAGATTCTGTACCAAATCTTGCCCAAAGTCTTGGAATACCATTAGATAAAGCTTTTAAAATAGTTCCATTAACGAAAAACATGAAGCTTATTGAGGAGAAAACTGGAGCTAGACCTGGGGAAGGATGGGGGGTTCTTTTCTCGTTAACACCTAAAGTCGATGATATTGTTGAAAGATATGGTATAAAAGTAAAAGATAATTTAAATTTAGTCGTTGTAGGAAGTATAGATGTTAGTAAGGAAGGATGCTTATGTCCAGCAATAGCTTTAGCAAAAGCGTTTTTAAGGCATGTGTTTTTGAAAAGAAAAGAGATAATTATAGTTGATACAGAAGCTGGAGCTGAAGTTTTCGGTAGAGGATTAGCAGAAAAATTTGATCTATTCCTATGCATAACAGAACCCACAATAAAGTCGTTAATAATATCTAAAAAATTGGTAAAAATGGCTAAAGAATTGGGAATTAAAAAAACAATTTTAGTAATAAATAAGGTTAGAGATTCTTTAGAAGCAGCTAAAAGCTATTCAAGAATTTTTCCTGAAAAAAACATACCTTACCATATAGTTCACTATGATAATAATCTTCAAGAAGTAGAAATGAAAGGATTAGGAGTAACAAACCTTCCTGAGAATAGTATTATAGTTCATGATGTTTTATTACTTTACAGTAAAATATCTAAGTTTATAAAATAATTTTAAACACGGTGTGTGGTAATGTGTGAATCTAAAGCAGTATTAATTGTAAATGGTCGTGAAGAAAAAATAATGGACGATGTAGCATTATTGGAAATAGGGGATGGAAAAATAACATTAAAGAATATTATGGGAGATGTTTTAGAGGTAAATTATGCACTTTTAAAAATAGATTTTTTAAACCATAAAATAGTGTTCGTGAAAAGATAGTATGTTGAAAGGCGTAAATTATGGCAGAATATGCTATACTAGCGCCTATAGTATTGTTTGTTTTAGGTGCAGTAATCTCCAGTGTGTTTAAAGATAAGCTTGGAAACTATATTTCATCATTTTTCTCTCTTATTTCATCGCTCATAATATGTTACTTGTCCTTAAGTGTTCTATTTTACAATAAAGTTTTAGAGTTACAGTTAAGACTTATTCCCGAAATAACTAAACTACCTTTACCAATAAACTTGAATGTAATATATATTAAGATTGATTTTCTCTCAGCATTTTTTGCTCTTATTTTAGGTATTGTTGGCTTTGCTTCATCTATTTACGGAATAAGTTACATTAATAGATATTTACATAAGCAGCATTTAGGATTTTACGGGTTAAATTATGCTTCATTCTTATGTCTCATGTACTTAGTGTTTATAATTCACGATATTTTCTGGTTTATCGTGTTTTGGGAGCTTATGACAGTTACATCACAATTCCTAGTATCATATGAGAAAGAGAAAATAGTCGCTAGGAAAGCTGCTTACAAATATTTCTGTATGACAAAAGCGGGATCCGAAGTTATAATAGTTTCCGCCTTAATAATCCTAATTATCCTTTCTGGAATGCAGACCTCATTTGATACCGTAAAGAACTATACTGAAAAGCTAATTGTTGAAAACACTATTTTAGCTAATGTACTATTGGCTATGCTCTTTATAGGGTTTAGTGTTAAGGCAAGCCTTGTGCCCTTCCATACATGGCTTCCAGATGCCCACCCTGAAGCTCCAAGTAATGTTTCTGCATTACTTAGTGGTGTTATGATAAAGACTGCGGTTTACATGTTCTTCAGAGTTTTCTACTTTTTCTTTAAACCGACAATATATTGGGGGTACATAGTTGCAACCGTAGGAACAATTACTCTCTTTGTAGGTACAATGTATGCTATACTGCAAACGGACTCTAAGAGGCTTTTAGCATTCCATAGTATTGGGCAAATGGGATACATAGTTCTTGCATTAGGAGCCTCAATGGTTCTTTATTCTATGGGAGGAGAGAGCTACGCTATCTTAGCTTCGGCTGCTTTCGCAGCATCACTATACCATGCTTTAAACCACGCTATGTTTAAGTCTCTTCTCTTCTTAACCGCAGGATCCGTAATTTACAGAACAGGTTCAAGAAATCTTAATGTTTTAGGGGGCTTAGCGAAATTTATGCCAGTAACAGCTATTTCGGCTCTAATTGCTTCTCTTTCAATATCTGGTATTCCCCCGTTCAATGGTTTTGTAAGTAAATGGCTAATATATTCTTCAACAATACCTTCCTTTACTCCATTAACAATATATGGGGTTGTAGCTTTGTTTATAAGTGCTGTAACTGCTGCTTCATTTGTAAAATATTTTACCACATTATTTACAAAGCCTTCAGCTTTAGAGTTTAAAGATATAAAAGAAGTTCCTACAGTAATGTTGTTTTCTCAAGTTTTCTTAGCTGTAATATGTACTATCTTAGGTATATATCCAGTTTTGCCATTAACAATAATATCCCCCATATCTAAACTCCTTTTTCCACTAGGAGATATTTTGTCCTATGTTAAAATATTACCAGGTATTGCTTTACTGAAGGTAGGGTTTGTTTCAATAAATTCTCCATTGATAATTGCTGTTTCTTTAACACTAATTTCCTCGGTAACTGCTGCTCTCTTACCACATAGAGTTAAAAAATTCAGTGTGTGGAGTTGTGGCGTTTCATTTAGAAAATATTTAATGAACATGCCCGCTGACTCCTATTTTAAACCGTTTGAGGAAAGCTTTGGTGAAATTTACTCTACAGGAAAGTTCTTACATAAGGTACTTGTTGAAGATTTTATTAGAAACTACCTGTTTTCATCAAGAGTTCTAGCTAAAATTACTGAGAACTTCGCAGCTATGCTAACCTTATTTGTATTAATAATTATATTAATGCTACTACTGCATCTTGGGTGATCAAATATGGAATACATAGCAATTGTTCTCGCTAATATTGTAGCAATACTCATTATAGCGCCCATCATAGACGGTATAGAAAGAAAGATTAAAGCTAAGCTTCAATGTAGAAAAGGACCCCCAATATTGCAGACATGGTATGATTTAGTTAAGCTTTTTAGAAGGCCAAGTATAGTTACTGAAGAATATTCTCTAGCATATGTTATTTCACCGTACATAATATTTGCTAATATGACATTGGCCTTAGCCCTAGTGCCTTCATTTACCCGTATTTCGCTAAGCTTTTTCGGAGACATCATAGTTTTAGTCTATCTTATAGCTTCTTCATCAATATTTTTAGCCATAGGTAGTATTTCTTCAGGTAATGTTTTCGCAACAATAGGTGCTAATAGGGAAATTAGCTTAGCAACGCTATCTAAGCTTCTAATGGCTCTTGTTCTTGCTACATTTGCAACTTTAAAAAGAGCCCTCACGTTAGGGTCAATATTTCCAATAATACCTCCCTACACCCTATCAGCTATTATATCTATAATCTTGTTTGCAATTATAGCATATATTGACTGCTATAAACTACCTTTCGACATTCCTGAAGCAGAACCCGAGATAATTGATGGAATACTTGTAGAATATAGCGGTAAAAGTTTAGGTGTATTAAAGTATTCTACATATCTTAAGAGAATACTTTTATTCACAATAATAGTAGATCTCATATTACCTAGGAACATACCTACCTTACTCTTGCCGATATCTTATTTTACTTTCCTTTTAGCTCTTTCAATAACCTATGTTTGCGTTGAAACATATTTTGGAAGATTACGTATAGACCAGGCATTAAAGTTCATGAAAACAATGGTACCTATATTATTGGTGGTGTGGTTTATTGCTTACCTCCATTACTGAAATATTAAACCTACTGAAGAAGTATGGTAAAGTAGAGAAAATACATAAAGATACATATGTCGTTGAGATAAGCCCGGGTAAGGTTAGAGAACTATGTGAAATACTTCACTGGAAATTAAATGGACACTTTTCGGTAACCGTGGGATCTGATGAAAGACCTGTAAATGGATATTTCGGAGTGTATCATGTGTTTTTACTAGATAAACAAAAGTTATCAGTAATAGTTCATGTTAAAGTAAACCCTGTAACGCTTAAAATACCATCAATAACCCCTATAATACCTGGAGCTAATTGGCATGAAAGAGAAGCCCACGACTTTTTCGGCATATTTTTTGAAGAACATCCTAACTTAGAAAGGCTTATATTACCATATGATTGGCCTGAAGGAATACATCCTTTAAGAAAAGATGTTAATGTAAGAGAGTTAAGATATAAGTTACTAAAGAAAGAAACCGGATTAGTTGTAGAAAAGAAAGCTGAGGAAGAATACATAGTACCTATTGGTCCTTATCACCCTGCGCTACATGAACCTGAATACTTTGAACTCTATGTTGAAGGAGAAAAAATAGTAGATGCTAGGTATAAGGGATTTCATGTTCATAGAGGTATAGAGAAGGTTGCTGAAGAACGGTTAACAATAAACCAAGTGCCTTTCATTGCAGAAAGGATATGTGGTATTTGCGGATACACTCATAATGTAGCCTATTGTCAGGCAGTAGAAAATGCTGCTAGGATAGATGTACCCTTAAGGGCAAAGTATATTAGAAGTATTCTTTTGGAAATAGAAAGAGTACATAGTCATCTTCTATGGTTTGGTGTACTTTTCCATCTACTTGGATTCGATACTGGTTTTATGATGACATGGCTTGTTAGAGAGAAAATAATGGATCTTGCGGAAATACTTACAGGGAATAGGAAAAACTATGGAATGAACCTGGTGGGTGGTGTTAGGAGGGATATAAATGAGGAAAAGATAAAGTTATCTTTGGAAACCCTAGACTATGTTGAGTATAAGTTAAGGAAAATTCTGGATAAAATGCTGAAGCTTAAGGAAATAACGTCTAGAACTAAGGAAATAGGTCTACTGAGCCGTGAAGAAGCTAGAAAGCTATCTGTTGTAGGACCTGTGGCTAGAGCTTCAGGTATAAGTACTGATGTTAGAAGGTACCACCCATACGCTGCCTACAGTGAGTTAGAATTTAAAGTTCCAGTATATGATGCCGGCGACGTCTACTCTAGAGCTTTAGTGAGGTATGATGAAATATTTGAATCAATAAGCATGTTAAAGCAGTTGCTAAAAAATATTCCCAAAGGAGACTTAACGGCAGAAAACGTTAAAGTCCCAGAATACAGGAAGGGCCTAGGACTTACAGAAGCCCCTAGAGGCGAAAACGTACACTTAGTAATAACTGGTAGAGAAAATAAGGTTTACAGATGGCGTCCTCGAGCACCATCATACAATAATGTTCCCTCAACTTTAGTCATGCTTAAAGGAGAAAAACTAGCTGACGCCCCAGCAATAATAGCTAGTATCGATCCTTGCTTCTCATGCACAGACCACGTAGTTGTAATAGACGTTAGAACTAATGTAAAACAAGTCTTAAGGCTAAAAGAAATTGCTAGAGGGAAGTAGCGTGAAAACCCCAAGAATAGACATATTTAAAGAAGCATTGAAAACAGGTGTCGTAACTAAAAAGTATCCGTTTGAACCTGTAGAAGCGCCTGAAGGATTTAGAGGTAAGCCAAGTATAGATTTTGAGAAATGTATTGGTTGTGAAGCATGTGTAAACATATGTCCACCTAATGCGTTAAGCGTCGAAATAGACACTAAGAGAGGTATAAAGAGGGTAATGTTATTTCTTGGTAGATGTATTTTCTGCGGAAGATGTCAGGATGTTTGCCCTACGGAGGCAATAAAGCTTTCCAGAGAATTTGAATTATCTTCTCTTAACTCTAAAGATTTGTATCAGATAGTGGAGTTAAAAATGGCTAAGTGTAAAATATGTGGTAGATATTATGCTACTGTAAGGCAGATATTGTTTACAGCTAAAAACGTACCTAAGGATCAAAGACCATTACTTTTACTTTGTGATGAATGTAGGAGTAAAGTTTCAGCTAAACATATTTCTTACGCAAGGTGGTAGGGTTGAGTCTCAAACTGTTTAGAAGAAGCCTGTGGGTTTATCATTTAAATAGCGGTAGCTGTAATGGCTGCGATATTGAGGTTCTTAACATATTTACACCATATCATGATGTTGAAAGGCTAGGTATTAAGTTGGTTGCATCGCCTCGACATGCTGATGTTATCGTGTTTACTGGACCTATAACTAGGGAAACATTACCTAAAGCTATAAGAGCGTTTTTTGCGGTGCCTGAACCTAAAGCTGTAGTAGCTGTTGGCTCATGTGCCTGCGGGGGTGGAATATGGTATGATTCATACGCGGTTATAGGTGGAATAGAAGCTTTCTACAGAATTCTAGAAAACTACTATAAAATAAGACTGCCTCTAACAGTATATGTTCCTGGCTGTCCACCTAAACCTGAAGCAATAATATATGGGATTGCTGTCTTAAGAGGTGTTTTAAAGCAAAAACAGAGGAAAACATATTTCTTAGAGAAAGAAGTACCGGCTCTTACAAGAGATTTTATTGTGAATTTAGAGAAATACATGAAACAAGAAGGGGGAATTAATATTGGGAAAAAATAGCACAGACAATAAGGTAAAAGAGTTGATAAAAGCCTATAGGCATTTCCTAGCACCAATAGTCGTAATCAAAGTAGATAAGAAGTCTAAGAACCAGGAAAAGGCGGCGCATACTTGATGCTAATACTAACTAACCTACAATACATAAAAAATATTAAAGAAGTAATTCTTAATTGCAAAACAGAATATTCATGGTTATTGAGGTATTAGCGAATGCTACCACAGCAGTTTATTATCGCTCCTATAGCACTTTTAATTACAGCATTTATCTTATCCGTTGTACTTAAAGGTAGAAAGTGTAACATTGTTGTTTCTCTTCTCTCAGCTACAGCGTCATTTCTAATGATATGGGCAGGTTTAAATGTCCTCCTAACCAATAAGCCTCTATCATACACTATTGTTCTATATAGGGTTAAAGGATTAACACTAGGATTGAATAGGCTGATTTTCGTTGTTGACCATTTATCAGCATTGTTTAGTGTAGCTCTTGGAATACTTGGATTCACTGTTTCAATTTATGCTATAAAATACATGGACCTTTATGTAGGGCATGAAAGTTTAAGGTTCTTCGGAGTAAACTACTCTAGCTTTCTGCTTATGATGTACCTTGTCATCACAGCTTACGATATTGTGTGGTTTATCGTGTTTTGGGAGTTGATGACTGTAACCTCTCAATTTCTAGTTTCGTTCGAAAAAGAAAGGCCTGTAGCTAGAGCTGCGGGTTATAAGTATTTCTTCATGGCCAAAGCTGGTTCAGAACTCATAGTAGTGTTTATTCTTATGGTGATCATATATCTTACACGGTTTAACACCAGCTTTGACGCAATAAGATATACGCTTTCATTGCTTGCACGAGCATATCCTGGTGTTACAGCTCTTCTTTTCGTGATCTTATTTATTGGATTAGGGGTTAAGGCTGCAATATATCCTCTACACTCATGGCTTCCGGACGCTCATTCTGAAGCTCCAAGTAATATTTCAGCTCTGCTTAGCGGTATAATGGTTAAAATGGCAGTATACATGATGGCACGTAGCTTTTACTGGTTTGCTCCTTCCTTAATTTACGTAGCACTTACTAGACCTATATTAGAGGTGTTGTAAGCAGTGGATACAACTTACGTGCTCGACATTTACTTACCAGTAGTATTTGCTGTGTTTTTAGCAGCTTTCACACTTTACATTATTAGAATAGTTAAGGGGCCATCGGTAGTAGATATGGCTTTAGCTGTTGATTGCTTAGCCTTCGACTTAGCTGTTTTCATAGGATTACTTACACTTTACTTTAGAACACCATTCCTAATTATTGGAGCTATTGCCTTAGCCCTATGGGCTTACATCTTGGACATATATATTGCAAAGTATTTTGTCAGAAGGGAGGTTGGTGAGTAGTGTTCGAAGTTATTGAATGGTTTGTTTTCATCATAGGACTCATATTGATAACAATAGGTGCAATATGTGATTTAGCTGGAGCTTTAGGTTTAGTTAGGTTTCCTAATTTCTTTGTTAGGCTTCATGCTGCAACAGTAGGAACAATAGGAGGAGCTGTAATTCCACTATTCGGTATAGCTTTAGTTTCAGCAGTTTCATCTCAGCTGGGACCCTTTAGATGGACTGTTGCAGGAGGAGCGGTTATAGCAGCATTTCTAATAATGATTGTTGCCCCCGCTGGCTCACATGCACTAGCTTATGCGGCTCATAAAGCTAAAGTTGTTCCTGTTGAACCTAAGGTTTGCGATTTACTTGAAGAACATGAGAAAAGAAAAGCGAAGGAGGCTGAGAAGAAATGATAACCTTAGGACTAGTTCTATTAGCTTACCTGTTTTCAATAGCTATGCTGTTCACATATAAAGCCATTACTGAGAAGGATTTAATCAAGGCAGTAATATTCTCTGCAAGCCAATCCGTAGCTTATGCTATTGCCTACGCTGTTCTTTTAGCTCCAGACATTATGCTAGCATATATAGCTATAGGCATAGGTGTTTACTCAATAATTCTACTCTATGTTATTTCAAAAACAGAGAGGTATGAGAGAGGGTAAATATGAAAGGGGTAAAAATACTATTCATACCTCTAATGGGTTTAGTTGTAATACTGATAATGCTTATCCTAAGCTATGGTACGCTAGGATATTCACCAGCAGAGTACATTAGGAGTTTGGGGGAGTTTCTTTTAAGACAAAGCTTTAATGTTTTTGAAAAAGAATGGTGGGTTGGAAGTCCAGAGGTAATTACTGCGACTCTCTGGGATTATAGAGGACTAGACACAGTATATGAGACAACAGTTTTCTACTTGGCGGTAATAGGCTGTGTTTCTGTTTTCAGACTTCTACAACCCAAACTTGCGGAAATAACCAAAGAAAAAGAAGAATATGCGTTAACTGTTATAGTTAGAGTAGCTACGAAAATAGTTTTAGCAGTAATAATACTTATATCGATAAACATAGCTCTCCATGGTCACATAACTCCTGGTGGAGGATTCCAAGCAGGCTCAGCTTTTGCGATAGCACCACTATTGGCTATAGCTGCTTTTTCAAGGTATTTCGTTGAAAAAATGGGTTTAAAAATAAACTTATCCCATGCACTAAGATCTCTAGGTTTAATCATAATAGCTTTAGTGGCTTTGCTGCCTCTATTCTACTTCGGATATCTCCTACAAAACCAGGCTAAACCATGGTCTCCATTCCCGGGATACCCTATAGAAGTAAGTTTCCTTGAGTTAAGCGGCTCATTATTCCACTTTGACATAGGCGAATACCTCAACGTAGCTATGGGATTTTTAGCTATATTCCTTCTCCTATCATTACCTGAACGTGTCTTTAAAAAAGATATGGAGGTTGTGAAAAGTGAATCCTGAACATGTAGTAGTCCTATACTTATATGCTGCATTATTTGTAGTATTTGGTATTTCAGTTTACGGTATTGTTATTAAACCTCATATAGTTAAGAAGCTGATTGCATTATCAATACTTGGAGACACGGCTAACACCTTAATAATACTTTTAGGCTATAGAACACTACCTAAACCTTGGCCACCAGTTTTCCCCGAGCTGGAACCCAGTTTAGAGCTAATTGAAGAATTCACTAAACTATCTGTAGACCCTCTACCACAAGTGCTAGTTATAACGGCGATAGTCATTAACATGGCAGTTACAGCGCTTCTAGCGTTCCTGGCAATTCAAGTTTACAGGCTTTATGGCACTTTAGACTTTAGAAAAGTATTAAAGCTGAGGGGATGGTAGCTATGGGGAAGCTTGTTAAAATAATATTACTTTCAATACCGTTATACATACTATACTTAGTGTTTGCAGGTGTAGTTACACTTACGGATATTGTTCTAGGATATATTGCCGCATTAATTACCGCAGCTATAACCTCCGAGCTTCTCATTAAAGAAAAAGAAAAGCTTACACAGTTAAGAAGATTAGTTCACTTGATTAAGTATTTCCTACTGTACATAACAATAATAGAATATAGAGCTCATTCCGATGTAATTAGAAGAATCTTTCACCCTAAAATGCCTATTAACCCCGGCATTATTAGAATACCTTACCATGTTAAATCAGACTATGCCCTAGTTACAATTGCAAATTCAATAACAAACACTCCTGGAACTGTAACTGTTGATATAGATAAAGAGGAAAAGAAGCTTTTCGTACACTGGATTGATGTTAAAGGTGTTGAAGAAGAATTCTGTTACAAAACAATATCTAAAAAATTTGAAGAACATGCTAAGAAAATTTTTGATTAAGGTGATATGTGATGGTTGAATACATTATTCAAAACTACGACATAGTAACCGCATCCCTACCCGGGCTTGCAGTTTTAATTTCAGCTACAGGAGCATTTACACTACCACTATTACAGCTTATAACGAAAAATAGAAGAGCATGGGAAATTTATACAGCGTTATTCACATTCCTAGTAATGTGTCTAACATATAAGCTAATGTTTAAAGTATTTGAAGTAGGTAAGCCGCTGGTTTATACCTTCGGTGGATGGCCGCCGCCTGTTGGAATAGTCTACGAAGTCGATAGATTTAATGGATTACTTGGAGTCGTGGTTTCATCTATAATGTTCCTAGTAGCAATATACAGTATTAAATATTTAGAATTTGACGACGGTGTACAATGGTACTATACATTGTTTTTAGGATTAGAAGCCGGTATGCTTGGATGCATGTATACTGGCGACTTCTTCAACTTATTCGTTATGATAGAAGTTACTGCTGTTTCAGCATATGCTCTTGTAGCTTTTAGAAGATACGATAGAATAGCTATTGAAGCTGCTATGAAATACGCTATCTTTGGAGCTTTAGCTACAACAATGTACTTTACAGCAATAATTTTCGCATATGGTAGCTTGGGAACTTTAAACATGGCTGATATGGCTTTAAAGTTTAGAAACATAGAAGTTCCTGTTACAGGTTTACCATTTGGAATAATACATTACGGTATGGCATTATTCATAGTTTTTGCTCTATGGTCCTTTGCATTTAAGGCAGCACTTTTTCCAAACCACTTCTGGCTTCCAGATGCACATGCTGCTGCACCATCATCTATATCTGCTCTACTTTCAGGCTTAGTTGTTAAGGTCGGTATTTACGCTATAGCTAGATTCCTATATACAATATTTACAGCTTCAGAAGCCATAGCATCCGTGCATAGGTTAGCTTTACTAGCAATATTTGTTATGGGTGTTTCCTCGGCTTTCCTTGGAGCAATACTTATGTTCATACAAAAAGATATTAAGAGGCTTATAGCATACAGCACAATACTTAACATAGGATATATAGCTATTGGTTTAGGATTAGGCTCAGCATTTGGAGCATTAGCAGCAACATACCATATAGTAAACCATGCAGTAGCTAAGGCACTGCTCTTCATGGCTGCAGGAGCATATATTCACTACGCTGGAACAAGAGATATTGAGAAACTTTCAGGAATAGGCAGAGCAATGCCAATAACAACCTTAGCATTCATTATAGGGGCATTTTCGCTGGCGGGAATACCGCCACTAAACGCCTTCATGAGCAAATTCCTACTCTACGGTGCGTTAATAGCCACAGGAGTGCTACCATTGGTAGCTATAGTAATTATCCCAAGCGTAATAGCGTTCTTAGCATATCTAAAACTAGTGTATACGATTTTCGTTAAACCCATGCCTGAAGAATACGCTAAAAAGAAAATTAAAGACCACCCGCTACTTACAGGCCCTGTAGTGATCCTAGCAATAGCGTGCATACTTTTAGGAATAGGAGCACCGTACATAATAAACAATTACATATGGCCAGCAACACAATCACTCCTAGACTGGTCAAGCTACACGGAAGCAATGATGCAAATAGCTCAGAAACTACCATAAAACTACATCTTACCAGCCATAGCCTTCAGCTCTCTAGGAGAAATAATTATATTATTTACAGGGTATCTCATGTTTTTAAGGAAGGAAATAAGTTTCTCGTCGACCGTTAAAAACTTCATATTTAAAACGTAAGCTGTTGAATAAAGTAAATTATCTATCATATCTTTATGACCATTTATCCACATTTTATATGCTAAAGCATATGCTTTAGTAGGAATCTCAACTTTAAAATACGTTTCTTTAACAGCCCTAATACCCCTCAATATGATCTCTATCTCTTCAAACAAACCAAGTCTGACTATTTTCCATGAAGCTTCGAGAAGACTTAATTCTGAATAGAAAATTTCGAAAAACCTAAAATATTTTATGGCCTCAATAATTTCCTGTTCAACAGCAAAACCTAGAGAAGGCAAGATAAAACTAGTGTCTATTAGTATTTTAGGCTTCAACATATTTTCTTCATCCCCTTTAGATGGTCTTCTTGACTTTTACTCTTTAATACGCCAGTGCATCTTTTCTTGCTCTCTAATACTAGCTTCCTCTACCTCTCTCCAGCTTATTTTAGCAATTTTTTCACCATGTAAAGCTAACCATATAGCGTTAGGAATAGGCTCAATGACCAACTTATCTTTCTCAACCCTTAAAATAACCTTACCACCCTCAACAATGCCTAAAGACTCAGCAATAGCCTTAGGAATAACAATAGTACGTTTTTTACCGACCTTAACCTCAACGGTCAGACCCATAAATATACACCAAACCAATATATTAGAGTCAGACATATAAAAAGACTCCGACAGCAATAGTTTAAACACGGAAGAAATAGATAATTATTGGATATGATGAAACCGCTAGTGACTAAGCATCAATATGCTGAATGAACCTCGGACTGAAAAAGAAACACTTTAATAAAATTTAAAATTTTTTAACCAAAATATGTTATAATGAGGTAAACGTGTTAGGTAAGGAAAAGTGTAGGCATAGTTATGCAGTAGGAGGATGCTTCAAAGTTGAAACGCAAAATGAGGTAATATATCGAGTACCTACAGGCATTCTGCCTGTTCCACAATATATTTCAGTTAAAAAATCTAACAATACAACCCACTAAGTCTTCTGAAGAAAATATTTTTCGAAATATTAAAAGGTAAAATAATAAATCTTATTAAAAAGATTATGGGCAAATAAAATAGTATTGTCAAAGAAGATTAAGTTTTTTATTCTTTCTTTAATCATACTTACTATACTTATGCTCTCCATTTATACTATGGGATTAAGTAAAAAGTCTTCCCAGAAATGTCTTATAGAAGCCTATAAATATAAGAATAATATTAATTTACTCCTTCATAACATATGATGGTTTAGTATTTTAAAAAGAATAAATCCATTTTCGCCTATACTTAATGAAAGTGAGGTTACCGGCATTTTAGTAAGAAATGGGAAAATAATTATTGCTACTCTAAATATGAGCAATAATTACTTGTACATTAACTTCACAGTTATGTTTAAGTATTTTGTAACCGAAAACATTTTAGCACATTCCGAAATATTAAAAATTGATATTAATACAAACTACGTTTATGATAAGGAAAACAACTTCATTGGAAAGTGGATTTACATACTAGATAGTAATATTTCTGAACATTTAGAGTTAAATAAACCTAGTTAGAAATTGTACCCTAACGTTAGCTAAGTATTATGGTAAAAAAATTCTATGATTCATGTATTGAAAATTTTAAGAGAAAATAAGGAGCTAGTAGTTACATGTCCTAATATTGAGAATATCATCGTACTTGATGAACTAAGAAATATTGTTCTAGATGAAATTCCCTACTACCTTTACGATAGCAAAAGTAGAATTTTAGTCAGAATGGAGTACATTATATTAGATGACATTTTATATAATGTTTTTGGAATATATTATGTTGATAATGCATACTTAGCACTTACGGAAATAGAAGAGGCTGGTTAAGAAAGAATACTTGGAAAATGTAATATAGTAAAACAGTTTGTTTAATACCCTTATTTTATCTGAAGGTTAAGTGTTAACTAGCTTATTAAGCATAGTATGCATAGATTTTCTCCTAAAAGAAAAATCTTATATTTCAGCTTATACATGATTATATCTGGTTGGTTCAGTTGTTTACTGGTAGAGTTGGTAAGAGATATGTTCTTTATCCACCTAAAGAGCTGCTTGAAGCGATAGGGGTTAAAGAAGGGGATTTAATTCTTTACCGTATCGAAGATGGTAGGCTAGTAGTTGAGCCTGTAATAAATCCCTTCGAATATGCTTTAAAAGTTAAGAAGTGGGCTAAGACAAGCCTTAAGGAGATTGAAGAATTTTCTTCTAAAATGCAGGCTGAGATTATTGAGAAAGGTTAAAGTAGTTTTGGATACATCGTTTCTACTTCCCATATTAGGGATTGAGGTTAAAGAAGTTAGCAGAGATGATTTAGCTTTTCTCAAAGAGATATCTAGCAAAGTATCGCTCCTATATCCTTCTCCAATGCTTATTGAACTTATGGGTAAAGTTCTGAAGAAAGCTAGAGAACAGGGATTAAATAGCCTACCTGTTGAAGCTATTAAAGGCCTAGGGGCAATTCTTTCAGGAACTTTTATTGAAATCATAAATCCCGATGTTCAGGCTTTTACATTAGCATCTCAGATGTGGTTAAACGGGCATAGAGATTTTTTAGATAACATTGCATATGCTTGCTCTATAACCCTTAATGCTTACTTTTTAACACTTGATAGCGAATTAGTTAGCTTTCTTAGAAAGAGAAAATATAGAGTAGATAATGTTGTAGATATGGCTAAGCTTAGGAAAATATTGTCGTAGCTTATTTCTCTGTAAGCTTTAATAGAGATAGTATTTCGCATTCGGTATTATTTGTTTAAGCTTGCTGATTACTTCTTCAGAGTCTTCATGTACCTCTACTATTTCATAGCCTTTAAATATTAGCCATTGAATAATTGATGCTTTTAATTCATAGTCTTTACGTTTATCTTTTCTTCTTCTAAAATATATTTCATCATATGGTACACTGTACTTTTCTAGTTGCTTCCTTGTTTCTTCGCCTTGGGTTTCTAAAACCCTACCAGTAACTATAACTATTTTATATCCTTTCTTTTTAAGCTCATGCATATAATTTATAACATCAAATCTAGGTTTATCCAAGTACATGTATTTGGGAGATAAAAATATTTTCCAAAATTTGTTTCTAAGTTTGATATTGTACTTAATTTTATCTAAACTTTCAACACCTAGTTCTTCTAGAACAGCTCTAATCCTATCTGAAATATCGAAAATAACACCGTCAACATCAAATATCGCACATTTAACCATATGCTACTACCTTGAAATAGTTTCAAAGAGCACTCTTTAAAATATGTTTTTCATAAATTTGTTTGACATAAATTACGTATACTTTAGCTAAGTAACGTTTTTTAGCATCTTTACATATACAGTAGCATGTAATGTTTTCAGAGGAGAGAGGAACCTACTCAGGATTAGTATTGGACATTTTCATGTATATTACTATTATAGCCTTAATAATTTATGCTATGGCACTTATCATACCGGAGTTCCCAAGAGTTTGGCTTCAAGGTATTTGCTCTAAAGATTGTAATTTTATTGCATTTATCGTTTCAGAACCCTATTATTCTAATGTAGTTGCTAATGTTTTCTCGTATGCTATCTTCTTAATCTTAATATTAGTTGCTTCTTTAACGCTGAAGAATAAAAGGTTACTAGTGGTTCCATTTCTTTTAGGAGCGTATAAGGTAGTACAGTCTTTAGCGTTATACTACGTTTCCTCAAAAACATATAGTATAGAGTCTTTAGGGTTACTTTTAAGTGAATTACGTTACTCGATAAACTTACTACATACTGTTGTGTTTTCAACTTCCATGGCTGAGCTTGTTACGTTACTCTTACTTACACTATGCCTTATAATAATTAACGATAGGTTCAGGAAACGGCTACTACTTGCTCCATTAGCCTTAATAATGTTGTCCATGCTGTTTGTTGCTTCCTCCATGGCAAACATCTATTACATAGCTTACATAGCAGCACTATTTACATTAGCAGTATTCTTGCTTTATCTATTAAGCAAAAGAAAAGCTGTAGTTATTGATGTTTTCAAAGGAAAGGCTACGGCATTAGGTATAATTGTAATCCTATTACTTTCCATGTTAAACTTGACCCTCATAAAAGCAGCACCTTCAACGCTTACTACAAACTATGAGAAACTCCTTGAAGAGAAACCATACACTATATCGTTAAGCGAACTAGGGGATTGTTTTTGGGGAGGTGAAACAAACAGAATTTGTTGGACAGACAGTTCTAACCCGCATACTCCTTTACCATGTTTTAATGCGTCTTACAGAATATGTAAGCTCTACTTAACTACTATCAAACTTACTTTACCTGTTACTCTACTGATAAGTAATTCATCGGAAAGAGCTTTAGTTATCCCTAGAAGTGATTCTTCACACCGTTACATTTTAACCTCAATACTTGACGCCAAAAACGTTGAAGCGTACGAGTTCGTAGGTTATGGAGATAACACATTATACTACCTACCATACTTTTTACCTACAGGTGACATTCATACAGCATGGTATGAAATAATATCCTATATGCGTAGTAAGTTTGGACCTCTAAGTTCAAACTATGTAGCTGTAGGTTTCCGCAGCATGATAAGTAAGTTATTCAATAGTTTTATGAAATCATGGTCTAATGGTAAAGGACCTTCACTTTTTAACCCTAAGCCACTTATCATATTCATGTTCAGCAAGAAATCCTCCATAACCCTAGTATACTCTAACGGAATAAATGGAGACAAGTTTTTGCTAAAAATAACATATTAAACGCTATATAACCCCACATACTGGGCAGTTTTCTCTTCTCGAAACAGGTATTTCATGGAAGCTCATCGAGTAGCCATCGTATAGTATTAGTTTCCCTATTGCTGGCTTACCGTAGCCTGTAATTATTTTTACTGCTTCTGTTACTTGTAGGGAAGCTAATACTGCTGGTGTTGTTGGAAGTATAGGTATTTTTTCTCTTTGAGATGGTGTTTGCGGCATAATGCATCTTAAACAAGGTCCCCTACCTGGCATAACTACGAGTACTTGGCCATGGGCTCCATGAACCCCTGCATGAATAAATGGCTTATTTAGTTCTACGCATGCTTTATTTACTATAAACCTTGCTTTCCAATTATCTAAACCATCAATAACTACATTTGCTTCTTTAATGAAATCATAAATGTTTTCACTGGTTATTTCTTCGGTAAAATACTCTATATCAACATTGGGATTTAGCTCTTTAAGTCTTTGAGCAGCTAGTTTAGCTTTAAGTTCTCCAATATCTTTTGTTCTATAAAGTATTTGCCTATTTAGATTGCTTAACTCTAATCTGCCATGGTCTACAATAACTAATTTACCTATACCCATAGCTGTAAGATATAGTGAAGAAATAGAACCTAAACCGCCAACACCAATAACTGTTACTTTAGCTTTCTTAAGCTTTATTTGCCCTTCAACACCAAAAACCCTTATCTGCCTATCGTACCTTTCAATTTCTTTACTGCATAACGTTTTTCCAGACATTTTAGCCTCATCTTTCCTATAGAATTGTTTTTATAGAGAACTTTTTCATCAGCGTCTAAAATGTTATGTTTAATATAGATATTTAGAGATATTTAGTTTACGAACCATGCTTGCATCATTAACTTATTTAACAAGAATGTAGAGAATCATAAATTTCAAGAAAAGCGCATTAGTTTTTCAATAATATGTTTTATTTCTTCTAATTTCATAATAACAGCGTCAGCTAAATCAGATTTTGGAGTATGTTCTGAGATTTTTTGAATAACTGTTAACCCAGCATTCTTAGCCCCTAGAACATCGGCTATAGGATCATTACCTACATGAACACTTTCACCAGGTTTCACATTTAACGTTGAGCAAGCATAAAGGAAAATTCTTCTATCGGGTTTTCTCCAGGAAACCATTTGCGAAGTAACTAGAGAATCTACATATTTAAGTAGGCCGTCTTTTTCAAGAATACGGTAAATTAAATAGTGGGATCCGGTATTGGATACTATACCTATTTTTAATCCTTTACTTTTTAACCATTCCATAATTTCATGAACTCCCTTGTAAGGCTCCATTATTTCCATAAGGCTTTCAGTAAACAGTTTATAGGCTTCCATAACTAAGCGGGGATTAGGTATTATGTTCAATCTAGAAAGAGTTAATGTTAGAATAGATAAATGCCATATCTCAATACTATCAATAGCACCCTTGATTAGCTCGTCCCTAACGTTAACATAGGTTGAATAGATCTTATCCGGAGCTATGGAAAGACACTGTTTCTTGAGAAAAGAGGATAATTTAGAAGCCCATGGAGGTATTTCAAATCTCTTCTCTTTATACAATGTTCCCCCAATATCGAAAAATACAGCTTTAATATTCAACTACATCACCTTGAAACGAAACACTGTTTTGTATTTACTATTATACGTACTGGTTAAAAACTAGCTTGAATAAAGTAGGAAAGGCAAAGTAGAGATGTGTTTTAAGTTAAAAACCTATATACTTTAGGTCTACTCCTCGCAGTAATGTATTCCTCTATTATTCTTGCTATCCTGTATTCTAACACGTACTTATCTATTATAATGTATTTCTTTCTAACAGTAACACTGCATTTTAAAACGGATTTAAGCTTGTTTCCTAGGTCCTTAATGTTTCTTGGAGGGTTGTTAAATACAATTACTGTTTTCCATTTGCCATCATCGTCGACTTTATATAGACAATAATATTCCGTCGTTAACCACCTTGAACAAGGATTTTCCGGGAATACTTGTCCCTTATTTTTGCTAAACTAACATATTTGAATTTCCTCTAAGAATACCTAAATATCTTTATAAAGATGTCTACAAAGTAATGCTTCGACAGTAATCTAAAATGTTTAGGGTAATACCATCTGGTGTATTTATAAACTCTTCGCCTTGCACAATAATTTTACCTCCTACTAATAATACCATTATATAAATTTTTATTGCTCAAAATAATTTACAATAACCGGTGCTATTATGAAAGATGGTGTAGACTCTGTTAAAATAACTATACTTGCTGATGACTATGCCGGTTACGGATCTAACCTTATAGGACAGCATGGTTTTTCAGCATTTATCGAAGTTGCTGTCAAAGATTCCGTAAAAAATATATTATTCGATACTGGACAGTATGGAAAACCTATAATCTTCAATTCTAAGAAGTTAGGCATAAATTTAGCCAATATAGACTACATTGTCTTATCCCATAGACATTATGATCATACAGGAGGATTACTTAGAATACTCAAACACATTAGAAAGAAGGTTTATATTGTAGCTCATTCATTGCTTTTCAAACCTAACCTTATTAAAAAACCTTACTTAAGAGATGCAGGAATGCCTTTCAAAAAGGATGTTCTAGAGAAGTATGGAGCGAAATTTGTTCTTACTAAAGACCCATTGGAGCTTGTTGAGGGAGTTTTAATTACCGGAGAAGTACCTAGGAGAGCAGAGTTTGAAAAACCTATTGAAACGTTTACCTTAGATGACTCAGGTAAACTTGTTCCTGATATGTTAATGGACGATATATCTCTTATTATAAACGTTAAAAATGAAGGGCTTGTTTTAGTTACTGGATGCAGCCATGCAGGTATAGTTAACATAGTAAAGTACGCTAAAGAATTAACAAAAGAAACAAGCATTAACGCTATTATTGGCGGCTTACATTTAGTAGATGCTTCAGAAGAAAGAATAGAGAAGACAATAAGAGGACTCTACGAGGAAAATGTGAAAACAGTGCATGCAGGCCACTGTACAGGATTTAAAGCGCATATAATGTTCTCTAGGAACTATAAGGGTACGTACAATATAATATATACAGGATATACTACTGTTTTTACAAGAAAGTAGCCTATAACTTACTTAAACCTGGTGAGGTGATTTCTACGGACGTATATGAAATTGAATTAAACGGCAAAGTTATTGAGATAAGAAGACCGAGAAATGTCGATGAATATAGGAAGCTTATGAATGTACAAATCGAAATATGGGGTATGCCAGATTATAGTGAAGCAGTAACTTACCATATGCTTATTTCAGCTGATCGCCATGGAGGCTTAGTTTTAGGAGCTTTTGAGAAAAATACAGGCAAACCTGTAGGACTAGTTTTCGGCATACCAGGATATCTTGGTAATAAAGTATTTCACTACAGCCACATAGCTGGAGTTATTAGAGAATATAGGTATAAGGGGTTAGGATATATTCTTAAGCTTAAACAGAGAGAGTACGTCCTCAAACAAGGATTAGACCTAATCATATGGACCTACGATCCTTTACAAGGACCTAACGCCAAATTCAATATTGGGAAGCTGGGCGTGATTGTTAGGAAATTTCATAGAGACTATTATGGCGAATTAAGGGATAAAATAAACATCGGTATGCCTACAGATAGGTTTGAAGCTGAATGGTGGATTAAAAGTAAGAGAGTAGAGTTGAAATTACAAAGGAAATTGAAAACACCAACAGTAAGACAGGTATTAAATTCTGGAGGAGTTATGGTAACGGAAACTGAGGATAAGGGAGAATATAGAAGACTAAAGAAATATGATTTAGATACTGATGAAAAAGTAGTTGTTGTTGAAATACCGAGCGATGTAAACAAGCTAAAACTGCATAGGAACATTCTTTTAGAATGGAGATACGGGTTAAGAGAAGTTTTTGAAAAATATTTTTCAAAAGGATACGTAGTTACAGAGTTTATTTCAGAGATTGAAAAAGGTAAAAGAAGAAACTTTTACGTGGTTTGGAAAGAGAGTTTAAACAACATTCTTGAAGGCAATGTTCCATGGAAAGTATAAGCATAGGTGATGGACAATTAAGGTAAAGAAGATAAAATTACATCATGTAGTTATGAAACTTAAGACACCATTTGAAACAAGTTTCGCAAAAACCGTTGACAGGCATTGCGTATTAGTCGAAGTTGAGGAGGAAGGCGGTGAAATAGGTTGGGGAGAAATACCAGTAGATGATAACCCATATTATCACTATGAAACAGTAGAAACATCGTTATACATTGTAAAAGAATTTTTAGCACCCAAGCTTTTAGAAGTAGACTTTAGTAAACCCGCGGATTTTCTAAATGCTGTCTCTAAAGTTAGAGGCTACATGATGGCTAAAGCAGGGTTAGAAATGGCTCTATGGGATCTCGTAGCTAAGATTAAAAATAAACCCTTATATGCTCTCTTAGGAGGAGTTAGGACAAAAATAGTAAGTGGTGTGAGTATAGGAATAATAGGTAACATGAACTCTCTTCTCAAATCAGTATCTAAGTTTCTAGACGAAGGATATAGAAGGATTAAAATAAAAATAAAGCATGGATGGGATATAGAACCTGTGAAAATAATAAGAAAAGTTTTTGGCGATATTCCCTTACATGTAGACGCTAATGCAGCATATACACTGGAAAACATAGATATTTTCCAAGAACTAGATAAATACCACTTACTAATGGTTGAACAGCCATTACACTACGAAGACTTAGCTGAACATGCTGAATTACAACTCAAAATAAAAACACCAATATGCCTTGATGAAAGTATTAAAGGCATTTATGATGCTAAAGCAGCGATAAAGCTTGGAAGCTGTAGAATAATAAACATTAAACCTGCAAGAGTTGGAGGAATAGAAGAATCTATGGCAGTACATGATTATGCGTTAAAACACGGCATCCCTGTGTGGATAGGTGGAATGCTTGAAACAGGTATTGGTAGAGGATTCCAAGTAGCATTAGCAACTTTACCTAACATAAAATATCCTAACGACATTTCGGCATCAAATAGATACTATGAGGAAGACGTTGTAGAACCACCATGGACGCTGAATAATGATGGAACAATAACGGTACCTCAAAAACCCGGTATAGGTGTAGAAGTTTTGGAAGAAAAAATAGAAAAGTATAGTAAAAGAACATTGGAGATAAAAGTGAGTAGTGTTTAGGTAATGGTGGAATACAAGTATTCTTTAGACTTAAAAAATTATGTATGGGATATTACATCAATATCGGTGATATTGCTTGTAGCGTCTTTGACAATCATTTTTAACACTGCAGTGTCAGAAATAACCTTCTATACAACATTAGATTTCACCTTAAAAATTATAGTTCCATTAGTTTTAACCGTAATTATTCATGAGTTAATACATATAGCGACAGCAATAATGTTAGGTTATAAGGCTAAAATAGGGTACGGTAGGGTAAAATTTACTCCGGTATTCTATGTTAGGATTAAGGACGGAATAATGAGAAAACATTATATAGCAATAACCCTAACTCCGCTAATAGCTTTTTCAACAATAACATTAATCTTAGCGCTAATAACACCAAATATACTGGCTAAAGAAATACTATCAACAATGTTTATAATGAATACGGCGGGTTCAAGCGGAGACATAGTATTAACGTTGTCGGCGATTAAAATCGATAAAAAAGCACTAATAGAAGACTATGGAACCTCAATAGTTTCAAACAAACCAATACCAAAACCGTACAGCAGAACCGTAGGGCTAATATTGAAAATAATAACAATAATGTTGCTAATATTAATAGCAGTACAGCTTAAAATAGAGATAGGGAAGATACCGTAAAGAGAGCGTTTCTCCCTCCACAGTACTTTTGGACAATTTTTAATACTTTTAATTTTGTGAGGGGGTTAGCCCTTGGTGTGGGTTCACTAGCTTCACCCGCACCTCATGGGTTCTGTCGAGCCCAACGCCATAGGGCTCCCATCTGAAGGGTTTTTATCTCCCCTCCCACCGCAGAGCGTGTCATCGACCATTTCCAATAAAAGTTATTAGAAGTATTTGAATGTAACGTTTAACCCGAAACAGCCTATGAAATTTATTGCTTAACTTGTTCATTAATACTTAAAATCCCATCTATTGTATTTCATTTGAGATCTGATAGTATATACTATTATAAGGAAGAATAATGCTTTTTAGGTTGAAGAGATAAATCATTAGGGAGGAGATAATCTATGAGAAGCAATGTTAATACCATTGAAGAGTTTATTAAGAGTGAAAATATCAATGCTGAAATTCTTCGTTTTAAAGGCAAAGTTATTTCTGTTGATATGGCCTCTAAGGTCTCAGGTTTTCCTAAAGACAAAATTATTAAAACGTTAATTGTTATTGCTGACGGTAAACCTTATGCCATATTGCTTAGTGGCGATAAAATGCTTGATTATGGTAAGCTTCGTAAGCTGTTAAAGTGTAAAAAAGTGAGATTGGCTAGAAGAGAAGAAGTCATGAAAGTAACAGGGTTTGATGTTGGTGAAGTATCTCCTCTATCTCCAAGTCTTGAACATATTCCTAAAGTAGCTGATTCTAATATTTTATCTAAAGACATTGTTTTAATTGGTGGGGGCTCACACTATGCTTTAATTAAGATTAGAACTGAGGAGCTTATTAGAGCAATTAGCCCCGTAATAGCTGATGTTTCAAAGTAATGGGTTAGAGTTATCTTCCTTTATTGTAAATAAGTAGCAAGTTAACATTACTGTATGCTATGTTTTTATGTTCGAAGCTCTAATTTTATATAATAAGGTTTCTTAACAAGAAGCAGGTGCGTTTATGCAATTTAAGAAAGTATTCATTATAGTAATTGCACTTGTCTTCACCTTGTCTATATTTGCCGTTAAACCTGTTACTTGCGATAAAGGTGTTGTTCCTTTCGGCGAATACATTACCATTTTTGAACCCGGGCAGAAAGCTATAATCGGATGGAATGGTAGTGTTGAAGTTCTTATTCTATCCAACGACTTAATGGGGGAAATAGTAAGCCCTAGTGAATTTAAAGGTGAAGTCCAAGTTTTAGAAATCCTGCCTTTGCCTTCACTGCCTAAGATCGAGAAGGGATCTGAAGAATCATTTAGAACCCTGGTTAACTACATTAATTCTAGAATTTCGAGAAAAGCCATCATTAGACCTGCTTTCGAATATGCTGGTTTAGGAGAGAAAGTTATTATAGAATTCCAAATAACCATCGGACCACACTTCATAACTGTTGTGAGAGCCGATAGTGGAGAAGATCTTGAAAAATGGATTATAAGTTATGCACATGAACATGGTTTAGAAAAACCTGAAGTAACTAAGGATGTTTTCGAAGACTATATCAGAAGGGGATACAAATATTTTGTAATAGATATTGTAACCATTAAGGAACCCACTAGGATCAAGACTATAGCACCCTTAGTGTACATTTTTAAATCTGACAGGATATATTATCCGCTCAAAATTTCAAGTTTAAGCCAAGGACATACGAAGATAAAGCTGTTTATAGTGTCTAAGGAGAGAATACGTAGTGAACCTGTGCTTAAGGCTAAATTCGAATTCATAGTAGAGGATGTAATTAGCTTAAGTAAGCTTGAAGAAGTAGATAGTAGATTAGCAAACCTGTTTAAAGAAAATGAGCTTTGGGTAACTGTTTTAGAGTATGGTGGTTCAACACTAGATTTAACATCAGACTTAGAATTAACAACTACAATAATTGTTTTAAGAGGTTTAGATTCGATCATAATTTTTGCAACACCTATAATCCTAACTATAATTTCGCTTGCCATACTATTACACTACTATTTTGGGAAATCACCTTTCATAGAATATAGTAAGCCAGGATATGTTATTACCTCCGCATCGCTGCTAATATTGCTTGGAGTATTATTAACAATACCATACATAGTATTGGCTTTAAGAATTATTGAACTGCCAATACTACCTTATATAAAGCCTGGAATAGGTAAAATGCTTGCTTCACTTATTATAGGGATTTACATAGGTTTAGGTATTTTAGCGTTAACATCCGTGGTTTTAATGGTTAAAAAGAAAATGTTAGGGTTAAAACTAGGTTTGGCTTCAGCATTAAGCGTACTAATAATATCGGTAATATACGCTTCTATAATAATGATTTCAGGCTTCTTTAAAATATACTATGCAGCTATGGGGATAATAATGGGTTTGGGAGCATTGTCGTCGATTATTGCATTACTTTCACTGATATTCATAGGTTTAAGCTGGAACTATATTGTAAGAAAATAAAAATTTCTAACGCCAATATTAGAAACATTTTACTAAAACTTATATCATGAATATTTAGAGAAGTGGGACGTTATGTCTAGTATTAAAGCGCATGTAGAACATTCAAGCAAAGTTAACGACACCTATACTGCTATTATAAAAATTATTTACAGAGATAAAAACATATCATATAACAGTGTCTAAGCTTGTTAAAAACCTGAAGACGTATCTGTGAAGAAAATTAAAGATTACATACTATTAGAACTTAAGGACACTGAAGGTAAAGGCTTTAGCACATGCTGTATTCGCATGGAGCATTTTGAAAAAGAATGTTTAGAATGCCTTCACTAATAACCGTTCTGCCTACCCGTTAATTGTGTGTAGAGTGTTAATTTCGTATCGGGTAGGCTTCCCTCCTCCCGTCTTCATTGGAGGGCTTTTGGGGGGAACGGTTACTCCCCACATCTTCAGGGCTCTCAAACGAATATTCCAGGAGCCGATCACATCACGGCCGGCTTCAAAACCACAGTTTTCGCATTTCAAAGCCCTGTGCCCATTCGAGCTTAGTTTACCCCCACACATCGGGCACAGGGAGGAAGTATGAGCGGGATTAACGAAAACAACCCTAACACCCTTCAGTTTAGCCTTATACTCAATGATTGATTGAAGTTTGCGAAAACTCCAGCGGTGAAGTCTCCCATTCATTTCAGCAGAGTATCTGATCGAATCTCTAATTTCACTCAAATCCTCCAAAGCAATACCACCGTATTTCTCTGCCAACTCCACGATTTTATTCGTAAGTTTATGATACAGGTCGTTAAGCCTATTCCTCTCCCTCCTCCCGTACTTTTCAAGGAGTTCTCTCCTCCTTTTGCCAGCCTTAAGTTTTTTCTGGATCTTCTTCCTCTTTACAAAATAACCCGTCCTAATTTCCCTCTCGTGAGTTATGATTTGGACAAACTCACCATTAGGGAGTGCTAAGGTTACATTATTCTCATTCAAGTCCACTCCAATGAAAGCGAATGGCTCTCCGATTTCAACCTCTTTTGAAAAAACTACGTTAATGAAAACTCCCTTAGGCGTTTTAATAAGCCAAGCCTGTCCAACCTTCCAGTCCCTGAACTTCTCGTGATACTTGGCTGGATAAAATTCAAAGGAAGTCCTCCCTTTTAGAGTAGAGAGTTTGATTATTACCTTCTCCAAATCGAGTTTGAACAAGTGGTCATCAAGCATTATGACTTCCTTCTTAAAAACAGGTTCTCCATTGGCTTTCTCTTTCCTTTTTCTCTTTCTGTAACTCTTGTAAATTGATGTAGCCATTTGACAAGCTGTGTAAATATAGTGGCTCGGTAATTGTGGGTATTTCTCCCTTAACTCTTTGTAAGTCTCTTTTTTGAGCCTTTTGAAACTCGTGATGTTACTCTTATAAGCGTAAGTTATGAGAAAGTTCACAATCTCACGGTAAGCGGAGAAAAGGTCATCTAACCCTTCAGGGATCTCCTTAAGTTTGAATTTTGCGGTTAGTTTAATAGTCTCTGAGTGCATTCTTTACCACCTCTACAAGGCGTTTTTTCTTGTGAGACTGCATTCCATAAAGTTTTCCAGCAAATGAAGTTACGATGGCTAACAAATCTCCTACGAGTTCCTTTTCTGGTGCTTTCTCCTCATCGTCGAAGATTACTTCAATTTCAACGCCATGAGAGTTAAAGTATTGTTCGAGGTATTTGAATCCAAAGCGAGTGAGCCTGTCCCTGTATGTTATGGCGACTTTCCCAACTTCTCCACCCTCAACCAATTTAAAGAGTTGTTTTAATCCCCTTCTGTTCCCATTCAAGCCTGATAAAATGTCAGTAAGAATTTTTACAACTTGATAACCCAGATATTTAACCTGTCTCTCCAAGTCCTCTTTCTGGTCTCGGCTTGAAACTCTGGCATAAATGACGACTTTATCAAGAGTTTTGCCTTCAAATAGTCTTTTGATTTCACTTTCGGGGATACGGTATTCTCTTCCAACACGATACGCTTTAATCTCACCAGATTTAATCTTTCTAATTAGTGTTGGTTTGCTGATATCCAAGAGTTGTGATGCCTTACCTGTTCGATAGTGCCTCATACAGCACTCCTCCAAAAATTATGAAATGAAAATATTTACGCTTTTAACTATTTATGAAACAGCCCTCCTAAGAAGTAAAAGATATAATGATCCAAGGTGCAACATTTTCAGGAAGCCAATCTTTAGGATATGCTATCTCAATAAGAATCCTATCTACTGTTGGCGGCTGTTTTTCTATAGGAACTGTAATGAATGCCGTGTAGTGATCCCCATAAACAGCTAATGCTCTTTCAGGTCCTGCTATAAGTTTCTTAACAGTTTCATTACCGTAAACCTCTATTGTCTTATTTAAATTACTGTATAATACTAGTTTCTCATTAAACTCTAAGTTAACAACCTCAACTTTACTTCTATTACCAATGAAGGTCATGTTAAGCCAATGTACATGAGGTTTTTCAGCGGGAATTCTAATAGATTTATTGATCATGTTAGCTACTTGAATATTATACCAGCTTCTAGCACAATATCCACCGGTTTCAGGATCTACAATAAGCCTAGATGAGTATAAGGTAATGCTAAACATGCCAACATTAGAACTAATATTTAACGTTATTTTCTCGTTACCCTTAAGTGGAGGGTTAATGTTAAAAACCATTTTTAAGTAGTAACTATTGCCTTCGATGGAAGCTTTAGCGTAATATGTGTTCTCTAATAGCTGTTTAACTTCTAATGCATGAACTTCGTCTTTTAACAGTTCAAAAACATGTAAAGGTTTCGCTTTTTGTGTTAAGGTTTGTTGAAGAGTACTTTCAGTTTTCTTTGAACCATAGGATAACAATACAATAACTGAAGCCGCAACTAATGTTGCAAGCAGTATTATAGCAAACATCCTTTGCTTAATCATCATTTTCCTCCCTTAACGACATTTTACAATTCTTAAAGTTTACACGTAATATACTTTATCCTTCATTCGTATAATAACGTTCTTTGCAACACCATACTAAACATACATTATTTAAAATCAAGTTAATCAAGGTCTCTTTGTTTAAAGATTCCATTAGAATTTCTTGAGTTTAATAATCTCTCTAATAATTAGCCTTAATGCCCATGTAATGTTAGATCCTAAAAATCTATGGTTTCTTTTAATCTCAATACTGAAAGCCTCAGTAGCAGGAGGGTTGCCGAAATGTCTTATGAAGGCTCCTCCTTTAAATGGCTTATCAATTTTCACACTATAGCCTAGCTTCTTAAAGACCATGGCTACAGAATCTATTGTTTCTTTTGAAGCTGTAGTATAGTTAGCGCATGAAATACATATGTCCGGCCACTTAGTAATAGCTTTCATACCATGAATATCCACAATAACGTTAACTAGACCATTTTTAATTAGCTCTTCTACCCTACGCCATATTGGAGTTATCAGAGCATATTCTTTGTTTAAATTATAGTCAGGTATAGGAAGATTATTTACCATATCTACCTTACTTATTGTAGGTAAAATTACTCGACATTTTTCAGCTATTCCCACTTTAAATGCTATTTCACCTGTAAGAAAGTCAACAGCAGAATTTGATGTAACAATATCCTTGAACTTATCGTAGAGGCCATATTCCTTAATTCTCGCAATTACATCTTTAAACCTATCAGAACCAAAACCATGTAAAGCAATTACTAATATAGGGTGTTTCCCCTTAACCTCTATAAACCCTTCAAGTATATCATATCTCAAAGCCAAACAAGCCCTCTACTCTACATAATGTTTTTCACTAATTTACCGTTTAGCAATAAAAGCTTATCTACAGTGTCTATACTTAAAAGGAGAGAATAGGTATAGATCAATAATAGATATAATTCCTACATTTGCTCAAGTAGGTATTTTAAGCAGAACACTCCTAGTAGTTACTAGCATAGTTTATTTCTAAAAGAAAAACATAGCTTAAGAGATGATATGTTTGCGAGAAGAAAAAGAGATTAAATGTCCCTATTGCGGTTTTAAAGGTAAGCCTAAAGATTTCTATTTATTATATGAAGCAGTTGTAAATGTTACGCTAACGTCTGCTGTTAAAGAAGGTAGAGAAAGACCTCCGTTACTAGTGTGTCCTAGTTGTGGTAAAGCTTTTCCCTCTTCTAATTTCTATGATAAGTTGAGAAGGAAAATAGCAAAACGCTAAAGTACAATATCCCCTTACGTTTATAACTTTATTTTGTCACTAACCATACTTTCGGAAATGAGAGTATCAGCATTAGTTAGCACACTTATTGTAGCTTTAATGTTTTTCCCTATCTTAGGGGCGATTACCTTTACACTGCATGGTATAAGCAATTCCACATATTGGTGGGGAGGTTCAAGTAACGACTATGGCTACGCTATAGCAGCAGATGTATTTGGAGATATAGTTATTGCTGGAACCACATATAGTTTCGGCATAAATGCTCCTACAAGTTCCAATGCTTTTATAGCAAAAATAGATGGAACAACAGGCTCTATACTATGGTCTATATGGTTCGGTGGAAGCGGAGAAGATACGGTAAACGACATAGTAGCCGATGGTTATGGTAATATTTATGTTGTAGGAAATACTACTTCATACTCTAATGGTGGATGGGATGGCTACATACTAAAGATAGATACCAACGGCCAAGTATTATGGAGCAGATATTGGGGAAGTAGTTATGATGAATCAGCAGAAGCTGTGACTATAGATAATACAGACAATGTATATGTTACAGGCTATGTTAAAGGACCAACATTGTATGGCAACGATATATATGTTTTCAAAACGGATAGTGACGGCAATGTATTATGGAGTAAGCTTTATCGTACGGAAGCTAATGAGGTAGTTTACGATATAGTGTTTTCTAATGGGATATTATATGCTGTAGGTTATAGAGAATATCAGCAATCAAGTACTAGATGTATCATTTTAAAACTGTTTAGTAACGGAACAGTTTCTGAAAACAAGTATGTTGGAGGATACTCCGAAGTAGGCAAAGGAATAGCTCTAGATAGTAATGGTAACATTTACGTTATAGGTTCTTCAACATATTACACTTCAGCTCTGAGCGACATTATAGTGTTTAAAATAAGCTCTACGAGCGCCCTAGAATGGTTCATATCATTAGATTATTCATTAAATAATGATTTTGGCGAGAGCATAGTGGTAGATGGTAGTGGTAACATATATGTTGTAGGCTATGGTGTAAGCAGTCAAGGGAACTCCGACATTATTATAGCTAAAATAGACAATGCTGGAAACGTAGAATGGTTTAGAACATGGAGTAGCTCAGGTGTAGATAAAGGATTTGGCATAGATCTTTTAAATGACAATGTTTTAACTTTAGGTTTCTCAAACAACCTTGCTGGAACAGTAGAGTATCCAAGCTTTGAAACAGGAAGCCATCAGCCTTCAGTAAATGAGGAAGAATCATTCACTATAGCTACAGGCTATGGGCTAGAATCAATACAGGTAACTAAAGGAACGAACTGGGATACGATATCTGAGGAAGAATTAGAACTTTTAGGTTTTAATGCTGTTCTTTTAAGCTTAGGTGGAACAGGGGAACCTAAGCCTGTACCGGAATTTTCGCTATTAACATTAATAATAGTTATGTTAGTAATAATCTTAATGATGTCTGCTAATAGTTTAAGGAAGATCATTCTAAAATAACTCTTTATCAAATATTTTTACTTAGTAAGGAGTGCAGTGTTTGCTTAGTATTTTATTTATCTCTTCCTCTAATTCCTTATATTCTAGTATAGAACATCTTTCAGTGTTCCAAGTAGTACGCAAGTATTTTCCTTTGTAAAGAATTTCTGCTATTTTTAGCTCTAACTTAAGGGGTTTATCTAGGTAAGCTTCTACTTTAAGTGCTTCTTCATAGCCCGAAATAAGTGCTTCAATGACTTCTCTCATAGAAGCCTTCGTTTTAAGCAAATCATTTAAATTGGCTACCCTATATTTTACTGGATTTATTTTTCTAGTGAACGGTTTATTCTTAGGTATTTTCAGCAACTCCCTCAACATGTTTAGGTTAGCATTTACGAGTAGGGAGCCATGTAGAAATAATATGTTCCAGAATAGGGTTGCAGCTGTGCCTGAAACCTTTCCGTTTTCGACAACAATGTCATTTATGTTTTCTACATAAGGGTTTACACCTAATTTCTTTAAGGCTATTAATACTCCACTTAAAAGCTTAGAGTAAATGTAATCTATTGGTTTTTCAATTTTTTCTTCAGGCTTAACCACTATTGAGTAGTTTACGTTGCCAAGATCATGGTATACTGCGCCGCCGCCGGTAAATCTACGGATAATAGGTACTTTGAATTTCCTAGCTAATTCCACGTTCACTTCGTCTGCTACATTTCTAAGATAACCTACGACTATGGCTTCACTATTCCTCCAAATTCTTAGACAATCATCTTTAACAATACCTGCAGCTCTAACTCTAACAAAAGCTTCTTCAAAAGCCATATTGAACCATGGATCATCAGGTGTTTCGAAAAGCAATACTCTTAGACGCTTCAACATAATTAACCTCACAGCATAAAATTGTATAGTATTCATTTAAGTTTTCTTCATAACCTTAGCCTAGGCGCTTAAAGGATGAAGAGAAATAGAAGCATTTATAACCATGGAATATAGGAGACTTTAAATGGACTTAAGACACCTTATATGCCTAACGAATATGTTCAGAGACTGTGGGTAATGTTTAAAATTATGTTGTCAAAACATGCCAAGTTAAGAATGAAAGAACGTAACATAAAAGAGGAAGACATTTATGATGCTTCATATAATCCTGTTCAACTTGTTTATGATTCATGGAACGATGTTTATATTGCAGTTTCTATGAAAGGTATTGCCGTTGTTTATACTTTAAGAGGGAACGTAGTAGAAATATTAACTGTTCTTGGTAAGAAAGAATACAATGCGTTAATGTCTAAGTTTAAAAATGGAAGATACAAGGTAATAATTTAATTAACTTAGCTTCAGGAGAGCGTAAAGCCGAGCATCATACCTTTTGGTTTTCTAAGTGTTTCACCTATAAGTATTTCAGTTACTAAATAAATGACATCTAATAATTCTTTTGCGTTAGTGTTAGATTCAGCAGACATAGAGTTAGGATATATTTCGAAGGTAAAGATACTGTTTTCTCTTGTTTCAAACGAAATATAGGTCATGGGGTATTGTTTTTCATCATAAATCATTAATCCTCCAGCATACTTGAAACACTTGAATACTCCTAATTTGTTTTCTAATATTTCCTTCAGTTTTTCTTTAAACTTAGTTATGTGGGAAATTAGCTTTTTATATTCATCGTTTTCAAATTCAATTATGCCGTATGATCTCGTTAAATCTTTAAACTCATAAATACTTAGCTTCATCGAAACACACAGTTAAGTATATTTTACCGTAATTTCTTAACCTTTCCTAAATGCACTTAGAAGAATAAATAACTGAGACTATGTTAAAACATAGGAGCGTATTTAGGCTCCTAACGTGTTTAAGAAGTTGTATTGTTTTAGAGAATACATCAAAACTGAAGGAGAAGTATTTTAAGCTGTTTAAGAAGTATGATGTAAAAGCAAAGTTTTTTACATCAAATGATGAAAGATTCAAGTATAAGTATCTTTATAATTTTAATCGTTTGATGTAATATTGTTTCGTAGGTTTTAAACATCTAGTTTAAAGCGAAGTAAGTTAAGAATTTAGTTTAGAATAACATACTTCTACACGAGGGATAAAGTTATATGGCAGCTATTCCACGAAAGCTAGCTGTTATCATTATTGTAGCTATAATAGTTGCTGGAGTTATTGGATGGGCTTTAGGAGCTTTAACAAGGCCTACTCCCTCACCAACACCTAAGAGAATTAAAATGGCTTTCATATTTCCTGGGAGTATAACTGATACTGCATGGAATGAAGCTGGATATAGAGCTATGGAAGCTTTTAGGGGTAAGCATCCTGAAGTAGAAGTTGCATGGGTACAAGGGGTTTACGATCCTGCTGCAATAGAGCCAACTATTAGAAGCTATTGTGAACAAGGATACAACTTAATTGTTGGCGTTGGCTTTCAATATGGAGAACCTATGGCTAAACTTTCTGAAGAATACCCTAACGTATACTTCTTAGCTATTGCTGGTGCACCCCAATATGTTGGCCCTAGAGTTAGTGTAGCTGATGTCAGAACAGATCAAAGCGGATTTATTGTAAGTTATTTAGCAGTTAAAATGTCTAAGTCTAAACATGTAGCTTTCGTTGCAGGCATGGCTGTTGCAGAGCTTTCTCGTAGCGAAATAGGTCAGAGAAAAGGAATAGAGTATGCAGGATACGATCCTGATGCAGCGCTCCATGTACATTACGTAGGAGACTTCCATGATGTGCCAGGAGCGAAAATGGCAACAACAGCTCTTATAGAAGAGCATGGCGTTGATGTAGTTAAAGCTATGGGTGACGGCGTCCAATTGGGAGCAATATCTGCTGCTAAAGAAAAAGGAGTATATGCCATGATGAGCGGCACATATCATCCAGAAATATATCCTGAAGGAATGCTAATGTATGAAGTATGGCACTGGGAAATAGTGTTTGAAGAATGGTATAATGACTATGTAGCAGGGAAGTTGGAAAAGGAAGGAGGAAAGGTATACTGGCTTAGCCTTGAAAACGGAGGATTAGAAATAATTCTTGGCGGAGGCTTAGTACCTCCAGAATTACAGAAGGAGATACAAACACTAATAGAGAAGATTAAAGCTGGGGAAATAGATACAGGGTTTAAACCATAAAAACTATAAATTATCTTTTTCTCTATAGTCCTAGAAACCATAGGGAGTTTATGGGGATTAATAGTTTATGGAGAAACCAATAGTATCTATGAGGAATATAGTTAAAAGATTTCCTGGCGTAGTGGCTAATGACCATATAGACCTTGACGTTTTCAAGGGAGAAGTCTTAGCTCTTCTCGGGGAGAATGGTGCCGGTAAAACAACGCTAATGAACATACTTTATGGCCTATACAGAGCTGACAAAGGAGAAATATACATCGACGGTAAAAATGTCTATTTTAAATCACCTAAAGATGCTATTGCACATGGCATAGGTATGGTTCATCAGCAATTTATGCTTATAGATGAACTTTCTGTTGTCGAAAATATAATGTTAGGCCTTAAAGAATACGGTTTAGTCTTAGACCTTAAAGAAGCAGTTAAGAAAATAAATAAGCTAGCACGAGAAATGGGATTTAAAATAGATCCGTGGCAGAAAGTATGGCAGCTTTCAGCAGGTGAAAAACAAAGAGTAGAAATTTTAAAAGCTATTTTCAGAAACGTTAAAGTCTTAATCTTGGATGAACCTACATCCGTTTTAACACCTCAAGAAACAAGAGAGCTGTTTAAGATCATAAAGAAACTTATAGCTAACAATATAGCAGTAATATTTATCTCGCATAAGCTACATGAAGTTATGGAAATTGCTGATAAAATAGTTGTTTTAAGAAAAGGTAAGGTTGTAGGCAAACTCAGCAGGGAACAAGCTACACCACAATTGCTAGCAAAACTTATGGTTGGAAGAGAAGTTTTCTTAGAAATAACCAAGAGACCTAAGAAACCAGGCCATGTTGTTTTAGAGGTCAAGAATCTTAAAGCATTAAGTGATAAAGGTGTTTTAGCGTTAAAGGGGATATCGTTTAAGGTTAGAGCAGGCGAAATTGCCGGTATTGCAGGAGTTGCTGGTAACGGGCAGAAAGAACTTGCTGAAGTAATTTATGGTTTAAGAAAACCATTAGAAGGTAAAATATATCTCTTTGGTAAAGATGTAACCCATAAAGATATTTATGAACGTATAAGAATAGGTATTTCACTAATACCTGAAAACAGGTTAGGTTTAGGTATAGTTGGAGAATTTTCTGTCGCTGAAAACCTTATTTTGGAAAGAATAGATGAACAACCATTTTCCCTAAACATACCATTGCTTTCTAGGCTGAATATCAAGAAAATTAATGATCAAATGCTTTTAAAATACTCCAGGGAGCTTATAGAAAAATTTAGCATAGTAACACCATCACCTTTCGCTAAAGCTAAAACACTGTCTGGAGGTAATATTCAAAGACTTATCTTAGCTAGGGAGTTAGGGAGAAAACCTGGTTTCATAATAGCTGAAGAACCAACTGCAGGACTTGATGTTAGTGCAACAGAATATGTTAGAAAATTATTATTAGAAATGAGAGAGCAGGGATACAGTATTTTACTTATTTCAGGCGACCTATCTGAAGTTCTATCCTTAAGTGATAAAGTTATGGTTATGTATGAAGGTGAAATAGTGGGTGCTTTTAGACCTGAAAAGGTCAGTTTAGATGATGTGGGGTTAATGATGACAGGTGTGAAAAGAATGCCTAGAGAGGTGATTGAGAAAATATGGGACTAGAAATAAAGTTTATCGAGAGAGAATTACATCCTATAATGTACATTATTGTACCATTGGGAGCATTTTCGCTAGCGTTTCTTTGCGGAGGCGTTTTAATGTCATGGGCTGGTGTAAACCCTATTTCTGGTTATGAAGCATTTATTTCTGGCGCTATAGGTTCCCCTGTAAAGTTTGCAGATACTCTTGTCAGAACTACGTCTTTTCTTCTCATGGGTGTAGGTTTAGCATTTGCATTAAGGGCCAGGGTATTTAATATCGGTGCTGAAGGACAATACATCATGGGAGCTATTGTAGGAACATGGGTTGCTTTACTGCTTCAAGAAAATCTTCCACCATCAATAACCATTATTGCATCCTTAACCATGGCTATGATTATTGGCGGGTTGTGGGCAGGATTTGCAGGGTATTTAAAGGCAACACTAGGAATAAATGAAGTAGTACTAACAGTTATTATGAATTGGCTTGCTTTCAAACTTCTCCAATGGCTTTTAAGAGGCCCTCTGAAAAACCCTCTTTCAGAAATGTGGCCTATGTCTCCTCCTATTCAAGCTAAAATACCTGTGATAATTTCCGGAACAAGGCTTCACTTAGGCTTCATATTAGCAGTATTAATAGCTATCGGAGGCTACTTCCTAATGTTTAAAACAAACTATGGCTTTAAACTTAGAGTTGCAGGTATGAACCCTGATGCAGCAAAATATGCAGGATATGATGTTAGAAAAATAATAATTTCTAGTATGATCTTAAGTGGCAGCTTAGCAGGGCTTGCTGGAGCTATAGAAGTTCTAGCAGTATATCATTTCCTATATGAAGGTATTTCAATAGGTTTAGGATATACTTCAATAATAGTTGCTTTAGTAGGTAAGTTGCATCCATTAGCTATAATACCTTCTGCATTAATGTTTGGAGCACTATACAATGGCGTAGTATATTTGCAATCAGCATTAGGAGTTTCATATACGTTATCTAAAGCAATGGAAGGTATGATTTATCTTTTCGTTCTTATTTCCGAGGTATTCTTGAAATATAAAATAAGAATTATTAGGAGATGATATGCTACAATGATACCATTAGAAACGTTGTCTTCAATAATAAACCTCGCAATAGCTATGTCGACACCGTTAGCTCTTGCAGGTTTAGGTGAAGTTTATTCTGAACGTTCAGGTGTCCTAAACTTAGGTGTTGAAGGAATAATGCTTATGGGGGCTTTCACAGCTTTTCACTTTACATACATTACAGGAAACTTAATTGTAGGATATTTTACTGCAATTCTTGTAGGATTAATTTTAGGCTTAATTAAAGCAACACTATCTATATCGCTTAAAGTAAACCAGGTTATAGCTGGTATGGGAATTTACTTTTTAGGTTTTGGTCTCTCAGATTTTCTATATAGGACTATTTATGGTGCAGAATATGTTACAATACAGAAATCTATTCAAGTACCTATACCCATACTGTCTTCGATACCAGTAATAGGTCCAGCATTATTCAAACAATACCCTGCCATATATTTAACATATATGCTACTACCTTTAGCATGGTTTATACTTTACAGAACACGTTGGGGTCTCGCATTAAGAGCTGTAGGTGAAAATCCGAGAGTAGCAGATACTTTAGGCGTTAACGTTTTCCATGTCAGATACTTAGCCGTGCTCTTTGGCTCAGCTATGGCAGGGTTTGCAGGCGCATTTCTATGTTTAGGTGTTGTAGGGTTATTTTATGAGAACTTAACGTTTGGAATGGGGTTTATTGCCATAGGGCTAGTATACTTTGGGAAATGGGATCCGCTTAGAATGTGGGCGGGATCACTAATTTTTGGTACTGCATGGTCTATTTCAACATTTCTACAAGACTACTTTACCAAGGCAGGGTATCCTACAGCAACATACTTTTTACTAATGATACCCTACATTGTAGTAATAATATCGCTAATAGCTGTTTCTAGAAAAGCTAAAGCACCTGCATCCTTAACTATACCTTACACTAGAGAATGAGCTGCTAAAAACATAGAGGAAAATTACAATTTTATCTTAAAGTAGATTTTATAAAACATGCTTTTCATTAACTCTTTAAACTTTCTTCTCTGCTTCTTAAAACTTCCATTGCTATATTTTCACGTACCTTGCAAAAATATATAAAACAATATGATGATCGAAATACCTAATATGAAGAAAGAATACCAAAACTTCTATAAGCTATTAAATGCAAAATCTCTCTACACTAAGAGCTCCAGAGTTGCAACAACTCAATGGAGCCTGTTTTAAACTTACTAGTTAAAGACCATAAGAAGTTTCGAGAAATTCTAAACGAAATTAAAGAACACACAGGGAATTTTAATAAAGAACCAGTGGCTCCTGAAGAGAGATTTAATGTTATTAAAAGCATGGTTTTTACATTACATAGATTCACTATTTTAACGTACGCTTTTGAAAGCCATGTTGAGCTAAGAGATATATTACTTTCAACATTTCTCTTAAAGAGCGAATTTAAAGAGGAAACAGATAAGCTAGAAATGTATCAAGAAAACATAACATTTTTGTTAAGAAGCATAAGAAATGATTTTTTAAAGCTTAGAGAAAGAAAATCTAACTCTATAGGTAAAATAGCTTTTTCTACTTTAAGAAAATTTATAAAAATCTGTAATGTATTTGAAGAATTTATAGTATGTGAAGAGAGAATTTTTAAGAAAATTAAAATTGAACTGTAAGGAGTTTGCCTACTAAAATTATTCAATTTAGTCTATTGATATTATAGCTTATAATATTGTATAGCCACAGTTCTTTCTGAGGTCGAATTCATGGCAACGGTTCTGGTTACTGGTGGAGCAGGTTTTATAGGTAGCCACCTAGTCGACGTTTTGTTAAGGTTGGGGTATAAAGTTCGTGTCGTAGATAATCTTAGCAGCGGCTACGTAGAAAATATAAAGTACTATTTTAAAAACCCCATGTTTGAATTCATTAAAGGGGATTTAAAGGACATGAGAGTTTGTACAGAGGCAGTCAAGAATGCTAAAACAGTTTTCCATTTAGCAGCAAACCCTGAAGTCAGGGTTAGTGTAACAGAGCCTAAAATACATTTCAATGAAAACGTTGTTGTAACATTTAATTTGTTAGAAGCTTGTAGACGTGAAGGCGAAGTAGAGAAGTTTATTTTCGCTAGTTCAAGTACAGTTTATGGTGATGCGGAAGTATTCCCTACGCCAGAAAACCATATTTTAAAACCCATAAGTGTTTATGGAGCTTCTAAGGCTGCTTGCGAGTCTCTCATATGCTCTTACGCTTATCTATACGGCTTTAAAGCTGCAGCTATAAGATACGCTAACATTGTTGGACCTAAACTTAGACATGGTGTAATTTACGATTTCCTTATGAAACTTAGGAAAAACCCTAAAAAACTTGGAGTTCTTGGAGATGGCACTCAAAGAAAAAGCTATTTACATATTAGCGACGCTATAGAAGCAACCCTGCTTATAACCAATAAGCTTAAGGAAAAATTTGAAACATACAATGTAGGTAATGAAGACTGGATAACTGTTAAGGAAATCGCTGAAATAGTTTCTTCAGTACTAGGTCTTAAACCTAAAATAGTTTTTACAGGAGGAACCCCGGATGGTAGAGGATGGCCTGGAGATGTAAAGTTCATGCTGCTAAGTATAGATAAAGTTAAGAGGCTTGGCTGGAAACCTAAGTACTCAAGTAGAGAAGCTGTTAGATTAACTGCTGAGTCATTAGCACATGAATTATCGTTTAAATAAAGGTGTTTCATATGGTTAATAAAATACATATTAAACCTAAACAGAGATGGGAAGTTGTTTTCAGAGAAAATAACAAATGGCAATGCGGCATTTATGTGCCTGAGTTTACTTCAAAAAACCAAGTTACATTTCTTGAAAAACATAATGCGCCAGAACTCTTCTACCTAGTAAGGGGATCAATAACACTTATCCTTAGCCGTGACGGTAAGAAAATTACAGAAGTTCCTATGGAGAAAAACATCATCTACATAGTTGATGAATGGCATAATGCGTATCGGCCTGAGGGAGTAGAGGGAGTAGCTTTAGTTATTGAACGTGAAGATATTAAAACTAAATTTCTTAAACTAAAATGATTCTCTCTTTAAACCGACATCAATATTTACAATCCATCCTCTTTTAGCGCCCGCTTTAATGCCTACCTTTAAAACTCTTTCAGCAATACTTTTATTTTCTGTTAAGGCTATAAGTGAGCCTCCTAGCCCTGCACCTGAAATTTTGACTCCCAAAGCACCTGCTTTTAATGCTGAGTTTCTTATATGTTCAAGCTCAGGCAAGCTGAGATCGTAAAGGTCTCTAAGTAGTTCATGTTGCTGGTTCATAATAGTACCTATCAGAGCTAATAACGGGTTACTATGTTCTAAAGAGCTCGTAATCTCTTTTTCCCATTCTTTACCAAGTACAGATACCATAACGTTGATACCCGGTATTTTTCCTTTCATAATTTTAAGAGCTAATTCTGTAGATTTATGTTCTCTAATTGTAAATAAAATTCTATTCTTAGGCTTTTCCGGTAAACGTTTTAAATAAGGCATTAATTCCTCTTCACTTAGTTCTTCCCATTTAGGCTCATAGTACTTCTCTCCTAGCTTTTGCCTTGTAAAATCAGGCAAATCGGACATTTCAAGAAGCAACTTTAAACCATAGTCTATATCTGCTTGTCTTTTAGGATGTATTTCAGCTGTGCTATGTTTTATACCTGAGTCTAAAACTACGAAAACACCCTGTCTAAAAGGTAATGCTTCAACGTTGTAGGGTGGTGTAGTTTCTATTTTAATGACACCGCCAAAAACTGAACCGTACTGGTCTAGTCTACCGCAAGGCACGCCCATAATATCATGTTCAGCATGATAAGCTATTTCAGCTATTTCTTTTTTGCTAAGGCCCAGATTAAATAGCTCATTTATAGCTCCAATAAATGATACTGTAAAAGCAGCACTACTACCTAAACCGCCACCAATAGGAACTTCGCTCAGGATAGCAGCATTAAAACCTTTAATTCCATATCCAAGTTCAAGTAGAGCTTTAATAGCTGCTCTTAAGTAGTTGCCAAACCATTTTCCCTTTCTCAATACAGGCTTGGTTACATCAAAAACGTCTTGATACTCTACATGCTCTTCTTTTAAGTTAACAGACAATATGGAACATTTTTCATTTTTTCCTTTAGATACTGCAGTATATGATCTTAAATTAACACCTATAGAAATAACAGGTAAACCCTTATAATCTTGGTGAGTGTTTAAAAAGTCAAGTCTGCCTGGAGAGGAAGATATTAAATCAGGTTTTATATTATATTCCTTTTTAAATTCCATACTTAACTTATTAACTATAGACAAGTAAGACACCCTAAATTTAAAATAGTAATTTAGCTTAAGGAATTTTTCCTAAATATTTATCCAGCTTCTTTAAAGCCTTACCACATGCTTCTCTTAGCTCATGTGCTTTCTTCTCAGGTATACCATCATATGTAAATATCCAGAAACCCCATTCAATACCAGCAGCATATTTCAGCTTATCTTTATCTCTATATGGCTGGTAAAATTCGATATGCATATGATAATAATTATAGTTCTTTTTATCCGTTGGTTTCTGATGGAAAACCATCATATAAGGCATATCTCTCTCAAATAAGGTATTATATGTTGCTGTCACGACTCTTAATATATCAGCTAAATGTAGTTTTTCTTCTTCGTTTAAATCGGGTAAGGCTTGAACATGTCTTTTAGAATAAACATGTATTTCATAAGGCCACATAGCAAAGTATGGCAGTAGAGCAGTGAAGTGTTTATTTTCATAGATTAGCCTGCTTCCTTCTTCATATTCTATCTTTATAATATCGCATAGGAGGCATCTATTTTTCTTTTTAAAATATCTTTTAAAGGATTTTAATTCGCACATTATACGAGGTGGTATAAAAGGCAGTGCGTATATTTGCGAGTGTGGATGTGTGAGTGAAACACCTATTTCTTTACCCTTATTTCTAAATTCAGCAACATACTTGATATAATTTAAAGACCCTAACCTACTGTATTCTTTAGCGAAAACATCTACAACTTTTCTCATATGGTCTAGGTCTATATCGCAAAGATCTCCTTCATGCATAGGGGTTTCAACAATAACTTCACAAATACCTACAGCTCTTCTTACTCTGAAAAAACCCATGTGGAAACGTGGTACTTTTAGTGCTTTAGGTGAAAGAGCTGGAAACTTGTTTGGAAGAACTATGACATCCCAAACACCTAAGTCCTTAGTTTCTGGGGTACCAGGGCAAAAGGGGCATGCTAAACCCTTTTCCTCAGGTCTCCAAGGTCTACGTCCTCTATGACCGGCAACTATAATCCACTGGCATATAAGAGGGTTCCATCTGATTTCATGTACTTTAGATTGCTCGCCCAATTAAAATCACCTTTTAATTACCACCTTATATTCACCTTAATAAGTCTTATTTAATTCTTAAGGTAATTTTATAATAGGGGATATTATGGAAAAATCCTTGTCTAAAATTAAAATAGGAACAGCCTTCATTGTTCCACCATTAGGAGCTATAGGAGGTCCACCAGCATCTGAAAAATGGTTCAGCGAAATAAAGGAAAGAGTTATGAGAAAGCTTAAGGAGATGTATCCGGAAATAGAATTTTCAATACATGATATAAGAGATTCTGAAGATGTTAAAAAATTTCTTGAAAATGAAGCAGGAAGTATAGGCTATGTAGTCTTCATCTTAAACTGCATAACAGGCCTAGTTAGGCCCATACTTTACAGCTATAAACCAGTTATAATGATCGCTGAATCCTATGGTGGTTCAGGAGACTTCTTACTAGAATACTCAGAAGCAAAAACCTATGATATACCTGTAATCGGCGAAGTAACTAGAGATGTTTCTAACGAGGAAGTGCTGAAGAAAATTAACTTGCTTAGAACAATTCATTGTTTAAAGAACTCTAGGATCTTGTTCATAGTTAGCCCTAGCGAGAAATACTTGCTAAAACTAGAATATCCTCTTAGCATAGACCTGTATTCCTCATTAAAAAGCGTAGAAGCAATTACCGGAGTTACACCTATAATTTTGGACGCTAAAGAGTTTGTCAAGAAGTACTATGAACCGGTAAGCGGTAGTGAAGCTAAGACAATAGCTGATAAGTGGATTAGGGAAGCTGAGAAGAACCTTGAAACGGACATTGACGAGATTGTTAAATCGGCAAAACTTTATTTAGCTATGAGAAAAGCTGTTAAAGAATATGGAGTAAATACTATAGCAGTAAATTGCATCGTGTTAAGAAACATTGGAATATTGGATGCTTGGCCATGCTTAGGATATATGGAACTATGGAGTGATAATATAATCCCTGTATGCGAAGCTGACCCCTATTCTGCAGTATTAATTATTGCAGGCAAGTATTTAACGGGAAGACCGGGTTTCGTAGTTGATGTTGCTATAGATAGTTTACGTAATGAGGTTATATACTACCATTGCTACGCTCCCTTAGAACCCTTAGGGAAAGAGAAAGGAAAATATCCATATATCATTATGCCAGCTCATTTAGGTTTAAAGAAGGCCTCAATACATGTTAAACTCCCAGTAGATGGAACAGTAACAGCTGTTGGGTTAGTTCCTGAGGACAGAATTCTAATAATGCATACTGCTGAAATAACTTCTATTGAATTCTCAAACTATGCTTGCTCGGTAAAACTCATTGGTAAAACAAATGTTAAGGCATTAGCCGAAAATTGGCTACGTAGATCAGGGTGGCATAGAGTAATATTTTATGGCGATTGGAGAGAAGAATTTAGGGAACTAGCAATACTTCTAAAGCTAAGGGTTCTCGAAGAAGATAAAATGGTGTTCTAACTATGAGGAAGGTTAAAGTTAAAATTCAGCCCATAAGAATGAAGAAAGCTCTTGAAATATGGGATTCTAATGAAACACCTTTAGCTAAGACAGCATGGGTTAAAGGCCCAAAGAAGCCTAGGGATGTCCTGAGGGGTAGGGAAATTCCTCCCAAAGATGTTAGTCTAGATGCTTTAAAGGAGAAAGGCCTTGTTGAAGTATTGAAGCTCATCGAAATTAGAAAAGCTGAGGATGTAGAAAAAATACCTGAAGATGTAGATGCAATACTTATAGGAGATAGTGAAGACTGGTTTGCCGAAGACAGCGTACTTGAGAAACTTGTGCTTCTAAATAAACCGCTACTTATTGAGTGGGATAGCTGGGGCTACTCAATTCATGGGAGAATATCAAAGCTAAGATTTCACAAGTATTCAAAAGCAAAAAGATACTTCACAATGGACGCCGATGAAGTATTCTCACTAATAAGAGCCCTTAGAGGATATCGATTCACTAAGACGATTAAAGTATTGTACATAGGAGATTTTCCATCACACAGCGTTGCAGTAGGACCTCAAATAAGTTTAGAATATCTAAACAAACGCTTTGGTGTAGAATTCATTAAGTTAACGTTAGAAGATTACTTAAAGGAAATAAAGGAAATAAGCGACGAAAAGGTAGAGAACATAGTTAAGGAATGGAAAGAACGATTTATTATTAGGGATAACAGGGAAAAAACTTTGCATATTTATGCAAAAACATATAAGGCCTTGAAGAACATGCTTAAAAAACACAATGCTAATGCTATTGCTATAGATTGCGCAGCATTACCTGAAATAGAGTATGTTCCATGCTTAGCATATTCACTATTAATAGATGAAGGTATTCCTTGCGGTTGTGAAGCAGACTTATCCGCATTATTTGTTATGGCCATGTTAATGGGGGTTTCAAGCAAGTCTGTTTTAATGGGTAATCTTAACGAGAACGCTACACACATGGACATAGAAAATAACATTGTCGTAGTTAACCATGATGTTTTGCCTCCATCATTCGTCTGCCCAGCATGTAAAATTGCTTTGCGCGACTATCACGCAACAGCTAAAGGTGTTACACCATATGCGAAGCTTATAGAGGGGTTACCGGTAACTCTCGCAGGTATGCACTGGGATATGGACAAGGTATGGGCAACTACAGGAGAAGTGGTTTGGACTGAAGATACAACACATTGTAGAGTTTCCATAGGGGTAAAGGTAAATAATGCTAAGAGAGTAAGTAAAGATGCTTTTAGCCATCATGTAGTAATGGCGTATGGTAACTATATTAAGGAGCTTAGGCTACTAGCAGAGCTGTTGGAAATAGAGCTTATACTAATCTAACATTTGAACAACCTTTTAAACTCAAAAATCCTCCATTCACTATTTTTAGAGTGATGTATTTAAGAGGAGAATATCAAGTGGTAATTTGTGTGAAAATGGAGTCTCCTGTATGTTTATGTTATGTTTATGTATAGTGTTTACGTAACATTATAGAAATATTAATATCCTCTCACACTAATAAATTTCCTATGGTGTGAAAGGTGCAGAAGATTTCTCTTCCAATACTTATCGCGGCTATAGTTATTATCGCAATAGTCGCTGGCGCTATAGGTTACTACGCTAAACCTGTACCTACACCACCGCCAAAACCAGGAGAAGGCATGGTTATTTACTGGATTGGCGGTGCTGCGGGAGACCCATTCGATGCTAGATTATATAAAGGAGCCACAGATGCTGCAGAGCTTTTAGGAATTAAACTAGTTTATGTACACACCGCATGGGATCCAGATAAAATGGTTGCAGAATTTAAGAAAGCTATAGCAGCAACTCCAGATGGAATAGTTGTTATGGGTCATCCGGGTCTAGAAGCATTAGAGCCCCTGTTTGAGGATGCTGCAAATAAGGGTATTCTTGTGACCTTAGCTAACGTAGATATTCCTGAGCTAAGGGATAAATATTGGTTTACAGGATATGTTGGACAAAATCTATACATGTCAGGCTATATTCTAGCTAAAGAAGCAATTAAAAGATATGGAGACAAGTTAAAACCCGGAGCTAGAGCGGCTATATTCTCTGGAAGCTGGGAGCAGCCTGCAAGAGCTCTAAGAGCTATTGGTGTAGAAGATGCTCTCAAAGAAGCAGGTTTAATTGTTGATAGAGTTTCTCACCCACCAGAGGTTTACGGTAGCCCTGCTGAAGGACTACCATACGTATCAGGGTATTTAGCTAAGAACCCGGATGTAGTACTGATATGTTTCGACGGTGGAGGTACAACAGCAGCTGCAGCAGACTATATGAAATCGGTAGGTAAAAGCCCAGGAGAAATAATTGTAATAGGTTTCGACCTTACACCAGGCTCTGTTGCCGGTTTAGAGGGAGGCTATGTACAATTAGTTATCGATCAGCAACCATACCTACAAGGTTTCATGACAGTACTTAACCTGTTCTTAAGCAAGAAATACGGTTTTGCAGGCTTATATATGGACACTGGTGGTGCAGTAGTAGATTCAGAGGCTGTTAAGTGGGTTAAGGACCTAGTTGAGGCAGGTTATAGGTAAAAAATAAACCATTCTTTTTAATTTTACTTCATAATACCTTTTTAAACTTCTAATATAACCTTATTATTAGGAACTAGAAAGATGAGGATGAATTGTTATGCAGTGTTTAAAGTATATTGTTGAAACAAGAAACCTTGTAAAAAGATTTGGAGATGTGATTGCTCTTAAAGGTATAAACTTTAAAGTAAGGAATAGTGAAATAGTTGGTTTAGTTGGAGATAATGGAGCAGGAAAATCTACACTAGTAAAAATTATATCCGGAGTCTACACACCAGACGAAGGAGAAATATACATTAAAGGGCAGAAATTCAGAAGACTAACACCTCAAAAAGCCTACGAACTAGGTATAGTTTTAGTACATCAGGAAAGAACGCTTTCAGAAAACCATACAATATGGAGAAACATTTTCATGGGAAGAGAACTTACAGGACCTTTTGGTTTTCTTAGAATTAGAAATATGAGAAATACTGCAACAAAGCTTCTTAAAGAAATAGGGCTTAAGGCAATGTCGGCAGACACTCCAGTAAAATATCTTTCAGGAGGCTACAAACAGGGAGTACAAATAGCTAGAGCACTATGTTTTGAAGCAGACTTAGTAATTTTAGATGAGCCAACAGTACAGCTATCCATATCTGAGGTTCAAAGGGTCTTAGAATATGTTAGGGAACTTAAGAAAAGAGGCAAATCATGTATCTTCATTAGCCACAATATTTATCACGTATACCCTGTAGCGGACCGTTTCGTACTGCTAGATAGAGGAAAAATAGTTGCAGAATTTATGAAAACTGACTTAACACCTGAAGACCTATCACATATCATGGTTTCTATCGCTAGAACAGGAAAGATACCCGTAGAATATGAAAAGATAAATCTAATACATAGTAGTCAAGAGTAATTAGCGTAGGAATGAGACATGAGTAGAAAATCCTTTAACACAAAAACATTCGCTGATACTATAGTAAACACCTTTAACAGATACAAATTACAGGTAGCAATATCCGTAATATTCCTAGTGCTCTGGCTAATATTTTTCACTATGAACCCTGAGGGCTTCAGTGAACCTGCAACATACGCTGCTATAACATCTGTGGCACCATTCACAATAATACCTGCACTAAGTTTAACATACGTTATTATTTCTAGAGAAATAGATCTTTCATTTCCATCAGTTATGGCTTTAGGCGGATGGGTTTTAGCAGTAACATGGCGTGCACTTGGACCTACTCCTATAGGCGTTATCTTAGCTTTACTAGCAGGTCTAATAGCAGGATTATTGAATGGCCTTTTAGTAACCAGATGCCGTATACCATCTCTCATCGCTACCATTGGAACAATGTTTCTATGGAGAGGAGTTGTACTTGTAGCGACAGAAGGTTTCAGCATACCCTTAGGTAAATTTAGAGGTACACCAATATTTCAGGTTTTAGTTGGAAGAATAGGCGGAATACCTATGCAAATGGTATGGGCTATAACTATCGGTATTTTGCTATGGGTTTTCCTGAACTTCCATAAATTCGGAGCATACATATACTATACTGGAGACAACAGAGACGCTGCAAGAATGTTAGGCATTAACACTGGTAAAGTATTAACATGTGTGTTTATGCTTCACGGTGTAATTGCTGCTTTTGCAGGAATATTAGTGACTCTTGAAATGGCAACGTTTTGGCCTGCCCTTGGAGAAATATACTTACTAAAGTCGATAGCATCGGTTATTGTTGGAGGAACCCCTGTAACTGGAGGTATTGGTACAGTATTTGGCACATTTATTGGAGGACTAATATTGGAGCTTATTGAAACAGGAATTTTAGCTGTAGGTGTTACAGGTTTCTGGATTAGGCTAGTGCACGGGCTTGTTATAATAGTAGCGTTAATAGCGCAGGTTTCAATAAGAGAGCGTGAAATAAAGAGAATGCGTACAATAATGGGTATAGGATGACTTAGCATGTTAAATGGAAAGCACCTACAACTTTCTTACCTTCTTTAACAAGACTATTAAATTCTTTCACAGCTTCTTTTGTTGGTTTGGCTATAATCCTAACTTTCCTATTTGACATTTCCTTTAAGACATCGTTTGAAATCTCCATTAAACCATAATACCCTGTACCGACAACCAGGTATTCAAAATCCTCGTTTAATATATCCTTTAAATCCTCTAAGTGTAGGTTATGGCCTTCAATTCTCCACCAATCACTCAGAATTCTCTTAGGTGTGATAATTAAGTCTCTACTATATCTTTTACCATTAACTACCATTACTCCAAAATCATAGTAGTCTATGTGTGCCATATTTTTCACAGCCCCTAACTGTAATTTCCTAAGTAATACTATTATGTATAAAACTAGTTAAACTACTCTCTTAACATATTTTATATTAAAGAGAACCTTAAAATGGTCTTGGAATAATTTAAACATTACATGTTGGACATCCGCCAGCATAGTCTTCAGGTGCTGCATGATATTCTTTTTCCTTAAGCCTTAATCTGATAGGCATGAGTTTGGTAAGCTTCCATTCTTTAGGCTTAATTTTAAGCAGTTTCTCCTTAACACCGACATAAATAACCTGTTCTTTCTTAGACTTATCTCTGTAAACAGTTATTCCCTTACATTTAAGCCTCCAAGCTTCTAAGTAAGCTCTTCTTACATCATCTACTGTTGCTTCATGCCTTAAATTAACTGTTTTAGATACAGCGTTATCAACCCATCTTTGAAATATTGACTGCATTCTAACATGGCTTATAGGATCTATGTCATGTGCTGTTTTGTATATTTCCTTTAATTCTTTAGGAATCCATTTAATACCTTGTATTGAGCCCTTCTCAGCGATTTCCCACATTTTTTCTTCGTCTAAAAGACCTAAACTTTTTAACTCTTCAATAAATAACCTATCTACCTCTAAGAATCTTCCAATACTTATTTGTCTAATAAAAGCTACTGCAAATAGTGGCTCTATACTTGCCGAAGTATTTGCTATAATACTTATGCTTCCTGTAGGAGCTATTGTAGTAACTGTAGCATTCCTAATACCATACTTTTTAATTTTCTTTTTAACTGTATCCCAGTTTATTTTCGGCCTATCTTTAACAATTTCTTTAGCATAATCTGAAACCTTATCTATATTATATATCGTAGATGCTTTTATTTGAGGTTCAAAGTTTAATTTTCCTTTAACAAAAATGCTGTCTTTAAATTCTGGAAAAGTTCCACGCTCCTTAGCAAGCTCTATGCTTGCTATTTTTCCGCAGTAAGCTATCCACTCCATAACTTTATCAGCTATAAAATATGCATCATCAGAGTCATATGGTATTCTAAGCTTTACTAGGAAATGAGCCCAACCCATGACGCCTAGTCCTATTTTTCTCGTTCTTAGTGTTGCTCTTTCTATTTCCTTACATGGAAACTTATTCACTGTTATTACATTGTCAAGAAATCTAACAGCTAACTTAACTGTTTGCCTTAACTCTTCCCAGTCAATTCTTGGTTTCCCATTAACATATTTTACAAATTTTTCTAAGTTAATACTTCCTAGGTTGCATGATTCCCAGTCAAGAGCTGGTACTTCGCCGCAATTATGACTTAAAATACCTTCAGAAATATAGCATCCATAACCTGGGATGCTTAAATCATAAACCATATATTCTCCAAGCCTTTCTACCTTTTCAACAGTTGCTTCTTTAATCCATAAACCATATGTTTCCACTTTATCTCCTTCCTTGAGTTCCGAAACTTTAGCCCAACAACAGTTCTTTAACTTAACTCTATGTTCAGGTGTAGCTTTTAATTCGAAACCTTCTTTGAAAATAATTCTGTATACATTTCTTAATCCTATTCTCCAGATAATAGCTTTAGTGGGTATAAGTTTTTCACCATAAGGTACAAGTATTTCTGTTTCGTAACCTTTAGGTTCACCTTGTTTACTAATTTCTCTTTCTTTTTCAGCAACTCCAGCTATGATGCCTCTTTTCTTAGCTTCTTCAAAAAGCTTAGCTATAGGAACCCAGCCTTTTCTTGTAAGTATTTTAGTATCTCCTGTTACGCATGGGTTTGTAGACTTTATTTTGCCAAGTTTAGGTGTTGGATTATGTCTATTGATCTCATCTATAAATACTAGTCCAGGATCTCCTGTTCTCCAAGCACACATAACTATTTTGTTAAATAATTGTCTAGCTTTAACCCATCTAGCTTCAGCACCTTCTTTAGAACATTTTTGTATGATGTCTAATATTTTATTGCCCGATGCATTCTTTATTTCAGGACATTTTCTAGGGTTAATTAGGGGCCATTCTTCATCATTAAGTACAGCTTCCATGAAGCTATCGTATACAGCAACGCTAATATTAAAGTTTCTTAATGTTTCAATAGGTCCACATTTCGAACTTATAAACTCTTCAATATCTGGATGCCATATGTGCATTATCCCCATATTGGCTCCTCTACGTTTACCTCCTTCCTTAATTACCTCGGTTGCCATATCGAAGATTTTCATGAAACTTAGTGGACCTGAAGACACTCCTCCAGTAGTTTCAATAATGTCTCCTTTAGGTCTTAGCTCAGAGAAGTCTGCTCCAACACCGCCTCCTGTTTTCTGAATTAAAGCTGTTATTTTAAGTGCTTCAAAAATACTGCTTAAATCATCAGCTACTGGTATTACGAAGCATGCTGAAAGCTGGCCTAAGGATGTTCCAGCATTCATTAGTGTTGGCGAGTTAGGTAAGAATTTAAGCTCTGCTATAATCTTATAGAACTTATGAGCATACTCCTTAACTTTATCCTCAGAGCCGCCATAATATTTTTCCGCTTCAGCGGTAGCGTAAGCTACTCTCTTAAACATATCATCAGGTGTTTCAATAATTCTATTTGTTTTAGGATCTCTTAGCAAATACCTTGACTCTAAAATTTTTAAAGCATTAAATGAGAGTCTAAAATCAGTTTTAGAAAATCTTACAGGTTTCTTACCTGCATCACTATATAGTCTGTATAATGCATAGCATTTAGCAGCATTAAGCCATGCAATATTCTTAGCTGCTTTTTGAACAAACACAAGTTCTACAGCATCTGCAATATCGGATGAAGAAACCTTTTCTTCAAGCTTCCTACTTTCTAGAACTTCTAGAACTTCAGAAACTATTTTCGGTGCTTCATCAGGGTCTAAACCCGCACACTTAAGCGCCTTAACTATAGATCTCTCTAGTTTCTCAATAGAGAACGGTTCTTCAAAACCTCTACGCTTAACAACTTTAATTCTCATACTTAGTTAACCTTAAATGAAAATTTTACGTAGACTGTTTTTTAAGTTCATTTATTTTCCTTAAAATACGGTTAAAATACTCATCATCCATAAGAGCTTCATCCCCTACCTCTGCTAATACATTTCTATAGGCTTCTCTTAAAGCCGGATCTAAATCTTTAATAGCATCTTCAATCATTTTCCTTCTGCTAACAACATTTTCAGGCTTAGATACGCGACCCACTATATATCACATCTAAATACTTTGAAAATACTTTTAAATATATTTTAAACTTAAATTACGCTTATTGCTTATTTATCATTTATCACCATTAACCACAGTATACAAAGCATTATAGAGCTAGTTTTCTATTCTAAACTTATTATGCTTAAATTACTTTCTATTCCTAGAGTAAACTAGGAATATCTGTTTTTAGATTATTTCACATTAGGGTTAGGGTGTGGGAGAGCCTGAATGGATTCAAACATATCAGAAGATATTAGATTTGCTCGAAAAACATGATAAAAATAGGAGATTTAATTTTAAAGGCAATTTGGCTAAGGAATTTGAAAAGCTAAGAGAGGAGTTTAGGAATAGTTTTATAGAATATATTTTAGGAGCTGAAGTAAATGTTGCTAAGAAGTGGATAGATAATCTCCTTAGGGAAATAGAAGCACTTAAAAAGAGCTTAAGCATTGATGGAGTATTGTTCTCTAAAGAGCTTAGAAGTTTCATCGAAGACCCTTACGCTCATTTAAGAAAGAAAATTTTTAACTACATGTATGATCTCTTTAGACTTAAAATAGATACCGAGGAATTTGAACAAACAGCTGGAGCTGCTTTAAGAACATCTCTGCGCACTAACATGAGGTCAATATATCAAGGATGGGTTATCGCAGCAACACTAAATCTTTTAGCTGAGGAAGGCGGATACCTTGTTTATCCTGAACACAAGTACATATCGTTTGAAAGGTCAGGTAAGCAGAAGCTGGGATGGATACCTCCAAACATGGTGATGTATGTTGAAGGCAGAGGCTTCATTAGCTTATTTATAGAAGCTCCTAGGCCTATAGGCTGGGAAGATACGCAAGACCTGAAAAGAGCATGGAGGTTCTATACTGCTTTAAGACCTGATATGCTGGTTTATGGAGGAAAAATACTAAACATTGTTAGACTAGGTCAAGACCCTCCAATAGAAAGACCTCACATGATTATTGAATGTAAAGAATTAGAAGATTGGTATGTGAGAATGAGGGATATGAGAGGCCCTTTTGCTAAACCATTAACTGCAGAAGAGTGGAGAAGCAAATGGATTCAAGGTCTATGGGACGGTTTAGCTGACATATTAGGTGTAAAAAGAACAGAAGCTGTTGAAACAGTTAAAGAAAGAAAAACCCTTAGACTTAGAGAACCTCAAATACTAGCGCTTTACAGGAAGTTCTATAATCCTGACATAATGGTTTTAGTTTCAAGATCTAAAGTGCCTGAGGAAGTCGTAGAAACCTTGAGGGAAAATAGAATTGAAGTTATAGATAACGTTGGTTATGATAGAAACAATTTAAAGGAACTTATAGAAATACTTCTTAAAATTGGAAAACACGCTTCAGGTAAAATATCTCTAGAAATTAGCTGGGAAACTTATGCTCAACTAGAGAAACTAAGTAGAATTCTAAAAATGAGCAAAGAAGAATTATTAAAGAAAATGATTAAATATGCTTTAAAACATAAAAACGATATTTACAAGGTAAAATAGTGGATTCTAGCTTAAACTCCATCTATGGCTAAACTCTTTAATAACATCTACACTAGCCGGTAGAGTATTTATGAAGACTTCTAGAAATGGATGAGCAATGCACCCGTCTAGAACGTGTCCACTATAAACCGTTCCATCGATTTTACTTGTAATTATATGTAAATGTGGATAATATAAACCATTAAAACCTCTTACAAAGTTACCATGAAGCATTCCTACTTCTAAAACGCATTCTTCTTCTGCTTTAATGTGTACAGCATGGTATTTGTTGCCTTTAAAATAACCTATTCTAGCTTCTTTGAGGGCACCTAAACCGAAAATTATTCCAAAATCCTTATTTATATGGGCTAAAGCCTCTTTTATCAATGAAATTAGTTCTTCTCCGGAAACTATTTTAATAAAAAACATGTTTTCAGTTAGTTTATGTACTTTAACCATGAAGCTTCACCGAATCTTATTTAATTCTTTGAATTATTAAAAACTATTTGAGGAGAAATTTGTGAAGGAAGATTATAAAGAAATAGTAAATAAGCTTGAAGAACACATAGAACTTGAAGAAAAATCAATAAGAGAATATTCTAAAGTTCTATCTAAAATTGAGAGTAAAGTACTGAAGGAAATTTTAAGAGGTATACTCATTGATAGCATTGCTCATAGAGAACTATTAAAAGCAATAATTAATGTGTTAAACAAGGTAAGCAAGGAAAAATTTGTTATTGAAGCGGAAAAAATCCCTATGAAACGTGAAGACATAGCTGAAATAGTGAAAACACTAAAGGGACATATAAAGACGGAGGAAAGGACCGTGAGAGACCTACTATCCATAGCTGAAAAAGTAGAAATATATCCTTTAAGAGAAACCTTAAGAACATTATTTGAAGATGAAGTAAGACATCATACTGTTTTGAAAAACATTATAAGAGTCTTTGAAGAATATTCTGAAAGAGCATAGAACAAGGTTATATCATGTGCTAAGTGGAAAGTATAAAACTATTAGGCTAAGTAGGGATAAGGATCTACCATTGGTCATAGTTTTTTCGCGTAGTAAACAAGTGGAGGATATAGTAGATAATTTATTGCGCAAAAAGAAAGTAAACGATGACACCCTAATATATGGTAAGTTTCCTAAAGTTTTAACCATCTTCTTAAATCTCTTCTTAAGAATAATTCTTAAAGTAAACAAAGCCGGTGAGAGAACAATATTTCCTTTAGCAGCTATAGTATTTAGCAAAGACTTTCTAAGGAAAATAAATAATCTAAATACACCATTAGATATTATCTTTAAACATTTAGATCCAGATAAAATACATTTTATTGACATAAGTAAAGATGTGAAAATAACTATAATTGATATTATAATGTATATATTTTATCTTCTTAAAACTTCAGAATATAGACCATTAAAATTCGCCGCTGTTGGAACCTCTGGTATATTAGTGAATGAGGGCATTTTATGGTTTCTTGTATCCTTCAACCTACTGCCTGTGTACTTGGCTAGCCCTATTGCAATAGAATCATCCATAGTCAATAACTTCTTACTTAATGACTTCTGGACTTTCAAAAAATATAGATCAGGACATTTTATTATGCGGCTTCTAAAATATCATCTTGCTGTTGCTGCTGGAGGTATAGTGAACTATGCTGTGCTAATTACACTAACGTTTTTAGGAATATACTTCTTGCTGGCTAACTTAATAGGTATATTTTTAGGTTTCATAGTAAATTACTTATTAAGCGAATTAGTAGTATGGAGATAAAATATAGTTTATTGTTTAAATCCAGGCTTTCTAACATTTATTACCTCTTTATTTACCAGGGTTGGTGGTATTTTCCCTTCAGCAAAGGCTATTAAGTTTTTAGCTACAATTTCTGCCATCTTAGTTCTAGCTTCCCATGATGCACTTCCAGTATGAGGTGTTAATATAACGTTTTTAAACTTGTATAGTGGGTGGTCTGGAGGGAGTGGTTCTTGTTCATGTACATCTAATGCTGCTCCAGCAATCCATTTCTCTTTTAAAGCTTTAATTAGCGCTTTAGTATTTATCACAGCCCCCCTAGCTGTGTTTATCAGGAACGCTGTTTTCTTCATGAGTTTAAGCTCCTTCTCACCTATCATATGATATGTTTCATCAGTTAAAGGTACATGTAAAGAAACAATATCTGCTTCTTTAAGAAGGGTCTCTAATGGAACATATTTTGCTCCAAGTTCTTTCTCAAGTTTAGGCTTTCTTTTTCTACTGTAATACAGTATCTTCATGTTAAAGCCTTTAGCTCTTCTAGCAACAGCAACACCTATTCTTCCAAGACCAACTATACCTAATGTTTTACCGTAGACATCATATCCAACCATCATCATCGGATGCCATCCGGTACCACTATGATACCATTCTCCTTTTCTAACGTATTCGTCCGATTCAACAATTCTCCTTGAAATAGCAAGTATAAGGGCCCACGTATGGTCGGCTACGGTTTCTGTCAAAACACCTGGAGTGTTGGTAACATATATTCCGTATTTAGTAGCACACTCTACATCGATATTATCGTAACCTACGGCATACTGCGCAATAATTCTAAGCTTAGGAGCATTACTAATTAAAGAACAATCTATTTTATCAGTAACTAATGTTGCTAAAGCATCTACTTTCCTTATTTTCTCTCTGAGAACACTTTTAGGTGGGGGAGGATAATGAGGCCAAACCTCAACTTCATAGTATTCTTTAAGCTTTTCAATAACTCTTCCAGGCAGATGCCTTGTAATAAAAAGTTTAGGCCTCATAGTTTTACCCGATAGTGAAACGCTTTAATTATATAAATTTTAACTACAATATAAACTATTAAGTTAGAAGATTATGGAGTATTGTAGTTAGGGGTTCGGGTTTAATAGACCTTCATAGACATTAGTAGTTTTTGGTCTATCAAACCCTTGGGGTTCATTAGGCTCGGTCTCCCTCTTGGGTTCATCGGGAGCATATCATTACCCTTGCCCCCTTTCGTGGTAACCCCACTCCCCCTCCTCATCTGCACCTTCCATAGAGAGATCATGGGTTTAATCACTACTCTATAGAAGGTACTCGGGGAAGGAGTGAAACCATACATCTTAAGGTATACATTTATCGAACCACATAATTGCCTATCTAAAGTTAGTCCACATCTACTACATTTAACCATCTGCCCCTTTCGGAGCTTTAACATCCTTCCTCCACACATGGGGCAGGTAGATGAAGTATTCCTAGGATTAACAAGCTTAACTCTACCCTTATAGCTCATGAGCTGAACTATCTGCTTCCAGTTCTGCTTAGCAACCTCTCTATTGTGCTTCTTTCTCCTATTATACATTCCCTGTTTATCTAGATCCTCGAAACCATGTATAGCGTTTGGGTATTCTCTAGCTAGTTCTGTAGTTAGCTTGTGTACAAAGTCCTTAGATCTATTTCTCTCCCTCTTACCGTGTTTTGAGATTACAGATTTAAGTGATGTTTTCCTAGAAGATTTACTCTGAGCCTTTTTCCTCTTAACCTCATGTACTCTATGTATGTGGTAGAGATGTCTTAAGTCAACTCTTATCCATCCATATCTTGGTGAGAATCCGTCTAGAGTATATTTATTCAAATCCCAGCCTATGTACTCAGTTGTCTTCCTCTCTTCTAACGGTTTCCTAAATGTTATTATCAGTTCATCTTCCTTGAGGATTAGCTCTCCTAGCTCACAATCTTTAACTCTATTCTTGAACCACGCTCTTGATATATCGAACTCTAGATAGCGCCTCCACGCCTCGATCGTAATTCTAATCTTCCAGTCTTCAAACTTGTATAGAGTTTCCTTAACCCTGACAAACTTTCTCCTGACTACTGGCTTTTTCCTTCCCCTCCTACCCTTTAAGTAGTTCCTTCTCCACGAATTTAGAATTGAATAAGCAGTCTTAATAGCCGAATCAACATAGTGGGAAGCATATTTCCAATCTCTAAGTAGGCTATTCCTCAGATCCCTCTTAAACTCTCTAGACTTCGGAATTATTGGAATCAGTCTCTCGACATAACAGTACTTTCTTATCTTCCTCCTCCCCTGCTTAATCACATAGTGGTTTCTCCGTTTCTTCTCAATCCACTCTATGTTATCCCAAATCATGTCTACTGCTTTTTGAAGTAGATACTTGTAGCTACTTAAGAACTCTCCAATATCGTAATCATGTTTTATCTTATAGCTAAGGATCGCGTATGAGCTTCTTTGCACCTTCAACTACCTTCTTATATTTATGACCCCTCATTCCATAGAGTTTACCGGCAAAATGAGAAATTATCGTAATAAGGTCTTCAACGAGTTCTTCTTAAGGAGTCTTCTCCTTCCTATTTATTACTATGATTTCAGTTCCATAACTTTTGAAAAATTGCTCAAGAGTTTTAAACCCAAATCTTACCAACCTATCTGAATAAGCTGCGATAACCTTAGAAACTTCCTTGTTCATAACCATTCTTAGTAGTTTTTGGAAACTCCTTCTATCTTCCTTTAATCCTGAGCCAATGTCTTTCAGGATCTCTATCTCCCAGCCTCTCTCTTTAGCATAGTTCTTGATGAGTTCTATTTGTCTCTCTAAATCATCCTTTTGAGTATATGACGAGACTCTAGTATAACCTATGATTTTCCTCTTTTCATGAATCCCTAAAATACGCTTTATTTCTGATTCGGGAACCCTCCTCTTTCCACCTACAGTCCTAACACACCTAATCTTACCTTCCTTATCCCACCTCTGAATTGTTCTTACCGCTACCCCTAGCAGCTTTGATGCCTCTTTCATAGTATAAAGTCGTTTCATGTCTATCAAGATCTACTTAACAGTTTCGTTAGGCTTAAATATTTAATGTTGCTCTTAATATTAAGTCCTTTATTTCTTTTTTAGTAGGTTTTTCTCCTATTATCATTAATACTCCATTTATTGCGATACTTGGTGAAGGCACTATGCCATACTTTAAGGTTACACTTCCATCAGTGCTTGATTTTTCAACGATTTTCACGTTATTTAATTCAAGTTCCTTAATTACATTCTCAATTAGTTTAACTACTTCAGAATGAACTTTTTCTTTAACATTTTCTGAAATAACCTCTACTATAATTTCACTCATGAACTTTCTCCTTAAAGCATATGCTTCGTAGTATGAACTTTTTCCACTAGTATATAAGGTGTAAACACTGGTGTTTCTACTTCCCACCATTTGATCTGGTAGGGTCTACTACCTATCTCTTTAATGTTACTAAATATTCTAAGTAGTTTATCCGTTATTCTAAGTTTTCTTATTGCCTTAACTATTCTTCCATCCTTTATTAAGAATAGTGCATCCCTGGTTACTGTTGAAAAACTTCCCTCAACATAGTTTTGCATTCTAGTATACCAATTGTTGGTTACTAATATTCCATTCTTAACTTCAGATATTAACTCTTCTAGAGTAAGCTCACCTGACCTTAGCTCTAACGACCAGGGATGAGGTACTATTAACCCTGCATTTGATGTGCTTTTTACACCATACTTTGCAGCTGTTTTACTATTGTGAAGCAGTGTCTTAAAAATCCCATTTTCAATAATGATGTTTCTTCTTGTGGGTAGGCCTTCATCGTCAAATGATGTTGCTCCATAAGATTCAGGGTTCACAGGATCATCGATTAATGTTAACTTGTTTGAAAACACTTTTTCATTAACTTTTTTCCCTACAAATATTGAAAGTCCCATGTCCACGTTTAACGCTGAAGCCATTCTACCTATTACATTTAGTAAATTACCTACAACCATAGGTGAAAGTATAACGTCATAAACCCCAGGCTCTACTGTTTCTAATTTACTAGATTCTGTTGCATATTCTGAAGCTATTCTTGTTGCTTCAGCTAAGTTTTTCTCTTTAAATATTCTCCCAGCGGAAGACCATTGACCACTACCTTCACCTTTAAACACCCTAATATAGTATTCGTAAGTACCATGTTCCTCGGCAAGAGACACTCCAGCTGACGATGCTAAACTACGTACCCCCATGTTTACCTTAAACATACCCGCTATTTTATCTACGTTATAAGTTAGTGCTATGGAAATAATGTCGTCAACTATTTTCTCAGGGTTTTCAAAAGCTTTTATAATGCTTCTATGCATCGTAAACGGAACAGATGTTGCTTCAGGTTTCGGTAATGGAGCATAATATTCCGATTCTTCAATAAAACTTATTTCAGGAAGCATTTTCCTAACTGTTTTTATAATGTTTTCTATGTTAGATGTTTCAAAGCTTACAACAGCAACCCTCTTGTTCTTAACCAAGTATATCGTTGCTATTGTTTCGTCCCAGCTTTGAACGACGCTTGGCTGGTTATTAGCTATTTTAACCATAACACTCTTAGACTTATCTATTAAAACAATTGATTCCGAATAGCCGGCTTTCAAAACTTCTTCTAAAACTTTCTCAGCTATTTTTAAAACTATATCTCTCTCTTTAACCTTAGCTTTCAATACGGTGCCACCCCTAAAATGATATTCCTTAATCTAACATTAGGCCCTCCAAACCATACAGGGATTCCCTGGTGGGGTTCGCCCTTACCACAGGTTCCGGCATGGAATTCTAGGTTTTTATCAGCCGCGTCAACTGATTCGTAGAAGCCTTTAGTAGTTATTTCTATTGCAGGGTTTCTTACTAAACCCTTAATCTCACCGTTTTCTATGAGGTATGATTCTAACCCTACGTATCTTTGACTCCACCTTGTATCGTCAATATTCCATTCCATATAGTTTCTTATGTATACTCCTAGTTTAATATCTTCAATTAATTCTTCAAAGCTATAATCTCCCGGTTTAAAGTAGGTATTTGACATTCTAATTATAGGCTCCGAAGTATAATCCATAGCTCTTGCCGAGCCATTACTTTTAGTTTTGAAGATTTTTGCCGTCCATCTATTGTGTAAATGTTCATTGATTATCCCATTTTTGTACAGGTATTTAGGTCTTGCTTCAACACATTCATCATCATATAAGTAGTAACCATAGCTTCCAGGAATTGTTGGGTCGTCAATTACTGTTGATATTTCTGATCCTATTCTTTTACCGGTCATTCCTTTTCTTATGAAGCTTTCACCGGCTTGAGCTGCTTCTCTACCAAGTATTCTATCAGCTTCACTGGGGTGACCGGCAGATTCGTGCACCATTAAACCTACTATTTCACTACCTAAAACAACATCTACTTTTCCTTTAGGAGGAGATCTTCCTTCTAAAAGGACTTTTTCTAGAACTTTTGCTTCACTATATATTTTATCGCTTACTTTCCACTTATCTAGTAATTCAAGACCTCCAGAAGCACCTAACTCATACATTCTCTGTATAGTTCCCTTTTCTGGTAAGTGAAGTATAAAGTTGTAAAAGATGAGTATCCTAGGTATTGAGCTTTTCACTTTAGATCCCTCGCTTGTAACTATAATTTTCTCCTCAACATCATCGAAGTATTCTAAGAGTAGACTTTGAAGCTTAGCTTGAGATAAGGCATTTCGTAAACTGCTAAATACTTCCTTGTAGAACCCTATTTTCTCGTTAATAGGAACATCTTTGAACTTTTTATATTCTTTTACTTCATAGCTGCGAGTTACAGTTTTTGTTCCGGCAAAGTTCATAGGTTCTACATACATATAAGACAGTGCTTTAGCCCTTGAAATAGCTCTTTCTAAAGCATGTTCAAGGTTTTCTTTAGAAATATTGTTTGTTGATGAGAAACCTAGAGACCCCTTAACTAAAACCCTTATAGCAACTCCTTCACTTAATATTTTTCCCACACTAATTATTTTATCCATCTTAGTAACAGCATATGATCCCTTATGTTTATGATATCTAGCTTCAGCATAGCTTGCACCTAGCTTAATGCCTTTTGCAACGATGTATTCTAAAAGAGTTTCATCTATCATAGATTTAAACCCTTAAGCCTCTAATTACCATAGTGATTTAAATTTTTCAAAAACTTTTCCTAAAAATGTTTTTACGCGGCGAACAAAGCCTGCCCCTAACCACAGTGAATTCAATATTATATGGTTCACTGTAAAGAATAAGGTTCTGAACAATGTTCTTCATAGAAACGGGCGCTAGGTTATCATGTTTTAGATTTATTATAGTTAAGTTTGCAGGCTCTCCTTCAGTTATCGTTCCTCCTTTAATATTTAATATCCGTGTATTACCTAGCGTTATAATGTCCAAAACTTGCTGTGCTGTCAATTTAAAACTCCAATAACTAGTCCTTATGTAATAAAGCAATGCTTTGCCTTCATAGAATATAAATGGAGAATTACATGTAAACGAGCATGTACCTAATCCTAATGTTATTTTCTCTCCTATAAACTCTATTATTGGTGGTAAGCCTCCTAGGGCATAAAGCATACTACATGAAGGTATCAGAATAACTTTACAGTTATTGCTGGCTATCTTTTTGAGTTCCCAGCTTGTGACCCATTCTAACCCAATTAGAGTAACGTTTTCTCGCAGCGCACCAATACTGTCTAAGTATTCTATGGGGAATTTTCCATATTTTTTCTTAAATTCAAATACTTCATTTCTAGTATTTGAAATATGTATGGATACCGTAATGTTTTTCTTAAATGCTTCATCTACTAATTCTTTGAACAGCTCAGGTCCTATGTTTAAAATAGAACTTACATGCACAATTTTCCCTAGCATCCTATCTGGTTTATTGAAGATAAAGGGGCCACCTATTATTTCGATAAATGTATTGATATTTTCCTGAAACTTATCATAACATATTTCCGTAGGGGCAATAGTTGTAAACCCTAATGTAGCAATTAAAGATAAGGCCTTATTCCAGGATGTTCTTAGCTTAAGTATGTTTCTCTCTAATTCACGAGCTTTATTCCATAGTTCATTCCAGCTATTTACAATATGTTCTCTAAGTTGGAACGTGAAAAGATGTATGTGAGGGTTTACAAGCCCTGGCATGACTACATGGGTTGAACAATCAATAATCTTCTCTGAAGGTTCTTTAGCGAGTTCTACACCTATTTCCTCTATGGTTTTTGTTTCTTCGTTTATTTTTAGATCTTTATTTTCCAGAATCGTTCTTTCATCATCCTGTGTTATAATGAATCTACAGTTTTTAAGCATCATTTATCAATCAACTCTACTTTCTCAATAACATATCTTCCACTAAACTCTGATATTCTTAAAATTCTTCCTTTTACACGTAGCTTCTTTTTAAACATTGGGGCATCTATGACCAGAGTTTCTGCTTCACCTCCTTCAAACGCCGGATTGAATTTATACTTTTCAGCATATCTTATAATTTCTTCAACATCCTTTAGCGTTATCTCCTTACCTAAAAACTTCATTGGGAGACCAAAGGCATTTATTTCGGTTATTATAAATTTTATACCATGTCTAACTACATCCCTTATGTATTCTTTTTGATCTTTTCTCCATAAAGGAGTATAGGTTTCTAAGCCGTATTTTTCAGCAATCATCATAACGTTCATTCTTTGATAATCCGATAAAAGGGCTCCAACAACGATGCCTTCTACATTGTATTTTTCAGTAGCTTCCTTAACTGCTCTATCAAGGTCTTTTATCTCTTCTCCTTTAACACCACTTGTGACTTTGAATATTTGAGGTAAATTTAATGCTTTAGCCTGAAGTTTGGTGAAATCTATTGATGGATAATGGAACATCCACGAATCTTCTCTCAAAGGTTTTAACGTTATTAAGCATGTTATTTCTAAGCCTTTAAGCATGGCTAAGTGTAGTACATATGTACTGTCCTTACCCCCAGAAAATAGTGCACAGAATTTCATGCTTCAATAACCTCTACATCATCTAAACTTCTTAACCCGCTTATAATACATGTTCTAGAAACTCCAGGGGTTACTGGTACTTTAGGTATTAAGACAAGGACATCAATTTCTTTTTCTCCTTGAAGTTTAGCTTTTAATGATCTAATATGGCCGTCAAGAATATAGTATTTTCCTTCATACTCTAAACAAACTATTGGAGCAATTTTTTCACGCCTTACATCATACTCCTTCTCAAGCTTATTTTTCTCAACATATTTCTGTGTTGGAACTAAAAAGTCTATGCTAACTCTTACTTTTTTAAGCTTAACTTCGCCACCATAAAGCTTCCTATAATATTCTATGAGCTTAATAACGGCTTTCCACGGAGTATACTCCTCGGGGAGCTCTTCCCCTGTCTTTATAGTTCTTAACCCTCTTATATCATAGGATGCTCTTGACATGTAATCGCTAAACTCTATTCTATAAGCACTGATACCTTCGTAGTCTAAAAGGTATTTAACATAAGCTCTATGATGACCATCAATAATGTAGTCTATGTTTTCTGTTTTAATAGTTATAATAGGTATATTATATTTCTCATAGACTGTTTTCTTAAGCACAACAGCTAGTTTCTCAAGTTCAAGAAGGTTTTCTGTTGCTCTTAACCTACTAAAATTAACGAAACCTGTACTATAACTTAACTTTACTCCGTAAATTCTTTCGAAACTTAAAATTACACTACCTAATCTTAGAATTGCTTCTCTAAGCGATGAAACTATTTTAGTCAATTACTAATCATCTTCCCTGTTCTTCTAAGATAGAATACGTAGTAGAGGTTTTTGAAGAGTATTATTTTACTTCCAATATTTCAATTAGTTCCTTAAGCTTAGATGCTACAATGGTGTCTAATAGTTTTTTGGCGTCTCCTATTTCAAGTATTTCATTTATTTGAGGTTCTATAGGTAGTTCAATACATGTTCTTACATTAAACTTGTTTGCTAAGTTTTCCAAATCTATTTTTCCAAAGATTCTAATCATTTTCTCGTTTATGTTTAAATATGCCATATTATTTATCAACGCTATTATAGGTATTTTTAGGTCTTTAAGTAAATTCATTGTTCTTAAAATAACAGATACCGATAATTTAGATGGCGTTGTAACAACTACAGCTGTTCTCTCGTTTCTAACATACCTTGCTGCCGTTAAAACTTCATCACCTGTTCCTGGAGGCATATCTACTACTAAGAAGTCTAAATTACCCCAGTTCGTTATTGCTAAAACTTCTTTAATTGCATCTACTTTAGACTTTCCTCTTAAAGGTAAAGGTTCATCTCTAGCAAAAAAGGCTAAGGACATCACCTTTACTCCGTATGCTTGGGGAGGTATTAACCCATGCTTGCTTTCCTCAGGCTCAACATGTTCTAAAGAAAAAATAGTAGGTATTACGGGCCCATGAAGATCTAGATCTAAAAGTCCAGTTTTATATCCTTTATTTGCGAGGAGAAGAGATATTGTTGTTGAAATAATGCTCTTACCTACGCCTCCTTTACCGCTTAAAACAAGAAGACTTCGCTTTATATTTCTAAACTTTTTCTCTATTGCTAAATCTCTTGGATCAATTTTTTCACTTAGCATTACTTAACAACCTCTATTGAAACTATTTTAACACCTCTACCTGAAGAAACTTCAAAATCCGGACTACCGCATTTAGGACATCTAATAAATACATTAATTAAATCTGGAACGTAATGTACTGGATTATCACATTCCTCTACTTCTTCGCCACAGAACATTTTTAAAAGCTTTTTTCTAACTTCACTAAAACTCCAAGAATACCCACAGTTTAAACATTTAAACATTGCTTCCTCAGTTTGAAAAACTATTTCTGCATTTTCCATTATCGTTTCCTCAGATAAAGCTTTAATAGCATACTTAAGAAATTCAAGGTTAAGCTGGGAAAGCTCACCAACACTAATAACTGCTTTAACAACTTTCTTAGCTCCTTCCTTCAAAGAGTAGTTTACAATAGTGTCAACTATTCCTTCGGCAATAGACCATTCATGCATGATCCTAAACCACGTAACGCAATGCTAAAACTAGTATTGAAAAGTATCTTAATTAGCTTTTACTATAGTGTATTGCTTTAAGAAATCTAGCCAATTAACTTACGAGAGTACGGTGTATACAATATAATATATTACACAGTATGCTAAATGCAAATATTGGGTTTAGGTGGATTATGGAAGAAGAAAACATTACTTTGGGACACAGTGATGAAATGTTCTATGTTAAAGTAGGAAAAAGAAGAGTTACAAGACTACTTTACAAAATAGAAGATAATGTCATGTATTTGACTTCAATATATACTCTAAAAAAGTTTAGGGGGAAAGGTTTAGCATCAAAAATAGTAGAATATGCGATAAACTATGCTTTAGAAAAAGGTATACGAGTGCTTAAAGTTTCCTGTAGCTATGTAAAATACTGGTTAGAAAAACACCAGGAATATGTAAAGAAGTTCTATAAGGTAATATATGAATAATAGTTAGCCATTACTTGAAACATATAATTTTTGTACTGGTACTATCGTGTTAGACCTAGAGAAGCAGTAGCCAAGAAAATACTATGTATTGGTGAAGGCTTAACCTTTATGGTAGAATACTCATACCTAAGAATATTAGAAGAAAATAAAGATTAAATTTTTCTCTTCACCATAGAACTTATGGATGATATCACTATAGCGTTAAAGCCTATGGTTAGTGAAGTTTTAGAACTAGCTGGTATATTTAAGAAAACGCGTAGGAGAGAATTATAGGTACCTTGTTACTTAACATGTACTGCTTGGTGCTTATACATCCATATCCTATTTTATCCGTAGTAGGTTTCTCGAATACAGTGTTAAAGTTGTTGAACACATAGTTACAGGAGCAATCGTAGTCTATTGTCCCATCGGAAATATATAGCAGCATAGTGTTAATACCTAAAAGCAACAATATATCCTTACTCTTAAATAAACCAGTTATGTTCATAAAAGCATACTTTAAGTTTCTACATAAGCCATTACTGTTAATATCTGTTTAAACACTAAAATACCATGTAGAGTATGATAAGCTGGGAAACTACATTACTCTAACTCATACTATGTTATAATAGCAAAACACTATAACCTATCATTATTGATCGAGCGACAAATACATAGTGACATATTCGGGTAAACTAGGAATATAAACCATAGGCTTAAAAACTATTTTAGTCTCACTATACTATGACATCGATTAGCTTATCCATAGCCTTTTTACTGCAGGTATTTTATCAAATTCCCTATCTTCACTAACTATTAGGGTAATATTATTGTTTATCATTGCTCCTAAATGTAGAGCATCTGAAGGTTTAAGACCATGTTCTACTAATATTTTTTCAGCACTACTGTACTCTTCTTCCCCCAGACTAAGTATGTACACGTACGGGAGTATGTTAGACCGTATAAATTCTATTGAAATCCTATATGGTATCCCATATTTTTTCTTAGAGATGTAGATTAGTTCGTCAAGTACAAGAACGTCCGTGTAAGGCTTATATTTAGTTAAAATATCTATGTAGAAGTTCTCATACAGCATCCTATCCCTGCTATTAGATAATGTGTTAAGATATATGAGAAGCGGCGAATCTATAAATGCCTTCACTGCTCAAACTCCTCCTCAAGATAAGCTCGAGCTAGCTCACCAGGTTTAGGCTCCACTCTACTAGGAATGTTCTTTAAAACCTCGACATGTCTCCTTAACGAATCCCTAAGCTTCTCAACATCAACCCTTCTCTTAGCAGGCCTAAGTATGATGCCATCTCTGACTTCAACAATAACTTCGTCGCCTTCATCAATACCAACGGCTTCACGAATAGCCTTAGGCAAAATAATATAGCCTTTTCTTCCAACTTTCAACCTAAGAGTCAAACTAAGCTCACCTATAGTAAAACTAGGGACAACCTACTATTAAATTTTCTAGCACCAACTCTGCTCAGTTATGAACGTAATTTTATTACAGCTATGTATAAATATCATCAAATCACTAAAGAATTTCACCAAGTAACCAACATTTACCAACACTAACTTTTAAACTAACCTATGCAGCAAATCCCTGTATTAAATAAGATTTTCAAATGAGAAGTTAAATTCTTGTTAAAAAAAATAAATATTTATCTAACCTTTGAAAAGCAGGTGATAAAAATGAAGTCCAAATATGCTATTTTAGAAGCACTATTTATTACGATATTTATCACCACAACAGCCTTAATATCCGCTGGTGTAGCATATGAATGGAAATACGGGAAAAGCTATACAGTAATATTAACAGCTGAAGTAGAAGCATACAGAACGGATAAGGCAGATGAGGTATCTTGGGAAGCAGGAGTCCATGATCGGCCTGAGATTGAGGGAGTAGAATGTGTCTGTATGTATCGGGATTTCTATATAATAGTCAACGAAACTTACATTCACGATTCATACGAATATGGTTGGTTACCAGCACCTGATGGCAATAACTACGATTGTGATGGACATATTCACGGCAAAGCAGACTACCCCTACGCTAAAGGCTATGTAGTAAAAGCGGTCACATACATGATAGGAAAAACTAAAAACTACGGCTACGAAGGAGACCTTGAAGTCTCTACCAAACCATCATGAGCTCTCCGGCACGCCAACAAGAGGGATAAGAGTACAATGCGCAGGGGTTTTTCTATTATCTATTTCCTTCCCACTTTAATAGTATTTCTCACTGTTTTAAACATGGTAATACCTGCGCTTTCTACCAGTGCTAGCCATAGCTTTTATTGGATTAAACCTGGAATTTATGCTACTTATTGTTCTAATCCAAGAGTAAGCGTATTTTTTCTTAAAGACATTAAAGTCTCCGATAAAATAGTTTATGTTGTAAGACGTGGCTATCTTGCAAAGATGTGTTTTAGCTGGACAATATTAGATGTCCGCGATAACTTAGCTTATGTGAATTTCACTATTATCCTTGATGATATTTTGAAGAAAGGTATTGAGGAATGGATTCCATATGCTTTAGTAGAAGAGCCTGCACCTTCATAATGTACCCTCCTATTCCAAGTTTAGGACCTACAAGTAACGTCAGAGGCAATATGACCATAATTTATTATAATTTAACCAAGCTTACTCTAAGCAAAAACATTACCATTGACTTAAATAACATGAAAGCATACTACGACGGGGAACCTGTCGGCTTATTCTTCTTCATTCTTCCTCCGGAAATCCTTACTGAAAATAAGCCTCTAATAGTATTCTCTGTTACCACTGATTTTAAAAAATGGAATATAGAGTATAGAGTTAACGAGAAAGATATTGATAGATATACTTACAATGCTATTGCTGATTTGAAACTCTTGCAAGAACTAAGCGAAAACGCCTCATTTAGAGTAAACTCTATTATTTTAAGTGGTCCTAGGCTTCTAAGAACAGAGACGAGAGCAGCTAATCTCTCTAAAGAACATTGGATGTACTTTGAGGAAAATAGGACTCTCATTAGCTACATATATGATCCTAAAATCCCTATAATAGCTATGAAAACGAATACTGCTTCTAAAGTATAGAGTATGGGAACTGTGAAATTCTCATAGCCATAGGATATGTAGAAAGCTGCAGCAATAGTATCAATTAACGTCTTATATAGGAAGGAAATCCAAAACAATTTCCATTCCTTCACTATATAAGAGAACATTATTAAGACTATTGAAAATACGTGAATGAAAAGCGCTGAAACTCTTTCTATAATTGGTGCAGGAATATTTTCAGCTTCAAATTATTGATGATATATATTAGCTTATAGGTATACTGTTTCTTGCGAGTTTAACGTGGTTAAGTCTTAAATTCTTAGTAGGAAGTATTATTTTATGGGTTCTTTTTATGGTTAAGGGTTTAGGTATTGATCCAGGTACTATGAGCTTTGATATTGCCGTTGTTGAGAATGATAGAGTTGTTTGGGAAAAATCTATAAGCACTATTGAAGTTGCTAAGAATCCTTCAGTCCTTGTTAAAGGTGTTGAAGAAGCTGGTAAAGTAGATGTTATTGCTGGTCCTTCAGGTTATGGAACACCAGTAGTATGGAATGAAGACATAATAGATCCTAGGGTTTTTGCTACTAAAATTCTTCTCTTAACAGATGAGGAAGATATTAGGAGAGGTGTTGAACGTGGAGAGTTTGGAATGGGTGTTTACGATGCTTTAACAAAAGTTGTTGTAGAGCTTTGGCGTAGAAAACTGCCTGTATGCTATATTCCATCAGTTATCCTACTACCTACCGTCCCATCTTATAGGAAGATAAATAAGCTTGATATGGGTACAGCTGATAAAATGGCTATAGCTGTTCTTGCAGTTTACGATCAAGCTTCAAGACTTGGACTAAATTATGGTGAGACAAGCTTTATACTTGTAGAAATGGGTTTCGGCTATAATGCAGTAATGGCTGTTAAAAAGGGTAAAATTATTGACAGTTTAGGCGGAACACTTGTACCAACAGGTTTCTTAACAGTAGGTCCTCTAGACGCAGAATTAGCTGTTGCAGGTAAAATGTGGGAGAGATCTGATGTATTTTATGGAGGAGTATCTACAATATGTAGAACATTAAACGTCGAAGAAGCTGTTAGAAAATATGTTGAGGAAATAGAGCCATTTAAATCTGCTTTCGAATCCATGTTTGAGTCTTTAGAAAAATCGGTAAGATCTCTTTTAGTATCTTTGCCTAACCCTAAAGAAATAATCATTTCAGGAAGGTTAACAAGAATACGGGATATTAGGAAAGAAATTGAAAGAAGGCTTGGAAAAATAGCTCCTGTAGTAAAAATAAAGGGCCTTAAAGGGGCTAAGATATCTAAGGAAGCAGCTCAAGGATACGCTATAGTAGCTGAGGGGCTTGGAGGAGGATATTTCAGAAAACTCATTGAACACATGGAGATACTTAAAGCTAAGGGAACAGTTATGAGCTGGGTTCACCATCCACGCCTCATGAAAGCTAAAGAAGAACTTAGAGAAGCCTATAGAAAAAGTGTAAAATCTGAAAAACAAAAAATATTCGACATTACATAAGAAAGTTGCAACTTAAAACATGTTTTCATTTTCTTTAATACTTCTAAATTACGTCCTTTTACCATAGGCATAGATTACAATAGTGTATTTAAAATATATTGAGAAAAATGTATTTGCTTACAGTGAGTGTTTAGCCTTGGTGCATGCTGTGGGTAATGTTGCTGTTAGTCCTTACAATAAAGCAAGTAAATGTAAGGTTCATCCTGTTATAATATATGATACTACACTTAGAGATGGTGAACAGTGTCCTGGAGTCTCATTTACTATTAGTGAAAAGCTTGAAATAGCTAAAATGCTTGACGAGCTTGGTATTCCTCAAATTGAAGCCGGTTTTCCCGTTGTTTCTGAAGAAGAAAGAAAAGCGATTAAAGCAATTACTAATGAAAACTTAAGGGCAGATATTCTTGTTCTATCTCGTTCACTTATAGGGGACGTTGATGAGGCTTTAAAATGCGATGTTGACGGTGTTCTAGTTTTCATGCCTCTCCCTGAGGCGCATCTTAGAAGAAAACTTAAAATAACATATGGGAAAGCCGTTGAAATGGCCGTTAAAACAGCTGAATACGCTAAAGAGCATGGGCTTTTTGTTCAAGTAAGTGTTGAAGATGCTACTAGAACTCCTTTGCAAAGGCTTTTAGACTTTTTCAGTAAAGTCGTTGAAGTAAAACCTGATAGAATAGGGTTAGCAGATACTGCAGGCTGCATAACTCCTTCAGGTATGAAGTATTTAGTTAGAAAGATTAGGAGGAACATTGATGTTAAAGTTGCTGTCCACTGCCATAATGACTTCGGACTTGCTGTAGCAAACTCCTTAGCGGCTTACGAGGCTGGTGCTGGGGCAATATCTGTAACTGTTAATGGTATCGGTGAAAGAGCAGGTAATGCTGCTTTAGAAGAAGTTGTTACAGCACTGTACTTTTTATATGGTGTTGATTTAGGTTTAAGACTTGAACTACTTAAACCTCTTTCAGAGCTTGTAGCTAAACTTTCAGGAATATCTTTAAATCCCTTAAAACCTATTGTAGGTGAAAATGCTTTTCGACATGAATCTGGAATTCATGTTGCTGCGGTTCTTGAATACCCTAGAATGTATGAACCATATGAACCAAGCCTTGTAGGTAATAGAAGGCAAATAGTTTTCGGTAAGCATTCAGGGCTTAAGGGTATTATTAAGTATTTAGAAAAACAAGGTGTTAGAGTTTCAAATAAAAAAGCTGATAAACTGCTTAAGTATGTTAAGTCTTTGCACAAAAAATTCATCGATGGAAATGAGTTAATTAACTTAGCTTTAAAGTTTGAGAAAGAGGTATAACAATGTCTTCAGCTATTGAAAAAATAATTTCAGACCACATAGGCAGAAAAGTACATGCAGGAGAATTCGTTGAAACCCCAATTGACCTAATTTATTTCCACGATGGAACAGGCATTCTTGTTTTTAAACATTTAGAGGAAATGCTTGTAAAAAAGGTAGGTGATGTTGAATCCATAGTTTTCTTCGATCATTCAGTACCACCGCATAGCATTGAAGCTTCAACATTGCAAAAGTATGTTTTAGAATCAAGCAGAAAGTTTGGTATATCTAAAATATACTTTATGGGTGAAGGTATAGGTCACCAAGTAATTCATGAAGAAGGCCATGTTAAACCAGGCCAAATAATTATTGGTGCGGATTCCCACACACCTACCTTAGGCGCTTTAGGTGTTCTCGCATTAGGTGTAGGAGCTTTAGATGCTGCTTACGGCTTAGCTGCTGGAAAACTATGGCTTAAAGTACCGGAAACACTACTTATTACGGTTGAAGGCAGAATACCCAAAGGTGTTTATGCTAAAGACATTATATTACATATTATAGGTTCTCTTAGAGCTTATGGGGCTTTAGGTAAAGTTGTTGAATTCTCAGGTTCTGTAACTGAAAGGCTAAATGTTGATAGCAGATTTACACTATGTAATATGTCTGTTGAAATGGGTGCTGCTTCATGTTTTCAAAAAATAGATGAAAAAACTATAAACTACTTAAAGAACTTTGGAGTTTGTGATTTGAGAAAACACTTTTCTGATAAAGACTCTTATGTTGAAGAATACTTTTTCGATATTAGCTCCTTAGAACCTCAGGTTTCATGTCCTCATAGCGTTGATAATGTTAAATCTATTTCTGAAGTTGAAGGTACACCTGTGGACCAAATATTCATAGGTTCATGCACTAATGGTAGGCTTGAAGACCTTGTTGAGGTAGCTAAAATACTTAAAAACGGCAAGGTGAAACCTTATGTTAAACTTATCATTGTTCCCGCTTCCAAGAGAATTCTTATGAAAGCTATGTCGTTAGGATTAATTGAAATATTTTTGAAAGCAGGGGCTATGGTGGGTGTTCCAGGCTGCGGACCATGCTTAGGTATGCATACGGGCGTTTTAGGCGATGATGAAGTAGCTATTTCTACTTCAAGTAGAAACTTTATTGGAAGAATGGGTAGTAGGAAGGCTAAAATATATTTAGCTTCACCAGCAACAGCAGCTGCTTCTGCTTTAACAGGAGAAATAACTGACCCCAGGAGGTTCTTAAAATGATTGTTAAGGGCCGTGTTTGGAAATTTGGAGACAACATAAGTACTGACATAATAATTCCAGGCAAATACCTTAGAACATTAAACTATAGTTTATGGGTAAAACATTTAATGGAAGGATTAGATCCCGCATTTAGCTCTAAAATCAGAAAAGGAGATATTATTGTTGCAGGTAAGAATTTTGGCTGTGGTTCAAGTAGAGAACAAGCTGTTTTAGCAATAAAACTTGCAGGTATTTCAGCAGTAGTAGCTGAGTCCTTTGGGTGGATATTCTTTAGAAACGCGATAAATAATGGACTATTAGTTGTCGAATGCCCTAACATTGTAAAGTATGTTGAAACCGGAGATATTATGGAAATAAATGTAATAGAAGGTTATGTGAAAACGCCTAGGAAAATATTATCAATAAAACCATATCCTAAATTCATAATGGACATTATTAGTTTAGGAGGGTTAACAGAGTATTATAGGAGGAAAAAACATGGTTAAAATAGCTGTTATCCCAGGAGACGGTATTGGACCTGAAATAACAAATGCCGCATTAAAAGTCTTAGACAGCTTAAACATTAACTTAGAATATGAATTTTTCTACATCGGCTATAGTAGACTTCGCAAAACAGGTGAAGCGATATCAGATGACGATATTGAAGCAATTAAAAAAATAGGAATAGCGCTTATGGCTCCAGTAATTACGCCTTCTCCTAAGGAGGTTAAGAAGTATAGAAGCCCAGTTTTAACACTTCGTAAAGAACTAGATCTTTATGTCAACCTTAGGCCTGTTAAAAGCTTACCGGGAATACGCAGCATTAGGAGGAATGTGGATATGGTTATTGTTAGAGAAAATATTGAGGGACTATACTATGGTGTTGAAGAAAAGTGCGGCAACGGCTATTACGCATTAATGGTTATAACGGAAAAGAATGCTAGAAGACTGGCAAAATTTGCTTTCAACTATGCTAAAAACCATGGTAGGAAGAAGGTAACTATTGTTCATAAAGCTAATGTTTTAAGGAAAACCCATGGTCTGTTCTTAAAAACATGTTTAGAGGTAGCTAAAAAATACCCTGAAATAAATGTTGAAGATTTACATGTAGATGTTGCTTCAATGTTTATGATTTTGAAGCCTGAAAAATTTGATGTAATAATTACAACAAACATTTTTGGAGATATACTTTCAGGAGTATGTTCAGCACTAATAGGAGGTCCTGGACTTCTACCTTCAGCTAACTTAGGTGATAAATACGCAATATTCTCTCCTGCACATGGCTCAGCACCTGACATCGCAGGTAAGAATATAGCTAACCCCATAGCTATGTTTCTTTCAGCAAAAATGATGCTTGAGAAACTAGGGTTTAACGGTGAAGCAGTGAGAATAGAGAAAGCAATAGTTAAAACGTTAAAAGCAGGAATTAAAACCCTCGATATAGGTGGTAAAGCTTCTACAACGGAGTTTACAAAAGCAGTTATCAAGTTCCTTAAGGAGGAATGAGTAAACATTGACTATTAGAGTTTCTGAAGCCGTAGTTAAAGTTCTTGAAGACTTGAATGTTGAAACAGTATTTGGAATACCTGGAAGGTGGGTAAATCCACTGTACATTGCGTTTTCAGAATCAAAAATAAAACATGTGCTTATGAGACATGAACAGGCGGCTGCACATGCTGCTGATGGATATGCTAGGGTATCAGGAAAAGTTGGAGTATGCTTGGCCACTGCAGGTCCAGGGGCTTTAGGATTAGTTCTAGGGATTGCTACAGCATATAAAGACCATGTACCATTACTTGCAATAACAGGTCAGGTTCCTTTAAAGCTTAAAGGAAAAAGGGTCACTGAAGAGCTAAACTTAGTGAATATTTTTAAACATATAACAAAAATGAGCTTGGAAATAACTAATCCAAGTAAAGCTTATGAACAAATATCTTTAGCCGCCATAGAGGCTCAAAGCGAATGCCCGGCTCCAGTCCATGTATCTATCCCGGAAGATGTACAGAGAAGTAAAACTTCCATTAGAAAACAACATTATTTCAAAAAACATAGAACTACACCAAGAAAAGAAGATGTAGATATAGTTTCTGAAATGCTAAATAAAGCCGAAAAACCGCTGATTTTAGCAGGCCAAGGTGTGCTTTTAAGCAATGCTGAACATGAACTCTGGAAGCTAGTTAAGAAAACCAGCATTCCAATTATAACAACACTTATGGCTAGGGGTATCATTCCAGAAGATAACCCTTTAAACCTAGGTTTTGCTGGATACTATGGGTCTATAGAAGCAAATAAAGCATTTGCTGAAAGTGATTTAGTCCTAGCTTTGGGCTGCAGCCTATCCTACAATACTATGTTCCACATAAAACCTAAAGAGAAAACAATAGTTCAAGTAGATGTTAGCGAACATAACTTTAACAAGGAATATGCAACATTAACAATAAAATCAGACGTAAAAACATTCATCGCTAGGCTTCTAGAAAAAGTTAAGCCGAAAGCAAGAGCTTGGATTAAAGGAGGTAAACAGCAGTATGGGCTAAAAAATGGCAAGGGATTAAGTATTGCGAAAACACTTAGCAAAGAGCTAAGTAGGAAAACGGTTTTTGTTTTAGATATTGGAGAACACACTTTATGGTCTATTAGTAGTATTAAAGCATATATGCTAAGAACAATAATACTTCCAGGAAATTTAGCAACAGTAGGTTACTCATTACCAGCAGCAATAGGTGCTAAACTAGCTAAACCTAAAATGAATACCGTAGCTATAATGGGTGATGGAGGTTTTTATGCATCATCTAGTGAACTTGGCGTTATAAAACAATACAACATACCGATAATGATTGTAGTATACAATAATAGATACTATGGTTTAACTAAAAAGTTTCAAGAAAAAATCTATAAGAAAAGTTTTGGCGTCTACCTTGGCGATTTCAGCTGCGCTAAAATAGCTGAAGCATACGGTATTTCAAGCTACGTGGTTTCTAAACCCGAAGAACTTAAGGAAATTATACCTAAAAATATCGAAGAACCCTTACTTATTGAGATCACTCTAAGGTCTTCATAGAAAAATTTATTTTAACCCTATAAGCATCTATAACAGGGTTATAGATTTGGAAAAATTCGATGTGATAATCATCGGTTCAGGTGCGGGAGGAAGCATTTTAGCTAAAGAGCTTGCTAGAAAAGGTAAAAATGTGCTAATTCTTGAAAAAGGAAGTACCATAAATGAAGCTGAGGCATTTAAAGCATATGATTTCGTATTTGCAGGCGTAGATATCTGGCGCATTATAGCAGTAGGAGGAACTACACTAGTATCCTTCGGCAACACTGTCCCAGTATTAGTTGATGAGATCAAAAGCCTAGGTTTAGATTTAAGAGATAAGATAAACGATTTAATTAAAGAATTAAAAGCTAAACCGCTTCCAGAAAAATTTAGAGGTAAAGGCACAAGAAGATTCATAGAAATAGCTAAAGAACTTAAATACAATGTTTATTTAATGCCTAAATCTATAGACCCTGAAAAATGTATTGTTCACTGCAAACATTGCACAGCAGGATGTATAACAGGGGCTAAATGGAGTGCTCTTAAAGAGCTAAATACTGCATTATCCTTAGGGGCAAAGCTTGTTGATGAAGTAGGAAAAGTAAAGATCATAACATCAGGAGGTAAGGTGAAGGGTGTAAAATACATTAAAAATGGCGTAGAGAAAGAAGCTTATTCGTCGGTGGTTGTTTCCTGCGCAGGAGCTTTAGGAACACCTGAAATATTGTTTTCAGCAGGTTTAGAAGAAGGCATTGGTGAAAACCTTTTTGTTGACATATTTGTAACTGTAGGAGGTATTGTTGAAAACATAGAGCTTAATAGAGAAATCGATATGCAAGCATATGTGAAATTGGAAAACGGTATTTTAACACCATTTTACAGTGTTTTCCTAAGACAACGTTACATATGTAAAGGTATTTCAGTAAGACCTAAAGACATAATGGGCATTATGGTGAAAATAGCTGATACACTATCAGGAACTGTGAGTAAGGAAGGAAAGATTTCTAAACCATTAACAGCTAAAGATATTGCCATATTAGAGGAATATTCTGAGAAAGCTGCTGAAATATTAGAAATAATGGGCGCTAATCCCAAATCAATAATTATTACACATCCAAGAGGCGTACATCCGGGGGGAACAGCAGCTATAGGTAAGGTTGTCGATAAAAACTTAGAAACAAAAATTGAAGGACTATATGTAGCGGATGCCAGTGTCCTGCCTAAAGCACCAGGGGCACCACCAATACTAACAATAATGGCTATAGCAAAACATTTAGCTAAAAATCTAAATTTCTAACAACGAGTAAAAATGGCTGAAACATGGAGACTTATAGTACTAAAACCGGTAGATTGCTATACAAGATGCTCTATTGATGAGGCACTGCTTAAATCTGTTGGTGAATGTAAGTCACCCAATACGCTGAGATTTCTTTCTATAAAACCTCCATCAGTAAGCATAGGGTATTTTCAAAAAATAAGAGATGTGGTGAATGTTGAGGAATGTAAGAAACTAGGTATAGACATTGCTAGGAGGCCTAGCGGTGGAGGAGCAATATATCAAGATTATAGAGGAGAAATAACATATGCTATAGTAATTAAGTCTCATGACAAATTAGTTAAAGGATTAGATATTGAAGAAACATATAACAAACTTCTACAGTGGCTCATTAATGCCTTAAGAAAACTAGGGTTAAATGCTAAACATAAACCTCCAAACGATATCGTAGTTAATGGAAAGAAGATATCTGGAAATGCACAGTCAAGAAAGTATGGGGCAATACTTCAACATGGAACAATACTTATAAAAACATATAGGAATGTTATGGCTAAAGTTTTAAAGGTAAATGCTGAAAAACTGGAAAAAATAACCAGTATAGAAGACGAACTAAAAAGGAAAATAGATAGAAATATGTTAATAAAGGAATTAGCCAAAAGCTTCAAGGAAACATACGATATTGAGCTAGTAAAGTCTGATTTCACAGAATACGAGGCTAAGCTAATCGAGGAATTAAAGAAAAAATATTCAAGTCATAAATGGATTTTTAAAAGATAAAAACAACTACATGGAATACTTAAGCTCCCTTATAAATTCCTCAATAATACCATTAAGCTCACTAGGTTTCTCATATAACACTAAGTGGCCTGCATCTTCGATTATTATGAGTCTAGAATTAGGGATAAGCTTATTTAACAATTTACTCTCACTTACTGGAGTTACCTTATCATCCCTGCCAACTATGATTAATGTTGGTACTTTAATTTCGTGAAGCCATTTTGTAGCATCGTAATCTATAAAAAACCTTGTATATCTAAATACGTAAGCTGGCAATCTTTCAAGGTATTCTTTATTGTCTTTAATAAATTCTTCAAAAACCTCTTTAGGTGTAGATGGGCTGAAAAATATTCTTCTATAAAGTCTTCTTGTAAGAGGAGTTTCTTTGTAAAGTATTTTTCTCCAAAATATTGGAGGTAAGTACCATATAATTTTATCGAAGATATCAGGTTTTATTTTAGTTAATGAACCTATTAACACTAGGCCTTTAACTTTATGTGTTCTAGCGTATGCTTGAGCTACCATACCTCCGAAACTGTGCCCTATCAAGATAGTGTCTTCAGTATTTAGTTTCCTGCTTTCGATGATTTTATCTAAGTCTTGAAGATAATCGTTTAATGAAACTTTTTTCGGCTTATCTGAGATCCCAAATCCTCTCTGATCATAAACTATAATTCTATATTTCCTCTCAAAATATTCTACTTGATGCTTCCAATTACTGATCTGACCTGGTAGACCATGTAAAAATATTAAAGCTAATTTTTCTCTATAGCTACATTTTTCAGCGGAATCATATACATTTAGTTTTATGTTGCCTACATCTATGTAAAACGGTTTACCGCATCTAAACATAGCTCAGCTTACTCCAAACCATTACTTTAACTCCCATAGATGGTATACGTAAAAGAATTAAATTTATCTATATTAATGTATACACTATCATTACTTAAATTTCAATCAACATCCTCACAGCTTTTGAACATTCCTCCAGTATACTTAATAAGATAATTGAAAGTATGATTTTATGTATTTTAACTAATATCTAATCTTATGGTAAATTAATTCTCATAGGCCAAGGGGTTTCCATCAGTTTATAAGCGAGCTTACAGGGCACCTTCATAACAAATGTCCATATAAATTTATGTGCAGCTATAATGCCTTTACGTGTCAGCTTTAATATTTCTTTATTGCCTTCAAGAAAACCCAAACTCTTCATAATTCTTAGACTCCACTTAAACGGTTTAGGTAAGGCTTCGAACCCGTAGCCTAACTTCTCTCTTAGAAAACTTGCATTGATAATTCCTCTGCAAAATAGCTGATCAGCGACAATTCTAGATGTTCTTTCAGATGTGTTAACACTTCTAGCAACAGCTACGGGTAATTTATCGTTTAGCAGAGAACGTATATATTCTCTAACAGAGTGTACATTGCACCACTCGTATGTTCCTGTAAATCCGAAGGCGCCGGCTCCAAGAGCAAGTAACGGACCTGTCATTTCAAGGTTTACTGTAGAATAGTCTCCACCTTTACTCCAAGATTCTATTCTAACCATGTTATAGCTATCTAGTATTTTTTGAGATAAATTGACGAATTTTTCAAACAATTTAATAGGCTGTCTAACTTTACCTTTAACAGCATTATCCCAGATAATGGCTTGCGGCGTTAAAAGAGTTGGATATGTCGTTATTTGTGTGGGGTTAAGTTCTACTGCTATCCTTAGGTCTTCTTCCCATATTTTCAGATCTTCGCCGGGTATCATAAACATAAGATCTATATTTACAAGGTTATAGCCTGCGTTCTTACTGTTCTCCAGTGCTGCTATAGAATCTTCAGGGCCATGTCTTCTGCCCAGTTCTCTAAGTAAGCTTCTATGGAATGATTGGACACCAATACTAACTTCACTAACGCCGGCATCTCTAAGGGTAAATGTCTTAGATTCATCAGCTAAATCCTCGGGATTAGCTTCAATACCGAAATCCGCTTTCCAGTTAAAAGTTGACTTTAATTCTTCAAGAATTACACGCCAGAAGTCTGACTGAGGAATGCTAGGTGTTCCTCCCCCCGCATGTGCATCAACAACAACTAAGTCTAAGTCGTTAAGTAGTTTGCCAACCAATTTAATTTCCTTAATTAGGGCTTTAAAGTATTTGTTAAAGGCATTCTCATTCCAAAACTCACGGTAGTAAGGACAATATTTGCAGAAAGATCTGCAAAACGGGAAGTGAATGTATAAACCAATTTCATGTTCACTAATTTCTCGAATAAGTTTACAATGCATATTTTCAGTAACTCTTCTAAACTCTATATTGAAAACTTTATCCACTATGAATGACCAAAACTTCCATGTATTTTCATGAACAATTTCCACTATAGGTGCACCATTTTAAAATAGTGGGTGCACGCTTAAAGCATTTTTCCCAATAAAATAATAAACTATGCTATAGAGCGTAATTCTTGAGCTTAAAAATCATAGTTTCACAATTGAATAGTCTTATATAATTCGTGATTATTTAGTCAGTGTGCCGTGAGGTAAGTCATTCCTCCCATGGGGTCCTCTCATATGAGAGGAGGTTTCATCACCTCAACTAATATTATTGCAGGGTAGAAAATAAGTTATTTTTCTTACAACGTTATTTGAAGTTGATAGTGTTTAAGTACTGTGTAAAGTTATTGTTTTAACCGGGTGTATCCTGTGATTAGGGAAAATGATTTCTTAAATGAAGTATCTTTACTTGTAGCTAAACTAATGGCTTCCTCAGCTAAAACAGCTCCTAAAGCTAAAGGAGTAGACAACATTACTGCTGTAATTTTAAGTAAAAAGGAGGAATTAGAAAAATTAGCTAAGAAAATGGAGGAACTGGCTTCAAAATATGGTAAATTCTATGCTAGAGATTCTAAAAACATTATGAACTCGGATGCAGTTGTCATACTGGGATGTAAAATAGTTAAGCTCAATCTTAAACAGCCAGAAATTTGGCGTGAAAACATAGACACAGTAGCAAGCATTTTGAATTTAGGGATAGCATTAGGTTCTGCTGCTAAAACAGCTTCAATACATAATGTTGACAATAGGATAATGCTAAGCGCAGGTGTAGCTGCTCAAGAACTTAGGATAATAGATGCAGATATAGCTATAGCTATACCTTTAAGCATTAAGGGTAAGAACATATTTTTTGATAGAAAATATTAAACAACCTATTTTATTCTTTCAGCATTAATAATCATTCTTGCTTCATTAAGTTTAAGTAAAACTTCGCTTAGTATTCTAGGGACCTCCTCGTATCCTGTAATACCACCAACTATACTATCTATTATGCTTATACTTTCCCTTAAAAGCGCTATTAACCTAAAAGACCTAGTCTTAGCTTCTACCCTACTTAGCAGTTTTCGTAGGTTTTTAGAAACTCTTTTTAATTTTTCAACTGTTTTCACCAAGTGTACTTCATATTCTTCAGCTCCAAGATAAGGTAATTTTCGTGTGAGATGTTTTTGACGGAACTCTCTTCTAAACTTAGAAAATAGTGATACTTCGCCTTTAGCTACTTTATGTTTAAGAATTTCAAAAGATCTCTTTATGTCGGCAATTTCCCTAATTATATCCTCTAATTCCTTGCCTATACTTTTTCTAAATATCAAACAGATCTCCAGGACTAAGTTTGCCAGTATGTTTAATAAAAATGTTGTTAAGCTAAATTAGCTTAATTTCACTTACCGGGTTTAGTTCTTCATCAACTATTTTTACTAGGTCATATGATGCTGTATAAACATAGTCTTCTATGTATAGTGTTCTTTGTGCTTCATGATGCTGTATAAACCCTCTTACTGACAACTTAATGTTTTCAGGTCCAGTCATTACTATGTCTACAACGTATACTCCACTTTTACTGCCGGATACTGGGATTGCAAAATACTGTTTATTCATGTTTATCATGAACGCTTTATGATCATGAAGCACTGGCGAATATAGGTGGCCTTTAAAGGTTATTGAAGAAACTTCTTTAGGACTGGTTACGTTTGAAATATCGAATAGCGCTACCTTTAACCCTTTTACCCTATTCGTTTCCTCATCAATATCAATCCCTACACCCATTAAGTACTTGTCGAGAAACGGATGCAAGTATTCAGAGTATCCAGGTATTTTCAGTTTTCCTAAAACCTTAGGATTCCTTGGATCTGATAAGTCTATTGCAAACAATGGATCCACTCTTCTAAATGTTACCAAAAACATTTTATCTCCCATGTACCTTGCAGCATAGATTCTCTCTCCCTTAGCTAGCCCTTCAATAGAACCTACTATTGTGAGGTTCATATCTAAGACATAAACATTGTTAACCCATGTTAGAGGTTTTTCCGTACTGAACTTTGTTAACGTTGTTGCTACTCTAAAGTAATCACCGTGCTCATCCATGGAGAACTGGTCTAAAACATGGCCTGGAACAACACCTTTAGCTGAGGCTGTAATGTCTAAACCATCAATAGCGAACCTGTAGATAACTGTTTCTTCTCCCCATGGCTTAAATATTTCCTTTAAAGCATTGTTAAATATTTTTTCTCTTTCATCGTGAGGTAGCTTGTTAAAGTATTGCTCTAACACTTCCATGATAAGTTTATACTTTTCAACTTCAGTTATAGGTTTAGATCTTATATCTTCAATTACCTCTTTAACATCGTCTGGTGCTTTTTCAGCAATTAAATCTACTATTTTGTCAAGTACTACATAAATGTTAGGTTGTTTTCTTGATAAAACATATAGGTTCTTATGGGTCATGTATGTGTAGTTTGACGCACCTGTCAAGAAAGTTTCTTTCCTAAATTCTCCTGTTTCCACATTTACAGCTATTATTACTGTGAATGTGTATGAAAAATCTTTTTCAAAGTACTTTATTTCATTAGGTTCTACAGGTTTACTGTTAACTAAAGGTAATGGTACTCTATCTTCAATAATAAGCGCTGGGAAGCTTACTATAATATAGCAGTAATTATTTACTAACCTTGATGTAACGTAGTACCCTGTAACGTTAATTTCTTGAAATACTGTAGGTTCTCTAGGGTTCTCTATGTCATAAACTATAACACTTACTAGTCCCTCTACAGGGTATATTAGAGATTTCTCAGGTATTATTGGGGGTAATGGCTGAGGCGAAATAGGCTTAACTATAGGTTTTCTTGCTATTATAGCCACCAATCTACCGTCCTTTACAAAAAGACCTAAAACACGTCCTTCCTCTATTTTAGCAATCATAGTAGCATTTTCTGGAGGATACGCTTTAACAATGTACACTTTGTCCCCTGAAGCAACATAGAGATATTTACCGTCTGTTTTAACTATATCCGCCTCGTCAACACCCTCAACTTGGATATTGGTTTTAGAATACGACCTAGAAGCTGTTCCATATGTAGCTTTTAACGTAGACTCTAGTGTTACAACGAGTTCAGGTGCAGGCGTTAATGGGACCGGAGATGGAATAGGCGTAGGCATTGGAGTAATTTCAGGCAAAAACACTCTTGCTGGAGATGGTGCAATAACTAACCCTATTTTTGACATTACTTTTGAAAGCTTTATAGATTCAATAATGTACTCTTTCAGCTCATCATATGAGCTGAAAGTTTTAGCCTCAACACTTTCAGGAACTTCAGGCACATTATCCTCATTACTTTGCTTAGTAGCCAACGAACATGCAAGGACAGCTGAAATTACAAGCATACATGTTATCCAGTATGCTAAAGTTTTGCTCACCATTTTAGCTAACCCATTGGAATGTTAGGGAACCATTATTTCTAAATCTAACATTTAAAACACTATTGTTCTAAACGTTCGAAATCTAAGAACATTAAACATAAAAACATGAGAATACAACATTTTAGTGAAGGGCTATTTAGCTATGGTATTTACGCTTCTTCACTATGTTCACGCATACATTATTTATAAGTTTTTTAGGAAGAACTTTGATTTTAACGGTCTCATTATTGGTAGTTTCTTACCTGACCTAGAAATCCCTGTGCTTATTCTACTAGGCTTCCGGTATCCCGTTGATAGGCTTATTCTCCATAGCTTTCTCGGCTGTTTAATGCTGTCTTGGGTTATTGGATTCCTTGTTTATCCTATTTACAGTAAGGTATTAAGGAGCATTCTTAGCGTCAAACTAGGCAAAAATAGTATGTTCAAATATGCTTTATCTGTAGAAGTAAGTGCACTAATCCATATACTTATTGACTCTCTGCATCATGAATACAATCCATTACTTTGGCCTATAACGGTAGAAAATATAGATAAATTTATTCTCTTTAACAACTGGTTATATGCATCAATATTTATGCACATTTTATTTACGTTGTTAATACTTATTATTATTCATGGAGAAGTAGGTTTACAGAAAATTGTTAAGAATATAACTGACATAAGTTTCTTAAAAATATGTATAGCTAGGCTTTTAATTCTAAATTGTTCAGAATAGCTAGGTCTTATTTTAAGCATAGCCTACTGAAACGTTCTAAGCTTAAATTTTACTGTACTTACCGTAAACATATCCAATAATTAATCCTACAATTAATCCTCCTAAGTGAGCTATTATGTTTATTCCGAAACCTACATTCATCATAAATATGAGGAAAGCGTAAATTAGCGCTACAAATATCCCCCTACCATGAACTCCTTCAAACATTATTAATGCTCCAAAAACACCGAAAATTGCTCCGCTAGCACCTGCACTAATAGTTAAGGGAGGCAGAAGGAATAGGGTTAGAATATTTCCAAATAATCCGCTTAAAACATATATGGTAAAGTAGAGGAGCTTTCCAAATGTTTTCTCAGCTCCACAACCTAAAATATAAATCCAAAATAAATTGAAAAGTAAATGAACTAAGTTTATATGTACAAAAACTGCTGTGAAAAGTTGCCACCAAAAACCACATTTTAAAACATAAACATTAAATTGACCAATTAAAGCTAAAATATTAGCATTTATTTCTACGAAATTTCCTCCAACTAAACCACACATAATATATATGATAGTATTAGCTAGCAGAATGAGTTTAGTTAAACTACAATCATTACTATCATACTTCATGTTAAGGTACGACACAGATAACTAGATTTATAAACTAGGTAATAATATTTTTCTCGAAGTTTAAAAATGTAATTAAATATTAGTTAAAGTATATTAGAAATTTTTTGAAAAAATTCTTACATACTTCTCTTTAGTTTATTAAAGAAAAGTTTAAAGAGTTGTATTATTTAATTGGATTTTGTACAGCAATAAGTTAAGATGGGTTGGAGGATATGGAGTTTGGTAAAGGGTTAGTAAAAAATGCTGTTGTTTTAGTAGCAGTCTTAATAATAGGAGCTATTGCTCCACCTCTTTTACCGCCACTACTAGCTATAGCATTAGCCTTCATTACTAAACAGGTGTTAGTAGCGCTTTTCGCCGGTGTGTGGATTGGAGCTTTAATGACTATGCAGTGGAATGTTCTAGGAGGTACTACTAAAACATTAGAGTGGATCATAGGCAATGTTACCGATAGCTGGAATGCAACAATACTAGTATTTGACTTCATAATAGGTGCGCTCATAGGGGTACTTTACATTTCAGGATCTATGTTCTCCCTCGCCTCAGAGCTATCGAAGAAAGTAAAGTCTGCTAGAGGAGTAAGCTTGTTAGGATGGTTTTTAGGGGTGGCAGTGTTTTTCGATGACTATGCTAATACAGTTATTGTAGGCAATGCTTCAAGACCTTTAACAGATAAGCTAAGAGTTAGCAGAGAACTTCTAAGCTATATCGTTGATTCTACAGCAGCTCCGGTGGCTGGACTAGCAATTGTATCTACGTGGATAGGTTATGAGGTTAGCTTGATCAAGGACTCGTTCGGCCACTTGCAGAGCTTATTTAGTGAAGGAAAAATAGCTATGGCACCGGATGTAGGAGCTATGTACGCTTGGCTTATGAGTGTCCCCTTCAGATACTACAGTATTTTAGCTATAATACTTGTACTGCTAGTAGTACTTACAAGAAGACATTATGGTCCAATGCTTAAAGCAGAATATAGGGCTGTAAGCGAAGGTAAACCTATTAGAGATGGTGCTCAACCATTAATGCCTACTGAAACTGTTCTTGGAGAAGCAAAGTCGTCTGCACCTTGGTGGATTTTCGCATCTTCAGTTATAGTGTTAGTCATCATTACAGTGTTTGGAATGTGGGTTACTGGAGGTGGTGATGAATGGTGGACCGTGCCGTTTACGGATGCATTGATGAATGCTGATGCTGCAACAGCGTTACTATGGGGTTCATTTGGTGCCTATATTTTTGCAGCTGCGACAGTTTTAGTTACTAGAAGTATGAAATTCTCTGAAATAATGGACTCTACTATTAGAGGTATGTATTTAATGGTTTACGCTAACGCTATCTTAGTCTTAGCTTGGAGTATTAAATCAGCTGCAGAAGCTGTTGGAACAGCAGAATATGTTGTAGGTTTAGCAACAGCTGCTGGAGTACCAGCAATGATCGTTCCTGCAATAGTGTTTCTAGCAGCATGTTTCATTTCGTTTACAACGGGAACAAGCTGGGGAACTTTCGGAGTTATGATGCCAATAGCAATACCTATGGCGTGGCAGGTTGCTTTACTTCAAGGAGCAGACCCCTACATAGTAACATATGCTTCAATAGCAAGCGTTTTCGCGGGAGGCATTTTCGGAGATCATTGCAGTCCGATAAGCGATACGACAATAATGTCATCAATGTTTAGCGGTTCAGACCACATAGACCATGTTAACACACAACTACCATACGCATTAACGGCAGCAGGAATATCAGCAGTACTCTTCGCATTGTTTGCTTCAGGCATAACACTGCCCTTAATACTGTTACCTGTAGGCGTGGCACTACTCATAGTTTTCCATAGAATGCTCAATACATGGTATGCTAGGAGATTAAAACTGCCAGAAGTCGTACCGAACTATACTTCATAGATATAGTAGGTAAGATACTATAACATCTAAAACTTTTTTACATCTATAACAAGGCTTTAAGGTGAAATATGAACGACAGGGACTATAGATAGTCCTGCCGCATGGTTTTCGCTTAAATATTTTAACATGTTTTTCACTACGCTTAACATGTCTACGTAGTATAGAAATGGTTTTCCTTTAGAACACTTTATTCTCCAATACCTATTGGTATCGATTTTTATTTTTTCACGCCTATTTCTTAATATTTGCTCTATTTCTAAAGAACCTAGCTTAAACTTGCTAATTACTTCCATAGCCTCCATTACTGATTGCTCGTAAATATCGATTATACTATAATCGGCTATTCTTAAATGAAGTTTCCACTGCCTAACATCCATAACTTTGTCTTTACATATTCTAACTACTTCGCTGGATAAAGATTCAATATACGGTATAAACCTGCTGCCTAAAACAAGTAAGGGTGAGATGTATGAAGAAGCTAAAATAAGTGCTTCGAAAACTTCAAAGGGTGTTGAGAAATTGTTTGAAAGAATCTCTGCCATGTCCTTAAGCTCAATTACAGGGTAAACTATTCTTCTTAAAGGTCTACCTTTTAGATAGTCTTTAAGTTCGTCTTTATATTTTTCAAATAGTGAAGGAGGTAAACCCAAATTCTTATATTTAAACCTGTTCATAAGCCACTTAATAGAGTTCTTAACTCCCTCTTCTCTAAGGTCGAAAAGAACTACTCCTCTAAGATTTTTAACTAAAGCAGCATATTTAGCAAACAAGCTTTATTCCTCCATTAAAATTTACATAGTACATTAGTTTAAAAGGTTAGTTTAACTACACAATAATAAGTACACTTAGGAGGTTACTTTTCTGGTTTAAGCTTTATAGCTAATTCTCGACTAAATGTTTAAGTCTAGGTATAGATTTTATGTCGTTTAAAATTTCATTATAAATTTCATCTTTAGAATAGCCTTTATAAAGAACTGCGGGTCCTACAGAGAATTCTATTTCTTTCTTTAACGACTTGACCTTAATTTTAACTTCTTTATTTGTTAGCGGTTTTTTAACCTTAATGTATATGATTTCGCTGTACGGTATTAGAAAGCTTCCTTTCGAAAGTTTAAGAACCTCATTAACATCTATTTTTATTCCTTTAAGCAAATCTATTCTTCCTTTAACTTCTCTTCCTCTACGCCACAAATCTAGAAAAGCCAAGGCTTCGGTAAGTAAGTTTAGCTTACACAGAGCCTGCATAAAATCTGCGACTCTGCTTATTCTTTTAACAAATACAATGTTATTCTTGGTGAATAATAATATATTAACTACTAAACCTGAAACATTAACTTCATACACTGGAATAGCTACTAAAATTGTTTCCTCCAAAACTAACTTCCTGAAAATTTTTAGGAGAACTTTTTTAATGTTTTGAAGGAGGAGATAATGACTAAAACTTTCATAGCTTACACGCTTATAATTACTATATTAACCACTTTACTTAGCGCTATGATATACTTTAAAACTACACTCCAATCGTACCTTTTGGTATAGACAAGGCTAAGGTCTTTTTAGAAAAACAGTATATTGAAGAATTAGGTTTACTTAGAGCAACATGTTATTGTAGCACTGATGCTTATAGAGTTTACATAGCATCAGACAATCTTTTGGCTATGTGAGCATTGGCTATTCTAGGTTCTAAACCGACACAAAACGTTTCCAAAACTTTATCTAAATACGGAGGAGGTTTTGATAATCTACATGAGGTTCTCTTAGGCTACGAAATAGGGGACCTATTTTACTGCAGATACTACGAGAACTTAGGTTATGTTCGCTTAGGAAGCCACAATATTTTTGAACTTCTTTACGAAAAGCCGAATAGAACCTGCATTATTACTGACTGGAATAAGTATGCTGACTTACTAGTATATAAGGCGCTAAACGAAATAATTAGGAAACACAATATCGAATATGCTGAGAAACTTATGGATAAACTTATGAAGCTATGGAGTGGTTTCGGATTTATAGATAAAGCCTTTAAAGGCTCATATGAAAGCTACAAAGTCGCTTTGGCAGTATACCTTTGGAGAACAATAAGAAAGTATAATCCAACATATACTAAATATGCTGAGACTATATTATAGATAGCATAACCTATATTCTTCAAGATAAGAATTTAGGAGGATTCTATACGCACTACAGTGTTATCAATGGTAAAATAGTACCTTATGACGACATTAATGTGGAAACAACGTCAATATTTATAATATCATATCTGCAATAGAAGCCAAGGAAAACGAAATAGTTTTAAGATTGTATGCATAAGGTTTTACATTAGTTAGTAAAGGTGATAAATTGAAGTTCAATGTACTAGGCAATAAAGTTAAGGTTTTAGCTGTCATTGGAGCAGGTAAAATGGGCTCTACTATCATACGTGCTGTTAAGAAATATAGCAATGTAGAAATTATTGCTACAGGTCGAAGAGACGTAACTTTACATGCTGCTGAAAAACTTGGAGCCAAAGCTACTAGAGATAATGACTATGCCGTAAGGAACGCGGAAACGGTTGTTTTAAGCGTTAAACCACAACACTTCCCTGTTGTCGCAAAGCAGGTTAGAAAAAGCTCTTGGGAGGGAAAAATTGTTGCTTCAATTATGGCAGGTATTAGAATAAGCACTTTAAAATCCGTCATTAAGAATGCTGAAGTTTACCGTGCAATGCCGAATATTAATGCCTTAGTTAATAAGGCAACAACTGCTATAGCTAAAGAAGAAAATCTAAGTAAAGCGAAAGGTAAGGAAGCTGTTGAAGAGCTATTCAGATGTCTAGGTACTGTTTACTGGGTTCCAGAAGAAATATTAGATGTCTGGACAAGTTTAGCTGGAAGCGGTCCAGCTTTCTTAGCTGAAATAGTTGACGCACTTGTTTTAGGCGCTGTTGCTTCAGGTATGCCTAGGGATCTAGCCTATAAAGCAATACTCGATGTTTTAGAAGGTACAGCTAAGCTCTTAAGAAAAAGATCAGTACATCCAGCTGAAATAAGAGATGAAGTAACGACACCAGCAGGAACCACCATTAGAGGAATTATGGTATTAGAATCTGAAGGTGTAAAAGCAGCGCTAATGAAGACTATAGAAGAATCATATAGGAGATCAGTACAGATAGGTAATGAAATAGATCAGTATATAAGAAGACAGTTAGGCTTATAATAATCTTAGAGTCTTTGTAGTTTAGCTTTCCAGTAAAGACTTCTTAATTTGTTCTTATTGTAGTTTAATAGTAGATTTTCGTTGCTGATTTAAAATAGAGTGAAGAGTAAGTAATTTTAATAATACCTTATTTAGGAGAAATGTCCCGGTGACTAGAGTAGTAGCGTTAGGTGTGGATGATAGTTCATGAAGAAGCCTGTTAGAGCTATACAGTATAATTTGGAAGATCCTTACGGGTATTTCATAAGTAAATTTACTGCTAAAAAATTAGTAAACTATACTAAAAGAATGCATGCTAACGTTATTGTTGTTTTTGCAAGAGATGCTTGGGGTAGAAGACTTTATTTAAAAGGCAAGGTAGCACCTAAACATCCTAGGCTGACAAAAGAAACCTGCCTTGAAGAACTAGTTAAACTAGCTAGTGAAAACAATATTAAAGTAGTTATCATGGTTGCGCATACAGCTAATAAACACATGTATGAAGAACATCCAGAATGGGTTCAAGTAAACGTTAAGGGAGAGCCCGTAATTTTAGAACATGTACCGTTTGGAGTAGCAATTAAACATCCTCAATGGCCTCTTCTCTGTTTAAATTCGCCATATATGAGTTACTTAGAGCAGGAGGTTAAAGAGGCAATAAGTATAATAAAACCCTATGCTGTACTTTTAGATTCTTTCAGATATCAGCCAGATTATCAAAAAGCATGCTACTGTAAATACTGTAGAGAAAAATTCCGTAAAGAAACAGGGTACGATCTCCCTGAAGAAGAAAACTGGGAGAGCAGAGAGTGGAAGGAGGCTTGGAAATGGAGATATAAAGTTGTTTTAGAATCTATGAGGAAACTATGGAAAATAGCTAAAGAAGCTAAAAAAGATATAGTATTCATGTACAATAATCATCCAGCAGGATGGTCTGGTAGAGCAAACAAAGTACTTGAAGAAGCAAGAGACATCATAGATGCAGTCTTTGCTGAATGCAGTGAAGCAGATCATCAACCTCCAGGATTTATTTCTGAAATGGTTAGGCTCACCAAAGCCATGAGCGGAGGCAAACCTGTTTGGGCTTCTAGAAATGCTTTTCACATGTATAGAACAGTTACTTCTACTACACCCTTAGCTGTTAAGCAAGGGCTTAGAGAAGCATTTATTGCTGGAGGCTCACCTTGGATCTTATTCTTCTCCTCAACTTTAACTCAAGATGCTAGAATAATGGATGCTGTTTCAGAAGTTTATTCCGAAATAGAAAAACTAGAAGACTACATGGAATATGCAGAACCCCTAAAATATGTAGGAATTATAGCGTCTAATAATACAAGAGACTGGTATGGCAGAGACAACCCAGCATCCTATGTTGATGAAACTAGAGGATTCTACTATGCATTAATCCATAAACATGTACCTGTAGAGTTCGTGACTGATAAGGACTTAGAAAATTATGAAAGACTTAAAGACTATAAATTACTGATCCTAGCAAATAACACATGTATTTCTGATAGAGCATTGGATAACATTAGAAAATACGTTAAAAATAAAGGTAAACTCTTAGTAACATATCAGGCAACAATATTAAATGAAGAAGGAATTGAAAGAGGAGATTTTGGTTTATCGGACATTATGGGCTTCCATTATGAGGGCCTATTTGAAACACCATGGAGTTATACTGTAATAGAAAAAGAAGACATATTGTCTAAAGGTGTACCTAAGACCATACTTTTGGGAGACATGAGCTACACCTTTAGAAAAACCCGTGTCGAACATGGCTTAGGAAACCATGCTAGGCTAAGAGTAGAGTCGGATGAGGTAGAAGTTGTCGCCAAAGTTGCACTACCTTTAGCTGTTTACGGCTACGAATATACTCTAGGTAGAAGCCCACCACCTATAGGTCCTTTAACAGAGGAACCGTCAATAGTAAGAAGTTCTTCACTAGTTTACTTTTCATTTCAACTTGGCAGACATTATTGGAGGTTAGGACTTCCAGAGTATTCAGGGTTAATAGCTAACAGTATTAAATACTTAGTTTCGGAAAGACCAGTAATAGAGGTGGAAGCTCCAGAAACTATTGAAGCAAGTGTTTTTAAAGGAAAAGACTACTACATCGTACATCTACTTAACCACACTTATAATCAAAGAATGCTTTCAGCTTTCATAGGAAAATCGAGGCAAGCAACACCCGGATATAGTCAACCGTTTGCGGTCCATCCGCCAAGAACAGTAATTCCAATATTAAATGTTAGACTAAAGGCAAACTTAAAGGAAGACTGGCGAAAGGTAAAAATTATCCTTCCATTGAGAGGCATAGAGAAGAAAGTGAATCTTTCAAGAGAGAACACTATAGTTTACACAATACCTGTGCTTAACGAGTACGAAGTTTTAATACTTGAAAAACTTAGTTAACTTAACTTTATTTTCCTTAACAATACAAGACCTCATATAATACTACATTAATTTTGCTCGGACAACCTCAGGAGGACACATAAATCTTACAGGTAAAATACTCATACCTATACCTCTAGTCACATACATATATGTTTCACTTACTTTAAACAATCCTGAAATATATGCCCCGTATTTACTGGGTAAAGGTACATATATTGGACCTATAATAGGTAGAATTATTTGTCCCCCATGCGTATGCCCTGTAAATAAATATTATATCTACTTTATTAGCTGTCTTACCTATTATTTCTGGAGAATGTGCAAGTAAAATATACATTGCCTCCTTGGCTTTAGGCATAGCTTTTTCAAAGTCAACATGCATAGTATATGGGTCGTCGACACCTATTATATAAAGTCCACCTTCAACTTCAACGTTTTCATTAAGTAAAACTCTTATTTCACTTATGGATTCAAGAAGTTCTTTAAACATTTTAAGTTTTCCTCCTAAACTCCAATGATCCCAATTACCCCAAACAATATATGTTGGCGCTATTTTCGCTAGATCTTCAGCAAATTTCAAAGCATCTTCTATAAATTCTTCTTTTGAAATCAAATCTCCAGTATAAACTATGAGATTTGGTCTAAACGATTTAAGGTTAGATAAGACTATTTTTAAGCTTTGTAGGGCCAAAATGGGTATCAGATATATGGGCTACTTTGTAATTTTGCAAATGAGATGGAAGTTTTTCCTATTTTAAATTCTACACTAGAACACGTCACTATTAATTCAGGTTCTATAATGTAAAAACCACTAATGGTAATGCTACCGCTGAGGCTATGATTCCTAATAGTTTTCTTCTAGTAATTTTGACCATTCCAAAATACCTTATCTATAATTTACTTAAATTTTAATATTCCAGGTTTTATCTATTAAAGGTAGAGTGTTTCAATTTCACATATAGGGGTTACAGACTATGAAAGTAAAGTATAGGTTTTTAGATCACCCAGCAGACGCTTTTATTGAAGCTTATGGCGATAGTTTAGAAGAACTTCTTGAAAACTCTGCTTTAGCTATGTTTGATGTTATGGTTGATGTTAGTAAAGTTGAACCTAAAGTTGAAAGAGAAGTTGAAGCTAAAGGTTTTGACCTTGAAAACCTACTTTATAATTGGCTTGAAGAATGGCTTTTTTACTATTATTCTGAATCACTTGTTTTCAGCAGGTTTAAAGTTGAACAGATAGTTAAAAGAAATGAAGAATATACTGTTAAAGCCAAGGGCTGGGGCGAATTCTTTAATCCGGAAAAACATGAACCTGAAGTCGAAGTTAAAGCTGCAACTTATTGTCAAATGTTCATAGGTAAGGTTAACGATAAATGGATTGCTAGGTTTATTTTAGATATTTAGCGATTCCCAAACTATCGTGCAATAATATTCCATGTTTAAGCATTTGAAGAACAAGCGGATCGTTTAGTTCATCCTTTTCTAAAACTATAAGGTCTAGATTAAAACCCTTAGGTTTGTATTTTCTAGCTTCCTTAATAAATTCGAATTTATTATTAATTTCCTCTAAAATAATCACTACATCATAGTCACTATATGGCAATGGTTCACCTTTAGCTCTACTGCCTATAAGAACTATTGATATCTTAGGAAAACTATCTATTAACCTTTTAATATATGTTTTAAAGTACTCTTCTCTTCTTTTCATCTTCTCTTCAGCTTTTCTTAGAAACTTCCTTCTTAACCCACTTAATGATTTCTTTTGCATATTTTAAACACCTCTTAGCTAATTCTCTGTTATATTTAAGAGGCTTTCTTCCAGGATATCTCGCCATAGTGTAATGTGGTGTTAATGCATCAGCATATGTGTAGAGTTTCTTAGGAACCTTTAACCCTATATCCTTTAGGAAGTCTAATAGTTCAACAAGGTCATGTGAGAATGGATGAACACCTGTTAACATTACATGAAATGCTTTAAGATATAATTCTGCTGCTTGTTGGGCATCAAAACATGCTAACCAGTAAACGCCTTCTCTTAAATGTCTTAAAGAATCTTTTAGGAAAACTTCTGCTTTCTCAATCCACTCTCTAGGAAGTTCCATGACTCTGTCACATTTACATTAAAGGTAGTGAAGTTAAATAAAGATTTACTGTAACTGGAACTTAACCATACAGATTACCAATATAAGGATAAAGGTTTTTATTTAAAAGTGAAAATAGTGTGTTTTGAGATAAAATATGGAAGGTATAGCTGATTTACCATTACATGAAGGACATGTACCTTTATGGTTAATTAGGCTAATGAAGCGTATGGCTAGAGCTTTAGCTGAGATCATGGTTGAGGAGTATGGTCCTGATAAATTTGTTGTTAGGCTTTCTAATCCTTTATGGTTTCAAGCGTTTAATAACATTATAGGTATGGACTGGGATAGTAGCGGCTCAACTACAGTTACTCTAGGTATTCTTAAGGAGGTTTTAAAGGATGGCCGGTTAGGCGTTATGGTTCTAGGTGGTAAGGGCAAGAAAGCCAGAAACGTACCTAGTGAAATAATTGATGCATGTAATAAACTCAACATACCTTCCTCCGTAGAAAGAAAACTTGTAAGGTCTTCTAAACTTACAGCTAAAGTTGATAGTGCTATGTTACAGGATGGATACACTTTATATCATCACTCAATAATAATTTCCAATTCCGGATTATGGTCTGTTATCCAGCAAGGTATGAATGTTAGCATAAGTATGGCTAGAAGATATCATTGGCTGTCTAGAAACATTCAAAGCTTTGTTAGAAATCCTCATACAGCAATAGCAGGTAAAAAGAACATAGCATCACTAAACTTAGTAGATGAAAACATTGAGTCTACTAGAAAAACAGTGCTTGATTTAGCACGTGAAAATCCTCGAAAAGTTATCACACAGTATCTTGAAGCTTTAAGAATACTTAAAAGACAGGAAAAAATAACTTCATGGATAAATGTAACTGATGCTTCAGTAACAATGGTATGTTCTAAACCTAAACTAGTTTACTACGCTCCCTTAACAAGTGCTGAAAGAATATTAAAAGTACTTAAGAAAACCTATGAAACACAACCGTCAACAGTAGAGAAAATGTTAATACAGAAAGGCGTAGGTCCATCAGTTATTAGGGCTTTAGCTTTAGTTTCAGACCTAATATATAATGAGCCTCCCTCCTGGAATGATCCTGTGACACATCCATTTGACCCCTTTAAATACGCTTTTGCCGTTGGAGGTAAGGATGGAATACCATATCCTATTAACCGGAAAGTTATGCTTGAAGTAATAGAAAACCTTGAAGAAGCCGTTTACAAAGCTAAAATAGGTGAAAAAGATAAGTTAAGAGCAATAAGAAGACTTAGAAAGCTTATAGAGGAATAGTTAGTAATGCTAAATATGCTAAGAAAGATAGGATTCAGTAGCTACACTTTTTCTGAAACTATTGTAGTAACAGAGGTTTTAGATAATAAGTGGAACTGTGCACCTATGGGTGTTAAACTAGAAAATGGTAAACTATATTTTTACGTCTATGAAGGTACAAGAACTTTAGAAGCACTTAGAAAAAATAAGTACTTGACCATAAACATAGTTTATGATATAAACGTTTTTACGAAATGTGTATTTAAAACATTAGACTATAAAAAACTATATGAGTTATCCAATAATTTTCCAGTACCACATATTGTAACTGCTGATGCTTACGTAGAGTGTAAATTAATAGATTTGCAAGAAGCTGATGGAAAATTTAAAGCAATATGCGAACCAATCAATGTTGTTGTGAAAAGACGCGTTCCAAGAACGTTTAATAGGGCTTTTCCAGCCATAATTGAAGCGTTAATCTATTATACAAAGATTAAACCATTTAAGAAAATAGGCTTAGATAAAGAGTTAAATGACTTAATGAAGAAAATAATGCATTGCAAATACATAATAAAACACGCTACAACAAATAAGAAGTATTTGGAGATAATTGACAACATTATTTCAAAAGCTTTAGATGAAATAGGAGAGCAGCAATAATTGGTCTCATGCTTAAATAACTTAAGATATTATCCATCTACGTAGAGAACTATTTAAGCATGAATTATTCTAAGTTTATTAATGTGATAACTGATGCTTATAATTCACGATGTTGTTACTGCTGCTATTTCTTCAATTCTTCTAGAAGTTTCAGCTACACCGAAGCCTGGAAATATTCATAGATACCATGATTTCTCAGATACCATGTTTGAGCACTTCATGGTAACTGCAGCTTCAATGCATAAAAGTCTTTTAGACCTGGCAAGTAAAGCTTATGAATCAGCTAAGCAAGGAGCTAAGAGAAAGCTAGGCATTGGCAAGTTTATCTATGATAGTGTGTGTTATGCTAGAAAATGGTATGTAGGTGGGAATACGAACTTAGGTACATCAACGATTCTTTCTGTTGAAGTACCTGCTACAATATATTCGAAAGTTTTTTCAGGAACGTATAGTCCGCAAGAGGTTTCTAAATGGGCTAAAAGAATTGCTAAAGAAACTACAGTTGAAGACGCAATATACTTTTACAAGGCAATTAGAGAAGTTACACCCTCGTATCTTAGTAAAGTAAGAAAAGCACCTATACCTGACGTTTTCGATCCATTATTTGAAGAAAAACTAAGAAAAATAGGAAAAAGCCTTTGGGATATTTGGGAATATTCCTCTTCATGGGATTTAGTTTCTAAAAACTGCGTTACAGGTTTAAAAACTATTATTGAAGGATATAATGCCATTGAGAATTACTTTGAGTTATTTAAAAACTGGAATTTAGCAGTAATTTCAGCTTATTTAGAATTACTATCTAAATACACGGATTCTCTAATTTTAAGAAAACATGGATTAAAAATACAGGAAAAAGTAAACGAAGAAGCTAAAGTAGTCTTAGAAACACTAATTAATGATGTTAAGAAAGGTATGAAAGAACTAAAGCTATTTGATGATAAACTCTATAGCAAGAATATAAATCCTGGAAGCATTGCTGATATTATAGCGGGCTCTATTATGCTTGCGCTCTTAAACGGTCTAAAACCTTAATGAGGTACGGAATATGTGTTATATTAGAGCATTAACGTGTTTTTTAAATCCTAAGGAGTGGGGCAAGGTAAAGCTTAAACAATATCTAGAGAGTAGATGTTCAAAACTAAGAGAAATCCTAGATAAATTACTAAGCATGTATGATGGCTTAGAATTATGGACCTTTAGAGTAGCTCTACCATACACTCCTAATAGTGTTAATATAAAAGACGTAGCAGAAGTAGCGGAAGACGTGGCTGAATCATGTCAAATAGACTTTATTTCTGCAATACATTTGAAAGGAAATGAATTTAATAGCAAAGTTATTAAAATTACAGAAGCGCTTGAAAACTACGAGAAAATATTTGCAAGTATTAAAGTAAACTCTACTAGTGAAGCACGGAAAGTAGCTGAAGTTTATAATAAGGTTGAGGGGTTTATTGGAGCGAAAATAGCTATACATGTAGGTTCAGAATTTATAACACCATATTTTCCATTAGCAAAAACCATAGCATCTACTGAAGGGGTTTCTTTAACACCTTTCATAATTAATGAGCTTAAGGAAGCTATAAAGAATAGAAACTATCATAGCATTGTTAAAACATTTCAACTATCTGAGAAATTTGGTAAAGACTATTCTAAAGAAATAGGAATAGAGTATTTTGGTATAGACCCGTCGCCTAGCCCATGGATGGATGCAAGTATTGCTGAAGTAATCGAAATAGCTTCTAACACTTACTTTGGAGACTATGGAACACATTGGGGAATAAAGAAAGTTATGGATGTTGTTAATAAGGCTGCTTACGAGGCCAAAGTTAAAGTAACAGGCTTTAATGAAATAATGTTGCCTATAGCTGAAGATAACTTGCTTAAAGTTAGAGCAGTTGAAGAAAGGTATACGGTAAGAGATTTAATGTCATATATTTCAGTTTGTGTTGCAGGTCTTGATATGGTTCCTGTAGCTAAGCCTTTAAAGTATGATATTGTAGCTAGACTTATAACGGATTTGAAAGCACTATCTATAGCTAAAAAGAAGTCATTAGGGCTAAGACTTATACCTATACAAGCAGAACACGGCTCAATAATTGAAATTAAAATGTTCGGTAGAATTCCTGTATTGGAGCTATAGTTATATTTAAGGAAAACTTATGTACGTGTGTACGCCTCAAAGTATGTTGATTACTAGGGGTCATCTATGAGTAAGGTAGAAATTATTAACTTATACAGAAAGTATGGATTAAAGATAGTTAAAGGATATATGCAGTATATTTGGGATGATAAGGGGAACAAGTATTTAGATTGTCATACAAATTATGGAGCAGCATTTTTAGGCCACTGCAATCCGAGAGTAGTTGAACCTATTGTCAAACAGTTAAATAAGTTAATGATGATTCCATACTCTTTTGACAATGATGCTAGAGACAAGGTTCTAGAAGATTTAAGCAAAATCCTGCCTAAAAAACTGTGCTATGTTTTCTTCCAAAGTACAGGTACAGAAGCTGTAGAAGCTGCCTTGAAATTTTCGAGGAAAGCCACTAGGAGAAAGAAAATAGTTGCTTTTGAACATTCTTTCCACGGCAGAACTATGGGTTCTCTTTCAACAACTTGGAAGCCTAAGTATAGAGAACCCTACAAGCCTCTAATACCAGGCGTTATTTTTGGAAAGTTCAATAGTGTAGAAGATGCTTATAACATAATAGATGATAACACTGCCGCTGTAATAGTCGAACCTATTCAAGGTGAAGGAGGTATTAATGTAGCGTCTCCTGATTTCTTAAAAGCATTAAGAGAACGAACCTATGAAACAAACTCGTTACTTATATTTGATGAGGTTCAGTGCGGTTTTGGTAGAACAGGCCGTATATGGGCGTTTCAACATTACAATGTTGAACCTGATATTTTAACCGCAGGTAAAGCTGTTGGAGGAGGATATCCAGTAAGCTTTGTAGCGACATGTAAAGAAGTAGGAGAAGCCATGGATATAGGGGATCATGGAACAACGTATGGTGGTAATCCTGTAGCTTGTACAGCAGTTTCAGCAGCTATTAATGTTCTATTAGGTGATAATGTTCCAGAGCAAGCTTTAGAGAAGGGAAGAGTTCTTACTAAGAAGTTTCAAGAGCTTCTTAGTGAACTAAAATTAAACTTTAATGTTAAAGGCTTAGGTTTAATGTTGGGTATAGATTTTAGAAGAAACCCTGAAGACGAGGCAATAAAGCTTAAAGATTACGGTGTTTTAGCTGTTAGAGCAGGAGAAACAGTACTACGGTTCCTTCCACCATACATGATAAATAGTGAAGACATAGAACATGTAATGAGTGCCTTAGAAAAACTCTTGACTAGGAAAACTTAATTATCTTTGTTTTACAATATTTTCTACGATAGTGTCAAGAGGTTAAAGCAGTGAAAAATAGCTTATTTGCAAAAAACATGCTATTAGTTTCACTCTTACTTGTAACTATTTTAGTAAGCAGCACCCCACTTCATGCTCAGACTTATAGTGTTTCTGAAACTTTAGAAGTGAACCATGACGGAACAGTACATATCAAGGTTGAAATATTAGTTATAGAACCTGGAATATTCACTCTTAACGTTACATTACATGAAGCACCTGAAGGACTTCTCGTCTATGATGAGAATAACATGCCTTTAAACTATGAAGTTTCAGAAAGCAAAATCAACGTATTTATGGTAAATAATACTAAAGCATATATAGAGTACTTGTCAAGAACCCTTACAAGAAAAGAAGGTCCAGTATGGACTATTAGTTTAACTTTCAATGATGGACAAGTAAACATAGTCTTTCCTCAAGGAACATCGATCTTAGACATTATAGGTGCACCTAAAGCTATAAAGGAAACAGAAGATGGAAGACTTATAATAACCTTTGAGCCAGGTGAAATTTCAGTAGACTATGCCTTACCCATACTTACAGCAACACCGATGCCAACGACATCGCCCATAACACCTACAGAAACCCCTGCACCAATGCCTATACCTTACAATTACTTGCCATGGGCTATAGGTGGCGGTTTACTTCTCATAGTGTTGGTGGTTATCAGCAAATTTCGTCGCTAAAAGGAAAGGAGAAGTAATTCTAGAAACTGCTCCGCTCATAGATGAAAAAGATAAACAGATACTTGAGGTCCTACGTAGACTAGGCGGAGAAGCTGCACAAACAATAGTAGTAAAATATACCGGGTTACCTAAATCAACAATTTCCCGTAAGATAAAGAAACTTGAAAAACTGGGTTATATTAAGGTTATTAGGAGAGGAAGGATAAACATCTTAAAAGTTATTAAGGAAGAAACCTAGTTAAAAGCCCTTTGCAAGTACATGTAAAGGTATATTAACGTCAGGTATTTTCCTTTTTAATACATGTCTTGTAGATTTTGGAGGGAAGCACATACCTTTACTAACAACTCTTATGACATCTTCTCTTCTAATCTGAGGTAGAACAATAACTAAGCTACTATGCCAATACCTTTCAATAGCGTAATCTGGAACTATTTTAACCGAAAAACATTTGCTCAACATTTCTCTTTCCAGAGAATAAAGTGTTCTGTAAATTTCTAATATTGACCTTGAAGATTTAATCCTTAGATATTCCTTTCCATTAAAGAACACTACTATGTTCTTGCCTTGAACACTCTGACTTTCTTTGAACATTTTCTGTAAAAATTCAATGACATATTTTTTAGCATTCTTACCCGTAAAAATGCGAGCCCAAGAATAGATCTCTGCCTCAGTATAGTCTATAAGTAATGCTGGAATAACTTTAAACCCTACTTCTCTGGCTATAGTTACTCTATGCGTACCATCGAGAACTATCATAGTGTTCTTATCAACTATAATGGGTTTCTTTAAAACACCATCGCCAAGTATCTCCTCTTTCAACCCCTCTAAGTGTTCTTTAATACATTCTTCATGAAGCTTTAAAGCCCTTACATCAATTAGATAAACACCATATATACTATATGGGATGATAATGTAGTTAGAAGATAACATAAAAACCACCGAAGAAGAAGTTAACTAATTTACCAGCGCCAACAACAAGTGGCCCCTACATAGAAAACACAAGTTGCACAAATGTTTTCAGGGGCCACTTCTAATAACACCTATCTCTGGTAAATCATTTTAAAATATATAAGTATTGTCCTAAAATATTGTTGAAGAAAACAATTATGTAAAATAGTATTCGTACGAAAGAATTAATAAACCCCTGTAAAAATACTTGAATCTGGCGAGAGAGCACCCCTAACACCCCTCTTTCCGACCCTCTTACCTCTTTTTCATAACAATTACGTTATCCATGTATCTAATAAGCTCTAATACCATGTTCTTTTCTCTAAATGAAATACCTGTTCCATAATCGAAAGAAAGTTCATCTCCGTAGTAAGCGTTAGCTATAAAGGTTTTTGAAACCATTATACATTCATCTATTAAGTCTAAAGACCCGGCATGTAAATATAAGGTTAAATCGTTTATCACTAATATCTTGGTAGGAACATTTAGATACCTATAAATTAAGGGTTGCATGTTGTTTCTGTTCATAATAGCTAATTTTAACAGTTCTTCAGCATTGTTTGCTGATATTCTTGGGGTAAATACTTTTTCAGGAGCTAAATAAGCAAATACTTTAGAGCTGTTAAAACCGAAATCTATGAACCTACCTCCAGCGATGCCTTTTCTTTTAGGTGCAAAATCAAGAATCGTTATGTACTTACCATACCCATTATCTATAAGTTTATCAACAATTTTCATAGTTAACAGCGTTTTTCCAGAACCTAATTCCCCTATTATAAGCGTTCTTTTGCTCAAAATTTTACTTAAGGGTGGTACGTTTGTAAACATACTTAAGCACCTTCAAAATAAAGAAACCAATTATAGATCCTGGTATAGAGCTTATTCCGAAAAGAAACCATATAGGAATTAGTGCTCCAGAAACTTTAAGATCACCAATCAATGGAGCCACTATATAAACGGAAAGAGTACCTCCAATAATAACTGTGCCTATGGGTTCGGTAAGTGCAGCATATTCTATTATCTTAGGCTTTACTTTTTTAAGAATATAAGAAAAAATGCCTACAATGAAACCTCCAGGTATTCCTCCAGGAAAAGCGTATATTGTTCCAATACCCAAAGCATTTCTTATAACACCTATAATTGTCGCTATAAAAGCCGCCCATAAGGGACCTAAAAGAACCCCAGCAATAGCGTTTATCATATGTTGACCTGGATAGGCCTTAGCTGTTAAGAACGGTATATATATGAAGGGAGCCAATCCTACACCTAATGCTATAAGTATTGCTGAAACAACAACCTTATATGTCAATGTTTGCTTGTTAAGCGCCATTAAGTTTAGCCTCCTTCAAAGAAAGTGTCATGAAAGTCTAATAACTTTTTACCTCATGAAATACCTCTCAGTTTCAAGAATAAGTTTGTATAAACCTTTCTGCAAACGCTCAATAATATATTTCCCTAGAGCTTCCCGACTAATTCCTTAAGTGCTTTGAACTAAAATCTTATAAGTGCACACATAGTCCTAATCCTATGAGCTAGAGCTTATTAGTATTTGTAACGTCTATGGTGTAATTAATGAGTAAGATAACTAGTGGAGCTAAAGCCGGTCTTATTGGCGGTATGTTATCAGGGGTCATAGCTGGTTCAATAAACTATATGCAAATGATGCTGTTTAAGGAAGAATATGTAAAGATGATGAGAGAAACCCTGAGAGAAGTAATTAGTAAGGCTGGTGGACAAATACCCTCAGGAATGTCTCTAGAACAGCTTGTTGAACCATCATATAATATTGGTAAAATCTGGGGTAGTATTGGAGCTATGGTAATATTTTTGATAATAGGCGTTATTGCTGGTATCGTATATGTTCTGGTTTACGGAAAACTTCCAACCAAAAGCCCTATTTTTAAAGCATTAATTGTAACACTAACAATTTATATTATTTGGACAATTATTTCGAATGTTTTTGCTTTAAGAATAGGGGTATCAAGTTTTAGAGCAATGCCTCAAACATTCATGGTAATAGGATATATTCTAGGCTTTGTAGAGTACTGCATTTTAGGATTAGTTATAGGTGCTCTACATTACAAATGGTACATTAGAACTGCTGAGTGAAAGGCGCAATGGAAGTGAAATTAGCCATGGAAACACCAGTTGAGAGTAAGCAAAAAGACCTAGTCTACATTTTAGACTCTGTAACTAAAATTTATGGTAAAGGCAGGTTAGCTGTAAAAGCATTAGATAACGTGTCTTTTACTGTTAAACAAGGAGAATTTCTAGTGGTAATGGGGCCTTCAGGTTCAGGTAAAACTACGTTGCTCAATATTATGGGCATACTTGACAAACCTACAACTGGCAAAGTGTTTTTCTTAGGTAAAGACATTGGTAAATTGGATGATGCCGAGGCATCAAAAATAAGAGCTAAACACGTTGGCTTTGTTTTCCAAACCTTTAACCTGATACCTTGGCTTACAGCTTTAGAAAATGTAGAAATAGCTCTAGCAATAAGCGGATATCCATTCCATAAGCGTAAAAGGAGAGCTAAAGAACTTTTAGAATCAGTAGGATTAGGAGACCGATTACATCATAGGCCTACAGAATTAAGTGGTGGAGAGCAGCAAAGAGTTGCTATAGCAAGAGCTCTAGCTAACAATCCAGATGTCATATTAGCTGATGAACCTACAGGAAACCTGGATAGTAAGAGCGGTGATGTAATTATAAAAATACTTAAAGAACTTTCCCTAGAACAGAATAAAACAATTATTGTAGTAACACATAACTTTGAAATAGCTAAAGTTGCAGATAGAATAATTTATCTACACGACGGCAGAGTAGTTAAAGAAGAAGTTAAGGTGGTAAAATGAAGAAAAGGTATTCGCTCACCATATTAGTATTGATTATCTTAGCTTTATTTGTTTCAGTCAATATTTTAGAAGGAAAAGAAGACATATTGTTTATAGGTGCAAAATGGGGTGTTGAAGGAGTAGACCATATAGCAACGCCTGGATCCATAGATGCTATTACTGTTTACATAGCCCCAACATTAGCTAACGGACTTAAAGATGTTATAGCTGAGCTCTATTTACCTAAACCATTAGCAGGACTTGATGGTGGAAAAGTGGTTAAGACAAGCAGTTTAGTATTCATACCTAAAGGCCAAGTATTGCCATTAACGTTTAAGGTCATCATACCTTTAAATGTTATTGAAGGCAACTATACGTTTAGACTTAAAGTAAAATATACGATATTAGCTCCTTTACCTGAAGAAAGAAAATGGGAAATAGAATTTAGTCTTCCAATACTAGGCAGAACTGTTGTTTATGCAAAACTTCTCACTAACACTTTAGAAAAAGGTAAGATACAAGATGTAAACTTTAACATAACTTATATAGGCAATGAACCGGCTGAAATAAGCGTAGATTTTAGATCTGAAACACTATCAATCCTAGATTATGAACCGAAAAAACCTATACTTGCAGATAAACCACATAGCTTTGAAGCTAAAGCTAAGGTATACTGTCCTCCTGACATAAAAATAGATGCCTTACCCATTACCATTACAATAACATATAAGACCTTGCAAACAGCAAGCACATATTCTAAAACATACATGATCCCTGTATCTAGAAAAGCTGAAGTTGGGTTCACTGAAATACAGCCTATAGTTTCAGATAACACAGTAACCATTAGAGGGCAGTTAGTAAACGTTGGAGATTACGATGCAAAATACTTAACAGTTTACGCTACATCGCCAGATAAGGGGTTAACAATAGAAAATCCAATAACATATATTGGAACATTAACTGCTGGTGAAGGATCAAGCTTTCTAATATATGCTTCTACTACGAAGCCAGGGAAATACAGTATAAGTCTTTCAGCGAAATATTATGGACCTGATATGAAATGGCATGAAATTTCAGAAGAAATAAACGTTGAAGTTACGGGTGTGGCTAAGAAAGAAGAAATAAGTGTTCCTCTAAGATATGAAGAAGTACTTCCAGCGATAATAGCGCTTTCAGTTGCTACACTAATTGTAGGGATTATTATAGGACGTTATACGAGGTGGAAAAGTGTTTGAACCTGTTAGACCTGTTAAGATTATCTGTTAAAGGACTTAAAAGTAGAACACTAAGAAGTATTTTAACGCTTCTAGGTATTCTAATAGGTGTAGTATTGCTTACCATAGTTTTAACAGTAAGCGACAGTACTACGTATTCTTTAACTTCAATATTTACTAAGGGAGGTTTAAACAATGTATACTTAGTAAGCAGGGGAACAATTAGTTTTCCATGGACTGATATTTCGCAAATGGAAAGAATACCCCATGTAATGGCTGTTTCACCATATTTAACTATAAGAGCCATGGTGAATTATGGAGGTTACAGAACAAGTGTAACGATTATTGGCTTACCTAAAGAAAAAATATCATTTGTAATACCGGATCTTGAAGTTAAAGAAGGATCTAAAATACTTATGGAAGGATGTTTTGTAGGAGCCTCTTTAGTAGAGGAAGCTGAGGAAAGAGGATTAAAAGTTAGGATTGGAGATCCTATCTACATTAATTTCCAAGGAGCGCGAACAGCATTAAGAGTTGAAGGAATTTTAGAGCAATACGGATTTACGTTTATAGGTCCCATAGACAATTCGTTAATAGTACCTCATCATGTAGTACAGAAACTTGTTGAAGAAGTTATAGGTTCTAAAATGAGCGGATTCCAAACAGTAATAATTTCAGTTGATAATGTAGATAATGTAGACTTTGTGATTGAACATTTAAAATACCTTTATAGTGGGCAAGTTAACATTTTTGCTGTTAAAGACATAGTCAAGGCTGTAACAGAAGGTTTGAGAAGTTTTACGATCCTTATAGGTAGTATTGCATCTGTTACTTTAGTTGTTGCATCTGTAGGTGTTATGAATGCAATGTTTACTACAGTAATGGAGAGAATAAGGATAATAGGTGTATTAAGAGCTTTAGGTGCAAGAAGATATGAAATCTTACTTAACATAGTTTTAGAAGCTCTAACACTGGCCGTAATAGCTATAGTTGTAGGTATTCCCTTAGGAGTGTTTACAAGCTCACTACTTATTCAAGGAGGCATTATAGGTGGTTTAAGGGGCCCTGGAAGAGCGGGAGGTTTAGGTAGCATAGAGTTCGTTGTTAACAATCAAACGTTAATGTTAGTTGCCTTTGTAACATTAGCTTTAACATTAGTAGGTACCTTGCCTCCAGCATATAGAGCTGCAAAACTTGAACCAGCTCAGGCCCTAAGGTACGAATAATGGCGCACCTACTTATTTGTAATGAGTATGATTTAGACCTAACTATGTTCCCTTCATTTACATCATCACTATTCGATAAAGTAAGCAGAAACTATTGGATTAAAATACATGGTTCATTTAAAGGTTTAAAACTTAAATTTAATGGTAGATTTTTAGAAGCAAACATAGATAACATAGATGTAATCAATACGCTTTCCGGCTTATGGTACGACCCAAAAGAACATCTACGCAGATTAAGTAGAAGTTTAAGGCAAAAAGTAGACCCTATAGTTGAAGTTTATGGGAAAGTGAGGCTTTCAATAAACCCTTACGATAAGGAACTCGTATTTTTAGCTACTGTTCTTTCTCAGAGAACAAATTATCATACCAATGTGGTAAAGTGGGTTAGACGTATAGCTTTACTTATGGAAAGAGGTATGGATATTAGGTCAGTAAATATGACAAGTTTTGGTAAAAGCTATCAGCTAAGGAGAGCTAATATAGTTGTTAAACAATGCATAGACCTAGTAAGGTTAGACTCAGCACTCAATATGGAAGATATTTGGAAAATTAAAAGAGAGCTTCTCAAATGCAAATTTGTAGGACCTAAGGTTGCTAATGCCTATTTAATGTTTACACGTAGAGCACCCTACATAGCTCCCATAGATGTACATTTCTTAAGATTCATAAGAAACCTGGGACTCTTAGAGTTTAAAAGAAAACCTTTGAAAAGCGTTTGCCAAAAATACACATGTAGTATTTGCACTTTTAAACATGAATGCGTAGAAGCATTAGTTATGAAAGAATTTAAAACGCTTTCATCATGGATTCAAACTGTAGCTTACGTTCACGATAAAGTCTATTGTGCGAAGAAGAAATGTAATGTATGCCCATTTAAGGATTTATGCGTAAGACTTTAGGTTTAAATAAGTTCTTCGGGAATATTGTTAGGACTATAAGCTAAACGTGGTTTTAAACCATGTTTTTTCATAAGCTTCACTACATGAGGATATAGGAAAACATATTCTGGCTCAAGTTCTTCAACTAATTCTTCATCTATCCTTCTAAGCTCTTCTGTAAGTCTTTCTAAGCTCTCTTTAGAACTAAAACTCAACATGACAGCTGGATGCATAGAAACCCCAAAGTCTAATAGGTTTTTCAAGGCTTTGAGTTGAAGCTGGAAAGCTTCAGGGTTAGCACCTGTAAGTTTAGAAAATTCTTCAGGAGTACATCCTTTGAGAGAAACTCTCACATGTACATTTTTAAACCTTGAAATTTCCTTTGCATAATCTCTAAACGCTCCTAAAAGTATACCGTTCGTTTCTAAAATGAAAAGATAACTTGTTTTCTCGAAAAGTTCTAAAAGCTGTATTAAATGTCTTCTCCCTATGGTTGGTTCTCCACCGCTAACTCTGAGTTGTCTATATCCTCTTCTTGAAGCAATGCTTGTAAGCCTCATATATACTTCTTTAGGTGAGTAAAAGTGTCCATATTTACCCATGTTATCTCTGGGTTTCCAGCTCCAGCAAAATTTGCATCTTAAATTACATCCTACACTATCAGCGGTAGCTATTCCACCGTACCATCGGCCTCCGCGAAATCTATAATATTTTCTAAGCTGAAATTTTTCTTCATTACGAACCACAATTTTCCTTACTGCCTCAGTAATTCTCAATGGGTCATAATACATTATTTAGCAACACCCATATATTTTCCGATGCATTTTTTCCTTCCAGACAAATCTATTAAGGATATGTTAGAAATGAGTTTCGAAACAATAGCTGAAGCTGTAAATGTTAAACTAAATGTACCTAAGGGTACTCCTTACAGTTTCTACGATTCACCATATATTGGACATAGAAAAACAACTGCAGTAGATATTTACTTTAAAGATAGGGAAGCACTATTACCTGTTAATGAAGCTAAAGTTAAGGAAATAAGGTGGTTTAATGCTCCAAAATATAGAGACGATGGATGGGAAAGGGAACCATTAATACTTTTTGAAATAAATGAAAACATAGTTCTCAAAGTACTCCATGTTAACCCTAAGGTTAATGTCGGTGAAAAATTCAGTTTGGGAGATTTTATAGGAGAATGTATTGTTTCAGGGTATTTATGCCCATGGAGCGATAGCCATGCTCATTTCGAAATAAGATCCTCAAAAGACCCTTACAGAGCTAGAGGAGCCTACACCCTAAATATAGAGCCAACGGTAAGCAAAATAAAAAATATCTGTCAAGTGAAATCAAACACGTTTACCATAGTTGAAATTAAAAAACATTATATATGGGTAAAACCGCATTACAGAGAATCTTCATACTTAACTCCATTGACGGCTAAAATAGGTAATATCATAGGGTATGTTGATGCGGGTGTACCGCATTATGGAATGGGTGGTGTAATTTTCAAAAATAATGTAAGTGGCAAGATTACGGAAGGTAATGAAGTAAAATGTAATAGTTCAAGCTTAGGCTATGTGGTTATTATTAATCCTTTAAGCGTGCTATTCATAGCACCCATTGAAGTGCTTATTAATGGAAGAAAAGTTAGAGGTATAGGAACATATATAAACGGAGAATATCTCAAAGTGATTCCAATAGAGAAGGAACCGTGGAAAGAAGGTGACGAAATACTATTAGAAACGAAAATAGCAGGGTTAAGCAAATGATAGAAGAGAAGAAAATAGAATTAATTGCTTTAGACTACCATGGAACGCTATCGTTTAAGAAAGAAAGAGGCATTTGGAATGTAAGTCCGGACGTAGTAGAAGCACTTATTAGAGCTAAGAAGTACGGGTTAAAATTAGCTATTTTAACCAGTGGTTCAGGGAAAACAGTCCCTGAGGATATAAGGTCTTTAAGCGATATCCTAGCTTTTGAAAATGGAACAGTATTTCTAGTTAACAATAAGTGTATAATGTATAAGCCTAAAGAATGGGCTGAGATAAGGGAAATATTTCTATCGGAAAATGTAAAACCTAGGTCCATAGGAAAGGTAGTTATAGTCTATAGCGGTTCTTACATTAGAAGATTAGAAGAAATAATTATGAAGCACGGTTTACAAGACTACGTGGATACTATAAGAAACATCAATAGAGTAGTAATAGCCCCTAAAAATAGTGGAAAAGATGTAGCCCTTAAAAGAATTAGAAAGATACTCAACATTAAGGGATTAGTTTTAGCCTTAGGTGATGGAGAAAACGATGTAAAATTGCTTGAAGAAGCAGATATAGGCATTGCACCAGCAAATGCTGTTAAAGAAGTAAAGAGTGTAGCAGACTATATATGTGATGAAGCTAATGGCGAATGCGTTAAAAAAGTTATAAATGACATACTATCAACTAATGGAGTATTTGGTTCTCATTTAAGAAAACCTAAACATCTAAATATTAAATAAAGTCTGAAACTAAATTATTATTGAAAAACAGCATTCAGGATTGGACGATATGAGATCGGCGTTGCTGCTCATATCGGTGCTTATACTTGCTACAGTAATACTTAGTACACCTAATGAAATACTTATAAACTATGTATTAAAACAAAGCACAGGAGTTAGTGTTCCATCAGAACAATATCAAATGCTACCTTATGTTGAACCTAAACAAGCTGAATATAGAGAAAACATTGTTGCTACAGCAACAGGAGGTTCAAGATATCTTAGACTAATAGCACTTGATGTATATACCGGTAAAGGATGGACTATTTCAGAAGTATCTTTAGAAAAGTATACGAAAACAACAATTATAGCATATAAGAGAGGATCGTTTGAAGACTTTGAAATTGTTCTTAGACTTAATGTTAATAGAATTCCTAAACTAGGAGAATTTTACCTAATACCCTATCCTCAACCAATGATTGTTCCTGAAGGGGTATTATATATTAAAGCACCTTATGAAATATTTTATGAACCCTCAGGTATGTTTTTTGGTAGCTTAAATTTAACGAGGGAATTAATTTTCGGACTTATACCTTCTGATGTTTATCCTAGAAGTATGCTCATAGTTTCTAGGCTGGAAGTAAAGGAAATAATTAAGGCAACTAATAAAACTCAAAGCGACTGGATTAAAGAACATACTTTAAGCATATCACCTAAAGTACGTGTTTTATCTAAAGAAATATATTCCCTATTTGAAAATAGAACTTTAGCTGAGTTACTATTATATATTGATAGTTATCTAAAAACAAATACAAAATATTCTAAAGAAGACGTTGAAATACCCCCAGGCAAAGACCTTGTAGAATATTTTCTATTTGAAAAAAAGAAAGGTACATGCGTACATTACGCTAGTGCAGTTGCCATAATTTTAAGACTTATGGGCTTTAAAACAAGAGTTGTTGTTGGATATTTAGGTGAAGCATTAGAAAATGGAACAATAGTTTATAAAGAGCCAGGGCATATGTGGATGGAATTATTAATACCTGGAGTAGGATGGGTTCCTTATGATCCTTCGCCTGGGGTACCTACCATCAGCGAAACTTTTAGAAGAACTTTAAGGATAGCATTAGAAAACATAGCTATTGTGGAGGGCAATTTCTCCATTATAAGAACCAAAAAAGGTATGAGAATAAAATTCAAAAAACTTGAATTTGAAAATGAAACATATCAATTGCCAAGTCCGAAAGAAGAATTGCTAACAACTATAAGCATGGAGATGTGGGATATTATTCCTTACTTAATAATAGGATACATAGTTTTCACATATTCTACATCGGACATAAGATCTATAATTAAGGATATTTTCAAGGCCCATAGGAGAGCAGGTAATGTAGGTGATAAGTTTAGGAAAATACTTGAAAAAATAGGGAAAAAGCATGGGCTGATTATAAGTGATTATGAAACACCTAGAGAAGCTGTAGAGAAAGTGATTACACGTATAAATAATCTTAGCATTAAAAACATTTTAAGAGAAGTTCTTAAAGCATATGAAGATTTCAGCTATGGAAAAGGCAGTGTAAAGGAGTTCTATAAGAAACTTAGAGAACTAGTGAAGCAGAGGATGGAATAAATGATTATAGGAGGATTTATGCTTGAAATTTTAATTCTTATAGTTTTATCCGCATTATTGCTAGCAATTATTAGAAGTATAAGCATAGAAAATTTACCGTTATTAATGGAAAGAATTCATATTATCTATAACGACAAGGTAATGTACCTAGAGGAAGCTTTGCTCCACCGTATTTCTAAGGAGCTCTTAGTATTAAATAGATTTAAACAGATTAAACTGGTAGCTACATTAGTTAAACTAAAGAAAGCAGTTGAAAATCAGAGAGATTATGTTATTCTTGGAAGAATGTACGAGAAAATAAACACTATGTTAAGTGAGAAAAAATGATATACGTTACCGATAAAACTAAAAAAATTATTTTAAGCTCAGCAATCATATTGCTCCTAACATTCACTATGTATCCTTCAATGATTACTGCTGTTCTACCTTCAGCTGTAATACTCTTTCTGGCAATTATACTAATTACATTTAAACCTAAAATCTCAGTTACATCTTACGTAACTCCTGAAACAATTAATTTTAAAGAATATGCTGAAGTATACATTAAAATAAAGAGCTCCAAGCAAATATATGTTGAAATATATGATGAATTTCCTAAAACAGTTGAAATAATAGAAGGAAAACCATGCTATAAAGGTGTAGTAAGTGAAGGAGAACATATAGAGTTTAAGTATTTAGTAACTCCTTTAACTCCAGGAATTCATGCCTGGAACATTTTGCGAATTCATGCGAGAGATAGTTTAAATCTCTTTGAAACGATTTTATCTTACGATATTCCTAGAAAGCTAAGTGTAAAAATACCTAAAACTTATGCTAAACCATCCTATGGCGCTTTAAGATATAGAACTTTAGGTTTTAAGGAACACTATGAACCGCTATTTGACAAAGTAAAAGCTTATTCTCCCGGCGTCAGTTTAAAACAGGTAATTCCAAGAAGCATATTGATACCTGGAGGGCTTCGTGTAAAAAGCTTCATTAGTGAAACATACGGTAAAACATTGAAGCCACGGGAAATAAGAATCATTCCAGTGTTCAGTAAAGATCTGGTATTAAAATTTCAGAGAACCTACAGTTTACTTCTTCATATAATTTATAGTCTTTATATGGAAGGCCTTATCCGAGGCTATCTAATTAACATAGTAACGCCCAGCGGTTTAAGATCTGTAACCAGTTTTAACGATATTAATAAGAACTTAGAAGAACTTAGAAAATACTCTGAAGAAGAAATAGCAAGTGTTTTGAGAAAACGTATTGAGGGAGTAATGGTTATCGATTACACCCTATTTACTAGGTTTTACAATCTAATAAGACAATCGGAATCGCATGTTCTTATAATTATGCCTATTCCCGACTACTACGAATTACTCGCTGAAATACCCGGTATATGCACGCTGTTAAACGAGATAAGTAAGGAAAATATGAGAAAAATTTACACAGCCAAAACCAAAGGGAGAATCTACATTATTTCACATTCTACAGATCTGAACAACTTCGTAAGGGAATGTTTATGAAGAATAGTTACGACTACTTCATGTTAGTTATTTCAAGCATGTTGCCTGCGCTATATATTGCTGAAACACTAGTGGAAAATGTTCTCTATAGTCTACTATGTATAATCTATTTTGCTGCATCATCGTACACTGTACTTAGCGGGAATACTAAGTTATACGTGCTTCTGCTACTTATAGGGTTCATATTTTCCATGTATAAAACAATGTACTTTCCCTTAGTCCTATCATTATGGCTGCTTTCGCAAATATTTTCCAGAAAACCATACTTAGTACTGCTTGGTTCAGGATTTGCTTACGCTATTTTGTTAAAAGCTAAAGCAATGGGTTTAGAAAGTAGCTTAGCACCATGTAGTTTCATAATTTTAAACTTAAATCTAAACTATCTTGAACTTTCTCTCGTTTTACTAGGTCTTATATCTGTAATTGCTGTTGCTTTTACTGCTGACATAGGTCATTTTGAAGTAGGTGGTTTAGCTCAAAACTTAGCTTTAATAGTTATTGTAGAAGCTGTTTTAATAGCTATTTCATGGGTTAACGTTTTAACTTCAGTTGTAACAATTTATGGTATTTCAATAGTTTTACTTATTAGAACTATTGAAAAGTATAAGACGTAGAAATTACCAGGGAACTTTTACTTTTCCTAAAACTTCATCGTTTATCATACTCACTATTTTCGTGTACTTTTCTTCTGGAGTTATAAAACTGGCTATTCTAGGGCTTAATTTTATTCTATGCCATAAAACATACGGAGTAAGGTACTTTATATCATCTGGAATAACATATTTTCTTCCACGAATTGCTGCAAGCGCTTTAGCCGTTCTTAAAAGGATTACCGATGTTCTTGGTGAAACGCCTAAAACTATTTCAGGCATTTCTCTTGTTTTTCTAACTATCTCTACTATGTATTTCATAATTTTCTCTTCAACATGGATCTCTGAAGACTCAGCTATTGCTTTTAAAAGTTCCTCCTTAGAAATAATGGGTTCTATTTTGGGTTCTAAGCCCTTCAACTCATGATCTTTAGCTAGAATACTAAGTTCTACATCAGGGCTAGGGTAACTTACACTTATAGCTAGGCTAAATCGGTCAATTTGTGTTTCTGGTAAGGGAAATACACCTTCGGTTTCCCAAGGATTTTGCGTAGCTATTACCAAGAAGGGATCAGGTAATTTATGCGTGTCTCCTTCTATTGTTACATGTCTTTCCTGCATGGCCTCTAATAATGCGCTTTGCGTTTTCGGGGAAGCTCTATTTATTTCATCTATTAAAACTATATTTGCAAATATTGGTCCTAAGACTAGTCTTAAATCGCCTGTTTTAGGATCTATAATTTTTGCCCCAATAATATCCGCAGGTATCATGTCAGGTGTCATCTGTATTCTTTTAAATGTTAAGCCTAGAGCTTCTGCGAAGAGCTTGGCCATAAGTGTTTTAGCTGTTCCAGGAGGCCCTTCTATTAGCATATGCCCTCTGCTTAGAAGTGTTACTGTCATAAGCTCTAATTCCTTAAACCTATCTATGACATATTTGCCAACAATTTTCTCTATTTTTTCAAATATTTTTTGCGAAAGTGTGGACAATGCTTATTCCCGCATAAGCTTTGTTATTACTTGTATTCTTTCTCTAAATATTTTCTCCCTGTTGTCTTTAATTACTTTCTTTACCTCGCTCTTAACTTTAGGGATCCATTCTTTTAGCTTCACATCGAACCATATGTTTTTAAAGTCTTTCACTAACCTAGCCATTAATGTGACCGATCTGCCAACATTAGCAGCCTCAAGTAAGGTCTCTTCATCATCCATGACATCATCCTTCTGATTAAAGAAGGATGATGCAAAAGGTGGTATTATGAAGCCCATAGAGTTAAGCGTAGCATACATTAATGAAATTAGCTGTATTTCACCGCTATCATTACCTACAGCTATAATGCCCGCAACCTTACCTTCAACCCAGCTTCTACCATCAATGAAAACCATATTTTCTAATGCTGTTAACCTATCTATAACCCTTTTAATTATTGCTGATGGAGCATACCAGTATATTGGAGTTGCAAAAATCACACCATCCGCTTTAAGTATTTTATCATAGATTGCTTTCATATCATCCTCTATAACACACGGATACCTACATGAAAGAGGTTCATCAGTCAAGCAACCAATGCAGTCTTTAATATCGTATTCATAAAGGTTAATAAGCTCAGTTTCTGCTCCGGTTTTTTCTGAAGCTTTTAAGGCTATTTTTAACAATTTATATGTATTACCATAGGTCCTCGGCGAACCATTTAAGCCTAGAATATAAACCATGATCCCACCTAAATTATGTCTCTTTTGAAAATTATTGTTAATTGTTAATTTATAATTACCAGTTTCATAAAATAAATATTTTCTTAAAGTTTTCATAAATTACATTTCTGACTTCCTCAATATTTAAATCCTTAATTTCCGCAATATATTTCACCGTTCCCTTTATCATTCTGGGATTCAGTTTTAATCCCCGATAATTATATGGTCCATCGCTTTCAGTAACTATGTACTCTAAATCTACATAATCTACTACTTTTCTATGTTTTTCTTGTATAGTATAGGCCGGGTTTATTGAAATATAGTAGCCGACATCTACAATTTCATCTATTAACTCTAATGGTCCAGTATACCAGTGGAAAACTGCTCTTTCAATATCGTATTTCCTAAGTAGTCCTAAAACTTCAGTCCATGTGTTTACAGCGTGAATGTTCACCGTTAAATCATAGTCTCGCGCTATTTGAAGCAATTGGGTAAAGAATTCTCTTTGCCTATCTATAGTTTCTGGGACAAACCTCCTATCTAAACCTATTTCACCTAAACATTTAACTTCATATTTACTTACTAAGTCCACTATTTTACCGATGTGTTCTCTAGGCGTACTACCTATTTCCCATGGATGTATGCCAACACACGGTATAATGTTATTATACTTTGAAGCTATAGTTAAAGTCTTAAGAGAAGAATATACATCATCGGAAACCGCTGCTATTAAGAAACAGCTTGTAAACTCTTTTACCTCATTCTCGCTATATTCGTAAAGATGACAATGAGAGTCAACATAAGCTATCTTCAATACTATACAACCTTAGAATATTTTTCGTAAAATAGGTATTCTAAAATATTCTTAAAACATTACTGTATAAGGTTTATAATAACATATGTAAGGTATCTTTATCTATAAGACAACATTAGACTACCTATGAACAGTGTAGCTTAATAGATTTTATTGGAGCGTATATCGTCATGGGAGATAAGTTAGTAGAAATTTATGTAGGACCAGGATGTGTTACATGTAAGGAAATGATAGAGGAAATAAGCAATACTGCAAGGAAGCTAAACATAGCTTTAAAATTAAAAACCATCAATAGAGAACATGAATATTTTAAGAAGACAAAAGCACCAATGACAATATTTTATGGGGTTTTTGAAGGAAGACTTAGATACATTGGTTGGATGTGCTGCCATATGGAGAGAATTATTGAGAGAACTTTAGCAATACTTGTAAATCCTATGGAAGCAAAAGTACCTGACCAGGTTCGTGCTTCTATAAGTTCTCTAAATAGAGTTGACGTTAGAATGTTTACATCTCCTCTCTGTCCTACAGGCTGCCCTGATATTGCAGAGGCCTTAGTTAACATTACTGCTATATGTAACAATGTTTATTGTACAATTATAGGTGCTATTGAAGCATTAGATTTAATGGACGAGTTAGGTGTTTCAAAAATACCAACAGTAATTTTAAACGATAAAGTTAGGTGTTCTTTAAACGCAAAGTCTGTTAATGAAGCTTATGAAAACATATTGGACGTTATAAGTAAGAATATTGAGAAGTTCAAGCAGTAATTAGCATCATCTATTTGTCGAAGAAGTTAAATAGTATTTTATATACCTTAAGCTGTTAGGTGAAAATTTTGTACCAATGGAATTAAAGCTTTTTAAATCAGTGCTTAAACCTGAATTTCTGCCAGATAAATGGTATAATATTGTTCCGGAACTTCCAGAGCCTTTACCGCCTCCTTTGGATCCTCAAACGTTAAGGCCGGTAAGTATTTCTAAACTTGAAAGATTATTTGCAAAAGAACTTATTAAGCAAGAAGTAGCTACGGATGTTTTCATAAAAATTCCCGAAGATGTTAGAGAAGCCTATGTTGAGCTTGGTAGACCAACACCTCTCTTTAGAGCCCATAGACTTGAAATAGCGTTGAAAACGCCGGCTAAAATATATTTTAAATATGAAGGTGTTTTGCCGACAGGAGCTCATAAGGTAAACACCGCCATAGCGCAAGTATATTATAATAAGCTTCAAGATGTTGAAAGAGTTGTCACGGAAACTGGTGCTGGACAGTGGGGCAGTGCTTTAGCATTAGCTGGAGCAATGTACGGTGTTAAAGTTAGAGTTTTCATGGTGAAAAGCAGCTACATGCAGAAACCGTATAGAAGAATTTTAATGGAAATATATGGTGCTGAAGTATATCCAAGTCCTAGTACAATAACAAGTGTTGGTAGGGAAATTTTAAAAGAAGATCATGAACATCCTGGGAGCTTAGGTATAGCAATTAGTGAGGCTATAGAGGATGTTTTAAGCGATGAAAAAAGCAGGTATTGTTTAGGTAGCGTTTTAAACCATGTGCTTTTACATCAAACAGTAATTGGATTGGAAACTAAGCATCAAATGGAGGAGCTTGGAGAATATCCTGATTACGTTATTGGATGTGTTGGCGGTGGAAGCAACTTTGCAGGAATATCCTATCCCTTCATAAGAGATAGGTTAAAAGGAAAAAGTGAAACGAAGTTTATAGCTGTTGAGCCTAAAGCAGCGCCAACAATGACACGTGGAAAATGCATGTACGATTACGGAGACACAGGTAGATTAACTCCATTACTTAAAATGCATACTATAGGCCATATGTATAGAGTACCTCCAATACACGCTGGTGGTTTAAGATATCATGGAGTAGCACCAACAATAAGTATTTTAGTAAAACATGGAATAGTAGAGCCTATAGCATATCATCAGAATGAAGCTTTTGAAGCAGCAGTTTTCTTTGCAAAACATGAGGGAATAGTTCCAGCGCCAGAATCAGCCCATGCTGTTAAAGCAGCAATAGACATTGCTAGAAAGCTAAAGGAAAAGAAAACAATACTATTCAACCTAAGCGGCCACGGATTATTAGACCTATTGGGATACCAAGAATACCTTGAAGGCAAGCTTCCGGACTATGAACCCAAGAAAATCGACTTAACGTATCTACCAAAAACAACATAAATTCTTTATTTTAATTTTTAGTAATTATTTCAACTCTTTTTAGGAAACATTAACATTTATTGTAAGGTTAAATTTAAATATAATGGTAGTAAATTTTACTACCAGGTAGGAATATGGGTGTTCGTAAAGTTAGTGTAAGCTTACCTGAGGATATGTTAAGAAAAATAGATGAAATAGCTTTAGAACTCGGTATTAGTAGAAGCGAACTCATAACATGGGTTTTAGAGGAAAAGTTTGGTAAAAGAAGAGTAAAAGAGGAAAGATATCCTACAGCTCTTTGGCGTCTAAGATCTGTTGGTTATTTAAAATATAGGACTCCAAGGTATCCATATAGGAGGATTAGAGGGGATTGGATAGTAGAAGAGATAAGAGAATAATTTTCCACTATATTAGTGCTGGTTTTACACATTTTGGAGAAAAAATAGCAGAAGTTCCTGTAATAAGCTTAGCAGTAAAAGCCGGTAAGAAGAGAGCTAGAGGATTAGCAATAATAGATACGGGATTTGATGGAGGAATATATCCTAATATACAAGTACTAGAGATTCTTGAAGGGTTAAAACCTGAAAGAACAGTTTACCTTGAAAATCCCCTTTACGGATTATCTGAATTTGAAATATATAGTGTTGATACTTTCATCTACTATAATGGAGAATACATAGGATTAGGGGAAGCTAAAGTGTATGCACCAACGCAACCTGAAATGGTTTCAGAAGAAGTAACCATTGGTAGAGAATTTTTAAACAAATTTAAACTGGTTTTAGATCCTGTAACCAAGGTTGTAATTGTAGAAATACCTTAAGACTACGTTTCTGTCGCAATAAAGGATTCAGCATGTCCAGCTAGTATCTCAAGTACCTTATTAGCATTAATACTTCCTATAGGTGGTATTGCCCTCTGCTTAGGAGGCATTTCTCCTGGTCTTAAAATACCTCTAGTAATAAGCTCATCTAATATTAGTTCTTTTAACTCCTCATCACATAATGAACTGTGATATATTATTGAGAGAGACTTTAAAATCATCTCCTTAATATGTTCTGCACCTCGCTCCTCATGAACATGAGGGTTTCTAGGTTCTACCTGGAAAACCTCAACTCCTTTACTTATTACATCTTCGTATTTTGTTGGCTTAAACCCGCTAAACTCTTCAATTAAATATATTAGCTCATAGGGTTCAATACCAAAACCGCCCATAAACTGCATAACTTCAGCAAGCTTCATGGTCATTGCATGATCTCCTGAATTTCCTGTTTTAACGATATCGGTTTCAAAACGGGTTAGCCTACCTAATAACAGGTTAATGTACTTATTCGTTATTCCCGAAACTCTTCCTCTTCTTCTAAAGTAGAAGCCTTTACCTACAAACTTCGTTTTGTAAGGCCATCTAATTCTAACCATAGCATAAGGTGTTCTGGATGACAAAAATGTTGAGGCATATATTTTAGCATATTCATAAACAGCTCCTGGAATGTAATTATCAGAGTCTACAAAACCAACATAATCCTTACCTAACGCCTTAGCAAGTATCATACCTAAAACCATACCTTCTCCTTTACCATCTCTAACAGTATCGCCTTCAAGTATTTCCGTATAGCCTACTTCCTTTAAAGCTAAACCCCATGCATGGTCTTTCTGATGAATCATAATAAAAGACCTTCTAGAAAACCTGTAAAAATGGAGCATTGTATCTACTTCTATTTGATACCTATCTATAGGGGCTCTTGAAGAGTTAGATACAACAATAACTAGAACATCATGTGGTATACCGCTTAAAACACCCTCTAAAATATTTGGTTTCTCATTTTTAACAGGAAGAACTATAGCCATCCTACTTTCTATTTCCTTTATTTCTTCACTACTAAACCTTATAACATGGAAGTCTTCACCTAAACTCTTTAACCCACCACTATCAATTTCTATAACACGTTGGACATCATGTATTCTCAATGCACCAAGCCTTTCAGAGTATCTAGGAATTTCAATTCTCATAATAAACACCTTTAACCATTTTTGCTGAGCAATTTTAGTTGGCGACAGTTCTTTTATCAAACTATATGGCTTAGGTTGGATTTAATGTTTCCCAAAAATTAGGTTTTTGTTTAAAATATTAAATGTTTAAAGTAAAGAAGTTAGAATAAGGTGAATCAGTTATGGTATGCTTAAAAATTGTTGTTAAAGGAGATAAAACCAGCTACTATGTTAGAACGATAATAGATTGGCTACATGAAATTAAGGACATTATTGAAGACGAATACTCGGCGAAAATGGAAATAAAGCATGCTAAAAATTCTTCGGAAATACCTGAAGTATATATTTGTGGTCGTTTTGCTTTTTCAGGCTTACCTGATAATGAAGGAGAACTTATTGAAATTATAAAGTCCATTATCGAGGGAAATTTATAAGTTAAAGCACTATTAACTTATGTTCTAAGGAGGGAATGTAATAGAATGATGAGAGAACCTGAAGTTAGAAAAGCGGCTGACAGCATTAACGACGATGCAAACCATGGAAAGACAATTTCAGAAATCGAACACATGGTTATGGACACCTTAGGTTACGACCCTGTACATGGATTTCCACATATTGAGAGAGTTATGAAGCTCGCATTTAAGCTAGCGGAAGATTTTAGAGAAGTAAATTTTCTGGTTCTTAAATTAGCGGTTTTACTTCACGATATAGGTAGGGTTGAAGAAGAAACTTTACATAAGCATCATGCTCTCCTTAGTGCTGAAATGGCTAAAAATATTTTAGCACAATACGGTTTCACGGAGAACATCATAAATAATGTTACAGATGCTATCTTAGCACACAGTTATACTTTAAGGTATGAACCTAAGACCATTGAAGGTAGAATTTTAAGTGATGCAGATAAGCTTGATGCATTAGGTGCTGTGGGAATTATGAGGGTTTTCATGGAGTCTGCTTATAGAAGAAGAACACTTGAAGAGACAATAAGCCATTTTTATGAAAAACTTTTCAAACTAAAAGACCTCATGTGGACTGAAAAAGCTAAGAAAATGGCGGAGAAGAGACATCGATACATGATTGAGTTTTTAGATAGACTAGAGAAAGAAATAGAAGCTGAGGAGTAAGCATGATAACTGAAGAGCTATTGCACTTACTGATAACTGTTCAGTTACTTTCAGCCACAGGTGCTTTAGCTCCAGGCCCTCTTTTCATAATAAATCTCATCTATGGAAGCTATGGTGGCTGGAAAAATGGATTCAAAATGGCTTTAGGCCACATGTTAGTAGAATTCCCATTATACTTAGCAATAGGCTTAGGACTGATCTCGCTAATGTATATGGCTGATGTAAAGATTTACTTAGGCATTACGGGAGGCATAGTTATGATAGCTTTCGGTATTCTACAGTTTACAAGTCTTAGAAAAAGGAAAAACTATGTATCTAACACTAATATTGCATTTAAGAAACATGGTCCATTGCTTATGGGGGTTCTTTTATCAGCTTTTAATCCGTTTTTCATACTTTGGTGGATTTTTATAGGTTCAACTTTCATTTATGGTACAATAAATATTCTTTCATACTATGGTTTACCTTTAATTTACATGTCACATGTATGGATGGACTTTGTATGGTTAACGTTTACCGCTCATATGGCTTTTTTAGGTAGGAATTTATTAAAAGAAAAATTCTATAACTTTTTTGTTGCAGCACTAAGCTTGCTACTTGTAGTTTTTGGAATACATTTCATATCTAAGAGCCTATGGGGCATTAGTATTCTGCCGTTATAGCAGTTAATAAAATATTACATTACTCACTATAGGTTACTTTCTTTACGAATTTCATTTTAGTTAGCGCTTTAAGTTTAGCTATATTTTTAGGTATAACAACTTCGTTTACAAAAACTATGGAGTGCACTTTCTTGTTAAAGGTTTCTAAATCTACTGTATTATCAAATATTAGTTTTTTAATGTTTCTAAACCTTACCCTACCTTCAACACTTTCAAGGTCACTTTTAGACACTGTTAATTCATCTAAGTCTCCTACAACAACTGTTTTTAACGTTGTTTCTACTCCTTCTCTCATTTTCTGTACTAATTCGTAGGATCCTTCAGCTAATGATAAAAAAACTCTTAAAGCTTCGTTAATTACTTCACCGACAGTTTCACCTATAGATCTAGCTAAAGCTGATGCTTTAGCGTAAAGTTCTTCATCTATATTCCTTATTGTAATAGTTTTCTTCTTTTTCTCCTCAGACATGTATGTCACCTATGTAATACTTGTAATACATATAATATAAGCTTTACTGTTCAAGCTGGGAAAGTTTAAAAGAAAAATAGTGGATAATGTTTCAAATAGAGAAGCCGGGTCGTCTAGCGGTCAAGGATGCGGGGCAGGTTCCTTTCTCCCTTTAGCAGGGAGAACCCTCGACTCTGGACCTTAAAGGGGGAGAACCCCCGTGACCGGGGTTCGAATCCCCGCCCGGCTACCATTAAATATTTCATTAACTTCATTGTTTGATAAATGCAGGTAATTGTGTTTCAATATAAGTTTTTCGATTTAATTACTATATTCTTCAATTTTGGAAAGTAATATTTAACTATCATGGGTTCTTATACTATGAAGGTAGGGATGAATATTGGGGACTGCTGTTGAAAGTGCCTCTATAGAAGTTTCTGCTGAAAGTAGGGTTCTGGTTCATGATAACTCAAAGTGTACAGCATGTACTACATGTATGATTGCTTGTTCTATGAAGCATTTCGGTGTTGCCGATTATGAGAAGTCTTTTATAAAAATAATATTTAACCCCGTTGTTAAGGCTTTTGAAGCAGCATATTGTCACCATTGTGACGAACCTTACTGCTTAAACATATGTCCTGTAGATGCTATTTATAAAGACAAGTTGTCAGATGGAACAGTAATTGTACGTATAAGTACTCTTAAGTGCATAGGTTGTGGTTCATGCAGGCTGGCTTGCCCTATGTCCATACCTCATGAAGACCCAGTTATGAGGGTTGCTGTTAAATGTGATTTATGTGATGGAGACCCTGAATGTGTTAAAGCCTGTCCTACACAAGCACTAAGATTTGTTCCTAGAAGTGAAGCATTAAACTTCCTTAAAAAAGTCTATGGGTGACAGGATTAATGTTCATAATTATCGCGACGTTTGGTGTAATAACATTACTTATTACAGCTTTCTTAGCTCTCATAGAAAACGATATGAAGAGGATTATTGCTTATTCTACGGTAAGCCAGATGGGGTACATTATCTTAGCTTTAGGTTTTGGTTCTGCTTTAGGTTTAACGGCAGCACTATTTCACATGTTTAACCACGCTCTTCTGAAATCAATGCTCTTCTTAGCAGCTGGAGCAGTTATTTACGCTACTGGAACACGTGATATAACAAAGCTTGGAGGATTAATAAGCAGGACACCAATTACAGCTTTAGCTGTTTTAGTAGGTGGCTTAGCTGTTGCAGGATTACCTCCATTGAACGGTTTTGCAAGTAAACTTCTAATATATGAAGCAGGTTTAGAAGCATCATTTAGAATAGGAGGTATTATTGGAAGGCTTTACTTACTATATACCTTAATAGCCATATTTGTTAGCGCACTAACACTACTCTACTTCATGAGACTATTTTACTCTGTATTCCTAGGTCTGTCTTCAAAACTAACGTTGGAAGCACGGAAAGTACCGTTAATTATGAAAGCGGCTTTAATGATCTTAGCAACACTCTCTATAATTATTGGTGTTGCCCCCCAAATTGTTGTAGGTTCTTTAATAAACCCTGCGGTAGTAAACATTCTGGGCTTAAGTAGGCCGGCTGTTGAAGTAACTTTCCTCGGATATAGTACTAGTATAGGATTCTACGGTGCAACCATTTTAACATTAGTGCTACTAGCTTCCGCATCCATAGTATTCTTAATGTACTACATTAGCCTAACGTTCTATAAAAGAACAACATTACCTCCAGCTAAGGTTGCTGAAGAATTAAAAGACTTTAAGTATGAAGTTTTCACGGGAGGTGAAGCTACACCACCACTGTTACCTCTAGAGGAAACTAAGGTAACACCTGAAGAATTTGTGTTTGCGTTGAAAACGGCGTTTTCCAAGCCTTACGCATTTTCTATGAGGGGAGGATATGAGCGTTTAATAGTACGTGCTGCAGAGAAAATTTTCGGTTTTAGCAAGGAACTTGATATTATAAGGTTTGAAAATGTAAGTAGCTATGTAACCCTATACGTTTTAATAGCATTAATAATGCTCTTGTATGTGCTAAGGTGAAGCTTATGGAGGAGTTTCTAAGCAAAATTCTTGAAAAACATAAGGATAAAATTGTTAAGGTTAAAGAAATTGTACCATGGAGAGTAATATTTGAAGTACCTAATGGGAGGTTAAAGGAACTAGCAAAAGATGTCTTTGAAATCCACGGGTTCAGATTATCAACAATATCTACTTTAGACCAAGGATTCTACTTTGAATTACTTTACCACTTCGTAAAGGATAAATACGTATTAACACTAAAAACTGTTATATCTAAAGAAAATCCGAGAATACCCTCATTAACAGATATTATTCCCGGAGCAAACTGGCTTGAAAGAGAAGTCAGAGACTTATTCGGAATAGAATTTGAAGGACATGTAGAACCCGAAAGGATTGTTTTACCACCAGATTGGTCTCTCGAACCACCGCTTAGAAAACCTATTGCACCTAAACTTCCACCAACATATGCTGAGTACCTAGTAAACCTTATAAGTAAAGCAGCTTTAGCATCCATAACAGGCATTGTTAAGAGAAGAAGAACTAAAATGGGTCTACCTGAAGTAGTGGCACCTGTTTTAGAATCTAAGAAAGTCATTGAGGAGATAAGGAAGATTTCCAAAGAACTCGAAATAGATAGGAAAGTACCTGTCAGGAAGTGATAGATGATGCTCAAATACATATTTTACCCTGGTTGCTACGTTTCAACAATGCTCCCGCATGTTGAAGCAGCTATTAGGTTTATTCTTAAAAAGTTCAATGTTGAAACCATAGAGCTCGAGGATTTATCTTGCTGCCCGCCTAAAATTAATAGCATAGCGGATGAGCTTTTCTGGTTAACCGTAGCCGTTAGGAACCTTGCAATAGCTGAAAGTAAAGGATTAGACATCTTAACCCCATGTAATGGATGTTTTGAATCATTTTTCGAAGCTAAAATGATGTATATGGAGGGAAAGGATCTTAGAGAGAAAGTTTCCAACATACTTTCTAAGCTAGGATACAAGTTTGAAGGTAAGATCAAGCCTAAACACTTAATTGAAGTCTTATATGAAGATGTGGGTTTAGAGAAGATAAAGGAAAATATAGTCAAACCCCTTGGAGCGCTAAGGGTTGCTGTTCATTACGGATGCCACTTATTTATTGTAGAGCACGGTGGAGATGTTTGGAAGAAACCTAGAATGACCGACGAGCTGATAAAAGTTACTAGAGCCGAACTTGTTAGAGATGGGCTAGAAAGACTATGCTGCGGCTTTGTACCTTCAACAGTAGATGATGCTTTCAGCTTAACCTACAGAACAGAAGTTAGGTTGAAAAGCGTTAAGGAATTAGGCGTTGATGCTCTTGTAACACCATGTCCACAGTGCCTAATGAGGCTTGAATTCGGTCAAGTAAGGCTTAGGGCTAAAGCAAGATACGATGTACCTATAATTCATTTAGCAGAGCTTCTAGCATTAGCTTTAGGTTTAGACCCTAAGAAATTTGGTTTTACAGTATATCATAAATCTCCTACAAAACTTATTCTTCAGAAAATTGGTTTAGGGTGAAAACATGGGTATGTGTAGTCGTAAAGTTTACTCCGTACCTGTAGGCCCATATCACCCTGCACTTGAGGAAATGGCTTTCTATAAGGTTTACGTTGAAGGAGAAAGAATAGTTGATGCTTTAATTAAACCCGGTTTTAACCATAGAGGTATAGAGAAACTTGCTATGAAAAGAAGCTACCGTAGAAACGTTCAGCTTTTTGAGAGAGTTTGTGGAATATGCTCGGCTGCTCATACTACAGCCTATTGTGTTGCTGTTGAGAGATGTTTAAAAATTGATGTCCCTAAAAGAGCACAGTACATTAGAGCTGTTCAAGCTGAAGCAAATAGGATCCATAGCCATCTTCTATGGTTTGGTGTTGCAATGCACGTAATAGGTTTCGACACATTATTCATGCACTCATGGGCTATTAGAGAGGATATTTTAGATGTTGTAGAGACATTGACAGGCAACAGAGTAAACTACTCCGTGAACACTATTGGTGGTGTTCGTAGAGACATAACACCAGAAATGGGTAAGTACATTCTCGAGAAACTAAATAAAGTCGAGAAGGGGACAAAATACCTTATTAGAGCAGTTAAGGAAGACCTGACAATAAAAGCTAGAACGAAGGAGGTAGGTGTTTTAACTAAGGAAGAGGCTAGGAAATACTGTGATGTTGGACCTACAGCTAGAGCCTCAGGAATAGAGGAAGATGTTAGAAGAGCTGATCCACACATAAACTACGAAGATTTCGACTTCGAAGTATGTGTCGAAGACACATGCGATGTTTACGCTAGGATTATGGTAAGGCTTAGAGAGGCCTTAGAATCCATAAAGATAGTGAGGCAGGCTATCAAAAACTTACCTAAAGGACCTTTAATGGCTGAGTTAACTGTTCCTAGACCAAATGAGGATATTGGTAGAACGGAAGCACCAAGAGGAGAACTAATATACTATATTAAGTCAAATTACACCAATGTTCCGGAAAGAGTGAAATTGAGAACACCAACATTCGTAAACTTACCCTCAACTAAGCCCATGCTCATAGGCGATAAATTAGCTGATGCGCCTCAAATAATTGTAAGTATAGATCCATGCTTATCATGTAATGATAGGGTTATCATAATAGATGTGAGAACAGGTAAGGAAAAAACAATGCTTCTTGATGAAATCATAAGGAGGAAGGGTAAGGTATGGTAGCTCAATTATTGTTAATAATAGGCTTATTAGTGTATCCAGGCTTCGTTTTCTCAATACTTTACGGAGGAATCTTAATCTGGATTTATCGTAAGATAAGAGCTAGAATGCAAGGTAGAAGAGGGCCTCCATGGTATCAGACGTACGCTGACATTATGAAACTATTATCTAAAGAAACTATAATTCCGAGAAATGCTTGGAGAGTAGGATTTATCGGAGCACCCATAATATCCATAGTTTCTCTGGCTACCGCTATGCTTCTTATCCCAATTTGGTCTAGTAAACCCTTACTAGGCTTTGTAGGAGACACTATTGTGCTATTGTATTTACTAACTGTGCCTACATTTGCCATAATTTTAGCAGGTATTTCATCTAATAGCCCATACGGTATTGTTGGAGCGAGCAGGGAAGCTTCACTGCTAGTATGGTATGAGCTACCCTTCTGGTTCTCTATAGCAACAATTCTCATTCTAACCGGAACTTTAAGTGTTGAAAAAATAGTTAGCATCCAAGCTACCCTAGGCCCCAATATTATTAGAGCGCCGCTAGCTTTCATAGCCTTCATAATAGCTGCTCAAGCGAAATTAGCAAAAAGACCATTTGACATACCTCATGCTGAAACAGAAATTGTCGCCGGCCCATACACTGAGTATTCAGGTGTTCTAAGAGGATTTTTTGAAATAAATGAAGCTCTGAAATGGCTTACAATATCGTCTGTAACAGCTACGTTCTTCCTTGGATGGCCTATTACAGGTAATCCCGTATTTAATGCCCTATTGTTCATGGTTAAAGTAGCACTATTCGCTATAATATTCGCAGTAATAGACATAATCAATCCAAGGTTTAGAATTGAACAAGCACATTGGCCCCTATGGAAGGTAGCATTGATTATAGCATTAATTGATCTTGTAAGAATACTTGCTGGAATAGGTGTGTAGAAATGAAGGTAAATATTCTTAAAGAAGCTGCAAAGTATTTCGTAAAACCAGCTACAGTACCCTTTCCAGCAGTTCAGCCTCACTTTCCTAAGAAATTTAGAGGTCCACCAAGATATGATCCTGAAACATGTATTGGATGTGGAGCCTGTGCACATGTATGTCCATCTGATGCTATAACGGTTACAACAAAGGATGGGAAGAAAATATTAGAGGTCTGGTTCGGTAAATGCACATTCTGTGCTAGATGTGAAGAAGCATGTCCAGTAGATTCTATAAAGCTAATGGAAATTTATAGTACGCCTTCACCGAACAAGTTCGATTTCGTCTCTAGAGTAGAACATGACATGGTTAAATGCCGTATATGCGGAAAATACTTTGCCACAGTAAAGCATGTTGAATGGATAATTAAAAATGTTAGAGAAAAAATGGGAGAGACTGTTTCAATAAGTGAACTTAAAAACTATTTAATGACATGTCCTGAATGCAGACATAAAGTAGAAAATGTTCCTAGTTTTAGGAAGCTTCTCATGAGAGTTCTTGTTAAAGAGGTGAAATAACTCATGTGTGGTTTACTTTGCAAATTAGCTGCATGGGCTAGAAAGAAGTCTCCATGGATTTTCCACTTACCGGCAGGAGGTCTATGTAACGGATGCGATATTGAAATAGTTGCAGCATTAACTCCAAGATATGATGTTGAACGCTTCGGAATCCTGTTAGCGCCAAGCCCTAAACATGCAGACATACTCGTAGTTGCAGGTCAAGTAACTAAGCACACAAAAGAACGATTACTGAGGGTTTATCAGCAAGTACCTGAACCTAAAGCTGTTGTAGCTGTAGGTTCATGCGCTATCTCAGGAAATGTTTTTGGAACAGAAAACTACCCGCTAGCAGGAACAGTTGATCAATTTATTCCTGTTGACGTATATGTCCCTGGATGCCCACCTAAGCCAGAAGCAATAATTTTAGGAATTGTTGAAGCAATAAAGAAGCTTGAGGGGGAAACTAGAAAATCATAGCTTTATTTAAACTATATTATCTAGCCCAAGAATTTTAGCTAACTCCTTAACCTTACCCTCACCTCCAAATCTAGCCCAAACAGCACATGTTCCTTCGGAGGAAACCATACAAGGCCCATAGGGTCTACTTGGCGTACAAGCCCTCATAAACAAGGGGCAATCGGTAGGTACAGCTTTTCCTAAAGTAACGTCACCACATTTACATCCTGGAGGAAGATCTATTGAATAATCTATTTTAACATCAAATAATGTCCTTGAATCATAGTCTTTGAATTTTTCTTTCAATTCCAATCCGCTTCTAGGTATAACACCTATACCTCTCCAGTCAGCGTTTATAACGTTAAATGCTTGTTCCACATATTTTTGGGCAACAATGTTTCCTTCCCAACTATCAACCCTAGAATATTCATTATATACTCTAAACTTACCTTCTAAATGCTGTTTTAAAATTTCTAGAATAGCTAAGAGCACATCTAATGGTTCAAAACCAGCCACAACAGCAGGTATATTGTATTTTTCAGGGATAAATTTCCAAGCCTTAGCGCCGGTGATCGATGTTACATGTCCTGGAGCAATAATTCCGTTTAAAGGTATATCTGGTTGGTTTAAAACATAGTCTACAGCAGGAACAGTTAATCTATAAGCTATGATTAACTTTAAATTCTTAGGTATTGATTTTAAAACAATATGACTAGCTGTTGTTGGCTGTGTTGTTTCAAAACCTACGGCTAAAAATATGCACGGCTTGTTTTGTTTTTTAGCTATCTTAATAGCATCTAAGAACCCATAAACTATTCTTACATCTCCACCTAGACTTCTAGCTGCAGCTAAGCTCATTTTTGTTCCAGGAACCTTATACATGTCACCGTAAGTTAGTAAGGTTACGTCATAGTTTAAGGAAAGCTCTATGGCTTCATCAATTATTCTGGTTGGTGCAATGCACACAGGGCATCCAGGTCCAGCAATTAATTCTAAGTTTTCCGGCATAAGGCTTCTTAAACCATAATATGTTATAGTGTGTTCATGTGTTCCGCAAACATGCATTATTTTCAGCTTATCAGCGCCATATTTTCTCATAACCTTAGGTGCTAGTTTATGTATTCCTTTAACTATATCCTTAATAATGCTTAGTTCTCTATACACTTTGATAATTTCTCGAAGCCCTTTCCTCATAAGCGCTAATACCTGCTAGTTCCTTACCCTTCCAAAACCTTATAGCTCGATAGGTTAAAAACGTATTGTAAGGTATTAGTGTAGAGGAGGTTGCAATGAGAATATTGAAGACAATAACTTTAGCCCATGGTGCTGGAGGCAGGGAAACAGGGGAAATTATTGAGAAATTCTTTGTTAACCTGTTTAAAATTAAGAGAGTAGGTGAGGGTATAGGTTTAGATGATTTAGAGGATTCAGCAACAATACCTTTAAGCGATGGAGGTCATTTAGCTTTTACAATAGATAGCTATACTGTAAACCCTATTTTCTTTCCGGGAGGTAATATAGGAAAGCTTGCAGCAACAGGAACAATTAATGACTTGGCAGTAATGGGTGCTAAGCCTTTAGCAGCAATGGACTCTATGGTTATTGAAGAAGGATTTAGTATAGAAGATCTTGAGAAAATATTAAACTCCATGAAAGGGGTTTTAGAGAAATATAACATAGCCTTAATAGGTGGAGATTTTAAAGTCATGCCGAAAGACCAGGTAGATAAAATAGTTTTAACAATGGCAGGTATTGGCCTGATACCTAAAGGAAGACTAATAAAGGATTCTTATGTTAAACCAGGAGATAAAATAGTTGTTACAGGACCTATAGGTGAGCATGGAGCAGCAATTATGATTGCACAAGCAGGTCTTGAAGCAGAAGCACCAACTATTAGAAGCGACTGCGCACCCGTAATAGACGCTATAGAGGCAGCTTTCACGGTAAGAGGAATACACGCTGCTAAAGACCCTACAAGAGGAGGACTAGCTATGGCACTAAATGATTGGGCTAAGAAGGCAAAAGTATCTATAATTATTTGGGAGGAAAAAGTACCGTTAAGAGAAGAAGTTAGGATTTATAGTGAAATGTTAGGAATAGATCCGTTCACATTAGCTTCAGAAGGAATAGCATTAATAGCTGTAGAACAAAGTAGAGCTGAAGAACTCGTAAATAAGCTTAAAGACATAGGGTATAAAAGAGCAGAAATAATAGGGGAAGTAAGGAAGGAAAGAGAAGGCTATGTGCTAGTAGAAACCATCAGTGGAGGTTTAAGAATATTGGAACCTCCTGTAGGAGAAATAGTACCTAGAATATGTTAAGGTGGTGCTTTTGAGTTCAGAAGAAGCTCCTAGAAAGCTATACCGTTCATGTGTAGATAGAATTCTTGGAGGAGTATGTGGCGGACTAGCAGAACATTTTAACATAGACTCAACCATAGTTAGACTATTGTTCGTAGCATTTTTCGTGATTAACCCTGCAGCTGCAGCTATAATTTACATTGCTGCATGGGTTATAATCCCCGAGAAACCTTACTTAACTCCTGAAGAAAGAATGGCCTTAGAAAAAGCTGGCGTAAAGAAGAGAGAAGAAGGCCTTATCTTAATAGGTCTTTTACTAATACTAGCTGGAGTAATTGGAGCAGCGAGAATGCTTGTTATTCTAAGAGATATTTCAAGCATGATATTAATTATCACAGGATTATTCATAGTAATTGTAGCATTGTTTAAGAGAAAGTAGAAACTAAGTAATTACTGATTACATCTCGTATAGAGCCTCTAAAACTTCGCGCCAAGCCTTAATAGTTTCTTCGGCTTCCTCAGGGCTAAGTTTAGAAATAATTGCACCAGCATGTACTATAACGTAATCTCCAGGCTTAATATTTGGTACGAGTAAACTATCAACTTCCCTTTTAACACCGCCGAAATCCACTATGGCAATCGTGCCCTTAACTTCAACAACTACCCCGGGTATACCTAAACACATGGCATATTGCCTTACTACTTTCTCTATAGCTAATACGTAAGCAGTAACTTATATGTTAAACCTTAGGTAAATGATTAGAGGGCATAGTGTACTAATGGATAAGATAGCATTAAAGCTTAGGGTTTCAGGAGTAGTTCAAGGAGTTGGTTTTAGACCTTTCATTCATAGAATAGCTTGTAAAAGCAATGTTAAAGGCTATGTGAGAAACTTAGGGGGTAGTGAAGTAGAGGTTCATGTAGAGGGAGAATTAAGTCAAGTACTTAGATTCCTAAACTTGCTTGAACTGGAGAAACCACCACCTGCAGTTATAGAGGAATTAGAGATAGAAAAAACATGTTTACTGAGTTTTAAAAACTTCTCAATTCTTAAAAGCGGTTCAGAGCATAAACTTTACTCTATGATACCCCCCGATATAGGGCTATGTGAATACTGCTTAAATGAAATACTTAACCCTAAAAGTAGATGGTATATGTATCCGTTCAATAGTTGTGCATGGTGTGGTCCAAGATTCTCAATTATGGAGAAGGTTCCTTATGATAGAGAAAATACAACGATGATAGACTTTCCCTTATGTAGTGAATGTCTTAAAGAATACAGAGACCCTAATAATGTAAGAAGATTTCATGCCCAAGGAATTAGCTGTCCTAAGTGCGGACCTAAAGTATGGTTAACTGATAGAAATGGGGAAACATTGTCTGTAAAAAACCCTATACTTGAAGCAGCTAAGCTAATAGATGAAGGCTTCATAGTTGCAATTAAAGGCATTGGCGGTTTTCACATAGCCTCATTAGCTACGGATGATGAAGTTATTTTAACTTTAAGAAAACGTAAGCGGAGACCTCAAAAACCCTTTGCACTAATGGCTTTAAACCTTGAAGTTGTGGACAAAATAGCCGTTTTAAATGAGAAAATAGTGAAAGTACTAACTTCACCTGAAAAACCAATAGTACTCATACCTAAAAGGGAAAATAATATTGTTTCAGAATATGTGGCACCAGGACTTGATACACTAGGTATAATGTTACCTTACACAGGTTTACATTACATGTTACTAAGTGAAACTAAAGATAAATTTCTAATAATGACAAGTGGTAATCCAAAAGGTAAACCTATGTGTATCGATGAAAAATGCGCTTTTGACAAATTATCAAAGTATGTTGACTACTTCTTATTACATAATAGGAGAATAGTGAATAGAGTTGATGATAGTGTTGTTAGACTAACTTGCGATAAGGTAGTGTTTTTACGTAGAAGTAGAGGTTATGCTCCTAAGTGGTTTAAATCCCCCGTAAAAATATTGAAACCTATTGTAGCTTTCGGAGCAGAACTTGTCAATGTTGGCGCTATAGCGCTGAAAAAGCATATAATACCCACGCAGTATATCGGAGATATGGATGATTACGAAACATTAAATTTCCTAGAAGAAGCATTAATATTCCTAATAAAAACCTACAATGTGAATCTAAGTAGAGCCATTTTCGTATCAGATATGCATCCACAATACGCTACAACTAGATTGGCTAAAGAGTGGGCTACAAGATACTGTTCCAAGCTGATAACAGTTCAACATCATCATGCCCACATAGCCTCTTTAATGGTAGAGCAAAAAATACCGCCTCATAGAAATGTTGTAGGCGTAGCTATCGACGGCATAGGGTACGGTGTTGATGGTAATATTTGGGGAGGCGAAGTTTTAATAGCATCATATAATGCTTTCAGAAGAGTAGGTCATTTATCGTATCAAGTTATGCCTGGAGGCGACCTAGCAACAATATACCCTGTAAGAATGCTAATAAGCTACCTCATAACTGTTTACGGTGAAGAATATGCTAAAAAGTATGTTACTAATAGTGGGCTTTACAAGTGGCTAAAATACGGTCTTCGAGAATTAAATATTATAGTAAACCAAGTAATTAACAGCTTATCACCTAAAGCGTCTAGTACTGGCAGATTTCTTGACGCTGTTTCAGCTTTACTCGGTATATGCTATTTAAGAACTTATGAAGGAGAACCCGCAATGAAACTTGAAGCCTATTCTAAAAGACGTAAGGGCAGAGTTCTTGACTATCAGCCTAAAATAGATGCTGTGAACGGCGTTTTCATAGTTAACGTTGCAGATATGTTTAAATGGGCTTTCGAAAATATGAATGCTAAGCGTAAAGAAGACATTGCAGCAACAGTACAATACTGTTTAGGCGAGGCATTAGCAGAAATAGCATTAAAAGCTATTAAAGGGACAGAATTACTACCTAAGATTTTAATTAGCGGAGGGGCTGCAGTAAATGATTTCATAGTTAAAGCAGTAATTGAGAAAGCTAAGGAGGAAGATGTAGAAGTTATTTTAAATAAGCAAGTACCTCCAGGAGATGGAGGATTAGCCTTAGGTCAAGCAGCCATAGCAGCTTCCCACATAGTTGAAGAGTAGAGTATTGTGAAACTCTTCTTTTATTGAACCTTATCATTCAAAGTTTAAATTTTAAAAAGCAAATAGTTAAAGTGGGGTAGACTATGGTAACTTTAAAGTTTACTACTAGAGCAGCAAACGACCCAGCATATGTAATTACCGTAGGCCTTTCAAGACCATTAAAAGACGCATTTGCAGGTATGGAGAAGACAAAGGTAAATAAAATAGGTAGAAAACTGACAAAATATCTGTCTTATAGAGTAGCTGGTGCATTAATAAAAAATGGCTATGAATTACCGCTTCCAGAAGGCTATCTACTCAGAGTTAGAGGTGAAGTAACGTTTGATTACAATGAAGAGGGAGGAGAAATAAACGTTAACGTTAAAGGAGCAAAACTATCCATAGATATATTCAAGAGAGAAAAATCAATAAGCTATTCTGAAGGAACATTAGAACATTCTATTGAAAGGCCTACTGCAGAGAAATAAGTGATTATAAATGCCACTAGCAATAAACAATGAGCTTAAAGTAGTTTTTAGCAAAGAGTTTTATGCTAAAAAACACGTATTGTGGGGTATTCTTGAAGATGGTAGGGTAGTTGATGCATCCGACATAGCGTCTAAAACATCAGCTATGTTAGGTGAAACAGTACATGTAAGAACAGAAGATACAGAGAAAAGAGCGTTTACATTCTATACTAAAACCTCAACACTAGGCACGATATATTTTGGAAGCCCTGAAGAACACTATGTTAAAGCCACGGCTATAAGGCATGAACTATATTGTAGCATTTTAGAGAAAATACTTAAGACAGTATCAGCTGAAGGGGAACATCCTTTAACCATAGAAATAGTTGAGGAATTAGAGAATCCTAAGCAAATATCTATAAATATACTGCCTAAACTATATTTAAAAACACATGAAAATATATGGAAAAACATTTCAGAAAAAGCAGGTGAAATTACAAGCATACCGAGGTCTCTACTTGAAGACCTTATCAGAAAACATACCGAATACGGTGTAATAGCAGTCTTTATTAAAAATAAAGAAAAAAGGATAATGCAACCAACATGTAAACCTCCTAAACATAATATTCCATTACTGCCCAGTTCATGCCCTATAGGATTTATTGTAGGTTATACCCCTAACCTAGCTGAATGGCTGGTTATCTACTATGATCCCATAGGATACTATGGTATAGGATATTATAAAATAAATAGTGAAGGTAAGAAATTCATAAACCTATGGAAACTTAAGTTTTCAGAAAAGGAAAAACTGGGAGACTACAGGTTAGTTGAAATACGTGGAAAAGTAAGTGTGAGAAACTGGATGGATATTTTAAGTAAAAACATAAGCCTAAGTTCTAAATTAGAGGAAGTAATAGTAAAGAACAATTTTAGCGTAGAAAATCCTAATGTCTTTTCAGCGTTTTTCATGGTTCCTGTTAGGAAAGTAAGTAAAAGCGTTGAAGAATATGAGGTCTACGTTTATAGTAAGTACTGGACATCACCTAAACTTATAAGAACCAAGGTTAAACTAGCATCTGAACATTATTTAACAGGGCTAAACTGGGTAAAAAAGGTCAACTTAACACCTTCAATGAAATGGTCTAAAATACTAAAACAGTGGAGAGTTTTAGGTAGAATTTCACTTATAACAGCATGTGTTTTAAGTATTCTAAAAGGTTAAAAGAGCATTATAGGGGACTTATTTTCAACATATTTTCCGACAATATGTATTTTAGCTCCACAATATGGGCATCTATTATCGCCAGTAACATTATATTTTAAAACTCTATATCCTACTCTCATAATCAGTGGTTTATTACATTTTGGACAATATGTTGATTCATAACGCCAATCTCCAATATTTCCCAAGTAAACATAAGCTATATTATATTCTTCCTTAGCCACATGATATGTCTTAACAAGTTTTCCTATATCAGTTGATGGCTCATGGTATTTCCAAACAGGATAGTACCTGTTTATATGTAGTGGTACGTTCTCGCCTAAAATTTCCACATGTCTTTTTAAAACCCAGTGTACACATTCTTCCCAGTCATTAGCCTTAGTTATCATCAAATATACCATTTCCACATGAACTCCTAGATCTAAAGCCATTCTAGCATTACGGAAAACAACCATCGGGTCTAAGGCTCCGATAAATCTATTATATGTTTCAAAACAACCTTTAATGTCAAAGTTTAAACCGTCAAGACCTGCTTCATAGAGAGCCTTAAGAGCCTCTGAGGTCATATATCCATTACTTACAATACTATTGTATAAGCCTTCCTTCTTAGCTAGTTTGAAAACGTCAACTAAATATTCTAACTGTGTTGTAGGCTCATTAAAACTTGCACATAAACCTTCATCACCATTCTTAAGAGCTAATTTCACAAGCTTAGCAGGAGGATATATTTTCTGACGTCTAATGTCTGGTACTTGGAAACTTAAATGATAGTTTTGACACCAAGGGCAGTGAAAGTTACATCCCCAATTAGAGAACGTTAAAGCTGTACTGTTAGGCCAAAAATGGAAAAGAGGCTTAATTTCTATAGGTCTACTTTCTATAGCACTTAGAAGCCCGTAACCTATAACATGAACTTTTCCATTTACGTTAACCCTATTTCCACAATAGCCTTTTTCACCATTTTTAAGTAAACATCTTCTCTCACAAACTCTACACATAACATATTTATCACTAAGTTTTATAGAAAAAGAACTTACAGGTGCATCTTCAAATTTACTGTACCTATCCATTATTTCTTACCTAAAAGTAGCTAATGCATCTTCCTCATACTCTACTTCGTCCTCACTAATTTCTATAAATTTTAATGGTTTATCAACTATTTTGAAAAACCTTATTCTCTTATTATTCTCTTTAGCTTGTTTTATCTCCCTTAATACACCATCGCTAATTTCTCCGAAAACCCAAAGTTCATCACATATATTTAGGAGTTTAGAGTTTGCTTCTCTAACTTTGTTTCTTTCAACAGTATCTAAAAGGAAATAGTCAAAACACATGAACGGATTAATTGGAATAGCTCCTTGTTCAAAAACAAACTTTGAAATATGAGCTCTAAGATAGAAACGTTTCTTAGACATAGCTGTGAAAACTAGCATTCCAAGTAGCACCTAAGGAATCAAGGAAAATAATTGGTTATAAAAATTTAGGTTTAAACTATAGTAATGGAGAAAACTATCTTTCCCTTACGCCTCTAATAAATTCTTCAAACCAATGTCTAGCTGTTTCATCATCCGGTGCTTGAACTGGTGGATGTTTGAAGAAGAAAGCTGACGGACTTACTATAATTCCTCCTATTCCTCTATCTAAAGCTATTTTAGCTGATCTTATAGCGTCTATGAGAATACCTGAAATCATAGATTTATCGTCTACTGTAAGTTTAACTTCTAATGTTACTGGAAAATTAGCAAACGATGTTCCTTTAATGTAAATGTATGCTATCTTAGTATTTCCTAGAAACGGTATGTAGTCGCTTGGCCCTATTCTTACTTTACCTTCCTTTTCAAGTTCTTTACCGTAGGGTAGTATTGAAGTAACAGCTTCTGTTTTGCTTATTCTCTTACTCTTTAACCTTTCTTCAACAGTCATATTTAAGAAGTCTGTATTTCCACCTACATTTAACTGATATGTTTCTTCAACTCTAACTCCTCTCATATGAAGAAGTCTTACTAGAGTCCTATGTAATATTGTAGCACCTATTTGACCTTTCACATCATCTCCAAGCAGTGGCACGTTTCTCTCTTCAAACAGTTTAGGCCAATACCCTTCAGGATCACTTGCTATAAATACTGGTATGGCATTAACAAATGCGACGCCTGCTTCTAAAGCAGCCTTCGCGTAGAACCTTGTGGCTTCTTCGCTACCTACAGGTAGCAGGTTTACTAAAACATTAGTATTTGTTTCTTTTAATTCATCTACTATACTCTCTAATGTAATATCGTCGTCGCTATCTACTGGTTTGAACGTTTCTCTCATATGTTCAGCTACACCATCAAGTACTTTACCTTTCCTAACAACGACACCTAGTTTTGGTATATCAGCAAATTTCGGTGTAATATTGGGATATGAGAAAATAGCTTCACTAAGATCTTTACCTACCTTCTCTTTAGAAACATCAAACGCTATTGAGAATTCAATATCACCTATGTGATATGATCCTAACCTTACATGGGCTATTCCTGGAATGTTTATGTTTTCATCTACATTCTTATAATAGTATACTCCTTGAACTAAGGCTGAAGCTGCATTACCAACACCAACTATTCCAACACGGATTTTACCCATAATCCCACCTAACCTTGTATTTAACATTGTAAATATATATCTAGATAAATATGTATATGCATAAATATGCTATTCGTAAATATAAACATTTATATACGTAAAATATTTTTGAAAATTAATAACGGTAGGGGTTAATGGATTTGCTTAAAACTAAAGCTCTCGATAGGCTCCGCAGAAAAATAACTATTGAAACCCTTTGGCTATACATTATTTCAGTTCTTAAAGATGAACCAACATACGCTTATGAAGTTAAAGTTAGAATAAGAGAAAAGTTCGGATTTAATCCTACAACAATAACACTATACGTTGTTTTATATAGGCTAGTTAAGGAAGGCCTTTTAGAAGTTTTCGTTGATGAAGGTGTTAAGAAATATAAAGTTACAAGGAAAGGGGAAAACACATATAATAATGCTTTAAAAATGATAAACGAACTATTGGAAAAGCTAAGATCTTAGTTTAAATCGAAATACATCAACTAAGCGGTTTAGGGTGAGTAATTTGAGTATTAGAGGAAAACATTTTCTATGGTTAGGTGATTTCACAAGTGAGGAATTAGAACTTATTTTGAAGAAAGCTAAAGAACTTAAGTTAAGGTACTATGCAGGAGAGAAAATAATACCCTTACTTAAAGGAAAAACGCTAGTAATGATATTTCAGAAGCCAAGTACAAGAACCCGTATTAGCTTTGAGGTAGCTATGAAACAGCTTGGTGGTTTTACTATATCTCTTAACTGGTATGAAATGCAGCTTGGAAGAGGAGAAACAGTAGCTGATACTGCCAGAACACTAAGTAGATATGTTGACGGTATTGTAGCTAGAGTTTATAATCATAAAGACCTTGAAGAAATGGCTAAACATTCTAACGTACCTGTAATTAACGGTCTAAGCGACTTATTTCACCCCGTACAAGCTATTTCAGATATGTTTACAATTCTTGAAAAGAAAGGTAGGCTTCAAGGGTTGAAACTCGTTTTCCTAGGCGATGGAGGTAACAATGTAGCCCAAAGTTTACTAATAGCTTCAACAAAACTTGGATTAAATATAACCATAGCATCACCTGTAAAATATAGACCCAGACAAGAAGTTATTAAAATAGCTGAAGAAGCAGCTCAAGAAAGCGGAGCTGAAATAGTTTTTGAAGAAGTCCCTGAAAAAGCTGTAGAAAATGCAGACATAATATATACTGATGTATGGGTTAGTATAGGTCAAGAGAAAGAAGCTAAGGAGAGAGTTAAGGATTTATCAAAGTACCAAGTCAATGTCAGCTTGGTTAAGAAAGCAAAAAAAGATGTTATTTTCATGCATTGTTTACCAGCACATAGGGGTCAAGAAGTAACAGACGAGGTTATTGATGGACCCTGGTCTATAGTATGGGATCAGGCGGAAAATAGATTACATGTACAAAAAGCAATTTTGTCATTGCTACTCTGAGGTACCTGAAGCTTTACCTGCAATCTCCATAATAGATGCTAGAACAGCGGGAAAAATTACGAGAATACCATATAAGTATATAAATATGCTTATGTTGACTGTTGCTATTACTTCGTATCCCTCTATAACACCACTATAGTTTAGTATTCCCCCTCCAAGGAGTGTGTATAGTACAAGAAAACCGGCTATCATAATAAATATCTTTAATGCAGCGCCTAGAGTTCTCCATGTTTCGTGCTCTTCAATAATGGCTATTAGCACATATAGAAATACTAAAACTATGATTATCTCCTCAATGGAATAGCCGGGTCTTATTTCTTTAAAAATAAGAGGAGCTTCAGGTATTGCTGAGAGATATCTTGTAGCTAATGTGTATATTACGTATATTGGAATAACTATACTTACCATAACTTCGGCTAATCCTCTTAAAGCACCTTTAATTATTGTCTTAAACAAGGCTTACACCTTTAAAATACCTTCGTTTAATACTAATTCAACATCTGGCTCTATTTTTAGCAGCAAAACATAGGGTATACCCTTTTCTAAATCCTCGTTTAAAGCTGAAAACGTTACTGTTATTGCCGTTAAATAGCATTCCTTTGCTTTTATTTCCTTTATAACTTTATAATTTAGCTTAGACCCCTGAGCTAAGAAATAGATTTTACCTTCAATAGGTACAGGCAATGTATTGATCACTGTAAAGCCTAAAGTTACGTCCTTATATCCAGGATTTACAGATTTAGATGTTAGCATATGTTGTAGTTGTACTTGAGGTCTGAATGTGAGAGGAGTTTTTGTAAGAATTTCTACACCAAATATACCGTCATAGAAGAAGCTTAGCCCAAAGTACAGCGTAGTGTTTTCTCTAAGTGTTTCTCTAACTTTATCTATAGGAATGAATACTTTGAGTTTAAAGGTTTTCGTAGATTTAGCTTCAAGTGTTACAGGTTTAGATTTGAACTTAAAAATAGATTCTGTAGTATTAACTAACGATACTACCCTTGTATCCTTAAGAATATGGGAACCATTGTATGTTATCCTTACTGGAATTTCTAAAACACCCACTGTACCATTAAATCTACATGCTGCTTCTTCTAAACTTGGCTCTAAAGCTATGTTTTGAGAAGTAAAATCATTAAGCATGAAGTAGAGCTCTGCAACTATCACTATTACTATGATGGCTGCTAAAGCTAACCCTATGGTTCTAATAGCTTTCGCTGCGCCTTTCAACTCTTAGGCACCACTAAGCTATGAGGTGTTATAGTGATTACGTTTTTATCTAAAGTTTATTCTGTGATTATTCTTTCTGAAGGAGCCGTTAGCAAGCTAACGGCTCTCATGGTTATTATTGAACCAACCCAGCCCATAACACCTAAGAAAGCAACTTTCATTACTATGTAAGCACCCCATTCCATAATCCATGTTATCATGCTTTCAACACCTGTTGTCGTTGGTTTTTCTACATTCAAATACTCGTTATATGCAAGGAAGAATACAACAAATAATACTACTAAGCCAACAATTAGTAGGGCTAATCCACTATATTTGCCAGTCTTAGCTGCCATATCTTAAACACCTGACACGTAAGACCTTCTACCATACTTTGTTTAGCTATTACCAATTAAAACTTACTGTTTCTCTTTAAACGTTTGCTCTAATTATTTTAACAAATGTACTGCTGCGTCTAAGATGCTATAAGCGTTTTATAGTTTTCAATATTTGACGGTATAAAAAGTGCTTATGTATAAAAGCTAAAATTCTGTAGTTGTTTTTCACATTATTTCTATGTATCCTATTTTAATTAGAACATCTATAATCTTGTCTAATTTTTCTTCATGTATTATCCCGTATTCTGCTAGTAATGAGGCTATTATATCATCGTATTTTACATGGCTATCCCAAAGCAGCATCATAGCAGAATAAAGTAAAGTACTTAGCTCTCTGGCTTCTTCCATAAGTTTCACTATTTCTTCATATTCCCTAGGAGTTAGTTTTTCCCCTAACATTCTGATGCTTATGAACTTACGTTCTTTCAGTTTTAAAACCTTACCTTTAAATTTACTCTTAATCTTAACCTTACGAGTTTTACCTCTAGGTGCTATAAGTACTCTATTTAAGCTCCTCATATACTTTCTAACAAGTTCCTTAGATTCCGGCCATAAGTTATCAAGTTCTCTCATTGCTTTAAGTGTTTTCCATTTTAATTCTCTACGCCTAATATTATATACTTCAATATTTTCTAGAGACGACTTAGACATTTTATGATAGAATTCTATTAGCCAATGGTATGCTATGTTTAAAAGCATTCTATAATATTCCTTAGATGCAATAATATATGCTGTAGTTAAAGAAATAGTACCTGCTATTCTAAGCATTTCCGGATCCACTTTATCCGGAGAATCTAGGTCTGTATGGTAGAATTTATCAGGCCACTGATTCAACATTATAGACGGTATTCCTAAAATGTTAAAAACATCATGATCGCTTCCCGGCGAATACTGTTCAAAACTATACTTTATTAGTGGAAGTTTACCTAAGCCACCGAATGTTTTTAGTCTTCCTATAACATTTTCTGTAACATACTCTACTATGGCATTTAATAGAGAAAACCTAGACCATGGAGTTCTAAAGATTATAAAGGTTGAACCTGTTTTCTCCTGAGCTTCGCCAACCATATCCAAGTTAATGACATAAGCCATGTTTTTAACGTAGTTTGGTTTAAGAGAAGCTAAAGCATAGGTTCCTGTATATTCGGGAACCCATATAAACCTAAAACCTAAATCAGGTTTCCTAAGCTTATTACCAACTATTGATTTAACTACCCTAGCTGCTTCCATTAGAGTTGCTGTTCCAGAAGCATTATCATTAGCGCTTGGACTTGGATGGCAATAATGTGCAATAAACCCTACAAAACTATCCTCTTTACCTTCATAATCCGCTACAATAACTCTTCCTTTATTTGTCCTAAACTCGGATTTGACGTAGGCCTTTAAAACAACTTCTGTTCCTTTCTCTAGATACGATAGAAGTTTTTTAGCAGTATTTTCTGATATGGAAAGAGCAATGGTATTGCTATATTTTTCTGCCTCCTCTCTAGTTAAGAATAATCCATAATACGGTACTGCTCTGGGAACCTTAGAGTCTTTGCGGAAAACAAGAACTCCAGCGGCACCTCTACTAGCAGCTTCAGTAAAAACCCTATGTGCCCCGCCGTATGTTAAAACAAATTTTCCACTTACATCCTTATTTTTAAAGTTTTCACTAAAGCCTGGACCTACATAAACAAGTTTGCCTTCAACAAACCTTCCTTTAGTACTCGGACTATGTGCTATAACTAATGTTGGTGAGTCTATAAATCTATGTAGGATTGCATTCTTAGGTTTAACTAAGTGTAGTGAAGCGTCATAGACATCCCATCCTACACTAACTTTTACTCCGTAAAATTCTGAAACCCCATCGTAGAGAAATTCTACTACTTTAACATCATAATCTAAACTCTTCACATAATTCTCTATAAACTCTGATGCTTTAACAAGACCAGTAGATCCCTGAATTCTATGATACTTTGAAATTTCATAAAGTATATTTAGAGAGTTTTTCGGAGAAAATTCACTAGCAATAATGCTTATTAAACCTGTTATCTTCATATGCGTCTACACCATAAATTCTGCTAGGTTACTATAATTTTTTGCCTAAGCTATTTTAAGCAAAGACTAGCAAAGATATTAAGTTTTTACTATCATTATACCATAGTTTCCACTATTTAAACAGTTTCTTAAGCTTACTATAGGTTGTTTTACTAGCCAACATCAATAAACACTGTAAAGGTTAGTGCTTCTTTTCACTAGTTGTATTCATTCCGTTCCCGCACGCAACATCAATGTACAGTTTTTAGCATTTCTTAACAACTATTATTCTATATAACTGAGTGTTATAGCAAGCCTTAGCTACAACATGTTCCACAACTGTCAAATACCCTTTTGCGATTAGTTCCTCTAGGAAATCTGTACAGCGACTTTTTAACGGAAGAATAAGTATTAATAATGTTTTATTTTCATTTTCTTTTAAAAATATTTTTAGATCATCTAGGGAAACATGTCTTTTAAATAAATTGAGCGGGGGGTAAATATTTAATTTTTCAAGAACAGCTATTTCATAAACTATTAATGTTACTTGGTTTTTCAAAGAAAATTCTACAAAAATGGGTGTTTCCTCACCAAACCTACTTTTTATACTACTTATTGTTTCTAAGAAAACTTCGTTAGTACATTTCCCCTGGGCGATAAAACTATACACAGCAAGCATGTTTGTACAAGGCCATATAACTATGAGCAATAACACTACTGCAGATATTAATGAACTCTTCACCTTACCTATTCTTCTTAAACGGTAAAGTATTACACTTAATACTTCAGCCATGAACATAGAGTTTAAAGGTAGAAGCTGCTGTAAATAATGGGGACCCCATGCAAACCCAAATATGTTTAATGACATCGCTCCTTTAGTCCCTATAGATAATATTAAAAGTGCGATTAGAGAATAGATAAGCAAAAACCTTGCTAAAACGCTTTTTAAGAGCGCATAAATGGTAATAATGAGGAAAATAGCCAAGTACATGTAGAACATAGGTTTCTTAACTAAGTATTGTATGGATAATATAGGTACACCCGAAATTATCATGGTCGCATATTCCGTAAAAATAAAAACTATTCTTCTGATAAACTCCCCAAACGACATGCTGCCATGAAAACCTGTCCAAGGAGCCTTAAACATAGCTACAATAGAGCCTAAAGGGTTAATTATGTTAAAGATTAGCATGTTTAAATAACCTATGATGAACCCTAAGAAACAGTATTTAACAAACTTAACACTAGATAGCAGCTTTTTATCAAATAATAGTAACCAAGAAGCCGTAAAAGCAATATAGGAAGCTATAGTTGATGGATGGGATTGTAATGCTAAACCAGCTGTTAAGCCGAAAATAAAAATGTCCTTTTTACTTTCAATCTCTAAGGTTTTTACTAAATATAGAAGGGAAATTGTAAGAAAGAATGGAGCTAAGCTAGCTGACCAAGCTACGTGGCTTGAAATTAAAATGTGGGCGGGTGATAGAGCAAGTATTAAAGATGCCAGCAGTGCTTTTAAGCTGTTTTTAGTTATTCTTAACGTTAAAAAGTAAAGCAAAGGTATAGTTAATGAACCAAAAATGGCAATTACAAATCTTGATAATAATATGCTAGGTTTTATCATATAAACAAGTGCTATTAGGTAGTTATAAAGTGCTCCAATAAATTCCGCGTTATTAGTTAGCGGTATGAAACCGTACTCTACTATAGCTAAACCTCTAATATTTTCCCCAAGTTCATCGACACGGAAAATAGGATAAAGATTCAAGAATGGTAATCTTACGATAAATGAGAAAAGGAAAAGCGGGATTGCAACTTTAATGTTTTTATTGAGGAGCCTGTGAAGAAACATGTAACCTCAATAATTACTTTGTAAGAAACGCTAAATTAATTATTGTCTTGCCATTTCTTTTATAACACCGTATTCGCTTAGTCTCACATTATGCTTTAAAGCTTAGGTGTATAAACAGTAATTTGTTTCCATCGGACTTTAATCCCTTTCTTCAGCCTTTCTTCTAGTTCTTTTTTCAATGTAGACCTTGTTATTACAGTTTTCACAATAACGTTAGAGTTTTTATCAATACTACATATTAAAACATAGTTTTTTGTCCAAACAATTACCTTATCTGTAAAGGTTTTAAATTCCCCGTCTCTAAATACGTTTCTAACAATGTTAACTATTGCTTCTTTACTTACTCCCTTAAAGCCCCAATGTCTTCTCTCTATAAATCTTTCAATAGCGTGCTTAGACAAGTGAATATTTACTTTACCTTCTTTAGCAAGATATTTGAAAGCTATTCTACAGTCAACAAAATCACAGCATTCTTCAGACATATAGAACACTTTACATGTTAAGGTCTCAGTCTTTCTCTAAACCTGGGGAACGGTATTGCATCTCTAATGTGATCTAAACCTGCAACCCACATGACAGTTCTTTCAATACCTAAACCGAATCCTGAGTGAGGCACTGAACCATATTTTCTAAGGTCAAGATACCACTTATATTCTTCAGGGTTTAGCCCAAACTCTGATATCCTTTTAAGTAAAGTGTTGTAGTCATTCTCTCTTACACTTCCACCCACTATTTCACCATATCCTTCAGGTGCAAGTAGGTCGAATCCTAAAACAAACCTAGGGTCTTCAGGGTCAAGTTTCATATAGAATGCTTTAATTTGTCTTGGAAAATGAGTTATGAAGAATGGTTTGTCAAATTCCTGAGTTAATATTCTTTCTTCATCTGCTCCTAAATCATCGCCCCATTTCACATCGACACCTTTCTTCTGCAATATTTCAATAGCATCATCGTATCTTATTCTCGGATATGGTGGTTTAGCATTTTCCAAAAACTTAACATTTCTCTTTAAGAATTCTAATTCCTCTATTCTTTCATCTAAAACCTTACGTACAATATAGCTGACAAGTTCTTCAGTAATTTTCACCATATCCTCCATACCATACCATGCTGCTTCAGCTTCTAAATGCCAATATTCTGCAAGATGCCTCCTTGTTCTAGATTTTTCAGCTCTAAATGATGGTGTTAGGCTCCAAACCTTATCTAAAACATAAATTAAGGATTCAAGGTAGAGTTGAGCGCTTTGACTAAGATATGCTTTCTGACCGAAATAGTTTATTTCGAACTGTGTTGCACCGCTTTCGCATGCAGACCCTGTAATTATTGGGGGTGTTACTTCCCACCAGCCATTTTTATTGAAATATTCTCTACCTGCCTGTAGTACGGCATGTTTAATCTTCATGATTGCTTGAAGTTTTCTAGATCTAAGCCATAGATGTCTATTATCTAAAAGATAGTCTACTCCTTCACCTCCTCTTATAGGGAACCAGTCGGATAACCCGACTATTTTCAGTTTAAAAACATGGACCTCGTAGCCTGTAGGTGCTCTGGGCTCTTTTCTAACTACTCCTTCGACTATACAGCTGCTTTCCCTAGTTATTTTCTCCGCATTAATCCATGTTTTACTATCTACATTTCCCCTATCAATAACGCATTGAATTATACCGCTAGAGTCTCTAAGAACAATAAATACTTTGCCCCCAACTACTCTCTTCCTATAAACCCATCCTTTAAGTTTGACAGTAAGCCCTACTGCTTCATCTTTTAAAGTTTCTTTAATAAGCATTGCATATCGCGCCTCTAAGTACCTACAGTAGTAGTTCAAAAATTCAGATTCTAAAAATGTTATGGTAATGTTGAATATTAAACTGTAGAAGCGTATTGATTGCCTGATTTATGTTTCTCTAAAATTATGAACTCACAGTAGTTATCCCCTTTAGCTATACATTTAATTTCTTTAGCAACCATGCTTTTTCCAAGTATATAACTTGCGAATCCGCTGATAATTCCCCTTATGAAATGGCTTTGTGGTGTTTTGAATTTCCCTTTTACCATATTGCATTCCCAGTTATCAGTCATTCTTAAAACAATGATATTATTCTTTAAATGTATGTCAACATGGCTTATGACAAACCATCCTAAAACAATGCCCCTAAGTTTAAGCATCGCAAAATAGTCCTCTATATTCTCAAACTTATATTTCTCTTTAAACTCCTTCGCCACACCTAATCCTCCCTGATATCCTATGTTCCATAGAAGTATTGGTCCAGCTGTTTTACCATATTCCTTCTTTATACCTCCTACTATACTTTTTAGCACTGGTTCACCAAACATAACAATCCTCATCCCATGGAATCTTAAGGGATAATATTTTAAAGGAATAGCTTTGTAAGGAAGTTCACCATATGAAACATGATCTATGCCTTCAATTTCTAAGAGATCCCTTACAACATCAGTTAATTCTCCTACATCTCTAGCTCCAACAATTAATGTCATATCTATTTTTTCATCAGACCTTTTATTGGCATAGCTTAATACCTTGGTTCCTTCGCGAGTTACCATGTTTAAAATACCGTCTAAAAGAAATGGTTTCGAAATTTTTACTTTTAATACATAGAGCTTTCCCCAACACTCTATATAGGAGCCTAAGTCAAATTCCTTTAATTTTTCCACCATTCCAAAACACCTTATTTAGGAGAAAATGTATACTGTAATTGCATGCTCCACTATTCTACTGTTATTCTTAATATTTTAGTTCACTCACTATTTCTTCTAAGTTATCGACTATCTCTTTAAGTTTATCTAGTAATGCTTTAGCTTTTTCAAACATCTCTTCAGCCTTGTCTATTGATTCTTCTTCTAAATATGATTTCATATCTGAAATTGTAGATTTTAATTCGTCATATGTTTCCTTGAATTGTTGCACAAGCGAATATGCCTCCGTTGAATTTTCAACATAGGCTTCTGGATTAAGCTCAAGATATTCATTATATATGCTATTAGCTTCTTCTTCCAGCTCTTCCATTTTACCTTCTAATTCTTCCTCTTCTTCTGCTTCTTCTAGAATATCTTCTGCTTCTTCAACATATTCATTAGCTTTTTCAATTAATTCTTTAGCATCGTTTAGAGCCTCTTTGGCAGCTGTAAAGTTTTCATGTTCAATAGCCTCTTCGGCTACTGCTACCATTTCTGAAGCATTTGCTACCAATTCTTCGGCTGTTCTTAAGTATTCTAGGGCTTCAGTTGCATTAGCGGCTTCAGCTTCTTCTGTAAGCCTATTTATCTTGTCTGATAGCTTGTTTATTTTATTCCTTAGCTCCTCTACTTTCTCCTTAAGCTCTTCTTCTTCCTCTACCATTTTCTCTAACACATCTTTTACTTCGTCTATTATTTCTTCAGCTTTTTTGACAATAATATCCGCTTCAGAAATTAACTCTAATGCTTTAGTATAATTACCATCCTCTGCTAAAGCTTGGACTTCCCGGAGAATTTCCTGGGCATTACCAATTAGTTCTCTTGACTTGTTAAGTAACGGTAATGCTTCAGTTACATTGTACTCTAATGACTTATTTTCTAACGTTTCAATTTTAGCTGATAATTTTCCTATTTTCTTTTGCAATTCCTCTATTTTTTCGACAAGGTCTTCCTCAAACTCTTCTTCTACAATTGTTTTTACTTTCTCTCCGTATAACCCCTCAATTCTTGCTAAAACATCTGCTAACACGGTAACAGTGTGGTTAAGATTTATTATAGCTCGGTCTATTGCTTCTATTGCGGCTTCAGAAGCATTAACTCTCTGTAATAACTCTCTCACTTTTTGTAATAACATTATTGTTCTATTAATATTTTCGATACTTAATTCTACACCTTTAGTTACATTAACATCTACTTTCTTCTCAGATATCCTTTTAACTAAGTTGAAAACTGTTTTAATTGTTTTCTTAGAAACCTCTTTGACTTCATTTTCTTTTATTCTCTTACTAATTTCCTTAAGTATTTTAATTGTTTTCTTAAGTTCACCTTTCTTAAGAGCTACCGATGCATTTTCAAGTTCAGGCAATACACCAGTTATGTTTAGTATTATAACTTTCTTGTAAGCTATGTTAATTGCTTCTTCAACTTTTGAAACTTCTATAACTATCGAAATATTTACTGTAATATTCATGTTGGATTTTAACAATTCAAAATATTTTTCTAAAGTGATTTTTAACTCTGAAAGCTCATCTTCACTCATATCAAATAATTCGTCATCAGTAATGTTTACCGCATCTTCTATTTCAATAAGTAATTGTTTATCAACGTTTATGGAGGCTTGGAGAAGCCTCTTAATAAGCTCTCTATATGCTTTTATGGTTTCTATTAATCCTGCTATATTTCCATGAGCCTCCATTTCTTGAGCCTTAAATACGGGTAAACTGCTAACTACTATGCTCATTAGTAGCATTAATACTAAGGCTATAGCTTTTAACTCTACCTTTATATATGATGCTCTCATTATACTTTCCACCTTGCCTTTACATATCTAATCTTAACTAGGATGTTTCATGCTTTTAAGAAACCCCGTGAAACGGAAATGAAACCGTTTCATCAATCTTTCTTCTTTAAAATAAGTTCGCTTACACGACCTTTTTTCCTTATTTCAATATATCCTAGTTTCTCTAGTCTTTTAACATGTCTCCAAAATGTTGCCTTAGGTATACCGAGTTTCTTACGTAATTCGCTTTGAAGCGCTATTCCTTTAGAAGCTTCTAATTCCTTTAGAATTTTTCTATCTAGTTCATCAAGTTCTATTATAGTTATTTCTTCTTCAGCAAGAGCCCTATGTTTCTTCCATTTTCTAACAGCAGTAATTACTAAAATAACTATTACAAAGCTTAGAACGGTGATGTATTCTAAGGGTATTTGAAAAGGCAATACAGGGGCTTCTCTTTTAGGAGATGCCGTAGGGGCTATTGGAGTAGTTGTTACAGTAGTAATAGTGTATTCTAATCTAGTAGGCCCATAGAATATTATAACTAAGTTACTGTTTTCATAATACGTTTTCACTATATTGGTTGGCAATGAAAGCAGTATTACACCAGGTTCTATGATTAAAGTTAATTCCTGAGCACTAATTATTTCCAGCACAGACTTACCATCGATAGTAGTTGTATTTGCAACGTATTCTATAGTAAGAAAGCCTTTACCAGATGACGGTATATAGACTGAGTTATTAATTAAAATTGAAGGTATTAAGGTGTCATTTACATAGACTTCTAAACTTATGGGAACAGGTTTAATAGGTAAGAATATCTCATTAAGACCTTCCTTAACTTCACCAATTATCTTAACATATACGGCACCAGTATTTCTTATTTTAACTCTATTAGATGCCGATACTGTAGAAACGGGAGGAACAGAGATTAAAACAGCTAAAAGAAAGAAACAAAGTAAAGCAAGACCCACTAGCTTGATGCGTGTATTGATTATTTTAACCATTCTGATTACCTTATTCGAGAATAATAGGAAATATGTTAAATAAAAAAGTATTGACCCGTTTCCACAGACAAGTAGAATTATAGGTTTAATCATTTTTGTTTAGACTATGTTTCACAATACTTCAGAAATCTACGATTTTCCTCGTATGCTCATAGGCCACCATGCCTTTTTACCTAGTACTGATAGTATTGTTGGACCAGTTATATAGGGTATTGTAAGTCCTGTAAATAGAACTCCTGTTGCAAGTATAAATCCAAATTCTTTCATAGCCCATGATGAACCAAGTGTCAACGAACCATAAGCTGCCACAACTATTAATGCTAACCCTATAATCAACTTTCCAATACTACTTGATGCTGCTATTATTGCTTCTTGCAAACTAATCTTTCCTAAATCTTCTTTTACCCTATTTATGAAATATGATATATAGTCTATGTTTATTCCTAGCATTGCCGAGAAAACTACTATGTGAGTAAACCATATTAGAGGTTTCTTAAGTATATATGTAAATAATACTATTGTTGTTGACATTGCTATACCTATATTGAAAACTATTATTGCTATTGAAGCTAAGGCTAAAGGAATGCTTCTAAGCAAAATAGCTAATATTATAAACATAGAGATTACGGCTGCAGTTAATATTCTTTCTTTAAAAGCCCCGGTAAGTACATGGTCTAAATCTATTATTCTAGCTGTAATGCCTCCAACCATAATTCTTGAAATAAGCGGGTTTTTATAAGCTTTAACTGTTTTCTTTATGTTTTCAACAACATATGATGCTTCATCACTTGTTGGGAAGTATTCTAGGATAACTTTGACCATAACTGTTCTGTTATCGTCAGCAACAAAGTCTAAGGACCCTTTTTCCTCCATTTTACTCATATTATATGGTTTTTCAAGGGGAACACCTAAGGGTCTTGTTGGCGAATATATTTTAGCAACACCTTTAATTACCTCTATTTTCTCGCAAACTTCTTCAACTATACTCAGTGATTCATTATTCCATACATTTTCCTTAAATTCCATGATAATAGTTGTTGGTGAAAAAATCCCTTGGTCAATAACGCCTCTTAAGTTCCTAATATTTTGTATTGTCATTGATTCTTCAGGTAGTAAAATGCTATAGTCGTGGCTGCCCTTAAACGACAAAGCTATCATGGCCATAGGTAGGGATATCGCCAAAGCCATTATTAGAACTATTGGAGCATACTGTATGATTTTTGCAGAGACATTAGAATATCGGACTTCCTTTAAAGGCTTAATTTTAGGCAGCCATATTCTCCCTTTAGTGATTTTCAGCAGTGCTGGTGTTAAAGTTAAGGAAACTATTAGTGCAGCGAGAACACCTATAGGTATAGTTAGTCCTAGTACTCTTACAAATGGAAAGTCCCACGCAAAAGTTAAACATGCAAAGCCTGCAGCTGTTGTTAAACCGCTTATCAATATTGGTACGGTAACTTTGCTTATAGTGTTTTTCATAGCTAAGTCCGCAACACCTACAACTCTTAGCTCATCTTTAAACCTTAGCAGATAATATGTCGTATAGTCTATTGCAGCACCTAAAGTAGTTACTATGGTAAATATTCTTGCCCAATGGATAACATCCATGACTCTTGTAGCTATAAAATACATTATCGCAAAAGCTACAACTAAAGCGATGCCAACGTTTATTAAAGGAATAAAGAGGGCAATAATGCTAGCTAAAACCAAAACTAGGACGGCAAGTGTAAGTATGGATGAAACTCTATCTATTATTTCAATATCCTTACTGCCATAAATTTCTAGTTCGCCAGCACTAAGAGCTGGCCCTAAAACGTATAATTTAACCTCGTTATTCCCTGAAAATCCAAAAATTCCTCCTCCTTTTCCAAATATTGCCTTTGCTTTTTCAAAAATCTTAAGCGAATAATGATATCTTTCAACAGCGTCTTCACCTAATGGTTTAGCAAGAATAAGAAAAACATCGTTTTTAGGAACATAAATTTTAACTACTTCTTCAGGTAAGTCATCTATGTTTTCAGGTCTAGGATGCTCTTCCATAATGTCCTCTACTAACGCTTCAACTATTGTTTCCGTGTGTTTCTCAGCTATGTTTTCGATATCTTCTGTTGAAGCTATTGGGCCTAGATCGTAAACGTCTTCAATAAATTTTTTAACATCTATCTTAGAGAACGTTTCATTAAGTTCTTCATGTTCCTCAATAGCTTCCATGAATTCTTTATAAATAATATCTACTGTTATTTGTTTAAATTCTTCTTCGCTCAAAGGAGGTTTTCTACTAAATACTTCGTCAGCTATTTTCTCTAAAGTTTCTAATTCTACATCGAATTCGTCAGCTATTTTCTTTAATTTATCACGAATAATGTCTTCAGCTATTTCTTCTAATGACTTATTTTTAGGTGCTGCTCCTAGATTATAAAGCTTTGATACTAAGCTTCTTGTTTCATCCCAGCTAAGATCCTCAATAGTGACGTTTTCGATATTCAAAATTCTCATAACACATGTTATTACAGTATCTCTGAGCACATCAGGTTGTTTAGCAATATAAGGCCCACGAACTATGACTGTTCTAATAATGGTTTTGGCTTTCTCGTCTTCAGTAGGAATTTTAAGGGTTTCTAAGAAAAATTCTCTAAAGTCTGAAAGAGTAGGTTCAGCACTAAGGACATAAAGTTTTAAAAGCAGTTGCTTTGAAAAACTATGTTCATCTAATGATCCAACTACTTGAGCTACTGTATCAACTGTTACTTCGCTTAATTCATCAGCGTCTAAAGGATATTTTTGTGAAACTGAAAATATGATGTAGTTAAGTATTGTTTCCGATAACCCGTACTCTAAAATATACTGTTTAAGTATTTGATATAGAACATCTCTGGTAATGCTATGTAGAGTTTCTGGAGGAGGAGATGGGCCAATTTCGTATAGGTAAGGTACTAGTTGAGTTATGTTGAAAGATGCTTGAACATTTAGTCGTTCGAAAACGTATACTAACGCATTTTCTATACTATCGTTCGACGGGTTTTCTCCTATTTCACATGCTTTATAGAGAATTGTTTCAACGACATTTTGAGGCAAACCTGTATTACTGGCTATTATCGGTGCCATAATGTAAGCAAATTTTTGTACAGCATTGCTAATGCTTTCATTTCTTAAATATAGAACAGTGTTTAAATTCTGCAGTTGCGAAGTATAAGATGTTAATGGAGGATGCTCTCCAGGTATGTAAATATAACTATTCCACAATTCATTGACTCCGTATTGTTTCTTCCAAGAATATAATGTAGTATTATATGTTTCTGCAAAGCAGTTGACCCATGTAACCGTTTGGCTTTGGAGCTCTTGCGGAACCTGTTGAACAATTATATTGCTTGTTATTTCTAATGATAAATCAATGAAATCTTTATCCTCAGCTAACTGCGGTGTAAACATATGTTTGCTGAGTATGAAGTAGTATGTTGTATTAGCTAATGTAGGGTCAACAGGCCATAATTCCGGTTTAATTATAGAGACATTAGTGTAATATGTTACTGTTTCTAAGTCTGTAGAATCTAGTGGAGAATTAGTGTAAGCATCGGTAGCATATAGTAGGTAGTAATGGGCTCTTGTAGTATCCCATAAAGTAAACGCGTAAAGCAGTGACGTATTATAGTACAGGTTGTTATATGAAGTTATGAGGTACGCTATTTGATGAACTGTAACATGTAGTTCTGTTATATTGCTTAAAAACTCACCATATGAGTCATTTACTATTAAAATAAAGTCTTTTAAATCGTACATTAGCTTATGTAAGTTTACGGTTTCTTCATAAATTTTAGAGTATTCTCTATCAAAATCTATTATAGCTTCTTTTACACCATATATTTTATCGTGTAACTCATGTAGCTCATCTGTTAAGTTTAAGTAAGCTTCTTCAAAATCCACTGTATTATTTCTTAGCGTATATAGTGCCTCATGGAGATTAGAAACATTTTCCTTTAATCTATCCTTAATGTCTTCTTTTAATTCTTTTGTAATATTTTGAATAGACTCGTCATATTCTTCTTGTGCATCCCATAATATATCATAAACACTGTTTACTTCTTCAGCGACATCCGTTGTTTCATCTTTAAAAACTCTATATGCTTCCTCAACTCTCTCGCTTCGGGGATCTGCACCCTTAACTATAATAGCTAAGTCTATACCCTCAGCTTCCCCTTTGCCTTTAAACTTTTCTTCAACTATGTTTTTAACTATAATAGATTCAACATTTTCAGGTAGGAATGCTTCTTCCTTATAAACTAAGACCTTACTTAGGTTTAAAGCGTAAGGTAAGCATAAAACAACAATAATAATCCAGGCAGCAATAATAGCTATCGAACGCCTAGTAGTAAAGTTTGAAAACACCATAGAGCATCATCTGTGATATTGTCAAAAACAGTGTAGTTTGAAGCAAAAATATATAAATTTCCAACAATATTTTGCTTTGAGCCTACATACTGATGAGATGTGGCATGGAAATGTTTAAGGACATTAATTTACAGTACTATGGGACTGTTTTAAAACATTTAAAAATAAATACCTTAGAGGATTATCGTTGCTCAGAGATACTAAATGACATTATACCTTCTACATGGAATGCGCTTGTATTAAAAACGTTAAAGGATCTGATTTATGGGAAAAAAGTTTTCATTTTCGGTGCGGGACCCAGCTTGGAAGAAAGTATACTAAAGGTTAAACTGTTCTATGGTGAAGCCGTATTTATAGCAGCTAATGGGGCTTCAGAAGCTCTAATTGAGAGAAACATTATCCCTAATGTAATAGTTACAGATATTGACGGAAGAATAGAACCTATCTTAAAGGCACTAGCTTACGGTAGCATTATTGTGGTTCATGGGCATGGAGATAATATTTTAAAGGTTCTTAAGTATGTTCCTAAATTTAAGGGTAAAGTTTTGGGGACAACGCAACTCATACCATGGGGTTATTTAGAGAATTATGGCGGATTTACTGATGGTGATAGAGCATTATATTTGGCATTACACTTTGGTGCTAAGAAAATATTCCTGTTCGGTATGGATTTCGGCAATGTTGTCGGGAAATTTTCTAAGCCATGGCTTAAAAACCATGTTAAAGTATGGGATATGAAGAAGAAAAAATTTTTAATAGCTAAGGCACTTATTGAAAATGCCGCAAAACATTACAGGGATAAGGTGGAAATTTTTATTGTACCTAGAAACGCTGAAAATATAAAATATGTATTAGAGGTTAAATATGATAGGCTTGGCAGTGTCGTGAGAAAGAATTAAAAAACGCTAAAGCGTGTTAAAATATACTCGATACGCACATGGGTGTGTATTTGGTTTGAGAATACTGATAGTTACAGGTAAGCTGGCTGAACCCATAATTAAGAAAATGCTGAAAAAAGCTTTACCACATGAAGTAGATGTAATTGCACTCCCCGTAACTGTTGCTGCTCTTGCAAACACTGAGCTTATAGCTAACTACCTTAAGGGGCTTGGTATAGACTGTAAGAAATATGATTTAATAATGATACCTGGAGCATCTATGGGTTCAGCTAAGGCTATAGAGAAAGAATTAGGTGTTAAAGCTGTTAAAGGGCCTTTACAAGCATCTGACTTACCTTTAGTTTTAAGTTTAGAAGAAATTCCTAAACTTTCGCCTGATGAACCCGCAGACAAAGTTTTAGAAGATGAGCTTCAAACAGCTTCTAAGAAGATGCTTGAATCTTTAGAAAAATCTCTTATTGAAAAAGAACACATAATAGTTGGGAATATTATTGTACCTACTTTGCCACCGCCTATACGTGTAATGGCTGAAATAACTGAAGCACATACGCTATCTAAAGATACTTTACTTAAGAAAGCAAATAAGCTTGTAAGTGAAGGTGCTGAGATCTTAAGCATAGGTTTTGAAGCAGGCGTTTCAAGACCTGAAAAAGTAAGGGAAACTATTAGGTTTCTTAAGAAGGAATTGCAGATGCCAATAGCAGTAGATTCTATTATTCCAAGCGAAATTATTGCAGGCACCGAAGCCGGTGCAGATATGGTTTTAAGTTTAGAAGCTGGAAATATTGAGAAAGTAGCTAAATATGTTGAAGATATACCTTCGGTTGTTATAGCATATGATTCAAGAAGCAGTGTAATGCCTAAAACAGCTCAAGAAAAACTAAAGCTTTTAGAAGCAAACATCAGTGAAGCCATAAGGCTAGGTGTTAAAAAGGTTATTGCAGACCCCATACTTGACCCCATAAATTCAGCAAGCACTTTCCAATCTTTGCTAGCTTATCATAGGTTTAAAGAGAAGCACAAGAATACACCCACACTTATGGGTATAGGTAATGTTGTTGAACTGCTGGATGCAGACACCGTAGGTTCTAATGCATTAATGGTTATGTTAGCTTTAGAGTTAGGTGTAAGCATAGTTCTTGTTGTTGAGAAAAGCCCTAAAGCACAGTACTCAACATTTGAAGCCTCAATAGCTTCCAGAATGGCTTCATTAGCATGGCTTAAAAAATCTCCACCAAAAGACCTAGGTATAGACCTGCTCATACTTAAAGATAAGAGAAAAGTTGAAACACCGCTGGAAACAGAGGGAGCAACGATAGTTGAAGCTATTAAAGAAGAAGCAAAATACGAGCTTGATCCTCTAGGCGTATTTAAGATAAGAGTAAATCATGATGAAGAATGTATTGAAGCATTATATATAGGTAAGAAGGGCAAAATACTTATCAAAGGCAGAACAGCTAGAGCAATAAGAGATGAAATTCTTAGAAGAGGCCTTATTTCCTCCCTGTCTCATGCATTCTACCTGGGTATAGAGCTTTCAAAAGCAGAAGAAGCTTTAACCATAGGTAAAAACTACATACAAGAAAAAACCCTCTTCACAAGAAAAACAATTAACATGTAGGGAGCATATTGCATAGCAAAGTTATAGTAGAATCATCAGCAAGACTTCACCTCGGATTTTACAATATTATTTCAAAAAATGTAGCCTATGGAAGTTTAGGTGTAGCGATAAGTGAACCCAGAGTTGTTGTTAGTATTTTAAAGAGTAAAGAAACAGCTATGGTTAATAATACTAGTATAAAACAACTAGAAAAAACTGTTTTGAAAACAATTAACATGCTCAAATTAAATAAGGTAAAAGTTATTGTAGAAAAATCTATACCGAGGCATGTGGGTTTAGGCTCTACAACACAGCTAATGCTAAGTATAGGTTATGGCATTTCCTCTCTCTATAAACTGAACTATTCTATCAGAGAACTAGCAGCAAGGTTAAAGAGAGGAACAGTATCCGGTATAGGTATTGCAACTTTTGAAAAAGGAGGTTTCGTAATTGATAGTGGGAGAATAGTTAGCGGTAAAATTGTAAAACCCCCCACAAAAGTGGAAGAGCTTCCACAAATAATTTACAGGAAATCTATACCTAAAAACTGGTTCTTTACAGTAATTATTCCGAAAGGTGTTCGAGGATTAACAGAGAGGGAAGAAAAGGAAATACTATCCATACCTGAGCCTATGGATAGAAATTTAGAAAGAGAACTTAGAGAAACAGTGCTTATGCATCTTTTGCCATCACTAGCCAGAGCCGATATTGAAGAGTTTGGTAAAGCACTAACTAAGGTTCAAATACTTGTTGGAACATATTTTGCTAAGTATCAAGGAGGTATTTTCTGCTGTGAAGAAACAGAATATGCTATAAATTCCATGCTTAGACATGGAGCTTACGGTGCAGGGCAAAGTAGCTGGGGGCCAACAGCATATGGTATAGTCTTAGGTTTAAGGAGAGCTAAAGATGTTTTAAGAAAGGTAAAGAAGGATATGGAAAGGAAAGGGTATGAAGCAGAATATTACATCGTAAACGTTAGGAATAAGGGGGCTAAAATTATTTATAGCTAAGTTTTCTCCTTAAGGGCTTCTTCAATTTCGTTTACTAATTGTCCAAAAGTCATTTTCGCATGGGCATAAGCATTATGTGGATGTATGCTTTCATAGCTTTCAACTTCTACTTCAACCATAGAGTCTTCAGGGACATTTCCTTTTAAAACTTTATATAAATTTATTAGCGCTGCTCTTGCAACGTCTTCTACGAATCTAGGATGTTGAAAAGCATACTTTACAAGTCTATATTCATCGTACCTTTTCAATATGCTGACAGTGGGTGAAGAGAAAGACTTTCTTGCCGCATCAATTAACCTTTCAAGTCTAACAAAAACACCTTTCGTCGTGACAGCTATTGAAAGCTTAGCTCTTTGAGCATGCGATGGAGGAGGATTTGGTGATGCTTTTTCGATGCTTCTATACGTTTCTTGAGCACATGGACAAACGGTCATTCCTAGTAAAGAAACTTTAACAGTATACGTTACGTCGCCTTCACGAGTCTTACCAACTTTTATTTCAACATCTGCAGCTTCATTTGTTGGATGGCCTAAGAAATCTTCCTCATAGAAATATGTTGTTTTAGCAATAACTTCAGCGCGAGAAGCATAGTCATGTTTTCTAAGTAAAATGTTACATACTGTATCAAGGATTTTTTCTACCGTAGGTAAAGTCATTAATCTAGCAGCGTCAACAGCTTCAATAAATGCTTCAATATTCCTGGACATGTGTATTCCTCTTCTACTAGCAGGCAAATCTACGTAAACATCGATTACAGCGTCGAAGTGAAGCCTACCTTTGGGAGCTTCGATAATTATTCTTCTTTTAACGTTTTTAATACCTACTCTATCTATGTATAGTGGATAGTCAGGTCTTTCACTTTGAACATCTGGTAGTGAAGAAGGATTCATAATGTCTTACCTCCATTCGGCAATAACGTAGTTTCTTCTACCCTCATAGACCTTAACTTTTACAGGCATTCTAAGTTTACCGTAAAGTTCTTTGGCTATTTCTAATGCTATGTACTCTGTTGTTGCTTCAGAATATTCTATGACTTTTATACCTTTGTTAAAAGGTCCTTTCAACGTTATTTTATCATAGTCTTTAGCTGGGATTATTAATTTGTGATCAAATTCCTTGATTACCTCGCTAACGGCTTTTTTTACTATATCAAAGTCTATTACCATTCCTGTATCAGGGATTACTTCTCCTTCAACCTCAACATCTACTCTAAACGTGTGACCGTGAATATTGAGACACTTATCTGAAACACCTTTAGTGTAATGTGCTGCGTCAAAGGTAAGCCCTTCTACACCTATAGTTAACTTAGGCAATTAAAACACACCTACCAGTCAATTTTCTGTAAACCCTTGTGGTATGTTTATTGAGCGTTAAAAATTAATTTTTCTCTAAAATTCTAACGATTACCACAGGATAGTGGTTTACGCTACATAGCATATTCCATGTAACCCCGTTCAGCGTTGTACCGAATCTCCTAGCCATTTCGAAAACTGTTCTTCCGGCACCAACCCCTCTAACTCTATCAGCTAGCTCAGCTATTTCAAGAAGTATAGGTAAAGGTATGTTTGGGCCAGCATAGGCTACTGGTGTTGCTTTAGGCTTAAAATATTTCCTAAAAGACCTACCGATAATGTAAGATAAGACCCCTAAGTTTTTTAGCTCTTTGATGCATGTTTTTCTCGATGATAACGCTAAGTTAAGTTTCGGGCTAAAATATGCTCTATCACTATCGACAATCATTAATGCGACATTGGATTTAAGGCATTTTAAAAGGGCCTTTCTTAAACCTATAACTAAACTACAGTTATTAAGCGGTAGTGAAGCATAGGTGTAAGGTAAATTGCTGGTATCTATTCCCGCTTCAGATGAAGGTTTAAGAACTTGAAGAATTCCTCCTAAAACCAGTGCAGCTTGCTTATGTGCTGCCCCTTCACTTATAGGATATTTTCTTATCCACTCTAAAGTTTCCCTTTTAAGCCTAGTAATAACACCTAGCAAATATCCCCAAACAACCCTCATAGTAATAAAGACGAAAATTTTTGATAGGAATGAAGGCCTAATTTTAGATTCATCAATAATTAACCCTAAGGCTGTAGCTAATGCTTTCTCAGATAAAACAATTATATCACCATCTTTAACAATACCTTTAAGCTTACTACATAAACCCTGAACAACACTTGTTCCTGGTTTCCAGTAGTTAAACCTCACAGGCTTAGCGTAAATAATAAGCTTTCCAAGCTTTTTCCTCATAGCTAAGTTCTCCTGCCAATCGTTGAATCATACTATAACTGTATATAACTTATAGGAATGCTTATATGTAGCTAATTGATAGCTGAGAATTCGGTGTAGGATTTGCCTAAAATTAAGCTGGGTCTTCTAGTAAACCCTATTGCCGGAATGGGAGGTAGAGTTGGACTTAAAGGCACTGATGGTGAAGCTTACTATTTAGCATTAAAGAAAGGTGCTAAACCTGTAACTCCAGGTAGGGCATTAGAATTTCTTAACACTTTGGAGGCAAATATAGACCTATACATTGCTCCAGGGCCCATGGGGGAGAAAATAGCTAAAAAATCCAAGCACAGTAACGATGTTGTTAAGGTCGTTGGAATGTTAAAATCCGAAAAAACAACAGCTGAAGATACTAGGAGAATAGCTAAACAAATGATGGAAGAAGGAATAGACCTTCTTGTTTTCGTTGGAGGCGACGGAACAGCAAGAGATATCGTTGATGCTATTGATCAAAAACAACTTACCTTAGGCATTCCTTCAGGCGTTAAAATGTATAGTGCTGTTTTCGCAGTCAATCCTGTTGCGGCTGCTAGAATAGTTGAAGCATTTGCTGAGGGAAGAACTACGGAAACACTTGCTGAAGTTTTAGACATAGACGAAGAAGCCTACAGAAGAAATGAATTAAAAGTCAGACTTTACGGCTATTTAAAAATACCTGTCGTAGTAGGATTAGTTCAAGCAAGCAAAGAACCTAGCGCCGGTCTTGAGGAAGAAGAGGAAAACAAGAAGGCAATTGCTAGAAGGATAGTTGAAGAAATGGAACCGGACACGCTTTACATTTTAGGTGCGGGAACTACAGTAAAGGCTATTGCAGACGAATTAGGTGTCGAAAAAACATTGTTAGGAATAGATGCGGTATATAACGGTAAAGTTATCGGTAAAGACCTTGATGAAAAGGGTATACTGAAGCTTTTAGAAAAATATCCTAAAGCAAAAATAATAGTTACACCTATTGGTGGTCAAGGCTTCATTTTCGGTAGAGGCAATCAGCAAATATCTCCCGAAGTAATTAGGAAAGTAGGTAAGAAAAACATAATCATCATAGCTACCCGGAAAAAAGTAGATGAGCTTGATGCTTTAAGGGTCGATACAGGAGACTCTAAGGTAGATGAAATGCTTAAAGGATATGTTAGGGTTGTTATAGACTATCATGAAGACTTAATGATGAAAATTCTTTAAAGAAGAGAAGAAAAAAAGGATTAAACTTTAGTGTCCAGCTTTCTTATGCATTTCAACATATGCTTCTGGTGTTAGAAGCTCGTCGAATTCCTTAGGATCAGCCATTTCGATAACTAGTATCCATCCTTCGCCGTATGGGTCTTTGTTTAGTAGCTCGGGTTCTTCAAGCAGTCTTTCATTAACCTCTACAACTTTACCTGAAACGGCTGCGTAAAGGTCTGCTGTCGCTTTAACTGATTCTAAAGCACCTATTACTTCTCCCTTCTTAACTTCTGCACCCACTTCTGGTAGCTCAATACCTACAATGTCTTTTAGCTCCTTTTGAGCATAGTCTGTTATTCCTTCTCTAACCTTATTGTCTTCTTTTTTAGCCCATTCATCTGTTTTAGTGTATCTTACATCTGTTTTTGCAAGGTATTTCTTTCCAGCTACCTCAAATTCTACTACACTCATGTTTAAACCCCCACATGGGAACCATAAGGTAAAAAATTTAATAAACTTATTTAACTACGGGTCTTCCCGGTATTAATGGGAAGTCTAATATTCTTCCTTCATATCTCTTTCCGCGAATTTCTACTTCTACAAAGTCTCCGAAGATAGCGTATCTAGCGTCAATATATGCTTGGCCAACTGATCTCTTCAGGTACGGTGAGTATGTTCCACTGGTAACCCATCCAGCGTATTGGTCTTCAATGTATAGTGGATATCCAAATCTTAGAATAGCTCTTGCATGTTTCTTTCTCATCCTAATACCGACTCTAATCCATCTAACACCTTCACGTCTGTATGCTCTTAAAGCTTCTTCACCTATGAAACCGTGCTTATCCCAGTCAATAGCGCCCATACCGTATCTTAGAGAATTAGCTGGCGGGAATTTTGTAGGATCTTCTTCGTATTCGTGCCCTCCTAGTACGAAGCCCATTTCTATTCTTAAAGTATCTCTACAAACAGTGCCTACGGGTTTAGCTCCTGCTTTTAAGAGTGCACGATATATTTCGACCATAGCCTTAGGTTCAGCCCATATTTCGAAACCGTCTTCTCCCGTCCATCCACTTCTACTTATTAGGAAAACTTTTTTGCCAGCTATTTCCTCATTCATTCTAAACTGTAATGTATGTAGGTCATCTACCCGTCCGGCACCCATTTTCTCGAAAACTTCAACAGTTTTTGGACCTTGTACAGCTATCATTGCTAGTTTAAATGTTAGATCTTCAACTTTAACCTTAAAGCCGTTTTCTTTTATCACTTTATCATAGTGTTTTAACATTTTCTCTCTATAAGGCGCGTTAGCTATTATGAGCCATTCCTCATCTGAAATCTTGTAAGGCATTTCGTCATCCTTAACTCTAGCATGTTCGTTAAGAGCTAGTGTAGGGCCTGACATCCAATAGTCTTTAGTTTTCGAAATGTCTTTAGTATATATTTTCTGGAGGAAAGGTATGACGTCGGGGCCTGTTACTTTTATTCTACCCATGTGTGATACGTCGAAAATACCGCAGTCCGTTCTTACAATCATGTGCTCCTTCATAATGCCAGTGTAGATCATTGGAACTTCCCAACCACCGAACTCGCCCATTGAGGCATTGAGTTCTTTAACGTGAAAGTCCCATAGAAGTGTTTTTACAACTTGATGCTTGGCACACATAGAACTTCGCCCCAGACATTATACATAAAATATTCTCTAGGATTTAAGCAGTTCTATAGTAATTCTATAGGTATTCTATCTGTTAAACAAAACTTTCCTTTATAAACTTCCATATTTTATTTCTACATTAGTTTAATTATGGAAACTGTTTTAAGAATGTAGAAATAAGATTATTTAGTCGGGGTTAGTGTTTTGGTTGTACATCCTTGGCTACCGAATTCTCCAGAAAACATTAAGAAAGAGATGCTGAAAACTATCGGTGTAGAGAAGGTTGAAGACCTTTTCGCCGACATACCTGAAGGAGCAAGGTTTAAGGGAGACTGGGATAAGCTGGAAATAGGCTTCGGAAAACCACTATCGGAAATAGAAATCAGAAAGTACATTGAAAAAATGTTCAATAAAAACAAAGTGTTCATGAATCCTCCGCCATTCCTTGGAGGTGGAGCTTGGCCACATTATGTTCCAGCAGTTGTAAAATACATTATGTCACGTGCTGAATTCTATACAGCGTATACACCATATCAGCCGGAAATATCTCAAGGACTAATGCAATCGCTTTTCGAATATCAGAGCATGATGGCAGACTTACTAGAGATGGAAATAGTTAACTCTTCAATGTATGATTGGGCTTCAGCAGCTGCTGAATCGTTCCTGATGGCTGTTAGAATTCAGAGAAGAAAGTATAGAGTATTAGTACCTTCAACACTTAACCCATACCATGAGCCAGTAATTAGAGCCTATGTTGAGCCTAAAGGGTTAAGTGTTGAAAAAGTAAAGCATGATAAAGAAACAGGGCTTATGGATCTTGAAGATCTTAAGGAAAAGCTGTCACCGAAAGATGTTGCTGCAGTTTATATTGAAAACCCATCGTTCCTCGGCTTCATAGAGGAAAACGCTAAAGCCATTGGAGAAATAGCACACGACTACGGAGCATTATTCGTTATGGGTGTTGACCCAATAAGCTTAGGTGTTCTTGAAGCTCCAGGAAGGCTTGGAGCCGATATGGCTGTTGGTGAAGGCCAACCCTTAGGGCTAGGCATGAACTTTGGAGGACCATATTTAGGTATTTTCGCTGCTAAATGGAGCATGAGAATCGTTAGACAAATGCCAGGTAGAATCATGGGCTTAACAACAACTACTGATGGTAAGGAAAAGGGCTTCGCAATGATTCTACAAACAAGAGAACAGCACATTAGAAGAGAAAAGGCAACATCAAACATCTGTACCAACGAAATGCTATGTGCCTTAGGAGCCGCAGTATACATGGCGCTTCTAGGCAAACACGGCTTCAGAAAGCTGGGAGAACTTATAATGTATCGCTCACACTATGCAGCCAAGAAACTTAACGAAATAGATGGTGTAAAGGCTCCAGTGTTTAAGAGCGAGTTCTTTAAAGAGTTCACAGTAAGCTTCAACGATGCTGGAGTAAAGTACGAGACCATACACGAAGAGCTGCTGAAGAGAGATATTCACGGAGGACTATATGTTGGCAAATGGTTCCCAGAACTTGGAGAAACAGCGTTGTTCTGTGTAACAGAGATGCATGACAAGAACGATATTGACAAGCTGGTTTCCTCAATTAAAGAAATTTTAGGTAAGTAGGAGGTGGGTTATGTATGGTTTATCGTCAAGCTAAATGGGATGAACCTTTAATATATGAGCTAGGAGCACCTGGAAGAATAGGATTCCTAGTTCCAGAAGTTGAAGAAGAAATTAAGAAGGAAGTTGGAGAAATAAAAGTTCCAGACAAGGTTAAGAGAAGCGAACCACCAGCACTACCTGAAATATCTGAGTTCGAAGTTGTAAGACATTTCGTAAACCTATCGCAAATGGCCTACGGTGTAGATAATGGACCTGTACCCTTAGGCTCATGTACTATGAAATATAATCCTAAAATAGCTTTCGAAATAGCTAATGACCTAAGGGTAACTTACCTACACCCACTACAGGATGAAAGAACAGTTCAAGGACTCCTTGAAGCACTATATCATCTACAGAAATGGTTAGCAAACATTGTTGGCATGGATGCTTGTACACTAAACCCTGCGGCAGGAGCTCATGGAGAACTCACTGGCGTTCTCGTAATTAGGAAATATCATGAACTTAAGGGGCAACTAGACAAGAAAACTGAAATAATAATACCTGACTCAGCCCACGGCACCAATCCAGCAAGCTCTTCTATGGGAGGTTTCAGAACCATCACTATAAGGTCTGATGCAGACGGTAACGTAGACATGGAAGCTTTAAAAGCAGCTGTTTCAGAGAAAACAGCAGGTCTAATGCTAACAAACCCAAGCACTCTAGGGTTATTCGAAGAACGCATCTTAGAAATAGCTGAAATACTTCATGAAGTAGATGCACTACTGTACTACGATGGTGCGAACCTAAACGGTATTATGGGTTATGCTAGACCAGGAGATATGGGTTTCGACATTGCGCACATAAACATACACAAGACATTTGGGTCACCACATGGTGGAGGAGGGCCTGGAGCAGGACCAATATGTATTAAGGAGAGAGACGTATTACCAGAGAAAGGTGTTAAACTATCAGACCTATTACCAGGGTTTATTGTTAAATACGATGAAAAAACTGGAAAATACTATCTAAAATATCCAGGACCATACTCCATAGGTATGGTTAAAGCATTCTTCGGAAACGTAGGACCATTATTATGGGGCTTTACATACATACTAGGTCTTGGATCTCAAGGCTTGAAAGAAGTAACAGAACAGTGTGTTATAAACACCAACTACTTCACGAAACTACTTAAGGGAACAAAAGGATACGACCTACCATACGGACCTGAGAGATTTAGAAAACACGAAGTTGTATTTAGCGCAGAACCTATGGCACATGAAGTAGGTGTTACAGCAGAAGATGTAGCTAAAGGTCTATTAGATGCAGGCTTCTATGCGCCAACAATATACTTCCCGCTAATAGTACATGAAGCATTAATGGTAGAATTCACGGACACTGAAACAAAAGAGAACATTGAAAGATATGTTGCTAGAATGAAGGAAATAGCTGAAATAGCATACAAAGATCCTAAGGAGCCAAAGAAGTGGCCAGTAAACACTGCTAAAGGAAGAATAGATACTGTTAGAGCAAGCCATCCGAAATTCGTAACACCAACATGGAGAGTACATGTACTGAGAGAGAAAGGATTACTGAGAGCACTAAAGTAGACGAGTTTTTCCTTTAAGATAAAAATTTATTTTTTATTAATACAACTATTCTTCTTGAGCAATGAAGAAAGTCATGCCAGCTGAAATTATAGATTAAGTGATGACAACTACCCTGGGGTAGCTGAGCTTTTTACACTGCAGTCCTCCTTTTTAAAGAATACCCTACAAGTATTCCACCTATAAACGATGCCAATATAGGAGCTACTCTAATTAAAAAGTCTTTTAACCCGTATTCTTCTGAAGGTGCGGGTGTCGGAGTTTTTCCAGGTGTTTTAGGTATTGTTGGTGTTACTGTTTTAATAGTTATGTTACCTGGGCTTCTGATAACGTCAGTAATTGTCAATACTTTAGCATGTAGAGAGGAAAGTTCAAAGAAGTATATTTTGTCAAAAATTTCTTGCTGCTGATGTGCAAACTCATAGTATCCTAGTGCTAACAGCGGTTCTGCACCTAAACTTAAAGCATATTTTAAAGACTTCTCAGCTACATCCTTAACAGCTCCTAATTGTTTCTCAGCATCAACTGTAAAGTATTTATGAATACTTACAGTAGCTTCCGCTATAGCTGATAGACTTAAACCCAAACTGCCGTAGTAATCTCCCATACTACTCATTTCCTCTGCTTCATCAAGATCTTGCACGGCTTTATCTAAAAACTCGTCAGAATAAACACCTAGATCTTTAAGCAGAGAACTTGCATAAGCTATAATGCTATTTGCCTCGTAAATGAATAGTGTTGAAAGATGCTGTACTATCTCCTCAGGAGGAGCTTCTTTAACACCTAATCCTAAAGCATTAATCCATAGTTCTGCTGTCTTAGCTCTCCACTTAGCATATACTAGGCCGAAAATAGTGTCTTCATAGTTGCCTTTAGAATACGTTTCAGCAGCTTGTTCAAGAAGCTTCTTAGCCAGATATATTCTATACCTTGAAGCTATGAGAATATCTATATCGCTTAGTTTTAACGGTTTAACAGAATACACTTTAGAACTAACCCTATTAATTGTAGAATTCACTTCATCAAAAAGCTCTTGAATAAGCTTTTCTCCTTCATTATAGTATTTTTGTAAGTTACGGGCAAAATCTATTAGATATACTGCTTGGAAAAACATACTAGCTGCGGAATACAGGTACCCTTCATTACTTAGCTTTAATGCTTCATTATACCTATTTTCAGCTTCTTTTACTATGTCTCTAACAGTCCCTTTAGCTTCCCCTAACATGTTCCTAATGTTTAGATATGTTTCTTTAAACTCACTTATCTGTTCTCTAAACAGGTTTTCAGCTTCTGTTGAAAGCTTAAATTCAATATGTTCTATGGGTTTCTCAGCTAGCTTAATGTTCAACATGTACTTGACAACATCAATAATATTAGAAACTTCTAAAACCTTTACCCCTAGCTCTTTACCGTACTCTATAAGGTTTATTTGTACAGGTTTAACGGTTCTCACTATAAATGGGCCTACTTTCTTATATTTAACAACGTTTTCCTGAACAATACTTTGACCTATAGGTACGAGAAACAGCTTTATACCAATACCTGCTGCAGCTTCTAATTTTTCTTTAACACCTCCTACAGGACCTATTGTTCCGTCAGGATTTATCATTCCCGTTATCATTACCGAACAGTTTATTTCAAACCCGCTAATAGCTGAAACCATAGCTGCAGTTAATGCTGCCCCAGCGCTGGGACCACCAATGATTATTGATGGGCTTTCAACTGAAACATAAAAGTCCATTGTTAAAGGATTCTCTCCTAAAATAGTAGAAGCAATTATAGCAGCTGTTCTAGCAGAAGCTTGCATATCTATTTCCGTTAGAGGACTGGCTGAAACAAATACCTTACCTGTTCCTGGCTTAACAACGGTTACAGTAACGTTTGAAATAACGCCTTTAAACTCTTCTTTAGTTTGGGAAACAGCAGGTACGAGAATAGAAACTGTTCTCTTAAATCCTTCATTAGATGATGTAGGCGAAGTAACAGCTATTCCTAAAGTAAGAACGTAAACAATTATAATGGCACATATGAGAACTGTAACCTTACTTCTTCCCTTCACTAGCATGCACCTCTTTTAGCCTATTAAATTTACTATGCACACTTATTCAATGTCAGTAAACTAGTGCAACCTAAAAAACTAAACGGTTTTATTGGGAAAATAAAATAGAAAATATGGGTGATTGTTTGAAATACAGTATTCAATGTAGTAAATGCCGCTCAGAAATAGAGCTTAGAGAATGGGTTTGGAAACATACTGAGTGCAATGGAACATTAAACATAGAGTTTAAAGGTTTAGAGAACATAAGATTTTCAAACATTTTAAGAAAAGAATACAATGATATTAGACGATATATGGAACTCTTACCTGTAAAGCAAGAATATGTCCCCAAAATACCTGTAGGAGGCACTCCGCTAGCTAAAAGGCATTTAGGAGCTAATGTATACTTTAAAATGGACTATCTTAACCCTTCAGGCTCTTTTAAGGATAGAGGAGCATATATAACGCTTGCTAAGGTTAAGGAGTTAGGCTGTCAAGAAATAATAGAGGATTCTTCAGGCAATGCTGGGATAGCATTTTCTCTACTAGCAAGAACAGCAGGTATTAAAGCAAACATTTACATACCTAAAAAAGCACCTGAAGGAAAGAAAAGGTTTCTAAAACTTTTAGGAGCTAATGTTGTAGAAGTTGAAGGATCAAGAGAAGACGTTAACAAAGAAGCATTGAAAGCTGAAAGAAAAGGTAAAGGAGTTTATGTTGGCCACTGGTGGAACCCCTTCTTCATAGAAGGGTTAAAGACCATAGCTTATGAGCTCTGGGAGCAATTAGGTGAGAAAATAGACTACATCTTTACACCAGTAGGTAGTGGAGGATTATTTCTCGGCATTTTTAAGGGCTTTTTAGAATTAAAAAACATGGGAGCCATTCCTACTATTCCTAAGCTTGTAGCTGTTCAAGCTCAAGGGTATTGTAGCTTATGTGAAAAACTTGGGTTAAGCTATGAAACAAAGGAACGTTCTAAACTAGCAGATGGAATTATGATATTAAAGCCGCCAAGACTGAGTGAAATAATAAATGCTATCAGGGAAACCGAAGGCTTCTGCGTTGTAGTTTCAGACAAGGAAATAGTCTTAGCCCTTAAAGAACTTATAAACATGGGGTTTATTGTAGAACCTACATCCGCAACAGCGTATGCTGCTTTTAAGAAAAGTTTCAGTGAGAAGTTGGTGGGCGAAAGCTCCAACGTTGTTATAGTACTTACGGGCTCAGGTTTAAAGGTTCTCGATAAACTAAACTCTGTAATATTCCGTTCGAATCTTTAGTTTTAAATTGTAAGGTAAACTTATGTTAGAATAGACGAGGTGCAGCATTATCAAAGCAGGGAGAATAGGAGGCTTATTAATACTTGTAGCAGTCATTACACTCGCCTTAACAATGCTTCATGTTAAAGCGTGTTTTAACCCTTACGACTTGTACGCTTACGAAATTCTAATGAATAAGCCTGGCGTAGAGTTCGATATTGAGAAATTAAAGCAGATAAGTTTAGAATGGGACAGTAAGTACGTTAAAATAAGCACTGTAGACTATAGAGTTCTAATCATGGTTTATCCTGTTGACTTAGAGAAACTTAACTTAGGCAAAGGAGTAGCCTATAGCATCAGGTTTCAACTACGCCCAGAATACGTTGGTAAAAAAACATTTGTGGTTATATGCATCGTTAAAAAAGCTCAGCCTATAAGCGAGGAAATAGTTTCTAATAAAAACGAATTAATTATTATAAGAAAAACATACGTTAAAGAGAATGAAAAATACATAGAAGTTGCTGAAATAACTGCAATCAATATTAACCCTCAAGAATCCCTGTCGGTGTTCGTAAACAGCATACTGGAAGATGCTACTTTAAAATTTAACGTACCAAAAGAAGAAATTAAAGTTGTTAACGCATATGAAACAACCATTAAACCTATTAACGTAGAAACCGACATCCCATGGTATAATGTAGTGTCTAAAGAATTAACATATCTTAGTCGTAAAGAAATAATTAAAGGGCTAACCATACAAGACATTGAAACTTTAGCTAAACTTGCTAAACCAAGTTTAGCTGGCTGGAATTCTAGAATAGTCTTTGAAAACACATGGAAACCATACTATGAAACAACAAATCCTTTATTAATAAGAGCAATGTGCGCTCCGGAAGAAATAGAATCTATAACGCGTTTAGAATCATTATTAGAAACTATGTGGTCAAAACAAGCTTACGTTATGGTTCCATCTTCTCCGAGCCCTACACCTACGGCTTTACCGACACCTGCACCTGCTCCATCGCCTGTACCTACAACACCTAGCTATGGAGAATTTACTGCTGAGAGGGAAATTGTGGCTAAGGAAATCTTATGGCCAGGTTATACATTAGCCCAAGTAGCTACTGGAGGATTTATTGCAGCATTAATAGTATGGTTTATACTTAGGAAGATAACAATATAATGCATAAGGGAAAAGCAATAGTATCTTTAAGCAACCTTGGTGAAGGTTTTTGGAAAAACTTGGAGAAACATCTCTCAGAGTATATGTGCTGCTTATTGAGGAAGGTAGGGCTTTAGGTGTAAGGGAAGTTCAGAGAAAAATGGGTTTTAAAAGCCCTTCAACAGCTAAGTATCATTTAGATAGACTTGTTGAGTTTGGTTTAGCTGAAAAAACAAGGGACGGGCTTTACAAGGTTTCCGAAAGCTCCCCTAAACCTCCTGTTCTCCACGCATATACGACGCTTTTTGGAATGCTTATACCTAGGCTAATACCCTATGCCGTATTCTTCACTGTTGCAACAGCAATGTACATAGTGCTAAATATAGGAAGCTTAAACATTTTCGTTCTATTTTTCAGCGTTTCAGCCGCATTGCTTTTCTGGATTGAAGGTATAAGATTTCTACTTTTGCTAAGAAAAATTAGAAGAGTGAAAAAGGCTAAAAGATAGCATCATGTTTTTGATATGTTTTTAAACTCCGTATCACATAGGGTCTCACGGGAATATAATGAGGTTCATGCCGTTTCTGCAGAGGAAAACTGGTAAATGCTCAATATGCGGTAAGGAACATGTTACTATAAGTAGTAATATAGGAGTTTGTATAGACTGTTTAAGAAATAATTCTGAAAAAGCTTTACCTATAGCTTTAAAAGCACATTACAGGTTCCGTGAAAACATAGGGTTACCTACAGAACCACCTAAACCTGATAACGGTAAACTATGTAGCTACTGCGGTAATATGTGCAGAATTCCACCTAATGGCATAGGTTTTTGCGGCATAATTTCCAACATCAATGGGCTTTTAAGCTTTAGAACAAGAAAATGGAAGGAAGCTGTTGGGCTATACTATCTTGATCCGCATCCTACTAATTGCGTTGCTGAAAAAGTTTGTCCAGCAAATACCTCAAGAGGATATCCGGAATACACTTCTTCAAAAGGCATAGAATACGGATACTATAACTTAGCTGTATTTTATGGTGGATGTAATTTCGACTGCTTATTCTGCCAAAACTATGACCATAAAATAATGGCTACTAAAACAAGGCCAACCATGACAGCTGACGAGCTTTATAAAGCATCAATGAATCCAAGAGTCACTTGCATATGCTATTTCGGCGGTGACCCTGGACCTTTTGCTGTACATGCACTTTATGTTTCTAGGAAGATACTAAAGACGGCAAAAGAGAAGGGGTTAATAAAGAGGATATGTTGGGAAACCAACGGTTACGAAAACCCTGTAATAATGAAAGAAATGGCTAAGCTAAGCTTTGAAAGCGGAGGCATTGTTAAAATAGATTTTAAAGCATGGACTCCTGAAGTCTATAAAGCACTTACAGGTGTTGATGCATCTAAGAGAGTTAGAGAAAACGTTAAACTTGTAGGTAAAATGTTTAATGAAAGACCTGAAATACCATTATTAGTAGTTTCTATTCTTCTAGTTCCAGGCTATGTTGACGTATATGAGGTAAGTAAAATTGGAGAATATGTTGCCTCGATAAACGATAAAATACCAATAGTTTTACTAGCTTTCCATCCTGAACATAGATTAAACGATTTACCTCCAACAAGTAGAAGACATGCTGAAGAATGTTTAAAAGAGCTTAAGAAAATAGGTCTTAAAGAAATTTATATTGGTAATTGGTGGCTTCTTGGAAACTACTATTAAAGACCTCCAGCAGCTCCAAGTATTAGGGCAAGTATCAATAATCCCCATCCTAAAGCCAGAACCACTTTTAGAATTTTCTTTGCTGTTTCAAAAAGCAGCAATATTAAATAAATAGCAGTTATCGAAGACAACATACCTATAGCATCAGCATACTTCTGTGCTAAATCAGGGTTCTCCTTAAATATAGTAGCTTCCAAGATGTATCTAATGATGTAGACAAGCCAGTTATATATGAGCAACAAACCTTCAACAACAAGCTTAACAATTTCCGCTGCTTCTTGCATGTCAATGTACCCTATTAACTTAAAGAATCCATAGCTATATTAATTTTTAGCATGCAAAATAGTGTCCATCCTCTCTACCATAGCTAACCATAGGAGCTAACGATGTTAAACTTAAATAATTCCAGTAAGTGAGCTACCCCGCCCTAAAGGGCGGAGCTTCTCCTGTTCCACCCGCCTTTACGGCAGACGGCTTCATACGGGAGTTAAGGGCTGGCTCACGACAGCCCCATCCCGCTCCTTAATGAGAGGGGCGGGCTAAATTGATTGCAGAGTTCAAATCTCTATTGTAAACCAAACCACACTTAGGACACCTAAACTCTCTACCTTCAACTTTTCGGGCAACATGCCCACACCTATGGCAAGTTTTAGAGGAATTCTTAGGATTAACATACACAACGGGAATTCCTTCCAAGTTCGCTTTATATTCGATATATGTTTGGATTTTCCTAAAACTCCAAGCATGCAACCTTCTGTTTAGCTTAGCAGAGCCGTTCATGTTTTCTCTAATATTCTTTAACCTCTCCATGACGATTATCGGTTTTAGAAATTGCTTAGCGTATTCAACTACTTCTTTCGCAATTGTGTGCAGTATTTGATTTGTAATCCTTCCTTCTTTGCTTCCAATCCTTCTAATCAAGTCAATTCTTTTCTTTCTCTGCAAATCCCTTCGAATATGGGCATACTTTCCTCTGACATATCTAATCTTAGCACCGCTCCAAAGCTGACCTTTCATGGGTTTTTATTGATTACGTTTTGAGATTGCTACTGCAACAGCAACATTCCATTCCCCCATATCCACTCCAGTGAACGTCTCTGGTTCATAGACTAATTCAACCTCTTTCTTAAGCACAAAATGAGCATACCATTCCTCGTTTCGCTTTACCATTTCTACCGTGCAAAACTGCCATTCCCCTTGCAAAGCTTCTTCAATGAACTTCTGCTGTCTCTTTCCGAACTTGATTGGTAATGTAATTCTCATTCTTCTGTTTAAGCTTAGGGTTAACCAGTATGGTGTTAGAACATTGGTTGACTTAGCGAAAGAGTAGCATCTTTTGTTGAACCTAATTGAAACCCTCTTTAGCTTTGGTCTTTCTGACTTGACTTTACCTTCTTTCTTCTTTTCGTTGAAGCTCTTCATAATTTCTACAGCTTTATCCCTTGCTGTCTGGATTAAAGCTGTGTTGAGATTAAACAGTTGTTTGGCTTTTTCATAGCCATTCTTGTGCAGAAAAGTCTTTGATGTAGAATTGAAACTTAAGAAGAACTTAACTGCTTTGAAATATTCGTCTAAACACTTATTCAGAGCCAAAATCTTGCCCTTGTTTGCATTCCAAACTTTTCCAACCACTGTAATCTGAACTTCCTTCTTCAGGGGGAACATCCCCTTGAAGAATTGGATGAGCTTTGAGTATTTGAAACTACCGCCAACAACCCCCTACCCACCACCCCCTTGCGTATCCCCGCCTTAAAAGGCGAGGTTTTGCAAGTAACGATTTTACCATCGCTCAACTACCTTTCAATCCCCTCTTAAGCAGTATAAGTTTTTAGACATACAGCATCAGCCTACTTAATAACATATAGAGGATTAAAGAAGCTGCAACGAATGTTATGAACCATCATAGTTTAAAAACAGTTTGTGAAGGCGTTTTCTTTTAGCATTAAAGGTAAAAGTTTAAGATGCTTAGTGATCTTATAAATAGTTAGCCCGATGAAGAACGCGCCCTTCGTACAGAGTGATGAAGAGGGGTGCAAGCGCGGAGGGTTATTTTTTAACTGCTTAAACTAATTAAAGAAACAATTATGCATGGATAAAACACTATTGTAGCAAATAAGATTGGTTAAAGCTAATTTTATTTGAGGGTGTTAATTATATTCAATGATCTTCTCACACAGTAGGGTATCTGCTCTTTGGACATGTTTTCAGGACATCGTTCAATAGTGAACTTTACTTTATCTTCTATTACATCTTCAACAGTTATTGGTTCTCCTTTTCTTGAAGTATTTTCAACATTTATACATCTTGGACCCGTCCATTTGAAGAGAAGAGGGTGAACTTTCATTACTTCTTCTCTCATTTTCCAAGCAACATACCTTATTTCCCATTGTGCTTTAAAGCATGTTCTTAAACCGAAAAAGTGTCTTAACTCTCTAGCATTCATTGTTACAACTATTTTCGTTGTTATTGCTTGAGGTAAAACGTAGCGTGCATCTTCTGGAGGTATGTTTAAATCTAAAAGTCTAACATAAGCTTCATAAGCTTTAGATATAGCTTCATTGAAATTTTTTAATGCTTCATCATTTTTAACAATTCTTGGAGGCTTTACTACACTAAAATATTCTTTAATCATTTTAGCAAACCTTTGGGAAAGCTGAGTATAGCTAGCTATTCTATGTCTCACTAATTGGTGGCTACATGCCCGCGAAATACCTTCTATTACAAATGTATAAACAGAGTGTTCCCATGGTGATAAATGATTTCTCTTTAATGTTTCCTTAATCCAGGTCTCTACTTCTTTGTCGGACATTCTTTCCCATTGATATTCGAAAGGTTTTCTTGAAAGACTTTGCTTAGCTGCTACAGCGACTAATTTCTCACCTTCCAGGGTGTAGCGTATTAGCTTTACTTTAATCACTTTAGTCTAACCATCTATCTGTTTTTCATAAACTAGGTTGTTAGGAGTTTACGGATAAGAGTTAGCACTCTTAGCGTTTTTTAAGTATGTTTTTAAGTATTTCAACTGCTCTAGAATACCTTATTTTCCCTTCTTTAATCATTATTTCAGCAACTTTATCTATAAGCTCCCCTTTAGCACCAGCCATTATAGCTATGTTTCTAGCATGAAGCTTCATATGTCCTTTCTGAATACCTTCAGTAGCTAGGGCTCTTAAAGCTGCGAAGTTTTGAGCTAAACCTACGGCTGCCATAATTTCCGCAAGTTCCTTAGCCGTTTTAACTCCTAAAATTTTAAGAGCAACCTTAGCTACCGGATGGGTTCTAGTAGCACCGCCAACAACACCTACGGCTAAAGGCAGTTCCAATGTTCCAACAAGGTTGCCTTCATCGTCTTTTTCCCATACTGAAAGAGGCCTGTAGGTTCCTGTTCTAGCAGCATATGCATGGGCTCCTGCTTCAATTGCTCTATGGTCTTGGGCTGTAGCTAAAGCTATAGCGATAATGCCATTCATAATGCCTTTATTGTGAGTAACTGCTCTATAAGGGTCTGCTTCCGCAAAAGCTGAGGCTGCAACTATACCGTCAACAACTTCTTCGCCAATATCTTCCTTGTATACTTTAACCCAAGCTCTAACAAGTCTCTTTACAGCATTGTTAGAGATTATTCTTAGCAGAACTTTTCCAGCAGTAATTTTCTCTATTAAAGGAGCTACTGCTTCACACATGGTGTTTACAGCATTAGCACCCATAGCGTCCTTAACATCAACTATTAGATGAACTATAAGCATGGGGCCTATACGGGTATCTATGATTCTAGCTTCAACATCTTTAGCTCCGCCGCCTAACCTAACTAAAACAGAGTCCTGCTGATTAGCTAAGTCTAAAATTTCGTTTTTATGTTCTAAAACAAGCATTTTCGCATAGTTAGGGTTTAATAAGTTAATTACCTGTATTTGCCCTATCATTAGGGATGCTTCAGCTTTCGCTTTGATGCCTCCGTCTCTTCTCATAAACCTCGCGGCATTACTTGCAGCAGCAACAACTGAAGGTTCTTCTAAAACCATGGGAACTAAGTATTCTTTATCATTAATCATAAAGTTTACTGCTACAGCAAAAGGGTAGCTCATGCAGCCTATGACGTTCTCTATCATAACATCAGCTAATTTTTCTCCCAGATTACCGAAGTTCTTAAGAGCTAAGGTTTCCTCCTCAGTTAAACCTGCAAATTCCCTAACTATTTTAAGTCTTTCATCAATACTTAGCTTGTAAAAGCCGGGTAGTCTAGAAGTTTTCTTCAAAATAGCACCTAATCTTTCTACCTTATGCGAAGTAAATATTTTCTTAGCTTAAACACTTATATCGGATACCTTAATTTACTATTTGACAGCTTCTCTGAAAATAAAGGAGAGTTTTAATGTTAGCTGCAAGACTTTACAAACCTTACGATTTAAGACTAGAGGAAGTTAAGGAACCCAAGGTTAAAAAGAATTGGGTTAAGATTAAAGTTAAAGCTGTAGGAGTATGCGGCACTAATAAGGCATTTTATAAAGGTACTTACAAGCTTTTCAAAACACCTTTAATCCCCGGTCATGAAATTTGCAGAAGAGTTATCGAAGTAGGTGATAACGTCCCAGAAAACATCGTGGGTAAGAGAGTAGTTACTGAAATAAATATTACATGCGGTAAATGCTAGTTCTGCACCCGCAGCCTATACACTCACTGACCATATAGGGAGACCATAGGCATAACAGTTGACGGTGGTATGGCAGAATATTTTTTAACATCATGCCGTAACATACACGAGGTCAAAACGGAGCCAGAAATAGCTGTTTTTACAGAGCCATTAGCAGCAGTTATAGAAATGGTTAAACTCGAACCTCCAGTGCCCAGGTCTAATATTGCCGTATTAGGTTCAGGAAATATAGAACTACTAAGCCTTCAAGTTTTTAAACAGTATTCACCACTGAACATAGTGGTTGTTGTACGTAAGGATTCTCCTAAGGCTAAGTTTGCTAGGAAGCTTGGAGCAGACTATGTCGTAACATTTGATGAGGCTATGGAGCTTAGAAAGAAAATTACCCCTGAAGGTGGAGGATACGATTACGTCGTTGAAGCTACTGGCAGTCCTGAAGGATTATCTTTAGCACTTGAACTTGTAAGGCCTAGAGGAATTATTGCTGCTAAAAGCACTCATGGGGCACCAGTATCATTCGACTATACTAAAATGGTTGTAAAGGAAGTTAAAATAGTAAGTTCAAGATGCGGCCCTTTCCCGCCAGCAATTAGGCTTTTAGAAAAGGGCATGGTTAAAGTTAAAGAACTTAT
>JAPDJU010000006.1 GCA_029258915.1 Thermoproteota archaeon
TCGGTGGACCTAAAGAAGGCCTCTATGAAATAGCCTTGAAACACAAACTAAACATTGAAGAAGCCTTCGACGTAATTGTAAACACAATACCTTATCAGGGTGTTGAAGTAGTTAGAACAGAAGAAGCTATCCACGCAACCTTGGAGCTTATATCTCTCCTAGAAACATGTTCTGCCAGCTTATTGCCGACGAAATAGAAAACCATTACAAACATGTCTCCACGTAATTTAGAAAGAGCATGTTAGCTTAGTGTTAAATGTTTTTCTCGACAATACCTAAAGCTGATTAAAAACATAAGCTAGGATTTTAATATGTAAACTTAATAAACCACATCATGGAAGTACAGTTTTCTCTCTAAAGAGCATTGCTTTTTATAAGTTCCCTCCATATTTCATCTAATTTCTCTTTATTATTTTCTAAAAATAACATTAGAAGATTTCTGGAAGTACTGATTACATTTTTTCTAAGCAACTCATCCTCTATTAAAAATATAATGTGTTGAGCTCCTTTCTCTCCAAAAAGCTCCTGCAATCCTTCATAATAAGTACGAGGGTTCTCTAATAGTACGCTTGTAGGTTCCTCATTTAAGGTTCTTTTCATGTGAAATGTTATTGTAATAGCTAATGATGGTCCGAAAATGTTCTTTAAGATGCTGCTAAACTTTTGTTTTAAACTGTTAATCTCTATTAAACTCATTGTATTACCATCACTGATTTCTCTGAAGTTTGAGTCATCGATCTTTTTACCGAATTAAAGAACTCCTTTCTCCTTATACCCAGGGTATCATTTTAACCGTTCCCTATAAGAAGAAAGGAGTTTACAGTGTTACGTCTACTATAAGGTCTTGCTTATTTAAAGGTTTCTATACTTATGAATAGAATACTGTAACTCTGTACAGATAACATATTAACATATATACTAGTCCTTAATATAACTCCCATTAAATGAGATCTGAGGAACTTTGAGAGAACCTAAAAAAATTAAACTATTAGCGAAAGCTTATACTATTGAAATACTTAAAGCGTTAAGTAGAGAGCCATTAAGATTTGTGGACTTAAAAAGAGTTTGTCCAAATGATAGGACTAGGTCGTTAAGGATTAGAGAACTCAAAAAAGCAGGATTTATAACAATTACTATAATGGAAGTTAAAAATCGCAGCTTCATATACTACCAGGTTTCAGGAAAAGGAAGAGAGGTCCTTGAACTAGTAAGCAGAATTGAAGACTGCGAAGATTAAAAGCCTTATTTTAATTTCTTAGCTACGCATTGTCCTAGCTCTTTTGTTAACTTTACACGTTTACAAACTGTCAAACTAACAGTAGATTAATGGTTTCTAGAAGCATAAACTCTATAAACTAGTAGTGTATTGATTAACCATCTGACCTAGGGTAAGGTGTTAAATTATGGGTGCAAGGAAGAAACACGCACCGAGAAGAGGAAGTTTAGGCGTTAGACCGAGAAAGAGGGCTGCTAGACTAGTTCCTAGAATAAGGTCTTGGCCTGATCCGGATCTACCTCAGCCTAAATTATTGGCTTTTGCAGCCTATAAGGCGGGTATGACTCATGCACTTATGATAGATGATAGGCCGCATAGTTTAACTTATGGTAGGGAAGTTTTGAAGCCCGTAACTGTTCTTGAAGCTCCTCCACTTTACATTTTAGGTTTAAGAGCTTACACCGTACATCCTATAAAAGGTATGCTTGCATTTACAGAAGCTTGGGCGACGCCGCCTAAAGAACTTGAAGTATATAGGAAAGTGTCTACACTACCTGAAACGTTAGACCCTGAACCTAAGCTTAAACTTATTGAAGAAAACATTGACAAAATAGTTGACCTGAGAGTTATTGCTGCAACCCAGCCTAAACTTGTTGGAGGCCTTTCTAAGAAGAAACCGGATTTAGTAGAGATAAGAATAGGCGGCGGAACAGTACAGGATAGGCTAAAATATGCTACGAAAATTCTAGGCAAAACTGTTCATCCAAAAGATGTTTTCGAAGAAGGAATGTTTGTTGACGTTATAGGTGTAACTAAAGGTTATGGATTTCAAGGAGTTATTAAAAGGTTTGGTGTGAAAGAGCTTCCAAGATGGCATAAACATAGGAAGGGAAGTAGAAGAATAGGTTCAAGAAGCCCTGGCCTGGGAACAATAAGCTCCGTGCCCCAAGCAGGCCAAATGGGCTTCCATAGGAGGACAGAGTACAATAAGAGAATATTGAAAATAGGAGATAATGGTTTAGAAGTTACACCTAAAGGAGGTTTCATAAACTACGGTGTTGTTAAAGGACCATACATTATGCTTGAAGGATCAATTATGGGTGCTAGGAAGAGGATAATTATTCTAAGATATCCTGTAAGACCACCTCCATATATTCCTGAACACCCACCACGAATAGTTTATGTTAGTCTTGAAAGTAAGCAAGGTGCCTAGAAATGTCTGAGATTTTAATACCATTAACTAAACCGTTAGCTAAAGTTCCCGAAGAACTCAAGGTTTATGATTTAGAAGGCAAAGTAGTATCCACCATTAAAACACCTCCAATATTCTATGTCCCAGTACGTATAGACCTTATCAGAAGAGCTTTTCTATCAGCTTTTACAGCTAAGCTTCAGCCTAAAGGAAGAGATTTTATGGCAGGCAAGAGAACTTCAGCAGAATCTTTAGGTGTAGGCTTAGGTTTAGCTAGAATACCTAGACAGAAAGGAGGGATAAGAGGAAGATTTGTTGTAAGCACCGTCGGTGGTAGAAGAGCTTTTCCGCCAACGCCGAAAAAGAAAGTACACGAGGAAATAAATAAGAAGGAAAGAAGGCTAGCTATAGTAAGCGCATTAGCAGCTATAGCTATTAAAGAATTTGTTGAAAAAAGAGGACATAGACTAGAGAAAACACCTCAAGTACCAGTTATAGTAGACGATAAGTTTTCAGATATAGCAACTACTAAAGAACTTAGAGAAACTCTTAAAAAGCTAGGTTTATGGGATGATGTTGAAAGAGCACGTTTAGGTACAAAAATAAGGGCTGGCAAAGGGAAAATGCGTGGAAGAAGATATAAAACACCAATAAGCTTACTAATAATCTCACATAAGAAAGAACCTATAATTAAAGCAGCTAAAAACCTACCGGGAGTAGATGTAGCAACACCTGAAACCCTAAGTATATTACATTTAGCTCCTGGAGGCGTCCCTGGAAGATTAACCGTAATGACACAGAAAGCTCTTCAAGCTTTAACGGAAAAGTTTAAGGTGAAAATTCTATGAGCTCCGAGGAAATATTGATTAGACCTTTAAGCACAGAAAAAGTACTGTTTAAAATAGAAAGAGAAAACGTAATAGTATTTGTAGTTAACCGGAAAGCTACAAAACACCAAATTAGGAGAGAAATTGAAGGACTATTCAATGTAAAAGTTGAAAAAGTAAACACACATATTACACCCAGAGGAGAAAAGGTAGCATATATTAAACTCAAACCAGAATATAGTGCAAGCGAAGTAGCAACCAAGCTTGGAATACTTTAGTTTAAAAGTCCTTCCATCATAGGTGAAAACTTATGGTGGAGGGCCTTAACTCTAAAATTAGAAAGACACTTACAACAATATTTAAAACAATTCACGGCTACAGAATACCTATAGAAGTAATTATAGATCGTTTAGAGAAGTCAAGTAGAGAATATATTGTCCATGGAAAATACAGGCTTATTATATCTAAGAAATATTTCCCGTTTAAAGCTATTTTCGATGAAAACGCTGAGCTCAAATATTTAGAGAGAATAGAGAAAGCTAAATGGAAATATCCTACTATAATACCTTAGACTTCTATATTTGTTTCTACAAGCTCTAAATTACATATATCTGCTACTCCATGGACTCTTAAAATATTTTCGCTATAGTTATGAGCTTTAAGCAAAATACTTGTTTTATAATCGTAGAATAGAACAGCATTGTTTTGGGAACACTGTATAACCAGATGTTTTTCAAGCGTTCCGCCAGCTGTACTTACGGGCATATACTGCAATGTTATATTACATGTTACGGGATAATCTTTAAAGATTTGGTGAATGTTTTGAATATTTACCCAGTAAATCCATAAACCCAGTTTTTTCTCTTGAAAATCGTAGGCAATGTTTTCGCTAACATTTACTTTTAAAACATAGGATTCAGCAAAGCCTTTCGATGATATAGTGTAACGGACAGTCACGATGTCCTCTTCAATACTAATTACCTTTATACTTAACTGACCTGCAATTATTTGAGAAGAAGTATGAAAATCTTTACTTCCTTTTCTAACTATCGTAAAGGAGTAAACTAAGTAAGATTCTTCACATATGAGTCTAGGTTTTTGAAACCCTGTTTGCTGATATATGAACATAACATAAGCTACTATAAGTATCAATATTAGAAGAGAACTTATTATTGACGCTTTTAGCCCGACCACTTTAAATCAGCTCTTACTCTTCTAAGTGATTAAATCTAATGCTAAGCTAAATGAAATTAGCGTTAAATAGAGAAGAGTCAAGTTCAGAGAAATGGTTAAGTTTTACTAACAGTATTTTTTAAGGGTGCGTACCGTTTTTAACGAATCCATAAATCTATCCGATACAGCGCTATTAACAAGAATATTTCAGAATACGTTATGGCGTCTTTAAGGAGGACATTAAAAATGATTGATGGATTAAAAAGAATTACAGATAAAAATAATCACATCAGCAAGAAATCCTATAAAATCCGACAATCCTAGATACTGTGAACACATAGGGCAAAACCCGGAAGAACCAAGCCTGAACTTAGTAGTCGTTGAAAAGAATATAATGACGTTTTTAGTTTTAGCCAAGTAAGGTTTTTTTACTACCTCTTACGTAAAAGTTGACGCGATACTAATAGTGCATAGGGGCATAGATGTGCCAAGTTGGGGGTACTCTATTAAAAAGCTAGACCCTGAAAAAACTGCTTTAGCTAGTGGTAGGGATTTACCTATTTCACTTAAGGAAGCACGTGAAATATGTAAGACAATTAAGGGTATGATGGTTAAAGAGGCTAAGGAACTGTTAAAAGCTGTTATTGAAATGAAACAGCCAATACCTTACCGTAGATATCATGGCAAGGTAGCTCACCATAGGGGGTTAGAGAAATGGAAATGGCCTGCAGGCAGATATCCTGTTAAAGCAGCTAAGGAAATACTTAAAGTTTTAGAGAATGCCGAAAATAATGCTGAAAATAAAGGGCTTGATGCTGATAGGCTAAAAATAATTCATGCAGCTGCCCAAAAGGGACCTGTTATTAAAAAATATACACCTAGAGCTTTTGGAAGAGCCACTCCGTGGTTTAAAAAGTATACTCATGTTGAAATAGCTGTTATGGAGGTTTAAACTTATGGTTAATATTAAAAAGTTCTTTGTTCAAAAGGGAATAGTTAAAACCAAAATTGATGAGTATTTAGCTAGAGAGTTTTATAGAGCAGGATATGCTGGTATAGATCTTCTTAAAACACCTTTAGGAACAAGAATAGTAATTTACGCTGAAAGACCTGCTGTAATTATTGGTAGAAGAGGATCTATGATTAAACAATTAGCCCAAATTTTTGAGAAAAGATTTGGACTAGAAAATCCGCAAATAACTGTTACTTCTGTTGAAAATCCGTATCTTTCAGCTAGGATTGTTGCTTTTAGATTAGCTGTTGCTCTTGAAAGAGGATATCATTTCAGAAGAGCAGCCTTCATAGCATTGAGAAGAATAATGGAAGCTGGCGCTTTAGGGGCCGAAATAATTATTAGCGGTAAACTCACAAGCGAAAGAGCTCGATATGAAAAGTATCGTGCTGGTAAAATCTATAGGGCAGGCGAGCAATCATCCATTATGGTTGAAAGAGCTGTAGCCCACGCTCTATTGAAGCCTGGTGTTTACGGTATTCAAGTTAGAATAGTTAAGCCTATGAGACCTCTTGACCATATGGAAATTAAAACACCTGTGATTCCACAGGCTCAACAAGTAGAGGGTAAAGGTGCTTAATAATGTCTCTTAAACCTAGAGATATAAGAGCTATGTCCAGGGAAGAGAGGTTAAAGAAGCTTGAAGAGTTAAGGTTAGAGCTAATGAAGCTTAGAACTCAAGCATTACTAGGTACACTTGAAAACCCAGGCAAGATTAGAGTCATAAAGAAAACTATTGCAAGAATATTAACAATAAACAGGGAAGAGGAGCTTAAAGAACTTAAACTTAGAAAGAAAAGGCAAAAGAAGTGAAACACAATGAAACATGCACCTAAAAACATCCTATACCATGAACTTATAGGTTTATATGTTAAAGTAGTTGATTCAACCTCGGAAACATATGTTGGATTAGAAGGTAAAGTTGTAGATGAAACTTACAACACGTTAATTATTAAAACAGATAATGGTGAAAAGAAAGTTCTTAAACATGCATCTAAATTCATGTTTACTCTTCCTAATGGTTTAAAAACCATAGTTGATGGTTCTAGACTTGTGGGTAGGCCTGAAGAAAGACTTAAGAAAATAGTTTTTAAGAAAAGATGGTGAAGAACCATGTCAGCAAGAAATATTGGAATACCTGGTATAGAACCTCCAGAGAAAAAGTGTGATGACCCTAATTGCCCATTTCACGGTACTTTATCTGTTAGAGGAATAATTCTTGAAGGTGTTGTCGTTTCAGATAAAATGGATAAAACGGTTATCGTTGAAAGAGAATATTCAAGGTTCATTAAGAAATATAAGAGATATGAAAGACGTAGAAGTAGAATACCCGCCCATAACCCACCCTGCATAAACGCTAAAAAAGGTGACTTAGTAAAGATAGCTGAAACCAGGCCAATATCTAAAACTGTATCATTTGTAGTAATTCAGATAATAAGGAGAGAAGTTAGAGGGTAAGAACCATGGTTAAAAGAATTAAGAAAGCTGGAGGAGGAGAAAAAACAAGAAGAGCTATTTCAGCAGGAATTCAGGTAGGAACTACGCTTAAAGTAGCTGACAATAGCGGCGCTAGGGAAATTATGGTTATAGGTGTTCCAGGATATAAAGCACGTTTAAGAAGATTACCTAAGGCTTCAGTAGGCGACTTAGTTATAGCTTCAGTTAAGAAGGGAACACCTGAAATGAGAAGACAAATAGTTAGAGCAGTAATTATAAGGCAGAGGATGCCTTATAGGAGGCCTGATGGTGTAAGAATTATTTTTGAGGATAATGCAGCTGTAATTATAACTCCTGAAGGAATACCTAAAGGATCTGAAATAAGAGGGCCTGTAGCTAAAGAAGCTGCTGAAAGATGGCCGAAAATAGCTGAATTAGCAACAATAATCGTTTAAAGGTGTTCGTATTATGGGCTTAACTAAGTCTAAGCAACCGCGAAAGCAAAGAAAGAACTTCTACAATGCGCCACTGCATTTGAGACATAAGTTTTTCAATGTACCATTAGCTGAAGGATTACAGGCAAAACATGGCATAAAAAGACTTCCTGTTAGAAAAGGAGACACTGTTAAAATAGTTAGAGGAGACTGGAGAGGTCATGAAGGAAAAGTTGTTAAAGTAGACTATGAGAAAGTAAGGCTTCATATTGAAGGTGTAACTGTAAAGAAAGCAGATGGTACTCTTAGATTTCACCCTATACATCCGTCTAAAGTTGTAATAACTAAACTCGGTCCATCAGATAAATATAGAACTAAAATAATTGAACGTAGAAAAGGCGGAGAAGAGGCAGGTTAAAATGGGTAAGATGGGTGGTTCTAAACATTTAACAAGACATGCTGCACCAGCTTTTTGGCCTATTCTTAGAAAAGAATGGCATTGGGCAGTTAAACCAAGCCCTGGCCCTCACTCTATAGAAAGATGCTTACCTCTATTAATAATTGTTAGAGACATTTTAGGCTATGCTAAAACAGCTAGAGAAGCAAGAAAAATTATTGCCCAAGGACAGATTAAGGTTGACGGAAAGATTAGAAGAGATTATAAATACCCTGTAGGTTTAATGGATGTCCTTGAAATCATTAAAATAAAGAAGTTCTTTAGAGTAGTACCTTATCCCGTAAAATACATGGTTCTTCACGAGATAAATCCGGAGGAAGCCGAATACAAGCTCGTAAGAATAGAGAATAAAACAACAGTTAAAGGTGGACATATACAGTTAAACACCCATGATGGAAGAAACATTTTGATTAAAGTTTCAGATCCTACAAACCCTGAAGAAGATGTTTATAAAACATCGGATGTTTTAAAAATAAGCATTCCAGATCAACAAATTTTGAATCATTATAAGTTTGAAGTAGGTTCAATAGCTATAGTAACTGATGGTAGAAACGTAGGTAGAGTTGGAAGAATAGTAGAAGTAGCTACGATGTTTAAGAGAAGAAGAAACATTGTTACATTAGAAGATAAGAATGGGGAAAGATTCCAAACAATTCAAGACTACATATTCGTCATAGGTAAGGATAAGCCCGAAATTAGCTTACCTGAAGGTGCATGGTAACGATGGGTTACGAAGAAAAATGGGCTAAAAATCCTATGTTAAAACCTAGAATAGTTAAGGTAACTGTAAATATAGGTGTAGGTGGAAGTGGAGATAGGTTACAGAAAGCTATGAAAGTTCTTGAAATGCTTACAGGGCAAAAACCTGTTCCTAGAAAAGCTAGAAGAACCATTAAAGAATTCGGAATACATAGAGGAGAAAATATAGCTGCTATGGTTACTTTAAGAGGTAAAAGCGCCATAGAATTTCTAAATAAAGCATTTGACGCTGTAGGTAGAAGAATTAAAGCCTCAAGTTTCGATAACTTCGGAAACTTCTCTTTCGGCATTAAGGAACATATTTCCATTCCTGGAGTAAAATATGATCCTGAAATAGGTATTTTTGGAATGGATGTTTGCGTTACAATCGAGAGACCAGGGTTCCGTATTATGCGTAGGAGAAGAGCTAAGTCTAAAGTTCCCTTAAGACACAGGGTTTCAAAAGAGGAAGCAATAGAATTTATATCTAAGGAGTTTGATGTAACTATAGTTTAAGAGAGTGGTGGATATGGGCAAGTACAAGCCGCCTAAGCTTAAGAAGTATGGTAAAGGGTCTAGAGTCTGTATTAGATGTGGGTCTCATGGACCTATAATTAGACGTTACGGACTATACCTGTGTAGACAATGTTTCAGAGAAGTAGCTGTAAGTATAGGCTTTAGAAAATACAATTAGGTGATGGAAACATGGTGATGATGGATACTTTAGCTAACGCGTTAGCAACAATAATGAACAATGAAATGAGAGGTAAAAGAGAAGCTGTTGTTATGCCTGCATCTAAGCTTATAGCTAATGTTTTAAGAGTTTTCCAAAAGGAAGGCTATATTGGTGAATTTGAGTATATAGACGATGGCAGATGGGGTAAAATTAAAGTTCAACTTTTAGGTAGAATAAACAAATGCGGCGTTATAAAACCTAGGATTCCAATTAGATATAGAGAACTTCTTGAAATGCCTGAGTGGCTTAGAAAATACCTTCCATCAAGAGATATAGGTGTTATAGTTTTATCCACATCTCACGGTGTTATGTCACATAGAGAAGCATTAGTGAAGAAAACTGGCGGTATAGTTTTGGCTTATGTCTACTAACCTTTAAGGTTTAAGGGTGAACGGTTATGCTTAAAATACTGCATTATGCTGAAGAAGTAGAGATTCCTGAAAACGTAAACGTAGAGATATCGGGAATGAAAATTAAAGTTAAAGGTCCTAAAGGAGAATTGGAGAAAAATTTCTCACATGTGAGACATGTAATTATTCGAAGAGAAAACAATAGAGTTATTGTTGAAACATATTTTGCTAATAGGGAAAATAAAGCCTGTGTTGGAACAATAGCATCTCATATTAAAAACATGATTACAGGTGTAACTAAAGGATATAGGTATAAACTGAAAATAGTTTACTCACACTTCCCTATTTCAGTTAAGGTTCAAGGCAAAAAAATTATAATTGAAAACTTCCTTGGCGAACGGGCTCCGAGAATAACCAAAATCTACGGGGACGATGTAACTGTTAGAGTTGAAGGAGACGATGTCATAGTTGAAGGAATAAATATTGAACATGTTGGACAAACAGCAGCAAATATCGAGAGCGTAGCTAGAGTTAAGAAGTACGATCCAAGAGTTTTCATGGATGGTATATACATTTATGAAAGAGGAGTAATGGAGGAGGAATAAGATGTCAAGCAAGTTTAAGAGACTACTGAAACTTAGAAACTTAATGAATAGGAAAAGGCCAAGGTTTCTACGACATCTATGGTGGAAGTTTGCAAAATTCGATGAGGTTTGGAGAAAGCCTAAGGGAATAGATAATAAAATGAGACAAAAGCTTAAAGGATATCCTCCAGTTGTCTCTGTTGGCTATCGAGGGCCAAGACTTGTTAGAGGACTTCATCCAACGGGCAGAAAAATAGTTATAGTACATAATGTCAAAGAGTTAGAAAAAGTTGATAAGGAAAAAGACATAGTATACATAGCCTCTACAGTAGGTGGAAGGAAAAGAAAAGAAATCTTAGAGAAAGCTAGCAAATTAGGTGTTAAAATAGCTAACCCCTAAAGGTGAAAAAGCATGGACTTAAGCTTACAAAAAAGACTTGCAGCCGAGATCTTAGGTGTAGGAGAAAGTAGGATATGGATAGATCCTGAAGCCTATGAAAGAGTAGAAACTGCAATAACTAAAGAAGATGTTAGAAGACTTATAAAAGACGGAATAATAAGAGTAAAACCCGAACATTCCAATAGCCGAGCTAGATGGAGAATAAGACATGAGAAAAGGAAGAAGGGTAAGAGAAGAGGCCCAGGACATAGAAAAGGTGGTAAATACTCTAAGGTTTCAAGAAAGGAACAATGGATGATGAAGGTTAGAGCTTTAAGAAAAGAACTTAGAAAGTTTAAAGAACGTGGTGTAATAACACCTAAAGAATACAGGGAAATATATAGACTTGTTAAGGGAGGCGTTTTTGAATCCGTAGCTCAGCTTAAAAACTATATAAAAGAATTGGTAAAGGAGAGGATGTGATAGCTTATGGCTAGAGGGCCAAGATATAGGGTAAAGTATAGGAGGAGAAGGGAGGGAAAAACAAATTATTATAAACGCTACCGTATGGTTCTATCTAAAAAGCTAAGACTTGTAGCTAGAAGGACTTTAAGATACATTATAGCCCAGATAACTAAGTTTGCACCGCAAGGGGACTTTGTTTTAACCTCAGCACATAGTATAGAGCTTAAAAAGCTTTATGGGTGGAAAGCAGCTACAGATAATACTCCAGCAGCATACCTTACGGGGTTACTTGTAGGTTTAAGAGCTAGAGAGAAAGGTATAACAGAAGCTATTTTAGATATAGGGCTTCATAGAGCAACAAAGGGTGCCAGGATTTTTGCTGTACTTAAAGGAGCTTTAGATGCAGGGTTAAAAATACCTCATAACCCGAAAATACTTCCTTCAGAAGACCGTATTAAAGGAGAACATATAGCAAAATGGGCTAAGACTCTACATGAAGAAAACCCTGACTTCTACATGAAACATTTCTCTCAATACTTAAAGAACGAATTGTCTCCTGAAGAATTGCCTAAACACTTTGAAGAAGTAAAACTTAAAATTTTAGAACAGTATTCTCATGTTCTAAAAGAGAAAACAGAGTAGTTAAGAGCGTGTAAGCTATGAGTACAACACCATCTATTGAAGAATGGCAGCCTAAAACTAAAGTAGGTAAAATGGTTAAAGAGGGTAAAATAGTTTCAATTGGCGAAATATTTGAATCGAATCTTAAAATAACAGAGCCTGAAATCGTAGATTACCTTATGCCTGATTTGAAACATGAAGTGATAGACATAGGTATTGTTCAAAAGCAGACAGATGCAGGTGAAATTTCAAGGTTTAAAGCAGTAGTTGTTATAGGCAATATGGATGGCTATGTAGGTATTGGTGCAGGTAAAGCTAAACAACTTAGATTCGCTATTCAGAAAGCAATACAAGATGCTAAGTTAAAAATAATCCCTGTTAAGAGAGGATGTGGAAGTTGGGAATGCCGCTGCGGCGAACCCCATTCGCTCCCATTCATAGTTAAAGGTAAAAGCGGGAGCGTTGAAGTCATTTTAAAACCAGCACCTAAAGGGACAGGGCTTGTTATTGGCGATATAGGTAAAAAGGTCTTAAAATATGCTGGAGTAAAAGACATTTGGTCTCAAACACGAGGAGAAACAAGGACATCTTACAATTTTGCCATGGCGGTTTACAATGCATTAAAAATGACATATAAAATAATTACACCTGAGGATTGGGCTAGAGGTTAAAAATAATGCCACTATATGCTGTCATTAGGCTTAGAGGTATACCTGATACACCATACGACATAGAATATACTCTTAAACTTCTTAGACTACATAAGAAGTTTCATTGTACACTAATATACTCGAACAATCCTGGAGTAGAAAATATGCTGCTTAAGGTTAAAGACTGGATCACATGGGGTGAAATAGATAAAGAAACTCTTATAGAGCTTTTAAAGAGAAGAGGAAGATTACCAGGCAATAAACCTTTAACAGACGAATATGTGAAAACAAGGTTAAAACTTTCAGGAGGCATAGAGGAATTAGCCGATAAGCTTCTCAAAGGAGATCTAAAAATAAACAAACTAACTAACCTCATTAAACCCGTTTTCAGACTACACCCGCCTAAAGGTGGATTTAAAGGAACAATAAAAAAGCCGTTCGGTACTGGAGGAGAAACAGGCTATAGAGGAGAAAAAATAAACGAACTGCTTAAAAAAATGATTTAAGGCGAAACATTATGGTTGTTCGGAGAAGAAAGAAATCAAGAAAACTTAGAGGAAACAGAAGCCACGGATATGGTAGAATAGGCCAGCATAGAAAATCAGGAAGCCGTGGAGGTTTCGGAGCTGCCGGAATGCATAAGCACAAGTGGAGCTGGGTTATAAAATATGCTCCAAACTATTTTGGAAAACGGGGATTTACAAGGGCACCACAAATAGTTTTAGGTATTAAGGAAATAAATGTTGGAGTACTTGATGAAGCAGCTGAAAAGCTTGTCAAAGAAGGATTAGCAAAAATAGAAAATGAATACATTACAATAAACGTCTTAGACCTAGGCTTTAACAAAGTAACGGGAAGAGGCAAGGTAACTAAAAAACTAAAAGTAATAACTAAGTTAATAACAGAATCCGCTAGAAGGAAAATAGAAAGCGTAGGTGGTATAGTAGAAATCGTTAAGAAGTAAACTTTGTTAATTTAAACACAGCCTACGAGTTCAGATGATGAACCATGGGTTTCCTAGATGCTTTAGGAAAGTTAGCGTATATACTACCAGCTGTTAAGAAACCTGAGCGTAGGCCATCTCTCTATGAGAGGTTTGGCTGGACAGGGCTTGTTCTACTACTTTTCTTAGTAATGGGCAATGTTTACTTATATGGTATACCTACTGAGGCAATTATAAGTCCAGAGTATGGGTTCGGTGTTCTTACTCTTATTTTCGGTATGAGAACAGGTACATTGATGCAGCTAGGTATAAGCCCTATTGTAACAGCGGGTATAGTTTTAGAAGTTCTTGTTGGTGCAAAAATATTAGACCTTGACCTTTCAGAACCTGAGCAAAGAGAGAGATTTACTGCTGCTCAAAAAGGTCTTGCTTTAATTCTAGCCGTTGTTGAAGCTACAGCATACGCTGTTTCCCAGTTTGGAGGAGCGCTTAGAATACCGTTAACGCCTACACAACAAATTTTAGTTATAATACAGCTTGTACTTGCAAGCATGATAGTCCTACTTTTCGATGAACTTCTACAAAAAGGCTGGGGTTTAGGCAGCGCCATTTCACTTTTCATTTTAGCTAATGTTGCTGAAGCAGTAACATGGAATATGTTTAGTATAGCACCAGCTATTGGTGGTGAAGGAACATATTTTGGAATAGTACCTGAAATGATAACGAGGTTCTTTACTGGAGGCTTAGCCGGAATAGTTATTAGACAAGGACTACCTGATATTGTAGGCTTAATTGCTACTTTAGCTTTCATATTTCTGCTTATATACTTACACGGTATTAGAGTTGAAATACCTATTGCAATTCAGAGGTACAGGGGTGTTAGATCAAAAGTACCCTTAAACTTCTTATATGTTGCAAACATTCCGGTTCTGTTATTCTCCATTTTCATCGCTGACTATCTGTTCTTTGCAAGAATATTATGGTCTAGGTTCAATAGTGATAACAGCAATTTCCTTTTAAACTTCTTGGGAACATTTATAGTTGATGAGAAAGGAAACCTTGTTACTACCGGAGGTTTAGCTTATTATCTTTCACCACCAAGAGGACTTTTAGGCTTAGTATCTCAGCCTTTAAGAGTTTCAGTTTATGTCGTATTGTTAATCATAGCAGCTGTTATTTTTGGTTTAATGTGGGTTGAAGTTAGCGGTATGAGTCCTAGAGATCAAGCAGAACAGCTTGTAAAATCAGGTTTAAGCATTCCAGGTATGCGAATGGGCTCCGTAAAAACATTAGAAGCATTCTTATCTAGATATATTTACCCATTAGCACTACTTAGCTCAATAGTAGTTGGCGTAATAGCTGCTGCAGCGGAAGTACTGGGAGTATACGGTGGAGGTATGGGTATACTTTTAGCTGTAGGAATAATTTACCAGTACTACCAGATAATAGCTTATGAGAGAGCTTTAGAAGTATATCCGCTTCTAAGAAAGTTAGTTGGAGAATAAAAATGCCCGATAGGGTAACTAAAATAGCTATTGTTGTCGGAATACCCGGCGTAGGTAAAACAACTGTTCTTAAAAACCTTATTGAGAAAGCGGGTAAAGAAGGTATTAAGATAAAGGTTGTTAATTTCGGAGACTACATGTTTAAAGAAGCATCAGAAAAAGGTTTAATAAAACATAGAGATGAGCTAAGAAAACTACCATTACATGTACAAATAAGGCTCCAAGAAAACGCTGCCAAAAAGATAAGAGAAGATGCGGAGAGAGGAAAACACGATGTTTTCATAGTTGATACACATTCTTTAGTACATACGGTGACAGGCTTCTGGCCTGGCCTACCATTACACGTTATAACCAATATTAGACCCCATGTAGTTTTCGTTATAGAGGCTCTACCTGAAGAAGTATTTAAGAGAAGAAGAAAAGACTTAGGAATTAGATTTAGAGAAGAAGAAAAGTCAATAGAGGAAATAAAAGAATTCATGACTATGGCTAGGAATGCAGCACTTTCCTCAGCTGTTCTAACAGGGTCAGCAGTCAAAATAGTTTTAAATAGAGAAGGCAAAGTTAAGGAAGCAGTAGACGAAATACTCAAATGCTTAAAGAATATTTAACCAAGAATATTTTAAAGTTAAGTTTTTAAGAAAGAATATAACTTCTAACATAAGCGTAGTAGAGATGAATGAAAAATGCCTAGGCCAAGACACAGATCAAGGTCTTTAAGAAGAATTTACGTTAGAACACCTGGAGGAAGAACTGTAATACATTATGAGAAAGGAAAACCCTCACATGCAAGATGCGCTATTTGCGGTGCCATTTTAAACGGCGTTCCTAGATTGAGACCCGTAGAACTAAGAAAACTACCTAAGAGTTTAAGAAGACCCGAAAGAATGTATGGAGGCGTCGTTTGCCCAAAGTGTCTTAAAGCTCTACTTAAACAGACAATTAGAGGTACTATTAGTATTGCTTAAAGAGAAAATAGTCATTGTTATTAGTGGTCCTGCTGGAAGCGGTAAAACAACTTATGCTAAACGCTTAGCTGAAAAACTTGGTTTAAGATATTTTTCTGCTGGAAATATTTTCCGAAAAATAGCTAAAGAGAAAGGATTATCTCTCGTAGAATTAAGCAAATTGGCCGAGAAAGACTACAGTATAGACTTAGAAATAGATAGAAGAACCTTTGAAGAAGCAAGAAAAGGAAACGTAGTTATTGATGGCCATTTAACGGCATGGATAGTGAAGGAGTTAGCAGATGTAGCAATATATATTACAGCACCTTTAATGGTTAGAGTGAAAAGAATAGCTGAAAGAGACAATAAACCTTTAAGAGAAGCATACTATGAAACTGTAAGAAGAGAGTTCAGTCAAAGAAAAAGATTTTTAGAAATATATGGTATTGACGTTACAGATACTTCATGGTTTGACCTTATTATAAACACGGAGAAATACACCATAGATGAAGTTTATGAAATAATAGAAAAAGCTGTACTAAAAGCTTTAGGTAAAGAAGCATAATATTTATTAGTACAATTCTAATAACACTTCTAGGCAGCAACATAACCATAAAAGGTGCTGGAAATGCCGGCTATTGAGGTTGGGAGAATTTGTGTTAAAATAGCTGGTAGGGAAGCTGGAAGAAAATGTGTGATCGTAGATATTATTGATGATAATTTCATATTAGTTACAGGGCCTAAACAGCTAACTGGTGTCAAGAGAAGAAAATGCAACATTAAACACATAGAAGTACTTCCAGATAAAGTCAATATCTCGAAAGGAGCAACAGACGAAGAAGTTCTAAAGGCATTAGAAGAAGCAGGCAAAATAGACTTTATGAAGCAAAAAGTGAAAATAGAATTACCTCCTAAATAGTTTCTAAGATTTTCTTCATCATAGAAACGCTTTTTATTTAACAACCTTAAGTACTATCTTAGAGGCAAGTAACTATGTATAGTAAAGGCATAGAATTTCTAAGAAACCTAGATCAACTGTGTGGTTTTCAAAGAAAACTTGTCATAAAAAGTGGGCTTGAGACAGATGAAAAATATGGTTATTACCCTGTTGAAAGACCTATTGAAGAATACATCAAACAAGGCGTAATTAACCTGGATAAACCGCCTGGACCTACAAGTCATGAGGTTGTTGCTTGGATAAAAAGGATGTTTAATCTTCCAAAAGCAGGTCATGGCGGGACCCTAGAGCCCCTAACCCAATAAGTGTAATAATATAAAAACTGAAGGAAAACTCCTGGGTTAGGGGTGGGGAAATCCTAAAGTTAGTGGTGTACTTCCAGTAGCTTTGGAGAAAGCAACTAAAGTGCTTAGCTTAATAGTTCACACTATGAAAGAATATGTTTGTGTTATGCAGCTTCACGGCGATGTCGATGATGCCAAGCTTGAAAGTGTTATTAAAAAGTTTACCGGGAAAATATATCAAAGACCTCCGCTGAGATCTTCTGTTAAAAGAACATTAAGAATCCGCGAAATACATTACCTTACTATTTTAGAAAGAGAAGGTAAACTTGTTCTCTTAAAGATAGGTTGTGAAGCAGGAACTTATGTTAGGAAGCTTGTTCACGATATAGGTTTGCTTTTAGGTGTTGGGGCACATATGAGAGAACTTAGAAGGACAAAAGCTGGACCGTTTAGAGAAGATGAAACACTTGTTAAACTACAAGACATCGCTGAAGCACTTTATAGATGGAGAGAAGAAGATAAGGATGATCTTTTAAGAAAAGTAATTGCTCCAATGGAAAGAGCAGTATGCCACTTACCAAAGATAATTATTAGGGATACTGCTGTAGACGCCATAGCACATGGTGCAAATCTTGCTGTTCCAGGAATACTAGCCCTCCACGAAGGCATTAATGTTGGAGATAGAGTAGCAATATTTACAGTTAAGGGTGAACTTGTAGCTTTAGGTAAAGCAAACATGAACACCGAACAAGTTTTAGAATCAAATAGAGGAATTGCTGTAAAAACAACGAGAGTAATCATGTCCACAGGAATATATCCTAAGGTCTGGAAGAGTAAAGAGGGAAGTAAAGAAATATGACCGAGCACTATTTCTCAGAAAAACCCGTTAGCATAGGGAAAAAGGAAATAATATCAGATATTATTAGAGGTGTAGCTGTAGAATTCATAGTTGAACCAGGTGTTTTCTCTAGAAGAAAAATAGATCCTGGAACAAAACTTTTACTTGAAACAGCAATAATTCCTAAGGAAGGTATTGTTTTAGATGTCGGAGCAGGTTACGGTGTTATAGGTATAACTATTGCAAAACTTAATCCTAAACTTAAGGTTTATACGGTAGACATTAATAAACGAGCAGTGAAACTCTGCAAAATAAATGCTAAACTAAACAATGTTGCAGATAGGGTTATCGTACTTCACGGCAACCTTTACGATCCTTTACCTAAAAATATAGCCTTCGACATGATAATTTCTAACCCACCTTACTCTGCGGGATTCCAAGTTGTTGAAAAACTTGTTAAAGAAGCTTACCAAAAGCTAAAGAAGGAAGGAACAATACAGCTTGTTGTTAGAAAAGGCGAGAAAAAACTTAAAAGGATACTAGAAGAAACCTTTGGAAACACAAAAATATTAGCCTCAAAATCAGGGTATAAAGTTATTTTAAGCGTGAAAACCACATAAAACTAATAAATAACGTAGTACAAGACAAAAGAAATAGAAGAGCCGGGGTGCCCGAGTGGACTAAGGGGCTGGCCTGGAGAATTCTCTAGGGAGCCAGTGGGGCATGGTCCCCGCGCGGGTTCAAATCCCGCCCCCGGCGCCAACATATCACACTGACCAAGTGATGTAATAAAGAAGAATTTCTAACTGGAAATTTAGTATTTTTAATTATTCCCGTTACGCAGTTATATCAAGCTATAGTTAAGTTCATGACGAAATAATAATATTTAAACATAGTATTAATATAACGGGTGCAGACACGTATGCCCGTAATAATTTTTGAAGGACCCAAACTAACCGTAGAACAAAAAGAGGAACTTATAAAACTATTTACAAGCGCTGCAGAAAAAGTAACTGGAATAAAAAGGGAGGCCTTTATAGTACTAATTAAAGAAAATGAACCTGATAATATAGGTGTTGGTGGAGAGCCGCTTTCAAAAAGACTCCGTAGAACAAAGTAACTATAACCATAAACTTTATTGATTGACAATCTATAATTGTCTTAAGTAAGTTCAGTAACCATTTTAAAGCATTTTTAATAAAATTTTAGTGAATAAAGACATTGATGTTTAATTTATTTTATTAGTATTTCTCCATAGTTTTTGTTAAAGTTATAAGATTAAGGCTGATATTTTTCAGCAACAATTACAAGTCTTCGACTATTCATTTGGAAAGCTTCTCCTTGATAATTACCATAAGCCTTCACTATAACTAATCCTGCTCTGTTTAGCATGTTTTTAAGTTCTTTAAAACTATAAGCTATTACTTCAAATTTTCTTTCACAGATTATTTTACCGTCTTTAATGAAGGTTCTAATATTTATTATAGCTTCTTTTTCCATGTCAAACCTCGTCTCATCAAGTATAATATAGTCTCCTGATTTCCACCATCTATAAACTTCGGTTCCTCCTTGACTGTAGAAGTGAGATATTGTTCTAAACTTATTCCATGTATCTATAAGGAGCTTTCCTTTTTCTTTAAGGGCTTTACTTATCTTCTTAAGGAGCTTAAAGTTCTCTTTATCACTAAAATAGCCGAAGGTAGTAAATGCCATATATACTCCGTTAAAAGTATTTGAGTAGTTTAGTTTTCTCATATCGCCTCTAACGAACTCCATTTTGACTTTGAATTCTTTAGCTCTCTCCCTAGCTTTCTTTAAGAGATATTTGCTAAGATCATAGCATGTTACTTTATAACCCCATTTAGCAAGATAGACAGCGTGCCTACCGTAACCGCACCCTAAATCGAGAACCTTAGAACCTTTAGGTAAGTCAAGCACTTTAACTATAAATTCAGCTTCAGCTTTGTTTCTCTCTTCGCTTTCTAAAGGCCTATAGGTTTCACAATATATTTTATCAAAAAACTCTTTGAACCATTCTTTTTCCAATCCTTAACCCCATGTATTTTAATGTGTAAATGTTGTTTTAACAATTATTCTAAGTGAAGTAAAAATTACATTACCATATACTTATAGAAAGGCACTATGAAAATCTAAATAGCTTATACCATTAAAATTTAAATAATTTTAGTTGTGTATGGTTTTAAGTAGCTGTGAGGAAAGACGTTTAGGCTAAAAAGGTTGGGTAAGCTATGTCCTCAACAACGTTTAGGTACATAGTTAGAGTAGCTGGTGTAGATATAGATGGAAATCTCAAAGTAGCTTATGGTCTAGCTAAAATTAAAGGCGTAGGCGTAACTTTAGCCTATGCTTTATGTAGAAAACTCGGCATAGACCCTGAAGCACGTATTGGAAACTTGTCTGAAGCAGAAGTTAAGAAAATAGAGGAAGCATTAGCTAACCCTAAAGTTTTAGGCTTACCTGATTGGATGTTTAATAGAAGAAAAGATTACGAGTCAGGTAAAGACCTTCACCTTATAGGTTCAGATTTAATAATTGCTGTTAAAAGGGATATTGAGCTATTAAAGAAAATTAGATGCTGGAGAGGTATAAGACATCAGCTCGGACTTAAGGTTAGAGGCCAACGTACAAGAACAACAGGTAGACTTGGAGTAACGGTTGGCGTTAAACGTAAGAGAAGGTAGGTGTAGGCTATGGGTGATCCTAAGAAACCGCGTAAGAAATGGATTGGACCTAGACATCCATGGAGAAAGGAAGTTTTAGAAGAAGAAATGATACTTATGGGCAAGTATGGTCTTAGAAATAAACGCGAACTATGGATTGCTAAGACAATAGCTAGAGAATTTAGACACAGAGCCAGAGCGTTACTGGCATTACCTGAAGAGGAAAGAAAAATTCAGGAAAAAGCTGTTCTATCTAAACTTTACCACTTAGGCGTCTTACCTGAGGGAGCCACATTGGATGATGTTTTAGGCTTAACAGCTGAACATATTTTAAGAAGAAGGCTTCAAACAGTAGTTTATGAAAAAGGTTTAGCTAAAACAATATACCAAGCAAGACAATTCATTGTCCACGGACATATAGCTATTGCTGGGAGAAAAGTTACCTCACCCAGTTACCTCGTAAGTAAGGAAGAAGAGGAATTAATAGACTTCTATCCTACAAGCCCCATTAAACAGAAGTTAACGCAAATGCAAAAGTAAGGGTGTGAATAAATGTCGTTTATGGCACGTGAGCTTAAATGGGGTATAGTGCACATATATAGTTCACTGAATAATACGATAATACATCTTACAGACCTTACAGGCGCAGAAACGGTAGCCAGAGCTTCAGGTGGAATGGTTGTTAAAGCTGATAGAGAAAAGCCATCACCGTATGCTGCAATGTTGGCTGCTTCCAGAGTAGCGCAAGAAGCTATGGATAAAGGAGTAAGAGCGGTACATATTAGAGTAAGAGCTCCTGGAGGCCATGGACCTAAAACACCTGGTCCCGGAGCTCAAGCAGCCATAAGAGCTTTAGCACGAGCGGGATTCATTATAGGTAGAATTGAAGATGTAACGCCAATACCTCACGATACAACTAGAAGACCAGGAGGGCGTAGAGGTAGAAGAGTATAGAACAGTGGGGGATTATTTAAGGTGAAGACTAGAATTTTAGAGAAAGATAGTAAAACGATAAAGCTTTTAATAGAAGATACCTCCTTAGCCTTTGTTAATGCCATTAGGAGATTAGCTATTTCGGATGTTCCAACTTTAGCCATAGATGAAGTAGCTTTCCTAGACAACACATCCGTCTTATACGATGAAATAATAGCACATAGACTAGGACTTATACCCTTAACAACAGACCTTGAACATTACAAGTCTTCGGAAGAATGCGAGGGAGCAGATCCAATAACAAACCCTGAATGCTATGTTAGACTATTTCTCGATGTTGAAGCTAAAGAAGATGGAACCGTAATTTACTCTGGGGATTTGAAAAGCGAAGATCCAGCAGTAAAACCCGTCTACGACAATATACCTATAGTTGTTTTAGCTAAAGGTCAAAAACTTACTTTTGAAGCCTATGCTCGCTTAGGTAGAGGTAAAGAACATATCAAATGGTCGCCAGTAACCGTAAGTGCTCACAAATATGTTCCCGTTTTAAAAATAAACTTTGAAAAATGTGATCTATGCGGCAAATGTGTTAAAGCCTGCCCTAAGGATGTCCTTGAAATTAAAAACGATAAACTCATTATAAAGAACATATTCTCATGCACCCTATGTAGGGCATGTGAAGAAGTATGTGAACCACAAGCAATAAAGGTTTCATGGGCTGAAGATTCTTTCATACTTACAATAGAATCAACGGGTGCTCTACCTCCAGAGAAAATAGTTTATGAAGCAGCTAAAATATTGTGGAAAAAAGCAGATGAAATGGAGAAGCTAATTGAAGAATTAAGTGAAGGCGAATAAACATGGTTAAGAGAACAGGTCCAACAAACATAGTTTTAAGAAAAACAATTAGAATATTAAGAAAAATAGCTAAGGATAATAATGTTAAGATATGGAAAGATATTGCTGAAAGACTTGAAAAGCCAAGTAGACGGAGAGTAGCTGTCAATATTTCAAGGATAAACAGACATACAACAGACGGAGATATAGTTGTTGTTCCTGGAAAAGTTTTGGGAGCAGGTACCATAAATCATAAAGTAACCGTGGCTGCAATAGAATTTTCTAAATCAGCTTATAATAAAATAGTTAAAGCAGGCGGTAAATGCGTACATATATTAGACCTTGCTTTAAATAACCCTAAAGGTTCAAATATTAAAATAATAGGCTAAGGATGACAGGCATGGTGGAGGAAATCATAGTTAATGGTGAAGGACATATTTTAGGTAGATTAGCAAGTATAGTAGCTAAGAGACTTCTTAACGGTGAAAGAATAACAATACTCAATGCTGATAAGGTTGTTGTAAGCGGAGATAGAAAAATGGTTATAGAATCATACAAGCTGCTTTTCGAAGTAGGAACATTACGAAGCCCCTATAAACAGGGAATAAGGAGGCCTAGAAGCCCTGAGAACATTGTTAGAAGAACTATTAGAGGGATGCTGCCGATAAGTAAGCCTAAAGGTAGAAGTGCGTTTAGAAGGCTAAAAGTTTTTACGGGTATACCTCCAGAATATGCTGATAAAGCCAGTAAGATGATTAAAATAGAAGATGCTTTAGCTACAAGATTGGGTAGAAAATGTACAACCTTAGCTGAAATAGCTATCCAGCTTGGTTGGAAACCTAAAAGTCAAGTAGGGTGGAGGAAGTGAAAATAATCATAACCTCTGGTAAAAGGAAAACAGCTGTTGCTAGAGCAATTTTAAAACCGGGTAAAGGTAGAGTTTACATTAACAACATACCTTTAGAATTCTATCCCATAGAAATGGCCCGTTGGAAAATTATGGAACCCCTATTACTAGCAGGAGATGACATAAGAAACCAAATAGACATTAGCGTCAATGTTAGAGGGGGAGGAGTCATGGCTCAAGCTGATGCAATTAGAACAGCTGTAGCCAGGGGGCTTATAGAATGGACTGGAAGCGAAGAATTAAAAAAGCTATTCTTAGAATATGATAAAACAATGCTAAGTGGTGACCCTAGGCAAACAGAGCCAAAGAAGTTTGCACGCTACAGTGCTAGAAGAAGATGGCAAAAATCATATAGGTGATCATATATAAGTACTCGAGGTTTAAAATAATGCTTATTCCCGTAAGATGCTTTACATGCGGAGCAGTAATAGGAGATAAATGGGAAGAGTTTAAGAAGAGAGTAGAACAGGGAGAAGACCCCGAAAAGGTGCTTGATGATTTGGGTATCAAAAGATATTGTTGTAGAAGAATGCTCCTGTCCCACATAGATCTGCTTCCACAAGTTATCAAGTTTACAAGGCCTCTATAAACGTGTCGAGGTCGCTATAGATGTCAAGTGAAAAAGCTGAAACAGTAGAATTCCTTGTTCCCTTAGAAGTATATCTAGCTGCAGGAGTACACATAGGAACTCATATTGGAACAAAGCATATGACTAGGTTTGTGTATAAGATAAGGCCTGACGGCCTCCATATTTTAGACGTTAGACAGACCGATGAAAGGTTAAGAATAGCAGCTAAATTTATTGCAAGATACGATCCTTCAAAAATAGTTGCTGTTTCGGTAAGACAATATGGGCATAAACCTGTTCGAAAATTCTGTAGTTTTGTAAGATGTAAGGCAATAACTGGTAGAATTCTTCCGGGAACATTTACTAATCCTAAACTTGAACACTATGCTGAACCTGAACTAATAATAGTTACAGATCCTAGATCCGATTCCCAAGCTTTAAAGGAAGCAGCCAAAGTAGGTATTCCAATAGTAGCTTTTTGCGATTCGGATAATAAAACAGACTATGTCGAACTAATAATCCCGGCAAACAACAAAGGTAGGAAAGCCTTAGCTCTTCTTTACTGGCTTCTTGCAAGACAAGTTCTTAGAGAAAGAGGAGATATACCGCCAAACGGCGAACTACCGGTATCTGTAGATGAGTTTGAAACTAAAATAGTTAGAACAACATAAAACAATTTTTGAATTAAAGTACGCCACTATTTAAATTCTTAAGCACATATATTTCTCCTAGGTGAAAAAATTTTGCCTAGAAGACCTGCTGTTGCCGGTATGTTTTACGAAGCAGACCCTGAGCTGCTAAGAAACCAAATTGAGGAATCATATCTTCACCCTTTAGGTCCGGGAAAACTGCCAAAAATTAATATTAAAGGACCTAGAAAAGTGTTGGGTATTGTTTCACCGCATGCAGGATACATGTACTCCGGTCCGATTGCAGCTCATGGATTTTACCAGTTAGCTATAGATGGTAAACCGGATACGTTCATAATACTTGGGCCAAACCATACAGGCCTAGGTTCACCTATAGCAACCATGATAGAAGATTATTGGGTAACGCCTTTGGGTAAAGCAGATATAGATTCTGAATTAGCAAAGGAAGTAGTTAAACTAAGCGGTATAGTGGATATAGATCCTTCAGCACATAGATATGAGCATTCTGTAGAAGTTCAAATACCTTTCCTACAGTATCTGTTTGGAGAAATAAAGTTTGTTCCCGTATCCATGATGTGGCAAACGCCTGAAGCAGCTTTAAGAATAGCTAAAGCAATACATGAAGCATCTGAAAAGCTTAATAGAGATATAGTTATTATTGCAAGCACTGATCTAAATCATTATGAACCGCATAGTGAAACAGTCAAAAAAGATAAAATGACAATAAATGCTATCTTACGTAGAGACAGTGAAGAACTATCGAAAATTTTGGATACATACAACATATCGATGTGTGGTCCTGGGCCCACAATAGTTTTAATGGAGTATAGTAAGCTAATAAACCATGAAGTAGAGGTTAAACTGTTAAAACACGCTACCTCAGGCGATATAACAGGAGATAAAAGTGCAGTTGTAGGTTATGCTTCAATAGTTTTTAGAAGAAGATAATTTAGCATAATGGAGTATGAAATGGAACTTCACATAGCGCCCTTCGTCGTACCTGTCCTTGGCACACTAATACCTAGAAGAAGAAATCCAGTAATTATAGCTAAAACTGATGAAAGAATAGCATTTGAAGTAAGTGTAGAAAGACAAACTACAGAAATAACTTTCAACTTTGAAAACGTACCTAAACCTAAATTCTTAAAAATGTTTTTAGAAGAATTTCTCAGAGGCTTAGGTGAGAAAGGCCTAAAAGTAACGGTAAATGTTAGAGGTACTTTTGAAAGCTTTAAAATATCAACATATGCTATACTTACCGCACATTTAATGGTAATTATAGGAAATAAATTAGGATATGATGTATCTATAGATGATATCGAAAAATATTCGCCACTATTAGAAAGCAAGGAACTAATAAGCTATTTACCCATAATCATGGCCTTAAGAGTTTCAACTTTAAAAAATAAAAGCATGATCTACAGGTTTAGGGAAGGATGGATAGAATTACCTTCTAAAAACAAGTTTAAAGGTTACATGCTAAACATTCCCAACAAGGTGGTTACCACAAGAACAAATATAGGCAACATAGACTTATTAGCCCATATTGGCGGTAGAAACATCATAGATGCTACGCAAATGCTAAGAGTAAAAAGCATCCTAGAAAGCTACATAATCACGGAAGAGTCTTTACAATATGCTATCTATAACTTAGAGGATATTGTAGACTTAAACATGTACTTTAAATGTAAATGCATAATATTCCCGGATATAGAGAGCTCATCACTCATATGCTTTAAGAAACCTCATGGCAGATGTGAAGAAATCATTGTAACGTTAGGGGAGAAGAAATGAGAGAAATAGTGTTAAAAATAGGTGGAAGCGTTATAACAGATAAAACTAAGCCATTTACTTTAAGAAAACATGTGCTAAATAGAATAGCTTCAGAAATAGCTAAAGCACTTTCTGAGGAAAATATAAAGCTAGTTCTTGTTCATGGGGGTGGCTCATTCGGTCACTTCGTAGCATCAAGGTATAAAGACAAGTTTACACCAAGAGCCTTCATTGAAATACATGAAGCTATGGAGAGGCTAAATAAAACCATAACGTCCTGTCTTTTAAAGCATGGAATCGATGCTGTCCCTATAAACACTCAATTAACATTTATTTTGAAAAACAAAGAACCCTACAAAGTATTTTTAGATCCAATAATTAACGCTCTGAAAAGAAATTTGGTGCCAATACTTTATGGTGACATAGTTTTTGACGCAACAAAGAAGTTCTCTATACTTTCAGGAGACACTATAGCCCCATATATTGCTTCAAAGCTTAATTTTAACAACCTATTTTACGCAATTAACGTTAACGGCGTCTATAAAAGGTACCCGCCTAAAAGCGATAAAGACCTTATAGAAGTTCTAAACCAAAATATGCTAAGTAATATATTGGAACATTCAAGGGTTAAGGCGAGAGGTATAGATGTAACAGGAGGTATGGTTAATAAACTATTGGAAATAGTTAAGTGGGTTAAGATTAAGAAGATGAAAATAATGATGTTTAATGCGTTAAAACCAGGTTACGTGTATAGAGCCTTAACATATAAGAATATACCCAAGAAAACCATAGTAAAGGTGTAATTGAGACTTGATGAATACAACGCGTTTTAGGAAAATAGAGCATATAGATATCTGCTTAAATGAGGATGTGGAATCAAAGATTTCCACATGGTTTACAGACGTAATATTCATACATAGAGCTCTACCCGAACTTGGCTTAGACGAAGTAAACGTTCAAACAAGTTTTCTAAGGAAAAAACTAAATGCACCAATAATAATCACAGGCATAACCGGAGGCCATCCTGAAACTTTCGAAATAAATAAGACATTAGCGTATGTAGCCGAAAAACTTGGAATAGGAATAGGTGTTGGCAGTCAAAGAGCGGCATTAGAAGATCCATCGGTTTCATATACGTACTCTGTTGTTAAAGAATATGCTCCAACAGCGTTTAAAATAGCTAACATAGGGTTTGTTCAAATTAAAAAATATAGTATAGACGATGTAGTTAAGGCTACTGAAATGATAGATGCTGATGCGCTAGCAATACATCTGAATCCATTGCAAGAAACTGTTCAAATGGAAGGGGAAAAATGCTTCAAGAACATTTTAATGAAAATAGGTAAATTATCAAAAGAACTTTCCATTCCGATAATAGTTAAAGAAACAGGAGCCGGTATATGCAGAGAAATAGCCTCATTAATAGCGGAACACACCGAAGTAAAAGCTATTGATGTAGCTGGACTTGGAGGAACAAGCTGGTCTGCCGTTGAAATGTATAGAGCCCTAAGAAAAGGAAATAACTATACTGCAGAAATAGCTAAAACATTTTGGAACTGGGGAATACCAACAGCAGTGTCTATCATTGAAACACGCGTTGGAGCACCTAATTTAGAGATAATCGGTAGCGGCGGTATAAGAACGGGTTTAGACGTAGCTAAAGCAATAGCTCTAGGAGCTAATGTAGCAGGCGTCGCATTACCTGCTCTTAAAGAAGCCGTTAAAGGTGCTGAAAGACTCGAACAATACGTAAGAAAGCTAATCGATGAACTCAAAATAGCCATGCTTCTAACAGGCAATAAAACATTAAAGCAGCTGAGAAAAACAGACATAGTAATTACTGGAAAAGTAAGAGAATGGCTTGAGTTAAGAGGTATAAACATTAGGGAATATTTGGAAAAATTTAGATAGGAGAAAAATAAGCTTAAACCAAGATTCATAGGGGTAAAAAATATATGAAGAAACTTTTAAACTATGCTAAATATATTGCAAAAATGGTTGATGACTTCATATTAAACAATGTGTTGAAAGGTAAACCAGACCACCTCTATTCTGCATCATCACATTTGCTTAAAGCAGGAGGCAAGAGATTAAGACCAACACTTCTAATACTCTCCTCTAGAGTTGTTGGTGGAAACGAGAAAAAAGCCATTCCAGCAGCGGCAGCTATAGAAATACTGCATAATTTCACGCTAATACATGATGATGTTATGGACATGGATGATTTCCGTAGAGGAGTACCTACAGTACATAAAGTATGGGGTATACCTACGGCAATAATAGCTGGAGACCTCTTATTCTCCAAGTCTTTTGAAGCCCTATTGAAGCTTAAAGAACTAAACGTAGACCATAAATCAATAGTTAAATCAGCTGAAATACTGGCTCATACAGCTTCAACAATAGCTGAAGGACAAGCAATGGATATGGCTTTTGAGGAAAGAGTAGATGTTAGTGAAGAAGAATATTTTACAATGATATATAAGAAAACAGCTGTACTTTTTGAAGCAACAACCAAAATAGGTGCATTAATAGGTGGTGGAAGTATACATGAAGTAGAAACACTAGGAACATACGGTAAATATCTTGGACTCGCATTTCAAATTCAAGACGATATTTTAGGTGTTGTTGGCGAAGAGAAAAAATTAGGCAAACCTGTTGGAAGCGATATAAGAGAAGGAAAGAAAACAATCATAGTTTTACATGCTTTAAGAAAAGCAACGCCAAAGGAAAAAGAGAAAATATTGGAAACTTTAGGTGATAGAACATTAAGTAAAGAAAGCATAGCTGAAATCATAACATTACTTAAAGACTTAGGTTCAATAGATTACGCTAAAGAACTTGCCTTAAAATACGCTAATGCTGCAAAAACAATTATAGACAACTTAGATGCCAAAGATTTAGAAGCAAAAGAAATGCTCATTGAACTGGCAGATTACGTTGTCAAGAGAATAAAATAAGTTGTAAGTAATGATGTCTACCTATACCTATCCTAAAATATATGTTGAAGAAGAGAACATAGGGGAAACATATGACCTTATATTTGAGCTATCTAACAACGTTTTCTGCGTAACTACAAGCAAAAACATGGTAAGAAGGATAAAAAGTTACAAAAGAGTTTTCGTAAAGAAAATTTATGAAACAGCTTATGAGGAAGTAATTTCCTTAAAACAATCAAGAACTGTAAAGTCCTTTATAACATATAGTCCTAAACACGATGCATATTATTTAGTAGAGAAAAACACTGAAGTAAGCTTGGTGGAAATAGAAGGGCTAAAAATATTCCTACATGTAGACGAAGGAGATACAGTAGATGAGGGAGATAGAATAGGGTACCAGGTTACAAGAAAATTTGAAGTAAGAAACATAGTAAGTATTGTACGAGGAACAATAGTTTACATAGGAACAATATTTGGTGAGGTTCAACGCTATATAATAGTTGCTGTAGGTGAAGAAAATGTCAGAAAAATCAATGTCTCTCCATGTAAGTGAGATAAAGAACATAGCATTTAAATATGCTTTACAAAATGCCATACAGCATTCTGGTAGAGCAGAAGTTAAAGCAGTTATTAATAAAGTTGTTGCGGAAAAACCTGAGGTAAGACAATTCATTAAAGAAGTAATTTCCATAGTTAAGGAAACGGTAAATGAAGTGAACGCATTAACTATTGAAGAACAGAAAAGAATTGCTGAAGAAAAATACCCTGAAATTTTCATGAAAAAAGAGAAGAAGGAAGAGAAAAAGCTTCCACCATTACCTAACATTCATAAATATAAGCTTGTTACGACAAGGTTTGCCCCGAATCCTGATTTTGTTTTACATTTAGGAAATGCTAGACCCGCTATCTTATGTTACGAGTACGCTAAAATGTATAAAGGAAAATTCATTTTAAGATTCGATGACACGGATCCTAAAACTAAAAAGCCTATGCTTGAAGCATATGATCTTATAAAGGATGATCTTAAATGGTTAGGTTTAAAATGGGATGAGGAACACGTTCAGTCGCGAAGATTGCCTATACATTATCGATATGCAAAAACACTCATTGAAAAAGGAGGAGCTTATGTTGATTTATGTGGTAGAAAAGAGTTCAAGAAGCTAAGGGATCAAAAGAAGCCTTGTCCACATAGAGATCAAAGCGTAGAAGCCAACCTTGAACTTTGGGATAAAATGCTCGAAGGACATTTTGGTGAAGGCGAAGCAGTTCTTAGAATTAAAACAGACTTAAACCACCCAGATCCTTCTGTTAGAGATTGGGTTGCATTCAGGATTATAGATACCTCAAAGAACCCTCATCCCATAGTAGGTGACAAATATGTGGTTTGGCCTACATATAATTATGCATCTGCTTTAGATGACCATTTATTAAAAGTAACTCATATTTTAAGAGCAAAAGAGCACTTAACAAATACAGTAAAGCAAAAATATTTATTCATGCATTTTAAGTGGGATTATCCTGAAACAATACATTTTGGAAAACTTAAGCTAAAAGGATTTATTTTAAGCAAGTCGGCTATTAGAAAATATGTTGAAACAGGTAAGTTTGAAGGATTGGATGACCCAAGATTTGGAACGCTATGTGCTTTAAGGAAAAGAGGATTTACAGCCGAAGCAATAAGAGAGCTAATATTGGAAGTCGGTGTTAAACCTACTGAAGCAAGTATTTCTATGGAAAACTTAGCTGCGTTAAATAGAAAAATAGTCGACCTTAAAGCTCCTAGGATATTATTTGTTGATAATCCTGTCAAAGTTGTTGTTCATGGAATTTCAGAATATACAACTAAAATACCGTATCATCCAGAAAACAAGAAGCTAGGGTACAGAATATTAAAGTTAAAGGGCAAAGAAAAACTATTAGAGCTATATATTTCACGTAGAGACTGTGAAAGAATGGCTAAAGGTGATCTCATTAGGCTTCTTGGACTATTTAATGTTAAGATAGAGAATGTAGGGGAGAGTGAGGTTAATACTGTATTTTCTGGGGTAAGTTTAGAAGATGCAAGAAAACATAAGACACCGATAATTCAATGGGTACCTGTGACCGACAATGTTAAAGTTGTTGTGAAAAAACCTGAAGGATTAAACTTAAACATCGTTGAGGGTTTAGCTGAAGAATCATTAAAAACAATTTCTCCGGCCACTATTGTACAGTTTTATAGATTCGGCTTCGTTAAAATAGATAGATTAGTTGACAATAAGGTAATTGCTTATTTTGCCCATGAATAGAATATTTTATTATCAATGTTTCATGCTACTATTTGATACAGATTTATATATCCCTATTTTCACTTATGGTTAAATGATGAACGACGAGATAGCCGAGGAGGATGAGTAAGTATGTCTAAACCATTCTATGTTAGATTTGAAGTACCTTCAGAACTAGCTGAAAAAGCCTATGAAGCAGTAAAGAAAGCTAGAGAAACTGGAGGAAAAATAAAGAAAGGAACAAACGAAACTACTAAAGCCGTTGAAAGAGGCCTCGCTAAACTAGTACTAATAGCTGAAGACGTAGATCCGCCGGAAATTGTAGCTCACTTACCATTGCTTTGTGACGAAAAGAAAATACCTTACGTCTATGTTTCAAGTAAGAAAAGATTAGGAGAAGCTTCCGGTATAGAAGTTGCAGCAGCAAGCGCTTGTATTATTGATCCAGGGGAAGCTAAGGAGCTCGTAGAAGAAATCGTAGAGAAAGTTAGTGAAATAAAAGCTAAAGCAGCTAAGTAAACAGAGCAGTAGTGGTCTTAGATATTTAAATCAAAAACTTTTAACTTTTTTACCTACCAGAAAGTTTTCTAGCTTCTCTTTCTGTTTCTCTTAGAATCAGTATATCGCCTAGTCTTACAGGTCCTTTAACGTTTCTAGTCAATATTCTGCCTTTATCTCTTCCTTCAAGAATTCTGACTCTGACTTGTATTACTTCGCCAGTAACTCCTGTTCTACCAACTATTTGAATCACTTCAGCAGGATAGCCTAGTTCTTCTATTATAGATGTGGATTTCTGCTTACTGCTCACTGTTCTTTACCCTCAAGATGATCTGTAGTGAAAATTGGTAGAAAGAGTTTTAAATATGTTTCCACCGAGAATTTCCAGCTAACATGCGACAATAACTATAGCGGTGTTGCTCATGGTTAAAGTAAGAAGTTGCTCATTCTGCGGACGGGAAATAGAACCTGGAACAGGAATAATGTACGTTAGAAATGATGGTTCAATATTATGGTTTTGTTCAAGCAAATGCTTAAAGAACATGTTAAAACTTAAACGTAACCCTAGGAAGTATAAATGGACCTTAAAATACGCTAAGACCTAAAATACTAAAAATAAGGCACTTAAACTAAACTTCTGGGTGTCTTAGCATGGTTGTTCAAAGAACTTTTGTTATGATAAAACCTGATGGTGTGAAAAAAGGACTTATAGGTGAAATAATTAGGCGTTTTGAAAATAAAGGGTTAGCCATTGTGGCTTTAAAAATGCTTAAGCTAAGTAGAGAAAAAGCTGAAGAACTTTATGCTATACATAAAGGTAAGCACTTTTTTGAAGACCTAATAAACTTTGTTACTTCTGGGCCTGTCGTAGCAATGGTTCTTGAAGGAGACGAAGCTGTAAATGTTGTTAGGACAATGATAGGTCCAACAGACGGTAGGAAAGCGCCGCCAGGAACTATTAGAGGAGATTTTGCTCTATCCGTTCAGGAAAACATCATTCATGCTGCTGATAGTATTGAAGCAGCTATTAGAGAAATGAAAGTTATTTTTAAAGACGAAGACTTTGTATGTTAAAGGAAAATTGTTGCAGCAAAAGCTGGATTAATTTTTCTCTTAATTTTAACGATTTCCTTTAAAACAATAAGTTCATCATCACTTAGTTCCGATTTAAATTTCTTAATCCACGTTTCAACATGTTTTTCTGAAAGATCAGTGTAAAGAATATCTCCTTCATTTATATGTCTTCCTACTAAAACATGGCCCTTAATAGAAATAGCCACTGCTTGACCTATCTTAGCCTCACCTATAGTTTTTCCTCTATCCTGTATTTGCATTATCTCTCCAATACGTTTACCATCCTTTCTCATTAGTGGATACCCTGACTTGATTTTCCCACCTAAAACTTCAACACCTACGATAGCAGGTGCGCTTCTCCTAAAAACAAATCCAGGGATTATTCTTATTTTAGCTGGCCTGATAAGTTTAGCTAGTTCTCTAAGCTTTTCTCTTTCTCTTTCCTTAATTAACCATTCTTCGTAAGTTTCTAGCAACTTATAGATAACATTATCACTAAATATCTTAACACCTTCTCTAATAGCTTCGTCTACGACTCCCGGAAGTAGTTTAGTGTTAAAGGCTAATATAACTCCGTAAAATCTATTCTTTTTTAAAGATGTCGATGCTTCAATAACATCTCTTCTACTTACAGGCCCTACATCAGCTAACCTTACTGGAATGTTTTTTCTTCTTAAAGCAGCTATTAGAGCTTCTAAAGTGCCTAACGTGTCTGCTTTAACAACTACACCGATAACATCCTTCATAATTCTAACACTTGATATCTCCTCCTGAACCTTAAACACATATTCATCAATTTTCGATAAGTCTTCAATCACAAATATAGGTGAACCTGCAAGTGCACTGTCAAGGTTTGGTGCTGCTATTTTAACACCTGCAGCTGCGACAACATGGTTTACCTGCATAAACTTTTCTTCAGGGGCTCTTATTTCCTGTAATGGTTTAGGCATTAAGAGTGCTCTAACCTTAGTTACTATAGGTTTTTCTAAACCTCCAACAACTATTATGTCCCCTTTCTTTAAGATTCCATCATAAACTATGACGTCTATTGTCGTTCCAAGACCCACTTCCTCTTTAACCTCTAAAACAACGCCTTTAGCAGGTCCTTCAGCATACATTAATCTTTTAGTTATAAACTGTTGAGTTAAACCTGCAAGTACAGCTAAAAGCTCAGGTATGCCTTCACCAGTTTTCGCCGAAACAGGAACTATGGTTACTATTTTAGTAAAATCCCTTATTCTATCAAATCTATCAGCTTTAAACCCCAGCTTATACATTTCACCAATAATGTTGTAAATTAGTTCTTCAAGCCTATCTCTTACCCTCTCACTTTGCTTTCTAAAGCTCATGAGAAACGGGCTATCAGGATACGGTTTCCAACCGGGAATTTTATCGATTTTATTAGCAGCTACTAAGAAGGGTACTTTACGCTCCTTAAGAATTTCAATGCTTTCAAAGGTCTGATCTTTAAACCCTTCAAGAACATCAACAACTAAAATAGCAAAATCAGCTACACTACCTCCTCTTTTTCTAAGGTTAGAGAAAAGCTCATGACCAGGAGTATCTATGAAAAGCAATCCAGGTATTTTAAGCCTTATAGGAAACATTTTCCTTAAAGGCTCACAAACTCTTTCAATAACGTATGTTGGAACAACACTAGCACCAACATGCTGAGTAATCTCACCAGGCTCCTTCTTAGCAACAGTAGTACCCCTAATATGATCTAGGAGCGTTGTATTATGAACTATTATCCCATTAGCTATGAAGTTTTGCGTATTGTCTATGCTTAAATCATATAAGTATCCGACATATCGTAGTCTCTTTATATCCTTTACTTTTACGAAAGTTACATAGTCAAAGGTGGGAAGTCTTATTTTCTCGAAATCTCTCCTCTTCCAGGCTAGTAGTATTTCTTTACCTAGTGGCGTAAGCTCTTTATTTGAGTACATTAGTCCATCAGACATAAAAGCTAAAACTAAGTTTCTATCGTTCTTTAATCCTTCGAGTACGAGTATCTTCTTCTTTAACTTCTTACCAAAGTTGTTATTACTGGTAAGTTTCTTAAGTTCGTGAACAAATTTAATCCATGTTGAATAAGTCATTTTCTCTAAATTTTTCTCGTAGACGGCAAAGTAAGGCATTTTAAGCTCTGACCATGTTATAGCATGGATCAGTCTGGTTCTCTTAATGTAATCTCCGCTCAAAGGTATTTCTTCAGTGGTAATATCATCACGTTTAGATTTGCTGATAATTACTTTAAGTTTCTCTAACTTAGCTGGCTCCATAAACCCTATGTGTGTTAGATATTTCTCCAAGTTCCTTCTACCCTTAATGTAAAGTACGCCATAAGTAGTGTTTTCAACTGTTTTCTCATGATATTGCGATGTAATTCCAAATCTAAGAAGCAACCACTTTATCTGCTTTAAGAACGTAGGTGAGGCAGATGAAACTTCAATACGGTTTTGTTTTACATCAACTGCAGCATCAGCATCAAAATATCCTCTAATAAATGCTGAAATAAAACGTAGGGGAGCTATTTGAACAACTTCAGGTAACCTTAGATTTCTTGCTTTTTTCCTCTCAGGGAATTCGAAAATGTACTTAAAGAACTTTTTTACAGCTAGACCGCCTACGGCTCTAACTTCTAAAACACTTTGTCTCTTAGAGCTTATAATGTGTGCTGAAGCTCCAAGTACTGCTAACCCTTTCTCAAATTCTCTTACGAGTTTTTTAGAACTACTAGTTAGCCTATCAAAGTTTAAAGAACCATAACCGAACATTAAACCTGCAACATAAAATATTTTCTCCCAACTCTTTCTAGACTTTGGCAGCTTTACCCACTTACTAGCATGTCCTACTCTTCTCCTTCTATCTGAGAATGTTATAAGCTCTATAAGCTCATATAGTCTATAATAATCTATGTTAAGCTTATTTGCTATTAAAACTAAGTCTCTACTTCTCAGTCTGTTCCTATAGAATCTATAGGAGTTAAGCCTGTTTAACATAATTTTTCTTCTTACATCGTTAACAGCACTATCTTTAAGTTTAAATAGAGTTTCTGAAATAAGCAATAACCTCTTAACAATATATTCACACATTCCTCTATATGTGGCCTTAAATGGGATTTTCCTTGGAATTGCTATATAGTCATTGAGATTCAGATCCTTTGCTCTCTTCCACCCATTAATGGTCAAAAACGGGTGTTCAGGAGTTACCCTAACAGTACTACCATCAGCTAGCCTAATTTCATATAGGAGACCATCATACTTAATTCTCCATACATGAGACATTGTCTTAATATTAATGCGTAAATCGTCCTGACATGTATAAACAGGGATACTTCTTCTTTGCTTCTCATAATCCCCATCTACTTCAATTAGCTCCTTCTCGGCTTCAAACAGTTTACATATTTTGACAAACTTTCCATTACCTAAAAACACATACTCATCAGGGTGTAAGCACTTTCCGTGGTCTATATGCCCAAGCACTACAACTATAGGTTGTCTTAATTTCTTTTCTGCTAATGGCATATTCTATTACCTCTCCGTGTTCTTTATGCTATTTAGCTTAATTTCGTACTAACTTATTCTAAACTTTTACAGTTTTAAAACTGTTTACAATAACTCAATTAGCCAAGTTGTTCTCATAAAAGCTTATAATGTTATTATAAGCAAGCTTGTACTATTTAACCTAGCTTGATAGCAACCCTAATAAATACCCTACAATTATCGATAGTGTAATCATCATAGTAACTATAATTCTATTACCTATTCTATGTGCTAAATAAGCAAAAACTATTATGGGAAGTAGTGCTGGGGCATATATTAAAGCAGCAAATTGTGTTAGAAAACCTGAAGGACCATGTAAGTAAAGTAGAAAGCCGTAAAATAAGCCAAAAGCAAATAGTGAAAGACAGTAAAGGAAAAATCTAAACCTTTTACGCATTAATGCCACGCAATAATTTCTAAACAAAAACATTAATAAAACTAATTTTAAAACACAAATACAGAGTTTGAGTACCCTGATCCTCCATGGTTTGCTTCTGCTGACGCTAAGGCTGAAGCTCTTCCCGGATACGGCTATGCCTATGTATATGCATATACATATACATCACCTGCAGCAACTTCCTCAACGGCTTCTGCTGGAGTAGAGTTTAACACTAATCTCATAGTTCTCGAAGCACCTTTAGGTAAAGTAACTAAGAAATACCTGTTTGGAGCATTTCTCATTACACCATATACACCAGCTGAAGGATATTCTATATCAGGTGCTGGGGGATTATACATAGGACCTCGAAACCTGTAAGCATACCTTTATTTTTATAAATTTATAAAATAGGTACTGTATTATAGTTAAAGAAATAAACTTTCACAAAATCAAACTTTTATAAATGACAAAGTAAGTTTATGCTTCCTTAAGGAGGCTTCTATATTTAGATAGCTGATTTGCCATATTAGGGACAAGCTTAGATTAATTAAAGTATATTTAGCTCCAGTCGGGCTAATTTCTTCTTTAGTTCTTCGTCAAATGTTAGTAGTTTAGAATTTGTTTCTAATGCTAGTGTAACATATAATGAATCATAAACTGTTATCCCGTATTTAACGGCATTATCTAGAGCTCTTATGATTAAGTCTTTTGAATCATAAACTTTGCTTACAGTATTTTGTATAAGTGGTGGTATGATTTCCTTTAGTTTGCTAAAGGTTTCTACAGGTATTCTTTTAAACGCAAAAACATGTTTCCATAGGACATTAGCTACCTCAACGTATACTATATCCACTGTTATTAACCCATTTTTCCTATGCTCCTTAATAATCTCTCTTGCTTTGTCGTAGAATTCATCTTTAACTATAACACTTGCAAATATACTGGCACCAATAACATACATTAGAATTACCTCTCTTCTCTATACTTTCTAACGATTTTCCATGCTGGCTCCTTAGACTTTGGAATGCCATATAAAAGTTCGTCTATTAAGTTTAATGTTTCTTTAAGCTTCACTTCCTTTATTTTTTCTTCTATGAATTTTTCAATTTCTTCCCTCCAATTAATACCTTTAATATTTGCCATTTTCTCTTTCAAATCTTTCCTTATTCTAATGCTTAAGGTTGTTGTAGACATTTTATATCACTATTTTATGTCTACAATATTTATATACAATAATCGTATATAAATGCTTATCATTCAAGCAATGCTTCGTTACTTTATTAGGAAAATTTATATTCTGAATATGTTTTTACATTTCTGCGATAACAAGAGGTATGGTGGTTTAGGGTAATGCCTGAGTTTAAAGTGGTAGTGTCTGATCCTTCAACGGGTAAGGCTAAGACCTATGTTGTTAAAGGAGAATCAGCAATGAGGCTTATAGGTTTAAAAATAGGCGATATCATTGACGGTTTACTTGTTTCTAATGAACTTAAAGGTAAGAAATTAGAGATTAGAGGCGGTAGCGACAGTTCAGGTTTCCCTATGAGACCAGATATTCCGGGCGGTGTTAAGAAGAGGGTTTTACTTTCAGTTCCTCCAGGGTTTCACCCTAAAGAGAAAGGTGAACGTCGAAGAAAAACCGTTAGGGGTAATGTTATAACTGAAGATATTGTTCAAATAAATGTTAAAATAGTTGCTGAGGAAAAAAGTAAAGAGAAAAAGAAATAGTATTTCTTCAAGGAGGTTAAGCCGCTAAAATGCCTTGGGTTCTAAAGCAACCAGAAGTAAACATCGGCGTCGTAGGCCACGTTGACCACGGTAAAACCACTTTAGTACAGGCTTTAACAGGGAAATGGACTGCTACCCATAGTGAGGAGCTTAAAAGAGGAATGACAATAAAACTAGGCTACGCTGATGGAAACATTGCTAAGTGTCAATGCTGTCAAGGTCTTGAGGCTTGGATTACTGAACCAACATGCCCTAAATGCAGATGCGAAAGTGTATTATTAAAAAGGGTATCTTACGTTGATGCTCCAGGCCACGAGGTTCTAATGGCAACTATGCTTTCAGGAGCAACAATAATGGATGGAGCGATTTTAGTTATAGCTGCTAACGAGCCTTGTCCTCAGCCTCAAACTAGAGAGCATTTCGCAGCTTTAGACATTATAGGTATTAGAAACCTAGTTATAGTGCAGAATAAAATAGATGTTGTTTCAAAAGAACAAGCTTTGAAAAACTATAAACAAATTAAGGAATTTGTTAAAAACACTTGGGCTGAAAACGCGCCAATAATTCCTGTTAGTGCACTACATAAGGTAAATGTTGATGCTGTCGTAAAAGCAATATATGAAAACATACCTACGCCAGAAAGAGATCTAGCAAAACCGACACTAATGTATGTGGCTAGAAGTTTTGATGTAAACAAGCCAGGTACACCTCCAGAAAAACTTATTGGAGGAGTTGTTGGCGGAAGCATAATTCAAGGAGTAATCAGGGTTGGCGATAGAATAGAGATTAGACCTGGCGTAAGAATAGAAGCTGGCGGTAAAACGGAGTATCAACCATTAGAAACAACTGTCGTAAGTTTAAGATTCGGAAATATTGAGGTAGAAGAGGCTAAGCCAGGCGGGCTTGTGGCTATAGGTACAGAGCTTGACCCTGCATTAACTAAGAACGATAACCTTGTAGGTAATATTGTTGGAAAACCAGGCCAGTTACCGCCTGTTCTTTGGGAAATTTCTCTAGAATATAAAACATTGGAAAGAGTTGTAGGTATGAAGCAGATGATAAAAGTTGAACCTATAAGACCTAAAGAAAGTTTAATGTTAACTGTAGGAACTATGATTTCATGGGGTATAGTTAAGAACGTAACCAAGGACATTTTAGAAATAAAGCTGGCAAAACCAATAATAGCCCTTGAAAAGGCAAGGGTAGCTATAAGTAGAAGAATTATGGGTAGATGGAGACTCATAGGTTGGGGTACTTTAAAATATTGAGCAAGATTAAAGTAATTGTTGACTCAAATATTTTACTTCAATCAGCACGTTATGGAATAGATGTAAAGGAATCTATAGAGGAGGCTTTAACAGCACTATGTGATATTTGCATACCTAAAGCTGTTGTTCATGAATTAGAAAATAAGGCAAAATACGGTAAACCTTCCGAAAGAAAAGCGGCTAAAAGAGCATTAGAAGCTATTAGCAAGAGCGAAGCAGTTGTTATAGAGCATGAAAATTTAAAAAACATGAAAACAGACGATATAATACTTACTTTGGCTTTAAAGGAGAAATATGTTTTAATAACTAATGACAGAGAGCTAAGGAGAAAAGCCAGGAGGATAGGTATACCGGTAGGTTTTCTGAATATAGAAGAGAAAAGAGTTATAGTTGAATATTTTCCTTAAAACACATAATACATTTATATAGGAGGTTCCTGGTAAAGAAATATCACGATTTTACATCAACGTGAGAGGTAGAAATAAGCAATGTACTATGTTTATCGCGTACAGGATATTGTTAGAATTCCACCTGAAATGTTTAATCTGCCCTTAGAAAAAGCTGCTTTAAGATCTTTACGTGAGAAGTATGAAGGAACAATAGATAAGGACTTAGGACTAGTGCTTGCAGTATTCGATGTTAAGGTTTCTGAGGAAGGCGTTATAATTCATGGCGATGGAGCTACATATCATGAAACAGAATTTTGCATCTTAGCATTCAAACCTTTAATTAAAGAAGTAATTGAAGGAGAAATAGTTGAAATAACAGATTTTGGAGCATTTGTTAGCCTAGGCCCACTTGATGCTTTAGCTCATAAATCCCAGATTTTAGATGACGTATTAATGTATGATGGTAGAAGAGGGGCTCTCATAGGTAAGGAAACTAAGAGAATATTAGAGAAGGGAGACCATGTTAGAGCAAGAGTAATCGCCGTAAGTACTTCAATGTCCAATAAAATTATGAGAATAGGTGTAACGATGAGGCAACCGTTTCTAGGTAAACTAGAATGGATAAAAGAAGACCTTGAAAGAATATACGGTAAACCTAAAGAGAAAAAGAAGTGATAAAAAATGTCTTATCGTAGAAGAAAACCGTTTAAAGCATGTAAGAAATGTAATGCACTAGTACCGCATGATGAAACACAATGCCCTGTATGCGGTTCCCGCACATTCAGCGATGATTGGGAAGGCTTAGTAATAATTGTTTCCTCGGATTCTAAAACAGCTAAAATACTTAATAAAACGAAACCACATATGTACGCTATTAAGGTAAGGTAAAATTGTTTCTTAAACTACCTAAAGAACTTAGAAAGGAACTTAAAAAGCCCTTAGGAGAACTTATTGAAGTTATACCTGAAAAATCTATGGTTGAAATTGTAAGTTTAGTAAATAAGTTAAGGCCTACTAAAATAATTAGTGTAGGAGATGTAATTACTCAATACATGTTAATGTCAGGTATTTTACCTGATCTTTCAATAGTCGACCATAAAATGTATCGTAGAAAAATAGAGTTTCCCTTTAACTATGAAGGTTTCTATAACATTGTAGTTTATGTTAAAAATCCTCCTGGACATATAAGTGAGGATGCTTGGAATAAGATAAGAGAATACTTAACAACAGGTTTTAAAGCATTAATAGTAGTTGATGGTGAAGAAGACTTACTAGCATTACCCGTAATAGTTGAGGCTCCGGAAGGTTCTCTAGTATTTTATGGTCAGCCCAGCACAGGTGTGGTTTCTATTACGGTTTCTAATAGCATTAAGAGCAAAGTAAAGAGAATGCTTAAGAAATTTATAAAGTTAAAGTATTTAGGGCAAAATATAAGTAGAACCAGCAAATAAAACATGAAAGGCATTAAGGAAGTAAACATCACTTAGAGGGCTAACATTATGGCCCAAAAAGAAACAATAGCTAAAACCATTAAGCTTAGAGAAGGATACGAAATGATCATCGTTGAAGACAAGCAAAATCCGCTTGTAGGTAGGAAAGAAGTAAAAGCAAAAATATTCCATGTAGGCAAAGGCACACCTAGCAAATGGATTATAAGGAAAACAATTGCAGAAACATACAACATACCATTAGACGTAGTTTATGTAAGAAACGTAGTTTCGGAATATGGTAAAGCAGAAACAACAGCAATAATCCACATCTATGATAGTCCTGAGAAGGCTAGAAGTTTCGAACCAGAACATGTAGTTCAGAAAAATAAACCCCCTGAAGAGAAAAAGAAAACAGGGTAGATGGGCATGGCTCATGTACATAAGCTTTATGAATATGATTATGAAAAGGGTACTATAAGACTTAAAAACAGAATATGTCCAAGATGTAGAAGCATTATGGCGCATCATCTTAAACCTGTTGAGCGTTGGCACTGTGGCAAATGCGGATATACGGAATTTGTTACAGCAAGGACAACAAGAAGAATCAGGGGTAAGAAAACCTAGTTTTAAATGGTACAAAGCTATGGCTTTTAAGAAAATAATTATTTTAGGTATAGAATCAACAGCTCATACTTTTGGATGCGGAATAGTAGATGAATATGGAAGCATTCTAGCAGATACTAGAGCAGTTTATGTTCCAGAGAAGGGAGGAATACATCCGAGAGAAGCTGCACAACATCATTCAACATATGGTCCTAAAGTAGTTAAAGAAGCACTATTAAAAGCAAACATTTCTATGAGAGATATTTCAGCAATAGCCATAGCCTTAGGCCCAGGTTTGGGTCCATGCCTACGATCTGGAGCTACAATTGCCAGAGCGTTAGCCGTTTACTTTTCGAAACCCCTTATCCCCGTTAACCATGCCGTAGCTCATATTGAAATAGGTAAGAAACTTACAGGAGCAAAAGACCCACTAATAGTTTATGTTTCAGGAGGGAATACTATCATAGCTGCTTTTTCAGGCGGAAGATATAGGGTTTTTGGAGAAACCTTAGACATTGCTCTTGGAAACTGCCTTGACGTTTTTGCCAGAGAAATTGGTTTGGCTCCACCATATATCGTCGAAGGATTACATGCAGTGGATAAATGCGCTGAAAAAGGGGAAGAAATAATAGACCTACCCTATGTTGTTAAAGGAGAAGACTTATCATATTCTGGCCTTTTAACAGCAGCATTAAGGAAAGCTAAAGAACCAGGAGTAAAGCTTGAAGACTTGTGTTTGAGCTTTAGAGAAAATGCATATAACATGCTTGTGGAGGCAGCTGAAAGAGCATTAGCTCATACTAAAAAGAAAGAAGTACTTCTAACAGGAGGTGTTGGTGCAAGTCCAATACTTCAAGAAAAGCTAAGGTTAATGGTTAGAGAACATAATGCAGAACTTTATATCACACCTAAAAAGTATATGGGAGATAATGGTGTTATGGTAGCATGGACCGGTGTTTTACTTTACAAATCAGGAATAACAGTTAATGTTAAGGAATCGTTTATAAAGCAGCGATGGAGACTTGACGAGGTAGATATTCCTTGGCAAAAATAGATTTAGAGATAAACATAGGAAAACTGATAAGCAAAGGCGCTGAAGCAAACATTTACATTGGTAAGTTTTTAGGCTATAAAGCAATTTTTAAAAAGAGAGTACCTAAACTGTACAGAAATCCCAAATTTGATTTAAACTTAAGAGTAAGAAGAACAATAAATGAAGCTAAAATGCTACATTATGCTAGGAGGGAGGGAATACCTGTACCAACACTGTTTTACTTTGACATAAAAGAAACCCTTATTGTAATGGAGTTCATTGAAGGCTCATTACTTTCACTAAGCATAAAAGACCTTCCAATAAACATTTTGAAAGAGATATTTTTAAAAACAGGAGAAATTATGGCTAAGCTCCACTTGAACCAAATTGTTCATGGAGATTTTACAACGTCAAATATAATAAACACAGGTAAAGAACTTATAGTAATAGATTTCGGTTTATCTAAGAAATCCCCTGAACTTGAAGAACATGCTATAGATATGCATCTGCTTCTAAGATCACTTGAAAGCACACATTACAATATAGTAGACTATGTAAGAGACTACATAATTGAGGGTTATGGTAATATTATAAGTGTAAATTATTCTAAAAAAGTTTATGAAAGAATGTTGGAGATAAGGCGTAGAGGAAGGTATGTTAAAGAGAGGAGGAAAAAGGTTTGAAAATATTTTTCGTTACGAAAAATAAGCATAAGTTCTTGGAAGCATCAGAAATCATGCGAAAATACTGCATAGATCTTGAAATGCTAGAAATAAATAAACCAGAAATACAGTCTTTAGACTTAAGAGAAATAGTTCTCCACGGCTTAGTGAACCTATATTCTTTAGTAAATAAACCATTAGTTATTGAAGATGCAGGATTATTTATAAGAGCCTTAAATTGGTTTCCAGGTCCCTACTCGAGTTATGTGTTTAAAACTATAGGATGCCAAGGTATTCTTAAGTTAATGGACGGCATTGAAGATAGATATGCTAAGTTTAAATCAGTAGTAGGCTACATTGACGTAAAAAATATTATACTTTTTGAAGGTGAAGTAGAAGGAGCAATAGCTTACGAAGCAAGAGGAAACAGGGGGTTCGGTTTTGACCCAATATTTACACCTAAGGGAGAAAGCAAAACATTTGCCCAAATGAGCATGCAAGAGAAAAACAGGTTATCTCATAGGGCTAGGGCCTTTAAGAAACTTGCAGAATGGCTGACAAGACTATAGCTATGTAATAATAAGGTTTAAAAGTAAGAAACAATATTTTGTGTGCAAGAGAAAGAGAGAGGGATAACCCTTTGAATAAGAAAAGAGAGAAAGGAAGATCTCATCCGACGAGACCTGTTAGAGCAAGTCCTCCTAGATGGCTTAAGCTAAGTTCCGAAGAAATTGAGGCACTAATAGTTGAACTTGCTAAGAAAGGATACGGCCCATCTATGATAGGTATTATTTTAAGAGACCAGTACGGTATACCCTTAGTTAAACCTATCTTAGGTAAGGGCATTGCTAAAGTTCTTGAAGAACATGGTTTAGCTGCAGAAATCCCTGAAGATCTTTTTAATTTAATGAAAAGAGCAGCTAAACTGAGAACACACCTTGAGGAGCATCCTAAAGACTATCATTCTAAGAGAGGGCTTGAAGAAATAGAATCTAAGATTAGAAGGCTTGCAAAATACTACAAGAGAATCGGTAAGTTACCTAAGTATTGGAAATACGAACCAGAGAAAGTAAAATTACTCGTATCTAGAACCTTTTAAGGTTTTCAATCCAGCTATTTTAAACTTCCCCATCTAGATATTGAACCAAGATAGTTTTTAGTTGGAAGCACTCATACTATTCTAGGTGATTTTTTGAAACATAATACGAACATACTTAGCTTCACTAAGTCACGTAGTAAAAAAACTGCGTCAATAAAAGACGTATTACATGAACTTTTAAGGTTTAAAGAAGTAAAACTATTCGTTTATCCTAGTGTTTCTGACGTTATTATTTCCTCGGTGATTATCTCTAAGCTCATAGATAGAAACGTGAGATTAGCTGTTAAGGTAAAACCGTTAATTAAGAGTAGTGATATTAAAGGAGAGACTATAATAAGTTTAGGTATACCTCTTAGTAAGAGTATCATAAACGTTCTAAATAAGTATGCTAAAGGCGGATACCTTATAGGACTATGTAGTAAAGGGTTGAGGAGTTATGGAAAAAATATTCCATTTTTAAAATGCATTGAAAACCATGAACCATTAGCTACAGCGGTATGGCAACTATTTAAAGAAACTTACGATCACTTAGACTACATCCTCACATTATCTTCAATATTTGCACATAACTTCTTCAAATATCCTAAATCCATGATTGAAGAAATGTTTCTTAGCGAATGTGTTAGTAGGGATATTTTAGACAGAGTAAAAAGTTTAAGAGTAGCCGGTGTAAACTATAAGCCCCTATATAAAGCCCTCGCTTGTTCCCTAATACCGTTCTTCTTCAGAATCTCAGGTAGTTTTATTGAAGCAGAGAAATTTCTCCGCACACACGGAATAGTTGATTTAAACGCTAAACTCATAGAACATGACCCAGCAAAAATAAAGGAAATAGTTGAAGACCTTTTAAAAGTAGCTAATAAAGTGAGGGAAAACGCATGGAAAATAGAAGATTTAATAGGTGAGACATATAGTTTAAAGAAAAAAATGTTTAAAGAAATATCCAACGACGTATTAGAATTATCCATAGTACTAGATACAGTAGTTGAAACGTATGGTTTAGAAAAATCTGTCTTTCTAAAAGAACAGTTTTCTTCATTCCTAAAAACCATAGGACCAACATACTTCAGCATAGTTAAGAAGCTGGGTAAAATAGTGAATGCAATTCAGGAGGCAGGATTAAGGGAGTTAGAAGTAAATGGTAGAATAATGAAAATACTGCCTCCAATAAATATGGATAAGATCCCATATTACATCCTCGAATCCTTACTTCTAACAGCAGGCTTCATAGACTATGAAGACGTATTCATTGTAGATCATAGAAGAACATTACTACTACCATATACTACTATACGTAGAGTATTTAGCGAGTATTCATGTAATGTCTTGGAAAAATTCATGAAGAAAGCTAGTGGAGAAAAAGCTTATGGCTTAACATTTAGAACTCTAAGAGATATTATCGAATGCTTAAGGGAGGTCTAGATGAGGATTATATCTTTGCTCACGCTAAACTATGATGAGCCTAAAAAAGCAAAAGCAGTATTTTATGCCCTCAAACCAGATAATGTATTAACTAAAAAGAACATGGTTATAAAAGATTCTTTAGAAGGCTCCGGTGTGAAAATAGTCATAGAGATAAAAGATGATATTGAAATTATTGGCACGCTTTATAGTACATTAAACGAAATATTGGCACATACTAAATCCATTGAAAACCTGCTTAAGAAAATTAAATAGCGTAATAATATATCATGAAATCTCGCAAAGTAAGTCTTTTATACTACTTTTTAATCCTAAATTGGTAGTCAAAATACTGCTTAACCATGGGGAGGAATAGGTGCCAACACCTAGAGCTGCTGTAAAAGATAAGTGGAAAGTGAAAAAATGGTACACTGTAGTAACTCCACCTGTTTTCGGCGAAGTACCTTTAGGGACAACTCCTTCAGATAATCCGTTAAAACTTGTAGGTAGGGTTATTGAAACAACACTTTACGATTTAACGGGAGATTTTACGTTAGTTCACGTACACTTATATTTTCAGATAGTTAAGATTATTGGGAATAAATGTATTACTAGGTTTAAAGGACATGAATTAGCTAGAGACTACATGAGAAGTATTGTCAGGAGAAGGAGCAGTAAGGTTCAAGGAATATTCAATATTCAAACAAAAGACGGTTACGGTTTAAGAATAACGGCAGTTGTTCTAACATCTTACAGATGCAAAACATCTCAAAAGAGAGCTATTAGGAAAATTATGAAGGAAATCATTGAACAAAGAGCTTCAGAATTAACCTTAAACGATCTCATTAAAGCCATGATCTTCGGTAAACTCTCAAGCGAAATTTTCGCTCAAGCAAAGAAAGTATATCCTTTAAGGAAAGTCGAAATATATAAGTCCAAGCTCCTTACAATACCCACACCTGAAGGTCCCAAACCCGCTACAGTAGTTTCCCCACTAATGCTTAAAGGTAAGGAAGCAGAGAAAATAATAAAAGAAGTTATTGTTCAGCCGGAGAAAGCTTAAAGAAACATTATAAAGAATAAACATTTTTGAGCAAAATCTAATCATCTTAGGGGCTGGCTTTTTGAATAAGCCTAATATACTTGTTAAAACACCTTTAGGCATGGAAAACATTGTAGCTGCAAGAATTCTTGAACTAACTCCTAATGTGAGAGTTGCTCCAAGACCTAGGGGGTTTTTAGGCCTAGTTTTAGTTGAAGCAGAAAAACAATTCGAAGTAGCTGAGCAGATTAAGAAAAATATTCTTGAAGCAGAAAAAGTTATTCCAGCATATGAGGTTGTAGAAGCAAGTTTAGATAAAATAGTTGAAGCAGCAAAAAAAGTAGTTAAAAACAGAATAAAACCATATGAAACTTTTGCGATAAGAACAACTCGTAGAGGTAAACATAGTTTTACAAGTTTAGACGTAAACATTAAAGCCGGTGCCGCAGTTAAGGAGATAACAAACGCTTCGGTCAATCTTTCATTTCCTGACAAAATAGTAGCTATTGAAATTATAGGAGATACAGCTTTAATATCTATTTTAAAAGGTACGGGGGAGTATAAGAAGCTAAGACCGGGAAAGGAGCCAGTGGTAAAGTTTTTGCGCAAAATAGCTCTCATTCAAATGCCTTACCTAGGTCCCTTAGATGCTTCTTACAATATGGGTGTTAGAATAGGTAGAGAAGCGCAAACATTTGAAGTAAAGGAACTCGTAATAGCTCCTATAGGTTCCATTCCAGCTGATCAGCTTCTAATGTTTCTTAAGGGAGTTTATGAAGGAATAGAGTCAAGATATAACATCCAAAAGAAAACATATGCTAGGAAAGTAAATAAAATTCCGGTTTACGTTCAAGACCTATACCAGGTAGTCAGAGATAGGTTTAAGGAACCAATAATTGTCTTTGAACCTGAAGGAGAACCCGTAATTAAAATGAAGAATAAGATTAAAGAGATGTTCAACAGCCCTAAAGTTAAAAGAATAAACATTCTCATAGGTTCACGTGTAGGAATACCCGTAGGAATATACAGGTTCGCCGATTTAATCCTTGACATAGCCCCCGGAGTTACGATATCAACAGATTTAGCTGCTGCATCGGCAATTACAGCTTTAATTACGGTGCTTGAGAGTGTCGAGGATTAAAACAGCGGTAATTTTAGCCGCAGGTAAAGGCGAAAGATTACAGCCATTTACATATACCAGACCTAAACCGTTAATTCCAATATTAAATAGACCATTCATAAGCTATATTCTGGATAACATCATAGCGTGCGGTATTGAGAAAATAGTTTTAGTTGTACATTATCTTAAAGAAAAAGTAATCGACTATGTTAAGAAGGAATACGGGAATAAAGCTAACATTGTGTTCGTGGATCAAGGAGAACCTTTAGGAACAGGGCATGCTGTAAAAGTTTTAGAGAACATGCTAAGCGAACTGTTTCTGCTAATATACGGCGATGTATACGTAGATAGAGAAGTTTTAAGGAAAGTACTTTCACAAGCAGAAGAACATGAGAACGCCTTAGTAGGTGTACCTGTCGAGAATCCGTGGGATTATGGAGTTCTAATAGTTAAAGATGAACTCCTTAAAGGCATTGTTGAAAAACCTGAAAAAGGAAAAGAACCATCAAACATAATCAACGCTGGAATATATGCTTTAACAACAGAAATATTCAGTTTTCTTAAGAAAACAAGGATTTCGCCAAGAGGGGAAATAGAATTAACGGATGCGATAACAGAGCTTGCGAAGAAGAACGAAGTTAAAGTTATATTTATTGAGTGTAGCGCATGGTTCGAGTTGGGTAAAGTATGGGACATATTAGAACTTAATAAGATAATGCTTGATAAAATAAGAGAAAGTAAGATAGAAGGCATAGTTGAAGAAAACGTTAGCATAAGAGGTAAAGTGATCATAGAGAAAAACACCATCATAAGGTCGGGCACGTACATTGAGGGACCAGTATTTATAGGTGAGAATTGCAGTATAGGGCCAAATTCCTACATTAGACCATACACTGTCCTAGGAAATCACGTTAAAATAGGGGCCTCATGTGAAATTAAAGCAAGCACAATAATGGACTACACTCACATTCCCCACTTAAGTTACGTTGGAGACAGCATAATAGGAGAGCATGTTAATTTTGGAGCAGGAACAATAACAGCAAACCTAAGATTAGACGATAAAACAGTTAAAGTAACTTTAAAAGGTAAGAGAGTCGACACCAAGAGAAGAAAATTAGGAGCATTTGTAGGAGACTACGTTAAAACGGGAATAAACGTATCTCTAATGCCGGGAGTAAAGATAGGACCATATACATGGATAGCTCCAGGGCTTGTAATCTACGAAGATCTACCACCCTATTCTTTCGTAAAGCCTGTAAATAAAAGGGGCTACATCGTAGAGAAATTAGTTATTAAGAATGACTGAAAAAACCTCCTTAAACTTTAAACTATACAATTAGCTTAAGGTTTCTAGGTGGCTTAGTTGTGGAGAAAATAGAGCTATATGGCTTAACAATGCCGCTAGTGGAAGAGAAAACGGATATAGCAAAACTCATAGTTAGTGAAGCTGAAAAACTGGGTATAAACATAGAAAATGGTGATGTAGTAGTTGTTACATCTAAGCTTCTCCAAAAGACCATAGGAGATGTTATTGATTTAAAAACAGTGAAACCTAGCTTTAAGGCTAAAATAATAAGTAAAATCTTCAAAAAAGACCTCGTAGAAACGGAAATAGTTCTGAAAAACAGTCAGAAAGTACTACTTGCAGTACCAACAGGTTTTCTTAGGGAGCATATAGGTAAAATTTCTAAAAACGTTAAAGACGGACTAAAAGCTCTAGAAAAAGTAAAATGTATCCTCATAACGATAACTAAGAACGGTTTTATAGCGACAGATGCTGGAGTAGATTATTCTAATTTACCTCAAGGATATGCTATAGCGAATGATTTAGATTTCGACCTGGAAGCAGAAAGAATAAGAAGAAAGATAAAGGAAATTACGGGTAAGAATGTAGCAGTAGTGATCTCGGATACCGAATTTACCATTTCAAACGGTAAGTTCGGCTCAATAGATGTAGCAGTAGGTTCTTCGGGAATAGAGCCGCTTACAAGACTCTTTGGAGAAAAAGACCTTTACGGTAAGCCAAAATTTGGAGGGTTAGATATTGTTGTTGATGAAATATGCTCAGCTGCAGCACTGCTCATGAAGCAATGTGGTGAAGGAATACCTGTAGTTATAATCAGAGGACTAAAATACACACCAAGCGTTAGAGGAGTGAAAGACATATTGATTGTTAAATATAGAAGAAAAGCTTCAAAGATTCTCTTGAAAATAGCCTTAATCAACATGGTAGCTAAAATTTTAAAAATAATATAGCTATCTTCATTGGGGATACATGTAAACCTAAAGTCCGACAGCTTCCCTACCTATCTCTTTAACTAACTTCTCTATGTTTTCCATGGTTTTACAGAATACACCTACGTTTCCTAATCTAACTTTCTTTAAACCGTGTTTTTCCATTACTTTATAGGCATTTACCATTTCACTATATGTCGGTTTTCTGAATCCTGACAGTAAGTATTCTGGGAAAAAGGCAAGAATGGTTATGGGTATTTCCTTATCCGCTTCTGAAAGGAGTTTAGCAAACTTTTCTATTTGATCTAGCTCTACTAGGCCTGGAATGTAAATTAAAACCACTTCTAAAACTATTCCTGATTCTTTAGCTATTGAGGGTATTTCAAGAATCCATTCATTTGTTGTTCCGCAAAGCTCTCTGTACGTTTTCGCATCGAATGCCTTCATATCAAGCCATATTGAGTCTAGTCCTGCGGAGTAGTATAATTCAATGTTCTCACGTACTAGACCATATCCGTTAGTTTCAATGTGAATCCACATCTCCGGAGCTTCCCTTTTTATTAGCTTAAACACTTTAACGTAGAAGCTTGGTTGACAATACAGATCTCCTCCGGTAAAGGAGACAATGTTCCTGGCTGGGCCGTAGCCTTGAGGCGAAAAGAGAATTTGTTCAGGCTTAAGTTTGTTCGGACAAAACACTCCCTTACTTTCCGAAACCTTACACACACCACAGTGTGCACACAAGTCTGAAGCATGCCACATAGTAGCTCTACTTCTAGGTTCCCAGACGGTTACTGTTTCCCTATACTTCAATACCTCTTTAAGAATATCTTCAGGTTTCATCCATTTACCTTTAGCATACTGTGAAAAATACCAACTATGACATTTTAAGCAGTTATGATTACAGCACGACTGATATATTGAGAGGTAATCTTCAGGTCTGCTTAAGATAATATCGTAGATAAGTCTTTCAACATTCCCTCCCACTTTCCTTAATCCAGCACTACACGGTCTCGTAAAAGTATTATCCACTGCAACAACGTTACCGCAAGACCGATAACCTAGAGATTCAAGGTAGCATACCACACTGGATCACACAACATTAAGCTAAAAATGTTTAACGTTATTTCATGAATTTAAGTATAAATAAAACCATGATAGCAATTACGATAATGAAAAAGCATGTTATGACCGCAAAAGCTACTTCACTTGATAAAGGAATTATTAGCCCAGGTAGTACAATATATGCTTCTTCACTAGCTAACCCTACAGTTAATGTAGCTAACATCATCAAAGCAAAACCAGCAAATGTAAGAATAATACCTATCCACAGTGGTTTAATTAGTAATGGTATTTCTGGGACAGCTAACTGAGGACCTATATTAGCTTTTCTCTTTAAACAATCTACGCACAGCCATACTGAGGGTTCAAAACAATTGCTACAAATCACTCTACCGCAGTTTTGGCAAACATACATAGCTTGGTTTTTACGGCAAATACTACATAGAGGCACAACCACTTTTCAAACCTCTACCTATTCTTTTTCCAAAACTATTTCTAAGACTCCATGCTTATAACGGGCTTTAGCTCTAGAGGGATTTACTCTTGAAGGTAGTTTTATTTCTCTAAAATACTCTGGAGCCCTTATTACAAGAGTTTCCCTGTCCTTAAGGATTTTGACATCTATATTTTTCTTATCCACTCCTTTAATTTCGGCGACAATTGTTATTTCATTTTCATTTTCGAAAATATCTATATCAGAATACTCCTCAGAAACCTCCCTTATCTTAGGGCGTCTTTCCTGACTCTCATGTTCAATTCCTATAATACGTTTACGTCCAGGTCTGCTACCAAACTCTCTTATAACTGGTTTACCATCCGGACCTACAGTTACTGAGAATCCATAAAAGTATTCTCCTTTATGCTTTTCACTAGAAAATTCCTCCAGCCCTTTTTCGAAAAGTCTCTCTATCTCTTCAACGTCTTTTAGAAATCTCCTAATTAACTTCCTAAAGATATCTTCGTCGTCAAATGCCATTGCTTTGTTCACCTAGGAGTGTTTTAGAATGTTAGGCTATTTTAATTTATATCCTGGCAAACTATCCTTTAAGCCACTCTTCCAATTGCGGTTTAAGCTTTTCCACTCTATATCTCACATACCTTATGAATAGCTTTATCAGTAGTTTCACCGGGAACTTACTTGGTTCTTTTAAGTAGAACTTGCTCATCATTTCCTCGGCCCAGTATATGCTATGATTTAGTGTTTTCAATAGCACGTCTACATGTTCCGGCTTAACATGTTTCTTTCTAAACCAGTCTCTATGTCTAAGCGCACCCATAGGTACGAAGAACATTGGAACTATTAGACTTCTATAGGGTTTAAGTTTATCTATGAGCTCAGCTGTTTTAACAACGTCATCTCTTGTCTCTCCTGGAATACCTAAGATTATTGTTGCTGCAGGTACTATGTGGTTTTCATGCATTATTGCGAAAGCGTCTTCAACTATTTCAGGCCATTTTCCGGGAGGGTATGGTGCAGCTTTTCCAGGCATTACTATTTTGGCTAATCTAGGTGAACCTGTTTCAATACCCACTTGAACACCCATAAACTCCTGGTTACCTATTAAAATTATGTCTTTCATAAGCTTACTTATTAAACCATATTTTTCCTCGGCATATTTTACTGTCGAAAGCGTTAGATGAGACCATCCTATAGGCCCCTCTCCTGCAAGCTCCCTTGCAAGGTTATGAAGCTTAACTAATGCTTCAGGATTAGGCTCTACTCCTTCAGCACCATACAATAAAACGTCTTCACTATGGAAGAGAACTCCTTTGATCCCAGCTTTTAAGTTAACCTTAATTTCCTTAGCAATAATGTCTGGTGGGATGAACTTCAGAGGTCTAAGGGTTACAGGGCAGAAACGGCATCCCCTAGGGCAACCTCTCATGATTTCGACTAGGCCATTAACGCTTGCACTCTTAATTACGGGAATCTCTTCAATACTTGGACTATCGTATGGTCCAACATAGATGTAATCTGGTAAAGGCTCATCGGCTAATGCTTTCTCAACAATCTCAACTATGACCTTCTCTACTTCACCATCAATGACAAGGTCTACACCCCATTTTCTCCAATACTCTAACTCCCAAAGCCACTGCCAAGCACCTGGACCTCCGGCTATAATCTTAACACCTTTCTCCTTAGCCATTTTAACCGAAGGGCTTTCCATAAGCTTCCTGAATAAAACCCTATTAATAGGCTCCTTCCCCGTAATCATCCACCATTCGCTACTGGGTGGACCGTAGGCAAAATAGTCATGATGTCCTAGCATGAGTATTTTCATAGAATCTAAGTGTTTATGGATGTAATCGGGATCTATTATTGCAGCTTCAAACCCTGCCTCAATGAGTTTAGCTTCAACTTTCCTCATGCCATAAGGTGCTTCAACGGGTTTACCCTCTTCATCAACCCTAACTTTGGGTGCAGCAAGCCATAACCACAGTTTTTCAGGTAAGCCTAAAGCAGGTCCAGTAGCCAAGAAACCTAGGAACTCCCTACCATGATGGTTGCTCATCATAGTTCTATCGGTAGTTAGTACTATTTCATATTTGCTCATGGTCTTCACCAATACTATGCTTCGATAACCTCATAAGGATTATTTTCTAGCCTATTGAGAAGTTCATTTAGACCTCCACGGGATAATTTATGGTATTCTATTATAAGGGTATAAGCAATGTTTTCGAATACTATGTTTCTTAGTTTTTCAAGGTATAATGGTCTTTCATCGTTCGTTAGAACATGGATTATAAACTTTCTAAATCCTAAGGCGGAATAACTGGATAGTTTGTCTAGCACCTTTTTGCTATCCAGATTTCCCTTCGACACTAACACTACATGGAATGCTCTATCCTCTAATATGCTCATAAAGATCTACCTTAGGACCTTAAGCATCTTCATAAGTTCTACTTCGAAAGGTTTAAGCTCAGTTACGAGAACATCCTTCCTAATTTCTTTAATAGTTTCTTGAATAATCTCCCTTAGCATAGACAAGTGTTCTTTAAGCAAATTGCTAATTGCTTTCTTTTTAACTTTAACTAGGAGTTTTCTACGCTTCTCATACACTTTCTCTATTAATTTTCTGCTTTCGAGAAATTGAAGAATAGAAGATAAATGTCCTTTAGCATACCCTGTTTTCTCGGAAAGTTCTTTTAGGGATAATGGTCTTTCCTCGATAATTAAAATAGCCAATACGAGAGCTGCTGTTGCAGATAAGCCTGTTAGTTGGAGTAACTTGGCTAAACTTAGCATTTCATTAACCTCTAATGTTTTGTCTGTTCGAAATGTTCAGAAAACAGAGTGTATTTCCTACAATTTAAATTTAACTAAAGAAAACAGAGTACCAAAGTATTTTCCCTACCTTCCTTTAGCAGCTACTATCGATATTACATCGTTGTCTTTTAGTATGTAGTTCTCTCCGAGTCTTCTCTTAGTACGTACATCTATAGCGTAAAGAAATGTTTTACCAAGATCGGTATGTATTTTATAAGCTAACTCTTTAGCTGTTGTGCCTTTTTTCACAAGGTAAACATCAGGGAGAATGTTTCCTTTATGATCTGTTAGCTTTATGGGGTCTTCTACAGGGTAAACAGTTATCATGTTAAGTTTTTTCAAGACAGCCTTGTTTATTGCTTGCTGAACACCTGTTGAACCCCATTTCTTCAAAACTTTCTCTCTAATGTACTCCAATCCTTTTATTTCTCTAGTAGTAAGATATGAATGGTCTAAGATTTTAAAATCAGGATCTCCTGGAATATACTTTATTACCCCTTTGTTTACTGCTCTTCTTAAAACAAGCTCTGCTAATGCTGATGTAGGAACAATTATTTGATCCTTAAGCTCTTTCCTCATTTCTTTTATGAAATCCTCTGCTATTGAAAGATCTGCCTTATTAGCTACGGTTATTGTTGGTTTAGCTATTTTTCTAAGATTTTTAACAAATAAAAGTAATTCCTCACTCTTCCAGGATGAAGGTTTTGATGACTCTAATTTTGATTTTCTTAAAGCTTCAATAACATGAATTTTCGTTATGGAAAGACCTGAAAGCCTCTCAGCAAGTATTTCTTCAAATTTTCCTTCAGATTCTGCTTTGTGAACAAGTTTTCTCCAGTCCTTTTGTAGTATTTGGAAAAGCCACATATCTACCTCATTCTGTATTTGAATAACTTCTTCTATGGGATTATATGTTCCCGGAGGTACAGGTCTCCCTTCGGCATCCGTTGAACCTGATGCATCAACTATGTGTAGTAGTACATCTGCTTTACGTAAATTATCTAGAAACTTGTTACCTAAACCTCTGCCTTTATGTGCTCCAGGTATTAGCCCTGCTACATCCATTAAAGTTACTGGTATGAACCTTATTCCCTCTATGCATATTGAGTTTTGAGGATCATCTTTAACACCGAATTCTTTACAAACACATTGCTTCCTAACATAACCTACTCCAATATTCGGCTTAATTGTGGTGAATGGATGGTTAGCTATACTTACCGAGACCATAGTGGCAGCAGTAAAGAACGTTGATTTGCCTACATTCGTCTTTCCAATAACTCCAATTAACAAGGGCATTTATGACCAACTCTATTGAATACACGTAGGTTATATTATGTGGTTCATAAAAACTTATAAACTTTATACCTTTAATATGTGGTGGAAATAGCTTCTCTAAAAGAAACATATAAATTTATAAACTTCCATCAGCATTCTCAAAACACGAATTAATATTGGTGAATAGTCATGTACAAGTACCTTAAGGAGCTATGGAAGAAGTCGGCAGAGGAGCTTAAAAAGCTAATGAAGAAAAGATTGATTAAGTGGCGTAGAGGACCTTCCGTGGTTAGAATAGATAAGCCAACAAGGTTAGATAGAGCAAGGGCTTTAGGTTATAAAGCTAAGCAAGGTTTCGTAGTTGTACGTGTTAGAGTAAGGAAGGGTGGACGTAGGAAACCAAGACCAAGAGCAGGTAGGAGACCTAAAAGAATGGGCGTTTACGGTTTCGCACCAGCAAAAAGTCTTAGATTAATAGCCGAAGAAAGAGCAGCTAAAAAATACCCTAACCTGGAGGTTCTTAGCAGCTACTATATTGCTGAAGATGGTAAGTATAAATGGTATGAAGTAATACTTGTAGATCCTAACCATCCAGCCATAAAGAATGATCCTGAAATTAACTGGATATGTCAACCATCTCAAAGAGGTAGAGTTTTCCGTGGAAAAACAGCTGCTGGCAGGAAAATGAGAGGACTGCTTAAAAGCCGAGGACTTAAAGAAACACATAAACATAAGTGGAAGAAGAAGCAGAAAGAAAGAAAACTTAAGAAGAGACATGAAGCTTCAAGAGGAGCTAGAGTTATTAAACCTGTAGAATAGTCCTTCTAGATTCTAACACCTGTACTCTATGTTTCCTGCAATTATCCGGTCACCTTTTAACCTTTAAGCTACAATTTTTACTCTTAGAAGAGGAGAGTATTTGTGCCTGTGAAGGTTAAAAGTTTAGAGCTTATAGCTAACTGCCATGCTACAGAAGATGTTTCTAAAGTAAAACAGGCTATGCTAAATCTTATACCTGAAAAACTGAGAAGCAAGGTTGAATTTACTCAAAGTGTACTTCGTGGACACTATGGTAACCCTATTACTAGAATTGTGCTTTACATGAAGAATAAAGATGCTGAAGAAACATTAAAACATATAGCTAGTAAAATGAGCGACATAGATAAGAGAATACTGAAAACATCGCTTGACTTAAGAACAGAAGCTTCGAAACTCTATCTTAGATTTTCAAAACAAGAAGCTTATCTTGGAAACATGGTTTTAGAGGACAGCGATGACATAGTAAGAGCCATAGTAACATTTAAAGGTATAAGAGGTAAAAGTAAATCAATTGAAGAATACTTAGAAAATATTGGAATGATATAATATGAAACTACAAGGACCTGCCGATTTCTGCATATATTTCAAGAATGTTGAAGAAACGCTTAAAACCATAAACCATGCATTTAAGATAGGGTTTAACACCATCGTTATTTCCTTAACGTTTAAAGAAGAAGATGATTTAAAAAATCTGATCAGTAAAGTTCATGAAGCCAAAAGTATCATAAAAAAATATAACTTAGAAAACGTATTTCTACGAGCACATCTTATAGGCTCAAGTATTTCATGGTTTAAAAACTGTTTAAGAAAAATTAGATACAGTTTTCATGTAGTCTCAGCTAAACCTCTAACTGTAGATTCTCTTAGATTTACTGGTAGAGATAGGAGAATAGATGTCATAGTTTATGAAAATAAGAACTTAAGCAGGTTTTTCGGTAAATCCCAAATGAGGCTCATGAAAAACACTGAGAAAGCTTTAGAAATACAGTTCAACAGTTTATGGAGCTCAAGTAACTATAAAGGATTAATCTTTAACTTACGTAAAACGTTAAGCTTAGCAGTAAGAAGTAATATACCTATAATTGTTTCTTCAGGAGCATCATCACTTAGCAACATTAAGACACCATATCAGTTAATGTCTTTGCTGACTGTTTTAGGAGTATCTTATCCTTACGCTAAACTAACAGTATCTACTATTCCACTTAGTGTTATTAAAAGGAATATTCATAGGTTATCGAAGAAACATGTAGAAACAGGTGTTGACATAGTGTAGGCTTAAGGTGAACCTAATGAACGTTTTAAGCTTATTTATAGCATTGTTGATTGTAGAGTTAACATTTATAATGGCTACTACTTCGCTCTTCATATTTAACGCTATAGAATTACCTGTTTTCGCAACCTTAACAATCCTAGGTCTTATAGTGGTTATTCTTACATTTACCCTGTTTAAACTATTTAAAATGATCATTTTGACAAATAAAATTTTATTAAGAGTTAAAGGTGAGAAAGTAAAGCTTAAAGAGGCTTTAAGAAAACCTAGGAAAAGATATATAGTATTTCAAGTGGTTTCCGAGAAACCGTTAAGCAGGGACGAAGTTAAATCCATCATAGACGAATTAATTAAGGAAACATTTGGGCTTATAGGTTCTGGAAACATAAATGCTAAGCTAATAAGCTATGATGAAAACAATATGAAAGGTATTTTAAGATGCGTACATTCATATAGGGACGCAGTACTTTTTGCTTTGGCCATGGCTTCGGTTAAAACAAAGGATAAGGTAAATATAATTCCCCTCAAAACTACAGGCACATTACGTAAAGCGAGGGAAATAGTTAAAACGCTGAGTATAGATTAGTAAGCAGGGATGATGAAGCCGCTCCATGTCGGATAAGTGAAGAACTCGCGACGATCTGAACCTTTTTACATGTTTAGGACTGCACTTCGATTATTTTTAATTATCAACCCAAGTTTTTATATGTCTGCGAAAGGTATTTTTCTTAAGAGAAATTGTTTTGAAACGTTGAGTGTGTTATTATGCATAACATGGTTGATGAAGAGGTAAAAGCATTACTTAATAGGTTAGCTTTAAGAATAGTTCAGGAGAAACAGAGGGAAATGAAATGTTGTAAATCTCATGTTGAAATTGGCTATAAAATAGCTGACAGAAAGGAGCTTACGAGAGTTTTCGAAATATGTAGAGCTGTCTTCATAAACTTTTACTCCCCCATATGTCCTCATTGTGAAATGTTTAAACATGTATTTTACAGTATTGCTAAGAAATATCATAGTAAAGCAGCTTTTGTAAGAATAAACGTTTTCGATGTTCCAGAAAGCGTTCGCGAATATAGCGTGTTAGGTGTTCCGACAACTATTGTTATAGTTGATGGTAACGAGTACGATAGAATAGTAGGCTATGTTCCGAAGAACGTTTTTGAACGAATTGTATTAATGACGCTTGATAAGATAGGTTGTTTAGACAAATAGTATTTAGTTTTATCGACAATAAGTTTAAACTTCATTATTTAAATATTAATTGTATGGATGATGAATTCCCCGGTTAAGTAATGAAATAATAAATGATTAAGGGACTATCAGCTGGCATTAACGTTTACTTACCCTAAAGTTTAACGCTAACACACCGAGGTAAGGTATATTTAGACCCCTATAGACTTTAGATGTAGAGCCTAAGAGTAAGTATGAGGAGCGCAGAAAAATGTTCCCTCCAACAACAATGGGTTACGATAGAGCAATAACCGTATTCTCCCCTGACGGTAAGCTATACCAGGTTGAATACGCTTTTGAAGCTGTTAGAAGAGGCTGGACAACTTTAGGTATTAGATCTAAGCATGGCATTGTTTTAGCTGCAATTAAGAAAAAAGTCTTACCTTTAATGGACTTTTCAGGCATCGAAAAAGTTTTCAAAGTAGATGACCATATTGGAATGACCTTTGCGGGATTTGCTTCAGATGGTAGAATTTTAGTTGACTATGCTAGGCTTAGAGCTATTCAGCATAAACTGCTTTACGATGAAAAAATAAGTGTTGAGTTCTTAACTAGGAGAATATGTGATGTCAAGCAAAGCTATACTCAACATGCTGGCGTTAGGCCTTTTGGAGTAGCTTTAATCATAGGCGGTGTTGACGATATAGGGCCTAGGCTGTTCATGACTGAGCCTAGTGGCCAATATATGAGCTACTTTGCTGTTGCCATTGGAGCAGAAGGTCAAGCAGCTAACGAGTACCTTGAAAAACACTATAAGGAAGTCTTAGCACTAGATGAGCTTATTGTGTTAGCTATTAAAACACTTATGGAAGCTTCAAAAGAAGAACTAGGTCCCGAATTCATAGAGATAGGCTATGTTGATGCGGAAAAACGTGTTTTTAAGAAACTGTCTATAAAAGAAGTTTCGGAATTTATATCTAAAGTTAAAGGCTAAATTTAAACGTAAAACTTGGATAGCATCCTAGAGTAAATATAATACTGAGTAGTAGGTTGAGAGATTTGGGTACGAGAAAAACAGAGTATGTTATTGCAAGATATGAATCCCATGGCCATAGGTTTGAGATTCTAGTGAAACCTAAGCTTGCTTTTGAATTCAAAAGTGGTGGTAAAGTAGATATTAGAGAAATTCTCATAGGAGATTTCATATATAAGGATGCTAGGAAAGGGCTGAAGGCTTCAGAAGAAGCTGTTAAAAAGATCTTTGGAACAACGGATATCTATAAAGTTGCCGAAGAGATTTTGAGAAAGGGAGAACTTCAACTCACGACTGAGCAGAGAAGACAGCTTATTGAAGCTAAAAAGAGGAAAATAATAGACTTTATAGCTAGAAACTGTATAGACCCTAGAACCAAATTACCTCACCCGCCAAGGCGAATAGAGTTAGCATTAGAACAGGTAAGAGTAGGTTTAGATCCTTTCAAGGATACAGAATCTCAAGCTCTTGAAATAATTAAGAAACTTAGCAGGGTTCTCCCAATAAAAATAGCTAAGTCAACAGTTAGAGTTAAAGTTCCACCACCATACTCTTCTAGAGCTTATGGTGTTTTAGCTGGTTTAGGTGAAGTCAAGAGGGTCACATGGTTAAGCGATGGTAGCCTGTTTATGGAACTAGAAATACCTGCTGGAATGCAGCAAACACTTATAGATAGAGTAAACTCTATATCTAAAGGTACAGCTATCGTCAAAATAGTTGAAACTAAGTGGTGAAAAATAATGCCTATACTTGTTCAACATCGTCAAATAGTGTTACCGGGACAACTATTAGCTGAAGGTAAAGACGTTGAGGTGAAAGCTCAGCACACAATATATAGAATAGGGGATAAATATTATTCATCAGTTATAGGTTTAACTGATGTTCAGAATGGAAAAAGATTATCGGTTATAGCTCTTGAAGGATTCTACTTTCCCAAAGTAGACGATATAGTCATAGGCATGATTATAGATACAGGGTTGACTTCGTGGACTGTAGATATTAGGTCACCATATTTAGCGATATTGCATGCAAGCGATGTTCTAAGTAAGCCATTTAATCCACTTAAAGATAATTTAAGAAAACATTTAGACATAGGAGATCTGGTTTTAGCTAAGATTATTCAGTTTGACCGTACAAGAAGCCCTGTATTAACAGTTAAGGGTAAAGGCTTAGGTAAAATAACTAAAGGTGTGATTGTTGAAATTATACCTTCAAGAGTGCCAAGGGTTATAGGTAGGAAAGGTTCTATGATAAATATGGTTAAAGAGGAAACTAAATGTCAAATAACCATAGGTTTGAATGGTAGAATTTGGATTATAGGTCCAACACTTACACATGAAGAAGTAGCTATATTAGCTATTAAGAAAATCGAGCGTGAAACGCATATTTCCGGTTTAACCGACCGTGTAAAAGCCTTTATTCGAGAAGAATTAAAGAAAAGAGGTCTTGCGAAATGAGGTATGAGAAAATAAAGCTAGTTGATGAAAACGGTTTAAGAATAGATGGAAGAAAGCCTGATCAACTAAGACCTGTGAAAATGGAGGTTAGTGTTTTAAAAAACGCTGATGGTTCAGCATATGTTGAACAAGGAAATACCAGAGTTTTAGCCGCAGTTTACGGTCCAAGAGAAGTACATCCTAAACATTTAACATTACCTGACAGAGCTATTTTAAGAACAAGATACCATATGGTACCATACTCTACTGATGAAAGAAAATCCCCAGCACCAACTAGGAGAGAAATAGAACTCTCAAAAGTTATTAGGGAAGCATTAGAGTCTGTTATTTTTGTAGAACTTTACCCTAGAACAACAATAGATGTTTTCATAGAAGTAATACAGGCAGATGCTGGAACAAGAACAGCAGGACTTATGGCTGCATCATTAGCATTAGCTGATGCTGGAATACCTATGAAGGATCTCATAGCTGCAGTTGCCATAGGCAAGGTTGATGGAACACTTGTTCTAGACATAAACCAGGTAGAGGACGAATATGGAGAAGCGGACATGCCAATAGCTATGATGCCTAGTTTGGGTGAAATAGTTCTATTACAGCTTAACGGAGTATTATCGGAGGAAGAATTCTATGAAGCATTAAAACTAGCGCAGAAAGGTATAGCGCAGCTTTACGAGTTTGAAAAACAGGCTTTAATGAAAAAGTATGTTGAAGTAAAGGTTGAAGAGGTGTAAATGTTTTGAGTATGACACCTTCGAATCAAAGAATAGTTTCTAAGTTGAAAAGATCTTCAATAGTTTCCCTTATAAAGAAAGGTCTAAGAGTTGACGGGAGAAAATTAGATGAGTATAGAGAAATAACTGTAATACCGAACTACATTTCTAAAGCTGAAGGATCAGCATACGCTAAGATAGGAGGAACACTTGTTATAGCGGGTCTTAAGGTAGGTGTTGGAACACCATATCCTGACATGCCTAACAGCGGCGTTATAACAGTAAATGCAGAGTTCGTACCTTTCGCATCGCCAACATTTGAACCTGGACCGCCAGATGAAAACGCTATAGAACTCGCAAGAGTTATTGATAGAAGTATTAGAGAACTACACGTAATAGATCTAGAAAAGCTGGCAGTAGTGCCTGGAGAAAAAGTGTATATTCTATGGCTCGACATATACGTCTTCGACCATGATGGCAATCTTTTAGACACTTCAATGTTAGCAGCTATCACAACTCTTTTATCGGCAAGAATACCTAAAGCAGTAGTTAAAGAAAACGGTAGAATAGTAGAGTTAGATAAGGAGGTAAGAGAACCATTACCTATAATGAACAAAGTGGTTACCGTTAGTGTAGGAAAAGTAAATGATAAGTTCATAGTAGATCCCAATATAGATGAAGAACAAGTGCTTGACTGTAGACTAGCAGTTTCGTTATCTGAAGATGGTAAAATAGCTGGAATGCAGAAAATGGGTTCAGGAACATTCACTACAGAGGAAGTTATTGAGGCAGTTAAGTTAGCTAAGAAAGCATCTAAAACACTTTTCAGTAAGATAAATGAAGCGCTAAAAAAGATAGAAGAACAATAAATTTTTTAAACTAAAACTCTTTACACTTTCTAGACTAACAGAGCAGCTAAGAGGTTAGTATAATGGGTAAAACTAAGGTTATAGGCATAGCCGGACGTTACGGTGCAAGATACGGTTCTACTTTAAGAAAGAGGGTTAAAGAAATTTTAGAGAAAAGATACGCACCACATACCTGTCCCTTCTGTGGTGTTAAAGGTAAGATTTTCAGGGTAAGTGTTGGAATATGGAAATGTAGAAAATGTGGAGCAGTTTTTGCTGGAGGAGCTTATATACCTAGAACAGGAATTAACAAGTTCTTCCCACCCATGATTACTAGGAAAGAGTAGGCAATGAATAAGAAGAAAATAATAATCACCACTTCTCATAAACCCTCTCCCAGAACCAGAACTTTTGCTAAAGAACTTTCTTCCGTTCTTCCAAATTCTATAAAGTTAAATAGAGGTAAGAAAACACTTACAGACCTGCTTATCGATGCCTTATCTATTAGAGCAAATAGAGCAATTATCATATATGAGAAAAAAGGTAACCCATCAGCATTGAAAATATATTCTATAGAAGATAAGAAGCTAAAAGAATATGTAACATTAGAAATAGCCGGTATAGCGTTATGGAGAGAGTTAACTGGCGTTTCTAGAGTTTATAACCCTGAAAGCATTGCTATAGAATGTTTTGAGGACAAATTAGCTGAGTTAGCTGAAAAAATAGCTATAGGGTTTAATGCTAAAATACTTTATAATGAAAAGATGAAAACAGGCTTCGATGTTATAATCTCTTTAAAACCGCGGGGTAATACCGTTCTCCTATTATTCATTAATCCTTCAATAAATAAAATAGTAGGCCCTATTTTGAAGCTAAGAATGAAGAAACTTTAGGTTGTTCTCTATGAGCTATAAAGCACTTATAACTTTAGAACTTGATAGCGAGGGAGAAGCAAAAACAGTTTATGAAGCTATACTACCAGAAGCCAGGAATATGCCTTCAGAAAGAACTAGAGCATTTATTATTAGAGACGGTAAGGAAATTAGGTTAACTGTTGAAGCGGATACCTCTTCAAGCTTAAGGGCAGCGTTAAATTCTTATTTATCGTGGCTTTCAAGTATAGTGAAGACAGTTAAATATGTTAGGGAAGTGGAAACGTATGGCAGAAAAAATACCTCCTGAACTACAGACCAGAATTGCACAGCTTCAGCAGCTGCAAGAACAGTTAAGAATAGTTTTAGCGCAAAAGCAAAGTGTTGAATCGGAACTTAGGGAAGTTGAAAGAGTATTAAGTGAGCTAACTAAAATGTCTGATGATACAGAGCTCTATAAGAGCATAGGTCATATACTTGTGAAAACAAATAAAGATGATCTAATGAAGGAGCTTACTGAAAAGAAGGAGATTTTGGAGTTGAGAATGAGAACGTTAGAGAAACAGGAAAGTTTCTTACAGAAGCAGTTTGAAGATTTAAGAAAGAAGGTAACTGAAGAGCTTATGAGAACATATAGGGGCGGCAGCTAAAGTAAAGTCTTTAAGTGATTATGGTGTTTGTTTGTGGATAAAAAGGAAAGCAGTATTATCAGTTTAAACTTGGATTTAGAGAAAATAGATGAGAATGTGTTATCGGAGATAATTTTCGATGCAGAAGAGATTATAAGACAATACATAGTTAAGGAGATAGGTGACAAACTTGTTAGCGATTTAAACATAACAATAATTGTTGACAAAAACGATAAAATAACGTTCACCATAGATGTTGCTTTTTCAGCGCCAAAATTCTTAGAAATGGAGTATGATAACATAATAGACAATGCTATAAGAAATGCTGCAAAAGTTATTGAAGAAAGGTTGATGATGTATGTTAAAAAATAAGGAGATATGCGATATAATATGTGCTGCAAAGTCTATAGCTATAGTTACCCATAAGAATGCTGACCCGGATGCATTCTTCTCAGCTTATGCACTTTCAAGACTTATAACCATTCTATGTGGAAAAGAAGCTGATCTATATTTTCCTGAAAGCATAAGCGCTATTACTAAGAGAGCAATTAAAAATTATTCTTTAAAGATAAACTATTTAAGCAAAGGCGTTAAGAAAGAAAACTACGATTTAGTATTCATTGTAGATACTGGTTCTCCAGAACAACTTGGCGAATATGTAAAGCTTATCTCGAGAGAGAACGTAAAAATAGTTCTTATAGACCACCATTTTACCCATGAGTTTTTTCTAAAAAAGGCACTACTTTACGTAGACCCCGAAGCTAAATCAACAGCAGAACTTATCTATCTTCTGTTCAAGGAATGTAATGTTAAAATAACTAAAAATATTGCATCACTTCTACTAATAGCTATACTTTACGATACCAGGCAGTTCAGCATAGCTAGACCATTAACGTTTAAAGTGGCATCCGAATTGCTGGAAATTGCTAAAGAATATAGAAGCTTAGCAAGCATTATTAAAATACCGATGGATATTTCAGAGAAGGTGGCTAGGCTAAAAGCATCTATGAGAATGGATCTCTATAGGGCTGGAGAATACTTGATAGCAATAACCAATGTTGGAGCTTATGAAGCAAGTGCTGCGCGAGCACTATTGGATTTAGGAGCCGATGTAGCATTTGTAATCTCTGAAAATAAGGCTATAAGGGTTTCAGCTAGAGCAAAACATAGTTTCACTAAGCAACTAGGAGTACATTTAGGTAAAGACGTTATGGTGAAGTTGGGTAAAGCTATGGGAGGTACCGGTGGAGGACACGATGTAGCGGCTGGAGCTGAAGGTAAAAATATTCCTATAGACTATGTTAAAGGATTGATTGTAGAGATACTTTCAGAGATATTTAGAACTAAAGGGTTAAAACTAACAGCTTTAAAACCTTAGCCAAGTAAGGGAGGTTATAAAATATATGCCTATTATTGAGGTTGACAATCTAACATACTATTATCCAGGGTCTTCGAAACCCGCTTTAGCCAATATTAGTCTAAATGTTGAGAAAGGAGACTTTCTATTAATAACGGGGCCTAGTGGTAGTGGTAAATCAACGCTTGTGAGAACATTTAATGGTTTAATACCCCACCTCTTCGGCGGTAGGTTTGAAGGAAAAGTTCTTGTTAAAGGTAAGGATACAAGGTACTGCAGTGTTGCAGAGCTTTCAAAAACCGTAGGTATAGTTTTTCAAGATCCAGAGAATCAAATATTAACCCTTTCTGTTGAACGGGAAATAGCATTTGGCCTAGAAAACTTAGGCTTACCTAGGAAAGTCATTAGAGAAAGAATGGAGAAGGTTCTTAAAGACTTAAACATCGTTCATTTAAGAGAAAGAATACCTATAGAACTCTCTGTAGGAGAGCAGCAAAAAGTAATAGTAGCTTCAATAATAGCCATGATGCCTGAAGTATTGGTTTTTGATGAACCAACAGCGCACATGGACCCTTTAAGCGCTTTAAAATTCCTAGAACTGGTACATGAACTGAATAAAAGAGGATATACTGTAGTTGTTGTAGAACATAGATTAGATTTAGTAGCCAAATATGCAAATAAAATAATAATCCTAAACAACGGAAGAATAGTTGTTAAAGGTGAACCAAGAAATATTTTACCATCTGACATTGCCGAAGAATGTGGAGTGGATGTTCCAAGGTATATAAGATTTTTCAAAAGAATAAGCAATTTAGCAAAAATAAGCCGATACCCTATAAGCGACGAAGAAGCCGCAGAAACACTTAAGGAGGTTTTAGGTTATGGGAGAAGCTATTGAGGTAAGAAACTTATGGTACATTTACCCTAATGGTGTAGTCGCATTAAAGGGTATTAATTTAGAAATACGTTTAGGAGAAAAAGTAGCAATCGTTGGACCCAATGGTGCAGGAAAATCCACGCTCATAAAGCACTTCAATGGACTACTTAAACCAACGAAAGGTGTTGTCAGGGTCTTTGGTGTTGATACTAGGAAAACCACTGTCGCAACTTTAGCACGCAGAATAGGTATTGTTTTTCAAAACCCCTATCATCAATTCTTCTCTGAAAAAGTATGGGATGAAGTAGCTTTTGCTTTAAAAAACTTCGGTTTCCCCGAAGAAACCATAAGACATAGAGTTACTAAGGTTTTAAGGCTTTTTGATTTATACGATTATGCTGATAGATCGCCTTTCACACTTAGCAGCGGTGAAATGCGAAGACTAGCTATGGCATCTATTTTAGCATATGACCCCGATATAATAGTCTTCGATGAACCCACTGTTGGACAGGATAGGTTTCATAAAGAGAAAATTAGAGAATACATAAAGCTGCTTTCATCCCAGGGGAAGACAATAATTCTAGTAACTCATGACATAGACTTTGTTGTTGAGGAATTTGATAGGTTAATTGTTATGAGCGAAGGAAGAATTATAGCTGATGGGGCTCCTAGAGAAATACTTTATAACGAAGAAATTTTAACTAAAGCAAGTTTAATATTACCTCAAATACCTAGGCTAGTTAAATATTCTGAAATACCGTTTCTACTTAAACATAAACCTCTTACAGAAGACGAACTACTAATTGCTGTACTAGGTATTCTTAGAGGAGATGGTGGAAGGTGCTAAGTTTAGTATCATCCGTATATGAGATATTTGTTTTTAGAAAGAAAGCTAAGCTACTTTACAATATTGATCCTAGAGTAAAAATGGTGCAGTTGATAGTTACACTTATAGCCATTGCTCTAACTACAAATCTTATACTTCAACTATTTATTATGGCTTATTTGATTGCTTTCACAGTTATTGGTGCTGATGTTAGGAGAATTTTAAGGTCTATAAGGACTATTTTAAAAATGCTCATTATGTTCTACATTATAATATATGTTGTGAATGCTTTTCCTCAAATAGTTAATTTAAACGTTGCTTTTCAATCGCTTATAGCCATTTTTAGGTTCTTTATGCTCATATATTCGTTTTCCCTTTTCTTTACAACAACCCAGTTAGATGACCTTGCGCAATCGCTTTGTAAACTTAAGGTACCTTACCATATAGCCTTTACACTTACCTTGTCTGTGAGATTTATACCTACGGTTGCAAAGGATTTTCTAACAGTTTATGATTCTCAAAGAGCCCGTGGCTTAGAAATGGAGAAAGGTAGTTTTTTAAAGAGAGTTAAGAAGTTTTTAGCCCTATTAATACCTGTGTTTATAGTGTCTTTCTTAAGGGTTGACAGGATTGCTGAAGCATTAGAATCCAGAGCATTTGGTTTAGTTAAAAATAGAACATTTCTTTACGAAGTTAAAGTAGGTTTAAAGGATATAATTTTCCTAGTAGTAGCAATAACACCATTGTTAACTATTCTATATCTCCAATATTATCCAATCTATTTTTAAGGGGAATAGTAAATGCCTAACACTAGATCAGTAAAAGCTAATATTAGAAGATATGTTTGGAAGATTCTGGAGGAAAGAAAGGTAGCGTTACCCCCTAAACCTATTGTTGGAAGAATACCTAACTTTATAGGTGCTAATGTAGTTGCTTTGAAAGTAACTAAGCTTAATGTTTTTGAAAAATCTGAAGTAATAAAAGTAGACCCTGATTCTCCACTTAGACCTTTTAGAGAATTAGCTTTGAAAAATGGAAAAATACTTGTTATGCCTACTCCTAGGCTTAGGAAAGGATTTTTAATTTTAAATCCTAACCGCATACCTTCTTATAAGATAAGATTTGCTTCAACAATAAGGGGTGCATTTAATTATGGTGAAATAGTGAAAAACCCCTACAATATCCCTAAGATAGACTTGTTTGTTGTTGGATGCGTTGCGGTTTCCATAATTAACGGAGTTAGACTAGGTAAGGGAGGTGGGTTTAGCGATTTGGAATATGCTATTCTTTTAGAAGCAGGAAAAATAAGCAGAGAAGTATATACTATTGTTTTAGCTCACGACTATCAGGTTTTAAACTATCCTATACCTTTTGAAGTATATGATACGCCAGTGGACTTAGCTATTACACCTTCACGTATGCTTAGAATTAAAGAGAGAATAAAAAGACCGAATGGTTTATATTGCAACCTACTTTCTAAAGAACATAAGGAGCTCAGTATAATTAAGAGCTTAGGTAAATGCGTCTGAAATTCGCTGGCATTATTAAAACCTATGCTGATGCTTACCTAATAGTCAGTGGATTTATAAATCCCTACTGAATTTAGCTTTAGGTGACCTAAAAAGTATAATGTAAAAAGAAAAGTAAGGAGGAGCTGTGGCTATGGTAAAGTACAAGATGGTTGAAGACGTATTGAAGATAATGAACAATATAGAACAAGTTAGGAACATTGGTATAATTGCACATGTAGACCACGGTAAAACAACAACCTCAGACCATTTACTCATGGCAGCCGGTATTCTTTCACCTAAAGTTGCAGGAGAAGCTCTTGCACTAGACTACCTAGATGTTGAGCAGAGAAGAGGTATAACAGTTAAATCAGCTAACATAAGCCTTTACCACGAGTACGAAGGCAAGCCATACGTAATTAACCTCATAGACACGCCAGGTCATGTTGACTTCTCAGGTAAAGTTACACGTGCATTAAGAGTTCTCGATGGAGCACTAGTTGTTGTCGACGCTGTAGAAGGTGTTATGACGCAAACAGAAACAGTGCTAAGACAAGCTTTGGAGGAAAGAGTTAGACCCCTACTTTACATAAATAAGGTTGACAGATTAATTAAGGAACTACGCTTAACACCCCAACAAATACAGGAAAGAATAGTCCAAATAATTAAGGAAATTAACGGCTTAATTGAAACCTTCGGAGAACCAGGCTTTAAAGAAAAATGGAAACTAAACGTTGCTAAAGGTATGGTAGCTATAGGTTCAGCTAAAGACGGATGGGGATTCACCGTACCTTATGCAGCTAAAGTTGGTATCAAATTCTCAGATGTTGTCGAAGCATATAAGAAGGGACCTGAAGGTGTTAAGGAATTAGCAAAAATAGTTCCACTTCACGTATCCTTACTTGACATGATAGTTAGATTTGTACCTAACCCGAAGATTGCCCAAAGATATAGAATACCTAGAATATGGAGAGGAAATGTAAGTACAGAAATAGGAAAAGCAATGTTAGAATGTAATCCTGAAGGACCTACAGTAATCTTTGTAAACAACATAAACATTGACCGACATGCGGGACTCGTAGCTACTGGTAGAATATTTTCAGGAACGGTGAAAACGGGGGATGAAGTATGGCTTATCCAAGCAAGAACAAAGAACAGAGTTTTACAGGTAAGCCTTTACATGGGTCCTCATAGAGAAATAGCTGAAAGAATACCAGCAGGTAACATTGTAGCACTACTTGGGGTAGATCAAGCTAGAGCGGGTGAAACATTAGTTTCTTTAGGGTTCAAAGACGCTATGGTACCTTTTGAAAAACTAAGATACATTTCAGAACCAGTAGTTACAATGGCCATAGAACCTAAGAATAGCAGAGACTTGCCCAAATTAATAGATATTCTAAGAAAGATGAGCATAGAAGACCCTAACCTAGTTGTTAAGATAAATGAAGAAACAGGAGAATATCTAATATCAGGTATGGGTCATTTACACTTGGAAATAGTCCTAACGCTTATGAAGGAAAATTACGGCATAGAAGTAATACCTTCACCACCTATAATAGTTTACAGAGAAAGCATAAGAGCAGGCTCAAGAGTATTTGAAGGAAAATCTCCTAATAAACACAATAAGTTCTACATTTCAGTTGAACCTTTAGATGAAACAGCCGTTAAACTTATCCAGGAAGGAGTAATAACCGATGATCAAGACCCAAGAGTTAGAGCTAAAATACTTAGAGAACAAGCCGGATGGGAAACTGATGAAGCTAGAGGAATAATAGCTATAGATGAAAGAATAAACGTATTCGTAGACAAAACAAGAGGAGTCCAGCATTTAAGAGAAGTTAAAGACACCATTATAGGCGGTTTCAGATATGCCATGGCTGAAGGGCCTTTAGCCCACGAACCCGTGAGAGGATTAAAAGTAATACTTCATGATGCAATAATCCACGAGGACCCGGCACATAGAGGACCAGCGCAAATATATCCAGCAGTTAGAAACGCAATATTCGCTGGAATGCTAATATCAAAGCCAACGCTTTTAGAACCAATACAGAAACTAGACATTAAAACACCTATGGAATATATGGGTAATGTAGCTAGAATAATAACTCAGAGAAGAGGAAGAATAATAACAGTTTTACAGCAAGGACCTATAGTTAGAATTTTCGCTGAAATACCTGTAGCAGAATCAATGGACTTAGCATCCGTTTTAAGAAGCGCAACAGCAGGAAAAGTATTCTGGGGAACAGAATTTAGTAAATGGTCTCCAGTACCTGACTCATTACTACCGGAAATAATAAGAAAAATTAGGGAAAGAAAAGGCTTAAAACCAGAACCGCCAAGACCTGAAGATTTCATAGGATACTGACGCTAAGTTTTTCTTTCAAAACAATACAATCTCTATGATGTCGTTCTAAGTATGGAATACTATAAAAACCTAGGAATATTAAACCCTATCTGAGGATAAGTAATGCCTAAATACAGTATACCTAAAGGATTTAGAGACTTCCCGCCGGAAATAATGATTTTAAGAAAGAAAGTCTTAGGTATCGTTGAAGAAACATTTAAGAAACACGGGTATGACCCTATAGAAACACCTGCTCTAGAGTACTGGGAAACTTTAAAGGGAAAGTATGGTGAAGAAGCAGAGAACAAGCTTCTTTATCGGTTTAAAGATCCGTGGAGTAATAGATGGTATGCCTTAAGATACGACCTTACAGTTCCTCTGGCTAGATTTCTTTCACACCATGCAATCCCGTTACCTTTTAGAAGATACCATATTTCAAGAGTTTGGAGACATGAAAACCCTCAGAGAGGAAGATATAGAGAATTTTGGCAATGCGATGTAGATATTGTTGGTTCACCTTATCCTGAAGCAGATGCTGAAATAGTCAATGTATTATCTGAAGCTATTGAAAACATAGGGTTAAAGAATTTTAAAATAAAACTTAACGATAGAAGAATACTGGCAGGAATTTTTGAAGAAACGCTATCTTTAAGAAACGCTATCTTAGCTTACCGTGTAATCGATAAACTTGATAGAATAGGCTTCGAAGGGGTGCGTAAGGAATTAAGTAAAACAGGTTATTCCAACAAAGTAGTTGAAAAAATAATTGAAACAATATCTATAAGCGGTTCCCCAGAAAAAGTTCTAGATGAAATAGAGGAGATGTATGGTAAAAACGAAAGAGTTAATGAAGGCATAGTACATCTGAAGGAAATGCTAGATTTCTTAAAATATAAAGACAAAACATCTATTGAGCTATCTTTAGTTAGAGGCTTAGATTATTATACAGGACCTATATTTGAGTATGTTGTTGAGAAACCTAAGATAGGTAGTATAGCTGGCGGAGGAAGATATGATAATCTCATCGAAATATACACAGGAAAACACATACCTTCAACAGGCGGGTCAATAGGTGTTGAAAGAGTTATTGATGCAGGATTAGAACTTGGAATATTTAAGCTCTTAGAAAAAACTTACGCTAAAGTTTATGTTTTATCTTTAAAACATGATAAGAAGACGTATCTTTACGCATTATCTGTTGCTAGCATGTTAAGGGAAAATGGCATACCCACACACGTAGATGTCATGAGGAGAAGCGAGCAAGCACAGCGAAGATATGCTCTTAAGAAAGGAATAAACATAATAGTTTACGTAGGTCCAAAGGAAGTTTCCGAGAATAAAGTAACAATCTATGATAGAATGAGAAACTTACGTAAAGTTGTTGCCTTAGAATATATGATTGACACTATTAAAGAATTTCTCAAAAATAAAGATATAACATAACATATTATTTCATTATCAATAAAGTATAAGACAAGTGTCGCTTAATATTCTCATCTTAATCTATTGAAGACGATAAAAGGAGAACTTTTTAAAGATTATTTCCATTGAATATGTAGGTGAACATATTTGTCTTTTCTTAAAAGTATTGTAGCTACTACAGTTGAGATAGTCACGGTAATCTATCTTATAACAGCCATAATTTACTTGTTTCGTATAGTCAGGGGTCCGACAATATTTGATAGGATTCTTGCTGTTGATGCTTTAAATTATAATCTTACAGTATTTATGGCCCTCTTAGCATTATATTTGGAAATTCCTATGATAGCCTTAGGTATGATCGTTGTTTCACTTTGGCTCTATGCGCTTGATATTTACGTCTCTAAATATATTGAGTTTAAAGAAATTGGTGAATGAACATGGTAAATCTAATAATAATCCTAGGCCTTGTCATGATAACCATCGGTGCATTTTTTGAAGCTATTGGAGCACTTGGAGTTTTAAGGTTAAAGGGTTTCTTCAATAGAATACATGCAGTTACAACTTCAGCTATTGGAGGAGCCGCGTTACCGCTCCTGGGTGTAGCTTTAGTTTCTGCATTTGCCCCATGGATGATTCCTCAAGGGTACTATTTAGCAGGTATCTGTTTAACAGCAACTATTCTAATATTACTATTAGCCCCTGCTGGAGCACATGCGCTAGCTAGATCAGCCTATTTATGTAAGAATATTCGTAAGAAATTCATATATGATGACCTTGTTGAACACTTAAAAGAAAGAAGAAGGTGAGATATATTAATGTTTCTACCAGCAATTATCTTACTAATATTTGCGTTTTTATCAATTGTTGTTACATATCTGGCTATAGTTGAAAGAGACATGCTCGTAGCTGCAATTTTTATGGCATTTCAAGGGGTATGTTATGCAATAATATACTACGTGCTTATGGCTCCAGATGTGACTTTAGCTTATATTCCTATATCTAGCGGGCTCACACCAATTCTTATTCTTATAGTATTAAAAAAGACAGAGAGAGTTGAAAGATGAAAAAGAAAGATATAGTAATAGCTGTATCTTTAGCCATAATGGTTATAGCCATAAGTTCCGCATTATATGCAGGAGGAATTATTATAATAACACCTCCTTATAAGGTGCGAGACTTAGCTAAAAACTTTTTAAGATACTCATATAATCCATGGAATGGAAAGCTAACCTCGTATGCTCTTAATGTTGTCTCTGCAATAATTTGGGACTATAGAGGGTTAGATACTGTTCTTGAGACTGCTGTACTGTACTCAGCAGTAATAGGCATCACCGTGTTATTTAGAGGAATAGTTGAAATTAGAGGGCTTAAACATCGTGGTCTTTCCCTTCTAGTTAAAATGCCTTCAAGAATTGTTATTCCACTAATTATAGCTGTAGGCATTTCATTAGCTGTACACGGACATTTGACTCCAGGTGGAGGATTTCAGGCAGGAGCTGTAGCTACTGTAACACCTGCTTTAATTATAACTATTTTTTCAATAGAGGCACTGTATGTTTTAAAGTTAAGGATTCAGAAACTCTTTCTTATGCGAACCATAGCATTTATAGGTATATTAATGATTTCTATTTCGCTTTTCTTATATTCTCTTATGTCTTTAACTAATGCTTATGTTCTTCAAAATATGATAAGAGAGCACTCTAATATATCAATGCCTCATTGGTTTATAGATGTACCGTTGGCAGGTTCTGTTTTTCTTTATAACATACTTGAATTTTTTACAGTATTTGCAGGGTTAACGTACGTCTTCATAGTTTACTCAATGAGAAGAAAGGAAGTGGAAAATATGTGGGAAGAGGTTGAAACATATGAGTGAAATATTACAGGCGATATTTACAATAGTCGTTACAATATTTATCACTAATATGGGTATAGCCTTGTACGGAGTTTTTTCTAGACCATCACTAATAAAGAAAACTATATCATTAGTTTTATTTACGGATTCGATAAACATAATAGCAATATCTATAGGTTTTAGAGTATTAGAGGAAGGCTATCCAAAACCTCCTATCTTACCAAAGATTCCGGAAACACCAGCTGAATTAGAATATTTTGTTCAAGTAAGTGTTGATCCTCTTCTTCAAGCTCTTGTTTTAACGGCTATAGTGATTGGATTTGCAATAAACATGTTCATAATAGGCTTGGTCAAGATATACTATAGACATTATGGAACAACCGATATAAGAGTGTCTTTGGAGGAGGGAAAACATGAAAAAAATAATTAATAAATTAACATTATTCACCTTGATACTTTTTCTCTATATCCTTTTTACAGGCCGTATTAATACATTAACCATCGTAACGGGAACACTTGCATCCTTTATCTTAGTTGCAATATTTGAGAAAATAATTTTCAAAGGAAGACTTAAGGTTAGGGACATCATTAAGCTAAGTTATATTTTTCTTTACATTTACTATTTTATAAAAGCTGAAATAGTATCGCATATCAAAATAGCTAAACTCATTCTAAGTAAGAATCCTAGGATATATCCTGCTATAGTGAGAGTGCCATTTGAATTAGAAGATACGTACGGTATAGCTCTTTTAGCGTCATCTATAACAAACACTCCTGGTACTCTAACTTTACATGCGGATAGAAATCGTAAAGTACTTTACGTACATTGGCTTACTGCCTATACTCGCGATCCTAATGAGGCTAAAAAGTATATTGTAGGTAGATTGGAAAAACCCATAAGAAACATCTTTGGATGAAGAACATGATAATAATAGGTTTACTACCAATATATTTGCTAATTTCAGCTACTTTAATCGTTTTGCTTAAGCTTATTCTTAAAAAGGAAGTTATTGTTGATTTAATTGCTATAATACTTGGTTTTATATCATTAGTAGCTACGTTCTATACTATGTTTCTAACTATGAAGCATGGGATTATAATATATAGATTTGGAGGGTTTCCACCACCACTTGGAATAGTTTATGTAGTAGATAAAGTAAGTGCTGTTTTAAGCATGCTAGTTTCATTTTCCTTAATTATAGCAATAGTATATAGCATATGGATCCTTTTACCTAAATGGCGTTATTTATTTTACTCCTTAGCTTTCTTACTTATAGCTGGAGTTATAGGCTGCTTATACACAGGTGACATATTTAATTTCTTTGTATCGCTAGAACTGTTAGCCATATCTTCATATGCTTTAACAGCTTTTTATAGAGGAAGTTCTAAGGCAATTAGAGCAGCAGTAATATATGCTATTACTGGATCCATCGCTACATCTCTTTACTTACTCGCTTCATTCCTAATATATGCCTCGTATGGAACATTAAATATGGCTGATGTAGCCCTTAAGGCGAGGGATCCCGGGTACATTGTTGCATTCTCAGGGAAAGTTTATGGTGATGTAGCGTTACCTACAATTATAGCTATGATACTGATACTATGGACCATGCTGTTTAAGTCAGGAATAATACCGAATCACTTTTGGTTATTAGATGTTTATTCAGAATCACCTACACCAGCCGTAGCGTTATTTACTTCGACAGCTGATATGATAGGAGTATACGGGATTTCTAGATTCTTTCTTACAGTTTTTGGAGAGGGAATATTAATTGAATACTTTAGATCTCTTCTATTTAACGTCGCTTTACTAATAGCATCTGTTTCAGCGCTCGCTTCAGCCTTGCTCGTTGTTACGCAAACTAACATAAGAAGACTTATTGCTTACAGTACGATTTCTCAGCTTAGCCTAGCTTTCATGGGAGCTTTAACTGGAGTTCCGGAAGGTATTTCGGGAGCTATGCTTCACTTAATAACAAATGGTCTTGGCGATATGCTCATGCTCTACTCGGCCGGAATAGCTATCATCAGTTGCGGTAAAGATCTATCATGCTTAAGCACATTAAGGTCTAATATTATAGCTTATACAGCATTCGTCATAGGATCTCTTAATCTCTTTGGAATATTCCCGCTCCTACCAGGATTCTGGAGCAAAGCTTTACTTACACTAGGCTTTTTAAAAGCTGGATTATTTTGGGGTATCATAGTGGTATTAGTATCGTCAGGGCTTTGTGCCGCTGGTTACTTTAAAGCTATAGGTGCAATTTTTAAACTTAAAAGAAATCCATTTATTACCATAAGCACCACTATTCCGGCAATAGTTCTAGCTACATTAATGTTCTTTGCCCTAACTTTAGGCATACTTATGACATTAAATGGCTATTTCAGAGAGTTTGTTATTCAATGGGGATATGATATGATAGATTACAAGAGATATATAGTTATAACACTTAACCTAACTATATAACGCGAAGAATTTTAGTAAATTAGTATTTAATAATGGTGTGGGGCATAGTGATGCCAATTGAGGAAAGACTAATAATCATGGCGATTTCGGGTTTACTTGTTTTAGCAGGCAATTTTCCCCCCATTAGAGAAAGCAAGTTAAGCGTTACTTTAAGATCCATAGGCTACATTGTTCTTCTCTTAAATATACCACATGTAGACATAGTGAGTTCAATTCTCATCCTTGGAGGAGTATCAATTTCAGTAAGCTTAACAGGTTTTTCGCTTCATTATTCAAAAATTAAATATGAAACAACAAGTTTAGTTGTGCTTATCGATATTTTTGCTCTTGCAATATTATTTACCTTCTCCTCTAAATTTTTAATAGAACTAATTACGTTTTGGTTGTTAACAGAGCTGTTAGGTTTCTTCTTAATAGCATACGACTCTATCATTGGTGTAAGAAGAGAGGCCATGAATTCTGCTTTAAAGTATCTCCTATTTTCTATGATACCGACAGACGTAGCTCTCTTCATTTTACTCGCATTAACAGGCTTCAATAAAGCAGCACGCATACCTATACATGACTTGTTTGTAAATGTAGACTCGCCTATATTGACAGCATTAGTCATAATAGGTTTCTTTTCCAAAGCAGCTATTTTTCCGCTTCATTTCTGGCTGCCTGATGCTCACTCCATAGCTCCTGCTCCTGCTTCATCATTGCTTTCAGGCTTAATGGTTAAGATGGGTATTTATGGGCTTTACTTAGTGACTAAGTTTAATATAAATAAGGAAGCAGCATTTCTAACACTGTTCATACCAGCCTCAATTACAGCGATATATGGTGGCTTACAGGCCTCCATACAACATGACATTAAAAGAATTTTAGCCTATAGTACTACATCGCATATGGCGGTCATGGTTTTACTCTTATTCTTATATATGCTTCTTGGAGATAAAATATTTGTTTACACGCTTATGATATATGCACTCGCTCATATAATATATAAGGCCGGTTTATTTGCTGATTCAGGGTTGGTAGAGGTTTTAACGCATGAAAGAGTAGTGGGGAGGCTTGGATACGTAAGCAGAATTGTTCCCCTAGAAACCCTTGCTGTAATCCTTTTAACTTTATCAATGTTAGGCATGCCTCCGACAGTAGGTTTCCTTGCAAAACTCCTATTGTTTACATCAATTTCACACTATTTAACCTATTCGTGGATTTACTTAGCTATATTGCTGATAATTTCTATCGAGATTTCTCTTACAGTTCTCTATAGTGTAAGGTATCTAAAAGTTCATATAACTAGTAAGGACATTATAAATCTTAAGAAACTTAATCTTAAAGCACTTACAATGAAATATTACGTTGCATTAATGGCATTAATCTCAATAATAATAACCTTCACGCTCTCAATATTTGAAACACTATATGTTGAAGAAATTAAGCTACTTGGAGAGATAATACCAGTGCTGTATGTTTCATTAGCTATGCTTTTGTTTATCTCGCTACCATTATATGAACTATTTAGAGTGGAAAAATGATATTTGATAATGAAGGCGTTGAGAGAGAGATAATACCTTACATATTTGGTAGATTACTATCTCTTATATCGTTTCTAAGTCTAATGATTATAAGTTATGCATTACTTTCTAAATCTACTTTATATATGGAGGTCTCGATAAAACTAAAACTTCTTTTAATATCAATGATTGTGCTCAGCTATGTTATGTATAAGGATAGGTTAAGAATCCTTTATGGTGCTTTTATTCTCCCTATAGTAACATTACTATATTACTTATTATTAACAAGCAGTAACTTTGCCTTAAACGTAATGGTTTCCTTTAATATCTTTCTTCTTACATGTGGACTATATTGTAGTTCAAAGCATTTAATGATTCCATTAGGTTATTGTTCCTCAATATTTTTACCTCGGTTTGTATTCCAATACAATCTACTTTCACTACTCTTACTAACTATAAGATTAGATATTATTGAGCGAATATTTTTAGCGATAGGTACTGCTTTGCTTCTTTATAAGCTCTCTTCCTATCTAAAAGGTCCAATATTCAATTTATGGATACTTTGTTTTCAAAAACTTATGAGAGAAAGTAACATGATTAAGAACTCGCTGAGTAAATTAAATTATTTGCTTAAAAAAGACATTGGACAATACTTGTATAAAAAAGAAATAGTAATTATACATAAAATCCCTCTAAAAATATCTTATAAGGTTGTTGTTAGAAAGATAATTATAGCATATGAGCATTGTCAGTTAAGGATATTTACGTCATTGATGAGTGTTCTTAATGTATTAGCTAACATTAATATAGAAGTTCATATACCAGCTATTGTTAGAACAACTAAAAACCTTGTTAAGCAGATACTACACATTGAAAGAAAAACTCTAAATATCTTAAAAAATATTTCAAAATATCTTGAACATGTACAGAAATCTGTAGAACATTCTTTGACGCTTTCATCATTTCTAATAGGATTAATAATATTAACAATAGTTCTAATATACCTAGTTTTAATGTATCTAACGTAAGAACAATTGATTGAAAATAGCTTAACTATAGAGAGCGATCTTAGGTATTCCATTTAGATGTTTAAGAAGAACTATTGGTGTGACATATGTTTTAGTGGTTTCGGAAGCATAGCACTTACATTGTTCGATAGGAGCATTCTATGATGAATAACATTAAGTCAAGCCGTTGAGAACCTGGGCTTCTTAGGAAGTAAGCTTTCATGGTAAACATTGGTGTAACTCTTAGTGAAGCACTGAAGAGAAGCTTATACAAATAGCCATAGTTAATTAAAAAATGTAAGCAGCAATTACGGTACTTACTCTATATTTTTTACTTCAATAAGTTTATAAATAAGCACGCTTTCTTTCTCAATGAAGCATAAAGCCTATGGTCTCTTAGGAGGGTATTTAATGGTAAAGTACAAAGTTAATATAAATAAGGATGCATGTATCGGTGATGGAATCTGTATTTCCATATGCCCTGAAGTTTTCGAATTTGATGAAGAAGGTAAAGCCAGAATAGTGGAAAAATATAGAGAAGAGGGCAAGGAATATACAGGTTTGGTAGATGCAAGCGGAGAGCTGGAGGACTGTCTTAACCAATCAGAAGCTATGTGTCCAACGCAAGCAATAAAGTTATTTAAACTAGAATAAAGTCTTAACCAAAGATTAGCATTAAAAATAATGGAGTAATTTTTCTATATTTTATGTTTTACTCAAAGCAACATACGATAAAATAGTCACTCTCTAAACGATACGATGCCTCTTGGTTTTGTTTTCAGAGCTTACTATTGGCAAATGTCTTATTTTATTTGCTAACATAACGCGTAAAGTCTCAATCTTCCGTGCATATTGTATCCTTAGACGTAATGTCTTTGACCTTTAAGTTTTCTAAGGAGCCCCTACCACCTAACGCTTTTATTATATCTCTTCCGGAAATAATACCGTAAACTTTTCAATCATCGTTTATGATAACTATGCATCCAGAATCCTTCTCTGCCATAAGTTTAACAGTATCCATAAGCTCAGCTTTCCCGTGCAATGTAATCATAAGTTCAAACACCATGTTTAACCGCGTGTTGGAAATCTAGCTACCTTTTCAAATTCAATATTTTTAGTATTTAACTTAGATAGCGTTTAATTGTCGAAAAATGTCAGACAAATGCCTTTTCTTCACCAATAAAATTCGGTGTCGGGAGTACTCATCATCCAGAGGACAATATGTAGTTTAGACATTATTAAGTTTTTAAGAAATGGCATCTGATTATCCTATGTTTCTGAGATACTCGTTTATTTTCTTTTTAACTATTTCTGCAACGGTTTTTCCGTCTACTTTTCCTCTCAACTTACTCATAGCTAACCCCATGATTGCGCCAAAAGCTCTTTCTCTCCTGGCTTTTATTAGTTCTCTTTTATCTTTAATTATTTCCTCTACAATCGCTTCAACGTCTCTTAACGTTAATCTTTCGATTTTTAGAACTTTAATTGCTTCTTCAACAGTTTTTCCAGGGTTACGGGCAATCCATGCTAAAATTTTCGGTATTGCTTCCTTAGCCATGGTTTTTTCAGAGTATTTTTCAAGTATTTCTTCAAATACTTCATCTCTAATGTTTTCTATAGGTATTCCTTCTCCTTTTAAAGCCTTCAACGTGTTTTCAAATGTTGTAGCTATGAGAACCGGGGATACCTTACCCTTAAATTTCTCAACAAGTTTTTCAAACAAATCTAGCCAATATGATTTAATCATAAGCCTTGCTAGATCTTTACTTAAACCATATTCCCTAACGAATTTCTCATATTTCTGCTCAGGTTTTTCAGGTAATTTTTCTCTTATCTTTTCCAGCCACTCTTCTGTTACTTCTATTGGTGGGACATCTGTCTCAGGATACATTCTAGCAGCTCCAGGCTGAGGTCTCATATACCTAGTTGTACCATCAGGGTTAGCTGCCCTAGTTTCCTTAGGCACTCCTTTTAAAGCATACTTTGCTCTTTCAACAATTGCTTTTAATGCTTCTCTAGCATTATCTTCTCTATCAGCAACTATGACTATAGCATCTTTTTCAGGGTCTGCTTTACAGTACTCATAAAGCATTCTAATTTCACTATCCGTGATACCGTATCTTGGCAGTTCATCAGTATGTATTATCCCTGAAACACCTCCCCAGAATTTCGCATATTCTGCCAGTTCTGTTCCAAATCTTCTCTTCGGTTGAAGTTCTATGCCAAGTATGCCTTTAAAATATGGAAGTACTTGCGCTAATATTTTCTTTCTCTCCTTTAAAGCCCTTCTCAAAACTTTGCTTTTGGTTTTCTCAAAAATCTTAGTTACATCAATAGGTTTGAAAGCTATATCTTCTTCTCTTAGCCCTCTCTTTTTAAGCCCATCCCTGATTTTAAGCAACCTGTACTGTCTTAGTGCTTCGTAAGCTACAACCCTACTTATAAGTTCAAGTTTCTGTACACCTTTAACCTCTATTTTTTCTCCTCCTTCTATTGAAATGTTTAAATCCTGTCTTATTGTTCCTAAGCCTCTCTTAACTTTGCCAGTTATTCTTAAAAGCTGCCCTATTTTGTATGCTACTCTTTCAGCTTGCTCTGGTGTATGTATATCTGGACCTGTAGCTATCTCTATGAGAGGTATTCCAAGCCTGTCTAGCCTATACGTTACTTCAGCTCCTTTTTCAGCTATTTTACGTGCTGCATCTTCTTCTAAACATATTGTCTGTATTCTAATAACGTCTTCTTCGTCTTCTAAATATCCTCCTAAAGCAACAACTGCTGTTCTTTGAAAACCTGTAGTGTTTGAACCATCGATAACAATTTTCCTCATAACATGAACTTCATCTACTGGTTTAGAGTTTAGAAGTAAAGCTACTGTTAAGGCTATTTCTAAAGCCTCTCTATTTAACTCATGTGGAGGTTCTTCATCCCCTTCAACAAGACAGGTGTAATTATCATATGATTCATAAAGATAGTATCTTCCTCTTTTCCATTCAAATAAAGCTGCAATATCTACTTCTCCAAGCTCGCTTCTTGTGGGTCTAAGTCTACGTATAAAGTTAAATTCTCCTTTCTCTTCAACAAGTTTCGTAGGACACTTACAGAACAGCTTATGTTTAGTATTTAATTGTTGGTGAAGTTCAAGACCGACCTTTAGACCTAGTTTTTTAAAGTCTATTTTCTCTCCCAAGCTAAACCACCTTCAATTTAAGTATGTTGAAAACATCGTTCTTGGATTTATTTCGCCAGCAATATTTGTAAGCATAAGCTTCCTAACTTCATCCATATTTCTTGTCTTAGCCAAAACCCACATGAGCTTAACCAGTGCGACTTCAGGCAGCATGTCCTCTCCTGGAATAACACCCATAGCTAAAAGGTCTCTTCCAGTACTGTAAACGTTCATGTTGATACGCCCCCATAAACATTGAGAAGTCATAACTACAGGTATTCCTTCTTCAATAGCTCTCTTTAGAGAATCGAAAATATATACTGGCGTATGGCCTAAGCCTGTTCCTTCAAGAACTATTCCATGGTATTTTTTATCCACTAAAAAGTCTATTATCTCTCCTGACATTCCTGGATGAGTTTTTACTAATGCGACTTTCCCATCAAACTTGTTTTCTAGAATCATTTCTCTATTTTTATCTCTTGGTTTAAAATGGTCATTAATAATGATTATTTCACCTTTTTCAACTTTAGCCAAAGGTTTATCATTTATTGATCTAAACGCATCTCTACGGCTTGTATGCATTTTTCTAACTTTAGTCCCTCTGTGAACTAAGCAGTATACATCTGCTGTTTCACCATGCATAACAACAGTAACCTCAGCAAAAGGTGCTTTAGCAGCTACAAGAACTGCTGAGTAAAGGTTCATAGCTGCATCAGATGATGGTCTATCCGATGATCTTTGAGAACCAACTAAAACAACTGGTACTGGGAGATTTCTAAGAGCAAAAGCAAGTGCTGCAGCAGTATAGGACATAGTATCTGTTCCATGAGGAACAACTACTCCGTCAAATCCCTCCCATATTTTTTTAGCAATTTCTTCTGCGATTCTAGACCATAGCTCAGGTGTCATGTTTTCGCTAAAAATAGAGAATAAAACCTCTGCTTCAATATTAGCTATATTCATGATTTCAGGGGCGAATTCTAAAATATCCTCTGTTTTTAATGCAGGATATACTGCACCAGTTCTGTAATCAACTCTGCTTGCAATAGTGCCTCCAGTGCTTATTATAGAAACTTTAGGTAATTTCGGATTATACTCTACTTTAATAGATGGAGTATATTTTTTGAGCTTTTCTCCTTCAGCAACTTTTGCTAGTTTTAATTTGTCTGTAAAACGTACGCCAATATTATAACCATTATCTAGTTTAATGACTATGTATGGTCTTTTTGAGAGAGCAGCTCTAGGCATTAATATTCCTTCAACAATAAGGTCTTTACGTATGATCCTTACTCTGTCGCCGATTTTAACATTACATTTTTCTAGAAACTTTCTTAGTTTCCCTTTATAGCCGTAGAGAGGATCCTCTATCAAAACTAAGTATCACCTATTAGAAACTTTAGGTAAGATGTTTTATAAAATGAACTTAGAAGAAACAATAGGTAGCAGTAATAAAATAAGTAAATACAGTACTTACTTTACCTTCTACCATAACCTCTCTGAAAAGCCATTTGTTGCTGAGCAAGTCTTCTAACATATTCTCTTCTATTCCTAAGCCTTGGAGCTAAATTCTTCCTAGGCTTAGCTGGAATTTTAGGCGTCTGGCTTCTGACCTTTCCAGCTTTAGTTATTGAACCATGAGATGGCATATGTTATCACCAAGTTTTTCCGATAAGGTGTTTTCTATGCTAACCCTTATTAAGCTTATCGCTTACCTTGAAGCTAATATTTTAATTAGTGTAGCTTAAATAATTATATGTAGCAATTCAATATAGGAATCTGAATATGTGATGATAGGAGGTGGTTGGAATCAAAGCATACCTTGTAGATCACACTATAGGCGTTTTCGCGTTTGACGATAAAGGTAATGTCCTAGCCTACGAAGTAGCTAAAGGAGACTTAGAGAAAGTTGTTGAACATGTTTTTAAAATTGAAAGAGGTGAACCTTCAGAACTCCATGAAAAAGTTTTGGACAAACTATCGAAAATAGAAGGTATAGACAAAGTAGTAATTGAAGATGAAAGGCTGGCTAAAATAGTTACTTCTAAAGGATTAGATGTTGAAATAGAACCAGGAAATGCTATTACTAGAATGTTTAGAGAAAATGTAGTAGATTATGCTGTAAAATACGGATTTGCATTATCTCCTGAAGAATACTATTCTAAAATGCATGAAATATCGGTAATTCTTACAAGGAGAAAAGTTAGAAAGGCTGTTGAAAAAAGAGACTTACTTGCCGCACAAGGTGTTAGAGCAATAGACGATATTGATAGAACAGTTAACCTATTTGTAGCAAGACTTAGAGAATGGTATTCACTACACTTCCCAGAACTAGATGATCTTATAAAAGAACATGAAGACTATGCTAGGTTAGTTTATGAACTTGGTCTAAGAGAAAACTTTACCAAAGAAAACCTCGTTAAACTAGGCTTTAGTGAGGGTAAAGCCAATAGAATAGCTGAAGCTGCTAAGAAGAGTATGGGCGCCGATATTACAGATTTCGACATTAAAACAATGCAAACTTTGGCAGACATAATATTGAAACTTTACCGTTTAAGAGCAGACATAGCCCAGTATATAGGCGATGTTATGAGAGAAGTAGCTCCAAACGTAACAGCGCTTGTAGGTCCACTCCTCGGAGCTCGATTAATATCTTTAGCCGGAGGCTTAGAAGAACTAGCAAGACTACCTGCAAGCACTATACAGGTATTAGGTGCTGAAAAAGCACTTTTCAGAGCATTAAGAACAGGAGGTAAACCACCAAAACATGGGGTGATATTCCAGTTCCCTGAAATACATAGATCTCCTAGATGGCAAAGAGGTAAAATTGCAAGAGCCTTAGCAGGTAAGCTAGCTATTGCTGCACGTGTTGACGCTTTTACAGGGCAGTATATAGGCGACCAGCTTAAGGAAACATTAAGTAAGAGAATAGAAGAAGTAAAGAAGCTCTATCCTAAACCGCCAAGACGTAGAGAGGAAGTAAGACCTAGACCGCGTAAAAGAGAAAGGCCTAGAAGGAGAAAGAGAAAATAGAAAAACGGTTTGGGTGAATAATATGAGTCAGCCAATAAATGTTAAACCACATGAGAAATTTGAAGGAGTATATATCGTTGAGCTTGAAGATGGATCATTAAAAATAACAACTAAAAACCTAACTCCAGGCAGGAGAGTTTATGGTGAACGGCTATTTAGGATAGGTGGCGTTGAATATAGGGAATGGAATCCGTATCGTAGTAAGCTTGGAGCAGCTATTTTAAAGGGAATATCTCATGTACCGTTGAGAAGTGGAGTTAAAGTACTATACCTTGGTGTAGCTACGGGAACAACTGCAAGCCACGTTTCAGACATTATTGGTTTAGAAGGTAAACTCTACGGTATAGAGTTCGCCTATAGAGTTATGAGAGAATTTGTAGCATTAGCCGAGATTAGAAAGAACCTATACCCAATATTAGCAGATGCAAGACTACCACATACATACAGGAATGTAGTTGAAGAAGTTGATGTAATATATTCTGATGTAGCACAACCTGAACAAGCAAAACTAGTTGCTGATAATGCGGACTATTTCCTTAAAGAAGAAGGCCATCTACTATTAGCTATTAAAGCTAGAAGCATAGATGTTACAGCAGAACCTTCAGAAGTTTACAGGAGAGAAATAGATACTTTGAAGAATAGAGGATTCAAAATAATAGATGTAGTCCATTTAGAACCTTATGATAAAGATCACGCAATGGTGTTAGCTGTATTTAAACCTTAGAGCTAAACTGCACCTACGTTTCCGCATAAATTTTTAAATCTCTAAAACTACACTTCAAAAGTTTTGGGAATAGTAAAAACGCCCTACCCTTAAGAGGAAGGACATCACAATGCTTGTAACAAGAAACCATGGGCTAGTTGAAGAAGTAATAGATACTCTTCGAAGCAGAGGTTTTAAAGTAGGTTATGTAGAGTACCCTACCTACGAAAGAAGATCATTAGATATTGTAGCTAGAAGAAGTAATGAAAAATACATTATGAAAGTTTCTTTCAAAATAGACTGCGTTAGCTCTAAAGAACTAGCAGAACTAGCAGCGTTATCTAAAATATTCGATACAGCAGGAATAGTGGTTAGTAAGAAAACTAGGAAAAAAGAACTAAAAGACTACGTTGTCTACGAACGTTACAATGTACCTGCAATGACGCCTGAAACGCTAAGAGAACTTGTAGATAGTGGAGAAGTATATGTTTACGCTGGTAGAGGAGGATACTATGTTAAAATAAATGGTAAGAAACTGAGGAAGAAGAGAGAAGAAAAGGAAATGTCGCTAGGCGACTTAGCTCAACTACTTGGCGTTTCAAGAAAAGCTGTTTACGAGTATGAAAGAAAAAGAATGAATTTAAGTTTCTCCACAGCTTTAAGGCTAATAGAGATTTTCGGGGAAGATATACTACTACCTGTTAACATTAGAGACCATGATATAAGAGAAAGAGGAAAACTTATAGAACTTCAGAAGCTAAAGACAAAGTTTAAAGAAATCGTTTCCCAACTTAAAAAACTAGGTTTCCTAACAGCAGTTACTGAAAGAACACCTATAGACATAGCAGCTAGAAGAAACGATAAAGGAAAATTTGCTATAACACTTAAAGAAACAGGGAGATCGCAAAGAGAACTCGAAGCAAAACTTGAAGCTGCTGAAATAGTTTCAAGAACACTAAACATAAGATCGCTTATAATAGAGGATTTAAAGAACCTAGTAAGATATTTATCAGAATTTTATGGGTAAAGGTTAATCTTGAAAATATATGTAACGGGAAGACCAGGTGTAGGTAAAACAACAGTTGTTTTTAAAGCTATAGATATTTTGAGAAAACATGGTTTAAAAATTGGAGGAATTTTCTGCCCAGAAGTAAGAGGCAGTAGCGGTTATAGAGTAGGTTTCAAAATAGTAAATCTACTAGACCATTCTGAAGGATGGTTAGCAAGAAAGAACGTTCAGCTCAGAGGCCCTAGAATTGGAAAATATGTTGTCATTGTTAATGATGCTATTGTAGTAGGTGTTAAAGCCCTTAAAGATGCAAGAGAAAAGGCTGACGTAATAATAATAGATGAAGTAGGCCCTATGGAGCTTAGAGTCAGCGAGCTACGTAGGGAGATAGTAAGCTCATTAAAATCTAGTAAACATATAATAGCTGTAGTACACTATAGGTTAAGAGATTTTGAGATAATGAACATACTTAGAGGTTATCTTAGATATGAAGTGACATTAGCTAATAGAAGCATATTGCCTAAGATTATAGCTGACAAAATATTACTTGAAATTAAAAGATAAAAGACAGGCACTAAAGAATGGAAAAAATACCAACCCAAATAGTCATGGAAGGTTTAGCTAAGATAGCAGTTCCTGATTTTTCAAAGTATAGAAGAGAAAACGGTGTTTATGAACCTACATGGGCACCGGTGTTTTATAATCCACTAATGAAACTTAACAGGGATTTGTCTGTAGCCGTTATTGAAGCCTATTCTCTGAGGAGAAAAGCATTGAAGATAGCAGACATTTTAGCAGGTACTGGTGTTAGAGGTATACGTTTTGCACTTGAAGTAAACAATATTGATAAAGTACATATAAATGACAAAAATCCCTTAGCTTATGAGTTCATGATTAAGAATATAGAGTTAAACAATGTGGCAAATAAAGTTGAAGCAGAGAACTTGGATGCAAACTTAATGCTAAGATACCATAGGTTTGTAGGAGAACTTTTTGATTACATAGATATAGATCCTTTCGGTTCCCCCATAGAATTCATAGATTCGGCTCTAGCTACGGTAAGAATCAATGGAATGTTAGGAATAACAGCAACAGACACTGCAGTTTTAGAAGGCAAACATCCAAGTGCATGTATTAGAAAGTATTTTTCGAAATCTGTTAAAACTTACTTTTCTAAGGAACTAGCTATAAGAATATTGTTAGCATCTATAGTGTTAAGAGCTGCATCCCATGAAATGGGGGTTAATGTTAAGTTAGGTTATTATAACAAGTACTATGTTCGCGTATATGTTACTATATCTAAAGGGGCTAAAAGAGCCGACGAGTCCTTGAAAAAACTTGGCTACGTTATTTTTGATAGAGAGAAAGAAACATTTTTTATAGTTCACGATCTAGCAAAACTTTACAGCTTCACTGATGGAAAACGATATGTCATCAGCGGCCCTATATGGTTAGGTAAGTTAGGTGAAAAGGAATTCATAGAAGATGTATATAAAATCATTACAAAAAAGAGCCACTTAAAGTATAAGGAAATAACAAGACTTATTCTAATGTTAAAAGACGAACTAGATTATCCACCCTTATACTATAATGTAGATTCGCTAGGGAAAAAGCTAAAGATATCTATTCCCTCAATGAATAACCTTTTTGAATGTCTTAGAAAGCAAGGTTATAATGCTATAAGAGTACATTGCGATCCAAAGGGGTTTAAGACAGATGCTCCTTTGGAAACAATTATAGAATGTTTTAAAAAGCTTTCACATTAGCCTTCTTTCGATTTTTTAGAAAGTACTCCCTGAATAATCCATTCCGTTAGTTTAACGCATGTTGATGGATTTATGTAGCTACCTTCAGAACACTTACTGTATAGTGGACAGGTAAAGCATGGTATATCTATTACTCCATTAAGTTTTATTCTCTCCGTAACTTCTTTTACTTTCTTAATATAAAGTCTGTAAGTTCTCTTACCATTATGTGTTACAGGTTCCCTCCCGATAAGTCCTCTTTTTAACAGCTTTAACGCTATCCTAGATCCTTCTCTACTATCTATACCGAGCCTATGCCAAAGCTCGCTTTGAAGTATGCCTTTCTTTCCTGCTTTCCTTATCAGGTTGAAGGCTTTTTGCTCTAAGGGTGACAGTGGTGTTGTAGACATGGTAATAGTACCTCCCTGCTATTTAACGTGCTTGCTTCAGCTTTATCTGCTTCCTTGCTCTATTACTGTTTTCTAATATAATTTTAGAAGTAGTAAGTATTTAGTTTTGCTAGAAAACTAAGTAGATGTAGGAAAAATGGAGCTTAAACTTAAATTCTCACTTCAAAATCTAGAGCATCTATTAATTCCTTGTACCTGTTTCTAACAGTTACCTCAGTTATACCGGCTGCATCAGCCACTTCTCTTTGCGTTCTTTTCTCATCCATTAAAACACTAGCTATGTAGATTGCGGCGGCAGCTAAACCTATAGGTCCTTTACCGCTAGTTATGCCTCTTTCTCTAGCTAATGAAAGTATTTCAGCGGCTTTTGTTTGCACATAAGCTGGTAAATTCAGCATGTTTAGAAGTTTAGGTACATAGTTTACAGGGTTTGATGGTGGAGGTTTCTTTCTTAATAGTGTTACTAGTTTTCGATATTGTTGAGCAACTTTCTTTCTAGGCACGTTAATGGTTTTAGCTATCTCATCTAATGTTCGTGAAATCTTTAGTTTTCTGCACGCTAAATATATTGCAGCAGCAATGTAATCATCATATATCTTACCTCTAATCATTCTAGCTTTAATGGCCTTTCTTAGGATTATTGCTGCAGTTTCATTTACTGTAGCTGGTAGTTGAAAAGTTGATGTTAAATGGTTTAGTCTTGAAAGAATTTCTATAAGCTTCTTTTCTTCAGTACTAGCCGCTCTCATACGTTTCTGACATATTATAAGCCTTTTTACTCTAATTTTTTCTCTAAAAGATAACCGTCTACCTTGATAATCTCTATTACTTGAATCTATTGTTGTTGTTAATCCTTTATCATGTATTGAAAATGTTCCTGGAGGACCTGTTCTTTTTCTCCTTAAAAGTTGTTCATGAGTGAAGGCCCTCCATTCAGGCCTTTTATCTATCATTTTGTCCTCTACTACAACACCACATTCAGCACAGACTATTTCGCCTCGTTCAGGAAAGTATATTAGGTTTGAAGAGCCACAGACAGGACATCTATATATCGTATTTCTCACCTTCTCTTCCTAGTTTTTCTTTTAGGCCTTCTAGGCCTATAATAAAGAGGAGAAGGAATATATTGTAGAGTTAAGCCTTTACTCAGCTTAACGACAGCGTAAGGTTCTTTTACAGACCCTATGATGTCAATAATCCTGCCAATAATCTTCATGTACTTTGTCAGAACGGGTGATTCTAAAGGAGGCGTTTCTCTGCTTCTCAGCTGAACAATTAGATACCCTGTTTTAGTAGTATGTAGCGGTAATCCTAGATACCTCATAAATAAACTACCTTGCTAAATCTGTAGCTGTATCAGTAATACTTGGGTAATACCGAAATTAAAATCTTTGCCCTAATAATACCTCACCTATATTTTAAATATTCTATTAAATATACTAAACGGTATTATCTATGATTATTTAATTGGATGTTAAAATTGGAGTAGAAATTCTGCTATTTCTACTGTCTTTTCCTCATTCTAATTTCTTTAATTTTAGAAGCTAGCTCCTTCAACAACTCAATTTTTCTCTTCGACTTTAAAACTATGACCCTCGTTTTCTCTTGCCACCAATTCGAAGGATAACTTTTTTCCTCAACATTAACGAGTATTCCTAATTCTTTTGCGGCTTCAATTAGCTCTCTAGGCTTAGGTGATTTCACAGAATCTTTTAGCGATATTTTTCTACCTTTACTCCTGCTTTTTGTTGAATCTATGTTAGATGGCCAAACTACTATGTATTTTCCTTTATATTTTCTCGACAATGTACTCACGGATTACCTTCACTTTATTAATACAGCATTAAGTACTCCATCTTGGCCTGGTCTTGATGTTATTTTGGCCTTACCTATTTCAGTTTCAATAATAGTACCTTTTACGATAATGTTTCTCCTAGCATATTCTCTATTAGCTGGTACTTCAAGAACCCTAATTATTCTTACCTTTTTCGCTTTACCTGTTTCAGGGTCTATAACATTCACATAGTGCACATACTTAAGCTTAACCTTATAATTTCCTCCAAACCCTCGTTCAGCAACACGTACTTCTTTTTCACTAAGTTTAGTCTCAGTAAACGGACCTCCTAATTCATACTTCCTTTTCTTTCTCCACGGCCTCTTTTTTCCACCTGAAGGCTTTTTAAAATTGTTTCCTTGATAATAGCTCATCAGTGATCCCATGCTTTCTCTATTACGGTGGTTTACTATCAAACAGTGAGAAATATAAATTTTTACTTTTTAAATATCTTGCAAGACATAGTATACATAGTGTTGAGGGTTTGATTATTAATGTTTAAAAACTTAACTTCACCAAAGTTTTTCGCCGTAATGAATTTCCTACTAAAACCTGTTTACAAAGTTTATGAGAAATGGCTATGGCTTCAAATAAAGAATGGACCTATACCTAAACATGTAGCTATAATACCTGATGGAAATAGGAGATGGGCAAAAAGCTTAGGTCTAGATCCTAAAGTAGGTCACCTATACGGTTACGAAAGAATGAAGGAAGTTGTTAGTTGGTGTTTAGATTTAGGTATTAAAACCTTAACAGTATATGCTTTATCAATAGATAACTTAAGAAAAAGATCTAAGGATGAAATAGGGCATTTATTTAACCTAATATCTGAAGGTCTTAAGGCGCTTTTAAAATACGATATCATAGTTAAGAAGAAGGTTAAAGTTAAGGTTATTGGTAGAAAGGAAATTCTCCCAAAACGTATTAGAGAAATAGCTGAGGAAATTGAAAGAAAAACTAGAAATTTCAATGAAAGACATTTGTATATCGCGATAGGTTATGGCGGCAGGGAGGAAATAGTTGATGCTGTAAAGTCTCTTGTAAAAGATGTAATTGAAGGTAAAATTAAACCTAACGAAATAGATGAAGAAATACTTTCAAAGTACATGTATACTAGTGATTTACCAAATCCTGAACCTGACTTAATAATCAGGACTTCAGGTGAAGAAAGGTTAAGCGGATTTTTACTATGGCAATCAGCATACTCTGAGCTATACTTCTGTGATGTACATTGGCCATCGTTTAGAAAAATAGATTTCTGGAGAGCAATACGTTCATATCAGAGACGGGAAAGAAGATTCGGAGCCTAACTTTTCTCTTTAACCTTCATAGCTGCTTTTAATCGTTTAAGTTTCGCCCTAATTTTAAGCCTTGTTAAAGCTCTTTTTCTTAAAATATCTTCTCTAACGCTCTTCTCTATTAACGTAAACAAGCCTGTAAGAAAACCTACAACACCTATTGTAACACCTAACCATAAGAAAAGACCGGAAGATAAAACTGGGTTAATTATTTCACTTGGACTTGTATAGGCTACTTGCTTTAAAATACCGGCTGTAACGTTTAGTATTTTGAAAAGCAAAACTGTAAACACGAAACCTATGGCTTCATGCCATATTTTAATATCTCTTCTAATGACTTTAACTATAGCTTTTCCTCCAAGTAGAAGTGTTATCGAGATTATTATAAACGGTGTTATGACGTATATTGCCTGGCTCCAAGCTAAAACACCCTTGCTTAAATCAACCATTAGCAGAGTATATGCTGTCCCTAAAACTATGGAAAATACTGCTAAAATTGTTGAAACAAATATTACTGGTGATGACTCCCACCATTCTGCAATTTTTCTATCTAATGAGAAACCACGATATATCATAGTGAAACCTATTATTGCTAATGCTGCTAAAACTACTTGATCTATTAAACCTATAGCTGCAAATATTGATGCTACAAGTATTATAAGCCCAGGTACTCCGAGAAATATGCGTGAAAACCTTGGCTCCTCTACTATTTTTCTTAAATATCTACCTATCAGAATATATGTTTCTTCAACGCCACGTGATTGCTCAACAATAACTCTTTTAACAGATTCTATGGGTGTTAATGAGCTCACTATAGGTATTATAAGTTCATCGTCTGCTCCATCACTTACTATTATAGCTGAACTAGCACCAGTTTTTTCTAAAACTTCTTTTGTTTCCTCTTTTATCTTAATACCTGCTTTTAAATCGTCCATAGGATCCCCCGTTATTATGGCTACCTCGACATCGTATCCTTCATCCTTAAGTCTTTTAGCTACATTTAAAGCTGCAAATACGGCATTTGCATCTGCATCTTCAGGTCTTCTTAAAGCGTATTCTGTAGCTACCTTAAGAACATTATTAAACCCTATTATTGGAGTTCTAATGTTAAGTACTCTAATATCCGCATCTCTATCAACACATAGCACTACAATTTTCTTCTTCCTTTCCTTAAAGCTCATAATTTTAATTCCTTACCTAAGCTATAATGTACTTTTCCCGTCGTTTAACATTTTGTATTTGAAAACTTATCTAATTTTTTACTTTTCCCCAGTAGTGCTTTTACATTATCTATTTAGCCTTATCGTTTTCTTCTACTTCGCCTAGTAGTATTCTTAGTTCGTCTAATCTTAGTCTTCTTCTGCTGCTTACTTTCCTCTCTATGTCGCGACGCTTCTTTTCCAGTATTTGCTTAATTTCTGCTTTTCTCTCCATTTCATTTAGTTCATTGTATTTTTTTCTTAACTCGCTTAGTTTCTTCACATTATTTACCAGGTTTTCGTTTATTTTATTTAGCATGCTTCTTATTTCATCTATTTCCTTATTTAACCTGCTGATTTCGTCGCCTATAATCTTAGCTTCTTGTGAAAGAAGCTCTATTTCAGATCTTACTTTACTTAACTTTCCGTAAAGTTGTTCAAGGTTTTCTTTTATGGTTTTTATCTCTATTTTCTCTTTAATGAGTTTAGCTCTAAGCTCTGTTAGGGTGTTTTTAAGTTCTTTAGCTTTAATTGCTTGACCCAGTGCTTCTTCAAGCTTAGCTATTTGCTCTATAAGTTCTTTTTCCTGTTTAAGTGTTAGAATTGATGTTTGCTGCTTCCACTCTAGCTGTTGTATCTTTTTTCTTAATTCAGCTACCGGTATTTTTAATGCTTTCGAGTACTTTTGTAGTTCCTTCTTAACGTTGTTTAGCTCAGCTATTGCTGCTTTAAGTTTTTTATATGCTTCATTCCTTCTCTCTTTAATTTCTTTAACTTGGCTCAAGATGTTTTTCTTCTTGTTCCTTAGCAGTTTTATTTTCTCTATTAACTGCTTATGTTCTGATATAAGCTCTCTTCTTTTTACAATAAGCTCTCCTAGTTTTGTTCTTAAAATGTTGCGCTCTACTTTTAACTTTTTAATAGCTGTTTTTGCTTCTTCTATTTCGCTAAGCGTTTTCTTAATTTCTGCTTCTATACTGGAGATATCCATTAGGTTTACACCGCCTATTCGAGAAATATTCTCGCATCAACCACTTTTGCTCCTTTACCTTTCTCATAGACCATTATTGGGTTTAAATCTAACTCTTTTATAGCTTTTATTTTTTCAAGCATTCTAGAAACATTAAACAATATTTCAACTACTGCTTCCATGTCCTTAGGCCCTCCTGTCCTATATTCTTCAAGTATAGGGTATGCCTTTGTCTCCCTAATAATTTGATACGCATCATCCCTAGTTATAGGCACTATTCGGAAAGGAACATCTCTTAAGACTTCTACAAAAATTCCCCTTAAACCAAACATTACTGCATAGCCGAAAACGGGTCTTTAATAGCTCCTACAATCACCTCTGTTCCTTGAGGCACCATTTCCTGCACAAGAACCCCTTCTATACGTGCTTTAGGTTTTCTCTTCTTAACATTCTCCATTATTTTCAGAAAGTTTTTTACCTCTTCAGGATCCTTTATGTTTAGCTTCACTCCGCCAATATCACTCTTATGTATTATGTCTGGTGAAACTATTTTTAAACAACAGGATAGCCTATCTCATTAGCTGCTTTAACAGCTTCCTTAACAGTCTTTACTAAAACAGATTTAGCAACAGGTATGTTAAAAAGTTCGCAAAGTCTTTTAGCTTCATGTTCCAGTAGAAACTTCCGGTTTTGCTTCCTTACTGTTTCAATAATCCTTAACGCTTCTTTCATTCCAGAACTCCGTTTTGAAATCTTTAGGAACTGTACTTATAAAGGTTGGTTAACGGAGAAGATAAAGATTTAGGTAACTCCTATAGCCTTCCTGAGGGTTCCTCTGTTAAAAAATCTTCACCACCAGCTAATACTCTCTGTACTTCAGCATATAAATTATCTAAGCCTATGTTAAGCTTTGACGAGATAGGTATTGGTTTAAGCACTAACTGCGTTTCTGTCATAGTTTCTGCAAGTCTCTTAGCAAGGTCTTTTATTACAAAACTAACAGGCTCACTATCAATAGCATTAATTAACTCGACAGGGTCTTCAAACCATTGAAGAATTTTCTCTATTTCTGCTTCCGTTAAAAAATCTACCTTAGAAAGCACATTTATCTGGGGCTTATTAAATCTAAGCATAACAGATGCTGAAAGCAGAAGAGCCGATACAAAAGCTGCTGGTTGAAGCGCGAAAAACGAATCTATCAAGTATAATGAAACAGATTTATGTTCACCTATTACAGCAGATAAAACTAAAGGCCCCGAACTTCTAAATGCGAAAAGCTCAAGCTGGCCTGGAGTATCTATTATTACATAGTTTGTTCTTTCACTCCATATTTCTTTACGTAGAATATCAATGTAATTTATAAGCATATCAACCGAAGCTATTAAGGCAGCATTTGGTCCTAAATTATTTTCAACCATAACCTCTCTTGTGTTTACAAGGTCTCTTACATCGAAATCCGGGTTATAAGGTAGCCACTCAGTGGCAGGGTCAAGGTTTACTTTAGAAACGCTTAACTGCTGGTCTTCAAGCCAATCAGCAAGTGCAGCTGTTAAAACAGATTTCCCTGAACCTGCAGTACCCAAAATTGTTATAAAATACATTGCTTAAACCCTTTAAAATAAGGATAGCCAAGATCTATATTTTGGCTTAAATACTCCCTTAATATTAATTTTTGCTTTACAGTACTTGCATCTATTATCTTCTGTTAAATTCCATTTTAAAATCTCAAATCCATATCTTTGAATAATGATTTTACCGCAGCTTGGACAGTATGTTGACTCTAATGGGTGGCCCGGGGCGTTACCTATGTAAACATATTGTAAACCTTCCTCCTTAGCTATCTTAGCTGCTTTTTCTAACGTTTCTATAGGTGTTGAAGGTAGATTTGTTAGCATATATGATGGAAAGAATCTTATCAGGTGGAATGGTGTTTCCGGACCTAAATTCTCAACAACCCATTTGGCTAATTTTTTAACGTACTCCATTTTATCGCCATACTTTGGAACTATTAGATCTGTTATTTCTATGAAAATACCTTTTCTCTTCATTTCTAATAACGTGTCAAAAACAGGGCTAATATCGCCAACAGCCATAAACTTTCTATGAAACCATGGATCACCTGAGGCTTTAAAGTCAACAGTTGCTGCGTCAAGATAGGGTGCTATTTCATCTATTGCTTCTACGGTCATATAGCCATTGGTTACGAAAGTGTTGAACAGTCCTTGCTTCTTAGCTAATTTAGCTGTATCGTATGCGAATTCAAAGAAAACCGTTGGTTCATTGTAAGTATAACTTATCCCATTTGCACCATAGCTTAAAGTATATTTAACTACTTCTTCTGGTGTAGTAGATTTACCCATAACTTCTTTTTCCTGGCTTAAAACCCAATTACAGCAGAAAACGCATCTAAAATTGCATCCAACAGTACTAATGGACATAACTTCTGAGCCTGGATGGAAGTGGAAAAGCGGCTTTTTCTCTATAGGATCGATGTTCATTGATGTAAGTTTACCGTAAACTATTGAGTAAAGTTTACCTTCAATGTTTTTTCTTGTGTAACACACTCCAAGCATTCCATTAGGTATTACACATCTCCTATAGCATAAATAGCAAAGTACCTTCTTATTTTCTAAAGGCTTCCATAGCATTGCTTCTCTAAACTTATTTTTTAACATTATTTTAAACCCGCCTGTGGTACCTTCCTAAATCTAGGTTTACATGTTAATGTATTTAAACTAATATTGTCCTGTAAAAGATTTAAAAATTAATACTAGGAAGTAACAAAATGGTGAAAATATTGGTAATAATAGTGGGTGGTCCTTCATCAAACAATGTAGACGTTAAGTTGGCTAAAATACTTGGCATTAAACATGTTAAGCTTATTTATAAAGAATTCCCGGATGGAGAATCATACATTAGATATCCTAGACCTGAGGACGTTAAAGACGAAGATATAGTTATAGTGCAATCACTTTACAAGCCTCAGAGTAAACATATTTTCGAACTTCTTTTAGCAATAGATGCAGCCAAAGACTTTGAAGCTAAAAAAGTAATTTCCGTGGTTCCATATTTAGCGTACTCTAGACAAGATAAAAGGTTTCTTGAAGGAGAACCAATTAGTGTTAAGACTTTACTTAAAACAATAAAAAATGCTGGAACAGACTATTTCATAACAGTAGACATACATAAAGAATATAGTTTAAAACATTTTGGAGAAGGAGCATACAACGTAACTGCAATGGGAGAATTAGCTAAACATATAAAAGAAAACGTTAAACCAGCCAACCCCATAGTTCTCGCCCCAGATAAAGGAGCTCTAGTTCATGCTAGGAAGGTTGCTGAGATTTTGGGAAACGTTGACTACGATTATTTAGAGAAGAAAAGAGATCTAATTACAGGTGAAATAGAAGTTAGACCTAAGGAATTAACTGTTAAAAATAGAGATGTAATAATAGTTGATGACATAATAAGCACCGGAGGTACAGTGGCCCTAGCAGCTACATCTGTAAGAAAGCAAGGCGCTAGAAGAGTTATCGTTGGATGCACTCATGCACTACTTGTAGGCAATGCTAGAGAAAAACTTAGTAAAGCTAAAATAGACTACATCGTAGCTACAGATACTGTACCATCAGAATACTCTAAGGTTACAGTAGCACCAGCAATAGCTGAAGTTTTAAAGCAAATCTTAAAGATTTAGGTTTCAAAACTATGACAGTAAACATGTACTTCCTCCTCTCAGGAGAACATGAAACATTACCTAAAGCTGAGCTAAGAGCTATTTTAGAAGCAGAAAGAATAAGCTATAATGTAATTAAAGACTTAGATCAGCTTATACTTTTAAATGCTACATGTAAGGTAGAAGATTCTATAAAAATAGTGAACAGAGCGGCTATGGTTAAGGAAGCAGGTATACTGCTTAAATACTATGAAATAGAGGATATAGGGAAAATAAGAGACACTATTAAAAACATCGACTGGAATTTTTTAAGAAAAAAGAGCTTTGCTGTTAGAGCTAAAAGAATTAAAGAATATTTTCCAAGCGTTAAAAGCGACTTCTTGGAGAAGGAAATAGGTGCTGCAATCATATCTCAAGAACCCCAAGCTAAAGTTAACCTTACAAGACCAGACTTTATAATTAGAGTTATTTTAACAGAAAACTACGTGGTTTATGGTGTTAAAACTGTAGGGTTAAACACAAAGCAGTTTTTAGAAAGAAAACCAAGAAGCAGACCTTTCTTCCACCCAGGGGTTTTAAGCCCTAAGATTTCAAGGCTTTTCGTAAACCTTTCAAGACCTAAGAAGGGAGATTTATTTTTAGATCCGTTTTGCGGCGTTGGCGGATTTATTATTGAAGCTCACCTTTTAGGGCTTAAATGTTTATGTTCAGAGCTACGCTGGGATCTTGTTCAAGGGGCTAAGCGGAATTTCGACTTTTACAAGTTTAATATTTTGGGTGTAGTTCAAGCAGATGCTATGAAAATGCCATGGTTGAAAGTAGATGCCATATCAACAGATCCGCCTTATGGGCGTTCAACATCGACACTGGGCAGAAATATTAAAGACATTATTGGAGGTTTCCTTTGCGAAGCAGCAGATACTATAAAGAGAAACAGATATGTGGTCTTCGCTCTCCCACATACAATAAACCCTTATGAAGTTATTCCTAAAGATAGTTTTATTCTTGTTGAAAAACATAGTATGAGAGTACATAAGAGCCTTACAAGAATAATTATAGTGTTGAAAAGGAGATAGGGTTTGAAACTTAAAATAACGTTTCTAGGAACTTCAGCAGCTGTACCTACAATTAAGCGCAGTTTACCAGCTATAGCGTTTCAATGGAAAGGTAAAATAATGTTATTCGACGCTGGTGAAGGCGTTCAAAGACAAATGCTAAAATCTGGACTTAGTATTTTAAGGGTAAAACAGATATTTATAACGCATTCCCATGGGGACCATGTTTTAGGAGTTTTCGGTTTATTACATACCATGGCTATGCTGGGTAGGGAAAGTTTATTGGAAATATATGCTCCAAGAGATGTAATAGAGCTTATAACCTCGGTGATCAAGTATACGGGCCGTGATTCAGCATTTAAAGTCATACTTAAACAGGTACATGAAGGAATAATTTTTGAAGGAGAAGACTATCTTGTTAAAGCTTTCAAAGTGGATCATGGAACCTTAGAAGCCTATGGATACGTTTTCGAGGAAACGAAAGCTTTAGGCAAATTTGATGTTAAAAAAGCTGAGAAATTAGGCATACCAAAAGGACCTCTATGGAAAATGCTTCAAGAAGGTAAAGACATCGTTCTAGAAAATGGAAGAATAATAAGATGGCGGGAAGTAGTAGTACCACCTAAACATAAGGTGAAAGTAGTATACACAGGAGATACTAAGCCTTTAGAGAAAACAATAGAATACTCTAAAGATGCTACTGTTCTCATACATGATTCAACATTTGACCATACACTATCTAAGGAAGCACATGAGCAAGGACACTCTACATCGCTTGATGCAGCATTAATAGCTAAAAAAGCTAATGTGAAATCTCTTTTCCTAACCCATATAAGTGCACGTTACGAATCAGAGAAACCTTTGCTTGAAAAAGCGGTAGAGATTTTTAAGAACACATATGTTGCACAAGACTTTATGAGCGTATGGGTTTTTTAATCCTTAGGCATTTCTATTTCCCATAATGGTTTTCCACGAGCAGTTTTTGGAGCCAACCAGTCTATAAGTTTCTCAACATCAACATCCTCTACTATGAAGGTTATTGGCCCTAAAGGTGATTCACCGTATGCTTCAGTAAAAGACAGCCTACCTCGAAATGCTGCTTGTTTATTCAAGTAAAATATTATTGAACGTTCGTGAACACTTTTCTTAAAGACCGTTCTAGCAGCATCTAATATTCTTTCAGCCCTTAAAAGCCTATGTAGCTTTGTAAGGCTTTTCAATGAATAAGCTTTAGCAACAATAACCTTACTTTTACCTCTAACCTCGATTTCTACGTGTTCAGGAATGAAAACGTTCAATATTGCTTGTTTTACTTTGTTTTCATCTTCTGTAGGTCTGACTTCAGCTTCAACCTTAACTATGACCATATTTTACACCTAGCAATGTTTGCTAAGTATCTCCTTTAATACTTTTTTCGCCATCTCTCTTAATTCTTCAATTGTTCCTTCATTAACAATCATGTAGTCTGCTAATGCAATAACGTTTCCTAAACCAAAACTTAACTCTACAAGATCTCTTTCTACAAACTCGTTCCAGCTTTTAGGATCTCCAGGCCTTTTTCTCTTTAAAATCCTCTTAAACCTCACCTGAGGGGATGCATGAACAGCTATAATCACTGTTTCTCCTAGATCTCTTTTATAACGTTCTAATTCTTTTAAACTTCTAACGCCATCAACTATGACAATATTGCTCCTTATTTTCCCTATTTTCTTTACACATCTTTTTGCTATAACATCTTCACCCTCTTTATCTCTTAAATCCTTAGCAACCATGTTTAAGTTTTGAGGGGTTAAAGGTAAGCCTCTTTTTACAGTTTCCTCCCTAACAATGTCGCCCATAACAATTACTGGAAAACCCATTTTCTTAGCTTCTTTAACAACAATCCCTTTACCTGAGGCAGGCATGCCGACAACGCATATTACAAGCATTTTTATACTTACCTCGCACATTAGATAGTTTGAAAATGCGTTTAAAAGTATTAGCTCTTAGGTGAGCTAATTGAGTGAAAGAGTGAGGTCTTTTATTTCAGTAGACGTTGAAGACTCTCTAATACTTGACAGGATAGAGAGAATTAAAGAAACACTGCTTTCAACAAGAGTATATATGAAACCTGTTGAAAAAGAAAACATACACTTAACACTTAAATTTCTAGGTGAAATACCGGTAGCATTAATTGATGAAATATATAGAGTACTGCTTAGTGTTAAAGCTAAACCTTTTGAAATGGAAATTAAAGGTTTAGGAGCATTTCCCAGAACATCAAATCCTAGAGTCATATGGGTAGGTGTAATTAAAGGTGCGGAGGAACTTAAAAACATACATAAGCAGATAGAGTCTGGTCTTAGAAAACTAGGTATAAGACCGGATACTAGAGGATTTGAACCGCACATAACCATAGCCAGAGTAAAAAGTGGAAGAAACAAAAGTAAATTGGTTAAAATACTTAACCAGTTAGCTGATGTAGAAATAGGCGTAATGGAAGTTACAAGTATTAGGCTTAAGCAAAGTATTTTAACATCTAAAGGCCCCATATATAAAACGCTTAGGGAAGTAAAACTTGAATAAAGTTGAAGAAGAAGTTTTAAGAAAAATTAAGCCTAAGCCTTACGAAGTAGAAAAAGTAGAAAGAATATTTTCTTATGTTAAAGAAAAACTTGAAAATAAGATTAAAGAATACGGTATTGAAGCTTACGTTGAGCTTGAAGGCTCTACAGCTAAGGATACTTGGCTTTCCGGAGAATGGGATCTAGACATATTTGTATTGTATCCTAAACGTCTAGGTAAACTATGGGTTAAAAATGAAGGTTTTAAGATAATTTTTGAAGCACTAAAAGATATGCCCCATGAAATAGCTTATGCCGAACATCCTTACATAAGACTTAACGTTGAGAACGTAGAAGTCGATGTTGTTCCTGCTTTAAAACATGATTATGCATGGGAGGCAGAAACTGTAGTAGATAGAACACCATTCCATACAGCATATATTAGGTCTAAACTTAGCGAGGAAGAAAGGGATCAGGTAAGGCTTCTTAAAAGATTTTTAAAAGGTATAGGGGTTTATGGTGCTGAAATAAAGGTCTCAGGGTTTTCAGGCTATTTAACAGAACTCTTGATAGTGCAATATAAGACTTTTAGAAACACATTAGCCCATATAGCTAAAGACTGGAGAACAGGCTTTGTGATAGATGTTGAGAAACATTATTCAAGTATAAGGGAGGTTAAAGAGAAGTTTAAAGAACATCCACTAATAGTTATCGACCCTGTAGATCCTAATAGAAATGTTGCTGCTGCTGTTTCTGAAAAATCTCTTTCAACATTTATTGCGGCTTCGAAATATTATCTAGGAGAACCTTCTTTAAACTTCTTTTACCCGCAGATAGGGGAAGTAACTATTAAAGATGTTATGAAAGAAATTTCTTCAAGAGATACAGATATTCTATGCTTAACCTTACCTATACCTAAAAAACCTTCAGATGTAATTTGGGGTCTGCTTAGGAGAAACCTTGTTAACACTGTAAATGTGCTTAAAAAATTTGACTTTAAAATAGTAGACTATGACGTATGGTGTGATGAAGAAAAACAAGCTGTTTTCATTATTGAACTTGAGAAAGCAGTGCTGCCAAGCACTGTAAAGTCTATAGGCCCACCTGTATTTCTTGAGCCGAATGCTACGTATTTTCTAAAGAAGTATTTAGAATCAAAGGAGACAATAGCTGGTCCATGGATTGAAAATTCACGTTGGGTTGTTCTTAAAAAGCGAAAATACAGAGAAGTTAAAGAACTTCTACTCAATAGATTAGTATCTCAGTGTTTAAGTAGTGTTCTAAAAGAATATATTGAAAAGCATGGGTTCGAAATATATGTTAACAATGAAATCAGGAAGTATGTTGAAAAGTTAGGTTCAAAAGATTTCATCGTCTTCCTAACTAAATTCCTGAGGAAAAAACCTTTATGGCTAAAGTAAGCATTTACTCTGAAACTATTAAGAAAGTACTTTGTTATCCAGATTATTCTGAAAAATGTTATTTTGAAAGGTTAAAGGAACTTGAAGAATTAAGTGTTAACTACGTTCTTCTTGAAGGTAAGAAGCTTGTCTACGGCATAATACCTGTTTTGGGTAAAGGCTATGCTAGCATAGCTTTGAAAGCTATTACATCCAGTGGTAAAGTAGTAACACTTAAAATTAGAAGAACAGACTCCAGAAGAAAGTCTATGGAAAATGAAGCTATATGCTTAGCTATAGCTAACACTGTTGATGTAGGGCCCCGTCTACTAGGTTTTACAGACAATATTTTAATGTACACTTTTATAGATGGTAGGCCCTTAAGTGAATGGTTTAGTGAAAATATCGAACCAAATGTATTAAAGAACACTGTGAAGGATGTTTTAAAACAATGCTTCAGACTAGATAGAGCACCATTAGACCATGGAGAACTAAGTAGACCGCATAAACACATAATCGTAGACTATGAAAAAAAGCCGTACATAGTAGATTTCGAATCAGCAAGTTACACTAGAAGACCGGCAAACCTTTCCTCAATTGTAAGCTTTTTCTTCATAAGAAAAAACCCTATATCGAAAACCCTAAAAGATGTTTTAAAATATGATGTTGATAGTGTTCTTAAAAGTGTAAGAGAATATAAAAGAAACATTTCAAGAGAAACATTTCTAACAGTACTGCGTACATTAAATCTATTGTAAAATTAAATGTGGAAGGGCTGGTGGGGCCGCGGGGATTTGAACCCCGGACCACGGGCGTTCCGGAGCCGTCTACGGGGAAACGCTCCCCAGGCCCGCATCCTTCCAGGCTAGACGACGGCCCCGTTTCTTCTGCCCAAATATTGTTAGCTAAAGGTTTTAGGGTTGTGTTCTTTTTCTAATCTTTGTTAGTGTTGGTGGTGTCCATAGCAACCATGCTGGGATCTTTTTGAGTAATTCGTATGCTTCCTCCCATGATTCTAAACTAAGTTTTTCAGCTAGTTTTTCAAGAGTCATCTGTGTTCTGGCATACTCTCTCAAAATATTCAACGTTTCTTCAGTTATTGAGATTTCTTTTTCACCAATTTTAATCTTAATTTCCTCAGTTAACTTTGATCTCATACTATACTTCCTCTGCCTTAGAATAAGAAAGAGTAAAGAATACTTAAATGTTACCTTTCTTTAAAGATATGGTTCAAATATGTGTTGGTTTAAACATTATGGAATATAGGGAAAAGCAATAGGTATTTAAGACTTCAATAGTAGAAATGATATTTGGGAGAATGATATGCCTATTATTTCTTCAGGTGTTATGCGTTTAAAATATGCTGTTGATAAAATTAAGAGAAGCTTATTAGTGGGAGGCATAAAACCTGAAGTAGTTTCAGAAGCTACAGACATTCTTGACGCATTAATTAAGGATAAAATGTTAGAGCTTAAACTGTCAGATGAAGACATTGCCGAAGTGGAAGTATCATATACACTAGAAGAAGATAAGATAGTTTGGGATAAAGAGTCTTTAAAAATAACAGCATATAAGCCTATAACAGAACTGGAAGCGTTAGTGAAAGAGAAAGTAGAGGAAGAAGTTAAGAGAGTAAGTGAAGAGGTAGCTGAACTTAAAAGTAAAATTGAAAAAACAAAGAAAGAACTTTCCGAAATAGTTAATAAGTTAAGTGAGTTAGAAAAGTCACTATAATTTCCAATATTTTTTATGAACCCTTAAAGCTTTTTCAATGCTTTTTCTTACGTAGTTCATATTTTCTTTAAGCACTACTTTCTCATAGTATAGAGGATTATCGGTGTTACATGCCAGTATAAGGTTCATTATAGCTTTTGGTAGATAGTTTAAAGCATATCCTCCTTCGAGAACAGCTACTATACCTTCTACTTTTCTTCCAAATAGACTGTATATCGCTTTACCTATGTGCCAGTATGTTTTAAGCGTTAGGTTTATGTCGGTTAATGGGTCTTTATGATGAGTGTCGAAGCCTGCTGAAATAAACAATATTTCTGGTTTGTAAAGTTCAATAATAGGTAAGGCTATATCTCTAAGCGCTAAAGCATATCCTTTATCGCTAATACCTGGAGGTAAAGGTATGTTTATCGTATAGCCTTCTCCTTCCTTCTCACCTACTTCTTCAGGGAATCCCGTGCCAGGGTACAGTGTTTTGGGGTCTTGATGCAGTGAGACATAAAGTACTTTATCTGTCGTATAGAATATTTCTTGGGTTCCATCGCCATGATGAGCGTCTATGTCTAATATAGCTACTCTCTTGTAACCATAATTTTCTATAGCATACTTAGCTGCAATAGCCACATTATTAAAAATGCAAAAACCTTTAGCCAAACCCTTATGTGCATGGTGGCCTGGCGGCCTAATAGCTGCAAAACCTATTTTATATCCGCCGAAAAGGACTTTCCTAAGAACCTTTAAAGTAGTGCCTACAGCGTATAATGCAACTTCATATGTTCTTTTAGAAACAACAGTGTCTAAATCTCCCAGCGGATGACCTCCTCCTGCTTCTGAAAACACCTTTATATACTCAACATATCCAGGGTCATGTACTATTTCAACTATTTCTCTGCTAGCTTTCTCGGGCCCTATCAGTTCAAGTGCTTTATGTTTAAACGTTTTTAGGAAGTTCATGGTTATTTCTATTCTCTTAGGCGACTCAGGATGCGAAAACCCTGTATCATGTTGTTTAAATATTTCACCTACAGCGAAAATCACTTTCTCCATACATCATCACTTCACAGTATATTTCTAATTAATGGTTTATTTTGTTTAAATCTTTATATACCTTTAAGGCTAATTCTCTTACTTGAACTGGGTGTTCTAAAATGAGCATCAAAGAAATTTCTAAACTAACATCGAAGAAAATATCTAAGAATCTCGAAATTGCTGAAGAATATGAGAAATATGTTACTAAAGGATTTGCTTTCAAATACTTTCCTGTAGCTATTGTTAAAACTAAGGGGGCTAAAGTTTGGGATGCGGACGGAAACGAGTATATAGACTTTCTCTCCAGTGCCGCAAAATATAATATTGGCCATACAAACGAATATGTTGTTAAAGCTATTAAAGAGGGGTTAGAAAACTTCATACATTACTGCCTATACTTCTACCATGAACCAGCAGTTAAGTTTGCCAAGCTCTTAGTAGAGATAACGCCAGGCAACTTTAAGAAAAAAGTTGCTTTCGGATTAAGCGGATCAGAATCTTGCGATCACGCTATTAAAGCTTCTTTGTTATATACTGAAAGACCGAACATTGCTTCGTTTACATATTCTTATTATGGAACAACCTATGCTACACTCTCGGCGTCGGGATCTTTTAGTCCTAAGCTTAGAAAGAGAATACATGCACTACCTAATGTCTACTTCTTCCAATATCCTGACACCTATAGGTGCCCCTTCAATTTAAGTGAAGAAGAATGCGGCGAATATTATTTAAGCCTAATCGAGGACTTCTTTAAGTCAACAATCGCAGGCGAGTCTTTCGCTATATTTCTTGCTGAACCTATACAAGGAGATGCTGGAGTGCTTGTTCCACCAAAGAACTTTATGCGAGGATTGCGCAAATTAACTAAAGAATACGGTATAATATTTGCTGACGATGAAATACAGGCTGGAATGGCTAGAACGGGTAAAATGTTTGCGATAGAACATTTTAATGTAGAACCTGATCTGATCATAGTAGGGAAGGCTGTGGGCGGTGGTATGCCTGTTTCTGCTGTTGTTGGTAGGGAGGAAATACTTGATTCAGCGCTGCCACAAACATATTTCTCATCTTATGCTGCACATGCATTATCTCTACGAGCTGCAATTGCAACCATAGAGTACATATTAAGAGAAAAACTTGCTGAAAGGGCAGAAAAGCTAGGCAATCACGCTAAAAAAAGATTCAATGAGCTTAAGGAAAAATATGAAATCGTAGGCGATGTTAGAGGTTTAGGATTGCTTTTAGGCGTAGAAATAGTTAAGAAAAAAGAAACAAAGGAGCCTGACAGGACTTCAGCACTAAAAATAATTTGGAGATGCTGGGAGAAAGGTCTTTTAATGATGACGTATGGTAAATACGGTAACGTACTTAGAATAGCCCCGCCATTAGTAATTAGTAAGGAAGAGCTAGACAAGGCTATAGATATTATTGAAGAATCCATTAAGGACGTTATTGCTGGTAAGGTAACAGATGAAATAGTTAAGTATTTGAGAGCATGGGAGTAATTTTTCCCCATACTTTACTTACATTGTTCTAGCAATTTTACCTAGTCTAGGCTCGTATAGGCTTCCTTCTCTCCTCAGCTGGTCAAGTATTTCCTCCACTTCCTTAGCATCTAAACCTGATTTTACGGCTTGCTCTATAACATCTGATTTCTTAACCTCGGCACCAGGGTATTCTTCAAGTTTTTCTATGATCTCCATGACTTTCATGATTTTTAATCTTCTGCTGACAGGTTTACCTGTCATAATAATGTCTATATCTATAACCCCGGCTTCAATATCTAAACCTACGTCTTTGAAGCTTCTAACCACTAGGTCTATTGCTGCCTTAGCGTCTTCAGCTGTTACTTCGTTTCTTAAAACCATTCTAGCATGTGCTTCTGCAAGCCTAATTATTGCTTCCAGTTGTCTAGGTGTTATAGGTATTGGAGCATTTGGGTTTTCACTTGCCTTACTCCTTAAGTTAACGAAGAAATCTGAAATTATTTTTGCAGCCTCCTCAGTTAATCTTGGTTTCACATATTTCCTAGCATATCCGACATATTTTCTAAGTAACGATGGAGGTATTGGAGGTTTTACACGTTCATACTGCTTATGAACAGTAAGTATGTGAGACACTAGCTCCTCATCTGTTTGCGGCGCTGGCTTATCTCTCATTACAAATATTAGGTCAAACCTTGAGAGAATTGTTGGAGGCAAGTTTATGTTTTCAGTAAAGAGCCTGTCTTCAATGTACCTTCCAAACTTAGGATTACCTGCTGCAAGAATAGCTGTTCTAGCGTTAAGCCTAGCAACAATACCGGCTTTAGCTATACTTATGGTCTGCTGTTCCATTGCTTCATGAATAGCTACTCTATCTTCAGGCCTCATTTTGTCTATTTCATCGATAGCACATATCCCTCCATCAGCTAAAACTAAGGCTCCAGCCTCTAAGAAGTAATCCCCAGTGGACTTATCTCTAATCACTGCTGCAGTTAATCCAGCGGCACTGCTACCCTTACCTGAAGTATATAGTCCTCTAGGAGCAATTCTTGCAATGTATTGGAGAATCTGGCTATTATGTAAGAATAGTAGGCCTAAGCCTCCTACGAAGTTTTCATTATCTTCAACTGAAATATCATAGACGAACCTATAATGTTCTGGTTCTATTTCTACTAGCGGTATTTCTTTTACTTCTTCTACAGTATCCCACATTAAATTCTCATTTTTAACAATTTTCCTTAGACCATAAAGTAGTTCCTCACGTATATCTGTTAGCTGTGTGACGGTTCTAAGTATTTTTAGACCATATTTTCTACCGACATAGCCTCTATAGATCTTTCCCCTAAACTCTGCACCTATTGGCCTAAGATCTCCTTTATTTAGACCTGCATTTTGTAGTATCCTTAAAAGTTCCTTACCTATAGGGACTCTGTCAACGTAGTCTGAAGACTTCTCCCTGGTTTTTCTAAGTTTTAATATTTTCTTTCCAACATTAATGTCGAATGTTTTCACAAGTTCTTCCATTTTAACAATATTTACTTCATAATACTCAATTTTTCTACCTTTATATTTAGTCTCTTTAATTCTTATTGTATATGGTAAGCCGAGTCTTGTAAGTAAAATGGTAATTCCATGAACAATGTTAATGCTTGTTGTTGATATTTTAACTTCCTTACACGTGGATTTATCTGAAATCCCTACATAACCATCAGAATCTATGAGTCCAGAAAGTAATCCTATAACATAGTCTAAAGGAGCTATGTAAGAGAATTCTGGGATCTTCTTTAACCTTGACATGTAGCCTTTCTTTTTAACCTTATGCAGTATTGAGCAGTCTAAGTACATGTTTTTCTTGATCCATTCTACGAATTTAGCATCATCTACTATTAGCCTATAATTGTTAAGTTTAGATTCGTATATTTTACATTTGACTTTAAAGTATTTTTCAACTATGTTCTTTAATCTGTTAAGTGTAGTAGCATTATTAGATGATATTTCTATTCTTTCACTACTAGAAATTAAGGTTAAGCTTCCATCTCCAAGAAAGTAGCCGAGGAAATAACCTATGTCTTCGTTTAACTTTATTTCCCCTAAGTTAGTATGTATAGTTGTTATTAATTGTTTCCTTAATATAGGAGCTTTCTTAAGCAATGGTATTAGTGATTTTTTCTCTAGTGCTTCTAGAGGTTTTACGGGTACTAATAAACCATTTTCATACGCTATGAGACTATGGTCCTTTGTTATAATTGCCCTTCTACCATACTTGGTCTTCACAATTACAACTTTCTTGGGAGCTTTATGTCTGATAAGGCTCTTAATTGGCTTAATTTCAACCTTAAACGTTAAAGGATTAACAGAGAATGTGTAAAGGTTAACTCCTATCTTATTTAGGTTAAGTATTTCTGTTTCTTCATGTTTCTCAACAGCATATCTATGTTTTTCAATATATTTATCAACTAGTTTACCTATGGGTTCGTAATGTATGTAGCCGTTAGAATCCATGTATAATATCGGCTCACTAAACACTAAGCTCTTTGCTACACCGGGGTCTCCAACGAGGAGAATGTGTATATCTCCTCTTATCCTTGTTCCGTCAGGTAGTTCTTTAGGAACACCTCCGAAAAGCAGGAGTGCTATTGCTTTCTTAATATGGTTATAGCCGTGAATTGCGGGAGCTATTGACTGTACGATTTTCTCTCTAATTTTAAGATCCTTAGCTAGCTCAAGTATTTTCCTTTCATCTTCTTTAGAAATCTCTATTTCTTCAAGAACCTTTTGTGAAACTTCAAGACTATTTGCCTCAATCTTCATTTCAAACGTTAGTTTTGTTCCTTTCTTAACAGATCTTTCACCTTTAACCGTTAAAATTCCAACTACTGTAACTCTGTCTCCAGGCCTAGCTTTATCTACAAGGTCCTCTAATAGTACGACTTCAACGGACCTAGGCATATGCCCTGGGGGTACATCTTCAGGTTTTTCTTGAACTATGATCTTCTGCATATTAATAAATTTAGATTTGTGGAGGAGCAGTTTAAACTGAGGTCTAGCTTTACGGCTTTCTATTTTTGTTCTCTTTCTTTCCTCACAGAACCCGCAAAGTTCAGGGTATTCTATGGTTTCTTCCTCCTGAAGAACTTCGGTTTCACTACCGCACTCTAGACATTTGAAAACAGCTTTGTACAATCTCTGGATAACAGGGGTCATTCTCGTAATAATACCTTCTATCTGAACAAGTCTCTCAATATGCTCCGCTCCTAATTTACGTATGGGTACTGTTCTAGGTAAATTCCTGAACCTTACATAGAATTTTTCTGTTCTTTCAACAAGTTCTGGGTTTTCGCCTCTAACAATATCTTTCAAGGCTTCAGAAGCATATTCTAAGGTTATTCTAGGTTCTTCTAAAACCTTTAAAGCTAGATCAGGTTTTGTAAGTAAAAGGTCAGGAAAATCAACTATGAGAGATTTCTCACCCTTAATAGCAATATCTAAAATTTTATTCCAATACTTTAGCTTACCTTGTTTGTCCTTGAATGTTTTAAAGAAGTCTCTAAACTGGAGTTTTAAATCTACTTCTTTGGCTTCAATCATAGGTGCTTCTACTTCTTCTACCGTCATTCCTTATGCGCACCTAATATTCTAAACCTATAGTTTCTTTTACCCAAACTCTAACTATATCTCTTATTGCCCAATACAATACTTTTTCCTCAGGAGTCATTCTAGCTAGTGCTTCTTTAGGTTCTTCAGTAACTAAGGACAGTACCAAAATTTTCTTTATCCTACTTCTCATGAAACCTCTTAAATGTGTTTCCAGGTTCCTATATTCCTCTATAATTTCAGATGTAGGTTTTATCTTAAGTAGTGTTTCTAGGTTTTTCAGCATGATTTCCGCTTTTAAATAGAAATCCTGAGGTATTTCTTGAAGTTGAGAAGGCTTTGTTATTGTTAATGCTTCTAAATATTCTAGGTTAGCTAGTTTCTCAACATCTACTTTTTCATCTTCCGATAGCTCAACTTTACCTTTTCCAGCTAACATATAGGCTAGCCATCGGGGCAATTCTGTTTCAACATCTTTTCTAAGCTCATATGTTCCTTGAGAATCAACGACCATATCTTCTAATGACCTTATCTTTACAGGAAGAGTAAGTAGTTCTCCTCTTGAAGAATCTATGAGTATTTTAAGCATTTCCTTAAACAATAGTAAACACCATTATGAAACATTTTTCCTCTGCTAACTTATTATGCCCATAGAAATATATGTGTATTTAAAACTGTACTACTTATAACGTAGGATTTGTTAGGAAAAATAGTGGAGGGTTCAGTGTGGCTAGTGTTGAAGTAGAATTATTATGGGCTGAAAAATATAGGCCGAAAACACTAGATGAAATAGTTAATCAGGAAGAAATAGTTAGGAGGTTAAAACAGTTCGTTAAAAGTAGGAACATGCCTCACTGCTTATTTGCCGGACCTCCAGGTACAGGGAAAACTACTGCTGCCCTAGCGTTAGCCCATGACTTATATGGTTCAGGCTATGCACGTTATGTTCTAGAGCTAAATGCTAGCGATGCTAGAGGTATAGATGTTATAAGAACGACTGTTAAAGAGTTTGCTAGAAGTGTTGTTCCAGGACCTATACCTTTCAAAATAATTATCTTAGATGAAGCAGATAATATGACGGCTGATGCTCAGCAAGCTCTTAGAAGAACTATGGAGCTTTTCACTTCAACATGTAGATTTATACTTATTGCAAACTATCCTAGTAAAATAATTGAACCAATACAGTCTAGAACAGCATTTTTCAGATTTACACCTTTAAAGAAAGAGGATGTAGTTGCAAGGCTGAAATGGATAGCTGACCAAGAAAACGTAAAATATGATATGGAGGCTTTGGAAACAATATTTGAGCTTTCTGAAGGAGATATGAGAAGAGCAATAAACATTCTACAAGCAGCCTCAGCTTTAGGTAGAGTAACTGTTGAAGCAGTATACAAGGTCATAGGTGCAGCACATCCTACAGAAGTTAGAGAAATGATTAAAGCCGCTTTAGCAGGCAGGTTTACTGAGGCAAGGGAGAAACTTAGAGCATTAATGATAAACTACGGTCTTTCAGGTGTAGATGTTGTAAAAGCTTTACATAGAGAAATATTCAGTGCTGAACTTAAAATCCCTGAAGAATTAAAGGTCATTATCGCAGACTATCTAGGCGAAGTACAGTATAGGCTTGCTGAAGGAGCAGACGATGAAATCCAGTTAAGTGCACTTATTGCACGTTTAGCTATGCTAGGTAAGAGGCTAAGGGTATAATATAATGTCTACACGATTACCTTGGATAATAAAGTATAGACCCAAGAAAGTAGCTGAAGTAGTAGACCAAGACAATGCTAAAAAACAGTTTATACCATGGATTAAAGCATGGATTGAAGGGAAAAAACAGGAAAAGAAAGCAGCACTACTTTATGGTCCTGCAGGTTGTGGTAAAACGTCTCTAGTAGAAGCAACGGCTAAAGAGTTTGGTTTAGAACTCATAGAAATGAATGCAAGCGATTTTAGAACAAGAGAAGCTATTGAAAGAATAGCTAAAGTTGCAGCAACAAAGTACTCACTATTCGGATTTAGAAGCAAAATAATACTCCTTGATGAAATAGATGGATTAAACGCTATTGCTGATAGAGGAGCACTAAGTGCCGTACTGGATTTAATAGAAGCAACAACTCATCCAATAGTTCTTACAGCTAACGATCCATGGGATCCTAAGCTTAGAAGTCTTAGAGACAAGTGTCTCTTAATAGCGTTTAGAAGGCTTCCTAAAAGGGCAGTTATTTTAATGCTTAAGAGAATATGTGAAAGTGAAAAGCTTATATGCGAATATAATGCCCTATCCTTGATTGCAGATTACGCCGAAGGAGATTTAAGATCAGCAATAAATGACTTACAAAATGTTGCAAGCATTAGCAAACATATAACATTAGAGGTTACCAAACCAATTTTAGCTAGGAGAGACCGCCAATATACACCATTTGAAGCTCTTAGAAGCCTATTCTTTTCTAAATACGCATGGCAAGCTAAGAAGGCAGTAACCTCTGCCGATATAGACTATGAAACTATGATGTTATGGATAGCTGAAAATCTACCCTATCAATACACAGACCCTGAAGATCTATGGAGAGCTTATGAAGCATTAGCAAGAGCCGATGTTTACCTAGGCAGAGTAAAGAGAACTCAAAATTGGGATTTACTAGCATATGTTTTCGATTTAATGGGAGCAGGTGTAGCATTAGCACGTAGAAAAACTAAGTTTAAGTGGGTGAAGTATTCATTTCCTCAAAAAATACTTCTCCTAGCTAAAACCAGGGGGCAAAGAGAAATTAGAGATGCAATAGCAAAAGTATTAGCAGGAGCATTACATATATCATCTATTATAGCTAAAAGAGAAGTACTACCATTCTTAAGAATTATTTTCAATGAAAACCCCGAATATGCTGCTAGAATAGCTTTAGGTCTAAACTTAACAGAGTCAATGATAAAATTCCTTACACCTAAAAGATATCGTGAAGTTTTAAGGGAATTAGCTAAGTTAAAGAAAACTGCTTAAAAACCGGTTTATCGTATTTAAAGTCTACATGTTCATAGAGAAATTTGAAAAGCATATGCTTAGTTGATTTTTTCATCCAATACTCTTTCATCTCCCTTACACTTTCTGAAATTACTTTAAAAGAGAATGGGTAAGTAATATCAAACAATATTAAGTTCTTCGGCGTTGCTGGTTTAACATCAGCTACTTCACATATACCTTTAAATGCTGTATTAAGGTCTTTTATAGACTTTTTGCCTGCAACATAAAGCTCTGTAAAAGAAACTATCCTTCTAACCATTTGCCTTAAGAAACTATCAGCTACAATGTCGAAAATCACTATGTCATCTGTCTTAAATATGTTAAAACCGAGAATAGTTCTTTCAGTACTAATAAATTCTGGAACTTGAGAGTAAAGATATGAGCTAAAACATTTAAAGTCATGTTTACCTATAAACCTTTTAGCTATTTCAGATGCTTTATGAACATTAAATCCTCTAGCATATCTTACGTAAACGTATCTCCTACATATAGCATTAAATCTTGGATTGAATTCGAAGTTAACAATTCTATAACCCCAAATAATGATGTCTACTGGGAGCTCTTCACGTACCTTACCAATTACTTCTTCAACTTTCTCCTCACCTACATCACGTACGGTTAACATAAAAACCTGAGATAAAGCATGAACTCCTTTATCTGTTCTTCCAGAAGCAACAAATTTCTCAAAGTTTAAGCCTATATTTCTAAAAGCCTTAATTACCTCGCCTTCAACCGTTCTTAACCTAGGCTGCCTTTGTGAACCATGGAATAATGTTCCATCGTAGAAAACTTTAATTAATAAATTGAAGACAGTGCTCATTTTTCACTAAACCTGATATGTATGTCAACCTCATTTATTATTTCTGGAACGCCTTTCAATGTGGTTAAATATCCTTTTAAAATACTCGTCAAGACCCGTTTAGGATAGGGTGTTAAGTGTATTCTCTTACCATTAACCTTAATGTCTACTGAAAGTTTTACAGGGCAGTCTACAAGGTTCTTCTCTCCTTTAAGCATAGCATAGGTAAAGTCTTTACATGAGGAATAACCGCAAAGACCACAGTCGGTTCCCGGCAGGTCTGCTAGAATTTTGTTTATAGAATAATGAACTATATCGTCAACTAGCTGCTCTATATCATTGAATGTGTATTTTTTGCATGTAATGTTTTCCGGTAGTTCACATGGATATTTGCAAACGATAGCCATACAGTCTTTCATAACGTTTACTAGGCCCTTTAATTCGCTAGGATTTTCTAGTACGATAATTTTAGGATATCCTTTAATCCTCTTGAAACCTTCAACTATAACTATATTTTCCTTTATCGGCAACATCTGGATAATAGACTCTACTTCCATATTTCTTTTAGTGAAAAAACCTATTTCGTCTTCAGACACTAGTACAATGGTTTCTGCACCAGCTTTTTTATATCGTTCAGAATCTTTTCCATGAACATCTATTCTGTGGTATGCGTGTTTTATAATTGCGGTTCTGAAGCCTCTTACTTTAAGCTCATTAACTATTTTAGTACCTAATGCTGTTTTTCCAACACCCTTTTTCGCAGATATGATTTGTATAATGGCTTTACCTAGTATCAACCGTTCTCTCCTCGTTAAGAATTCAGTTAAAGTTATTTTAAATTTCACCTAACTCTTCAAGAAACCTTTTAATAGCTAATGTAAACGGGTTTCCATAGTTTATTTCGTAAATTAGTATTTTACCATACTTTTTCTTTTTTACAATACCATATTTTTCAAGAACATCTAAGTGTTCTTTAGCATTCTGATGGTGTATATCGAGTTTCTTAGCAATAGCTGTTATGTTTGCTGACTCATGTTTAATCATAAACTTTAATATCCTTACTCTATTTTTTGACGATAAAATTTTTTCAATTATTTCTAATCATCCCCATTATCGCTTATGCGTATATTGTTCAATAAGTTTCAAAACCTCCTTTTCTAACTGATCTAATGGAACATTAAATATTCCTATAAGCGTACTTCTCCCTCTATAACCTTTGCCCGAAGTTTTTGTATCAATAAGTCCTCGTTGCTTAAGATCCCTTATGTACTCGTAAACTTGAGTATGACCCCTAGATCTTTCACCGAAAATTTCACATAACATTTCATATTCGCTCTCAACATCACCTATTCTAACATATTGTCTTCCAGAGCGTTTTAAGGCCTTAATCGCTGCAGCATATATGAGTAGTTCATGTAATGGTAGGTGAAGTATCATATCTTTAGCTATTATCATGTAGCTTGAGCTTTCAATTCCAGCTAAGCTTGCATATGCTTTCCTTAGATGCTCTAATGTAACTCGAGGGCTTCCTTCATAATCTGCAGCTTCACCTGCTCTAAGAAGAAGCTCAATTGCTGCTCTCGCGTTTCCATCACCTCCTTTATCAACACCCACTATTTCCGCAATAGCGCTGATTACATCTTCTTCAACTGTTCCTTCCCAGAAAGCAAGTTTCATACGTTGTTTTAAAATGTCTTTAAGTTCTTTTGAAGTATATGGTTTAAAAGCTATCATGTGTCTTAGAAGATAGCTTGATGTTGCCGAGTCTAAACTGTTAAGTTCTGTTAAACTTCTACCTATAAGGACAAAGCTTATTCTTTTAGTGTATTCAGGATACTCATCATAGGTTCTTATAAAGAAGTATAGTGCATCGCTACCTGAAACTTTAACAAAGTAATCAAACTCGTCGAGAGCAAGTATTACGTAAATGTCGTTGTCTTCAAGGTATTCTAATATGGCTGCATAAAGTTCAAATGCTGAAAGACCTCTTTGGGGTAAAGGTATTCTTAAGTGTTTTGCTATTTCCATTACAACGTTATATACTGTTCTATCTCTATGGCAGTTAACGTGAATATACTGTAGGTTTATTCCTTTACTTTTAGCTTTAAGTGTAAAAACATTTCCGAAAGTCCTAGCAGTAACAGTTTTACCAACACCTACAGGTCCATGAAGGAAAACTCTCTGACTAATGCTTCCAGGACTATAGAGCAAAGGTTTAAAATACTGTGCCAAAAGCCTAATTTGCTCTTCCCTATAAGGCAAGCTTGGAGGAATATATTCCGGATAAAGTTTTTCCTTAGCTTTAAACACTGAAGGTTTACTTAAAACACCCTCAATAATTTCCTCAGTACCAACAAACTTTTTATACTCACTCACTAGTACCCACCATTCTATAGTTTCGGTAAACCCCTCATAGATTATTTAACGGTTTCTGCCAGTCTCCCCGTAATAATTTTTACCTTATTTAAAATAGACTATTCGCTTAAATGCATACTTAGAGTATTTTAGTAATTATGAAAACTTCCAAATATTATGAGAACCTCTATTCTGGTTCTATGATTACGATTACTTTCACTTTCTTTCCGTGATGTTTCTTTAGCTTCTCTTGGTACTCCTTCGGCGGGTATATAATATATCTTCCTCCACCATACTTCATTATCTTGGCATCAAAACTGTATACGTAACTCATAGTGTCACCGAAGAAATAATTTGAGACTAAAGCTTATAAATTTGTCTCACAAACTTATTATTGGTAGCCAGGGGATGAGGGTCAGAGTAACTGCTAGGGTGAAAGCGGTTATCCCTAACCCTAGCTACTATCATAAACTAATAGAGTTCTTAAGGGCATACCGTGATTGGACACAATACGTAGTAAATGAGATATGGAATTTAAACTATATACCATCAATGAAAGAATTACATTATAGATTCTACAAGGTATTGAGGCAACAAGGTTTTAGAGCACATCATTGTCATAAGATTGAGAGGAGAGCTAGAGAAGTAGTTAAAGCTACTAAGAAGAACAACGGAAGTAAACCAATTCTTAGGAAACTAACAGCTAGACTAGGTTGCCAAGATTACAAGTTAAACATGCAGGATAAAGTACTAAGAATAGCTGCCTTAAACAATGAATGGGTAGAGTTGGAACTACTATGGTATGAATATCTAGACAAATACTTTAACGATGGATGGAAGCTAAAGGAAATACTCGTTAGCTACCGTGAGAATGAAATGTGGGTCTACTTCACCTTCGAGAAGGAAGTAGTGCTTGGACAGCCGAGAACCGTTATGGGCGTAGACATTAATTTCAACAATATAACGTACACCATAATCGATATGAATGGTAAGCTCGTAACTATGGGTGTCATACCGTTTAATGGACTGAAGAAAGCGTTGGCTCATAGGATTATTGCTGAGAAAATTCAGAGAAAGCATTCTAAGAAGTGGAGGTATGTCAAGGGGATAAGAGAATCCATAAGGAAGCACGGTAGGAGAGCAAGAAACATTCTTGTTGATTCATGCCACTACATATCAAGGAGGATAGTAGAGATAGCTAAGGAGTACAATACACTAACTGTCCTAGAGAACTTAAACAAACTTAGAATTAGAGCTAATGGGTCTAGGAGATATAATAAGAAGCTATCGCTGTGGACATACCGCAGAATACAGACCTATATCTACTACAAGGCATTAGTTAAGGGTGTTCCAGTAATTCATGCTGATCCGAGAAACACTTCTAAAAAATCACCCATAGGGAGAAAGCTTACGTTCAACAACTATAGATGGGCTAAGCTACCTAACGGACATATTGTTACTAGAGATGCAGTTGCTTCATGGAATTTAGCACTTAAAGGTCTTAAGTTTCTAACCAGAGATGTGGGGTCTCGTGGTTTCGTGGAGACCCCGAAAGCCCCTAACCAGATGCAAACCCAAGAAGGGATGAAGGGGATGCCCGAGCAAGTTTCCAAAATATCTATAATCACCAAAAGATAAAACACGGGCAACCACTAAGCTAAAAGCATGCTATAAGTCATCTACCTACTCTCCGTATGATATCTCCTCTTTTCAAAATAGAAACACAGGCTATATCGCCAACTATTTCAACTCTAACTATGTATTTAGGGTTCTTGAAGGAAACTTTAGCTTCCAGTTCCTTAGCTATTTTTGCACCTAATGTTCTCTCCACTATTACACTTGACTCTACAAATCTGCCTCTACGTATACAGTCTACAATAAATGTGTCATTTTTTCTGATATGCTTTTTAGCTAGTTGAAAACCTATTTCAACTATATTATCGAGGCTTGTTTTAACGCATTTCTCTAAAGGTATAATTTTAAAAATTACAGATGTAGGATTTTTCCGTATAATATCTAATGCTTTAAAGGGACTTAGACTAGTAAATATTAAAACTACGCCATCAAAACTTGTTTTTATACCATAAGCTTTCTGATCGTGTTCAAAAAGTATGTCAAGTATTTCAACTATTGCTTGGTTCTCTTTACCCTTACTCGTTGTTACCAATAACTTAGGGTATGACACTATTTAACCCTTTCAAGACTTAAATAAGATAATGAACCTCTACACTAACTTGTACACATCTTCTAGAAAACTGTTTACTTCCTTCCTAACGAGAGTAAACTATAATAAGGTAACACTTTTCAATTCAACCAGTAAATGTAGAAATTGGATGTAAGAAGCATTGAAAGTAACCCTGGTATCAGATTGGCATCCTTTAAGCATAGGTGGTGTTCAAAGTCACGTAAGGTATTTAGCCAAGTTTTTAAAGGAGCAAGAATTAGAAGTACATATTATTTCTAGGAAAACTCATGCAACTATGGAAACCATGCCTGGTTCCATGAGCCAGCATAAATTCATATTTATAGATGCATTATTCCCTTTAAACACTATTTTTATACCTCCTAAGAAATCTAGACTTGAGAAGGTATTACGTGAAATAAGACCTGACATAGTGCATTCACACCATGCGTTTACACTGCTTTCTCTGCTTTCCCTAGAATTGGCGAGTAAACATCGTATTCCACGTGTTTTAACAAATCATAGTATAACTTTAGGTTATGAATATAGTTACTTATGGAAGCCATCATCAATATTTTTCACCCCAATAAAGCAGTGGCTGTCACATGCCAATGTAGTTATTTCTGTAAGCAAAGCAGCTGATAAGTTTATTTCAAACTTTTTGAAAAATACCATTAAACGACTAATTATACCTAATGGTGTAGATACTGAAAAGTATAAACCCCCGAAAGAACCTCCTAAAACCCCTACAGTACTCTTCATAGGGAGACTTGTCCATAGGAAAGGACCTCACTTACTCTTAAAGTCCTTTAAAAATGTTATACGTGAAGTACCTGAAGCCAAGTTGATTATTGTAGGTAGAGGGTATATGGAGACTATTCTTAGATCTATGGCTGCAGTATTAGACTTAAGAAGAAATATCGTTTTTAAAGGATTTGTCTCCGAGGAAGAGAAAATAAGTTTACTAGGAAAAAGCATGGTCGTAGCTATACCTAGTATCTACGGCGAAAGCTTCGGCATTGTAGCTGTTGAAGCTTTTGCCACAGGAAATCCTGTTGTCGCTTTTAAAGTCGGCGGATTATCCGAAATAGTAGACCATGGTGTAAACGGTTTTTTAGTAAATACATGGAACATTAAAAGGTTCTCAGACTACTTAATAACCTTATTGCTTGATAGAAAATTACGTAGAAAAATGTCAGAGAGAGCTCGTGTAAAAGCTGAAAGAAATTATTCATGGAAAATAATTTCTAAGAGAATTTATAAAGTTTATTTAGCGTTACATTCAGAAAAGAGTTTATCTTTATGTTAATATAGGAAGCTTTCAGGGTTATATTTATGGAAATAGTTCTAAAACCCATAGGCATAGTACATACTAAGCTTAGCGATGAAGAAGTTAAAAACTCTTGGGAAGGAGTCGAAGGTGTAGTTGAAGTTTTTAGGGAATACGTGGAAGGATTGGAAGGCATCGAGGATTTTTCACATATAATAATCCTTGCATACTTACATAAAACTACAGAAAAACAGAAGAAAGTGTTAAAGGTTAGACATAGGAGACTTTTAAGATTCGGTATTAAAATAGGGGATATTCCTGAAGTAGGTGTTTTCTGCACTGATTCACCTCATAGACCTAATCCTATAGCTTTAACTATTGTAGAGCTTGTTAAAAGAGATGGTAGATTTTTACATGTTAGAGGATTGGATTTATTTGATGGAACACCAGTGTTAGATATTAAACCGTATACACCAGACAGAGTTGTTGAGAAAATCAATGTTCCACAATGGTATAAAGTACTTGAGCAGAGGATTTTTGAGAAGTTTGGTAAAAAACTTCCAGTGTAAATTTAAGGTACATTATTCACCATACCTGCTTCTTTGCTCCATATAAAATTCTTTTAGATTCTCAAATGAAAGCTTATATGGTTCTTTAGCGTAACCTATAGGCATTATGTATAGTGGATGATAGTTTAAAGGCACACCTAATATTTCTCTTACTTGATCATCGTAGAACGCCCCTACAGCAACTGTGCCTAAACCTAAAACACAGGATTGCAGGTAAACGTTCTGTCCTACATGGCCAACTTCCATGTGAACATATCTATAACCTCTATCACCATACCTAGCAGTAGTTCTCTCATAAATAGCAACAATAATCAAATTAATCATAGCATCCCTTACCCAGCGTTGGTTCAAAGCAGCTTTTGCTAACTCCTCACTAAAGTCACCTGTTTTTACAGGTTCCAAAGCATGAAGGAAAACATTGTAGTGATATATTCCGGCTTTTAAACCTATAACACCACCTTCCTTAACTACAACATATACTTCTAAAGGATAGGTTGCACCAGCTGAAGGCGCTGTTCTGAATCCTCGCCTAACCTCGTTAATGCCTTGTGCAGCCCATAATACTTGAGCTAAGACCTTCAGAGACAAAGGTTTATCAGAGTATCCTCTAATACTTCTTCTCATGGATAAGGCTTCTTCTAAACTTACTTCACCTTTAAGCTTAGGTAGAGGCAAATAAACTAATGTCTTATTTTCCACATAAACTTCTCCAACTTCAGGTTTACGTTCAGGAATAGAGAATATTTCTAAGACCTTATAAGTCACGATTACCAATGAAATACAAACTATAACCATAGCTAAGAGAGCCAAAAACTTTACAACTTTAATATCCCATATCAAATTTCAAACCCTGACTTTTTTTTTACTTCATACAAAAATAGATAAAAGTAATTTAAAAATAGTTTAGAAACGTGAAGAACATGGTAAGTTATCATTACATTGATGCTATAATAACCTTCATCCTCCTCTGCCTATCAATGATAACTGGTATACTCTTATTACTTGTAAAAAACCTTAAAGTAAGAAGAACTATACTGATATTACACATAATCTTCTCTATGTCAGCGTTCATAGCCTTTGTTATAACATTTCTAAGAGCTCCAAGAATCTAATGAGAATTGTAATTCATAGTTAAGGTTAAGTGTTCTTTTAAATATGCTCTACACTTATTTTGGAGTGAGAAAAATTATCTGGGGAAATATATGAAACTTATTGGTGTTGTAGGTAGCGGCTCTACAATAGTATACGCTCCTCTCATAGTTTATGAAGAAGCTGAAAAATATGCTAAGGAAGAACAGCTCGTTATTATTGAAGACACATGGAGAAACATAAAGTTTCTAGGTATTTTAAGAAATGTTAAAAGATATGAGCCATTCTTAAACATATACCGTAGAACGAGTTTCGTAGATAATCCATCGCTTGTAGAAAGTGGTACATTACCCCATACCGGAGCTTATATTTCAATCATAGGAGCACTTAGAGCTTTTAAGCTAGAGAGTGTAGAAATACCTCCAAATCCTGGTTCCAGAGTTTACGTTGTAGAGGGTAAAGAAGATTTGAAAGTTAACTTAGGTAGGGGTCTTGTAGTTGGTGTTCATAAGTATAGCGGTGTTGAAATACCTTTAACCCCTGAAAGCATACCTTTTCACGTAGCTGTTGTTGGAGCTACTGGAACAGGTAAGTCAAGACTTGTAAAAGCACTCATAGATGAAATACTTAACGAAACAGGCTATAGAGTTATTGTTTTCGATCATGCAGGAGTAGATTATGTCCCATACTATAGAGACTACGTTGCCCAGGCTTCTAAAATAGTCTTAGATGTTTCGGTGATCTCTGATCTAATACTTGAGAGAACAGGGCTAGACCGTAGAACATATGAATCCTATATTTTACTTTCAACCCTATGGTATGCTTTTAACAAAGTATTTCCAAAGCTGAGTAGAGAGGAAATAGAAAAGCTCGGAGTAGCTGAGCTTCGAAAAGGCTTTACATATAATGTTTTATCTAAATTAGTAAGCTTAATAGATTATGGTGAATTAACAAGGTTCATGGCGAAATACCCTATAGAATGGAGGTCATCAGAATATAGGGATTATGCTTTAAAAGTAATTGATCTTTTAAAGGGGAGAGAAAGTGCTAAAGTAAGACTTGGAATATCATTAGATGTTAGATTGGGTGAAGGGTTTTTCAAATCATTAAGCGGAAGAAATGTTCTGCCATCAGACATAGTTGATTTAGCGTTTAGACAAAAACTTGTTGTCATAGATTTGAGCATGGAAGACCCTATTGTTAAGAAGTATGTTGTTTCAACAGTAATCAATGAAGTTTGGAAAAAAGTAGAAGAAAAACAAGAATCAGTAAACATTGTTGCTGTAATCGATGAAGCACACAACTATGCATGTAGATACTGCGGCGAACCACACAAAGCCATAACTAGAACATCTAGGGAAGGTAGGAAATGGGGTTTCGGATTAATACTTGCAACTCAAAGAGCAATAGACATAGACCCTGAGATTAGAGGAAACATTAACACATGGTTCTTCAGTAAACTTCAAACACCATCGGACTTTAACGAAATATCGGCATTCATGAATCTTGCAGGAATAAGCGAATCTTCGCTAGCCATTTTGGAGAAAAGAGAATTCTACATAGCAGGCCTCATGAACCCGTTAAGAATTCCTGTTTTAATTAAAGTAAAAGAGGTACCTTTACCATGATAAGTGAAGAACGTGTTCCTGAAGAGGTTTTCGAAGAACCAGTAGTTTCTCTAGCTAAAGAAACTGTAGCTTTAGAAGCTAAAAGAATAGCAAGTATTGCTAGTAGCGAAAGATTAAGGGAAATAAGGAGCAAACTTGAAAGCCAAGGACTAATATTTAGAATTTCCAAAAGAAAACCTCATAAAATATGTAGTGTTGCATTAGATACAAGCTTCACGGATCCACCATTAGAACTAACTGGAGGTAAATTAATAACAGTTATAAGATCCCATATATTTTACGGCTGCAGGCCTAAGAAAAATTCTAGAGCAGATAGTAAAGGGTTTTTAAGATTTGTTCAAGAATTCGAAGATTTAGCTAAAGTGTACTCTAAAATTATTGAGAGAAAATTTGTGATAGAACTCCTCAGAGATGTTAAAAACGGAAGAGAACAATTAGACCTAGTAATGATTGATGGAGAAATTTTCCCAAGAATACCTCCTGCACTAAGATTTAGAAAGCATGGTACAATATCTAGGTTATATCAGAAGTACTTAGATTTAACAGGGGAAATGCTTGAATTAGCAGATGAAACCGATGTAGCGATAGTCGGTATTGTTAAAAGAGCTTATGGACTAGATATACCTATTGTAGCGGATATGCCGGGTCTAAATATTAATGATAAAGCTCTCGCAACGTACATATTAAATCCTGGGGAATGGATTGATCTAAAATCGTACTCTGAAGTAGCTTGCTACATAGAGGAGTTCATTAAGAAACATGAAAATGAACTTCCAAAAAGCACTCTTAGAAGACTTAGGGAGAGAGATCGATGGATTGTTGGCGTACTTGAATATGTAGACCGTGCTCCAGATGTTGAGCTTGCCGTTTACAAGTCTTCTACACCAACTTTCTTCATGTTAGCTACCAAGGTTGAATTATTTATAAGCCAGAAACTCCTGAAAGAACAAATAATATCTTATCTATCTAACATAACAGGAATCAATGGAGTACCTCATCCAATAGACCTTGTAGATTCTATGTGTAGGATAACACCTGACTTGCTCCAAATATTTCAGCAACAACTGTACAAAGAGCTTATGGTTAAGCTTAAAGATCAAAAGTTGGCTATGAGCTTAGCTGGCTTAATAAACCCTGAAAAAATGTATAGAATAGGGTTTAAGGGTTAGGTTTCCATATAAGGCCATTTCCATTTCTTTGACGGGTTAAGATTTTCTTTTATTGCTCTTAAAGTAACCCATTTAAGTAGGTTAAGCCACCATCCGGCTTTATCATTTGTACCTGAAGCTCTAGAGCCTCCAAAAGGCTGCCTATTAACTATTGCTCCAGTTGGTTTATCATTTATATAGAAGTTTCCGGCAGCCCATCTTAAAATTCTTTCAGCAATCATTATTGCTTCACGGTCTTTAGCAAAAATAGAGCCTGTTAAACCGTAGGGTGATGTTTCATTGCAAAGCCTTAGTGTCTCCCCATATTTATCATCATCATAAACATATACTGTAAGTACTGGTCCGAAAATTTCTTCTTCCATAAGCTTTCCTTTAGGTTTCTTGGAAACTACTATCGTTGGCCATACGAAGTATCCTTTGCTATCATCGTATTTTCCACCGTAAACTATTTCGTATTCTTCGGGATGTTCTTTAGCATATTCGATATAGCTTACAACTTTGTTAAAAGCTTCTCTAGTTATTAATGCTCCCATGAAGTTTGTAAAGTCTTCAACCTCGCCTACTTTAACTTTTCCAAGTTCTCTAAATAATTTCTCTTTAAGTTTAGGCCATAGGCTTTTCGGAACATATAGTCTTGATGCTGCAGAGCATTTTTGGCCTTGATATTCAAAAGCTCCTCTAATAATAGCTACAACGGCTTCATCAATGTCTGCTGATTTATGCAAGAATATGAAGTCTTTGCCTCCTGTTTCTCCGACTATTCTTGGAAATGACTTATAAGTCCAGATATTTTCTCCAATAGTTTTCCATATTTTCTTAAATGTTTCAGTGCTTCCAGTAAAATGTACTCCGGCCAGGTTTGGATTGGAGAAAACTATTTTAGCTATTCTCTCAGCATTTCCCGGTATGAAGTTTATTACTCCTGGAGGTAAACCTGCTTCTTCAAGTATTTTCATTATGTAGTAGTTTGAATAAACAACTGGTGTTGAAGGCTTCCAGACAACAACATTTCCCATCAGTGCTGGCGCTGTTGGCAAATTACCGCCTATTGAGAAGAAGTTAAACGGTGTTATTGCAAAAACAAATCCTTCAAGAGGTCTCCAGTCTATTCTATTAAGCTCTCCAGTAAGTGATTCAGGTTGTTGTTCGTAAAGAAATCTCATATAGTATGCGTTGAAACGCCAGAAATCAACAAGTTCAACAAGATCTATTTCAGCCTCTCTAGGTGTTTTGCTTTGGCAAAGCATTATTGCAGCGTTAACTTCAAAACGATATGGGCCTGCAAGCAGCTCTGCTGCTTTAAGGAAGATCATTGCTCTATAATACCAATCCATATTAGCCCATTTATCCCGCGCTTTAAGAGCTTCATCAATAGCTTTCTCAACATGCTCCTCTAACGCCTTATGGTAGTAGCCAAGTATTAATGATTTGTTATGTGGACAGCTGCAAACCCCAAGTTCTCCTGACTTAACTTTCTTACCTCCAATAACTAGAGGGACCTCCACTTTCCTACTTTTAAGTTCATTAAGCTTTTTCAATAACTCCTCTCTTTCCTTGGTTCCTGGAGCGTACGTTAGGATAGGTTCATTCTTAGGTTTAGGTATTTGAAAAACTCCAGTGGACAATACGGTTTCACCAGAATAAACTATAGGTAAGTACCTCTTAAAATGTAATATTATTAGAAGAGAAATAGAAAACTAATTGACTATAAACATTGTTGTAAGCGAATCACTCATAACCAGCAACTTTTAAATAGTAGCCGAATTCTTTTTTAGGTCCGAAACTTTGAAGACCTTTTTCTTTAAGTTGTTTTCTAATTTTTTCTGCTTCCTTATGGGATAGTTCTCCACGTTTTTCAAGGAAATCAACGACTTCAAGTGCTTGCTCTATAGTGTCTGCTCTCCTTATGAAATCGTAGACGTTAGGGTCGTATCCTCTCCAAGGGTCTTTAACTCTAACACCTATTCTAAAATGGGTACTGCCTTTACCACCAAGAACTTCTTTAGCTAGATGTGGAAAGCGCTTCTTAAACTCCTCAATATCCCATATTTTGCTCATACCTTGCATACCTATTTAAACTCGCGTAACCAAGACTAATAAGCTTATTAGCTTACAAAGTTTTCTAAACTATAGTTAATATGTCCTCAACTTTTTCAACAACATAATCAGGTCTATGCTTAAGTAGTTCATCCCTACTTGAAAAACCGTAAAGCACAGCTATAGTTTTTAGGTTAAGAACTTTTCCTGCTTTAATGTCGTCTACACTGTCACCAATAATTACAGCGTTTTTAACATTAAATTTTCTTATAATTTCCTTTACTGTTCTTAATTTGTCAGGGCTATTAGGTACATAAACCATGTCAAAGTATTTATCTAAGTTTAAATGTTTAAGCTCATCTAGAACAAATTTAGAAACAAGTACACGGCCAGTAGTTAGAACCAGTATGTAACCTTTCCTCTTAAGCTCTTCTAAAACCTTATAGACACCTGGTGTGGCTTTAATGTTTTCTAAGTGAGTTTTAGAATATATACGCGTAAAAACTTCTAACACTGTTTCCGGATTAGGTCTTCTATTAGGAGGAAACTTTGATAATATCATAGGAAGCCATATTTTTGGAGTGTGTTTAGCCATATATTCAAAATCTTCTTCGCTAAAACCTTTTAAACCAAGTTTTTTAACAAGCTCCTTTAAAGACTTTTTAAATACATCAAATGTCTGAACCACTGTACCATCATAGTCAAATATAATCAACTTTGCACCTTTCATGAAAACCCCTACTAAAAGCTACAGTATTATGGGTAATTGAATAATAAATAAACATAGCGCCTAACATTGTTTAAGCCGGAACCTCTCCACTTTATACTGTCGTACTAATGTGGCCTCTAATTCTTTGCCCTTGCTTCTACTTAAATGCCTTGTAAAGGTTAAGCTATTATCTATTACCATACTCCAAGAATTCCCAGTAATAATCCTATTAGTGCCGATATTATTATTGAAAACAATGGATGTATTTTAAGCACTGACACTGAAATTATCATAAATATAATTATTGATACAGCTGCTACTAATTGAGGTATTTTCGGTAGCGTTGTATATGTTCCTTTTACTGTCGTAATTAATGCCAGGATTATTAGCCCTATGACTGCTGCTTTTAGCCCATTTAATGTTGCTTGAACAAACCTGTTAGTAATGTATATTGCAAGCGCATAGGCTATCAGTGACACTATTGTAAATGGTGGTAATATAACAGCTAGAGTAGCTGTAAAAGCGCCTAATGGACCTGCAAGTTTGAAACCAACATAAGTAGCAGCGTTAACAGCCACAGGTCCTGGCGTAGAACCAGCAATAGCAACTAAGTCTAAATACTCTGACCTAGATAACCACCCTGTTTCTTCAACAACTTCCCTTTCAATAATCGGTAATATAGCCCAGCCACCGCCGAAACCGACAATACCAACCTTAAGAAACCTAACAAACAATTCTAAAAGTAACGGAAGCCCCATCACCACTACCCTAGACTTGATTTTCTATCACAAGATACTATTAAAGATTTCACGTAAAGATATAGTGTCTCAATTGTTTAATCCTTCATAGACAGGTATTCGAAGCAAAGGCATAAAGCTTAAAAATCATATAGTTAATCGAAATATAAAACTCATTTTATAGAATAATATTACCCGTATAGCTGGTAATTATAAGTGCTTAGAATTATAGGTGATACTGTTTAAAGCATAGTAAGGTTATTAAGAAATAAATAGAAGGTAGAGGACAGGTTTAATGCCAGTATTGGATTCTGTTTTCTCACTTACTCCTTCAGCAAACACTACTTTTACCTTACTAGCATACTTAATCCCAGTACTCGGAATATTAATTGCAACTAACATTATGATTATTAGGAGCAAGGCAATTAAAGGTTTATATCCCATATTAGTAGGCTATTTAATAGTAGGTTTAGTTTTTGGTGCATGCTTAATCCCCCAACTTTACTTTTCAAAAATAATTGTAGGTGAGGGGTTCGTTGAAGCTTATGTTTCAGGAATAATTCCTCTACATAGGAAGGTGTTTAGAGAACACATTGAAAATGCCTATGTATGTGATGTAGATACATGTTTAGGAGGTTTCAGCTATAGAACTTGGGGAACAAGTATTGGAAACTTTGCTGTAGGGTATTTTAAACTTCCAAACGGCAAAGAAGCCTATGTTGCATCCATAGATTCTCATGGAGAGAACATAATTGTTGAACTTAAGGATGGAACATATTTAGTATTAAAACCTTCTAACTTCAAAGAATTCTTAAAAGTATTTTCAAAGTAAAATTGTGGGAATAAAGTATTAGAGGTGATTTTTGAAAGAACATTTCCAAAAGCATGTATTTTATCTTGTTCCTCCAGATAAGTACAAAGTTATCCGCCTATTGTTACTGTTAGCACCTCCCATTTTCATGCTTGCTACTGCATTTGTTACGAACATACATGATACCCTACGATTTTTAGGTCGAAAATAATTTTGGAAAACGATTTAGTTAAGATAGTAATGCCGGGTCTAATAAGTTTTAGAGAAAGTGTTTCCAGAAGTGAAGTTAAGGAGACCTATATATGTGAAGTCAGTAAATGTATTGGAGCGTTCTATTTAAGGTTGTATGGATTATCTGTCCCGGGGATAATTGCTGTTGGATTGTTTAGGTTTTCGAAAGGTATTGAAGCTTATGTTGCTTCAGTGAAGCCGCTAGGTGAAAACATAGTTGCGAAAATACATGAAAAGTAATATCTCATTCTTAGACCGTACAATTTTTGAGGAATTCGTGAAAGTATTTTCAGAGAAAGTAGCTCCTGTTATGAAAAAGACGCAGACTAAATATTTTGTTAGCTAAAATCGAATAGTGTTTTCTGTTTAGACTTCATTCTCTTATACATTTCCTCTAACGATCTTAGTCTATCCAGTAAATTCTATGGGGGCTTAGGTTTTTCTCCTTTAGTAATTTCTAAGATAAAGCAGTCTCTCATAGGCTCATAGACTATTTTATAAAATTTCTGTGGGTCTTCAAGAACCCATTTAGGAAACTTACTAACACATTCTATTGCAGCTTCTCAAACCTTACTAGGATCAGCTACTTTACCTATTCTCTTAAGAACTTGGTAATCGAAGTCTTGTGGTGTTTGAGATTTTTCTCCAATAACGTAATATCCTAAACTATCTACTTGAACACATTCTCCAAGAACTTCAACATATCCTTCAGGACGTTTTGTCTTCTTCTTTTCGACACCACTTGGCCTATTCGATATTTCCTCGATTTTCCAAACCCATTTACAACCTGCTACCGGGGGATTATGCCGTGATATTGCTTATTGTAATATGTTTATGTATTATGCATTTAGCTAGTATATTTTAATCCTCTTCTAAAATAGGAAGCGTATATGGCGAGGTTATAAGGGAATGTAAGCTTAAGGGTTACTGTGTCATTTTAAAGTACTAGATATCCCCTTACGACTTAAACGCTATATTAATTCCATGTAGTTATGTGGTAATTTTACTTAAGATTCTTAGGGATATGTAGAATAGGGGTAGTGCTATATATCCTAGTAGAGCTTCAGCTCTTAGAAAACCCATTACTAGCTCCTCGTAGGCTATAGGTTCACCTACAATAATACCGTCAAGCCATGAGGCTATAATGACAAGTACTTGCATCACCATAGCGGCTACAGCTAAACCTAAACCTAAAGTAGTTGCTGCTAAGCTCTTTACCGGTTTTCTCTTAAACCAGTAATATGCTGATAAAATCATTAAGAAACCTATAGATAACATTACTAAGCTTATACCTAAGTCTCCCGGTATATAATCTGAGTACAAGAACTCTCCTGCCCCAGTAGTTCCTAAATACCAGTTAATAATAGCTATAAAACCTGCTACTGAGTACACTAAGCCTAGCACAACTTCTATAGGAATTATAACATATATGTAACGTTTAAATATACCCTTACTATTTTCCATAATCAATCACCTTTATCTAAAGCCAAGTACTGAGCCTATACTTATAATGCTTAGCGATACGATGTATGCCAATAAAACCTCGTAGATTAAAGCTAAGATTGCATACTTTAACCCTAACTCGTTTCTTACCATAGCGAGAGTTGCAATACATGGTACGTAGATTAAGACAAAAGCCATATAAGCATAAGCAGTTAATGGTGTAAACACATGTCTTTCAGCTATAACATCCACTATCTTTTCCTCCCCTACACCATACAGTATAGCCATTGAGCTAACTACGATCTCTTTAGCTACAAAGCCGAAAAATAATGCTACTGCCGCTCTCCAATCCCATCCCATTAACGAGAATACAGTTGAAGCTAACAATTGACCCAAAATGCCGGCCCAGCTTTCTCTAAGAAGCTGAGGGTCTTCAAGAGCTTCTGGTCCAAGGTATCCTTCCGGACCCGTTACCGATAACAGCCACACTATTACTGTGCCAAGAAATATTACCGTACCTGCTTTGAATAAGAACCTCTTAGTTCTCTCCCAAGTCTTTATAGCCACGTTGTCGAAACGGGGCATCATGTATGGCGGTAACTCCATAATGAAGCCGCTGCTAGCACCTTTAAAAAGCGTTTTTCTAAGCAATAAACCTACGATTAACGCTAAAATTATACCTAAAACATACAGGCTAAGTACAGCAAAGCCTGCCGAGGCTCCTAGAACAGCACCGCCAATTACCAAGTATACTGGTAAACGAGCATTACATGAAGCTAGAGGTGCTATTAGTGCCGTTGTTTTTCTCTCATTTTCATCCTCAATAGCTCTAGCAGCCATTACACCTGGAACGTTACATCCAAAACCTATAATCAATGGTATTACAGCCTTCCCAGGTAAGTTGAACTTATGAAATACTTTATCTACCAGGAAAGCTACCCTTGCCATGTATCCTACATCCTCTAGTATAGCGAAACCTAGGAAGAAGAATGCGATAATAGGTAGAAATATAAGTACCGCACCTACACCGGCAATAACCCCATCAGCTAAGAATGAGGTAAGCCAGTCAGGTAGGCCATGAATGCCCAAGACTATATCATGTAAATAGCTGTTAATAGCCACATCTACTAGGTCTGCAAGAGGCACTGACACTTCAAATGCAAACCTAAAGAGCAGATATATTGCTGAGAGAGCAAGAGGTATTCCAACAATCTTATGCGTTAGAACACTATCTAGAAGATCTGTCATAGATACTCTTGGTACAGCTACTCTTTCCACAACAGCCTTAACAATTTCTAGAACCCTTTCATACTTTTGCTTAACAATATAAGATTCAGGGTCACCTATCTTTTTCCCAAGTATTTCTCTAAGTTGATTAGCTTTGTCTATTATTTCTTTACCTGCAGGTAGCTTTGAAACCTTACCTACAATATCACTATCTCCTTCTAAGAGTTTTAATGCAATCCACCTAGCAGGATATTTTTCTGCAAGTTCTGGAGCTAAATCCTTAATTACTTCCTCAATTTTAGATATTGCTTCCTCAACTATTCTACCATAATCTACAATACGTGCTTGCACCTTCTTTTCATGAATAGCCTTCACAATAGTCTCCTTTAGCTTGCCGATACCACGACCTGTAGTGGCTACGGTTGGTACGACAGGTACGCCTATGAGAAATTCTAGTTTTTTATAGTCTATTTTGTAACCTTCCTTCTCAGCTAAATCAACCATATTAAGATCTATAACTACATTAGCACCGAGCTCTAACAGCGATAAGGCAAGGTAGAGGCTTCTTTCAAGATTTATTGCGCTAACTATACATACTACTACGTCAGGTTTTTCTTCGACAATAAAGTTCCTTGCAATAAGCTCGTCAACACTATAAGCTGTGAGACTATATATTCCTGGTAAATCCACTACCTCAATTTCTGCTCCATTCACCCTTAATGTACCAACTTTTTTCTCAACAGTTACGCCAGGCCAGTTTCCTACCCAAGCTCTACCCCCGGTTAACCTATTAAATATAAGCGACTTACCTACATTAGGTATACCTGCCAATGCTATCTTAACACGTCTACTTTCACGAGCCAAGAGACTATACCTCCTCAACCATAATTTTCATCGCGACGCCAAACCCTAAAAGAAGTCTCCCCCCAGTAGCAATAGGGCGGTAAGGGGGAAAGTTCCTTTTAGAAACGTATGGTGAATCATTAACGATTTCAATAATTACAGGTCCAGGACCTTGAGTTTTTATAACCCGAACCATTTTGCCTTCTATTATACCCAGCTCATGCAACCTCCTATGTAATCCCTTACCAGCCCTAATTGCAACAATTCGGACTAACTTACCTTCTTGAGCATAAGCTAAAGGCATCATCCTTTAACCTCCTCTAAAATTATTTTTTCTGCTTCCGCCTTCCTAATGCTGATAGGGTTTCCCTTAGCTACGATCTCGATAGGGTCTCCTAAAGGAGCTTTACGAACTACCTTAATTTCTAAACCCGGTAATAGTCCTAAGTCAAGTATCCTTCTCTTAACCAAGCCTGCTCCTTCAACCCTAACTACTCTATAGATTCTACCTACTTTTGCCATTGAAAGCCTAATCATTGTTAGATTACCCTAATTAAGTCAGACCATTCTAATAAAATTAGAATAATTGAATTATTTAAATTTAATTATGAGCAATAACACATAAAGAAGCCATTTAAACAATTCTTAAAATTTTTCATTATTTAAGCAATTACATAACTATGTACTAAAGCTTCTTTTTGCCGTTTTAACTAAAACCTTTAGGCGCATTATAGTATTATCTTGTGAATTTTGTTCTTCACACCTAACATATTGGCTTTCCTCTGCTTGCATAGGTGGTGTTTTTAAAATCAAAATTGATAAGCTTCACAACACTTTATCAGTAGCTACTCCCTTCATTTGTGGGACGCTCATCAGTTTAAAATATAAAACTAAAGTATGGTGAAATCTATAGGTATTCTTAGGTAGCATCATGGTGAAGATAACGTTAATAAGCCCTCCAGATTTTGGATCGAAGTATCGTGAATTTTTAGGCATGATTGTTCCTCCTTTAGGCTTAGCATATATTGCTGCTGTTCTTGAACAGCATGGTTATAAAGTTTCAATTATAGATTCTCCTGCTCTAAACTTAACATATAAGGACATTGTTAAAATAGTTTATAAGGAAAAACCGGATATTGTAGGTATTCAAGCTTTAACTCCTACAATTTATAATGCATTTAATGTAGCAAAGCTTGTGAAGAAAGTTCTACCTGAAACAATAGTTGTTATGGGAGGTTATCATCCAACATTTGCGGACATTGCAACACTAAGAGAATGTAAGGAGGTAGATATTTGTGTTAGAGGTGAAGGAGAATATACAATGTTAGATATAGTGAAAACCGTAGAAGAGCATGGTGATTTCTCTAGAACCTTAGGAATAACGTTTAGGGATAGATCGGGAGATATTATAAGAAACCCTGATAGGCCTTTAATTAGAAACCTTGACAAACTACCTTTCCCCGCTAGACATTTACTTCCAATGGATAAGTACATGGTTTTCGGAATGAAAGTTCCAGCAACAACTATTGTTTGCAGTAGAGGATGTCCTATGAGATGCTCTTTCTGTGCTTCCTCAGCAATGTATAGAGGCATTGTTAGATTTAGAAGCCCTGAAAACGTAGTTAAGGAAGTAGAACATGTTAAAGAAAAATATAAGGTAAAAATGATTGCCTTTGTTGATGATACTTTTACGCTATTTAGGAAATGGGTTAACAGGCTGTGTGATAAGATTTTAGAAAGAAAATTAGACATCATATGGGGTGCTGCAGCCAGAGTAGATACGCTGAATCTTCAAACCCTAATTAAAATGAGAGAATCAGGCTGCACCACGCTGTTTTTCGGTATAGAATCAGGTGTAGAATTTATTCTTAAAAACATAGGTAAAACGTTTACACTACGTAAGGTCATGAAGGTTTTCGAATGGTGTAGAAAACTTGGAATAAGGATAATTGCAAGTTTCGCCTTAGGTTTTCCAGGGGAAACATTAGAGACAATAAGGAAAACTATTGAATTCGCTAAGAAACTTAAACCGGATTTCGTAGTTTTCTCTATAGCAACACCTTATCCTGGAACAGCATTTTTTAAGGAGTGTTTAGACGGAGGTATTTTAAAGATAAAGGATTGGTCAAAATACACACTATTAACACCTATAATTGAAACTACAAGCCTAAAAATAGAAGAGGTTAAGAAAATGTTGATTAAAGCATATGAGGAGTTCTACTTTAGACCACTCTGGTGGGCTAAAACAATAGCTAGGGAGAAAAGTGTAGGTTTATCAATGTTTATCCATGTTTTCTCAACAATACTTAGAAAAATGTTAATATAGAATAGGCTTAAAACTTTACAACATCTGCTCTTAGTAAATATAATATTCTAAAGAGAACATAGTTTTACCTAGGTGTTTTCTTTGAAGCACAGTGTTAAGATGCTGGTCTCTACATTGGGCCCATTAATATTCCTTATATTAGCTCTATTACCTCCCATCCCAGGAATGTATGAAGCATCTCTTTCCGTAAATGCTCACCCTAAAGCTGCACAAATTACCTTAGGCTTACTTTTCTGGGTTGTTGAATGGTGGGTTTTAGAAACAGTTCCGCTAGGTTTAACAGGCTTACTGCCTGCACTTATACTTCCCATGTTAGGTATTTTAAGCTGGAAGGAGGCCTTACCTACGTATTTAAGCCCTATAATATGGATTTTTATGGGAGCCTTCGCTTTAGCAAACGCTTTTAGAGCTTCCGGGTTAGATAAGAGGGTTGTTGCTTTTCTCTCAAACCTTTATAAAGGTAAGAGTTTTGCTTTATCAGTGCTTGCTACCATTTGTTTACCAACATTTTTCTTAAGCATGATAGGTTCAATAACAGGCGCTGCTAGCATAATGCTTCCCATAACCTTAGCTTATCTTTCAGCAGTTAAGGGTAAAAGCAAAGAAGTCAACGAGATGACATTGCTTCTTATGGCTAATGCTGCAACAGCTGGTGCACTACTTTTCCTAATAAGCACACCTCCAAACCTTATAGGTAAAGCTGTTGTTGAACAGTTTACAGAATATACAGTAAGCTTCTTTGACTGGTTTACTTTCGGAACACCGCAAGCAATATTTGGCTTAATTACATCATGGGCTATAATAATTTTCCTGTACCGTAAATTTCTAACCGCAATAGAAGCCCCTAAAAGCTATGCCGTAAGTAAGCCTATGGACTTCGCCGAGAAAGCAGTTTTTATAGTGTTTTCGTTAGCCATTATTCTTTGGACTACTCCAGGCTTCCTTTCCATCGCAGCATCAATAATAAAGTCTCCTTTCTTAGTAAACCTAGCCTCAACAATGAAGAAGTATGTTCCAGAATATGCTCCAGCAATCTTAGTGCTAATACTGTTACCTTTAATTAAACATGAAGGTAAACGTGTGCTTCCTTTCGATGAAATGCTTAGAAAGATAAATTGGAATACGATATTTCTCTTCGGAGGAGGACTACTTTTAGGTAAAGGGATTTTAGCTAGTGGCTTAGCAGCATGGATAGCTTCAATAGTTGAGAAACAGGCTGGTGCAGAAGCATCTGCATGGCTTTTAACAGCAATTACAGCTACTTTAGCTTTCGGACTTACACAGGTAGCCTCAAACACCGCAACAGCAAACATATTTTGCCCAATAGCTGCAACTATAGCTTTAGGTGCGAATATAAACCCAGCGATATCAGTATTAATAACAGCAATGGCATGTTCAATAGCATGTACGCTACCAGCATCAACACCTCCAATGGCTATAGTTTATTCAACAAAAGCAATTAGAGTTAAAAGCATGCTAAAAGTAGGCGTTATTGCAGGAAGTATAAGGCTTATATTTCTTCTTCTAACAGGGCCCCAGCTAATACACATTATATTCTACAGATAATTCAGAGATCCTTATAAATCAGAAACCATCTTTAATATTGCAGATAAGTAATTAGTCTTGAAACTCTATTTTAATTTCACAATATGGATCTCCTTTTGCTACACACGAAGTTTCTTTTGCTTTAACTTTTCTCCCAGTAAATGCCTCTACTAAGCCAGCAATTATTCCTCGCAGTATATGGCCTGTTGGCCCCATTATCTCATATTTTCTAGCTAACTCACATTCCCAATAGTTAAATAGCCTAATCTTTATGAGATCTTTTCTTAGTAAGTGTCGGTAAGAGTAATAAGTTATTTTACCTTTACATATACCTCTGGCAAAGCAACATATTAGAAAGGCCTTTAAGGCTTCTTCTAGGTCTTTTATCCCCAAGGTTTTTAGGTCTTGAGCATATAAACGACCTAAGCTAAGTCCGTGATGATACAGCGATGCCGCTGCTAATCTTCCAAATTTCTTTTTAAATAGAACAGCTAATAATTTCATGTCATCTTCTGTTAAAAGTAGCAGTCTTCTTCCAAAATCATCTATTATAGGAAAATGATGAAGATCAGCAAGAATTTGAGGCAACTGAGGATAATCTATTCTAACATCTATAACACTTTCAATTTTTATAATCTCTCTTTTAACCACATTCGGGTCAATACTAAGACCAGTAAAGTCGCATACAAAGAAGCCACCTTCAACATTCCCTACCCTAGCTCTCGTACTGAAGACTATGGCACAGATGTTTACCCTGTATTTTTCAAAAGTTTTAGCTATAGCAGACAATGTCCCAGGTTTATTGACGGCTTTTATGTAAAAGCCAATAAGTCTCCTGTCCTTAGTAAATATTAAGTTACTTAAACGTGCTCCCTCATATTCTTCAGCAGATTCCATTTTTAATAACCCCTATTCACTACGTCAATCTAGTTTTTCCCTATTATAAAAACTAATTCTAACAGAATGGTATCTAAACATTTATTCTTTGAAACAGAAAAGACCTCTCATAGGAAACCCATGTTTTCTTTTTTAAGTTTTAGCATTAATTACATAAAATACGTTTAGACAGACTTGCCGTTAAAGTGAAAATGACGGAATCAAGCTAATTAGTGGGATAATTTAAAGATAAGATAGAGTAGGTTAGGTGAAAGATTAACCATGTATATTTATAGTGACTACCATGACGAATTTTTCACGTTTGAAGGTTACGCTAGAGATGTAGTAGGCGATCCCATACTTCTCAGAAAAGTTGTAGAAAAATATATGCCTGTAGAGAAACTTGTAGACATACATGTTGGTGTTGAAATAGAAATAGAGGGTGTATATGCTGTTGAAATATGGGTTGTTCTCTCAGATGGCATAACAAGCCTAGTTCTTGCGGATTCACCCATACCTTTAACTCCTAAACAATGGCAAATAATAATAAACAAAGTAGATGAACAGTATAGAAGAGTCCGTGGATTATTAATAGAGCCTAAACCTAATGTCTCGTTTAAAGATCTTATGGAGGATCTAGAAAACTATATTAGCACTTTAGGTTTAAAACTTAAATTCCTAGCTAAAATGTCTAAAGCATTTTTAAGCAGGTCATTAAATCTTATAGGGTTAAGACCGTGGAACATAGTTTTAGCGCTGAGTAGAGACCATATTGTAGAAACGTATCTCATACCTAGAAAATTTCTTAAAGACGTTGAGAAATTGTTAAAGGATAAAGCAAAAATAACCTATGTTTAAACACAATACATTACGTATTACCTATGGGTACAGAGGCTAGATATGCTGAAATATTTGAAGCTAAAATCTCTATTACTGTAAACTTCATTATTTGGCTAATTAGGTTAATCATAGGTTTCACTATTGGGAGTATAGCTATTTTAGCTGATGCATGGCATGTAATAAGCGATGTTTTAACATCCATTGGTGTCTATGTTGCTGGAAAAATAGCTTCTAAACCTGCTGATAGAGAACATCCATATGGACATGGTAGAGTAGCAGTTTTAGCAGAACTATTCATTTCAGCAGTATTGGTGCTTGTATCCTTAGTAATAGTTTACGAAGTTTTCTATGGCATATTCATTACCGAATTTCTACATGAAATAGCGTTTTACGGCATATTCTTCGTCATAGCAACAGCGATAGCTAAGGAACTCATGGCACGGTGGGCTGTTTCTTTAGGTAAAAAGTCAGGCTCAAATCTATGCATTGTAGATGGGTTACATCACAGACTAGATGCTCTGATATCTTTAAGCATTTCTATAGCACTTTATATTGGAATAATATTTAACATCATGGTTCTTGATAAGTTAATAGCGTTAGCAGTAGTGGCTATAATAGGTTTCGAAGCATTTAAAATAGCTAAAAATCAGTAGATACATTAATGAAGAAGAGAATACCTGAAATAGAAAAACTAGTTGCTGAAGAAGCAGCTAAACACAGTAAAATACTATATATTCACGATGTAAATGCCAGGAATTTAGGAGGATACTACGTTGTTGAAACAACAGTACACTTAGCCCCATCCCTTACATTAAAGGAAGCACATAAAATAGCGCATGAATTAGAAGAAGCTGTAAGAAAAAGAAATTCAAAAATAATTAAACTAATAATCCATATAGAACCTGAAGGCGAAGACTAAATAGGGTTAATAATGTTTTAAGTAAAAATGATGACATTAGATTAAGAAGCTCAAATTCTACTTGTCTTTACAAGCTCTCTCGAGGTTAGAATAGAAATCTACTAAGTTTCTATCTTGAGTAAAACTTTCGAGATAGTAAGCTTTCAATATGAAGAGTATCAATATTGAATCTAGGCTGCTTGTTGGGTATAAGCCATGCCTAAACCTGCCTTGACTCTACTATCGAAAGATGAAATAGAGGTAGTTCATGAACGCTCATTGGAAATTTTAAGTGAAATAGGTGTTAAAATAGAAGATGAAAATGTAGTAAACATGTTAAAAAGTAAGGGCTTAGATGTAGAAGGCAAAGTGGTTAAGATACCTGCATATATGGTTAAAGAGGCTTTAGCCAAAACACCTAGAACCATAACATTATATGATAGAAACGGTAAGCCATATCATGTTTTAGGCGAAGGAAAAACACTATTTAATCCAGGCTCAGCTGCAATTAAAATATTAGATTATGGTTCTACAGAGCCTAGACCACCAATACTTAAAGATTTGAGAGATTTAGTAATAGTGGTTGATGCTTTAGAAAATATTAAAGCTCAAAGCACAGCTTTAGTACCAATCGATATACCAATAGAAGTCAGCGACTTAGTTAGATTATATCCTGTATTAAAGTACTCTGAAAAACCAATAATAACGGGTGCTTTCAGTGTTGAAGGCCTACACTATATGGTTAAAGCTCTTTCAATAGTTGTAAATGACTTAGATAAAAAGCCTTTAGCAATATTTGATGTTTGTCCTTCACCACCTTTACAGTGGAGCAAAATAGCTATAGGAAATCTTGTTGATGGGGCAAAATACCATGTACCTTTAGAGATAATACCTATGCCTCAAATAGGTGCTACGGGTCCCGTAACAATAGCTGGGTCTCTCATACAGCATAATGCCGAAATTCTTAGCGGTATAGTTATCGCTCAACTTACTTCCCCGGGAACACCAATAATCTATGGGGGCTCACCTTCAACATTTGAAATGAGGCATGGAACATCATTGATCGCGGGCATAGAAGCACTGCTTCTGGTAACAGCATATGTAGACATGGCTAAATACTATGGGATACCTGTTCACGGATATTTAGGGTTGAGTGATTCAAAACAAATAGACTACCAAGCAGGATTAGAAACCATGTTAGGAGCCCTAATTGCTACGATTAAAGGTGTCGATGTTGCTTCAGGACCTGGAATGCTTGAATTTGAAAGTGTTCAAAGCTTAGAAAAATTAGTGTTAGATAATGAGATATGCGGTTTAGCATTTAGATACGCTAAGGGCTTTGAAATTTCTAAAGACACATTGGCAATAAATGTTGTAAGGAAAGTTAGACATGGAGGCCACTTTTTAGCTCAAAAACATACCGTTAAATATCTAAGAAGAGAACTATATATGCCAAAAATACTGGATAGGGCGGGCAGAGGAACAGCAATAAAAAGTATTATTCAGAAGGCACATGAAGAAGTAATTAGAGTTCTTAAAGAACATAAAGCACCCATACTGGATAAAGACATTGAAAAAGAGCTAGTTGAGTACATAAATTCAGTAACATTAAAATATGGTTGCAATTTAGACACTATAATCTCTAAATACCGCATATAGTATCTAACATCGATAAGCAACCATGCTTTCTATTAGTGACCATTAATATTATTAGAAAATAATATCACATTACATGGGAGAAGCAGGACGGGAGTTTCTTTAAAGTAAAGTTTAAATTTAGAATGTGCGAATGTAGTGGTCAAAAACGTTTAACATTAAACAGCGCTTAAAGGAAGATTATCTTGGTTCAAGAGGAAGTCTTAGGCCTTATGTATGCTGTCGGCGCACTGCTCTCATTCAGTTTTTCACCTATACTGTATAAAGTAGGGTTAAAGAATGAACTACATGTTTTAGAAGCCAATACCTTAAGAGCATGGGGTGCTTTCCTACTACTAACACCGATATATGCTCTGCATGGTTTTACACATACTATACCGTTAGAGCTTATAGTGTTCTTAGTTATTTCAGCTATTTCAGGACCTATAGTTGGCGATACATTTTTTCTATTTTCTATCAGGAAAGTTGGTGCTTCGATAGCTACGCCTTTAGCTAATACGTACTCCTTAATTGTCGTTGTACTTTCTGTTATCTTATTTAGTGAGAAGATAACTTTGTTGAATACTTTAGGTGGGGCTCTTATATTGTCATCCATATGGCTAGTATATCTGGAGAGGAGAAGTATTAAAGGTGACGTTGTTCCAGGATTATTTGCTGGACTCGGCGCTGCTTCCGGATATGCTTTATCAATAATTTCTATGAATGTTCTTTTAAATAGTAAAATAGATCCTGTAACTATAATTTACTTTAGAATAATACTTGTAGGTATTTTACTTACTCTCATAGTTAGAACACTGAACTTTAGCTTTAGAACAGTAAGTAGGAGAACATTGTTAGCTCTGTCTGTTGGAGGATTTTTCGGTGTAGGTTTTGGAGTAATATTGTTGCTTACTGCAATAACGTATTTGGGCGCTGGAAAAGCATCATTAATTGCTTCAGCAGCACCCGTAATTACAAGCACTATTGCAATGGCTTTACTTAAAGAGAAATTTAGAGCTAAAGTAATAATTGCAGCCATACTCGTTTCCATAGGGGCTATTATGCTAAAATAGCCTAGCCGCATTTTGGTTTTAAAGCATATTAGAAAGAGGCTTTTATGGCACGCATACTAAGTAGTGATGGTATTCTTAAAAATAGCAAAGAAATGCATGGGTGGTTTTAGAAACTTCATTTATCTTTAATTAATTAAAAATAGAGAAATTGTGAAAAGCATTTTTTCAACAACTGATAAAATGACAATCTATATTAAGGTTAAGATAATTATTTTCTATGAGCACTTGAGGTGTTTAGTGTTTGTGCGCTGCTTTAGCTCCATTACTTCTAAGTAACCTATACTTCATTCAACGCGAAAAACTTGTAGGCTTCCACATAGTTGCTGTAAACAAGCCTGGAGCTTTGGTTAAAATATCTTCTGTACTAGGTAAATACAATGTTAATATTGTAGCTATAGTTTTCTCTTCCAGAATAGAATTGGGTGAGAAAGCCTCAATATTCATAATAACTGATTTTACATACTCAGAAATGAAACCTAAGGAAATAGAGGATAAGCTTAAAGAACTCGATGTAGCTCAGCACGTTAACCTGGTTAAACCTCAATTACCTAAAATACTAGTTGATCCCCACCATTTTCCTGTAGTTGATGATTTAAATAGAAGATTTATACTTCTTTCAGAAAGCGCTATGAAAAGCGTTGTTGTGAGATTAAGAGAAACATTCGGAACAGGTGGATTAGCTTTTCTTTACCATCAAGGGAAAATAGTGGGCACTGAACTTGCAGAAACATACAGGGAAATGGGAATATCTGATTTAAAAGATGCTATCAAAATGTTTTTACTTCATCTTCTAGCTTTGGGAAGGTATTTGGGAGAAATCACATACTATAAAGAGGACAGAATAATTATTAGACTACATAGAAATTGGGAATGCGAAGTAGCTATGAAGCATAATGTGAAGGGACCTGCTTCATATTTTGAAAGAGGAGTAGTAGCAGGGTTCTTAGAAAAATTTACTGGGAGAAAGGTGTCTGTACATGAAATTAAATGTCTAGCGAAAGGAGATCCATATTGTGAATTCCTAGTCACCTTTCTCCCACATAGATAGATTAAAAATTTCTAAACACGTTAGTGGCTAATAGTTTCTTCTTTCACCTTACTCCATGGACCTTTAACACCGCTGAATATTGTAAGTAAGGTAGTGTATACTATGCCAGGCATTAGAATGAACGCTAAGTTTATGTGTTTAAGAATAATGCTTACCATTTTCGGTTCAATATACGTTAAAACTGCCATAGGAAGTACGGTAAGCGTTATTATGAATACTCCGCCTGTAAGTATTGCAGCTACCGATGCATTTAATTTAAACCTGTTTATTATGAAACTTTCTAACGCACCAAACAACGCCCCTAAAATAAGCATTTGGAAAACATAGGCTGGTGGAGCTATCCATATTATATATGACATTAGGTTTCCTATTTCTGTCAATGTTTTATCTATTACTTCTTGAGGAGCATTTGCAGCTGTTAACTGGTAGACTATGATCTCTCGAATCAATTCATTTAATGTACCAGTAATAGATAAGAAAGATGCTCCTAGGACAACGCCTGTTATGGCGCCGGCAATTAATCCGTAGAAAACATATTTATTTTCAACCATAGTTTTCTGAACACCACGTGTGAAAAATGTTAATGTATTTCTAGGATTAATATGTTTTCCTAGGTGTAGGCATTGTTTTCTATATTGCTGACTATACCTATATTGCTAGCTATTTTACCTGGATTAATTGCTCTAATGCTTATAGCTAAGAAGAAGTTTAAGTTATGGTTAGATGGTTGTTTAGGTGGAGGAGGATGGTTATTAGCATTAGTGCTAAGGTTACCTATATTACAGTTTTCAGCAAAGACATTAAACCCTACGCATTTAAGTTTACTAGCAGCCTTCATGGCCGGTATTTTTGAAGAAACCTTTAGATACTTAGTATTAAAATATAGGCTTTTCAGCAAAGGAAGCCTATGCAAAACAGTTTTATCTGTAGGTCTAGGTTGGGGGTTAACAGAAGCATTTTTAATATACGCTTTACAAGTGCCTTTATCATACACGATAACAGGGTATGACTGGACAGTTTACCTTCCAGGCGCTTTTGAAAGGAACATTGCTATAATACTTCATGTAGCGTTAACGTTTATTATTGCATACTCTTTAATCTCAAATATCAGATATGTCATTTTGGCAATATTCCTCCATGGTGCAGTTAATTCATTAATTATACCTATACTCTACGTAACTAAAGACCCATGGATTATAGAGTTAATACTAGCGTTAATTACAGTACCCATAGCTACATGTATTATCATGGTGTTAAAGCCTAAAATAAGCAGCATCAAACAATAAGATATTATGAACACTTATTAGGTCGCATTTAACGTAGTTTAGCGGTTCTAATGGTACTTAGCGCCATAGCTAAAAGTATAAATGCAGAGCCTGCCATTTGTTTTAAGGTGAAAACTTCGTTTAACATTAAATATGAAAGTATTGACGCAAAAACAGGTTCTAGTAAGTAAATTATTGCTGCTTGCGTACTTGAAACATACTTTTGACCGTAAAGTTGTAGAGTATTTGTGATAATAGTACATGCTGTTGCTAAGTAGAACAGTGGAGGTAAAGCCAGCATAAATTTTTCAAATGTTGGCATAGGGAAAAACACTGCTATGGGTAAGGCACCTAACGAGGTAAATATTATTTCATAAAATACGAGCTGAACTAAACTATATTTTTTAGTATATACTCCTACAGCAATTATTTGAAACGCCCAAAAAACTGCACCTAGAAAAACAATTAAATCACCTATTCTAAAGTATAATCCATTTGTTGTTGAGAGAAGATAAACTCCTATAATAGATAGAAAAACCGCTAATGTTAGTTTTACAGTAAATTTCTCTCTTCCCAAAATAACTTCGAAAACATATACAAGAACAACGCTAAGCCCTGTTATAAAAGCAGCATTAGAAGCTGTAGTATATTCTATACCTAATCCTTGAAGCTCAATGCCGCCGAAAAAAAGCATTCCAAGAATAAAACCGGGTTTAATTGCTTCCCTAAGATTAACTCTTAAAAGTTTAAAATAAGCCATTAGTATGAGGAAAAGCGAGGCAATAGCAAACCTTAGTAAAACATAGTAGCTAAAGCCGATATTCGAAACTATAATTTTTATAAAAGGAAAAGTTGTACCCCAGAGGAAAGTAAGCATGAACAAAGCTGCATAGCCGACAATGCTAAGTTGCTTCATAAACTGGCACCGAAGACTTAGAATAATTAGTAATCAATGTAAATAAAAGTATTGATATAAGTAATCAATGTATAATCTAGAGAATGCCTTCCCACATATGATGGGTACTTAAAACTTATTAGGGGTTAAAATAGATATTAGCCTACCATGTATAGAAAGATAATGTTAGTGCTTGTAGCTGCTTTGTTAGTGGTGGTCTTGGTCTTAATGTCACCATTCAGAATACCTGAGGCTGAAACAATAGTACAGCCTGGAGAAGCAATAACATTAGACTTGGGCTCAATAGTTGAAGATAAGGGATGTAAAGAATACCCTGGTATAGCCGACCTAGTAATAGCTAAGGAGAAAACAAAGATAATGTTGAAAGCCGAAGGTGAGGTAACAGGGGATTTAAAAGTAGCAGCAAATGCTATAGTTCAAATAGGTAACGTAACTATTCTAATGCCATGTGCATACTATAATATCGAATCTTGCGTGAGAATAATGATGATCATACCTGGATATGATGAACCATTAGAGATAAGCAAAGGAACATATCCGGTGAGCGTAAAAATATGCTGGCTTAAAGAAAGCGGCAATGGAACATTAAAGCTTAAACTAAAAGTAATTGAGCAGGAAAGCAGTTAACAACTTAAACACAGCGCTCTGAATTTCTTATAAACACATGGTAAGCTGATGAATAAAAACAGTGTTTTAAGAATGTTTTCTGGAGTGAGTTTATATACTCTCTAACCTTATCTTTTAAGAGAGTGAGGAGGGAGAATATTTTGCGTGTTTGACAATTCTCCTTATGTACCTTATGTTGTTGTTTGGCTAATTACCGCTAAATGTAATTTGAATTGTGGACACTGCTATGCCAAGCAGTTTCTTAGAATTAATGAGTTAAATTTAAGGGAGAAGCTAAGATTAGCTGATGAAATTGGGGAATTAGGTGTAAGCTGGGTTGCTATTAGCGGTGGAGAACCATTAATTAGCAGTGATACGTTTCCTGTGATTAAGAGGTTAAGAGATTATGGTGTAGGGGTTTCCATATCAACAAACGCTACAATAGTAAACGACACTATAGCTAAGGAGCTTTCAAAGCTTGATGTTTACGTTTACGTTAGCATAGACGGACCCATAAATGTTCACGATAAAATTAGAGGTCTAGGTACGTTTAGTAGAGTTATTAGATTCATAAATACTCTTAAGAAATGGGATGTTAAATTCGGAACAGTAATGGCTGTTGGAAAATATAACTACAAATATGTTAAAGACTATTTAGAAATAGCAAAAAATATCGGGGCAAACAGTATTTCAATAATCCCAATAATGCCTTCCAAGAGGTTAGTTACTAAAAAGTATTCTATATCCTCTAAGGAGTATATTGAAGCTATAAAAGCAGCTGAAGAATTTGCTAACGAAAATAGGCTGCTTGTTTCCCTGTGGTGTACACCTTTTGCTCCATTAATTACGAAGTCAAACTACATTGGCTATTACTCTTGCAGAATTTATGACATTATTGATATAGATCCTTCAGGTAGGCTTTTAGCATGCGATGTTACCGGAATTCCTGTAGCAGAAACCCGTGGAAAAACATTAGCTAAAGCTATAATCGAATATCAAAACAATCCCTTTATAAGAAACATAGTTAATCCACCAAACTTACCTGAAAAATGTTTAAAGTGTGAACTTTTCGACTACTGTAGAGGAGGATGTTTTGCACGGGCATTAGCGGAGAAAGGAGATCCTAATGCCGGAGATCCGCTATGTCCTTTAATAAGCAATTTAAGAGAAGATTTCTGTTAAAATCATTTCTTTACTGTTTCAACATAGACTAAGTATAAGGAGATAATTATGTTGCTAATCATGTGTGCATTTTATTAGGAATTCTAAGTAAAAAATTTAAACCATATGTTTCATGAACAACTAATGGATTAGCATGAAAACTGTGGTCATAGCATATATTACGTGGAGTTTGCTTGTAATAGCATTAATATATATTATCCCTTATGTTCTACTTAAAAACGCTATGGACTTAAGCTTGTATGTATTTTGGCTACTAGCATCCATGATTCACATGTTAATCACCATTGCTTATGTAAAGTTTAAGGAGCTAAAACCATGAGTCTATTAATGTATTTAACTATGCTAGCTACGTACATAGTGGTAGGTACATTAATAGCTGTGGTTTCCAGAAGACTTGGTATTAGAACTGTTCAAGACTACTATGTAGCAGGCTATAGGTTGAGCGGTTTTTTAGCGTCAATGACCTATGCTGCAACGACGTATAGTGCTTTTATGATGATAGGGCTTGTAGGTTTAAGCTATGCTACAGGTGTTGGGGCATTAGGTTTTGAGTTAGCATATTTTGTAGCAACACTAACTTTCCTAGCATTATTCTCTAAGAAAGTATGGTCTATGGCTAGAAAGAGAAAATGGGTTAGTCCAGCTGAAATGCTTTCAGACCTTTACGGTTCTAAAATACTTGGCATAATTGTTTCACTAATATACTTAGTAGCATTGGTACCTTACATATCAGCTCAGCTAATAGGTATTGGAAGATTATTAGAAGGCATTGGTGGCTATGAATACTATGTATATGGAGTGCTATTAGGTTCAATAATAATTTTTGCATGGACCTTCATAGCAGGTATTTGGAGTGTTGCAACAACAGATACTTACCAAGGCTTATGGATGATCATTGCATCTTTAGCTTACATAGCTTGGTTATATTTAATCCTGTATCCTAGTGCAAATGTAAATTTAGCAGAAGTTTTTAGAGAACTCGGAAGCAAGAAGCTACTTGGTTTATCAGATTTTTGGGCACTACATGTGTTTTTAGCATTCACCATACCGTGGGTGTTTTTTGCTGTTACAAATCCGCAAGTTGTTCAGAGACTATACATGCCTAGAGATGAGAAAGCATTATTTAAAATGATTAGCTTATTCGCCCTATTTGGTTTCTCCTACACTATAATAGTTACATTAGTAGGTTTAGGAGCTAGGGGGCTTACAGAAGCTGGTGTTTTAGATTACATTGAAGTGAGAGATCTCGTTACACCAATACTTTTAGGGAAAATACATTCAGCACTAGCAGCATTCATATTTACAAGTATAGTAGCTGCCGCTGTTTCAACAGCTGACTCCATAATTTTAACCGTAGCTAGTACTATGTCTAAAGATTTATACATGAAACTCTCTAGAAGGCCAAGTGAGAGAAAAGCATTAACCATAGGATACTTAACAATAGCCTCGTTAGTTATCATAACAGTCTGTATTGCATTAACGAAACCAGGTTTTATAGTTGAAATGTCTGTTCTATCTTCAGTAATATTACTGCCATTAGCACCAGTAACCATAGCGGCATGGATAACATTTAAAGTTCGTAATAAAGAAATGAAATTGACTGCAATCACCAGCCTAGCGTTAGGAACAATAGTAAGCTTATATGTTGCAATAATTTACGGACCTAAGAAAGCATTCATAATGACATGGTATGGACTACCTATATCATTCTGGACGTTAATAGTAACAACAGTCCTAATTCTAATAGGCTATTTAGTAGTTAAGATGAAAACATAGTAATATCTTATGTCTAACATAAGAAAGAACAGCATTTAAAAGTAGGAGTTTATTACAGCTAATTTCCATGCGCTAAACCTACAAGTTCACTTATTTTCTGGAAACCTTCTTTATCCATGTATTCTTCAATACCCTTAATAATTTCGTCTATTACCTTAAGTCCTTTAATTGCTATTACTGAAGCTATAGCAACAGCTGAAGCACCTGCTAAAAAGAATTCTACAGCATCAACCCAGTCCGTAACACCCCCAATACCTATAATAGGTATTTCAATGTTTTTGTATAGGTCAAAAACTACTCTAACAGCTATAGGGTGAATTGCTGGTCCGCTAAGCCCACCGTAAATATTTGAGAGAATAGGTTTTCTCGCATACACATCAATGACTACCGAACGTATACTGTTTATGGCTGAAACAGCATCTGCTCCAGCTTTTTCCGCTTTTAAAGCCGAGTCCACTATTCTATCTGTTAAACCAAGCTTCACTATCACGGGTATTTTAAGTACAGACCTAACTTCGTGAACTATTTTACCAACATACTCCGGGTCCTGACCTATTTCTAAACCATGGCCTTTAACATGAGGACAGCTTAGGTTTAGTTCTACAGCATCCGCACCGTTTTCTTCAGCGAAAGAAGCTATTTCCGCGTATTCCTTAGACGTTGAAGCAGCAATACTAACCACTATGGGTACATCGTTTTTAACTATGTTACCTAAAATTTCTTTTAAAGCCCTATATCCGGGATTAGTTAAGCCTACAGCATTTACAATACCTGCCTTAGTATAAGCTACTATAGGAGTGTTATAGCCGACTCTAGGTTCCCAAGTAAAACTTTTAGTTACTATTGCCCCGATTCTTGTCTCTCTAATAACCCTATTTATGGTACTATAGCTTGACCCTAAAACACCTGAAGCAAGTAATATAGGTGTTTTTAGCTTTAATTTTGAAATTGAAACTTTAAGGTTAACCATAGAACATCACTCAATAGGCTTTTTTATCCCAGGAGGGTATGTGTAGTACTTCCCGAACTCCGTGTTTGCAAGTTCTTCAGCATAGAAAACAGGGCCATCAGAGCATACACGTAATCCTTTAGGGTCTAGTACGCATGAACCACAAATACCTATACCGCATTTAATGTATCTTTCAATAGAGATTTGACATTTAACTCCTAGTTCTAAGCATTTAAGCATAATTTTATATAGCATTCTTTCAGGACCGCAGGCTAAAACATTATCGTATTTTGCAATAAGTTTTTCAGCAACTTCAACGGCAGATCCTTTAAACCCTAATGACCCATCATCTGTAGCAATGTAAACCTCAGCATTGAATTTTCTAGCTTCACTGACGAACAGGAGTTTATCCTTGCTTCTAGCACCGATAATGTATGCTACATTTTTTCCTTTCTTCCTAAGTTCATGTAGTGCATAAATTATTGGGGCAGCACCATATCCTCCAGCTATAAGTAGAAAATTACCTTTTTCATCTAAATTAAAACCCCTTCCATAAGGCCCCCTTATAAATAGTCTTTCACCAGGCTTTAAACTATGTATTTTTCTTGTTGTTTCACCTACTGTAGCTACTGTTAACCTTAAAACGTTCCTTTCATACATTGAAGGGCTTATGGGAATTTCTTCAAAACCTGGAACCCAAACCATAACAAACTGTCCTGGAATAGGTTTTTCAATAGACGTTTCTAATAGAAGAGATTTAATGCCCTCAGCTTCCTTTACAACCTTAACTATCTCTGCTTTACACATTTTCAGTGTTTCAAGAAACATTTTCAAAAACACCACCATATTTCTTAACATTAATTCCATATCCTTTCTTAGAAACTATTTCACCATCAATAAATACTGGTTTTCCTCTAACAAATGTTGCTTTAACCTTTCCCCTAACCTTCCATCCATTAAATGGAGAGTGTTTTGCTTTACTGAAAAACGTTTTTGAATTCACAGTATACTCTTCACTTAAATCTACAACTGCTAAGTTTGCAAACATGTCCTCCTTTATTTTCCCGACGTATCTATGTAGTTCTAAAATTTTAGCTGGATTTGAAGAATACAGTTTAACTACATCTTTTAAGCTAATAATGTTCTTTACAGTTAAAGTTAACAATAGAGGTAAGGCTGTTTCTAAACCTGGGAAACCGGGTTTAGGTTTTTCAGAGAATTTTTCATCGGAACTATGTGGTGCATGGTCTGTGGTTATAGCATCTATTTTTCCTAGAGAAAGAGTTTTCAAAAGATTTTCCTGAACATTTTTGCTTCTAAGAGGAGGGTTAACTCTGAAGTACTTGTTTTTCAAGTGAAACTCTTTATTAAGCAATAAGTAATGGGGGCAAGTGTCTATGGTTATGTTACCTTTGTGTTTAACTAGTTTTACAATGTAGCTTGTTGTGACATGTGTTATATGTGCTTTAACCCTGTATTTCCTATGCAATTCTAATACTTTAACAGCTCCTGAAATCTCTGCATCTAAAGGTCTTTCATCGTTTTTAAACAAATATGGGTTTTCAGCATGAAAAACTGTTAGTATGTTTTTTGAAGAAACGTATTTTATAAGCTCTTCAAATACTTCTCTACAATTATGGAATAAGTTTTCAGGATAGACTTTTACACCTATGGCTTTTCTTTCAAACCCCATTATTTCTCTTTTAACGTTTGGAACACCATAGTATAGAGCATAGTCTACTACAGATTTCTCGGAAGCAACTTTATCTCTCATTTCTAAAACTGGTAAGGTGTTTGTTTTAGGCTTAGTATTAGGCATATCAGCTACTATAGTTACTCCTCCTGCCGCTGCAGCTGAGGTTCCACTATAGAAGTCTTCCTTATATGATTCTTTAAAATCTCTCATGTGCGTATGAATATCTATTGCTCCAGGCAGTATCAATAATCTGTTTTTTAGAAAATTGAAGGTTTCTTCTTTAAACCTGCCTTTAAATGTTCCCTTAGATATTTTAGTTATAATGCCTAAATCGTTAATCTCTATAGTGACGTTGTCAACTATTCTCCCTTCGATAAACGCTTTCCCTATAATGACTGTTGCCACAATACCACACATTCTAAAGCTGTTTAAACTGTTTAACTACATCCTCTCTAGTCGTATATCTTTCACAGTATGAACATTGGAGAATTAAAGGCTCCTCCGATACCACCTTGAACCGAGGTTTAACATGCTCTCTAGGCCTGTTTGTTATACAGTTAGGGTTAGAACATTTAACAATTCCATCGATTATTCTTGGAAGTTTTACTCTAACCTTCTTTACAACTTTGTAATCTCTTATGATGTTTATCGTAGCTTTAGGTGCTATTAAAGCTATCATGTTTACTTCTTTAGGAGCTAATTCTCTGCCTTCAACTTTAACTATATCCTTAAGTCCTAGTTTCTTACTTTCAACATTCATAACTATAGCTACTCTATATCCTTCAGATCCCTTTATACCTAAGATCTTTAAAACGTTAAGTGCGTTACCGGCAGATATATGGTCTATTACTGTTCCGTTCCTTATTTTTCTAACCAAGAGTTCTTCTTCCATACTTAATCACCACTAAGTATTAGTTTTAAAAGAGCCATTCTCACAGGAACACCATAAGATGCTTGTTTAAAATAGTAAGCATACCTTGTCACATCAACATCGAAGGATATTTCCTCAACTCTAGGCAGCGGATGTAATATCATTAGATCTTCTTTAGCATATTTTAAAATATTAGAGGTTACCCTATAGCTTCCTTTAACTTTTTCATATTCTGCTAGATCCGGAAATCTTTCCCTCTGAATTCTTGTAACGTAAAGTACATCAAGTCCCCCTAGAACTTCTTTCAGGTTTTGTGTTTCTACGTATTTTACATTATGTTCTTCAAGAAATTCTCTTATCTCAGGCTTTACTCTGAGTTCCTGTGGAGATATGAGGTATAGTTTTTTAGGTTTAAATATTGTTGAAGCTAAGATGAATGAGGAAGCTGCTCTACCATACTTGAGATCACCTAGAACACCTAAGGTTAAACCTTCAATACCTCCTTTTTCCCTCCATATAGTATAGTAGTCTATCATGGCTTGTGTAGGGTGGTGATGTGTTCCATCTCCAGCATTTATAACAGGCGATTCAGCTATTTCCGCAGCGTAGCTGGCTGCTCCTTCTATCCTATGTCTAATAACTATCGCATTAGCGTAGGAGTCAAGCATTCTTATAGTGTCACCTAAATTTTCTCCTTTAGCTATAGACGTTTTTTCAACTTCTGAAAACACTAAAACTGACCCTCCAAGCCTAAGCATTGCTGTTTGAAAACTAAACATTGTTCTTGTACTTGGTTCAAAAAATGCTAGAGCTAAAACCTTACCTTGAAGAATGTTTATCCTTGATTTAGCATACTTCTCCATTTCCCTTGCTTCTTTGAATAATGTTATAAGATCTTCTTTTGTAAAATCGAGTATTGAAATAACATCTCTACCTTTAAACATGGTTAAACACCCTAACATAATCTATTATTTCACGATATTTTGTTTCAGAAATAAAACCTAAACTCCTAATATATTTGAGGAGCTCAGTAACTGTAAATATTGAAATTAACTTTACATTTTCCTTCTCCAAATTCCTTTTAGCACCCTGTTCTCTATCAACAAATACTACAGCATATTCCGTTTTTACACTGTTTTCCCGCAGTATTCTAGTAGCTCTTAGTAAGCTACCTCCAGTAGTTGATACATCATCAACTACTATAGCATATTTGCCTTCAGATATTTCTCCTTCAATAAGCTTCATAGCTCCATGCTCCTTAGGTTTCTTTCTAACATATGCTAAAGGCTTATTGAGAATATAAGCTAAAATTGCAGCCCAAGGTATGCTTCCCGTTTCGATACCTACGATAACATCGACTTCAGGTATTTTCTCGACCACATTTTTATATGCTTCAATTATTTCCCTAAGTAAATGGGGTTTTGAAAGCGCTTTTCTTAAATCTATGTAGTACGGGCTTTCAATACCTGATGCCAACTTGAATTTGCCAAAAAGAATTATTCCCTCCTCGTAAAGTTTTTTAGCAAGCTCAGCCTTCTTCACCATAATTTACCACCTCAACTTTTTTGCAAAGAACTCCGCAGATTTTTTAGGGTCTTTAGCCAGGTAAATGGATCTACCAATTATTTCAAAATCTGCTCCAGCACTAACAGCCGCTCCGGGTTCAGCACCTTGAACACCTACACCTGGGGATACTATGATTTTATCCTTAGCTAGACTTCTTGCTTCTTTAATTAATTGAGGTCTTGTAGCAGGCAAAATTAATCCATCAACACCTGCCTTAAGTGAGGTATTAATGTTTTCATTAAACAACTTATTTATTGCTTCATCTGCTCCTTTATGCGTCATCGCACATACCGTTAAAAACCCCAGCCCGTTTCTTTTAGCTTCATCGACTATTGTTTTCACAGCATCGTACCCTATTACTGCATGAGCTATTATAGCGTTAAAACCCATGAAAGCAGCTTCTTTAACGAGAAAGCTTGAAACATAGCCTATATCTGCTACTTTCATGTCTGCTATGAAAAAGCAGTTCCATGCTTTATTTGTAATCAGTTCTTTAACGGCATCCGGTGTAAGTGAAAGTATTGTTGGTAACCCTATTTTCACGCCTGCAACATATTCTTCAACAGATGAAAGCAGCTTCTCCAATTTATCAGCTATTTTAAACCTATGTTCTCTATGTTCCGCATAGAGGTCTACGGCTAGAATTAACCTGCTATTCTTTCGAGAAGCTATCTTTAGAGCCTTCGAGACAAAAACTGACAAGAGCCCGCACTAAATAATGGTTTTAGGGGGTTTTAAATTTTAACCTTTAAAATACACCTTGAAAAACCAATATGCTATTCAACCATAAACATTGTAGCCAATATTTTAAAGAAAAATCATTTAAAATATTTAGTAGGTGAACCAAAATAGGAGTTCTTGAAGAAATTAAAAGAATAATGAGTACTGTAGAGGAAATTGACATCAGCAAATTAGAGAAGCTTGTTGAAGAAGCTTTAGAAAAGTATGAACCCTATGATGTTATTGAAAAAGCTTTAAGACCTGCTATGGAAGAGGTTGGCAGGAAGTTTGAACGTGGAGAATACTTTATTGCAGAACTTGTTTTAGTTGCTGATGTGTTTAAAGAGATTTTTAACAAATTCTTTAAACCAAGAGTTTCTAAGGTAAGTAAAGCTAAACCTATGGGTAAAGTAGTCATAGGAACTATTGAAGGAGATATTCACGATATAGGTAAAAGCATTGTAGCTGCAATTTTGGAAGCATCAGGATTCGAAGTTATAGACTTAGGTGTAGATGTTTCCGCTGATAAATTTGTTAAGGAAGCGGAAAAACATAGTGCAGATGTTATAGCTATGTCTTCTCTTCTAACAACAACAATGCTTAACATGGGCAAAGTTACTGAGTTGTTGAAAGAGAAGGGCATAAGAGATAAGTACATTGTTATTATTGGTGGGGCAGCTGCTTCAGAAGAGTTCGCTAGAAAAATTGGAGCAGATGCTTACGGCATAGACGCATATGATGGTTTAAAGAAATTAAAGAAACTTATTGCTGAAAAGCGGAAACAACAATAGATTAAACTAGCTCTATAGTGAAACCTCAGGTAAGCCAATAAGTTTTCTAACAGCATTAACCTTAGCTAGTGCAAGTTTTTCTCCGAAACTTCTTTTAGGATATGGCCTATGAGTTACGCTTAACACTATTTTCCTGGGCCCATGCTTATCTAGCATTTTCTTAACAACTTTAACAAAGTCTTTAACATCAATGCTATCGTTTAAGACGAGGTCTATTGAAACACCTGTATGGAAAACTGCTTTCCAACCTATATCCCTTCTAGCTTTAGAAACTCTATTTACCCAGTTTAATGCTGCTTCCACGGTGCTTTTACTGCAAAGATCTAAAGGATGTATTCCATCATATATTTCAGCTAGTTTCCGTATGTATCCTAACTTAGTAACATCACCATCACAATGTAGGATGGCTTTTTTACCTTTGGCTTTAACAGCATTGACAAATATTCTATGCCATTTAAGATAGCAATTATCCATAAACCATGTAGGATATATTGGACTACTATAGGTAAACGCGTCATCAGCTATTCTAACAGCATCAACGATATCTAGTTCTCTAGCATATTTTATTACCTCTAAAATATACTTCGCCAGTTTATCATACAGTTTAATTGCTTTTTTACGGTTAAGCAGGAGTAGTTTTGAAAAATCTAAGTTATGATAAGCTAAATCATACTTATAGCCGCTTTCAGGCCTAGGAGGCATCATAGAATATTCAGAGTATTCTGTAGGACCCACTACTTCAAAAACTATAAACAAATCCTTCCCATAGAAAGGTTCAACATTTTCCTTAAACCCCTTAACACAAGAATCTACTACATCACTTTCACTAGGCCAGCTATAATCTGTTTCAACATCTAATCTCTCAACCCATTCAAGTAAACTTTCACCTTCACGCCTACGAAACGGTCCGCCACTGTAAAACCAGTCTTCCCATAGATAAACCCATCCATGGCCTAAAAGCACATCCCCAAGTTTTGCTTCATGATTCTTCTCAATACTTTCAAAATGCAATGGCAAACGATCGTAAAAAACATCTTCATAAACAGCATATACCAAGTCTCTACTTTTCACATCAAACCCCGTAAGCTAAACCTTCAAAAATACTTCTATTAAGACAGCTATTAAATATTTAAAACGTAGGTATGCTTTTACATCTCATAAACATGTAAGTAAAAAATATAGCTTCTTAGATTATTTAAGGAAAAACTTTAATTAAAGTTTTTTCTTTAACAATCTGAACATATGTTGGTGTTATAATATGGTTGGTAAGCTTTCCCCTTCATTTTTAAGCAAATACGTTTTTTCCAGGATAGGTGTTAAAGATCCATCGGTTATTGTCGGTCCTTCCATCGGTGAAGACTCTGCAATCATCGATTTACATGATGGCAGGGTTTTGGTTGCCCACGTAGATCCTATAACAGGTGCCGTTGAGTTTCTCGGCTGGCTTGCCGTACATATATCCTGTAACGATGTTGCTGTAACTGGGGCTAAACCTCAATGGCTCCTATCTGTACTTTATCTTCCGGAAAACGCTAGTGAAGAACTTATAGATAAAATAACTAAACAAATAGATTCAGCTGCTAAGGAATTAGGATCTATGATTGTAGGAGGACATTCAGAATATACCCCTGGACTAAATAGGCCATTAATATCCATGACAGCTCTCGGTATTGTAGATAAAGATAAGGCCGTAAGAACAGGCGGTGCTAGAGTAGGTGACGCTATTATAATGACTAAAACAGCTGCTATAGAGGGAACAGCAATACTTTCCACGGATTTTGCCGATCAGCTATTGTCTAAAGGAGTATCTCACGACGTTATTAAACGCGGTGCTGAATTCATTAGAAAAGTTAGTGTTGTTAAGGAAGCATTATTACTTGCTAAAGAAGGTTATGCTACATCAATGCATGACCCTACTGAGGGAGGAATACTTGGAGGCTTAACCGAAATAGCATTTGCTTCTAATAAAACCATAGAGGTTTGGGAAGAAAAAATACCTGTAGCTGAAGAAACAGAGGTAATGGCTAAAGCTCTTAACGTTGACATCCTTAAGCTCATAAGTTCTGGAGTATTAGTAGCAGCTGTCCCTAAGGCTCTTGCGGATGAAGCAGTATCGCTGCTTAGAAAACATGGAATTAAAGCATCTATAATAGGGTTAGTACATGAACACAAACATGGCCTAGTAGTTTTACATAGAAAAGATGGTAGAAAAGAAGTTTACGATGAAGTTTATGTTGAAGATGAACTTGTTAGGTTATGGAAGGAGCTTAAAAGGTAAGGCTTATGGAAGTTCTTCCATTTGCAAAATGCAGATTAGACGGTAACTGTCTCAAATGCCCATTTAGAGGCAAAGCTATAGTTTATGGGCCATTTAAATCTCATAGAAGAGGAATCTCCATAGGGATAAACCTATTCCCATGTAGGAAAGTATGTAGTTTTAACTGTGTATACTGTTTTCGAGGATTTACAGAAGTAAAAACTTTAAAACCCGCTATTCCACCATACAGCCTTTCACCTGCTATTCTTAGAGAAGCCTTAGAGAAAGCTATTAACACTATAGGTAGTGTTGATGCCATAGACTTTTCAGGTAGCGGTGAACCAACACTTCATCCTAAACTTAAATCATACATAAATACAGTTAAAGAATTTGCTAAAGAAAAGAGCTTAAATGCAAGCATAGGTATATTTACAAATTCTACAACATTATTTAGAAACAACATTGTAAAGGTCTTAAAAGAATTAGATCATGTTGAAGCAAAACTTGATACCGTTATTGAGTGGAAGTTTAGAGTAATAAATAGACCTCACAAATTATTGTCGATTAAGAAAATTATTGAAGGCCTATTTAGTTTTAGAAAAGTTTTCGAAGGAACATTAGCAATACAGATTATGCTGCTTAAATATAATAGGGTAAACAATTATGGTTTAAAAGATGCAAGGCTTATTGGAGAAACATTGTTAACCATAGAACCCGACATAGTCCATGTATATGTTCCATACCGTATACCCCGCCTATCTAGTGTTTCAAAACCATCTAAACAGGAAGTTGTAGAGTTCTCTAAAATCCTAAGAGAATACGGCCTCAAAGTTAAATCGTTTATATGACCGCAGGCGAAGGTAATGGGCGAAGAAGTTTTAAAGCCCATTCCAAGAGGTAAGAGAGTTTTCAAAGGCATAGATGTGTTTTTACTATGGGCTGGCGGTAATACTTGTCTTGCAACAATATTTACAGGCGGTATTATAGGTCCTAAACTTGGAATACTTTATTCAATAGCCATAATACTTATTGGTTCAACTATAGGAGGGTTCTTACTAGGTTTAGTTGCATTACTAGGTGAACGGAAAGGTCTACCAACAATGGTTCTTACGAGAAAAGTCGTTACAACGAAAGGCTCCTATATCGCATCAGTTCTTAACGCTATTCAGCTTATCGGCTGGACTTCAATACTTCTCTATGCAAGTGCTGAAGCAGCTGCGAGCGCTATGGAAGCTTTGCTTGGAGAAACAGTGCTTGTAAATACTATAGTATGGGTTATTGTAATAGGTGTGGTTGAAACAGTATATACGTTAATAGGGCCTAAAAGATGGGTTCTATGTCAGAGAATAGCTGTTACTACATTAATTATCGTGCTATGTTATGAAGCATATGCATTATTTAATTACATGCTATCTCAACCTGTGAGCCTTACGTCTCCCCCTAGCCGTGCTGATGTTCTTTGGGGTTTCGACATGGTTTTAGCTACAGCAGTTTCTTGGGCACCTCTTGTAGCAGACTATTCTAGACTTGCCAAATCCAGTTTAGGAGCTATTATAGGAACTTGGTGGGGATATACTACAACAAGCTACGTACTATACTCTATAGGTACGTTGGCCGCAGTAATTACAGGAGCTTATCTTGGTGATCCTACGCAGGTTGCAATAAGCTTAGGTCTTAGCGCAGTAGTTTTCATATTTATTGCTATAAGTGCTGTAACTACGAATCTACTAAATCTATATTCAGCAGTAGTATCAACAATGAACGTGTTCCCAAGAACTAGCTATAGGAGCCTCGTAATATTTTTCGGCACCATATCCACTGTTTTAGCAGCATTCCCCGTGTTCTTTATTTACTTTGAAGAATTCCTTTACTACATAGGCTCAGTATTTGTACCATTAATAGCAGTCCTAATAATACATTATATTTACGGGAAAAAGAAAATCATTACGTTAAGGTCTGCTGAAACCGTTGGACTCATAAGCTGGATTATTGGTGTACTAATCAGCGGATTTGTTATTGAAAATATAGGGTTTGGAGCCACCATAGTAGCATTACTAACAACAGCTTGTGTAGATGCATTACTACTAACAATTATATCTACAAAGTAGCTTCAATTCATTGCAGATTGTTCATGATTTATACACATAAAATAGTGTTTTCTTCATTACTTTAACATGTGATGTTATTTGACTTTTTAGTTGCGAATAACTTTGAGCATGTTTTAAAGCGTAGAATTCATGGTAATGGGAAAATCAAGTTCCTTATTAAATAGCTAATACATACACAGTCTGTACCATTTTAATATTTAAACGTTTACATCAAAGTAATACCGGGATGGATTAATAAAGGTTTAAATATTTGTGTAAATCCCTACATATGTGGGGGGCTAACTATTAAAGTAGATGTGGTTCTTGTTGTTAATTTTGGTGGGCAATACGCTCATTTAATATCTCGAAGGCTAAGGGAACTAAATATTTATACTGAAGTTGTTTCGCATAGGAGTCTAAAAAGCGTAATTGCCCAGAAAAATGTTAAAGCCCTTATTCTTTCAGGAGGACCTGCTAGCGTATATGATAATGAGGAAGACATTAAGAATTTAGACTTCATATTAAACCTTAACATACCAGTTTTAGGTATTTGTTACGGTCACCAACTCCTAGCTAAGCTTGTCAGCGGCGACGTTAAAAGGGGTAAAGGGGAGTTTGGACGTACAGAAATTAAAATACTAAAAGACGATCCTCTGTTTAAAGGATGGGAGCAGAAAGAAAATGTATGGATGAGCCATAGAGACTACGTAGCAGAATTACCAGATATAGCTGAAGTTTTAGCTGTTTCTGAAAGAGACTATATTGCAGCTTTTAAGCTTAAAAACAAGCCCATATATGGTGTACAGTTCCATCCCGAAGTTCATCATACTGCTAAAGGCAGGAAACTCCTCAACAATTTCATAGAGGTTTCAGGAATTAAAAAACGTTGGAAACTTAAAGACATAGTAGAGGATATTATTAACTACATTAGTAGAACTATTGAACCTAACGCTAAAGCCTTAGCAGCTATCAGCGGTGGCATAGACTCAACGGTTGCTGCAGTATTAGTTAAGAAGATTATTGGTGACAGATTAGTTCCTATATTAGTAGATCATGGATTGTTCCGTAAAGGAGAAGTTGAGGAATCAATTAAATGTTTAAGAAAGATAGGTTTAGAACCTGTTGTAGTAGATGCTAGAGAAAGGTTTCTCAAGAAACTCTGGGGTACTAGAGATTGTGAAGAGAGAAGGAGAATCATAGGCAACACATTTGCTGAAATATTTAGCGAACTTGCAGAAGAAGATTCAAACATAAAATACTTAGTTCAAGGAACAACATATCCAGATGTTATTGAAAGCGGGCATGTAGAAAAAGCAGATAAAATAAAAAGCCACCATAATGTTGCTGCTCTTCCATCGTGGCTTAAGCTTAAAGTAGTAGAGCCTCTTAAATTCCTCTATAAAGATGAAGTAAGAAGAATAGCTAAAATAATTGGAGTTCCTAACGAAATAATTAGTAAACACCCATTTCCGGGGCCAGGGTTTGCGGTAAGAGTTATTGGAGTTTTTACACCTGAAAAGCTTGAGATTTCTAGAAATGCTTCTAAAATACTTGAAGATGAGCTTAGAAAAGAAAACCTTTACAATAATGTTTGGCAAGCTTTTGCAGTAGTAGGCGATGACACTTGGGTTGGGATTAAGGGAGATTCTAGAGATGTAGGGTACATAGTTACGTTGAGAATTGTTGTTAGTGAAGATGCTATGACAGCTGACTGGTATAGAATACCTTACGATGTTCTCGATAGAGTTTCGAGAAGAATAGTAAGCGAGTTAGATAGGGTAACAATGGTAACATATGCTATATCATCTAAACCCCCCAGCACCATAGAACCTTGCTAAAGGTGAGTAATTATGGATGTAGTTTACATATCATGGGATAAAGCAATAAAGATGTGCTATAAGTTAGCTGAAAAAGTGTTAAAATCTAATCAAGGATTCGATGTAGTAGTGGCTATTTCACGTGGTGGCTTAATACCTGCACGTATAATTAGCGATATTCTAGGCATCGATGAACTGTACACTATTAGGTCAAAATTTTGGGGTACAGGAGGAACTATAGCCTCAGAACCCTTAGTTAAGGTTCCCCAAAACATTGATGTAAAAAATAAAGATATCTTAGTTGTTGACGAAGTTGTTGATACTGGAGCTACAATGACGAAAACTGTGAAAATAATTAAAAATTTAGGAGCAAGGAAGGTGAGAGCAGCTACATTACATTACAAGTTAAGAAGCAAATTTATACCAGATTACTATGTGGAGAAGGTTAAAAAATGGGTATGGATCTTCTATCCCTGGTCTTTCTCTGAAACACTCTTCGGCCTAGCTAAAATGCGCGGCTACAAAGATGTCATTCATGGTGCCTCCGAGATAATTAGGGAGTTAAGAATAAAAGAAGTGCTAATAGATTCTGAAAGCTTAAAACTATCATTAAAAGCCTATTTGGAAGGGGGAATGTGAGAAATGACTACACATTATTCGTCAATATGTCCTTTTACCTACAGATATGGCTCCGTTGAAATGAGGAAAATATTGGAAAGACGCAATATTTTAAGAAAGTTTATAGAAGCAGAAGCCGCATTAATGAAAGCCTTGGAAACCGTTGGTATTGCTCCTAAAGAATGCTATAAGAAAGTATTAGATACAATACCGGAAATAAGGCCTGAAGATATAGATGAATTGGAGAAGATAATAGGTCATGACATAGCATCTTTAGCTATCCTAATTGCTAAACGCTGCGGCGAATGTGGTAAATATGTGCATTTAGGCGCTACTAGTTACGATATAGTCGATACTGCATGGGCTCTTATAGTAAGAGATGCTTTAGGAATAATTAAAAGCAAGTTAAGAAAAATTATTGAGAAAACTATTGAACTTGCTATTAAGCATCAAGACACATTAGTTGTTGGTAGAACACATGGCCAACACGCACTACCTATAACGTTTGGTTTTAAACTTGCCAACTATATTTATGAACTGTCAAGAAGCTATGAAAGACTATGTGAGCTTGAAAAAAGAGTTTTAAGATGTAAAATGTCTGGAGCTGTAGGTACCATGGCTGCGTGGGGCGATAAAGGTTTACACGTAGAGTCTACAGTGAGCCAAGTACTTCAACTAGAGCCCCATGTAATAGCTACACAGGTTGCTCCAAGAGATGGATTTGCAGAACTTATATCATCTCTAGCTATTTTAGCTAGTCAAATGGATAGATTGGCTCTTGAAGCTAGAGAATTAAGCCGGCCTGAAATAGCCGAATTAGATGTAGCTTATACTAAAGTAGGCAGTAGCACTATGCCTCATAAGAAAAACCCTGTAATAGCTGAGAGAATATCAGGTTTAGCTAAAATAGCTAGAGCCCTAGTTACTGTAGCTTTAGAAAACATTCCACTAATGCATGAAAGAGATTTAACTAATAGTAGTAGTGAAAGATTCCTAATTCCACATGCATTACTTGTTGTAGATCAAATATTAATTGATACTTACAACATGTTAGAAGTCCTTAAAATTAATGAGAAAGCTATGAAGAAAAACCTTGAACTAAGCAAAGACACTATAGCATCGGAATGTTTAATGGTAAAGCTAGTGTTAAAAGCCAATATTCCACGACATGAAGCACACATGTTGTTGGTTAACCTTTCAAATAAGGCTTTAAATGAAAAAAGAAGTTTCAAAGAAATAGTATTTGAAAGCAATATTGCAGCTCTTTTAACTAAGAAAGATATTGAAGAATGTTTTGACTTAAGCAGCTATCTGGGTAGCTATAAGCAGCTTATCTATAGAGCAATAAACTATGCTAAAAACGTTATGAAGAGGTGTTGACAGTGTTATCCATAGTTGTGGGTGGGTTTTTCGGAGACGAAGGAAAAGGGAAAATAGTTGCTTACTTAGGTTTAGCAGATAAGCCAGCTATTGCCGTTCGATGCGGCGCTATAAATGCAGGGCACACTGTTACATATAATGGAAGAAAATGGAAACTCCGCATAGTTTCCTCGGCTTTTATCAGTAAAAACACAGAACTACTAATAGCCCCTGGAGCTCTTATAAGACTTGATGTCCTATTCAAAGAGATGAATGAAACTGGAACTAAAGGTAGGTTATTTTTAGATAAACATACCGGAGTCATAGAGTTATGTCATGTGGAAAGCGAGAGATCTAATAGTTTTTTAGCTGGCAAAATAGGCTCAACCTTACAAGGTGTTGGAGCAGCTATGGCTGATAGAGTTTTGCGAAAATTAAGGCTCGCCTACGAGTTTGATGAGTTAAAAGGTATGGTTAGAAAGGTCCCTGATACGGTAAATGAAGCATTAGATAAAGGCCATGATATAATTATTGAGGGAACCCAGGGGACATTTCTAAGTCTTTACCATGGAACCTATCCTTATGTAACAAGCCGTGATACAACAGCTTCCGCGTTTGCTTCTGAAGTAGGTGTTGGACCCAAAAGAGTTGATGAAGTAATAGTGGTGTTTAAAGCTTATGTAACTAGAGTTGGTTCAGGACCTTTAGACGGAGAACTATCTTTCGATGAAATCGTTAGAAGAGGGTGGTGTGAAAAAGCTACTGTAACGGGGAGAGTTAGAAGAGCTGCACCTTTCAATATCGAATTGGCTAGAAAAGCTGCTATTCTTAATTCTGCAACTCAAGCAGCTATAACAAAACTCGATATACTATTTCCTGAAACACAAGGTGTTACTGAATGGGGTAAACTACCCTATAAGGTACGTAAGTGGATAGAGAACATTGAAGATGCGATAAACACGCCAGTAACCTTGATAGGGACTGGTGAAGACGTTAAACACATTATTGATAGAAGAAGAGAATTAGGATTTCTTAAGTGATGAGGCATGAGAAAGTTCGATGTAATCATAATTGGTGCAGGACCCGCAGGGCTTTTTGCTGCTTACGAGTTGGTGGTTAAGAGCAAAGGAAGGCTGAGAATAGCTATAATAGAAAGAGGCTATAGGCCTTCACAACGTAAATGCCCTATATTGTCTAGAAGAGAAAATTTCGAAATAGCTAAGTGTTCTAGATGTCGACCATGCCATGTAATGCAAGGTGTTGGTGGTGCTGGAACATTAAGTAGTGGTACAATAAATTTAAGACCTGACGTTGGAGGGGATTTGCACAAACTTGTGGGAAGCTGGAGGAAAGCGGAAGAACTAATCAATTACATCGATAAAGTTCTTGTTGAATTTGGAGCTCCTCAAGATAGAATATTTCGTGCTTCAGGAAAAGAAGTAGCAGAACTTGAAAGACTTGTTGCAAAAGCAGGTGCCAAGTTTATTCCTACTCCTCAAAGACATATAGGTACAGATAATGCACCACTAGTTGTAGAGCATATGGCAGATTTCTTAGAAAACAACGGGGTAAGGATGGTTTTAGGAACAAAGGCTATTGACATATCTAAAAACGGTAACTCATTATCTGTAAAAACGACAGCAGGAATTTTTGAAGCAAACTACATACTGTTGGCTCCTGGAAGAAGCGGTGCAGCATGGTTTACACGTTTAGCTAAAAGAAGAGGTATCGAAACGGAGCCAGGGCCTTTAGATATTGGTGTCAGAGTTGAAATACCATCATATATTGCTGAACCTATAACAAGCATTATTAGGGATCCTAAAATAGTAATGTATACTAAAGTTTACGATGATAAAGTAAGAACATTCTGCTTTAACCCCAACGGGTTTGTAGTTGAGGAAAGATATGAATATGGTGTTGTAGCTGTAAATGGTGAATCTTATGCAAACTTTAAGTCTAAGAACACGAATTTCGCCCTTTTAGTAACAGTAAAGCTTACTGACCCACTAGAGGACACCATAGCCTATGGAAAGTACATTGCAGGACTCGCAACCAAACTGGGTGGAGGTAAACCGCTAATTCAGAGGCTTGGCGATTTAGAAGGAGGAAGAAGAAGCACATGGGAAAGGATAAGTAGAAGCTCAATAGAGCCAACTTTAAAAGACGTAACGCCAGGAGACATAGGTATGGCCATACCGTACAGAATAACTGCAAATATCATAGAAGCAATTAGCAGGTTAGATATGGTAATGCCCGGCATAGCATCTCCACAAACACTACTTTACGCTCCGGAAATAAAATTCTACAGTGTCAAAGTAAAAACAAACAAATATCTTGAAACAACACTTGAAAACGTTTTTGCCGCTGGAGACGGTGTAGGGCTTTCAAGAGGAATAAATGTAGCCGCAGCTACAGGAGTTATTGCTGCAAGAGGAATTTTAACTAAACTAGGCTTATTTTAAACTTCATTAACATATAATTAATTGCAGGTAAAGAAGTAATTAGCCACATAGTTAAGAATATAAAAGCAATATATTTGCCTTATTTTGACTTGATAACCATATAGCATACGGGTTTTCCATCCGTTTCTATGGTGCATTTTATTTCTTCAGCCACCATTTCTTTATCAAATAATCCTGAAAACCATCCTGCCCAGGTCCCTCTTGTAATATATGTATATGGCTCTTTACCTCTTTTATAATGTCGTATTCGAAAATATTTGAGATCTTCATTACAATAGTGTTTTTGCTGTAATCTACACTTACTATTTCTGCTTTCCCTCCTCCCGTAGATTGGAACAGTACTAGAGCATATTTTATAAGGTCTTTTCTTCTTCCACTCATGCTTTTTACGAGTTCTACATCTTCATAGTAGCTACTTTTACCTAAAATGTAGCCGACATGGTATGCAAAAGTCAAAAATGCAGGTCCAAATTTCTTTAAGGCATTTTTCAAAATGGCTTTTAACACTTTTTCTCTAAAGACTAAAGCTCTTTCTGTACGCCATTTTATTTCTGAACTATATGTGTCCATAAGCAAGTTGTTTATAATAGGTTCTATTTCAAAAACATCTACTACATTCTCTACTTCTAATAGTTTCTTCTTTAAATCACAAGGTTTTACTTCCGAGAAAGTAAAATCACTATAAACAATTAGAGAGAAGCCATCACGTAACTATTCAGTGGATGCAGCAATATATACTAAGTTTACATGGTATTTTCTCAGTATGTTTAATACGTTAACTACGTGCTCTACAGAACTATCTTTTAACTTGATAATGTATCCTCTTATTATGCCTTCTTCTAGTATAGCTTCTCTACTTATATCGAAGCCTTCGTTCAACGTTACGCATCCTCGTAACAAGCTGTAAGAAACGTTTCTTACTAATAAACTTCTTTACTACAACATTCTGGAGTACGGTTTCACAGGTATTTCTATAACTTTTTTCAGCCATGTACCTTTAGATATCCATGCTAAGGCTACTAATCCGCTTCCTACATTACTTATACTCATTGCTAACCATACTCCTATAGAACCTAACCCCATGGTTAACGCTAGCAATATGCTTAATCCTATTCTTAGAATCCACAGCCTTATTATTGATAGTATTGCAAAGAATTTTGTATGACCTGACCCATTAGCTACAGCCCCAGTTATAAAGAACATTCCGAAGAACGGAATTGAAACACTTATTATTTGAATTAATTTAGAACCTTCAATAATTACTTTCGAATCGCTTATGAAAACGGAAATTAAAGGTTCTCTAAAGAAAAATATAAGCAATGTACCTAATGTAAGTGTTCCAACGGTAAGCATTATCGACGTTTTAGCTATAGACTTTGCTCTACCATATTTTTCAGCACCAATATTCTGTCCCACCATTATCGCTGTAGCTCTATTTAACCCCCATGTAAATGCTTCTACAACATTTATAATCCTTATAGCTACACCATAGGCTGCAACTATTACAGATCCAAACCTAGAAACTATGGACATCATAACTGTAAAACCTAAAGCATTAAAGGATCGTTGTACAGAAAGAGGAGTTCCTATGGAGAATATTTTTCTAAGCCACCATCCCTCAATTCTAAGATATTTTAGCCGTATTCTAATACCTCTAAATCCTTTAAAAAGAAGATAGCCTCCAATAATTGAAACAATAGACCTCGAAATAACTGTTGCTAATGCTGCTCCTGCAACACCCATTTTAGGGAAGCCGAAAAAGCCGAAAATCATTATCGGATCTAAGATTATATTTGCGAAAGCAGAAGAGACATTGAGTAAAGTGGGTGTTCGTGTATCACCAATAGCATTGGCTATAGTGTTAAATGCGAAACCTAGAAACACTAATGGTATTCCAAGAAAAATTATTCGAGCATAACTTACAGCTAAAGGGTAAATGTCTTGGGGAACACCCATAAATAGAAGAACACGAGGAACAAATATGAAACCTAATAAACTTAAAGCCAATGCCCCGGAAAGTAGAAAACTTACAAGCTGACCAGCACTTCTCTCAGTTAATTCTATATCTCCAGCCCCTAAGTATTGGGATGTAAGAGCTATACCTGCCATAGCATATCCCATACCTACAGAGTAAAAAAGCATTATTAGAGGCCAGCAAACAGTTGGCGCACCGAAAGCTTCTTTACCTAGTTTGCCAAGCCAGAAAGCATCAATAAGATTGTAAGACATGTTAACTAAGTTAGCAACTATAATCGGCCAAGCAAGCCAAAACATAGTATTTATTATAGAACCATTTACAATTCTCTCCCTAAGTTCTTCGGCACCTATTCTCCTGGCTAACGTTTGATTGGGCAATAAATTTTTCGCCTATACTTTTTGCTTAGGAAAAATAAATGCACTAAAATATGTATTTCGGAAGTATGTTTATAAAGAAAAATAAAAACTATCTAACCTAGGTTTAAAGAAAACTGGAAATACATTCTATTAGATTAAAAGATGATTTTAGTTTAAAACATTTAAAAGAAAACTTGTTGAAAACTGAAATAACATGGCATATTATCTTTTAGAATGAGGAGGTAAGTTCCAAAAGCAAATACACTGTTATACTTTATCTACTATAGACTTTACTGTGGCTGGTTAAATGTGGGAAGCATTCATGTAGAATTTAGAGAGCTCAGCCCTTCCGAGTTCTTCTACAGGTATAGGGAAATAGCAGGATACTCTAATCCTACTAGAGCCTTCTATCAAACAGTTAAGGAGCTAATAGAAAACGCCTTAGATGCATGTGATTCTCACGGAATTTTACCTAGTGTTAAAGTTGAAATAGAAGAAGTTGATGTTAAGAAACTACATTACATGATTACTGTTGAAGACAATGGAATAGGCGTTTCACCTAAACATGTACCCAAAGCTTTCGGCCAAGTACTTTATGGTTCCAAGTATAAGCAGAGACAAACTAGAGGAATTTTTGGTTTAGGGGTTAAAATGGCTATTCTCTATGGTCAAGTAACTACAGGAAAACCGGTAATAGTTATTACTAAGCCTATTAGGTCAAAGTATAGATGGCTTTTCAAAATAAGAATAGACATTAAGAAAAATAGACCAATAATTTTACATAAAGAATCATGGAAAGACGAAAACGGAGAACATGGAACAAAAGTTTCAATAGTTATTGAAGGAGACTGGTTTAAAGCTAAAAGCAGAATACATGAGTATGTTAAAAGAACAGCTATTGCAACACCTTATGCTGAAATATTTTTCAAAGATCCTCAAGGAAGAACATTCCATTATCCACGTAAAACCACTAACTTACCTCCAATACCCAAGGAAATTAAGCCTCACCCCCACGGCATAGACGTTGAAATGCTTAAAGCCCTAATCTTAACAACTAAAACAACTAATCTCCTAGATTTTCTATCTAAAACTTTTCAAAATATTGGAGAGAAAAGTGCTAAAGAATTTCTAAAATACGCTCACCTAGACCCAAGCATTAGACCTTCAAAACTTACAATAGATGATTTAAGTAGTTTAGCTAAAAAGCTTAAAGAATATCCCTTTAAACCGCCTAAAGGAAATGCTCTTTCACCATTAGGGGAAGAGATAATAGCAATAGGGCTTAGAAGCGTTCTTGAACCGGAGTTCGTAGCAACTGTTTCTAGGAAACCTTCGGCTTATTCAGGCCACCCATTCATAATAGAAGTAGGCATAGCCTACGGAGGAAAAATACCTGTAAAGGAATATCCTCAACTTTACCGTTTCGCAAACAAAATACCACTACTCTACGATGAAAAAGCCTGTGTAATGTGGAAAATGGTTAGCGAAATAAACTGGAAAAACTATAACATAGAGTTTCCAGCACCACTAGCTATACTTATCCACATATGTAGCACTAAAATACCGTTTAAAGGTGTTGGTAAGGAAAGCATAGCTGAAGTACCCGAAATAGAAAAAGAAATAAGAAAGGCTTTAAGAGAAGCAGGAAGAAGGCTAAGAAAACATGTAGAGAGGAAAAGAAGAGAAAGAGAAGCCATGGAAAAAATCATTGCAATAGCAAAATACATTCCAGAAATTTCGAAAAATCTAGCCGAACTAAGTAAGGCATCAAAAGGTAAAGGGGTTTCCTCTAAAGAATTAGAAAATATACTTTACAGTTTACTTGAAATGAAAGCTGAGAAAATGGGCATAGGAAGCATAAACATTAAACAGCTAATAAAAGGAAAACGTAGAAAAGCTCTACCACAACCGCAACGTAAACAAAGTAAAAAACAGTTAGATTTATTACAGTTCATTTAGAACTCCCAAATTTGTTAAGAAGTTTTAAATACACTAGATTTTAGAAAATATAACAGCTATATGAAGCGTGAGAGTTGGTATAGGACTTGAAGGGGTTAAAAATAGAGGAAGGCTTATTTTGGGATTATTGGCTTACAGATGAGGGAATATTTAAGGTAAAAATTCTTTCTAAAAAGTTATTTGCAATGATATATGTACCGCTATTTGTAGCATTAGTTATTATTGGAATTCTATGGGGAGGCGTAGGTTTTCTAATAATAGCTTTCGTAATAGCCTATGTTATAGCCTCTTGGACTGCAAGTTCTAGAAGACGTAAAATAGCTTCACTAACACCAGAGGAGCTTATTAGGGAAGGTATTGTTGAAGAGAAAGTACCATGGTCTGATGTAGATTCCGTAGAGTTTACAGGTAAGAAGCTAATAATTAAGTGGAGAAATGAAGAATTAAAGGTAGGTGTAAGAAAGAGAGACTTTGAATACGTTAGGAAATTCTTGGAACCTAAAGTTGGTGAAAAGCTAAAGATAGCTGAAGAAGTAAAGAAGTAAAGAACATAAAAGCTTTTTATTTAATAATTTTACCTAAATTCACTATCATATCTGCTTAATTCATCTCTAAGCTTATTGATAAATGCTATCATGTTAGTGACTTTAATCTTAGCTAATTCTGAGGTTTCAGTAAAATGCATTTTATCCTTAAATTCTTTTAAATCGCATAGCGCATGGTTTATGGCATCGTCTACAGTTTCACCGCGGAAACCTGCCTCTAAGAAACACCTTGCTAAACCTACAACACCTAAAGCATCGATTTTATCAGCATCCCATAATATTTTTTCCTCCAATGTTTTCAGCTTATCAGGTTTTTCATGGTGTTTTAATATTATCTCTTTTACTTTAACTATGAAGCTTAAGGGGTAGCCTTTTTCCTTTAAATATTTTTCAGCTAATGTTGCAGATCTTAACTCATGGTTTTCAGATTCAGCCCCTCTTTCGCTATCATGAAATATGCATGCCAGCCTTACAGCTTCAACATTTGCATTGTGTTTTAGCGCAAGTTTAGTGGCAATTTTTAATACACGTAATGTATGCAGCCATCCATGTGCTGGATCGGTTTTTTCAAGTTTTTCTTTAACTATTTTAGCAGCCTCTACTTCGTAAAGATATCTAAATATTATCTTAGAGACAACGGTGATGTCGGGATCTTTAATAATATCAGCATATTCAGGTTTATTTACAATTAATGGAACTAAGAACTCACCGTGCGAAACACCTCCATGACTTCCTTTTAACTTCATAGCTCCTAACTCATAGCCTTCTCTAACAGCTACGACAATATCGCCTGACCTAGGATTTTCTAAACCATACTTGCTGAGTTCTTTTCTCGAAAGAACTAATTCAAACCTTTTATCTTCCTTAAGCCTTCTAATAACTTCTTTCAAGCTGCTAAGCGCATATACGTGGGCAGCTCTATGAGAAACACAGAAGACAACATTTAACTCTTTTAGAACTTCATCTAAGTTTATGTTCTCCTTTATAGAGACCATCCCGTGATCGGCTAACACTATGAACAAGTAATCATCATACATTTTCTCAACAATGCCTATCAAATCGCATATAAGCCTATCAACTGTTCTAAGATGGGCCAGTAATTCTTTACTTAAAGGCCCATAAATTTCACTTATACTATCTATTCCTGGAAGATTAATTATTGTTAAAATAGGCTTATACTTCTCCATGGTTTCAATAGCTGTATTCACCGCGTAAATGTCTTGTTTAAAAAGATTTTTAGATTGGACTTCAGCTTTAGAAACTACAATGTTGCAGCCCTTAGTGATGGGTTCACCAATACATACCTTTGTACCGCTGATTTTTTCCATTAACGTTTTAGTAAGCAAGTACTTATTAACATCTTCTATATCAAAATTAACAATTTTACCTCGTTTTCTATCGTAAAAACAGTTTCCAATAATACCGTGTTCTTGAGGATAAACTCCTGTAACTATAGTTGCATGAGCTGTATATGTAGCTGAGGGAAAAACTGATTTACAGTCAAATGTGTAAGTACCTTTTTTCATTAGCTCTTTTAAACAAGGAGTTTCCGAGTTTCTTAAAGAGTTAACATTACATCCATCTAATATTATTACTATTACAGCATGCGAGAACATGAAAAACACCCCTACTATTTTCTTTCTACAAAATATTTTAAATAGCTGAATTAAAAGTCAGGCTAAAACATATCACGGTAGCTGCTTAGAAACAGATTTATATGAAGGAGAAACAGTTATCTCGGTGGCTGAAAATAGGCAAGTTAGGAATCATAGTACTTGCTATAGTTTTATTGCTAATAGTGGGTTTAGGTGTTGAGCTTTATCAGCTATACTCGGTATATGGTAATATAGAAGTTGTTGAGTCTAAAGTCGTAGGTTTTAGCGTTAAAGGATTGCCTGTGCCAAGCGAAGTAATTATAATTTTTAGAATAATTGTACATAATCCAACAGAGTACAGTATCACAATAGAAAAATTCTACTACGAAATATACGTTGAAGACACGTTTTTAACCAGTGGGCAGAAAGAAAACATAAACATACCGCCTGGAATAACAAACATAGATCTAGATATTCACGTAACAGCATACGATGCTATAAAAGTTCTATTAGGCATCTTCTCTGAAGGAGCAGGGGAAATGTACTGGAAAGTAAGAGGAAAAGTAACCATACCTATTAAGCTATTTGGTCTAATTAAAGTGTTTAGTATCGACGTACCTTATGATGCAGAAGGTACATACACGTTAACATTAAGTAAGACTGAAGAATACTTTCCTAGCACCATGCAGCCTAGTATAACAATGGAAGCAGTAGAGTTTCAAATTAAACATGAAATAGTCTATTAGCAAACTTTTACCTTTATTTTTCCATGTAGTAGAAGAAGCTAAACATTATTCATTAGCATTATTTTAAATCGTAATGCTTATAATATTCAACCAGTTTCCAATGTTGATATCTTTAAGCTTCTATTTTCGGAACCACTATTGGGCATCTATTTGTATCATGTAGCATCTCTATTTTAACATCGTATGCTTTTTCCAGCACTTCACGTTTTAGTAGTTTTACGTTACCGCAGAAAACTATTTTCCCTTCATTAAGTACTATTATTTTGTCTGAAAATCTTAGTGCAAGGTTTACATCGTGTGTTGCTATAATTACGCATAATTTTTTCTTAATAGCTAATTCTCTGATAAGTTTAAGCACTTCTACTTGGTGTTTTAAATCTAAGTGGTTTGTAGGTTCATCAAGTAAGAGTATTTTTGGTTCTTGAGCTAAAGCACGGGCTACTATTGTTTTTCTCCATTCTCCACCGCTTAACTCATTAACTTTTCTAAATGCTAAATGCTTCATTTTAAGTTCTTCTATTACGTTCTCGACTATTGCTAAGTCCTTTTTACTAGGCTTCATGCCCATATATGGTTTTCTACCTAAAAGAATCCACTCAAAAACGGTTAAAGGAAACCTTGTTTCTTCAAGTTGGGGAACATAGCCTATGAGTTTAGCTAGTTCTACTCTCTTAAATAAGTCTAAACTTCTGTTGTCAATTAAAATCGTACCATGCTTAGGTTTCAGAAGCTTAGCCATGCATTTTAGGAGCGTTGTTTTACCTGCACCATTAGGGCCAATAATACTTATAACTTCACCTGCTTTCACATTAAACGTAACGTTTTCTAAAGCCTTTATGCTGTTATAGTTAAAACTTACACCTAATATTTTCAATGTTACCAATACTTCTCCCTCCTGCTAAGCAATAGATAAAGGAACAGAGGAACACCCATGAATGCAGTTACTATTCCAACAGGAAGTATGAGAGGAGAAACTATAGTTCTAGATATGGCATCTGCTGCTAAAAGCAAAATAGAGCCCGTAAGTAGAGCTGATGGTATTAGGAAACGGTGATCTGAACCTATAGCCATACGAGCTATGTGTGGTGCAAGTAAACCTACAAAACCTATAGTACCAATGAATGACACTGGTGTCGCTGTTAAGAGAGAAGCTACAGCTAAAGACATTATCCTTAACCTTCTTACGTTCACACCTAAACTAGCAGCAGTTTCATCACCTGCTAAAACCGCGTTGTAGTCGCTTGAGAAAATGAAAACCATAGGAACTAATATGAACAATATGGATGCTGTTATTGCTACATCAAACCATTCAGCTTTACCTAAATCCCCGAAAACCCAGAAAACTACAGCTGCAATTTGTTCTGTGGTTCCAAAATACTGTAGTAAAGAGGTTAATGCAGAAAACAGATAGGTCATAGATATTCCAGCAAGTATCGTAGTACCTGGACTAGCTCCCTTATATAATGATAAAGCCATTATTATCAATGAACATATCATAGACAGGGTGAAAGCATTAAAAACTATGAAGTAAGGATTTTTGTAAACCATTACCTGGCCCCCCCAACCAGTGATTCCGGCACCTAAAATTATAGCTAAGGCTGCACCAAAAGCAGCTGAAGAAGCAACACCTATAGTGTAGGGTGATGCTAAAGGATTTCTTAAAGTAACCTGCAATATACATCCAGCTACACCAAAACATGCACCGGTCAAAATAGCCATAATTGTTCTCGGTAATCTAAGATTCCATATTACATTTAATGTTAGAATATTTGACTTGAAATATTTAGAGAACAAGGGTGTAAGTAGAGCTTTAATAACATCAGATAGGGGAATCTTAAGAGTACCTATAGATATAGAGACCATTACAAGCATTAGAAGTAGTAAGGTTAAGGAGAAAAGGAATAGGGTTCTTTTCTTTACAAGTCCTTCATATTCCTCATAGAGACTCTTAGATGCCATATGTATTACCAGGTCTTACAACTCTACTTCAAACCCCATTTCCCTTGCATTTCTAGTGACTTCAAAAAGATTGTTTACAATAACAAGGTCCTTATGTAGTTTCTCTACTCTTGAATGGTATAGTGGATGCCTACCCCATGCTCTAAAGCTTTTGGTTATAGGGTAAACATGCATTATAAGATTAGCCCCTGCAAGCAATCCTAAAATACTTTGAGCACCGCTAATATCAACTCTTCTATAAATAAGTCTGGCTATCGCAATAGCTTTTACAGTTTCAAATTCTGAACCGGGAGGCATGTTTTGACATGGAGAATTTCTTATTGGTCTGAAAGGATGTATTTCCATTATCCTTAAGTTTCTAAACTTACTGAAGTAGAATAAAAAATCAACCCACTCATCATATGGATGCTGCTCGTCCCAACCTTCTCCAAGACCTATCATTAATGTATTATCTATATCTAAACCTGCTCTATCAGTTTCCTCAACTATTTTCTTTCTTACTTCAAGACTTAGCCCGGGTCTTAACTTCCTATACTTTTCTTCGCTTATTGTTTCAAAATTACATGCTACCCCTTCAACACCTATTTCCTTAAGCTTATATACGTCTTCAGGGCGGAATGAAGGCCCATTATTAATCCATATTCCAACTTTACCGGATGCTTTACATGCTATAGTTAACTTATGGAAAGTAGCTTTACGTCCCTCTTCACCTAAGTATGTTCCTCCTCCAAGCTCTGCTCTTTTCAAACCCTTAGCCTCCAATGTTTTTACAGCTACTTCCAGTTCTTCATCGCTTAAAACATCATCTGATGTAAATAGTTTACTATTACTCCATCTAAAACAATATCTACATGGAGGATCTACGGTACAAGGTGTAATGCTTGCTATAAATCCCATAAGCTTAATTTTTCTCCCAACTTCATCGTCTCTTACTTTACCAGCTACTTTAAAAAGTTCCAGCAGCTTATCATAACTTTGTATTTTCTTAAAAAGCGTAAGTGCTTCGCTTTTCGAAATAGGGTCTTTTAAAGCCTTCTTTAAAATTGAAACATAGTACGGCATAGAATGTTTCACCATTTAATAGACCATGTTTTAGGGTAAAACCATATCCCTTTATAAGGTACTTCAAGCCATTTCTCAAAATATTCTCTATGTATTTCTTCAGGATCTATGTCTTTGAAAAGCTCAGGATATGCTATTTTAGCTAAATAGTAAGCTCCTATAAGCGATCTGAAATTGAGAAGCATCGCATAATGCATAACAAATACTTTACCATTCTTAACAGCGTTCACACTTTGTAAAACAGGGTCTTCCATGACAATACTTACCATTTTTTCTGCAAGATCACTATTATTCTTCGTATAGCCTAGCCAAACATCAGACCAGTCGCCAACAATTATGATGTCCGGGTTTGCTTTAACAATATATTCTAAATCAAGTTCTCCATGGGTTTCAAGTTTTGCAGAAGCTATGTTTTCCATTTCTAAAATGTCTAACATGTAGTTCCAGTTAGCTAATTTACCCCATGTATGTGTTGGTAGTTTATCCGTAGGGCTGAAGCCCATGCCTATAAATACTTTAGCTTTAGTTTCCAGCTTAGCTTCTGATATACGTGTTTTTAAGAAATCCCACTTACTATACCACCAGTCTAATAGTTTTTGAGCACGTTTCTCTTCGCCAAAAATTCTGCCTAGAAGCTCAATAGTGTAAGGTATTCTCTTGGGTCTAATACTTATAACAATAGACTTTACCCCTATATTATCAAGCTTATCTATAACTTTAGCTATAGGTCCTACATCCATGAGAAGAACAACATCCGGCTGTATTTCAGCTATAAGTTCATAGTTTAGACCTCGAAACTGACTACCTGTGATAGGCTTATCCACCATTTTGGGGAAATATCCTCTCTCACGAATACTGGGCTCAATACCCACAACTCTATCAGCAACACCAAGAAGCTGAACAAGTTCAGCAACCAGATCATCGCCTACAACAACGGTTTTAGCAGGATAAGATAAAGTAACATTTCTACCTAAAGCATCAGTAACAGTAATTTCTTTAGGCATAGGTGTGGGAGTTACTTGGAAACTTGAGCTATAAAATAGCCCTAATGAAATTACAATTAGAAGCAATATTATAGCGGTAGTGGTAATAGCAAAAACCTTTCTCATAAACAAATCCCCTCGGTGCACCTATCTTGTTTAGGAGGTGCACCTTTAAAAACATTACTTATCATGGTGTCAAAAAAGCTCCCTACATTACGGTAAAAACTATTTTATTCTCCCTAATTATGCGTAAACATTAATTTATAGAGCAGTTTAAATACTAAGTAGTATTTTCAATGTTCGGTTAGCGTGTTTTCTCAAGGGTGTAAATTATGAGAGCAGTAAGGGAGATTGTTCAAGAAGTGCCCGAATATACTGAGTTTATGACTATAAACGAATTAGTAGAGAGTTCAAGAAAACTTGTTTCAGAAAACACTGATGTAGCTGAGCTTGTTGAAGCGGGTTCTTCGAGAGCAAATATACCTGTTTATGCTCTCATAATTCATGGAGTTGGAGAGAAAAGAGTTCTAGCATTTGCTTTCCCCCATCCTAATGAACCTATAGGTTCGCTAACACTGGAGTTTTTAAGCTGGAAACTTGTTAAAGACCGAGAACTGCTTAGAAAAACAAATGCTACGTGGATTATAGTTAAGGTAGCAGATGTTTTCGGTGTAAAACTTAACGAAGGATGGTTTAAAGGACCTTTCAACATTAGAAAATATGTACTTAACTACTATAGGCCTCCACCATGGAAGCAGGTTGAATGGTCATTTCCATTCGAATATAAGACACTTAAATGGGATAAGCCAATACCTGAAACAGAAGCAATAATGAAGCTTATTGATGAGTGGAAGCCAACCCATATTTACAGCCTTCACAATGCTGGATTTACCGGAACATACTATTATGTAACTAAGAAACCTAACGCAGAGGTTTTAGAAATACTTAAGACTATACCTAAAGAATTAAAAGTACCAATACATAAAGGAGAACCTGAAGCACCTTACATGGAGAAAATTGACGAAGCAGTCTTTAAAATGCCTAGTCTCTCTGAAGCATATGATTGGCTTGAGAAATACCTTAAAGGTAAGGATCCTGCGGAAATTCTTAAACATGGAGGCAGTAGCTATGATTACGCTAGAAAAGTAAATCCAGATGTTTTCGAGCTTATTTGCGAAGTACCATACATTTACGATAATAGACTAGACATAGACATACCAATAGGTATTCCTAGAAGAGAAATTCTAAGAATATCTCTTAATAGAAACAAGAAAGAATTAAGTGTAATTGAAAGAGTTAAAGATAAGCTGAGCGACTATGTTTCAGCTGATAATCCATTTTACGAATCTTTAGATGCATTTGTAACCTTAGCAAAAGACTATATGGAAGCTGAAGAAAACTGGATAAACACTGACCCAACATTAGATAGAAGTGCAACAGTAGCTGAAGCCTTTGACAGCTACTTGGAAACATATTGGTCACCAATATTTAGATATGGACTAGCATACAGAGCAATACGGTACGAGAAAGCTAAAGGTATCAAAAATAACGTACTAAACAGGCTTGAAAGAGAAGTATTGGCTCACGTAGATGAGTGTATTGAAACATTAGATAAGCTATCAAAATACGAAATAATACCTGTAAGAAACCTTGTACAAATACAAGTAGCAGCAATAATAAGCTCTATACTAACCTAGACTGTCTAACATTGTCTTATATAGGAACAAGTAATTAAATTCGGAAACATAGAGAAAAACAGTAAACTAAATATTACCTATCTTCAAGTTACCGTGTAAAAATGTTTTAAGGGAAAACATGTGAAGCCTCATGTAAAACTTTTCATAATAATTGCAGATGAGCTAGCTATAATCATGTTTACCCTATCTATACTTGTACTTACAGGGATCGTAGACATAGTAACAGCATTAAGCTTCGGAACAGTAATCACTGCCATAATAGTGACAGTAACTATTGTAGCTATGAAGCCTCAGCTTACGAAGCCTAAAATAGGACCTGAAGCCCTTATAGGGAAGGAAGGAGAGGTAAAAGAGGTTAAAAGTAAAAGCGAAGTCATAGTTTTAGTGAATGGAGAATACTGGCTAGCAGAAACCCAGAATAGTGTTGTTGAAGGAGATAAAGTAGTAATCGCAGATATAGAAGGCCTAAAACTTAAGGTTAAGAAGATAGGTAGGAAAAAGTAGTAATTTAATGAAGTTCACTTCTTTCTTATAGCATAGATATTATTGCTCAAACTAATTAGGCTTAGCATGTAGTTTTAACGTTCATTAGAAATTCTTAGTAATATGTTATAGCATTTAGAAATTCCTATTTTACTTATTCTTATTTCATAGTTTATTATTTAAACTTGCAAACATAACTTAAATGTTTTTAGAACCTCTATAGATAGAGAGAGATGTTTTAGGTGGGAAAATGAAGGCCAAGGTTAAACTATTATTAATAGCATTAATTATAACCGTTCTCCTTTGCGCTTTTGAAGGATATCAATACTTCTCCCTTATAGGGAAATATGGTGTGTTAGAAAAAGAGTATTTAAGAACCAAACAGGAATTAGAAAATCTGAATAGAACGTATCAAATATTACTTGCAAACCATACGCGGTTACATATGGATTTCTTGGAGCTAGCGCAGAATCATGAAGAGTTAAAGAGAGAACACCAACAGCTACTGGTAAACTACACAAACCTACTGGGTAAGTATCGAACATTAACTAGTAAGTATCAAGCATTGGTAGAGGATTATCATAAACTTTCAGAAGCTTTCAATGAACCACTATCTTACGAAGAACTCCCTACTATTAATGAGTTAATTTATTGGCTTACCTTCGAAGACCAAACAGATAAAATAACGTACAGCTATCCAGACTTCATATGCGGAGACTTCGCTTTTATGCTTGCTTTGCATGCGAAACTAAAACATTGGGATATGGGTGTAGTTGCTATATTTGGTCATGATGAAAAACGTGAACCCTTTGCACATGTATTTAATGCAATACTATGTAAGGAAGGCTTAGTCTACGTTGAACCCCAAACGGATGATGTATGGTGGTATGAAAATCATAAGGAAATAACTGAAGGAAAATGGTATGAGTACCCAGGTAAGGGACGCATTTACGTTGAAAGGTACATAGTAATTCTAAGGTACGATTAAAACCACATTTTCTAAGATTTCTTCGACTTTCTAACTTAAAAAATAATTCAGGATGAATGTTTAAAATCACGTATGAAAAGATAAGTAGAAATTAATTTAAAAAGAAATGTAGAGTTAATTTAGGTTATTTATATCAGGGTCCATCCTCCATCAATAACTATTAATGCTCCTGTAATGTAGTTTGCTTTGTTTGATGCAAGGAATGTTACTATGTCAGCTACTTCTTCAGGTTTTCCTGATCTTCCTATCGGTGTTTGCTTTTCAAACTGCTTTATCATCTCTTCTCCTAAAGCTTCAGTTCCAGGCGTTCTTATTAGCCCTGGCGCTACAGCGTTAACCGTTATCCCATATGGGGCTAATTCCAGCGCTAAAGCACGTGTAAATCCAAGAATACCTGCTTTTGACGCACAATAGTGTGTTAGTTGAGGAAATCCTACTATCGTACCGGCTATAGAAGCAATGTTTATTATTCGCCCATATTTCTGCTTTACCATGTAAGATATTACTGCCTTAGTACAGTTAAAAACTCCTTTTAAATTTACATTTATTACTTTATCCCAGTCTTCCTCAGTCATATCTATGAAAGGTTTGAATGGGAATATTCCGGCATTGTTTACAAGAATATCGATTCTACCGAATTCCCCATAAGTTTTCTCCGCTACTCTTTTTGCATTCTTAAACACGGTTACATCGAGTTTTAAAGCTAACCCTTCACCACCTAAAGACAATATTTCCTTTAACGTTTCAACTTCTTTACCTGTAATATCTGTTACAACAACCTTAGCACTCTCCTTAGCTAACGCTATTGCAATAGCCCTACCTATTCCCTGGCCTGCACCAGTAACTATAGCAACTCTACCTTTCAACATCATAAATTACTCCATTTGATTAAGCTCTAAAGAGAGAAGATAAAAATTTCTATTATAGCCACTAAGCCTTAAGATTACAAACAGTTATTAGATAAGGACAAAAACAGAAGTCCATTATGCCTAGTATTTGAATAATACCATGTTTTACGAAGAGCGACAGCTGCATAATACCTTCATAACAGTTTCGCTAAAACATTAACATTATTTATGAACTATAATAAACACTTAATCAGCGTTGCTTTAGCGTCAAGTAAGCTTATAATCATGTTATGAGAATAGTACATAGAGGATTAAGTTTGAGCGAAGTCAAACTTGAAAGAAGAATTGTAATTGCTATAGTCTTTATGGTTATATTAATATCGGCTATTGTTGCTGCATATTTTTACCAAGTTAAAGTATTGGCTGTAAAGAAAAATGTAATCGGCATTATAAGTATTGAAGGACCCATAGTATATTCGTATACTGCTAAAACCTACACTAGTATAATACATGAAGCACTAACTAATGGGAGCATAAAAGCTGTTGTATTGGAAGTAAATTCTCCAGGAGGTTATGCTGACCTAGTGGAAAGAATTTATCTTGACCTTTTAGAGTTAAGTGAAGCTAAACCATTGGTAGCATCCGTAACTATGGCGCTTTCAGGAGGATATTATATAGCTGTTGCAGCAGACTACATATATGCTCATCCAACATCAATGGTTGGTAATGTAGGAGTAATAGGTATAGGACCTCCAACACTAATACCTTCAGAGAGGATTTTGGAGACAGGACCTTACAAGGTAACAGGGTTTTCAAAACTCCTCTTCCCTCATAATTTAAGCAGTGCATTAGATAACTTTGCTTCATCAGTGATACAGAGAAGAGGAGAACGTCTAAAACTATCTTCAGCCGAGCTTAAAAGAGGACTAATATATTTAGGCAGTGAAGCAGTAAAGGTAGGTTTAGTAGATGAAGTGGGTTCCCTTCAAAAAGCAATAGAGAAAGCTGCTGAAGAAGCAGGCCTAGTAGAATATGAAGTAGTCTACTTAAAACCCAAGAAACCTACATATACCCCATGGGGCTATGGTTGGCAAGGGAGATGGGAAAACTTAACCATAGAGTTCCTAGCTAAACTATATCCTCCACCATCCATGTACTACATTTATATTCCACCTGAAATGTACATGCAGGAACCTACTAAGCAATATACGGTAAGTAATACAGCTGTTACGTTTGGAAGTTCGGGGAAAGGTGTTGTTTTAGTAGATAAAACCCATGGTAACATGGTTTCATCTTGGGAACTTAACATCTTAATAGCGGAGTTAGCTAAAAGAAATATTATAACACTATTCACTTATACATGGCAAGAGTTAGACTTAGCATTAAATAATGCATCATGTCTTATAATAGCATCTCCAATAATACCTTATTCTAGAGATGAAGTTGATAGGATTGAGAAATTTGTAAACAATGGTGGAATATTGCTGCTTTTCTATGATCCAGCATCAGAACATGTAAGAATACCGGAGCTTTTCGACCCAATAAATACCGTCTCCACAAGATTTGGGCTAACATTTGCTAAAGGCTACCTTTACAATGAAGAAGAACACTATGGAATATATCGGAACATCTATGTAAGAGAATTTGTAAACACAACTTTAACCCAAAACATAACTTCATTACTATTCTTCACAACAACACATATCTACTCTGCAAATAAAGGAGTAGCATTAACTTCAGATACCACATATTCTTCAGCATCAGAAAAACAGGACAAATATGCAGTAATAGCTATGGTAGAAAATAAAGGGACAGTTATCGCTTTCGCTGACATAACATTCCTTATGGAACCCTACTGCTACCTAGAAGACAACTACCAGTTAATAGCAAATCTAGTTTCAGTAATAGAGAAATAAGGAAAATAATTTGCTAATCCAACATTAGTAGTCATGGCTCTTTGAGAACTACTTTAGTAGTTTACGCTCTCAACATACTAAGGAAAATCGCAACGCTTAAGTATAATTGGCAAGAAACCATAAGATGTCATCTTAAATATTGAAAGTGAATGCAAATGTGTGGTCAAATATATTTCACACTTCTAAGGAGAAATAACGCTAAGAAACAATTAAAGCTGAAACCGCTTCACTTTCCATAAAGAAATAATTGGTAGAAAAAGAATGTTAAAGAATTTACACATATTTCACGCTAATTTCAAACCAAAAATAAACTATCTATAATGTCTAACTACTATAAGTTCCCTCTTAATTAAATCTGAAAGCATGTTTTACTTTATGGGCTTACATAGCCTTATTTCATCACGTATAGGTATATTGCTAAACCCTAAAATTGCCTTTCCATGTTTCTTAGCTATTGCGCCTGGAACTACTTCGTATATTTGAAATCCAAGTACCTGGTAAAACGCTAGTGCTAGTAAATTGTCGTTAGTTGTTGAAACAAGAAGCCTTTTCTTAGATGCTTTCTTGGCTCTATTTTCAACAGCATAAATAAGAGCTCTACCTATACCTAAACCTTGGTATTTAGGTAAGACTCCCAAAGCTACAATTAACGTATCCTCTAAGTTTAAATCATAGTATGATATGAAGCCAATAACATTGTCTCCTTCAACAGCAACGTATGCTGGTAAGTCTTTAACAACAAACTCTATATCGAATGCCACCTGAACATCTTCTCCCCAAAACGCTTTAACAAGTTCTCCTATAACCTTACAGTCCTTAGCCCTGGCTTCTCTAATGGAAAAACTAATCTTTTCCCTTTTCAACACGCAATTACTACAAACAACACCAAATCTACCATGTTCTAAACACACTGTTTTACCGCATACACTACAGGTAAGAACACCATTTTTACCGCAAACATAACAACGCATTTTAAACCATAAGAACACTTTCCTTTCAAACACATTTAAAACGATATATCCTTTACTAGCAAAATATCATGGATTAAAGACTTACTGAGACAACTGACCGGCATTTTTATGCTGACAGAGTATTCGTAAAATAAAATTTATCGAAAGAAAATCTTATTTCTTCCTCTATTTTAGGGAGAATTTCTTTCCAAAGTCCTAAAAACTTCTCCGAAAACCCCTTAGCTGCAATAAAATGTTCTTCAACAATATTAGCATCCTTTAATAAGTCAAATCTACACATTCCTCATAAACCTTTGCTCATAGTGTACTATATTATGCTAATTCGTGTAAATAATATGAAGGATAGTACCTATTCTTTGGCTAGTCCTTCAATGATTTTTCTCACTATACTATCTATTACTTTCTTGTAAGGTTTCCTTCCAACAACGTTCACATAGTGTATTACTTTGTATTTTCCTTCTCTTTCAGCTACTCTCTTTAGTTTCTTAGAGTAATTTAGCGGAAGCATACTTGTTGTAATGCATACTGCTTTTTTCCCTGAATACTTATATTTTTTAATAAATTCTCTTATAGGAGGTGCTATGGTTCCACACCATATGGGTGAAGCTAAGATAATTAACTTATAGTCTTTAAGTTCGGGTTCATGAGGAATTACAGTTATTTCCGTGGTTTTCTTAATTAATGTTTCATAGATTAGCCTAGGATTTAAATGTAAAGGCCTACTATAGTCGCGTAAAGGTTTTAGTTCGAAAACATCAACCATAATCCCTTCTTTCTTTAACCCATCAACAATATCTAATGTAACCTTTCTTGTTATTCCCGTTTTAGAGTAGAAAACAGCAGCAATCCTCATAATATATTCACCAACTTCCTTAAGCTTCTCTTATGGCAGTTAATTTTAATTATAGTATCTTATGTTTTAAATGTAACAGCTATTTAAACATGGTAATAAAGAAGGAAAAAGCTACAATACTATCCTTGTAGCTTCAGTGTGATAGCAAGGATTCTATGAAATACTTTATTCGCTAAGTATTTCTATAGCTTTTCTAACAGCAAACTTTACACGTTCCGTACATGCATAGTCATGAACTTTCTGAAGATAAATTTTCATACCTTCAGCTGTCTTCAAGTTTAAACCCGTAAGTTTCCGGCATGTTATTGCACCCCATCTTTTCCTAAAAACTTCTATGAACCTGTCAACTTTTCTCCATGTAATTTGAGGATTTTCTTCATTACTTCTTCTACCATATTTTAAACCTATAGCCATAATAGCTCCGGAAATAGATCCACATATGAGTCCATTTAGAGAGAAACCTGCACCTATACCTGTAGCTATTCTTGGAATTAAGTCTGATTTTACGCCAAGATATTCTGCAAGTGTTAAAAGAACACTTTCACAACAGTTGTAGGGACGTCCTTGAGGAAAATTGTAGGGGCGTTTTTGAAAATATTTGGCAGCTTTCGCTTCAAATTCCTCCACATTAAGCTTAGAAACAGTTCATCACCTTTAACTTTGCATATGTATACTGCAGGTAACCGTATAAATTTTTAATGCTACCATACATAGGGTAAAGCATGTGATAAGTAGCTTTAATAATTTAAGGTGTACTTCTGATGGGCTTAAGGTTTCCTATTTCAGTTTTAAAGAAGAGGCTTGAAACGTTTCAAGAAGAAATGGTGAAGAAGAATATAGATGCTGCTATGATTAGAACTCTTTCAAGCTTCACATACTTTACTGGAACTAAGTGGCTTAGACCTGCACTACTAGTACCGGCTAAAGATGAACCTATAGCATTTGTAGCTAAAGGTGAAGAAGAAGGGTTTCTTAAGAGAACATGGATTGGAAACATAGTAACGTTTACTGATGGGGGAGATCTTATGGCTAAAGTTTCTGGAACTATTAGGAAGAAAGGATATCGTGTTGTCGGGTTAGAGTTTGGTATTGAAAGAGATGCATATATTATATTCTATGAAATGTTTAAACGCCTAAACCCTAACGTAAAAGTAGTTGATGTTTCACCAATAATTTACGCTATGAGAATGGTGAAAGACGAGTACGAGTTAGAAGCTATACGTAAGGCAGGTTCAATAGCATCTAAAGCAATAGATAAAATATTATCTTTAATAGAACCAGGAGTTTCTGAAACAGACATAGCAGCTGAAGCATATAGGATACTGTACAAACTAGGTTCTGAAACACCTCTAGTCTACGTTAATGCAGGACCTGATCCACGTATTCATTCAGAACCATTTAGAAACAATATCGTGAGAAAGGAAACATTTGTTACCGTGGTTCTTGGAGCAGACTATAATAGCTATTATGCTAATATGGCGAGAACAGTGTATTTAGGTAGAGCGTCAGGTTTAGCTGAAAAAGCATTGAAATGTATGAATGAAGTATACGATACAGCATTAGAACTTACAAAACCAAAGATGAGATTCATAAACGTTATTAGGGAACTGGATAAAGTATATGAGAAATATGGTCTCAAAGAACATAGGGTAATAGGTTACACTCATAGTGTAGGGTTGCAAGTAGAAGAACCACCTATAACAACAATATTACCGAAAGATAGATTTATAGAAATAAAATCGAACATGGTTTTAGCGTTTATACATGCTCCGATAATGCTTAAAGGGCTAGGGCAGGTAAAGAAAGAAGACACATTCATAGTGAGAGAGGATGGAACACTTGAACATGTAACTAAATAAAGCCTACTTTTTAGACTCTTCTTTTTTGTGTTTCCGTTTTTTATTCAGATAAATTATTTTTACCCGATATGCTGAACCTGAAAAACTTAGCAGTCTAATAATAAACCTTATTACTTTAACAATTTTCTTAAACAACCCTTTAAGCAGAAACAACACCTAGGCTACACTGCATGCAGATAGTATATAGGTTAACATGGTAAAAATAGGTGAGATTAAGGTATTCTGCAGAAACAACTACTAAGAGATTAATTTTTCAAACTATGTAAATATGTTAAATTATTCCTAGCCATATAAAGGCAAATACTTCTGCAAGAGAAAATACTGTAGATACAATTATTGCTTTAGAAACTGTTTCCACATCAAAACCGTAAACATAGGCTAAAACAGCGTTAATTGTTGCTGGTGGCATAATGGATTCTAACATCATTTGTTTAAACACTACCACATCATTTATTAGAAAAACTGCTAACACGTAGTGGATAATAGGTGAAACAATGTGTCTCCAAAAAGAAATAACCATTATCGTTTCACCTAGGAAAACACCAATACCCCTAATTATGGGTAAGCCTAAGCCAACAACAACAGCGCTTAAATAAATACCAATAACAC
>JAPDJU010000003.1 GCA_029258915.1 Thermoproteota archaeon
GATTAGAGTTTCCTTTATTTTCTCATCCAGTTTATTCTTTTCTTCGGTGTTTGAGATAATCATCATTGCATACGATTCAGTTGTATATTTCAAAGTATCAAAGCCTCAAGTTCAAATAATTTAGTTTATGAGTTTTAAATTTTCTTAATGGTATTTAAAGAGACCGTTATGCTTGTTTTGAAAAGTACGGTGTGTTATTGTTTCCAGGTATTATTATGATAATGCATGGGTGATGTTTGTTTTGTTATTTTAAATTTTTCTGGATAGGTTTATACGGTACATTTTATTAAGATATTTTCCGAGGGTGCGTTTAATGCCTGAAGTTATTGTTGAGCATGTGACTAAGGTTTTTGGAGGTAGGGTTGTTGCTTTAGATAATGTTTCAGCTAGGATTAAGGATGGTGAGTTTTTCGTCCTACTTGGTCCTTCAGGTTCAGGTAAAACCACTTTGCTTAGGTGCATTGCTGGTCTTGAGAAACCTGAGAGGGGACGTATTTCTATTGGTGAGAAAGTTGTTTTTGATGCTGAAAGCAAGGTTTTTGTTCCTGCTAAAGAACGTGATGTTGCTATGGTTTTTCAAAACTATGCTCTCTACCCTCACATGAAAGTTTACGATAACATTGCTTTCCCTCTACGTATTAGGAAGCTTCCTAAGGAAGAGATTAGGAAGAAGGTTGTTGAAGTAGCTAAGCTCCTAAGAATAGACGAGCTGCTTGACCGCTATCCTAGACAGCTTTCTGGAGGTCAGCAGCAAAGAGTAGCGTTAGCAAGAGCTTTGGTTAGAAATCCGAAAGTGTTCCTAATGGATGAGCCTTTAAGCAACCTGGATGCTAAACTTAGGGTTGTTATGAGAGCTGAGCTTAAAAGATTGCAGAAAGAGTTGGGAATAACAACTATTTACGTTACTCATGACCAGGCTGAAGCAATGACCATGGCCGATAGGATTGCTCTTCTAAATGAAGGTAAAATTGTTCAAACGGGAACACCTAGCACACTCTACCATAAGCCTGTAAACCTTTTCGTAGCTGGTTTCATAGGTTCTCCACCAATGAACTTCTTCACTGTTTCGTTAAAGTATGGTGAGAAGCAAGGATATGTTCTTGATGCAGGAGATTTCGAAATAGGCTTGCCTATGGAATTAGCTGATACCATAGTTAAGTCAACTTCAAGTACTGATCTTGTGCTTGGTGTTAGACCTGAAGACATTATTGTAAGTAAGGAGCCTATTGAAAACTCTTTTACTGCTGAAGTATATGTTGTTGAACCACTAGGTTCCGAAACCATAGTTAACCTTAAGGTAGGAGACTATGTTTTCAAGTCTAAGGTTTTAGGGGAGTTCCAAGCTCTACCTGGAGATAGGGTTTATGTTAGGTTTAAGATTTCTAAAATACATGTTTTCGAAAAATCAAGTAGAAAAGCAATAATCTAATATTATCTTACGCCTTTAAGTGCTCCTGCAAGTAGTCCTCTTATAAAGTATTTTCCTAGAGCCAATGTTATTACTAGTGGTGGAAGTATTGCTATTAAGGAGCCGGCCATAAGGGTGTTCCATGCTACTGTTGTTGTTCCTCTAAGATTAGCTACTTCAGGCTGTATTGTTCTTATTATTGGGCTTGTGCTTAGGGTTACTGCGAACAAGAATTCATTCCATATGCTCATAAATATTATTATTGTTGTCGATATTATGCCTGGTAAAGCAACTGGCAATACTATTTTGAAGAAGCTTTGCACTGGAGATGCTCCATCTATTTGAGCTGCTTCCTCAAGTTCTTTAGGTATTGCTAGGAAAAATGCTGCTGAAATTAAGGTTGCCCATGGGCTTAAAAGTATGGTGTATGTTATTATGAAGCTTAAATGTGTACCCATAATTCCTACGGTTGATAGGAACATTGTCATAGGTATTAGCAGTATTTGGTATGGTATGAATGTTGCAATAGCTATTAGGAAGAACAGTAGCCTGTTTACTTTAGATACGAATCTGCTAAGATAGTATCCAGCAAGGGTTCCTGCAAGAACACATAGGAATGTTGCTGGTATTGAAACTAAAATACTGTTGATAAATGCTCTACTAACTCTGCTCCAAGCTATAAACCATGGAATAATGTTTGCTGCTGATGGTGGCTGTAAAACGTTTGTAGTATATGTTTCCTCGTGGCTTTTAAGAGAGGTAACTAAGGCTACGTAGAATGGTAGCATCCAGAAGAAAGTTAGCAATACTAATACTGTATATGCTATTATCATTTTGGTTTTGAAACTTATCATCATCTAAACCACCTTCTTAAAGCAATTAAAGCGTATGGTATTACTATTCCCAGCGATATTGCGAAAATTATTGTGGCTATTGCTGCACCATCAGCCATAAACCTACTCCAGAAAGCTGTTTCCCACATGAAATAGCCTAGTACATCTGTTGCTAAGCCTGGGCCTCCACGTGTTGCTACGTAAACTATGTCGAATATTTTGAGTGCTGAAAGTGCTAGTAGTGGTACTGCAACGAGAAAGCCATGTCTAACCTGTGGTACTACTATGTCCCAGAATATTCTTAGGGAGGATGCTCCATCTATTTGAGCTGCTTCTATAAGTGATGGGTCAATGCCTTTTATTGCTGCTTCAAAAATTATAACGGCGAATCCTAGGTACTGCCATATTGTTACAAATATTAGGGCGTATAGTGCTGTTGAAGGATCGGATATCCATGGTTTAGTTAGGAAGCTTAGGTTGAAAGCTTTAAGTAGGGTGTTTACCGCTCCTTCGCTAGCATACATCCATACCCATAGGGTTCCAGCTACTGTCATAGATATTGCTGTTGGAAGTAGGAAAACTGTTCTAAATATTAGTTCTTTACCTGTAGAAACCATTATGTAAGCTAATACTAAGCCTAGGAAAGAAGTAGGTACCATGAAGAGAGCTATCCATATAATATTGTTTCTCAGTGCAGCATAGAATCTAGGGTTAGAAAACAATTCTATGTAGTTTCTTAAACCTATGAAGTTAAGGGATATTTTGTAGCTTCTCCAATCACTCATAGACACATATATTGAGGTAGCTATCATTATGTAGAGAATAACTGTAATCAGAAGTATGGGTGTTAAAAATATTAGTTTCTCCTTTAAGCTAGAAGCAATCACTGTTTAAACACCCTGCTTCTACAAGAGAAAGTGGGAAAAAAGGGAATTTATCTTTTAGTGATAAAGTAGTCTATTGTGTATCCTTTCCAGAAGTCTGGTAGTCCTGTTCTATCTATTGCCTGCATTATTTGCGTTATAGAGGCATCAACTAAAGTGTCTATGTCTGCTCCTGTTGCAGCGCTTGTAGCTAGGCTTGTAACTATGTTGTGCATTTCCGTTACGAAAGCTTCTTTGCTTATACCTCCATGGACGGCGCTAGGTACTAGTGTTGATTTCTTAAAGTCGTCGGCTGTTTCAGGCCTGTAGGGGTCTGGATATGCTGGTGCAACATCTACACGTGCAGGTATTGAGCCTTTAATTAGGTTGAACTTTTCTTGTCCTTCACTGGAGCCTACTGCTTTAAGCCATGCTGTTACAGCATCTGGGTGTGGTGCGTTCTTTGGCATGTTGAAGGAGTCTGATAGCAGTATGAACACTGCTTTGGGGAATGGTGCAGCAGACCATTCTTCACCATATTTTGCTTCGACAGACATAAAGTATCCTGCAACCCAGTCTCCGTGAACATACATAGCTGCTTTTCCTTGATACACTAGTGCTGCTGCCTGATCCCATGTTAACTCTGGGTGGTTAGCGTTGAACAAGCCTTCCTTTGCCATTATAGCTAATGCTTTAAGAACATCTTTTACAGCAGCCCATACGGGGTCTGCTGGGTCCTTGTAGTCGAACATTCCTGTCCAGAATTTAGCATATACTTCTGGTCCACCACGTAAAACTAGAAGTACTTCGAACAGGTGTGTTAGCGGCCATTTGTTTCTAGAAGCCATAGCTATAGGTGCTACATCCGGTTTGTTTTCTTTAATGTAGCGAGCTACTTCAATAAACTTGTCTAGATCCCATGTTCTCGGGTCTCCGAACTTGTCAACTATACCTAGTTCGTCAAATATTTTAGGATTATACCATAGTACGTTAGATCTGTGAACGTTTATTGGAACAGCATAGTAGTGTCCTTCAAACTTACACATGGCCTGCAGTGTTCCAGGTATAACATCTTCAAGGCCAAGCTCATCCCATACTGAATCGACAACATCCAAGTATCCTGCATCAACATATTCTTTAAGCTCACCGCCAGCATGTACCTGGAATGTGTCTGGTGGCGTTCCTGAAGCAAGTAGACCCCATATAACAGCCTTCATTACAGCTCCTGCGCCGCCAGCAACGGGGTTTTCAACGATTTCTATTTCAGGATTAGCTTCTTTAAACACGCTGAAAACGGCGTCTATAGCTTCTTTTTCACCGCCCGCCGTCCACCAGTGGTAAATGATTAGCTGAGGTTTAGGCGGTGGTGTTGTTGGAGGAGCCGGTGCAACAGCTGCTCCAGCATAGTAGCCTGCAATAGCGGCTATAATTATTAAGACTAATGCTATGATAATTATTGTAGAAGTTTTAACAGCGGCTTTCCTGAGAGACATGTTTTACACCTATAGAAGCCGCACTCAGCTACAGTCGAAACTATTCCCCGCTGAGCTATTAAGCTTTACCTAGTAGCTGCTAAATGCGATTTAAAGCTGATTTGTTTTTAGAAACTCATTTGTCATTAAACTATATGTTTAAACATTTCATCTATTTTGCTATTGTCAAGTTTTTCATATCTTTCCGTAGTTCCTACATCATACCATTCTCCACTATGCTGATAAGCGTAAACAGGATGGTTTCTCCTTATCAGTTCCGGTATTAGGTTGCCCATTATGTCTATGTTCTTCATTTTCTTACCTAGTTCTTCAAGTACTTTCAAGGTACTTGTGTTTAAAGCTAAAATCCCTATTGTCGCTTGAATTGGCAGCCATGGTTTCTCTCTCATACCTACTACTTTGTTTCCCCGGGTTTCAGCAACTCCTACAGGTATTTGGTATTTTGCTGCTACAGCTAGGGTTGCTGAAGCATTCCATTCCCAATGCTTGTTAAGCAGGTCTGCTAAGTTTATGTTTGACAATATGTCGCCATAGTATACTAGTACTGTTTCTACATTGTTAAATGCTTTATTAAGGTAGGCGTTTAGAAGAGCGCCTCCTGTTCCCTGGTATTCAGGGGTGTCTACGATGTAGCTTATTTTTACTCCGAATCTTTCCCCGTTTTCAAAGTAGTTTATTATTTGCTCATGCTTATAGCCTACTAGAAGGACGAGATCTGTTATTCCATAGTATTTTAGAAGTTTAACAATGTATTCTAGGAGTGGTTTCTGTTTTCTACCTATTGGTATCATTGTTTTTTGAAAATAATATGTTAGGGGTCTTAGCCTCTTACCTTTACCGCCGCATAGGATTGCTCCTTTAACTTTCTTCATAGCTTATAAAAACCCCAAAGCTGCTCAGTAAAGGTATATGTGAATATGTTGATTACTATTAATATTTTTATTGACCTTTTTCTCCTTGAATTCCCATTATTCTTCTGTTTAGTCTATACTCCATTCTTTTTAGGTAGAGTGCTAGAATTGCTATTAGCAGAGATTGGAAGCCTGCTATTGTGAGCATTATTGCTACTAAGCCTTTAACATAGTATTTTATTCCTGTGAAGAAGTAGTGGTATGCAACCCATGTCCCTAAGAGAAGACCTGGTATTAATAGTAGGGCTCCTGCTGCGAATATTGTAAATACGGGATTGTATCTCCATGCTAATCTTATCATATCTTTTGCTATTAAGAACCCATGTTTTACCCCTAACTTTTTTCTTCCCAGCCTTTTCCTATATTCTATCGGTATTTCTGTTACTTTCGTTGTTGTTGAAGCTATATGTGCTGCTATTTCAGTTTCTACGCTGAAACCTTTAGTTTCAAATAGTGCATCCGATATCGTATTCTTCCTTATAATGTACATTCCTGATAGTACATCTGACAGTTTTGTCCCAAGAAGAAGGTTAAACAGTGTTGTTAGCATTTTATTTCCGAATCTGAAAACAAGGTTTTGGGTTCTTTTTGTCCATCTTCTTGCTCCTATTACTTCATCATATCCTTCTCTTATCTTTTCATATAGTTGTTTAACATGTTTTGCTGGATACGTGTAGTCTCCATCCATTATTAGAATGTATGGTGTTTTAACGTGTTTTAAGGCTGTTTTTATTGCTGCTGCTTTTCCCTTACCTTCTTGAAAAATGACTTTTGCTCCTTTTTGTTTAGCTATTTCTGGTGTTCCATCTGTTGAATGTCCGTCTACTACCATGATGTTTGTTATTCCATGTTGCTTTAGTTCGTCAATAACCTTGCCTATGGCTTTTGCTTCGTTAAGCGTTGGAATAATTATAGTGACTTCGGAGTTAATGGTTTTAGCCATAACTTATCAGCGTTTAGCTCTTTAAATTAATTTTATTGTTTTCTCATATTTTTTGTTATTGATTTACATGAACATGGTTTAGTTTTTTAGTTTAGAAAAAGATTTATTGTTTCATTTTATTTTCAATTTTGAGGCTTATAGGGGCTATGGTTAGGGTTTTGGTTACTGGTGGTGCTGGTTTTATTGGCCATAATTTAGCGTTATATCTTGCTGATAGAGGCTATGATGTCGTTGTTTACGATAGTTTGGAGAGAGCTTCGAAACTGGGTGTTATTAAGGTTAGGAAAAAAGGTATCCCGGTAATTGTAGGTGATGTTAGGGATGAGGGTAAGCTTAAAAGTTCTCTTAGGGATGTTGATGTTGTTGTTCATGCTGCTGCTTATGTTGATGTTGAAGAGTCTTTTAGGAAGCCTTTAATGTATTTTAATAATAATGTTTTGGGAACTTTTTCTACTGTTAAGTGTTCTGTAGAGTCTAATGTAGGGTTTGTTGTTTATTTGAGTTCTGCTGCTGTTTATGGTGAGCCAAAATACTTGCCTATTGATGAGAAACATCCTTTAGAACCTATTTCACCTTATGGTTTAAGTAAGCTTATGGGGGAATATGTTTTAAACTTCTATAGTAGAGTTTATGGTTTAAAATACGCTATTTTAAGGATTTTTAACGTTTATGGTCCCGGTCAGACAGGCTCCTATGCTGGTGTTGTTTCAAAGTTTATTAAGAGAGTTAAGAAGGGGTTGCCTCCAATAATTTATGGTGATGGTTTTCAAACAAGAGACTTTATTTATGTTGACGATGTTTCTGAAGCTATAAGGCTTGTTATTGAGAAAAGGGTTTGTGATGTTTTTAATGTTGCTTCAGGTAAAGAAATCAGCATTAATAGGCTTGCTGAAATAATTTTAAAAATTTCCAGGTTAGAAATTAAACCTATTTATGAAGCTGCAAGACCGGGTGATATTGGGCATAGTGTTGCCGATATTTCTAAAATTGTAAAAGTTTTAGGTTTTAAGCCTAAGGTGTGTTTGGAGAGCGGTTTAAGGAAGCTGCTAAACATTACCTATTTAGACACTGTTTAAACTTAACAAAGAATTGTAACAGTAGAGCTAAACTATGTAGTCTTTAGCAATGCTTAAACAAGTGGCATTTCTTAACGTAAACGTAGAGAATAGTTGTTCTACAAAAGGTTTATATTTGTCACACAATTAGTTGTACTTAGTGATACATATGGTTAAACTTAGAATTAAAGTTGGGCCCAAAGGTCAGATAATCATACCTAAGATTTTCAGAGAAGCATATAAGATAAAGGAGGGAGGCTATGCTATACTTGAACCTGCGGATAACGGGTTAATATTGAGGGGTGTTGAAAGCCCTGAAGATATTGTAGCATGGATTAGGGAGAGAAGGAAAAAAGTAGAAGGTAAAATAGCTAAACTCGGCGACTTAGCTAGGGTTGATTTAGAAGAGGAGTTTGAATAATGAAAGTATTTGTTGATGCCAGCTTGCTAGTGTACTTAAACGTTAAAATGTCTGATGAAGAAGCTGAGCTTATAGAAGATTTCTGGCTAAATCTACTTCTGAAACACCTACTTTACACGAACATACTGGTTTTGGATGAAGCAATATATGTTTCTAGAAGAAAATATGGTGTTCCATTTAGGGAAACAATAGATTTTATAGATAAAGCAGTATTACCTTACGTTAGCGTATTATCCATAGGGTTAAATGAATATTTAAGAGCGAAAAAGATAATGGAGGAATACTGTTTAAATCCTTCAGATTCCATCCATATTGCAACCATAGAAAATTACGGTTTGCAAGCAGTAGCAAGTGAAGATGAAGACTTTGATAAAGTAGGAGTTAAGAGGCTATGGATTAAGAGATAAAAGTAGGGACATGTGTTTTGAAATGCTACTAAGCTTTTCAGTATTTTTCACTATGTTAAACTCTTTAAATGCCCTAATCTACTAATAAATGGCAACGCAGACTGTTCCTTTTTCCATAATGAACTTCTATTTTAAAATGCTTCGATATTATAAAGTCATGTTTGACTTCTACTCGTTAGCCTTAAATGTTTAAGGAGCTTAGAGGTAATTTTAAAATAAAATAACCGGTTAAGTCTGTTTTAACGCTATCCTTATCTATAACCTTCATTGTTATTACGTATCAGTGTGTTTATATGTCTATAGCTATTGACTCTCTTTCATATGCTTTAGACACCATATCTAGGTATCCTAAAATCCTATTTCCTCTCATAGCGCCTTTCACAGTGCATTTGCTTATGACTGCTGCTAAGCTGGGGTTTATTGGCGGTCTTGTTGTATCTCTTATTTCCTTTATTGCTTACGCTGTGATTATTCAGTGTTTAATATCTATTATTGAAGGGAAAACCGTTGATCTTAAATATGCTTGGAAAACCGTCCATGGTAGGTTAGATGACATTATTGTTACTTCTCTTTTAGCTACACTTTTAGCTTTAACTGTTATTTTAATTCCTGCAGCTCTTTTCGCTATAGTTATTGCTGTTGTCGATAAGGAGAGACCTGTAAGGTCTATTTTAAAATCTTTTATGTTTATTATCGATAATTTAAAGGATGTTGTTGTTCTTGTACTAATAGCTATTATTGTAGCAGCTTTAGCTACTGTTTTAGGAACCATTATACCTTGGTTTGGCTTCATAGTGTACTATGTTTTTAGCTTACTAATTAGCACCATAGTATGTTTAGCCATGGCGGTGCTGTACTGTTTTAAGGTTAAAAGCTTAACTATTAAGAAGTAATTTCACTTGGTCTCTTGAACAATGCTTAAATGGTGTTCTTTTAAGAGTCTAGCTTTTTAAGTAACTCTATGTTTTCTTTTTCGCTTGGATCAGGTTCTTTAACTTTAAACCATGCTTCGAGAATTTCTTTAGCTAATTCTTCTGAGGTTAGTCTTGCACTTAAAGCTAAAACGTTAGCATCATTCCATAGTCTTGCTCCTTCAGCGTTTCTAGCATCTGTAACTAAAGCGGCTCTAACACCTTTAACTTTGTTTGCTGCTATTGAAACTCCTGTTCCAGTATAGCATATTACTACACCCATGTCTACTTTACCTTTAGCTACGAGTTTGCCGACTTCAAAACCGACTTTAGGCCATGGTTCTAGCTTACCTGTTTTTAAAGCACCAACAGGAATTAGTTCATAACCTTTTTTCTTTAAGTACTCGTAAACAAACTTAGCAATGTTATAAGTGTAATCGGAACCTATAGCTATACGCATTTTTCTCACCTTAAATTAACTATGTTTTCGAAGGTTTTATTCGTTTATTAGCGTTTCAACAATGTCGGAAGCTTTATATATTCTGACCTTGATTAGAATTCGCGGAGATATATGTGTTTTCGGAAGTTATTTTAAAGGTTGGAAAGAAGGGTGAAATATACACTACAAAAGAGGTCCGTAAAGCTGTAGGAATTAAGCCTGGAGGTTCCGTAAGGGCTGTAGTGAAAGGTTCGAAATTGATAATAGAGCCTTTGCCAACAGTGGAAGATTTAATTAGGGATAAAATAGTAGAGCTAACCCCTAATGAGGTTGAAAAAATTAGTGAAGAACTACAGAAGGAAAGAGGTGTTTACGGTTAAACTGCTGCTTGATACAACATATCTTTTACCGGTTTTCGGTATTGGTATAAAGCTTAGAAAGTTTAGTGAAGTGTTTCCTAAACTTTTGAACAAATATTCTCTACTTTATAATCCGGTATCATTAGTTGAAGCAAAGTGGATTATAATTAGCCAGTCAAAAAGAATGCCTAGCAAGCGGGAAATGTTTTTAAGAAGATTTAGGAAGGGTCTTAAGGTACTATTGAGTAATGCAAAATTTTCTCAAACCGCTTTAACCAACGCTGAAATAGAGGAGATAGCAGATAGGTTACTAGTTAAATTCAAAATTCCTGACTATTTTGATAGAATAATTTATGCAACTGCAGTACACTATAACATCATATTGCTAACTGAAGATGAAAAACTACATAATATAGTGAAGAGTAAACATGCTCCTAAACCTAAAGGAATATTAAAATGGGAACACATAATGCAGGAATTTTAGCTGACTATGGGAAACAATGTTTTATCCAATAATACATAGCTTTGAAAAACTTAAAGTAGGTGTAGATCCTGTTACGTAACGCTAAGGTTAATGTCTATAATATAGATTACAAGTTACTCCACATTATCCGTAAAGAGTACTTGAAGAACCCTCTAATATATGTTTATGTGTTTTACGATATAATGTATGAGCTTGACAAAACTTATGTAGCTTTTAAATTGAAAGATAGTAAGATAACTGGTTTTGCTCTCTTATGGAAGGGTATGGTTCCCTATGGTTTACACTTATACGGTGATTTCGAGGATTTTATAGATGAACTAGATTTAGATAAAGAAGCATTTGTCATGACATATACGTCAGATGGTTTAAGCAAGCAAGTAAAGCACTTATTTAAAAGGAAAGGTGGTTTAGAAGATTTAGGTATATTCTTAGATATGGTGGTTGATTCTAAAAGTTTTAAACCGTATTATCCTGAGAAAGCTGTTAGGCTTAGGGAGGAACATGTTGCTGAGCTTTTAGAAATAAAGAGAGAGCAAGGTAGGGTAATTAGTGTTGAGGAAGCATTAAAGAGGCTTAGTAAGTACAGGTATTATGGTGTTTTCTTTGAAAACAGGTTAGTCTCTATTGCATGTGCCTGCGTAAAGTTGCCTGAATTATGGATTATTGCCGACGTATATACTAGAGAAAAGTTTAGGGGAAGAGGTTTTGCTAAAATAGCTACATCAGCGATAACAAGAGATGCTATTCAATGCTCAGGTAAGGCAATGCTCCATGTAAGAGAAGACAATAAACCCGCAATAAGAGTGTATGAGAGACTAGGGTATAAGGTTATAGGTAGAAGATGCTGGTACTTTTTTAAACCAAAGTTAATGGGTTAATGTAGCTTAATTCCTTTACCTTCTCGTACACTCTATCGTAGCTTAATAAGGGTATTTTCTCTATTATTGCTGTAGCTGCATGTAAGCTATCAAAAAATGAAAGACGATGCTTAAGTCTTAACTCGTAAGCCTTAGCTATATGAAGTTCCCTAGGTTTCACTATGTCTACATTATAGAATTTTATTGTATCCTCAAGTAGCTTGAAAAATGATTCCCTATCTTTAACTCTAAAAGTATCCGACCATATTAGCAAATCTAATTCGCTGAGAGAATATGGAGATAGTGAAAGCTCTCCTCTATGTTTCTCTAGTATTTTTAATGTATTATGATGATGCTTATCGTTTCTTCTAACTAAAGAAATAATAGTGTCTGTTTCAATAAGCATGTTTATTCCCTTGTCTTCCTAACTATCTTCTTTATTTCTTCTTCAGCTCTTTTTCTGAAAAATTTAATGTCCTTCTCAATATCTCCCTCACTATCAATAACGAGTAATGTTAGTTCATGTAGAGGATTTTTTACAGGTTCAAGTATAAGCTTGTCTTCCATAACACGTAGTTTTACAAGGTCTTTAATTTTTAGTCTATGTCTTATTTCTGAAGGTAGTGTTATTCTACCTTTCTTATCTACTTTCAGGAAAAGTTCCACTTCCCACACTAATTAGGTGTACTACCCACTTCCTATATAAGGTTTCTACTAGTTCCTATAGATTATAGGCTAATTAATTTTCTTTAGTAAAACCTTATTAACCCGGTTTTCTCTAATTGTTGATGGGCTTTTTGAGTTCAAGTATGTTGGAAGACTGGATGTTGGAAAGAATTAGGGTTGTTAATCATCCCTATGCTCAAGCTGTTTTAACTAAGCTTAGGGATAGGAGAACAGGGCAGATAGATTTTAGGAAGGGCCTTGTTAGACTTGGTAGGGTTTTAGGTTTAGAGCTTGTTAAGGAGTTTGAGATAAAGGAGGTTACAGTTGAAACACCTTTAGGTCCAGCTAAGGGTGTTGCAATACCCGGTATGGACAATGTCGTTATTATAACTATTCTTAGAGCTGCAATGCCTCTAACGGAGGGACTAATTAAGGTATTTCCCGCTGCAAGGCAGGGAGTTGTTTCTGCTAGAAGAGTTGAAGAAAAAGGTATGAGGCCAGGTTACGAGTTTGAAATAGAGATAACTTATGTGAAAATACCTGAAATTAAACATGAAGACACTGTTATAATAGCTGATCCAATGCTTGCAACAGGCTCTACGATGGTTTCAATAATGGATGAGGTTCTTAAGAGAGGTAGGGCTAAAAGATACTTTATAGCTTCAGTTATTTCTACACCAGTAGGTATTGCTAAGGTTTTAAAGAAATTCAGAGATGTAGACTTAAAAATATACACTGTAGCTATTGACGAAGTAATTAATGAAATGGGCTATATTGTACCAGGGCTTGGAGATGCGGGAGATAGAGCGTTTGGAGGATAAGCAGCAACTTATTCTCTTCCAGCAATTTTGGAGTAAACTATTAAACCAATATTTGCTACAGCTACTGCAAGAACAAATGCGGGAATGGTATGGCTAACATTTACTACTCTACCTACCAATGTTTCCCTAGGTTTTAGGTTTAAATTATCAACTATGTCTTTAATAGCGTTTTCAAGTATAGCGTATTTTGTGGCAGAATCCTTTGATGAATCATAGGTAAAAGCTGTTATTCTAATGTAAAACTGTTTTTCAAAGCCACCATAGCTAACTACGATAGGTAATCTAATATATGCCATAAGTATTTTAGAGAACTCCTTACTTGCCTCAACAAAAACTACTTGGAAACCTACACCATATCCTTCAATTGTTTCAACCCAGTATTTGTCAAGACTATATCCTTGGTATGTTAAGCACACCGGCCATCCATGAAACTGTGCTGGATTATCCGACCCCTCAATGTAAGCTCGTAACAATATGTCCCTATATTTCATGGTGACTAGTTTAACTATAGGTATGTTTAACGCAACCTCTATTCTTCCTTCCCTTTTAACATTCAATATTTTAAACAGTGTAGAGTTAAACACATAGTTTTCTATGTTAGTTGAAATTTCTTCAGCAGGTATTATTTGTCCTTTAACTTTTACCGGAATATATGGTGTAGAAGATTCTAATAATTCAGGAACTATAAATGCGAATACTGCTAAAAGTAAGAGTAATGATGCTAATGTGTTTTTACTTAGTTTACTGGTAAGTTTCAATGTTTTAGCAATATGTATTTTATGTCCCGGTATTATTTTGAAGAGCACCAACATAACGGCTGTAACCGAGATTATGGTTAGGAATATTGAAGGTGTATAGTGGAAAACATTCATAGCAGTGTTTAATCCCCAAATTTTTCCACTTAAAACTATGAGTGTTAGCCTCACTAGGTTGCTTAGAAGCAGTAAGGTTAAGAGTAGAGCTGAAGATGTGAGAGTTGCTATGGTTTTTCTATGTTTGGAAACATTTGATGAGTGAACAAAGTTAATAATTAAGGGTAAGCCCACTATAAAACCCATTAAACTAACTATACCACTACATGCTGGACCTACTTCGAAAAGTACGGGTTCACCTTCTGGGCCTATGGTTTTTAACACTACTGCTTCTCTTATTATAAGCTCAGCACCAGTAATTGAAGCAACTACTTCAGCTACTCCCTTAGAAAGCAATGCAGCCACATAGTCCAATACTATCCTAGGTACAGGCACTAGTAGTAAGCTTAAAGCAATAATGCTCTTTATCTTAGCTAATGATCTTAAATCGACTATTAAAGCTATGAGAGCCCAGAACATAAATATTAAGGATAATGTTTGAAGTTCCAGAGTGTATTCTGAAATCCATGACAACATGTAGAAGTATAGAGAAAGCGAAATTAAAAGTAAAGTTACCATTACATTTTGCAATCCTGTTCTTAAATATAGTTTTACATTGCTCAGTTTTTCTAAAGCAATAAAAACTAAAACCAGTAGTACTGCGAGCAAATACGAATATTCATCAACCATAGTTAACCTAGCTAATCCTAGTATTGTATTCCAATAACTCGATATTAAAATGAAGAATATCCATGAAAAATAAACTACTATGAAAACAATATCTCCTAGTTTGAATTTAGCCAATAGGCTTTACACCTACTATTAAGGGTTCTTTCTTAGCTTTCTCATATAATATTCTAGGTTTAGGCTTCTTAGCTTCTACAATACTGTAACCTATTGTTTTAACATTGTACTCTACTAAACTATATGTGTGTTTTTCTAAAACATTTCCATGTATTAACACTATGTTTGCTGGAGGCTTAACTACTTTGGCTATTTTGCTTAAGAAAACGTATCCATTGTTTTCAAAAAGTTTATCTTTTAAGCCGCTGACTTCAGCTACGGTTAAAGGTATGTTTTTAACAATACTGCTTCTTAAAACTTCTAAACTAGGTTTATCTAAATGAGCTTCAATAGCTTCTTTCAATGTTTTTAAAGGTGTTTTTTGCAAATACTTTACTGTTTTAAGAAGCGCTCTGCTGACATTTTCTCCTACAACATTTAGGTGCATTCTTTGCTTATCATATATTGCTAAATAGATTGTTTGCATGGGATCTCTAAGGGTTTCATATATTAGTGTTGAAAGTAAAGTGTAGACTAGGTCATCTAGTTCGTTAAAAGTTTTCGAAGTTAAATCACATAGCACTATTAGTGTTCCGAAAGGTTTTCTTCTATAGTCTTTAACTACAAGTGTTTGTTTGCTTACACTTTTCTTCCAATGTATTGACGATATTTCATCTCCTGGAACATATGCTCTAACACCATAGTATTCCCCTCTACGAGTGCGTCCTGTAAGACCTTTAACAGTGTATTCCGTTAATTTAACTGTTCTTTGAAGCTGAGCTAGTCTTGAAAGTAAAATTATTGCTGCTCTTAAAGCTAGCTTGTATTGTGGAATAACTATAACTTTAGGTTTTAAAGCTATAGTTTTCTTTGCTAATAGGTTGTTGTCGGTTAGGATAATTTTTAAAGTTAGCACACTTTCTCCAATAAGTTTGCCATAAATTTTTAAACCTATTTTCAGCTGTTCTCCTTTACTTAGCACCTTAAACTTTCTACTTAAAGTAGCTTTTACGTTTTCACATGTGGGTGTTTCTAAGTAGATATTTACGCTATTTTTAGATTTATTGCTTACAATTACTTCGTAACTGTTTTCATCACCTTTAAAAACTCTTAAAGTATAGCTGTTAAGAGAAACATTAACCTTAGATAATTCCTTATTCGCTATCATAAACTGTACGAATAGTAGAGAGTAGTAGAGAGCTATCGTGTACAGTATTTGAGTGTTAAATATTGAAAGAATGGTTATTGGTAATGCTATTATAGATGAAGCATAAACACTATATCCTATCTTAACTTTTGTTCTAAGAAATCCCATGGTAACTCTTTTTGAAGCTAGTTTACTTATGTTGTCTATAAGCATAAAGAAGTAGGGTATAGAAAGTGCTACACTAACTACATCATATACGCTAAAAAACAATGGTACAGAAAAGAAAAGCGTGAAATAAGCTATAATTTTAAGTTTTAACACATTCTTGATCTCGGATAATAATTGTAAAATAAACAGTAGAAGCAATGCTATGAAGCTCACAGTATTTATGAAGTATGCTATAAGGAGAAGCACAACCGTATAGGCCATTACAGATAGCGCTTTTACGTTCACTATTAATAATCACCCTATCTAGGTTTTTTAATGGTTCTTTTCAGCATAAACACTACTACTCCAATAAGCAACACTATGTATGTTAGCGGATACAGTATGTAGTTGTTAACTATGTTAAACGCTGCCTCTTTTAACTGTTCATGTAGGCTTTTAGGTATATGTGTTTGATCAATAAACACTTTCTTACCTTTTACAAGGTTTTCTACGAATTCTAGGTTGTTTTCAAAATCCAGCATACTGTTTATTACAATACTTGGATCCGAGACGACTATTAAGGTTCCTTCACCATATTTTAACGATACAGCTACTGGTAAGGGGCCTTTAGGTTCGCCTTCGTCCCAAACTTCGTTTCTGTTTAAATCTAGGTATGCGAAAGGACTTGAGTAAGCTGAAATGTTAACTATGTTTTCAGATATTGCTTTTTCATCAACAATAATTGCTGATGCATGGTTTAAAATAATGTACTTGTCTTCGCCCGCTATTTCTGCTTTAGGAAATCTTTTATTCTTAAAGTTTACAAAAGGATCCAATAATGGGGAGTTCTCAGCTATTGTTAAAGGTACGTTTAAGTAGCTTAGAACAGTATTTCCGTAGCCATAATCATCCATTAATATTAGCATACCGCCATGTAGTAAGTAATTTCTTATAGTTTCTAGTTCAGATGTGCTGTAAGGTTTGTAAGCTACTGTTATCAATGCTGTTTCTTCAGTATTCATAATAGAATTTAATGTTTTTTCAAAGTTCTCTGTTATAGTAATAGCGTTTAGTTGTTCTTTTAATCTTAAGTAACCATTCCATCCTGGATTATAGGTGCTAAAATCTGTAACTGTAGGGTATAGAACTATTATCACCATGAATGTAAGCAACCCTATGAAGACGATGTTTTTTATTTTCTTCATGAAATCCACCATTTCGATATTTCTTCATAACATTTACGTGCAATAGTTTGTTCTTCGCTTGTAAATTCAGGCTTGAAATATATTGCTCTTTCAGCTAGAATTGTTAGTTTTTTGAAAGCTGATGACACATGTTCAGGTATTTTGCTTTGCACTTTTTCCCAATATTCTCTCATAGTCTCATAGGGTTTTGGCGGAAGTGTTTTCTCAGAGATAAGTTTAACAGCTTCAGCATATAGTTTAACCACATCTGTAGGCACTATTTCCACACTGTAAACCATAGGTTTCTTAACATAGGTTTCAGTTTCTAACTTAGGATAAGATATTGTTGGAGGTTTTTCAATGACCTTTCTTACCACTCTCCTTCTACGTCTAAAGAAGCCTAAAATTCTCGATAGGGAAACTTCTATCTCCTTGGGAGGAGCGTACATGTAGAAGAAGAGAGAACCTAGGGCGAAAATCAAGGGTATTAAACTAACTATCCTTACTTCTTCCTTTCTCAGCATTTTAGGAAACCATGGTTCTTTAGGTTTAAACTCTACATTAATTATGAGTTCTTTAAATGTAATCGTGAATGCGGGGTCTATTTCTAAAGAAAATTCACCATAAGGATCAGTGTTAAGGTTAAATTTCTTACCATTTATATTGACAAGTACTTCTTCGTCTTGAAGAGGTGTTCCATTAACTATGGAGACTTTACCCCATATTCTGATTTTTGAAAACGGATAGTAAGATAGCTTAGTTACCGATAAGTCAAATTTAACGGGTATATATGTTACTAAAATACCATAGCCTCCTATGGCTGGTGAAAGAGTTTTTAGAGGCCTAACTTTAAACGTTAAAATATGGGTACCTACGCTAATGTTTTCAGGTATTTTAAGCTCATAAATTGTTTCCCTAGAAAATATTTCAAAAGTTTCTTGAAGCTCATCATCTATTAGTACTTCAACTATTCTAGGCTTATCTTCTGTAGGAGGTGGGGTTATGTTTATAGTGAACTTAAATTTTAAGCCTGGATAAACTATTGAAGGCCCTTTAACGTGAATCACTGTTTCATTAAATAAAGCTATTACTGTCGTAGTGTTTGAGCATGGTCTATAAAGTTCTAAATCCTTACCTTCAGGTATGTAGGATGCTATTATTAGTAGGCCCTCTACCATAATGTCCTTGTCATAAATATATGGTACCGTATAGTTATACTCGAATATTCCATAAACATTTGTTGTTAGTGTTACTCTGGATAATATTTTCCTCTTAAATATGATGTTTAAAATTACTTTTCTCCAAGGTAACGGTTCGTTATTTAATGCGCTAAGCTTTCCATGAAGTGTTATATTGCTTCCAATCATTACTACTTTAGGCTTAGCTTCGATATCAATTTTTGTCTCGTATAATCCTTTAAACACTATTTCTCCGGTTACATTTTTAATAATTCCTTCAAGCAATATACTTTCAATAATCTCTTCAGGTAGTACCTCACTTAGTTCCGTTTTTAGCTTTAGAAGTTCTTCATAGTATTTCTCTATCAGTTCGTTTACCTTTTTGAGGTATATGCGGTTCGCTATTGCGAACTGGTAGAATTTGGCTAAGTGTTCTTCGGGGACTTCTTTTCTAAGAGCTGATATTAGTCTATCATATGATGGTTCTAGTTCTTTATACGATATATTGGCTTTTAGCAGGTGGAAGGCAGCATTATGCATAGCATGGAATACTTTATCGAGTTCCGAGGTTGAGGTGAAGTATTTTGCTAGGTCTATGTATTTTTTGGTGCTGTTTAAGTGTCCATGGGTTTCTATGAGAAGTTCATTAAACCTGCCGACTACGTATTTGAGTTCTTCAGTTACTTTGAGTAGTTTTAGCTGTTCTAGCAATTTTTCTGCATTCTCATAGTCTTCCATAGACATAAAAGATAATGAGTAAAGGTAGAGCATTAGAAGTGTTAGTATGTCTGTTTCTTCACGTGCTCTCGCAGGGTCTTCGTGAGGTATTAGTTCCTCGTCTACTTCGGCTCTGCATGTTAGCATGGTGTTTACTAGGTTTAGCATTAGAAATACTATTAAGAGTAATGCCAGGGTTTTTGAAACAATGTTTCGCATTTATAGTCCCAGTATGCTTGCTATTATTGTTGGGGCTAGTATTTCCAGTATTCTAAAAGCTACTATTATTATAAAAATTGTTAGCAGAATTTTAGATATTAAAGATATTTTTCCTTCAACTTCCCTAGGTAGTGGGGAGTAAAGTGCTAAGAATATGAAGTATATTAGGATGAAAACTGCTACATATACGTCAGCTCTTTTCTCACCTACAACAATTAGCCCTATTAAGGCTGCAAATACGCTAAGCGCTAAACGTACTAGAAATTTGTCTATGAAAACTATTTCTGACATTTAAACACCTTCTACTTGAAAAACAATATGGTTTCTTCCAATTTTTTCTCCATGTTTAAAAATTCTATTTTTCTGTTAAACGTTTCAGCTAATATTGCTCCTACTATAGTTATGATGAAACCTATTTTACCTCTATACTTGCTGAAACCGTATTTTATCTTGGATAGTGTAACTACTATGGTGCCGTCTGTTCTAGTAGCTACTTTAACACTATCAACGATGTTTAAGTGCTGTACTAGTGTTTTTGAAATAAAATCTTCTACCTGACCTATGGTTTCTACTTCAGATACTCCTAGTTCATCTATTATTTTAAGGCATGGTGGTTTAAGTTTTAAACATGGAATGTTTTTCATAGTAACTAGCATTCTTTCAGGAATTTTTCTTCCAGTACCTTCTAACTCTGCGTTTTTAGTTAACGGTATTATGATTGAGAGTTTACCATCAGTGCTCATGGTTGAAGGTATGAATATAGGGTTTCTGTCTAAAACACCTAATTCTTCTAAAAGCCTCTCAACATTTTCTTTCAAATACTCTATTTCTTCTCTCATAGCTTTAATAGGGTGTTCAGGCATTTCCCAGCCTACAACAAAGAGTACGGCACCTACCATAGCTACTCCAGCTAATGCTGCAGCTAATTCGGGTACGTTTAAAATTATAAATGCTGTTAGTGATCCTGCAACCCCTATTACTAGTAGGTTTAATCCTACGATAGTGTGTTTTATTAGCATACTACATCACATGTAGGGTTTCTGAAATTAAAATAGTAAGTCTTAACACATAATCTCCTAGTATTCCTTTGAATCCCTTTAGTATTTCTCTTGTAGCAAAACCTGTTAAAGCAATTAAGAGTATGGAGGGTATTTCAGAGTAAAAAACTGTAATCAGCATCACATTAAGCACTATAGTAGCTGTTCTAACTATTTCTTCTCTAATTACCGATTTTCCTACCCCGTATTCTACTATAGGGCCTAGGATGTAGAAGAATATTACCGGTTTAGCGTTTACAATTCTGGATATAGTGAAGCCTAAGATTAAAGGAATTGCCATGTGTGCTAAGTCTTTTGCTTGAGGTTTCCCTATTTTTAGTTCAATAGGTTTTAAACTATAGACCAACGGTATTGCAATAATAGTGTAGAAAATACCGTAAGCGTAATTTAAAACATCACCTGTAATGTTACTGTATTTTAAAAGATAAAGAAAAAGTAAGGCTAAAGGCACAACCCAAATCTGAGGTGAAATTGTTTTTCTAAACTTTAGCATCCAAATATTTAATATAACTACAAATGTTGCGAAAAACAATGGTAGTTTCAACGAAATTTCCTCTACTAGAAAACTTATTAGTAGAAGCATTATTAGAGTAGAGAAAACCACAAGCACATTAAGATTCTTCCTTAATGTTTTCATATTTTAGGTACCTCAACTGTCTTAAGAGTTTCTTCGATAATGGACTCGGGCGTTATGCCTTCAATTTCTGCTTCGGTTTTCAGCTTTACTCTATGGGTTAATGTTTCGAAAGCAAAACGTTTAACGTCGTCAGGTATTACGTAGTTTCTTCCTGAAATGAAGGCATAGGTTCTAGCTGCTTTATATAGGAATATTCCTGCTCTATGGCTTGGTCCTAATGCTACGTCGGGGTGTTTTCTAACATGTGTTATTAAGTTTACTATGTACTTTACTATGCTTTTATCAACATATATTTTCTCTTTAATGTAGCTTATTAGTTTGAGTACTTGGGCTGGGGAAGCTGCTTGGCTAACGGGTAGGCTTTCAATATAGTCTATATTGCTTATTATTGTTTCTTCTTCGTCTGGTGGGCTATACTCGCTCCATAGTCTAAACATGAACCTGTCTATTTGAACTTCTGTTAAAGGATATGTTCCAACAGAAATTGTCATAGGTATTTGGGTTGCAATAACCATGAAGGGTTCAGGTAGCTTATATGTTATTCCTTCTATTGTTACCTGTTTTTCCTGCATTGCTTCTAGTAGTGCTGCTTGGGTTCTAGGTGTTGTTCTATTTATTTCATCTGCTAGGACTATGTTTGCAAATATTGGTCCTTCTTGAAATCTTCTTTCACCTGTAATTGTGTAAATGTAGAAACCTGTAATATCTGATGGTAGAGTATCTGGTGTAAACTGTATTCTCTTAAAAACACCTCCTATGGTTTTAGCGAAAACTTTTGCTATCATTGTTTTAGCTGTTCCAGCATAACCCTCAATTAAAACGTGGCCCTCACTTAGAAGAGCTACAACTATTCCTTCAATAATTTTTCTTTTACCTACAATAACCTTGCTTATTTCATCAATTATTTTCTTAGGTACTTCAAATAGTTCTTCTTGAACCTCTCTATTGCTCAATGTAGAACACCGTTTTTAAGTCGAACATTTTTAGCATGTATTTCATTATTATATTTTTCGTTTAGCTTAACTTAAGCTAAGAATATTTAAGCTTAAAGTAAACGTACTTCCTACGTAACGCTACTATAGCTAGTGATAGAGTTAGTAGTGCGAGGGAAATAATTATAGGTACTAGCCTTATACCCCATGGGGTATAGTTTAGAACAAGCCCTACTAGAGGAACTAGTGCTAAGCTTAAACCTATGCTTAAAGCTAGTCTTTCTAATGGTTCTAATTCTTCTCCTCTAGGATATAGTGCTTCTAGAAGTGTTGCTCCTGGAACATATAGGACGTAGAGGCTTCCTAAAACATATCTAAGATATACTAGTGGAGGTTCTGTAACGTATAGTGCTAGTAGGATTGTTGTAACTATGAATGTAGATAGAATGTGGAACCATAGTGATTCTATGCTTAGAAAGTATTGGGTAAATGTTTGAGGTATTTTTTCAGGAACTATGTCTATTAACCCTTTCTTCCACGCCATATAAGCATGGTATGATGCTTTATCGTAGCTTATTTTTGCTCTTAAAGACAGTTCTTTAATAAACTCTGAGAGACTTGTACCTCTTCTCCCCCTAGCTATTTTCTTCGCTATTTCCTCTACTTTACTCAAACCCTATTCCTCTTTGGCCTACATTATGTGTTTTTAGGTTAACATTTAAATAACTATTTTCAATAACGTTTTACATGCTGGCCTAAATCATTTTGAGGATAGAGGCATTGACATACCTAGTAATTTATGGAGACTATGGTAAACAGTTTCTAGAAGCTTATAAAGCTATTTTAGGAGCTAGCAGGAACGGCGCTAACGTTGGACAGCTTATTGCAGAGTTTAATCAGCTAATAGGTTTGGCAAGGAAAGGTAGAGTTGAGGATGTTGTAGCTAAGCTTTCAGGTATAGTTGATGAAGCATCTGTTTTAGGTGAAGCAGCTAAAAGTGCTCAGCTAACGTTTATGGTAGTGGCTGTGGTTTCTGCTTTAGTGTTAGCAGGGGTTTTCATAGTTTTTTATGTTAAATACCGTTATGTAATATGGCGTTTCTGGTCTAAGCTTAGAAGTAGGCATAAGGTTTACCCTGCTGTTTCTGTTAGGAAAAGTATGATTATTGATCCTGAAGTTTCAGCTGTAATTTTAGCTTTAATAGTTGTTATAGGTGTTTTCGCTATAGCTCAAGTTTATGTTTCAGGTAGAGTTGTTGAGCCTTTTTCTGAAATAGGTCTTTTAGGCCCTAAAATGAAGATTGGAGACTACCCTACCGAGGTTGTTGTTGGTGAGAAAATTAAGCTCTACATTTATTTAGGTAATCACATGGGCTATCCTGTATGGTATGTTGTGTTTTTAAAGATAGGTGATCGGACAACTTTTATTAATGAAACTGTACCTGCAAATATTGAGCCTGTATGGTCTTATGAAGTACTTTTAGACCATAATTCTAACGTTACTGTTCCAATAACTTTGTCTCTTAATAAAACAGGTACTAATGTTAGGTTAATTTTTGAGCTTTGGACAGTAAGTGAAAACGGTGAGTTAGCTTACCATAATAGATGGGTTCATTTATGGGTTAACGTAACTAAGCCGCCAATATAGCTGAGAAAAGCTTATATATGGTTAGATTTTCCTTTAATGTAATGTGAAACCTATTGATAGATATAGTTAGCGTATTAGCTGATTTAGGGGGCCTAATAACATCTCCAAGGCAAACGTTTAGGATAATTTTCGCTGAGAAAAGAGGTTTATTACCTGCAGTAGTAGTTTTCCTTGTAATGGTTACTGTTCAGTCTTTAGTAACTGTATCCAATTTTATAGCTAGGTTTCTAGGGTTAACCGAGTCTTTTCTAGGGGGTTTTGGAGGATCATTATCTGCTTTTATAGGTTTATTGGGTGTTGCTGGTATGATTATTGTTGGAACCATATTTTGGCTTATTTTAGGATTGCTAACTCATGCTTTTGCCAGATTTTTAGGCGGTAAAGCTGATATTGAGAAAGCTCTTATAGTTTTAGGCTATGCTAAAGTGTCGTTCTTCATATATGTTATTTTAGCTTTTGCAGCAATATTTACCAGTTTTCTAGTTTCATTAGGACTGCTAATAGTGGGCTACCTTATTTCCGTAGTTTTATGGGTTATAGTAGCTTCTACAGGTGTTTCGGAAGCTTACGGTATAAGTATGGGTAGGGGTTTGGCTTCTGTAATCTTACCGTTTATAGTGTTAGCTACAATACCTTTCCTAATGTTTATACCGTTTATGTTTTGGTGATTTGAATGATTTTAAGAAAAGAAGAAATAGCTGGTATGTTGGTTTTAGCCGCAATAGTTTTAGGGTTAATATCGCCTATTGTAGCGTTTTTTGCGGCTAAACCTGTTGAAATACCTAAAGCTATTTTCGGATTTCCATTTGCTAGAGAGCTTAAGTATGTAACGTCAAAATCGTTTAACGTTACTGAAGAGTTTAAGCTGGCTTTAGATGTTAGCGGTGGGGGTGCAGAGGTCGCTAAATCCCATGTTGAAAACGAGGTTAAGGTTGAGATCTACGAGTATTCAGTGTTTTTCAGGTTTTTCGGGCGTCCTGCTAGGAAAGAGTATAGTATTGAATTCGCTAATAACACATTACATGTAGCTATTATAGGCTATGTAGCTAAAATATATGTTCCACAAGAACTACTTGAAGAAATTTCAAGTATTATTAGTGGTGGGGGCTTATCCGTAAACATTAATGCTGAAAACATGAAGCTATGTAATGTTAAAGTATCGGGTGGCGGTGTAGAACTGTCTTTAGGTAATCTGAGAAACTCTACTTTAGACATAGAAATTTCTGGAGGAGGTTTTTCAGTAAACCTAAACTACAGTGACTATGTTGGTAAAGCTGAAATAAATGTCAATATTAATGGTGGCGGTGGAGAATTAAAAGTAGAAAACATAAATGCTAAGGTAAAAGTAGATGCATCGATTTCAGGAGGGGGCGGTACAGTAAAGATTAATGACGTGAAGATTATATCTATTGGCGGTGCATCTGAAACTAAAACATATGTTGATGAAGGATTCGATAAAGCAGCTGAAAAGCTAATAGTTAACATTAATGTTTCCGGTGGAGGCTTCGACGTAGGGATTAGAAGATGAATAGTGAAGAAATCACCGTTATTCCCGAAGATAGACAGCTAGTTGTAAGGAGAATAATTGATGTTTTAAATAGTGGACCTAAACTTGAAATACTTAAAATCCTGTCGGAAGGAAAGCCTCTTACAGCATCTGAGCTTTCGGAAAAACTTAAAGTAAAAATTTCAACAGTTCTGTCGCATTTAGATGACCTCATAAACACGGGTTTAGTTAAAGTTGAAACTACAAGTGTAGGAGGACGCGCAATTAAGAAGTATGGTTTAGTTTCGAATAAGGTTGTTTTAACCATAGACATACGTACATTGACACATATAGAGGAAATAGGTGTTGAAGAATATGAGAAAGAACTAGAACATTTAGCATTACAGTATCTTAAAGCTAAAAGAGAAAGGAAGGGAGAGCTTCCACTAACTATAAAGGTTAGAGATGTAGCTAAAACGTTAAACATAGACATTGAAAAAGCCATAGGAATTGTAGACTACATTAACACACATCCAGAAGTTATAGTAGACAATATTTCATATGACTTACTGGAGATCCTACGTGAAAACAAAGTAGCCACTATAAGAGAGTTAGCTGACAAGTTGAAAGTGCATCCATACTGGGTTGTTATGGCTGCTAGGAAACTTATATCACAAGGCCTAATAGTGTTTGAAGAAAATATTGTAAAAGTTTTAAGCAAAAACCAAGATGCTACTATCTAAGCACATACTTTTTAAACCATGCACTTTTTTACAGGTTTGGTGTTTAAATAAAGTATCGTAGTGGTAGTTATGGTTTTTAAAAGGTAAAAATTTAACATTAAACTGCACAATACATGTTCTTGGTGTCGAATATGGTTAAGGTTGGTGTTGTTTTACCTATTTACGATATTGATGTTAAAGAAGCTTTAGATTTCGGTGTTCAAGCAGAAAGCTTAGGTTATGATTCGCTATGGGTTGAAGACCATTTAATGCCTTGGCAGCTAAGCTGCGAGAAGTCGACGCTTGAAGGTTGGGTTCTCTTGTCGATATTGGCTGATAGAACAGAGAAAATAAGGATTGGAACTATGGTTTCCAATATCCTATACAGGCACCCGGTAATTTTAGCTAAATTAGCAGTTATGGTTGACAGGGTTTCTAATGGAAGGTTTACTATGGGTTTAGGTCTTGGATGGTTTGAAGATGAAGCTAAAGCCTATGGTCTACCGATGCCTCCGCTTAAAGTTAGAATAGAAATGTTCAGGGAAGCTATAGAATTAATGAAGAAACTATGGACAAGCAGTGGTAAGGTAAGTTTTAAGGGAAAATATTTTACTATTGAAAATGCTTCTTTCCAACCTAAACCTGTTCAAAAACCATACCCGCCGATAATCATAGGTACTGGCGGTGAAAAAGTAATGTTGAAAATTGTTGCTAAAGAAGCTGATGGATGGAACTATGGTGCTTTAAGCCCTGAAGAAGTTAAACATAAACTCGACATACTTAGAAAGTTCTGTAGTGAAGTTGGAAGAAATTTTGAGGATATTGAGAAAACTTTCGAACTATACGTGTTTATAGGTAAGGATAGAAGCGAAGCAAATAGTAGGTTGGAAAAGTATTTAGAAACAATACCTAGAGGAGATAAGCTTCAACATATAATTCAACAGCTCTACATAAGAAATGCATTAAAAGGCACAGCTAGCGATATTCTAAATCAAATGAAGGATTATGTAAATGCTGGAATAGAACATTTCATACTAGTCTTTCCAGGCGAAGATAGGTTTAAAATGCTTAGAGAATTCGGTGAACATGTTCTTAATGAAGCTAAGAAATTATAGTTTAAGAATAAATTATTTCTCCAATATTTTCATCTATTCTATAGCCTGCTAAACTGTTTATTAATTCTTTTATCTTTTCATCTTTAATAATACTTATAAAGTGTTTTACAGATTCCTTATTTAATTTGTTTTTTCTAACTACAAAATCATATTTTTCCCAACAAACATATTTATATTTTAAACCATACTGCTCAGCTACATATCTTAAAGTTAAACCTACATCTGCTCTACCTTCTACAATAGCTCTAACTACCCCATAATGAGTTTTATGTTCAGTATTGTAGCCTGGGATTATCTCTGGAATTTTACTGGGGTCTATTTTGAGTTTTAAAGATGTTTTGTAAAGCAAGTTGTCGAGGTAGGATCTAGTTCCAGAGCCTAGAACTCTATTTGCTAACCTAAATCTGCCTGTAAAGAGGTCTTCAACCTTCTTGAATTCTATGTTTTTTCTAAAAGCGAATACAAGCTCTCTATTGTATCCTCTGATGATAGCTGCTTTGTTTTCAAGCCAGTACCTTTTAAGGTATGGTTTGTTGTATGTTTTTGTTTCCGGGTCGTATAGGTGTACTCCAGCAACATCAGCTTCCCCAAGCATTATAGAAGCTAATCCGCCAGCAGAGCCTATCCATGAGACTTCAACGTCTTTAATAAGGCCTTTTGCTTTAATTGCTTCTATTATTTTCTCTAAAGCAACATCATGGCTCCCAATAATGGTTAGTTCGGGTATTTTTGGTTTAACATATTCTTTCTCTATAATACCTATTTTTGAATATTGTTCTAAATAGTGTTTTAAAATATTCTTTCCAAAAACAGTTAACTGGGTTCCTCCTCCCTTGCTCCCACCTCTTTTAGCTTCAACTATTTTCACGCCAAGAATACGTTCTATTCTAGCTAACGATTCCCATGCTCTTGAGTAAGGTATTTTTAATGTTTTACATGCTGCAAGTATTGATCCTTCCCTGTCGATAAGCATTAAAAGATCGGCTAACTGTTTATCTAGGAGTTTTTTACCTTCATATTCGACTATTAAGTCTACTTTAAACCTTATCTTCCTAAATATTTCCTCCAAGAATCCTACCAATTTATTGAAGTGTACTATAGAAACAAATATATTTTTCGTTATCCGATAACGAATAACGGGATTCTCTATGAAACACTATAAGTTATTCATGCTAATAATTTTCATCGCGGCTTTAATCATAACTTCAACATGCTCATGTCCTTTAATATTAAGAGAAAACATAACCGTATTAAGAGTTTCAACTACAACAAGCCTTTATGCAACAGGATTACTTGACATGTTAGCTGATAAGTTTAAAGAAAAACACTCTAACGTGGTTATTCAGTTTATTGCCGTTGGCAGTGGCGAAGCTTTAAAGAAAGCTGCAATGGGCGACGTAGACGCTGTACTTGTCCATGCACCTTCTCTTGAAAGAAAATATATAAGCGAAGGAACAATTGGAGAAGGAACAATTTTCGCATACAATTACTTCGTAATAGTTGGACCTAAAGAAGACCCAGCAGGTGTTAAGTGTTTAAGCCCTGAAGAAGCTATGGTTAAAATATTTAACGCTTGTGAAAAAGGTGTTGCCAAATTCATTTCTAGGGGGGACCGTTCAGGCACTCATGTTAGAGAACTTATGTTATGGGACATGGTGGGTCTTAATCCTAAAGGTAAAACATGGTATATTGAAACAGGAAGCGGCATGTCTGAAACGTTAATGGTGGCTAACGAATATAGGGCATATACCTTATCTGACATAGGAACTTTTCTTAAGTTTAAAAATAAGCTTAACGAACTAACTGTTCTTGTAGATAGAGGCGATATTTTAATTAACATATACAGTGGGTACGTTGTTTTATCTTCTAAGAATATAGGTTTAGCTGAAGAGTTTATAGAATTCCTAGTTTCTAGTGAAGCGCAGGAAGCTATTGGAAATTATGGTTTAGAAGAATATGGTCAACCATTATTCTACCCTATTGTAGGATCAAACAGTACTATGATTAAAAACATGTGGAATGTTCTTTCATCGGAAAGCTCTTAGGTGGGAGAAAATGGAGTTCATATTTGAAACCAGTGAAATAGTTTTAAGGTCAATATTTGTTTCCGGATTAGCAACAATACTTGCTTCTGCATGGTCTTTGCCTTTAGCGTTTCTCCTTCTAATTTCAGAGTCTAAAATAGGGAGAATTTTACAAGATATCTTTAACTCTTTAGTTTCTATACCAACTGTTGTTCTAGGACTTCTACTTTACCTTATCTTTTCCAGGTCAGGGCCTTTAGGTGTTTTCTCTTTACTTTACACGCCATGTATTATCTCTATAGGGCAAGCTGTACTTATAACTCCATTAATGATTTCCTTTTTAACTTCAAGTTTAGGTAAGGTTAAAGAGACTGTTTGGGAAACAGCTATTGCACTAGGTGCTTCTAAGTTTCAAGCTTCAATAACTGTTCTTAAAGAAGGATGTGTTCAGCTTGTAAGATCCATTTTAGTAGGGTTTAATAGAGCTATAGGTGAGCTTGGAGTAGCATTAATGGTTGGCGGAAATATTAGAGGATACACTAGAGTCATGACTACAGCTATTGCTCTTGAAGTTTCTAAAGGTAACTTCGATTTGGCAATAACATTAGGGGTAGTGCTGCTCATAACTACGCTTGCAATCACAGTTATGGTTAGGCTTCTAGGTGCTAGATGATGATTGAAGTACGTAACCTCTGGTTTAAATACGAGCCTAACGGAGAATATGTGCTTAAAAATATAAGCTTTAGATTTCATGGTAAAGCAATGCTTATTTCAGGTCCTAATGGTTCTGGAAAAACAACTTTACTGAAGATTATTAGTGGCCTATTAAAACCTACAAAGGGAATGGTTTTAATTGAAGGCAATAACCTATGGGAATTAAAAGGTAAAGAAGGTCTTTCTTTTAGAAGAAACATTGTTTACGTGCATGAGGAACCTGTTTTATTTAAAGGAACAGTTTTAGACAATATAATTTACCCTTTAAGAATAAGGGGTTATGGAAAGGATGAAGCAATAAGGGAAGCATTAAATACTCTTGAAATATTGAATATGAGAAACTTAGCTTATATGAATGTTAAGAAGCTTTCCACAGGTCAAATGAAGTTAGTGTCTTTAGCTAGGGCTATAGTTTCTAAGTCTAAGTATTTGCTTTTAGATGAACCGCTAGCAACATTAGATAGGGAAAACATGAAACACGTACTAATGGTTATCAGAGACCATGTGTTGAAAAAATCTAACGTAATTATGGCTTCACATAGAACAGTACCTATAAAGTTCTTTGATAAAACCATTGAACTAGAAAATGGGAGTATAGTAGAGATAATTTAAGTTAGCAACTCTGTATCTTTAAATAACCATATAAGCTTAGTTATTCATTGGGGTGTTTTAGAGATGCCAAAATATGCTAAGTACATATGTACTGTTTGCGGGTACATATATGATCCGGAAAAAGGTGATCCCACACAAAACATTCCTCCGGGAACACCTTTCGAAGATTTACCTGAAGACTGGAAATGCCCGATTTGTGGGGCAGGCAAAAACCTTTTCGAGAAATTGAAGGAAGAATAGAATCTTAGCTAAAATAAGCTTACAAAGATACATTGGATCTTCTATTTTAACCTCCTTGTCCTATCCCCATAAACCCGTTTTTCTAACTGTTTGAAAAACCATTCTTGATCCATTCTCCGTAAAATATGTTAGTTTACCTGAAAATTTTACATAGTCGGAAAGGGTTTTGCCTAGTTCCCATTCTCTCCTGAGCTAAAGCCATCATACCTATCATAGCTAATGGGCACATGTGGCCTGCGAAGCCTTGATGAACTGTTTTGGAATTTATAACTTTTTATAACAATTGTTGTAGTTTCTTTTAGTCTTCTGTTATTATTATTGCGTGTACCTTTTTTCCATGAAGTTTCCTTAATTTCTCCCTATCTTCTCTGGCGGGATATAGTATAAATACGTCTCCTCTATACTTAATTATACTTCCATGAATAATAACTATTTCAACCATAGAGACACCTAAACACATATAATAGGATAAAACTTATAAAACTTCCTAACATGAATTATTACTGGTGAACTCTCCAATGAAGGTTGATGAGACCCTTAAGGTTACGGGTCTCCCAGAGGAGGGTGATGAGATCTTAAACTTTCTTAAAACATTCCGAGATTACACACAATATATTATAGACCAAGTATGGAATGAAGAGAATATACCTTCAGTTAAAACATTACATAGAAGATTCTACTATGAGCTAAGAAGTAAAGGGTTTAGAGCGCACCATGTAAAGCAAATATATTATCATGCTAGGAGTGTTGTCAAAGCAGTTAAGAAATCTAATGGTAGTAAACCAGTATTGAGGAAGTTAACAGCTAGAATAGACAAATACGATTACAAGTTAGACTTAGAGAATCAAGAGTTAATAGTTAAGGTTCTAGGTGGGAGAGAGGATAAGATAAAGTTAGTAGCACCAAAAGAGAGGTTCATAAAGTACAAGAACTGGAATAATTACGAATTGATAATAAAGTATGATGGTTCAAGATTCTGGATATGTATAGAGTTCAGAAGAGAAATTAAACAGCACAATGCAAGAAGTGTTCTTGCTATTGATGTAAACTTTGATAACGTTACCATACTCATTAAGAATAATAGGAGAGTAGTTAAGGTTGGGAGGTTTAGTTTTCCTTTAAGAAAAGCATTGTCTCATAGGATTTGGATTGAGAGGATACAGAAACGTTATCCAAAGCAATGGAAATATATCAAAGGAATTAGAGAAGCTATTAGAAAGCACGGTAGAAAGATAAGAAACATAATCAATGACTCATGCCATAAGATAGCAGAGGAGATAACAGATATAGCATTAAAGCATAGAAGTTTAATTGTTGTAGAGAACCTTAAAAACCTAAGAATTAATGGCAAGAAGAATAGTAAGTTTAGTAAGAAGCTCTCATTATGGAGTTACCGTAAACTACTATCATATATAGAGTATGAGTGTATGGAGAAGGGAATACCACTAGTAAAGGTTAATCCAAGGAAAACCTCTAAGCTTTGTCCAAGATGTAACGGTAAGCTAACATCTATCAAAGGAAGAATCTTAAGGTGTAGTAAGTGTGGTTTTATAGGAGATAGAGATGTTATAGCATGTTTTAACCTCATCTCAAGATGTGGGGTGCTTGGGGTCACCCTAAACGCTCCTGACCAGATGCAAACCCAAGAAGGGATGAAGGAGAACAAAGATGAAGGGATGTCGCTTGTCATAAAATGTCATAAAACCTGAACCCCTACACTTCCTTACAACACCAATATCCTTGAGGAGAGATATGTAGTTCTTTACACTTTCAATTTTTAAGTCGATATTGTAGCCTAAGTTTAGAAATGCTTTAGCAAAGTCATTTAATAAAACTGCTTGTGCTACACCTAAAACCTTTGTTATGGACTCGAATATAGAGTAAGCATATACATGAAGAAGCAAACCTATTTTAGCTATATCAGGTCCCTTCATCAACAGTTCTCATCATGCGGGAAGCCTATTTAAATAATATTTAAATTTTTTGACCAAGCTTCTCCATGTACTCCTTTACAACTTTGTTTAAATAGTATTCTAAATCAAAACCTCTGACTTTAGAATAAACTATTGACCATAGAACAATATCGGCAATACATTTTTCAAGAAGACCTCTCGATAAGCATACAGGTAGTTCACTAGCACTTCTCAGCAGCATTGTGTAAATCATTCTTTCTGAAAGACCTACACTACCTATTCTTGCTAACAGTTTTTCTACATCGACTTCTATTTTCACATTTAATCTCCTAGTTTAAGCTATGTATTTGAGTATTAAACTTATTGCGGTAGCTGCTGTTAATATTGGTAGTAAACCGTTGAAGCTTATTTTCTCTCTTCTAAGTTTTCTATCTATTTCGAAAAGTTTTTTAGCAGAAGCTTTGCTGACCATAACTCCTTCTTTCAACACTATTTCTAAATCTCTTCTAGCCCATACAGGAAGGGGTGCTGCTTCAAAAATCAATGAAACATATGCTGAAACTAATGAATTGTTTAAGTCTTTTACTGTTTCATAATATTTTCTAATAGTTTTAACAGTGTTTGCCACTAATGTGAAGTCGATTAGTGATTTAAATGATATGCTTTTAAATGAAAGAGCATAGAATATTTCATAAAGGGAGATGTCTTCAAGTTCTATTTTGGTTCTCGTATAGTCCGCTTGGTTAAGTAATGCAATATATGGTGTTGGCCCTATTGTTCTTGTAACATGTACTAGAGCTGAAGAATCCTTACCAGTAGATGACGTTAGGAACATTTTCAAGCTTCTTTCAATACGGCTTTCATCTACATTTCTCTTATACATCGTTAGAGCATGCGATGACGCTAATGCTATCATTGTTAAAGCTAATGTTGAATCGTAAAATACAGTGTTTTTTGCAAGTCTGCCTCCAATGTTTTTTAGAACATCTGAAAGCAGTGTTCCTATGTTAGCTGTAGGTGCTCCTATTTTACCTAAAGCTACTTTTTCTCCTAATTCAACTGCTTTATTTAGAGTATTGAACAATCTAGGTCCAAGAGTAATATAGTCTATTAATTCTTTTTCCTCAGAAAATCTATGCATACATCCGGGCTTAATGTATGCGATCCCGCTTAGGATAAAGGCTTCAATTATTTCGCTTACAACCATGCTTCCCCACTTCCCAAAATAAATATTAATCCCGCACCAAAATAATGTTTTGAAATACTGTATTAGAGGATAATCTATGGGAGATGAGTTTTTTGAAGAAGAAAGGGAAAAGGTGATATTCTATACTCCTCTCCATAGCCTGATATTTTTGGTTATGATTATTCTTGGATTATTCATGTTTATGATAATGTTTTTCTGGTGGAGCTCGGTTTTCATTTTCCTATTTAGAACTTTGGGGTTTCGTTTTTCAGAAAGTGTACTGTTCGCTTTTACGGTCATAGTTTTTTCAGCTATTTTAAGTATGGTTAATATTCCTGTTTACAGAATAGTTAAAGAAATAGAAACACCTTCGATAAGGTATGTTGTGTTTTTCGGAATACCATACACTATACCTGCGTTTATAAGGAGACGCAGGGTTATGACAATAGCTGTTAATGTTGGTGGAGCCGTTATACCTGTTTTGCTTTCACTTCTTCTAATAATTAAAATTTTAACGTTCCCTAACTTCCAACAGGTTTTATTTGCACTATTAGTTGCTATGACTGCTGTAACTACAATATCTTACGTTCTAGCTAAACCCGTTAAAGGAGTAGGTATTGTTATGCCTGCTTTCATACCTCCTTTAACGTCCGCTTTCGCTTCAGCATCTATAATTTCATTTCTAGCCCTTCCCCCAGTATCCGCTATACCCATAGCTTATATTGCTGGAACATTAGGCGTTCTTATAGGAGCAGATCTTTTGCATCTAATTAAGGATTGGGAGAAGCTTTACGCACCTGTTGTAAGTATTGGTGGTGCAGGAACTTTTGACGGAATATACTTAAGCGGAATACTTTCCGTCATACTATTACCATTGTTTATAGCTTAGTGTATTTCCTTTTACTTTAATTCTTCAAGACATTTTAAAATGCTTTCAAAATATTTCATAACGCTATTATATGTTGGCTTTCTTCTAACCTTAGCTAAATATGGTTTTGTTTGTTTACATTTATTTAGAGTTAGCTTAGCTATTTTCTCTATTCTTTTCCTACCTTCAGAATTGAGAATATCGTTTGAGAAGAATTTCTCATAACCATTAGCACTTACTATTTCGTTTATTATTTTAAGTACTTCACTTACAAACTTGCTGGGCATGGAACATATCCTCTTTAACTAAAGAATTCTAAAAGACCCCATTTTATAGGGATAGTTGTTATCTTTTTTGTTGCTGGAAGTGAAACATTATATATTCTTGTTGAACCTAGCATTGTAAATGTTTTCTTAGAGTTATGGGAATGTCCATGTATAACTATGTTCGGTTTTGTTTCTTTCAAAACTTTTTCCATTTTTGAAGAAGCCATTTCCGGCCAAGCGTATCTAGGCTCTCCTACTAGGGTAGAATATGTTGGTGGGTAATGTATGAGAAGTATTGTTGTGTATTTTTTATTTTTGCCTTCAACTATGAGTTCTCTTAGTTTTTCCATTCTTTCCTTATAGATGTTGTCTATATTAGGAATGTTTTTTCTCTGCCACCGTGTAGGCCTATCTAAAACTCCTTTACTACCTACAACCCATATTTTCTCTCCACTCAACTCAACTACCGTATGTTCATCGCTAATCCACGTTACCTCAGTATACTTCTTCATAAGCAACGGTATAGCAACATCAAATTCTTCGTTACCGAAACATGCGTAAATAGGTTTATCGGTGAATTTTCTAGTTACCTTCAGTACGTTAGAAAACTCATACCATCTACCTTTAAATATCATATCGCCTGCAAAGAACAGTGCTTCTACTTTTGAAAAATCAAATTCTTTAAGGGCTTCCTCATACATTTTCAAGTATTTTGGCGAGTGAACATCTGCAACAGCAGCTATACTCGTAAACTAAACACCCCCCGTAAAGTTAATAATTCAGAAAACTATATAGTTCACGCTGAACTCCATAAAGCGACTATAGGTGAAGAAAGTGTCTTTAGGGTCTATAGCTGGAGCTTCCGCTATGGGTCATAGAGGATGGATTACAGCTAGATGCTACATTTGCTCTAAAAAACTTAACGTAGTAAAAGATACTGTATATTATTGTCCCAAATGTTTCAGTAAGGGACATAGAATACTTTACTGTGATGCTGACGCTAAAAGACTGCATTACAGATGTCCGTTTGATGGTTCAGAACTAAAACTTTACTAGTGCGAGGATTTCTCTATTGCACCTAGTAGATGTTAATAATGTAAGAGAATTATGGATAGATAAATTCAGTAGAGCAATAATTTTACCCCTCACTTCAGGCATAATTCTGGTTTCAATGGACGTATATGTTAGAAAATGGTTTTTCCCTATAACAGATGAAATCGAAATCAACGGTGAGAAACTAGTATATTATAAACCAAAAACACCTGACGAAGTAGGCTTAGGAAAATTTAGTGGCATCATAGCAGATATTGAACTTATAGGACATATGGGAGGAGATCTTAGCGAAACTATTTCTGCAAGAATATGGTTAAAAGATGTGAAAGAAGTAGATGATGTTGTAAAAGAAATACATAAAGAACTAACTACATTTCTCAAGAAGAAGTTTGAGGAAAGTTCAGGTGGAGAAGGCTAAGATAAGTATAATCCTGCCTACAATAAATGAGAGAAGAAACCTTGAAAAACTCATACCTATGCTTCTAAATCTAAACTTAAATTTAGAAATCGTGGTTGTTGACGATGGAAGTACTGATGGAACAATAGAACTTGTAAGGGATTTCATGAAGAAAAACCATAACATAAAACTTGTTTTAAGACCTAGAAAAATGGGTTTAGGATCAGCGTACATAGATGGTTTTAAAGTTTCAAATGGAGATTTCATTATAACAATGGATGCTGATTTAAGCCATGATCCAAAGTATATTCCTGAGCTTTTAAAAAAAGCTAATATTAGCAAAGCAGACATAGTCTTAGGAAGCAGATATGTTAGAGAAGGAAAGATTATTGGATGGAAAATCCATAGGAAAATTATAAGCAAAACAGCTAATATGGTTGCTAAATTCGTTTTAGGGTTAAAAGTTAACGATGTTACAACAGGTTATAGGCTTTACTGTAGAGAAGCATTCGAAAAAATAGTTTCACAGATTAAAGCAAAGGGCTACGAGTTTCAGGTTGAATCACTATATTTAGCTAAAATTTTAGGGTTGAAGATAGTAGAGTATCCTATAGTTTTCATAGATAGGGTTGCTGGTAAGTCAAAGTTAAAAATTGCTGATATTTTCAGTTTCCTAAAAACTGTTTTAAAGTTAAGGATTTCACGTTAGCTGTTCAGCGGAGTAACTCTTCTTCATTCTAGTCGAGACAGCCGTTCTGGTTCCCCGCTACTTTTGTTTCTCTTGTAGCGGAGTCTTCATTACGGCTGGGTGTCCTCCAAGCCCAACTACGGGAGCACCTTATCGCTGACTTCACTATTCGACTGCAATGTTCGGCACTCCCCTCATTGAACTTGGATTCACGGAGGCTCATACCCCTCGCCCTCCTCATCGGGGTCGATATCCACCAAACCCACGTATCCAGAAGTACTTAAATGTTATGGATACAACACTATATGTTACTGCCCTTTTCTCATCATCCAATAATTTCATATAGTAACTACTCTTCTATAAGGAGTTTTCTTAAAGAATAAGTTTAACTATTTTTAATAATGTGGTGGGGTGTTTTGAAGGCTGTAAAGGCAGGAATAATATATGTTGGAAAACCTGGTAAAATCGTTAAAAATGCGTACGTTATATGGGAAAACAGTGTTCTTAAGGGAATATCTAAGAAAACACCTAAAGATGCGGAAATAATAGGGGAAAGTAAGAAATATGTCATTACTCCTGCTTTTATAGATGCGCATTGCCACATAGGTATGCATAGAGCAGGTGAACCGTCAGAAGAGGGTGAAGCAAACGAGAAACTTGACAGTATTTTACCGCATGTTGATGCTCTATATAGTATTTACATGGACGATGAAAGCTTTAAAGAATCCATAGAATGGGGTGTATTGTACTCATGTGTTTTACCTGGAAGCGGAAACATTATTGGTGGTAAAGGTGTTGTAATAAGAAATTATGCTAGAAATATAGAAGAAGCCTATATTAAACATGCAGGTGTTAAAGCAGCTTTAGGCTTTAATCCTAGAAGAACAACAGACTGGAAAGGTTCAAGACCATACACTAGAATGGGCAGCATAGGGATTTTCAGGAAATGGCTTATAAAAGCTAAAGATGCAATGAAGCTTATCAAAGAGGGTAAGAAGGTTGAAGAAGAATTTGACCCTGAACTAAGAATGCTGTTTCCAATAGTTAAAGGCGAAGAAGACCTAAGGGTTCATGTACATAAGGAAGACGACATTATGGGACTGCTTATGTTACGTAAAGAATTTGGCTTAAAAATAGTAATAGATCATGCATGTGATGTGCACAGTAAAGAAATTTTTGAAAGAATTAAGAAAGAAAACATACCTTTGGTTTACGGTCCAATAGATGCCTTCCCATATAAAACAGAGCTTAGACATGAAAGATGGAAAAATGTAAAATACCTTGTAGAAGTAAGACCGTTCTTCGGGCTTATGAGCGACCACCCAGTAGTTCTTCAGAGAAATCTGTACTTGCAGTTAAGGTTCTTCCTAAAATATGGTATGGGTAAGGAAGAAGCATTATCCATAATAACACTGAACAACGCTAAAATACTCAATATAGACAATAATCTTGGAAGCTTAGAGAAAGGTAAGTGGGCAAGCTTCATAGTATGGAACAATGATCCATTTGCACTTGGGTCATCTCCTAAACTAGTAGTAGCTGAAGGAAAAACAGTTTATAAGGAATAGTTTTTATTTCCAAATCAAATACCGCAAAGATAATATAGTTTTTATTTTTCTAAACAAATAATTTTGGTTGGCAGTTGTGCAGGGTGGTTTTCTAATAATGGAGGAACATATTAAGATAGATGAAATTAAGAAGTTTCTTGAAGAGAAAATTCAGGAGCTAAAAAAAGAGAAGGAAATATTAGAGTTAATACTTGGCCTTTTAGAATCAGGTGTCGTAAGCCCTAGAGGAACAATTAAGATAGAACCTAAGCCTGGAGAGAAAATAGTTCCGCTAAGGAGTTCTGATGGAACTTTACTTGCAGAAATGTATATTGGCAAGGATGAAATGAGAATAATACCTTTCGTTGAACTTTCAGTCGATATCCCCCCGTTTAGACAGTTCTTCATAGCTAGGGTTCTTGAAGGTATAAAGAAAAAGGATATTGACAGAATAGAGAGAGGAGAACTAGATACATCTAAAGCCTTCGACTATGAAATCATAGTAGATAGGGGGATTATTAAAGAAATTAGACTTAAAAACATATTCGATGAGAGAAGAAGAATGGATATTAAAAGCTCAGCTAAGTGGACTTTAGAAAAAATGCTTGAAAAAACGAGAAGAAAAAAACCTAGTCCAAGAAGCCGATAACAGCTTCAATGCTTTCAGCGTAAGCTTCTCCTAAGATGTTTGTGAATCGAGCGCGTTTGAAATTGGTTTCATTAATGCCCCAGTATCCAAACCATCTAAGTATTTCATCTTTAGCAGGTTTAAACATAACTTCAGTTACTCTACCAGTAAAGTATTTCCCTGCCGGATCTATGATAGCTATTGTTCCGTTTATATGTCTGACAACAGCAGCTGCATGGCCTTCCTCTCCCCATAGCACTTGAAGGACGTATACTTCATAGTCTTTTCTGTCTTCGAAATAGTTTTGAAGAATGCTTGCTGCAAGATATGCCATGTCTTCGCAGTCTCCTTCTTTACGTTTTAAAGTCTCTATAGGAGTTTGGTATACATTAGTAACCCATTCAACCTCTATGGTTATATTATATGAAGCATCTGTTATTGAAACGTTAAACATTTTTATGAAAGGATATACGCTGTCTTTAGAATATTTAATGTTTCTAACGATAAACCAGAAGATGCTGTATAGGTCGCTTCCTAAAGTCTCTTCATTAAATTTATGCCCTACAACGCTCATGACTGTTGCTTCAACATCATCAGGTCTTATGAGGTTTTTTCCACCATAAACTCTTTCATTTATTTTACTAGCTAATTCTTCAAGTTTCTGCTGAAAAGCAACAGTTGATATTGTTTTGAACTGAAGAAATGTGGTTTCGTATTCCTTAAGTTTTTCTAGGAGGCTTTCATATTCGTTACGTAGGTTAGTAGCATTCGTAAGGCAGACCTCGTATTTTATTTTTAGACTTTCCAGTTCTCTACTTTTCTCCATTAGCATTTCAACTTGTTTCTTAAGTTTTAAATTCTCAAGGTATGTCATATAGAAGAGTGTTGAAAGAACAGCTATGACTAAAAGTAGCGATAATGCTATAATTATAGATATTTTCTCCGTGAAAACCACCCCATAATGTTTTAGGAAACCCTCAGCGTAACTCGTGATTAATCATTAACTCATACTTGCCGGGTAATCATCACAGGGCTCTACTTTACTTATGTACACCCTAAGCGTTTAAGTTTATTCCTCTCCTAACATATACTTAGGGGAGCGATTGTGTCTGCGGTTACAAGTGATTTAGAGTTTAAAGTGCTAGTTGAAATATTTGCTAAGCTTGAATTGACAACTAAACGTACTGAAATGACCGCTTTACTGGTTCAGCTTTTTAGAAAAACCCCTGCTGAAGTTATAGACAAAGTAGTTTACCTTATGCAGGGTAAGCTTTACCCAGACTGGATGGGAATGCCTGAATTAGGTATAGGTGAAAGACTTATAATAAGAGCCATATCTATGGCTACAGGGTTTTCAGACAGTGCCGTTGAAAAGGAATTTAAGAGACTTGGAGATCTAGGTAAAGCAGCTGAAATACTGAAAGCTAAGAAAAGGCAAGCAGCTCTAACAGCATTTTTCGGCATAGGTGCGGTTAAGCCCCTTACAGTAACCAGAGTATACAGTACGCTTGATAAAATAGCTAAAACCTCAGGACCGGGCTCCATAGACCTTAAAGTTAAGCTCCTAGGAGGTCTTTTACAGGATGCTACGGCTGAGGAAGCTAAGTACCTAGTTAGAATTGTTGAGGGAAGGTTAAGGCTAGGTGTTGCTGAAGCAACAATGATGGATGCTTTAGCAATAGTTTACGGTAAAACAAAACTAGCTAGACCTGTTATTGAAAGAGCATATAATCTATGTAGCGATTTAGGCTATGTTGCAAAAGTTTTAGCTGAGAAAGGTGTTGAAGCATTAAAAACGATGACTGTTACTGTTGGAAGACCTATTAGACCTATGCTTGCTGAAAGACTTAGTTCGCCAAGAGAGATACTCATGAAAACTGGGGGTAAGGTTTTAGCGGAATACAAATACGATGGTGAAAGAGCTCAAATACATAAGAAAGGAGATAGAATATGGATTTTCTCTAGAAGACTAGAAAACATTACCCACCAATACCCTGATGTTCAAGATTTTGCTAGAAAACATATTAAAGCAAACGAGGCAATTGTAGAAGGAGAAATAGTATGTATAGATCCTGACACTGGTGAGTTAAGACCATTCCAGGAGCTCATGAGAAGAAGAAGGAAACATGATATACATGTAGCTATGAAGGAATATCCTGTTTCAGTATTTCTCTTCGACCTACTATATGCTGACGGTGTAGACTATACCCAGAAACCTATTATTGAAAGAAGAGAGAAACTTAAAAGCATTATTGAGGAATCCGATAGGTTCAGACTTGCAGAAGCCATTGTAACAGATAACCCTGATGAAATAGAAGAATTCTTCTTAAAAGCTATAGAAAGCGGTTGCGAAGGGATAGTTGCTAAAGCAATACATCAAAACGCAATATACCAGGCAGGTGCTAGAGGCTGGCTTTGGATAAAATATAAGAGAGACTATAAGAGCGAAATGATGGATACTGTAGACCTTGTAGCTGTCGGAGCATTTCACGGTAAAGGTAGAAGAGCAGGAACCTATGGAGCACTACTTATGGCAGCATACGATCCCGAAGCAGACATGTTTAGAACAGTATGTAAAGTTGGTAGCGGGTTCACAGATGAAGTCCTAGAGAAACTTCCTGAAATGTTTAAAGACCTAATTATAGATCATAAACATCCGCGTGTGGATTCTAAAATGGAAGCTGATATATGGTTTGTACCTCAAATAGTTGCTGAAGTAATAGGTGCTGAAATAACATTATCGCCAATACATACATGTTACTGGGGCAAAGTAAAGCCAGGTGCCGGGTTAGCAATTAGGTTTCCAAGATTCATAAGATGGAGGCCTGATAAAGGACCGGAAGATGCCACAACAGTTCATGAAATATTGGAAATGTATAGAAAACAGCTTAGAAGAGTAGAAGAAGCGGCAAGACCGCCATAAGATGGCTCTACTTAGCTATAAACAGTATGCAACCGCTGCATAACAACAGTAATGCAGTTTAATAGCTAATACTATAGAATTAGAATATATTCTCAACAATAGTTTCTACTATAGGTGGTTATGAATGTTCATAATAATGCTGGGTACTGCTGGTTCAGGTAAAACAAGTTTAACAAAAGTATATAGTGAATGGCTTAGAAATCAAGGATATAATGTCGCTATAGTGAATCTTGACCCTGGAGCCAAAGTGGTACCATATAGTCCGGATTTTGATATACGTAATCTTTTCACAGTTGAAGAACTTATGGTTAAATATGGTTTAGGACCTAACGGCGCATTTATGAAAGCAAGCGACATGATCCTCGAATACTCGGATAAAATATTAAGTCACAGTGTTTTTACTAAACCCGAATATGAATTTGTAATCATAGATACTCCAGGTCAAATGGAGGTTTTTGTTTATAGGAAAAGCGGACATTACTTCATATCTAAACTTAAAAAATTAGGACCCACGGTTGGAGTGTTTATTGTTGATGGAGAAACAATGTCCACCCCCATAGACCTTGTAGTTGCGTGGACAACATCGATACTTATACAGCTAAGATTAGACATAAGTGTAGTTCCAATAGTTAATAAAGCTGATTTAATTAAAAACGTAGAAACAGTAAAGCTAATAGTTGAAGACATAGATAGCTTCAAAGGACTTATAATGAAAAGTAAGGAAGGATTAATATCTGAAACAGCCATGTATTTAGCAAGCATAGTTAAAGAGTTTAGCCAATCTATGAGACCGGTTATAGTTTCTGCAAAAACCAGCAAAGGTATAGAGGAACTACATTACCTAATACATGAAGCATTCTGTGTATGTGGAGATTTATCGTAAATAACGTAGCTTTTATCAAATAAGCCGAAAACATATATGTCTTCAGGGTCAACATTTTTCAAAATAAGTTCCTCAATAGCATCCTCCATAACACTTCGTTTAACAAGGAAAAACATGTTCTCACCAATACATGAGGAAATTTCAGCATATTTCCCTGAAACATGTTTGAAAAAGTTTACGGTACACTGCTTACACGAATAGTTGTATGATAACTTCTTGAATTCTAAAGATAAATTAGCGTTTATGTTTAAGGGAGGTACGCGATTTATTTGCTCCTTAATTACGGATATGAGAACAAAGTCCTCTACATTATACTTTGTCTTAACCATATTCTGCGGTTTTGCAGCTACAGTTCCATTAACACCATAGAGGTCTAGAAACGGATTATTGCAGTCAATGTCCTTGTTGAACACTATTTTTTCTAAATATTTCCTTGCAACATCGAGTAATGGAGGTTTCTTAAGCTCTACATATGTATAGATAACTTTGTCTTTATAAGTTAAGGTAAATATGGCTTCGTTACAGTGTTTTATTTCTAAACTGTTTACAGCAACTAGTCCACGGTAGATTCTTAAAGCTCCTAATATTTTGTTTTCAAAGTTGAAAAATGGTATTAGAAATGGTATAAATACTGTTTTCAACCGTGACACTTCTTTAGTTCTTCAAATAGGTCCCTTTTAACTATTTCGCCTTTAGGTGTTTTTTCACAGAATATTGCTGCTTCAAACCTGTAAACCTTAACATCGCTTAGCAACCAGGAATCAGGCGGTAGACCTGCTTTCATACATGTTTCCGCTAAGAATGTTTCTACATCCCACTTATACTCTACAGGAACTTGAGGTAGTAATAATCCTTTAAACCAACCGTACTCTACTATTAATCCGTCTTTACCTATGACAATAAGTTTAGGTAATTCCGCTCTATTCTTAACCTTTAACTCCTCAGGTTTAGAGAGAACGGAAACCTCAAAAACAACATTATCTAGCTCCTTAAACTTCATAGGTGGAAAACGTGGATCCTCTACTGCGGCTGATACTGCTGAGTCTATTAATGCTTCTACTAGTGGCTTTATAGGGTAAGGGTAGCCTATACAGCCTCTAAGTTCTTTAAACACCCTGGTACCTGTATATCCTATGCGTTCTATGGTAACGAAAACACCTAATTTCTCATAGTATTTGGAATCTAGGTTTTGAGGAGGAACTATTTTAACTCCTGTTTTAAGATATGTTTCAACAGTTCTCCTAGCTAAACCTACAAGGTATTTACCGTCTTCTAAAGTAAAATCACTTAGTGAAACCATTTTTTCACCGCTCATACGTTACTCTTTCTCTAACCTCTCTTAATATTTTATTCATAGTTATCCAGTGTTTACCTTTCCAGTAAACTTTACCGCAAGCAGTACACATCCAAAAATCTTCATGTAGTTCAGCTACTTTTTCAGGTACCTTATCAACTATTTTCTCTTTAGAAACCTTCATTAAAATACCATTGCATATTGGGCAACGGGATCTTTCAGGGTTTAGTTCTAAATTTATTTTTAACTTAGAGGCTAAAGTTGCTAATTTTTCTTGAATAGATTCGTTTTCTAAGTATATTGACTTTAAACCTTGTTTTACCGTCTTCCTATGTAAGCTTAAATCTCTTGTTAATACTATTCTCTCTTCCTTGAAAGCTAATTCTAAAATCTCTTTGTCACCGTAATCTTTAGAATATAATGTATCATATCCTAGCATTCTAAGCCATCGGGCTAAACTACCTAACATAGTGTCTGCAATGAATTTCAAATTTTTATTCATAGTTTAAAATACACCAGCATGCATGGTAATTCATCTTTTAAGTGCTAATGCATACATTACATCTCTCTCAGTAAGTATTCCCATAAGCTTATTATTTTCTGTAACCAGAACTGATCCTACATTGTGCTGTATCATTTTATTTACTGCTTCACCTACGTCAATATGTGGTTTTACAGTTACTATTTTACTTATTGAAGCCGCGGTTACCGGCACACTTAATGCTTCTTCAATGTTTCCGGAAATAACATATTCGAACACTTTGTTTGTTCCAAAGAATCTAACTATGCTTCTAGCAGTTATCATACCTTTAACATATCTTTGATCATCCACTATGGGAAGTCTCCTAAACCCCATTTTAATTATAGTTTTTGCTGCTTCCCTTATTGAAGAGTTTTGAGAAATGGTGATAACATTTTTCGTCATAAGTTCGGAAACTTTAAGCCCTATGGTTTTTTCTCGAAGATAGTTTACAATATCTCTTTCAGTTACAATACCATGTATCTTTAGTGTTTCTTCTTCGACTATAGGTACGGCACCTACACCATATTTAACCATTAATTCTATAACATATGCTAGATCATCAGCTATGGTTACATATATTGGGTTCTTATTCATAATGGATTTTACCGGTTCATTTAATGCTTTATATATGTTACCTCCATGCCTGTTTAAAACTATGTTAAAGTATTCTCCACCACCAAAGTAGTTTACGATATCTGTTGCAGTTATAATGCCTTTAAGAATGCCTGTAGGTGTTGTTACGGGGAGTCTTCTAAAACCTTTATATGTCATTGTTTTAATTGCTTCACCTATAGGCTTAATATGAGTAATTGTTACTACAGGTCTTTTAATTATTATTGAAAGCTCTCCTGGTTTTTCATAAATTCTAGAGGAAAAATTTGGTTTACCATTGCTTCTTAAATATCTTAAACCTTCAGGTCTTATGCGTTTGGGAGGTACAAATCGGAAACTCATGATTTAAGCCCTTTTACAGGTATTTCATATAGGCTTTAACTACGTCTTCTCTGTCAACAATACCTACGAGCTTATCTTTATTATTAACTACAACTACCCTGCCAATGTTTCTTTTAACCATGAGTTTAGCTACTTCTTTTAAAGGTGTATTTGGTTTTACCTTGCATACATTTGTGTTCATAATATCTAATGCTTTAACACCACGGTGTCCTTTAGAACGTTCTGATTCTAAAAGTATTCTAGCTGCACCCGCTTTAAGAATATCATGCTGTGTTATAATACCTAGAACCTTACCTTTATCGCTAACTATCGGTAACCCTGAGTACCTATGTTTAAGCATTTTACGCAGTATTGAAGAAACATCTTCACCTTTACGCGCAGTCACTACATTTGTCGACATGAAGTCTTTTACAGGTAATTCGTTTACATCAACATTTTTAACATAAAATTCTTTAATTATGTTTTCTAAACAAAATAGTCCAATGAATCTATAGTCTTCTGAAACTACTGGAGCATACCATATATCGGCTTTTAACATTTCTTCAACAGCTTTCCTTAAACTATAATTGGCTTTTAAAATCGTTCTAGGTTCTTCCATAATATCCCTTACTAACAAATTAGACTTAGACGATGTTACTGTTAAAATGTTTAACCTTGAAACAATACCTATTAACCTATCGTTTTCAACTACTGGAAGAATTCTTAGCCCATAATCCCTAATAATAGCTCTGGCTTTAGTTGCCAAATCTGTTGAAGAAATTGTTGGAACCTCTACTGTAGTGTATTTTAGAATATTCAAACTAGGCATCCTCGACATATAGTATTCTTACTGCGTTAGATAAAGGGATTCCTAACGATTTCAGCTAAAAACTACCTTTCCTAACCATCATTAACTCAATATATTCGGGTGCTACTGTTAAAATATCTCTATCTGAAACAACACCTACAAGACCATCAACGTCAATAACGGGTAAGTGTCTAATATCTTTACGTGACATTAACTTAGCAGCTTCAAGTATAGGAGTGTTTGGACTTACATAGGTTAGGGGAGAAGACATAACATCTCTAACTTTAGTTTTGAAGGGGTCTTTTGCTTTAGCTAAAACTTTCTCTACAAGGTCTCTTCTAGTAACTATACCTACGGGTTTACCTTTCCTATCTGTAACAATTACACAACCTATTTTATTTTCAGCCATTACCTTAGCCGCTCTAATAACGGACTCTTCAATATCTATGATTATCGGTGGGCTGCTCATTATCTCTTTCACGGTGATGGCTTCTTCGCCCATAGAAAATACACCAAGTAATTATCCTCTGTTATCCGTGTATCTACTCACTTTATATTAATAATTGTTTTTCCTACAACAGAAGGCCCCGGTATCCTTAAAGCTATTTCCTCTATAGATATAGTTTTGAACAGAGGTTCTAATTCCTTAGGGGCTTTCTTAGTGAAAATGTTTTTTATCTCATCCGCTAATTTATGTGAACTGAAACGTCCAGGCTTCAATACAACGTAGGCTAAAGCCTTTTTCTTAACATGTTCTTCAGAACCAACTATAATTCTAAGTGATTCGTTTACTTTTTCAACACCTAATGCAAGAACTAAGGGAACATTTCTAATATAGTTGCGTTTCCCATATATCATAAACGCTCCTTTAGGAAGATATTCTCCGGGAGGAGGTTTTTTAGAAACCTGCTTACCCCAAACCCAGTATACGTCAACTGCTCCTAAACCTTCCTTCCACGCTCTAGAATACGCTGCCGCTATTAGAGCTGCTTCTCTTATAACATCTTCTGGAGCAGGGCCTTTAGATTTAATAATTACTGCTGGTGCTCCATGTATTTCGGCGTGTATGAATATGTCATTTGCTTCCAAATACTTTTTAACAATACTTTCATTCTGTTCAGCGTTTCTTCCACCTATAATTAAATATTCTCCCTTTATTATCCAGTGATATTTTTCATACCACTCTTTCTTCCTAACTTTAGCTTTTTCTTCAACCTTAGCGTATTCTACTTCACGTTCCAGTTTCTCTATTTTTTCTCTAAGTTCTCCAATTTTCTCCTCAATTTTACTAGCTTTTCTTTGCAGTTCTCTAGCTTTTTCAAAACATTTTGACGCATTCTCATAAGCACTTTTTCTAATACTTACTTTAACGGCTTTACCTTCTACTTCTACTTCAACTATGCCTTCCTTTCTGCTAAAACCTAATATTCTAATACCTGGCTCCTTTACTTCCATAGAACATATTTTTATAGCTTCTTCCCCTTTTCTTCTAACGACTCTTCTTCTAAAACACTCAATAATTTTGTTTATTGGATCTATGTTCTTTAAAATTAAACTGCCTGCTTGTTTTAGATTTACGGCTTCTCTACTGTATTTTTCTTTAAGTTCTTTTGCCTTCTCTAACGAATGCTCTAACTTCTTTATTTCCCGTTCTTTAGCTTTAGCTACTTTAGTTGCAGCTTCTCTTTTTGCTTTCTCTGTGAAGAATAGGTCGAGGGCTTCATTAAAATCGCTGAACATTTTTAAAGAATATTCTTCAGCTAAATATGTAGGTTTAAAGGGCAGTACTGTAACTAATTCTGTGTTTTTTGAAACCACATAGCCTAAGCCTTCTTTTGCTTCATCAACTATTTCCCTTATGATTCTAACGATTTTCTCGTACGTGCTAAAGGGTATTTCTTTTGGAGGAGAATGCTTATCAATTTTCATTCTAAAACATGTTTCTTCAGCTAATTCACTAGGTAAACCTAGTCCTCTAACAAGCCCTCTAATGACATCTTTACCTTTAAGAATAGCTTTACTTACTTCCTCAACATTAGCTTTTAAAGGATTAACGCTTAGTGATGGAGGTGGTTTATACTCTTTACCCCTACTAATAACTCTATCTTTAAGCTCTAAAGTTTTGGTGGTATGTAGAATAACGTTATTTTCATCTGTTAAAACGATTACTCCTCTAGGTAGCAGTTCCACATACAAGCGATATTTCCGCTTAGGCGATGCTATGGTAATTTTAACTATTCTCTCCCAGCCAATAAGTTCTACGCTTTCTATAATTAGTCTCCTTAAGTGTTTTCTTAACGCTGAACATAGAGACGTTATTTTACGTTCTTTAGGCATAGTATATTTTGTTAAATGAATTCTTCTCCCAGCTTCCATAATCAATAATGGGTTATAACTTAAATGTTTGCAGTATAGTTTAAAGACGATAGTGTTTACGTTTGAGTGATAAATGTTGTTAATATAGCATTTTTCAATAAGCTTACCTGTTCTACCTACCCAAGCATATACGTCTACTATGCTCATTGAGTTCTTCATTAAATCTTTAACCTCTCCAATTCGTCAACAACTATGCCCTTTAGAAGATATTTCAAAAGTTTATCGTTTATAAGAGGCTTACCTTTAATGACAGGGTATTTATATGGCAAATATATTTCATGCTCTATGTAACCTATTTTCCGTTTAATCCTCAGCCCGTAAATATATTTGAGTTCTTGGAAATTTATGCCTTTAGAAACCATGTATGCTACATATATTGAACCGTCTATTGTCAATTGTTCCTTACCTAAATTTCTAACAATAACATTCCTTAGTGATTTTAAATGCTTAGTTATGTACTCGTATGTTCTACCTTTGGGTGGAAAACCTCCTAATATACCTCCTATGACCAAAATTATTCTTTCGTTTTTGAAGTCATTAGGTTTTAAAGGCTTTTCAGCTTTTAAATCTAGGACTATTATTTTATGGTCTTTAAACAGGGTTTTAGCTAATGTTCTTATGCTTTCACTTCTAACGTTAGCTATTTTGCTTAATCTTTTTCTTTCATTTTCTCTCTTAACATTAGTTATCAATAAGTTGTTTTTTCCAACCATTTTAGATGAGTTTTCATATTCGAAATATATCCATGGAGAAAGTTCTTCTAAATGCTCTATTAGGAACAATACCTTTACCATGTTATGTTCTAACTCGTCTCTTTTCTTAACATTATTTTTCAATTGAAACAGTATATGTCTTTATTTTCTTCTAAGCCTGGAGTAAGTTATCGCCATTAAATAAGCTATTGAAGCTAATATACCTATAGTGCCGCTTGCCGGTATGTTTACTGTGAATGTTAATGTTAAGCCTATCATTCCTGAAAATAGGGCTATTGCTAAAGTAATAAGCGGTATTTGGCTTGTTTTCTTAGCTATTTCGTTTGCAGCGGCTGCTGGCGCTATGATAAAAGCATATACTAAAATTGCTCCTAAAGCTTTGGTCGTAACTATAACACCTATTGCTGCTAATAATATGCTTAAATAATGGTAGAATTTAACTTTAATACCTAAAGCTTCAGCGCTTTCTATATCGAAAGCTATGTACAATAATTCCCTACGGAATAGTATGTAAAAGAATCCTACAAGTATAGCTAAAGAACCTAAGAATAATAAGTCATCAACTGTTAGAAGTAATATATCACCTACAAGATAGCCCCAAACTTTAGGCATATCTTCCGATCTAATGTAGCCTAAGAACACAACTGCAAGAGCCATGCTCATAGCAAGTGAAACACCTATAGCAGCTTCCATTTGTTCTCTTGAACCACGTAACCCAGCATAGGCTGTTATTAGTGCACTAACTACTCCAAAAAGAAAAGCGCCGTAGAGAGGTTCAAACCATATAATACCTAGTGTTTGTAAAAGTACCCCGAAAGCTGCACCGCCTAAAGCTGCATGAGCAACTTCTGCTGATAGAAAAGTTATTCCTCTGCTCGTTAAAATATGGCCTATAGCTGCTGAAACAAAAGATGCAATTATAATCCCTATTAAAGCGTTAACTATGAATGGTGAACCCATAATTTCTAAAAACATTACATCACCTGTGAACATCACCTATTATTGCAAAACATACCCCGCCATATGCAAACACTCTTACTCTGCTACCATAAACCTTGGATAATATGTCTTCCTTTAGAACTTCTTCAGGTGTCCCTATAGCGTAGATTTTTCTAAATAAAAGAGCGACACGGTCAACATATTCTACTACAGGGTTTAAATCATGGGTAACCATCAAAATGCTTACTTTATGTTTTCTATTTAGCTCATTTAAAAAAGCAGATATTTCAGCCTGACTTCTAACATCAACACCTGTAAGTGGTTCATCGAGAAGCAGGAGCTTCGGCTTACTTACAAGCGCTCTAGCAATTAAAACTCTTCTCTGCTGCCCTCCTGAAAGCTCTAGGAAATCCCTATTCCAAAACTCTTCAAGACCAACTATTTTTAAAGCTTCTAAAGCACTATTAACATCTTTTTCAGAAGGTATTCTTGGAGGATATTTTCTAGCTAAAGCACCCATAAGAACCACTTCTCCAACAGTAAGTCTTACTGCTTTAGAAAGCATAACCTTTTGTGGAACATAGCCTATAAGATGTCTAACCTTATCGCCTTCATGGAATGGATTATAACCGTAAACTTCAACTTTACCTCTCACAGGCTTAATCAAACCTAATATTGCTTTTAGAAGAGTAGTTTTACCTGCACCGTTAGGTCCCATTATTGCTAAAAATTCTCCATCTAGCATTTCCAAATTCACATTCTCAATAGCTACAACATCATCATATGTTATGGTCAAATCCTCTATTTTAACAGCATACTTTTCCATTAACTAATCACCTATATTTGCTTTTAACATAAAGCAAGTAACCTTCAATAATAACTATTATAGCTAATGATGCAAATAACATGTAAATTGTTGATGGGAATTCTATGTTAAAGCCCTGTTCGGAAACTTTCTCCATACTATTCGAATATGCCCCTACAATTACACCCACGTTATATGTTAGGAGATCAGTGTAGGATAGTTCTTTAACACCAATAAGCCTTACATACGCTATTGGAGTTTCAGTTTCCTTACAGAGTTTTTCTATAAACTTACCAACATTAAGCATTCTGGAAACATCCGAAGCTACCATTATCTTTGCTTCTCTACTTTCAAGCTTACTTTTTATTTCAGAAAGCTCAGCACCACTAGCGAAAACTCCTTCCCCTTTACTAAGCATGCCAATTACTTTTAAGTCTAAAGTGTCAGCAATATATTGTTCGCCGGGGAATGTTATCACTATCCCAACGTCTTTCATACCATAAAATTCTATGATTTTACTAATGTATTGTTTAACATTTTCTACGCGTTTCTCAAAAACACTTAGCTTTTCATAGTATTTTTCCGAGTTTATAGGATCTATTTCCGACAATTTATCAATAAATGCTTTAGCTATGGCTAAGGCGTTATCTGGGTGAAGCCAGTATGCGTGTAGATTTCTTCTACCATCAGGCAGTTTTAAAATTCTTAGTTTATAGTTTCCAAAGTAATTTTCACTATTTATTTGAAGTACAGGTATTTGAGGAAGTAACTCGTTTAATTTTTCTTCAAAAACTAAATGTCCTGTAAAAATGAACAAATCAGCATTTCTAGCTTTCTCCACTACCTCGGGGGAAACTTGGTAACTATGGGGCTCTGCACCTTCAGGAATTAGTGTTACTACTTCAACGTTATCTATTGATATTTCTCTAATAATGGATGCTAAAGAATCTACAGAAACCATTACAATAATCTTACGTTCTTGGGCAATTAGAGTAGTCGGTATCGTACTTAGTATCAACACTCCTACTAGTAACAGAATAAATAACAACCTTACTTTCAATGCAGCATACCCAGAGTTAGGTAGTACCTAATTTATTTTTAAAACTTACTATTGAGGAATTTCTTTCCCATGTGGGCAGAATTTTGGCATTCCAAGGTTCACGTATATTTTATCTACTAACTTATCATCTATTTCTACATCAATTTTCTCTATGCATTGGCAGATTTCTTCTAAAGGAAGTCTCGTTGAATTAAAGAATAATATTTCAAGGATTCTATGTTTTCTCAAAATTCTTCTTACTATCCTTACACCTTCATCTGTTAATCTTACACCTTTTCTCTTAATGAAATCTACTAAGCCTTTATTGTGTAGTTTTTGAAGAGCCTCAACAGCTGTAGGTGGAGATATATTAAGTGCTTTAGCTATTTTTGTTGTTCCTATTCTTTTACCTCCATAAGCTTCTATTTCATAGAGGTATGTTAAGTACTTTCTTTCCCCTTTCGTTACTTTAATTCCCAATTTTTAGCCCTATGATTTATTTTTCACTTAAACTTTTCAGTTTTTCGGTATATCCTAACTCTGCTAATGGTAGAGTATTTAGGTTACTTTGAAACATATTTTGTCTTGTGAGAATCTGTGGCCAATATTGTTGTCCACGAAAAACCTGACTTAGATAGAGCTAGGGAAGCTATTAGGAATGCTCTTTCAAGGAGAAAAAACATTTACATTTTGGCTAATTGTAGTGTAGATTATTTCGGCAGGTCTTCTTCACATTTAGACTTTGGAGAAAGACTCATCATTATAAAGTCTGATGGAGCTGTTTTAATACATAGGCCTACAGGACATTCTCCGGTAAATTGGCAACCTGAAACATCATATATTGGTGTAGATTATGATAGTGAAGAAGGCATGTTAGTGTTAAAAGCTTTGAGAACTAAACCTAGAGAACTAGTTACAGTAAAGTTAAGCGATGTGTTTTTAATTGTTGAAGCTGAACTACGTGATCCCGGAGCATTTTACATGCATATATCTGAGAAAGAAATCAGAGATATTTTAGCTGCAAATCCTAAGCTTTTAGGTGAAAACTTTACTACAATAGATATAGAAAAAAAGGTAGAACCTGGGTTTATAGATCTATATTTAAAAGATGAGAAAGGTAATGTAGTTGTTATTGAAATTAAAAGACTAACTGCTAGAGTTGATGCGGTTAGACAGCTTAAAAAATACATAGACTCTCTAAAAAATTACATGAGAACTGAGAAAATAAGAGGCATCATAGCTGCTCCATCAATAACGAAGAAAGCTTATGAACTATTACTTAAAGAGAAACTGGAATTTAAACAAATCAATATAGAGGCTTTGGCTAAACATGTTAGTAAAGAGGGAAAGAAAAGCCTTTTTGACTATTTTAAAGGAGTTTGAACATAAAAGAGAAGTTATGAGAAAGTATGATATAACTTCTAAAGGCTACGATGAACTCTATGGAGATGAGCAGCTAGACAAATATCGCTTAGCTTTTAAAAACATTAACGATGTAGGCAAGACCGTGCTGGATGTAGGATGCGGAACAGGGCTTCTCTACAGTTTCATAAATAGCAAAAAACAGCAGTTTAGAAACATAGGAACGTACATTGGCATAGATATAAGCTATGGTATGCTTGAAAAAGCTAAACCTAAGATGGTCAAGAGAACTATTTTAGCAGATCTTATACGTGCCGATGCTGATTTTCTACCATTCCGTAGCAAAGTATTTGACAGCGTATTTGCCTTCACACTTCTCCAAAATATGCCTAACCCCAATGTAACATGCTATGAATTCTTAAGGGTTCTTAGAGATAAGGGATTACTAATTCTATCCATACCTAAGAGCACAAATGTAAACATAGATCTACAAGTAGAAAAAATAGAGAAAGCCAAAATAAAAGATACCATATTACTCCTTAAATTAAACAATAAATTCACCACCTAAACTTTTAAATACTCCGATTAAATTGGATTTTCAAGTAGATACCAGAAAAATTTAGGGGCTGATTTTTAGGAGGTTTAGAATGAAAGCGCTTGATAGTCCGCTAAAATACTTAAGAAACGCTATTAACAATACTGTTTTAGTAAGGCTTAAAGACGGCTCAGAATATGTTGGAAGATTAGAGCTATGCGATAACACTATGAACCTGCTTTTAAGCGATTGCATCGAGGTAAGAGAAGGTTCACAACAACCAATAGCTAAATATGGTAAGGTTCTCGTAAGGGGAAGCAATATTTTATTTATAAGTACTGATTATAAGCCAGAATGATAAAGAGCTTAAGCTTCTAATCTGAGCAAATACGGTATTAGATTATCAAATATTACTAAGAGTAATATTTCTATTTAGAGTTTTTACTAAAATTTTTTAAACGCTGAAATATACATTAACGCGGGGTTTAGTATGAAGAACATATTTATAGAATATGAGAGGAGAAAAGCTACATCGGAACTTAATATAGAGTTCGTTGAGAGAAAAGGTTTAGGGCATCCAGATTACATAGCTGATGCTTCATCTGAGGAATCAAGCCGTAAGCTCTCAAGATATTACCTTGAAAGGTTTGGTGTTATACTTCACCATAACTTAGATAAAACACTGCTTGTTGGAGGACAGGCTAATCCCATCTTTGGTGGCGGTGATTTACTTCACCCTATTTACATTATAGTTTCTGGTAGGGCAACAACAGAAGTGATAAGAGAAGGCAAGATAGAGCCTATTCCAGTAGGTAGAATTGTTGTTGAAGCTGTTAAGGATTGGATTGAAAGAAACTTTAGATTTTTAGACCCTGAAAGACATGTTATTGTAGATTACAGAATAGGTAAAGGCTCCGTAGATTTGGTTAAGATATTTGAGCTCGGAAAGAAAGTTCCGTTAGCAAATGATACTTCCGTTGGTGTTGCTTTTGCCCCGCTAACCCCTCTTGAAAACTTGGTATTAAATGTTGAGAAATACTTGAATTCTAAAGAACTTAAAAAGAAAATACCTGAAGTTGGAGAAGACGTTAAAGTTATGGGTTTACGTAAAGGTAAGAACATAGAGTTAACAATTGCAGCAGCAATGATATCGCACTTAATTCCTGACCTTAACCATTATCTTTCGGTGAAAGAACAGGTAATTGAAGAAATATATAATTTAGCTTCAAAACTTGTACCTGAATTCGATGTTAAAGTTTATCTTAATGCTGCAGATAAACCTGAGAAAGGCATAGTCTACTTAACAGTTACAGGAACATCAGCAGAACATGGAGATGATGGGACTACAGGAAGAGGCAACAGGGTAAACGGGTTAATTACACCTAACAGGCCTATGTCTTTAGAAGCAGCTGCAGGCAAAAACCCTGTTAGCCATGTAGGTAAAATATACAACATTTTAGCTAAAGAGATAGCAACTAAAATAGCTATCAAAATAGATGAAGTTAAGGAAGTTTATGTTGAAATACTTAGCCAAATAGGGAGACCAATAACAGACCCTTGGATAGCAAGTGTTAGAGTTATAGGCGACTTTGAAGTTTTACCAGCAAATATAAAACATGAAATTTACAGTATAGTAGAAGAAGAGTTAGATAAAACACCATTACTTACCAAGTTGCTACTTAAGGAAGAAACCTTCGTTTTTTAATTAAACTACTTTGCTTCTCCAGATCGTTTCCCCCATATAGAATCCAAAACCTAAGAAGCTGATCTGTTTTAAATAAAGATTTCCTCAACACAGTTTTTGGTCAAAGTTACACCTTAAGTTACTTTGAACTACTCCATCTTTCCATTCTATATCTCATTATTAGGTCTTCTAGTTCTACTTTCTTCTTTGCCTTGAGCTTTTCCTCAAGCTCCTTCTTTTTCTCCTTAACCATTTTAACTAGGTCTTGACTGTAAAGTACTATGTTATCGAATGGTATTATAACATGTTCTCTTACATTATTAATGCTAATTACAGGTATTCCATGTTCTTCAACAGCTTTAGTAAACTCTTCGGTAGGATTCTCAGTTAGTATGGAAAGTACGTTTGCTTTCACAAGCTTCAATATAGCTTCTTTCTGGACAAAAGTTGGGTTGAGTATATGTATTATACTATTTTTCTCTATTTGACCATATTCTCTTTCAGCCTTAGAAACGGAAGTTGTAGTTAAAGTAGTAATAGGTATAGCTATTTTATAGTTTTGTCTAGCTACTTCAACTATCATAGTTTTTAAGCCAGCTATTTCATGTTTTAGCTTAAGATTCTCTTGCTCGTATTTTTTAAGTTCTTCACTAAGTCTCCTGACTTCTTCAGTTAAAGTTTGTATTTCTCTTATAGCCCTAACCCGTATATTCGTTTGCCTATGATATAGTTCTAGTTTCTTTTTAAGATCCAATATTTCTTTATGTGCTTCACTAAGCTTTTCTTTTAGCTGTGCTTTTTCTTTTTCAAGTTTTTTAATTTCTCTTAGAAGAGACTCGCTTACTTGAGGTATTTTCACTATTTTTTCTTCTACCCTTCTTTCCTCAGTTTTTGCTCTTAACTCAGCTGTTAGCTTACGAAATATTTCCTTCTCTACTGCTTGTGCTATGCTTAAACCTTTAATTACGTCTGCTTTTATTTTATCTACATCTACGTCTAATTCCATTTTACTGACATAGTTCTCTATTTGCTCAAGTTTTACTTTAAAAGACCTCCAAGCACTTATAGCTGCAGCTAAAGCATCTCTTTGATGGGTATCTTCAACTTCTATTTGGCTTTCTAAGCTTTCAAGATAAGACTTTACAAGTTCTTCTTTTTCACTTTGAGCAAGCGTTTGCTGTGGTGTGTAAAGTTTTGTTCTTAATGTTGAAGCTAGTTTTTCTAAAGCTTCAGGAGGAGGGTAAACATCGGACGCTATGATTAAAGGTTTTCCATATTTTTCTATTTCCCTTATTATCATTGTTCTGTCTAGGTTTTTACCGCTAAATACTCTCAGCACTTCACCATCAACATCTAAGATAGCTACACCGGTTATTATTCCAGGGTCGATACCTATAATTAGCGGTCTTTTTCTCGTTAAAACCCTTGGTTTTACACGTTCAAACTCTATTTTGCCCCTATAAACAGGTCTAATAATTACCCTTATATCATGGCCTTTTAGCGGTGAAACTACCCCGTAGAGTTTACTTCTTGGAGCGTAGACAGTAAATACTGCTCCATCAAATCCACTTTCCGATTTTCTAACTACGAGGTCATAGTCTATCCCATGTGTTTCAAGTGCTTCTTTAATTTTCCTTACGGCTTGGAGAATTAGCCCTCTAACATGTCTTCTATATCTTAACTGGCTCATACCTCCTTGAGTTAAGCTTCTACCTTTAGTAACAATAATTTTTGTTTTTTCTTCATATACCTTAACTTTTGAACCATAGCCTTTATGTGCGAGTATAGCGGCAAGATATGCTGTTTTAAGTGGGGGGAACTTACTATATTCTGAAATTAACTTAGCTTCCTTAGCTACCTCCCATAGTTTAGAAACTCTATCCTCACTTACATTAACTTGAACTACAGATGTTTCAGGGGGTAACATGCCAATTATTTTTACAACACTTTTCTCATCTGCCCCTATTTCAAAAATATTGTCGATACTTATTAGTTTAGGTTTATATTCCCATGCAAGCCTAATTATTCTTCTTAAAGCTACATCAGAGTGTTTTTCAACTACTTCTCCGTTCCTAAGTATGACTAATGCATAGTGTGGCTCTTTTGTAGACTGTGGAGAGCTTGAAGGCAATATGTCTATGCCGAAGACTACGCTGTCTTTGCTTCTAGATTTTTTCAATTTCCCCCCTCACGTATTTTAAAGCTTCTTCAACCGGTATTTTTACACTGTACTTTCTTTTGAAAAACCCCGTTATATACTTGACATCTCTCTCTAAAAGAATTGGCGCGCTAGGATGCTCTTTTTCAACGTATTGTGGCCAGTCTATTAATATTGGTTCTTCAGTGTCTAGTTTAACCATAACATTATATTCGCTTAGATCCCCGTGAACTATACCTACAATAGTGTATGCTCTTCTAACACTGTCTAAAATTAAACGTAACATGTGTTCGGGGTTTAAGGGTTTTCTATATTTGAGCAGTAAAACGCCGTTAATATGTTTCATAACAACTACATGTCTACTTCTACCTAAAGGTTTAGGCACTCTAACCTTAGCTTTCAAGCATTCTATAAGCGCTTTAAACTCTCTTTCAGCTGAAATAGCTGACCTAATAAGCCATGAAACTTCTGCTTCTTCAGCGTAAACTCTGAGTCTTTTAACCTGTCTAAAGCTTGTTCTCCCGACTCTATGAAACTTGACAACTATTTTTTCATTGGTAGGGCTTAGTCCTAAATATAAATCTGCTTCTTTACCTACACCAAGTTTAGGTCCTAAAGCGTAGACAATGTTTCTCTTAACTAAATCGTCTATTGCTAAACAATCGTATCCTAGCATGGTCATTCTATAGCCGGTATAGTCTCCTCTATATCTTTTAACAAGCTTTAAACCACTAAGTTTAGACAGGGTTAGAGAAACATCTTTATCAATCATCCTGCTTTTTGAAACAATAACTTCTAAGGGCACATACTCATATTTTTTCATAAATTTCTCTATAACCCTAAGTACCTTTAAGTCTCTAGACGTTAACTGCTTAAATACATAGCCTGGATTTACCGGCATTACTAACTATACCTGGGTTCAGTACTTTCTATGTTAGCATCACTATTTCTACATAACCTACTTAAACAATACTGTTAAAATAGAATCTAAGATGATAACATATTAGAAGGTTTTTTAAACGGTTAAAAATTAATATATTCCTATAACCTATGTATTGGTGAGGGAAAAACAGTAATGTCATTAGAAACTAAGGAAGAAGTTAAACTTGCTATTCCTAAGAACCCGGGCATATATGAAGTCGAAGATACTCTCGTTGTACGTGGTGAGGAATATGTTCAGAAAGTGTCTTCTGCTCTCTCATCAATTACAAGGCTTAGAATACTTAAATACTTAAGGGAAGGAGGAATGTATGTTGGCAAGGCTGCTGAACTTATAGCTCAAAGCAAGGCCAATGCAAGCGCGCAAATACGGATACTTGAGTCCGTCAGACTTGTTAAATCATCGTATGAACCTGGAAAGCGTGGTGTAAAGAAGATTTCAAGAACAAATATTAAAAAAGTTCTTTTAATATTAGATTGAATTTAATGTTGCTTTAAGAAAACCTAAGTACGGTGGCGAAGGACTCAAAGGTCTAGACCTAAATTCTGGATGCGCCTGGGTTCCTATGTAAAAAACATGTTCTTTTCTACTTAACTCTATAAACTCAACTCTACCATCATAACTTAAACCTGATATTTTAAGACCATAAGCAAAAATCTTATGTATATATTTAGGGTTAACTTCGTATCTATGTCTATGCCTCTCGTATATTCTATCCTTTCCATACAAGCTATGGGCGATAGTGCCTTTAACAAGGTCTATAGGGTATGCTCCAAGCCTCATCGTACCTCCTAGTTGTTTAATTTTAGTCTGCTCTTCCATAAGATCAACTACTGGGTGCGGCGTTTTAGGATTAAGTTCTGTACTGTTAGCATTCCTTAATCCTACAACATTTCTTGCATATTCTATAACCATAAGTTGCATTCCAAAGCATATACCTAGTAATGGTATGTTGTTTTCCCTAGCATACTTTATAGCTGTAATTTTTCCTTCGCTGCCTCTTCTTCCAAAGCCTGGTAATACTATTACACCGTTTACACCGCTTAATGCATCCTCGACTTTAACCTTTCCTTCTTCAATATTTGTAGCTTCAACCCACTTTAGAACAGGTTTTACTCCTAAATGTGCTCCTGCATGCACTAATGCTTCATTTATGCTTATGTAGCTGTCTTTAAGCTTAGTATACTTACCTACCATGCCTATGATTATTCTCTTTTTACTATGTCTAATTTTTTCTACAAACCATTCTAGATCAGCTAAGTCAGGTTCTTTATCTTCTAGATTTAGCCTTTCAATAACATGTTTACCTAGACCTTGTTTCTCAAGAATTAAAGGTACTTCATATATTGTGTCCACAGTATACGATGTGAAAACAGAGCCTATGGGTACGTTACCGTAAAGCGCTATTTTCCTTTTAGCTTCATCTTCAAGCATGACACGGCATCTAGCTACTATAATATCTGGTTGAATACCTATTCTTCTAAGTTCTTGAACACTATGTTGTACGGGTTTTGTTTTTTGCTCCCCAGTAACTTCGAGAATAGGGACTAAAGCTACGTGAACGAAAAGAGTGTTGCAATAGCCTTCTTCAATTCTCATTTGCCTTATAGCTTCTAAGAAAGGTAAGCCTTCAATATCGCCTACAGTGCCTCCAATTTCAACGACAACCACGTCAACGTTTTCACGTTTAGCAACAAATCTAATTCTACTTTTTATTTCATCAGTTATGTGAGGGATTATTTGCACGCATCTACCTAAATACTCTCCTTTCCTTTCCCTTTCAATAACCTTTAGATATATTTGCCCTGTTGTTATGTTATTGTATTTTGAAAGATTTATGTGTAGAAATCTTTCATAATGACCTAGGTCGAGATCGGTTTCGCCGCCATCATCTGTTACAAAAACTTCTCCATGCATGTAAGGGTTCATGGTGCCAGCGTCAACGTTAAGATAAGGATCTATTTTTACTGCTGTAACACTATACCCTCTTGCTTGGAGAAGTTTACCTATAGAAGCAGTAACGATTCCTTTACCTACACTTGAAAGTACTCCTCCAGTTACGAATACGTATTTGGTCACTGGTTACCACAATGTATTATTTATCCTTAGAGTAAGTTTATAACCTTTAAGTTTCCATCAGACAATTGGGTGGTTTATTGGTAAGTTTAAATGAATTACTTGAGCGCCCTAGACTCCAAGTGGCTTTAGACCTTACATCACTAGGTGAAGCGCTAAAAATCGCTGAAATAGCTTGGAGAAATGGTGCTGAAATATTAGAGGCAGGAACCCCGTTAATAAAATCTATAGGTTTGAGAGCTGTTAAGGCTCTTAGAGAGAAGTTTCCTGACGCGATAATAGTTGCTGACATGAAAACTATGGATACAGGTTATTTAGAAGCAAAATTAGCTTATGAAGCAGGAGCAGACATTGTAACCGTACTTGCGGTTGCTGATAACGCTACAATATCTGAGGCTCTAACTTGTGGTAAAGAATATAACCTACTTGTAGCTGTAGATTTAATCTCACATCCAGACCCTTTGAAGAGGGCTTCAGAAATTGAGAAAATGGGCGTAGACATTTTAATAGCTCATTTAGGCATAGATGTGCAAAGGAAGCTGGGAATAACTGTTGCCGATATAGGTACCGTTGTATGTAAAGTTAAAGAAGTATTTAGCAGAGTTTTAGCAGTAGCGGGAGGTATAAAACCAGGAAAAGTTAAGCAGCTGGTAAAAGCAGGAGCTAACATCATAATTGTGGGTTCAGCTATAACTAAGTCTAAGGAACCACATAACGTTGTAAAAAAGATAATTCAAGAGCTAAAAGTTTACTAGCTTAAACGTATATGAGGATTTAAACAAAATAAGGAAAAGCCAGTTAAGTTTAAATATTCACTTAATTGTTTAAAAACACTATTTTGGAGAGCCGTGGTTTAAACTGAGTTATGATGAAAAGTTTAGCCGAAAGGACATCATGAATTTTAAAAGAACGTGTATAAGTATCACCATTGTTCACAAGGTCTCCTAAAATAATACCTATGTAGTTACTCTGAAATATCCAAGCGTAGTATCTTGGAAAATAAGGTTAAGTCGAAACTAAGCAATCTAGTTTTTAAACAAACCCTAGGCCAAATAATCCCTTTAGACAAAGTATCTACCAGTCTAGCGGTGGTTAGCCATGGATCTATGGCTGCTATTAAGGGTAGCAGTATATATTATGGGAGGTATTCTGCCATTCCTGTACAACTATTACTATGTTAAAAAGAAGGTTAAGAAAGGTAGACAAGCTAAAAACAGTAGTGAAGAGAACTTAGTGGTTAACAATTTCTACTATTCTTCAGACGCTAAAGACGTAAGTGCAGGTGATAAGAACGTTATTAAGGAATCTATAGAGCCAATAACCATAGTTTCCTCAACTTCTATTGCATCACCTCATGCTTACGATGATAGAAGCGGAAGCACACCCTTATATGTAGTATTGCTTGTAGACCATAATGTCATGAAAAACCCTGAAGCCTTATCTAAAATTGTCTTAAATGTACCTAAAATAGTGGATAGTATAGAATCCAGGGCTCATAGAGAGTAAGAACCCTACCTCTTAAGTATCTGTTCTTCATTTAAAGTTAAACTTTAGGTGTAGGTTTTAAATGAAGTCATTTAAGAAATTTATAGGAATCTTAGGCCCAGGGCTAATCTCTGCGGTTTCTGGTTTAGAAATAACGAACATAGGTATATTCACCTACGTAGGTTCACTTTACGGATTTAAAATATTATGGGTTATTGTACTGGCTTCAGTCATTATTGCACTGCTTCAGCAGTTAGCTGTTGAAGTAGGTGTAGTTATGCGTGAAGGCGTTATAGTTAAATCGAAGAAACTTTTCGGGAAAATCTTAACCCTTACCGTTCTTTCCTCACTTTATATAGCTAACGTAGTTACTATAGCAATAAACATCATTGGGGCCTCATTTACTATAAATGCTATAGCAGGAATACCATGGTTTCTAACATTAATATCTTTTCCTTTACTTATATTTGCACTAGCTTTACGAAAAGAGTACTGCTACCTTGAAAGAATACTAACTACTCTTAGTTTTGTCCTTTCAGCATACATAGTTCTAATGGTGCTTCACTTCATACAGAACCCTTTCTCCTTAAAAGACTTAGTTGCAGGCTTAATAATACCTTTAGAAGTAAGTAAAAGCAGCTACTTTGTAGATGTTTTAGCTATTTTTGGAGCAGCTGCTGCTCCTTACGCTTTAATATTTCAAACGTCAAGTATAATTATGAAAGGTTTAAAAATACATGAAATCCCTAGGGAATTTTTAGATATTTCAGTAGGTCTATTATTTACCTCATTAGCTAGCATTTCTATAGCAATTGTAGCTGCTGCTTATGCTCCACAGTACATATCAACTATACATGATATGATATTAGCATTAAAACCTTTAGGCTTTATTGCACCTACACTTTTCTGCATAGGTATTCTAGCTTCTTCAACTTTAGCTATTGAAGCAATAATACTTTGCAACGCATATATGTTTTACGAATACTCCGCAGAAACAATGAATCTAAAGGACATTGTTGCCAGTAAGCTTTACTATAAAACAGCGATTGTGACAATAACTACGTCAGTTATTTTAGCTTTTATACATGTTATCTTAAGGTTAAAATATGGAGGAACCTTTACTGATTTAATTAAGGACTCGTCGATAATTATTAGCCTTACATCGTGGATTCCAGCATTGTTTGTTGTTCTCCTATACTGGGAAGTTAAACCGTTAGCCTCATCATTCATAAAAATCGTTTCAGCATTAATTGTAGGTTCACTTATTGTAGTAAATGTTGTAGGAATTCTAGGCGCTTTAGGTTTAGGTTAAAATATGAAAAATAAGCCAAGCGTTATCTTAGAAACTGTTTTTCAAAATCTCTAGCATACTTTGATGACTCTTTAACATCAACGAATAATTCTCTAACATATTCTATGTCCTCAACATCTACGTAGTCTCTCTTTAAGACTCTAGCTCTCTCCCATGCGGGTTCCATAAGTTGAACAGCATATCTTAAAGAGGTTTCAGCACCTATTTCTGTTAGTTTCTCTAAAGCCTTGTCTGTCAGTTTAATCTTTGTTGCTTTACTTCTTATTTTCAATATTTCCCTTATCTCATCTCTAGTATAGGGTTTAGTACGGATTATCAGTAATCTGTCGAGTAGGTCTAAAGGCATTCCATGGGGTGATTCTATGTCTGTTCCCCTAATCCTTGTTATTCCTCTATTAGTAGCTAAGATTATTATTGGCGCTAATTCACTTTCCATAGCTCTGCCAAGGAAAGCAAAACATTCAATGTCTAGCATGTGAGCATCATCTATAAATAAAACTCCGGGAATAATTTCGGCTCTTCCTTCATCTACAAGTTTCTTTACTTCTTCGTCAACTTCTCTTCTCACGTCAGAGGATATTTCCCTTTCAGTAGGCATACCGAAAAATATTGAAATTATCCCTCTCCTACTTGCCATGCCAACATCTAGGTCATGTAAGGTTACTGTGTGTATGAATTCTTTTTCTTTAAGTATAGGTCCTTTAGGCATTTCAACTAAAACTTCTGTTTCTAAATCATAGTATTTTGCTTTTTCAAAACCCCTTACTTTACCTATTTTAGTTACCCTACCGGTTTCACTATCAATCCATATAACATCGCCTATTCCTACACCCTTATTTAGAAGCTCCAATGTTATGTCCCTATCTACAGTGAATGTTTTTTCTTCATCCCTTGTAGCTAATGTTATTTTTGCACTACTTGGAACCTTATAATACGGATTATATGGGTGTCTTTTGAAAGCTACTTTCATGTTCTTAACTACTCCTTCGTAAACTTTTCTTATTTCTCTAATTCTAACACCAATAGCTTTCCTCATTGCCTGCATTAGAACTTCTGTTTTCTTCATTTCTGCAGAATAAACTTCTGAAGCAGATAAGCTTACGAAAGGAGTGTCTTCTCCAAGTTCCTTAGCTATAGCTATGGCGATGGCTGTTTTACCAGTACCTGGAGGACCTACAAGTAGTATTCCTCTACCAGCCATTCTACCTTCCTTAATCATTTCAACAATAAGACCAGCAGCTTCTCTCGCTTCTATCTGGCCAACCATACCATCTGCTGAAGTTAATGCTTTACCTTCACTTGTTAGACCTAATCCTTTAATATGGCTATGTGCACCTATTCTTTCAAACCCCCTACCAGACTCCATAATCGTAGGGGGCATTTAGGCACACCTCTAAAGTGTAATCCCTGTTCTGTATAGTCTTATAGTATTATTTTAAGTCTTAAAGCTTACTTAAGTAGTTCCAAGTAGATAATGGGAAAAGTTTAAAGTTAAATGTTTAAAGCTTAGAGATAGGGATGATGTACCCCCTGAACCCTGACACCCTTAGGGGTTGGGGGTTTTGATGAACCTTCAGCGGATCTGACCTCGCACTTACACTCTAGCATATACGGTGTTGGTACTATGGCATCATATACTATTGAAGCTAGTGATTTTAGAGAAGCTTTAATACACCTAATTAGACAGTTTGAGTATGAGCTAAGTTCTTTGGAGAAAAAGGATTATAACGTAAACATTATTAAAACATTGAGCAATATATTGAACGAAATTAGGACAAGTTTAAACGAGCTATCATATGTTGGAGGCCCCATAGTAAACGATGCTCTTGAAAAACTTTTTAACAAAATATTAGAGACACATGACAAGCTTAGCCTACTGAATGAGGAGCCTACGGCTAAAGAATTTGAGAAGTTCTTAAGCTCACTTAAAGAGATGTTTAAGGATTTTAAGGAAACAATAGTTAAGCAGAAGATAACCATTATGAAGAGGCGCCGAATGCTTTTATCGCTCCTAGCCTTCATAGCTTTAATATTTACTGTGAATTACCATTTATTTTACGTGCTTATCATAGGTGCAGATACAGGTAAAATACTTTTCATTATAGAAAACGTTATTCCCATACTCTCCCTTATAGCATTAGCTGTTCTCATATCTGAAGCATTTATAGTAGTTAAATATGCAAAGTATATGGCATTTTTATCGTTAGCCTTAACTATCCTATGTTCTTATATAGCATATTTATTATTAACAACAGTTTTATCCGTAAATCCGCTTAGTGCAACTATTTTAAAAATAACTTCAATACTTATGCTAAGTTTATGTATATTATTCATGCTTATGACATTTAGCTACACATCTTTAATAACGTTACCTAGAGTTAAAATAAGAGTAAAGATAAGTAAAGCGGTAAGACCTGTTAAAGTTGTTACTAAGGAGGTACCTATGGAAACTAAAAACATGTATAACATGTTAATTGAGAGGTTTAAGGAACTATTTGGAGAACTAGGTGAGGAAATGTTAAAATATGAAATAGACCAGTACATGTTCAGCGGATTAACATTTAAAGAATCAGTTAGCAAGATAGCTGAAAGGCTGGGCATCAAATCTAAATCTGAACAGCAGCAAAAATAGTAGTAGGCGTGTTTAAAATGGCTGCTCCAGGTAAATCTAAGGAGCTCAAAATAATTACAAGACCTGCAATTACAGTAGCGGACATTACAAACGATTTAAGAAAAATATCGTTACTACAAATAATCAAATCATTCGGCGAAATAACTGAAAAAGCACTAATGTACTTAGCTAAGGGAATTCAAGATAAAGACGTTAATTTAGGCTATCACTTCTTCGAAGTAGCTGGCTCTCTTACATCTAAAGAGCTTAAGGAGGATATAATAGCACTACTTTACTTAGGACTTATTGAAACAAATCCGAGAAATAAGAAGTTAAGAATAACTTCTGAAGGTCTAGAGTTTTTAGAGAGAAATGTTGACAGATTAGGTGAGAATAAAGAGAAAATAGCAGGGCTTGTAGAAGAACTTAGACCAAAAATAATACCTATAGATGCTGAACAGGAGTTAAGCTTTAAACTTTTAAGAGTTTCGAGGAGAAGACGTAGAAGATAAAGTATTTTTCTATTAAAACACTACTACATGTTTTATTACATACTGCATGTTCTTAAGCTCGTTCGTGTTAATAACAACTATAGAAGCGTATCTATTAAAATATGGATAACCTTTCCTCGAGAAAACAGTTAACACTAGTCCATTATGGTTTAATTTGAATCCATCGCAAGGCTCATGGCTTCTTATTATTCCTACGAAGTTATTTTGTTTAATGAATTTCTTCGTAACATTTATACCGAAAAGCTTACCCGCCCCCCTAAGTGAGGGCATCCACTCGTCTATGAAATCACTTGGGTCATTCCATAAAAGCTCTTCTAATAATTTAGGTTTTTCAGAAGCTAAAGCCAGCTCTTTGAGGCTAGGTGTATTTACTGGTATACCTCCGTGAACAAGGAAAAGCTTCGATTCAACGTATGCTGCAAGAGGTAAAAGCTGGAATATGTTGAAAAATTGCTCATATATTTTCTTCCATGAATCCTTAAACCTCATTTTCAAGAAAAACGGAAAGTCATGAGGATACGGTATAAGGTTTTCCGGGGGCTCATGGTTTCCGCGGAGCATTACTATTTTTTCAGGTTCCTCAAGCTTAAGCATTATAATAGACATTATTGTTTCAAAAGATTCTACCCCTCTATCTATATAGTCTCCTAAAAATACGGTGACTGCTTCTTCGCTTCCATACAGTTTTTCATCTAATTTACCTATAATTTCTCTTAAACTACCAAGATCTCCATGTATATCGCCTACAACCGCTAACTTTGTAGCTTTAATTTTAACTAGTCCTTTAAATCTTTCATAGAGTCCGTGATCTTTACCTTTAATTTCTTTTAGTAAAAAGTCTTCGAAACTTTTGAGAATTTCAAGAACATCTTTAGGAGAAATACTTTGTAAAACATGTAGTTTCTTTTTAAAATTACCTAGCCAGCTCATTACTACACCGGATGCTGCGGGATTTGAAGTTACATTGTAGTATGTAATGTTGGTTTCTTCTCTAAGCCTCTTCTCTCTTTAGGCCATAATAGTGGATTTAATCTGTCTTCCTTAGCTAGTTTTAATATTAATTCTCTAAACTGGCTTGTATGTTTAATATCAAGCTCCAGCAGTTTTAACATTATATCAAATATGTTGTTCCAAACTTCTTCAAGCATTTCCCTAGGCATATGTTCTATAATGAAAGGGTCTTGCAACCATTGGTCAAACGCTTTAATAGTTCTCATCATGTGCTGAAATGCTGTTCTAGTAGCTATGATTAGTGTTAACCTATCTCCTTTCTTTATATTATCATTTAGTTTTTTCACGGTTTCAAGTAGTGTTTTCTGTAGCTTAACCCACTCTGCCAGATGAGATACAAATGATTCTTCAGCTCTTCTAAACATGTGAAACCTACCACCTTACCTTAAGCTATTGCAGAGATAGTTTAAAATTTATAATGAAACTTTTAGGTTATAGGGTTTACCGCTTAAAACCATTTTGTCCGGTAATTGGTCTTTATATTTTTCTAGAAAACTTATGTCTGACTTTTTATCTCTTAATTCATCAGGTAGCATTTGAGGTATTTCATCTATTATAGGATACCATCTTCCACAGTTGCTACAATATAATGCCCCGGTTTTGACTTCTTTTTTGAAGCATTCTTCGCAAGGTGTTTCTTTAAGATCCTTAATTTTCTTTCCTAAATATCCACAGTATAGTTCACATAAAGGTTTTTCTTCTTCCAAAACTCTATCCTTATATATGCTCTCCTCGATTACGTAATGTTCTAATGGGAAGTTTTTACATATGGGACATGCTAAAATGTCAAGTAGTCTATATTTCATTTTAGTTTTAACACCTCTTCTGCTAAGTTTTTAACTATACCAACTATTTCTTTAAGCTTATTTTCATCTTTGGCTTCCGCCATTATTCTAAGTATCGGTTCTGTTCCTGAAGGTCTCACTAAAACCCAGGAGTCTTTCATTAACACTTTTACTCCGTCTATAGTTATTAATCTGTAATTTCTGAAGTATTCAGCTACTTTTTCAACAACTTTTAATGCTGCTGTTCTGGTCATGGGTATTTTGGTTTTTAACACATAGTAGTGTGGTAGTTCGTCGAAAAGTTCGGAGAGTTTCTTATTTTCGTCGGCCATTACTTGAAGCATTAAAGCTAAAGTCATTGAGCCGTCTCTTACTGGAATATGTGGAGGATACATGAAGCCTCCGTTTTCTTCGAACCCGCATAGAGCATTTGATTCTTTAAGAATTATTCTTGAAATACCAACACTTCCAACTTTTGTCCATACCACTTCTAGACCGTATGGTTTTAAGACTTCCTCTATTATTGTGGAGGATGACACTGCTGTGACAACTTTACCTCTATGGCCTTTTTTAGCCAAATACTTGCAAAGTATTGCTGCACTTCTATCTCCCCAGTGAATTCTACCTTTTTCATCTATGAAAATCGCTCTATCAGCATCACCGTCATGTCCAACTGCTAAGTCTGCATGTAACGCTTTAGCTACCTCAGCTGTTTCCTTTAACGTTTCCGTAGTCGGTTCGGGTTCTCTACCTGGGAAATCACCGTCGAGATTACCGTTTAAAGTATATACTTTACATCCAAGTTTTTTAGCTACCAAAGGGCTTGTAAGAACACCTACACTGTTAGCTGGATCTATTAGAACTCTAAACTTCTTACTTTTAATCTTCTCTACATCAACATGTTGAAGTATTGACTTAACATATGCATCTATTATTCCGTGGAATTTCGGTATTTCCTCGGCCAGGCTAAGATAGGGGGCTCTAAACCATTTCTCAGAGAAAATTATTTCCTCTATTTTGGCCTCATCCTCTCTACTTATTTCAACACCATCGGCAGCAATAACCTTTATGCCATTGTATTTAGGTGGGTTATGGCTTGCGGTAATTATTATTCCTCCATCGAAGCCAAAGTGTTTAACAGCAAATTGTAAGGTAGGTGTTGGAAGTAATCCTGCATCACAAACTTTTACTCCCGCACTTAAAAGGCCGGCAACAACGGCTTTTTGAAGCATTTTACCTCCTCTTCTAACATCCCTTCCAATAAGAATCCTAGAATCTTCTCCGAAGAATGTTCCAGCCGCTAAACCTATTTTCATAGCTAGCTCAGGGGTTAGGTCGATGTTAATTACTCCTCTAACACCATCTGTTCCGAAAAGCCTACCCATGAACAAGCCCCAAACTATTTAGAGCGTTTACTAAATAAAGTAGTTTCGTACATTTAAACTAGATAGCGCTAAATAACTTAAACATCTTAACTAAGTTTATGGTAGGCGTTGTTGATGCTGGAGGTTATGGAGCTCCTGTTGATGGGGGAGTTTATGTGTTTAATGCTTTCAATAATAGCTTCAATAGTGAAGAAGGAGCTCATGAAAATAACTAAAATACTTGCATACGTAGCGTTTGCAACATTGGTACTATATGTACTGTTAAAAATATTAATAACCATATTTAGGATTTAAATTACGTTAGACTATAAGGGTATTCCAAGGTATAGGCAATGACCGGAAAAACTGTATGGCTAGATGTTTTAACGCCTAAGCAAGCATTGTTAATGCATTATTTATCTTTAAAGCTTAGAAGCAAAGGTTATGAGACAATAATTACGTGTAGAAAATACGATTACATTGAATCTTTACTTGAAGGCTATGAGGAAAAATTTGTTTCTATAGGAGAACATGGAGGAAGGTCTCTTAGCAGAAAACTTGCAGCTTACGCTAAGAGAACACTTGAACTGACAAAGCTTATAAACGAAGTTAGCCCTTCAGTTCTTATTTCATACCCTAGCCCTAGCGGATGCAGGGTTGCTTTTGGACTTGGTATACCCATTATTTTAATGAATGATACTCCACACGCAGAAGCAGTGAACAAACTTACAATACCATTAGCTAATTACCTTATATTCTCAAAATGCGTACCATTAGAAGCATTTAAACCCTATACTTTGCCCGGAACCAAAATCTACCAGTTTAATGGTGTTGACGAACTTGAATGGGTTATCAACTATAAACCACCTAAGCAGTTTAAAGAAAAAACACTTTCAATAATTAATTTAGATAAACCTTTCATAATATTTAGACCTGAGGAAACCCAAGCATCATACTATAAATATAGGCCGGTATTTCATAAAGTGTTAAAATATATAGCATCTAGGTTTGACGGAACAATAGTATTTTTACCTAGGTATGAGCATCAAAGAAAACATGTTTTAAAGCGTTTTAAAAACATAATTGTGCCGGAAACAGCGTTAGATCTAAGAGTATTATATCCCAAAGCAAGCTTAGTTATTACAGGAGGTGCTACTATAGCTAGGGAAGCAGCTTTAATGGGTACACCTTCTATAAGCTATTTTCCAAGAAAAACCCCAGTTAACGAATGTGTAAGCTCATGGGGATTTCCTTTATACAATACGTATGATTGGGTTTCTCTAAGAAAACATATAAATACTCTTCTTGAAGAACGAATGAGACTTAATGAAAATCAGCTTAGAAAAATCTATTTACAACTGGAAAAACCAAGTACTGCAGTAATAAAAGTGTTAGAAGAGCTGAATAACGAATGAAATGGAATATTATTGAAAACGAGCTCTATAGGGATTTCGGATATTCTCCTCAGAATTTTAATTACAGATTAGAACATGTTTTTCACAGTATTTCCAATGTTGTTAAACATGGAAGAAAAGTGTTAATAATAACTTATTTCTATGGTAAAGAAAAACCTGAGGTCGATGGTGTTCTAGGAAGTATAGCATTAATTTTAGTATTCAAAAATATGGGTTTAAAATCAACAATAATATCAACACGTGAGGTCATTAGTTCCATAGCCTCGGCCGTTAAAGCATTAGACTTAAACATATTGAAGAACAGCGGTCTTTCCTTACATGTTATACCAAAAGATTATGATAAAGTAGTACGTATGTCATTTAATGTTTTAGTCAAAAATAAACCGGATATAGTATTTTCCATAGGGAGAAATAGTAGGTTAAAGCCTCTTAATATTATAGTTAATTTAATAGTTAAAACTGATATTCCACACTATGCTATATCTAAACTTGGATATGAAACATATAGTATGGAAACTTTACACTACCCTATAGTAAACCTTGCTCTATACGCTCTTGGAAATGCGTTAGCTGCTAAGTTTACGGGAAAACCCTTGTACAATAGTATCATAGAGAAAAGACTCTATGAAAAACTAGTACCAAAAACTTTACAACCATACTACGTTTATATATCTGGTTCTGGGAAAATGGAGGTTGATATTGATTTTATTCTTTCTAAAATAGAGAGAATAAACAATTTGGTGGTGTAATTTATGGAAAGATTCATTGGATGGAGTATATGGTATGGTAGTAAGGATGTTGAAAAAGAGCTAGCTAAACTTCTAGAAAACGGATTCAATTACTTAGAAATTTCACTTGATTATCCATGGCCATTTGATGAGGATAGGCTATCACGTATAATCAGTAAGGCTAAAGACTTGGGATTTAAAATAGCATTTCATGGACCATGGAGAGATATTAGACTTGCAAGCCCTCATAGAATAATATCTGAAGCATCACGAACCATACTAGGGAAAGTTATCGATCTCGCAGCAAAGTATGAACCAGAATATTTCAATGCACATCTAATATCAGATGAGATAACATTTGATGAGAAAGTGAAAAATGAAGTACTAAGGGAAGCACGTAAAGCAGTACGTTTTCTCCAAAAAATCTCTGAAGAGAAGGGAATCACAGTTACTATAGAAAATAATCCTCATGGATACTTTTCCTTACCCTCCCACTTTAACGACCTAGGTAGTTTAGATTCACTATATTTCTGTTTAGATATAGGTCATGCAATGGTCGGTTATTTCAATGTAGGTGAGAGAAACTTTGATGCAATAAGTGTAGCTAAAGAATGGATAAATATTGTTGGTAATAATAGAATTTTAACTTTACACCTACATGATGTCATACAGTCGGGTAGAATGTTGCTAAACCACTACTTTTTCGGTTGTGGTATAGTGAATTTAGAAAACCTATGTAAGTTCCTATGTAAAAATATTGACGCTAAATATATGCTTTTAGAACTATTTCATAAGGATAAAAATGTCAAACATTTTTCCGAAAAGGAAGCTGTAAAAATTATTCAGAAGTACTGCTTAAAGCTAAGGTAGGAGGTTATGAGCTTAGTTCTTGGAATAGACGAGGCAGGGAAAGGGCCTGTAGTTGGAAGCATGTTTGTTGCTGGAGTAGTTATTAGAGAGGACAGAGTTCAAGCTTTAAGGAAACTTGGAGTTAAAAATAGTAAACTTCTAACTAAACATATGAGAAATGTCATGTTCAACATTGTAAAAACATATGCGGAAAAAATTTATGTTAGAGAAGTTAAGCCTGAGGTTATAGATAAAACAAATATAAACAATGTTCTCTTAGGAGAATTCTTAAATATCATCAAGGATGCTTTAGAGGAATTTTATGGAAAAATCAAGTTAATAATTATAGATTTACCCTCAATATCTCCTAGTAAGGTAAAACAGGCCATAATGCTGCTTGGCTTTAGAGGTAACATTGTCGTTGAACATTTCGCCGATAAGAAGTATGCTGCTGTATCTGCAGCTTCTATTGTTGCTAAGACTTATAGAGAAAAACATATTGGAGAACTCAAGAAAATCTATGGAGACTTTGGAAGCGGTTACCCGTCAGACGTTAAAACGGTTTCTTGGATCAAAGATTTTTACCGTAAAGAAGGATACTTACCTCCTATTGTCAGGAAAAGCTGGAAAACGATTAGGAAAATAGCTCCTACAGAATATGTTGAGAAGAAGAAAAAGAAAAGGTGAATAAACAATGGTTACGAACTTACCTGCCGAAGCGAAAGCTAAATGGATTAAAGTTATGGAGGCTAAAACTCCTGAAGAAAAACTTAGAGCATTAGAGGAGTTTCTATCTGCTGTTCCTAGACATAAGGGTACAGAGAAGCTTATAGGTCGTGTTAGAAGACAAATGGCTGTTCTAAGGAGAGAGATTGAGGAAAAGAGAAAAAGAAAAGCAGGGAAAGGGCCTAAATTTTTCGTGGAAAAAGAAGGAGCAGCTCAAATAATTATCTTAGGCTTTACAAACTCCGGAAAAAGCCAGTTGCTTAGAGCATTAACGAACGCTAAACCGCAAGTTTCTCCCATACCATATACAACAAGGTTACCTGTAATAGGTATGATGCCTTTTAAAGATATTAAATTCCAACTTGTTGAAGCCCCTGCACTTTTTGAAGGAGCAGCTAAAGGTGCAGGTTGGGGTCTTAAGACACTTGGTTTAGCAAGAAACGCTGATGCGATATTAATTGTTCTTGATGGAGTAAATAATCCCTTAGGGCAGCTTAAAACTACTCTTAAGGAGTTAGAGGAAGCTAGAATTACAATAGGTAAGCCTAAAGGTAAAGTTGAAATTACAAGGAAAAGTGCAGGAGGAATACAGGTAGTTGTTTTCGGGAAAATAGTTAATGGTACCGTAAGAGATGTTAGAAAAATTCTAAAGGACTATAAAATACATCATGCCCTAGTTAAAATATATGGTGAAGTTTCTTTAGACGAAATAGAAATTTCCATATTTGGAGGAATAATGTATAAACCTGCAATAGTGTTAATTAACAAATCAGACATGCTAACTAAAGATAAAATAGAGTATATCGTTGGCAAGATTCAAGAAATTATAGGAGGCCATGTAAAGGTATTTCCTATTTCTGCCCTTAAAGGCGTAAACGTGGAAACTTTAGGTGAAGCATTATTTAACACCTTAGAACTTATAAGGGTATATACTAAGCAACCTGGGGTTGACGAGTCTTCTCCAGAGCCTTTAGTTTTACGTAAGGGTGCAACGGTTCTCGATGTTGCTGAAAGAATCCATTCTAGGCTATCTAAAAACTTTAGGTATGCTAAAATTTGGGGTCCTTCAGCTAAATATCCTGGTGAACGTGTTGGAGGAAACCATGTAGTTATGGATGGAGATATTGTTGAAATCCATGCTAAAGCCTAAACTTCTTAGGTACTATAATCTCAATTATTGAGAAGTTTTCATACTTTCTAACTTGAAACTTTGCAACATCAGCATCTTCAGGTAACATTACAGTTTTTCTATATTCTCTAAACGTTGTTTGTCTTTGTATTATCCATCTATCTAATCTAATGTCCTTTTTAAGCTGACATCTTATTTCAACAGTATTATATTTGCCTGTAATAGACAATGTTTTTAAATTGGCTAAAGGTAAGTCAACAATTATAACATATTTATTGTCTGTCTCTTTAACCTCAATTAAAGGTTCTAATGTACCGTCACTACCCCACATGGATTTTGCCTCATATTGCCCCAGAAACCTGTCAATAATTTCTTCAAATTCTCTTTCAATTTCTTCTTCAAATTCTCTAATTATTTCAAATATGTCTCTTCTTTTTCTTCTCCTACTTTCAAACATGATATCATCCTCCTACTAAGAAGTTTAAACATACATTAGAGGTAGCTGTCTTTCGTAGCCTTTTCTTAACCTATCAAGAACCTTTTTAGTACTTAACATAAGCTCTCTTGTCTTTAACCTTATTTCCTCAGCTTTCTCTAAGAGCGGTTTTAGATTAATTTGTACATTAAGCATTTTAGATAACACATTTAATACTTCGACGGCTGCTGCTGGATCAGGAAATTCTACAAATGCTTCTGCAAACAACACTATGTTACTTACCCTTTTCCTCTTAGCTTCCTTAAGAATTATAGCATATGGACCTACTATGAAGCCCTCTTGGAATTTTTTAATACCCAGTTTTTCCATGATCTCTTCTCCTTCTTTAGATGTTGATGTCCAATATACTGAGGGCTTCTCAATGTTGACTCTGTTTGGTACACCTATTCCTACAGGTGAAACTATATGGTCTATGCCCTTTTTCCTAGCGTAATCTACGATTAGAAATGCTATTGGATGTATTGCTGCCGGTGATATAGGTATTTCAGAAATCATAACTAACGTGTTATCCTTATGAAATATTCTTAAAGGAGGTTTAGGTTCTCCATTATGAATGACTGTTATGGGTGGGAAGTAGCGGTAAGAATCTACACCGCCAACTTCCTCCATTTTTAAAGCATCAACAATATAACTTGTAGATATGGAAGCTACAAGACCAGTATCTGGAAGGCCAAGCATTAAGTACGATGGAGTCTTGAGTTTTATTTCCTTAGTCTCAAAAATTGTTAATCCATCATACTCTTCTGTATAGTACATAATTACACCTAAAATATCATATAGGGGCTCCTGACTAAGTAGTTTTTCCACATACTTATGTAGTATTTAATCATGCGTTGAAATAATGAATCTGTTGTTACAGCAATGATATGGTTCAAGGATAATTCTAAAATTTATTTAAATGCTCAATGCAAAGATGGTACATTACATAATGAAGTATTAACGTAAATATATAATTCCATGTTGAAGGAGTTCTTTAAATAACCATTAGAGAGTTTTCACTTAGTCATATACATGTGTTTGTGTAGGTCTCAAGTTAAGTTTAAATCCCATATTTAATATACATTATACATGGTGAAGAACATGCCCAAGTGTCCAAAGTGTGGAGCTGAAGTAGAGAAGCCAATAAAGACATGGGTACTAGCACCAAAGGGTAGAAAGGGCGTCAAGATCGGTCTCTTTAAATGTCCAAACGCTCACTACTTCAGAGCTAAGGTAGAGTAAACACCAGAACTAAAGTAAGTTTGTCTTAAACTAAAACAAAACTATATTTTTTCTAAATAATTTTCAAAAACTTATTAAGAAGCTAATTATATTGCCCCGAACTTCTCAGTCCATTCTTCATAGCTTCTAATCATACTTTTACTTATACTTGGTCTTCTTCTCCTTATTATTTCAATGAAGTCTTCCATGGTTACTGCTCTTGGTTCCCCATAGGCTCCTCCTGTTTCTTTAAAGAATTCTTCAACAACTTTATCTTGGGCTTCACGACATATATCTTCAATATCGCTACTGGAATAGCCCTCAGTCATTATGGCTAATTCTTCTATGTTTACGTTAGGATCTAGCTTTAGTTTTCTCGTATATAGCTTAAAAAGTTCAGCTCTTGCCTCATAATCAGGTGGTGGTATGTATATTCTCTTCTGGAATCTTCTTATAAATGCATTATCTAAGTTCCAAGGCTTATTTGTAGCTCCTATAACAAATAAAAGCAGCTTTTTACCCTTATCTTGGAGGCCATCCATCTCTTTTAGAAACTGATTTCTAACTCTAACTTCACCGCCTATTTCACTAGCATATATTCCGAACAAAGAGTCTATTTCGTCAATAAATATTATTACAGGTTTTCCTTTTGAAGCTATTTCTCTACCTTTTCTAAACAGTTTAGCTACGTTTTTCTCGGCTTCACCAAGCCATTTAGACATTATTGAAGCGGCATCTATGTTGAAAAATACCGCATCTATTTCTGTAGCAACAGCTGAAGCTAAGTATGTTTTACCGCAGCCTGGAGGTCCGAATAAAAGTATTCCTCTAGGCCACCCTAATGGGAAAAGTTCAGGTCTTTTTGCAGGGTACACTATTGCTTTCTTTATCTCTTCCTTTGCATGTTCAAGGTCTACAACATCCTCCCATTTTACATTAGGTTTTTCAACTAGCATGAGTTCTTCTATAAAGTACTGGTCGTGTCCCTCACCTATTGCCACACTCAAGCTATGTTTCTTTAACTCTTCGGCTCTTCTTTTATAGCTTCTACTCGTTTCTAAATATGTATCTCTAAGCGGCAGTTCAGGGTATAATTTAACAATCTTGATTAGAAGCTCAGCTGCCCTATCATAGTACTTTATTGCTATTTTTCTATCACCTTTTCTATCAGCTTCCACAGCTTTTAAAGCGTATCTTCTAGCTAAGTCTTCAAGATGTTGGAGGGCCAAGTTTACCCCTCGATATTGTATTTTGGAAAAAACTGTCTATTCTACTATTACAGAACTGTTCTTAGGTATGTTTATGTTCTAAGTTTGATCTTACCTTTCTTTTCAAGAACTTTTAGTGCTTTTAATACGTCTTCTCTTGATACTCCAAATATCTGTGCACAATCGTTAATATCTATAAAACCTCTATGTGCTCTAATGTACTCTAATACTTTTTCTTCCAAAATCTTAGAGCTTAGTCTAATTTGCGCCGTAGGTCTGGTCGTAGCAGGCCTCATAGGAGCAAATGTTGTAGGTCCAGGCAGAGACACCCTAACTCTTCTCTCAGGGATAGCTACTCTAATTTCGGGCGGTATTTTGGGGAAGTTTTCTTTAATTTTCTCTTCAGCTAATGCTTGGGCTTCAAGGAGAACTTTTCTAGCTTCCTCTGTAAGCATAGGTGAAGACAGAGCTGTTGATGTTACTTGACCAAGTTCCATAAGCATGCTATTCATGCTATTGGTTATTTCTTCAAGTTCAATGGATATTTCAGGTATTATTCCGGCTAACTGTGATTTAAGACCCCTGAGAATAGGAATTATAGGAGCCATAACAGCTGCTACATCACCTAGTTCTCTAATTGTTTCTAACCTAACCTTAACCTTTTCAAGAGCTAATCTGCTTGCTAAAACTATTTTAGCCATTTTCCTTAATTCAGCTACTTCATTAGCATAAATAGTTGCTCTTGCAAAATCCTTAGCAATATATGCTTTAACTGTTTTTTCTAAAAGCTCCTTATCTCTATCCCTTAACCTGCTAAGTGTTTCATCAAGCTTATCCATTTGTACGTCTAAACGGTAGATAACTTCTCCAATCTGTCTTTTTAAAGACGCCTTTCTAGGTCTAAATTTATGAAGTAATCTAATGAGAAAAGGAGCTGAAGCTTCTTTGCCAGTCCACTTCTTAACTATTCTACTCACTAGCTATCCCTCAAAATATTGGTAGTTTGTTGGGAAAAATATTTTTACTGTTCTCCTTCAACTACATGGACTACAAGTGGTTCCTCGGCTTTCGGCATCTCCTCCTTAGCTGGTTTAGCTATTGGCGGTAATGATATTGGTGTTGTTTCTATTTTTTCAAGCTCACTAATGGATGCTTTGATGTCTTTCTTTTCAGCATCGCATTTCTCAATGCTTCTCTTTATTATGTCTATTGCTCTCTTAAACGTCGGTTCGCTTATTTCTCCTGCAAAGAATACCATCTTCAGCGATGCATGGGCTTTTTCTAGTTCTCCAACTTGTCTTTCCAATTCTCTTAATCTGCTTTGCAGTATCTTCCTTACTTCTCTAGATTCTATCTTTAACTTCCCTAAGTCTGCTTCAAGCTTCTTCTTAAACTCATCGTAGGCGTGTTTTGCTATTTCACCTTTAGCGTAAAGATCGTCTAATGCTTTAATTCTTTTCTTAGTTATCTCTAGTTTTCTTTTAACATCTAATGCTTGGGCTTTCCATTCAGGTACTAGAACTACGCTGTCTGGTTTAAATTCAAATCTATTTACTGGTAGTTTAGCAAAAGAGCCATCGGTGAATTCTACATTTACATAGCTTATTGTGCTATCTATTTCACTGTAAAACCCTGCAATTACTCCAACGTATCTTCCATAAGGGTCTTTAATTGACTGTCCAACATATTTTTCAAATGTTTCAACTGTTAATATCATCCCATACTCACCTATTTTTCCCTTCGAAAAACAATTCCTTATTGAAGATTATATTTAAGAGTTAGGGGATATGGTTAGAAACGTAAACCCCCAAGTTTTAAATACATTTAATTATCCAACATCAATCTACGGTGATTAAGAGAATGCCCTCTAGGCTCGAAAGATTCGTTAAGGAGTGGGAGGATAGGCCAAAGTCTTCAGTGAAGGAGAGAATATCTAAAATGATACATCCACCGCCACCTATGAGATATAAGCTGGCCATGGCACTGTATAAGGTAAAGACGCAGGTTACAAGGTTAGAGCATCTGGTAAATAAGCTGCAGGAAAGAGATAAAATGCTGTTCGAAAAAGTTGTTTCAGCCCATATAATGAAGGACCCGGCTAGGGCTGCAATATATGCTAATGAAGTAGCTGAGGTTAGGAAAATAGCTAGGACTGTTTTAAGAGCGCAACTAGCGTTAGAGCAGGTATCATTAAGGCTTGAAACAGTAAGAGAGCTTGGAGATGTACTGGTAACTATGGCTCCAATAGTTGAAGTTGTTAGAGATATTAAACATCACCTGAAGGGCATAGTTCCCGAGATAGCATTCGAACTAGATGAAGTAGACAGCATGTTACATTCAATAGTATTGGAAGCAGGAGAATTTACGGGAACAGCTGTTGACACCACAGTAATAAGTGGTGAAGCCAAGAAAATACTTGAGGAAGCATCAATAATTGCTGAACAAAGAATGAAAGAAAGATTCCCAGAACTACCTGTAGCTGAAGCAGCTAAAGCAGAAGGCGCAGGTTTACCAACACCACCCAAGTAACGTATATTTAGAATATTTCAAGGTTTAAGTGTTTTTTTAACATAAAAATAAATTAGAGTTAACCTAAAACGCTTAAGCCAGTTTATTCACTCTTTTCAGCTCAGAAGCCTGGTTCCAGTCATATATTCCTCGCTTTTAACCTTCATCATAGCCTCTACCATATTTTACTATTTTAAGGTTAAAAAGTCTACTTAGGCTTCGAAGGAAATATTTTAAACCCTGCATACTCTGCTTCTTCAAATAGTATTTCACTTATTCTTAACAATCTATTGTATTTCACTGTTCTTTCACTTCTAGCTGGAGCGCCTGTTTTAATAGCTCCTACATTGGTTCCAACAGCCAAATCAGCTATCATGTAGTCTTCCGTTTCTCCGCTTCTATGGCTAATTATTGGTTGGTAGTTTACTTTGAGAGCATAATTTATTACTTCCAATGTTTCACTTATAGTACCTATTTGATTCATTTTAATTAGAATAGCATTTGCTGCTTTCTCTCTTACCCCTTTCTTAAGCCTGTTCATGTTTGTTGCAAATAAGTCATCTCCTACTATTAACACCTCGTTTCCTACTTTGGATGTTAATTGGGAAAACATTTCAAAATCTTCTTCATAAAATGGGTCTTCAATGCTAACTATAGGGTATTCATTTATTAGTTCAATATAGTAATCTAGCAGCTCATATGGTTCAAAATGTTTACCATCTATAAAGTACTTGCCTTTATCTGATACATAGAAACTTGTAGCTGCTGCGTCCAAAGCTAATGCGATATCTTGTCCTTCAACATATCCTGCTCTCTTAATGGCCTTAACCAGTGCGTTTAATGCTTCTCTACTATTCTTCATTGGTGGTGCAAATCCTCCCTCATCACCGACATTAACCGCTATGAGTCCATATTTCTCTTTAAGTATTTCTCTTAGTTCATAATACACTTCGCAAGCTGCCCTTAATGCTTCATTAAAGCTCTCTAATCCTCCGGGGATAATCATGAATTCTTGGATGCTTAGTTCATTTCCAGCATGTTTTCCTCCGTTTATAATGTTCATGAACGGTGTTGGTAAAACCCTAGCATTATAGCCTCCTATGTATCTGAAAAGAGGTAGACCGTAAGTATCAGCTGCAGCTTTAAGAACAGACATAGAAACAGCTAATATGGTGTTAGCACCAAGTTTGGCTTTATTAGGTGTGCCATCAAGCTCTATCATTTTTCTATCTATTAGTTTTTGTCTTCTAGAATCTAAACCTACAATTTCCTTAGCAATCACATTGTTAATGTTCTCTACTGCCTTGAGAACACCGTATCCTTTAAACTTTTTAGGATCCTTATCTCTTAACTCCCATGCCTCATACCTTCCTTTAGATGCTCCAGCTGGAACCTGGGATATACCAACACCACCACCTATGGTAGCTACTTCAGCTTCTACTGTTGGTTTACCTCTGGAATCTAAGACTTGTCTTCCTTTAACATGGCATATTTTATATGATTCTTCCAGTAAAAAATCTACAAGGTCACGCATTATCTCAACCAAGGTTAGTTTAGAGGATTACTCTAAAATACGTTACTATAAAAATAAAAGTTAAGGAATGATGAATAATGTACGACCACATTGCTACCATGGTTTTACTTCTTAACACACTAACATCGTACTTTATGTTCTTCCTATGTAAACATACGAAGAAACCGGGTGTTGTAGCTTTACTACTTATACTAACTTACAATATCTCGCTTTTCTTAACCATTATGGGAAGCTATTTATTATCAATATTGGTTCTTATAATAACAGTTACTCAAATCTGTTTAGTATATATTCTCCATGCTAATCTAGGTAAGATCGGTATTTTCTCATCAATAGGTTATTTTATGCTCTTACTCGTCTATTACTTAATATCCTAATAAACTTAAGAATGGTGCATTGTTAGAAAAATTAAAGTGGTAACATTTTAATTTTCCTACATACAGATTAGAAGCTTAAGTAAGTGGTTTAGATTAGGTGCAAATAAAACATGAGAATATTAATAGTAGGTGCAGGAGATACAGGCAGGCATTTAGCTAAAATGCTTTCAGGTAAAGGTAATGAAGTAATAGTTGTTGATAAAGATAAAGATAAATGTAAAATGGTTGCTGAAGAAGCAGATGTTTTAGCAATAAATAAAGATGCTACAGATTTATCACTTTACGAAGAAGTTGATTTAAGAAAGCTTGACGTTATGGTTGCAGCTACGGACAAAGATGAAGTAAACCTATTTGTAGCTTTAATAGCTAGGGAACATGGTATTCCAAGAATCATTGTTAGAGTTAAGGATGAAAAAGTTGCTAGACTACTTGAGAGAGTAGGTATTGAAAGAGCAATATGTGTTCCCTTCGTAATAGCGAGCCTCATACAGAGCTTTATTGAAGGTAAATATGCACTAATTAATGTTTCACCCATATTCTCTGGAACTTATGGTTTAGTTTCAATAACTTTAGCTGAAAACGATACTAGTGTAGGTAAAACATTAGACGATCTTAAACTACCTTTAGCTTCTAAAGTAATAGCCATATTTAATGGGGAGAAATTCTTAGATCCAGAAGAAACTAAAGAGTTAAGACCTGGATATGAAATAATAGCTTTAGTAAGAAATGACATAGTTGAGGAGTTCGTTAGAGCATTTAGGTGAAGATAAGTGAAACAAGTGGAAGAATATAAAACATTTATTTCAATAATAGATTACTACATTAGCCAGCTTCAACAATTTCTTGCCCACCCTCTCATGATTCAAATAATATATGCTGCTTTAGCCTTCATAGTTGGTGTTGCTGTTCTTAAAACTGTAAATAACATGTTGAAGAGAATGGTTCAGCGAAACATGATATCCCAGTCAGCGTACGTTAAAATACATAACGTTTTAACTGTAGTAGTTTATACGCTAATTCTTTTGATAATTATATCACTGTTTACTGCAAACATATTCCTACTGTTGGGAACAATAGGTTTCATTCTTATAATAGCTCTTTCAGCTAGAAACGTCTTCACGAATATAATCTCCTACTATGCTATTTTACTAGGCAGGATACTCGTTATAGGAGATATGGTCTCTATAGGGAAAGTTACAGGTAAGGTTAAAAACATAGGCGTTCTCTATACAGAAATTAAAACCAAAGATGGAAGTATCGTAAGAATACCAAACTATTTAGTTTTAAGAAGAGCTTTGAAAATATACTCTGAACTTTATACTGTAAGAATTAAGGTTAGAGTTGAAGCACCGTATAACTTAGACGATATTGCAGATAAAATACATAGAGCAATAACATCGTACAAAGGCGTTGTTAAAGTAGCTCCAGACATCAGAGTTAGAAAGCTGGCCCCAGGATATGTTGAACTCGAAGTCACTGTTTACACTACAAGCCCTGAAAAAGTGGAACATGTGTTTTCAGATATTGCCCAGGAAATACTTAAGGAGCTGAGCGAGTTTAAAGTTGAAATTGTAAGATTAAGTCTATAGGTCAAAATTATTAACCTATCCGCCAACTAAGTCATTAGGGACCAAATATGCCAAGACGACCTATAAGAAAACCAAACATTTGTCCTTATTGTGGAGCTGAAGCTGAAAAACCCTATAAAACATGGCAATTAGTAGCACCAATACCTGACTCACGCGGTAGAATAACAATAACTGTTATGGGCATGTATGAGTGCCCTAACGGTCACAAGTGGAGAGCTGTTGTAAGTAAGATTAAGGTAGGCGGCAGTGGTGAAGTAGAAGTGGAAGGAGCTAAAGGTAAGAGAATTCTAAAATCTCAGGAGAAAGCAAAAACTGAGGTTGAAGGAGAAGTTTTCGAAATAGACATTGAAGAGGAACTATAGAGTGGTTCTTAACAACACTAAATAGGCCATATTAATTAAACCGAAAATTACGGAGCAGCATGTTATAAGCTCAAACTCGGATGTTGAATATGGCCTTAAAAGCGGCGAATTTCTCAGAACAATGAAAGTAACAATCCATGAAAGGATGAGAAAGGATAACGGTATAGGTAAGTATATTTCCCTAATCAGCAACCTAGAAATACCTAGTATTAGAAAGGCTAATGAAACAGCTAACTTATCTATGACATCTCTATCTTTAAAATAAGCATAAATCTTGCTTAGAAAACTATGTTTTGAAAGTATGTAAGTGCTTCCAGCTATGATTAAAGCAGAGTCTATTATGAAGCTTAAATAGTTTTCAAAAACATTTAACCCCATAAGTGTAATAGCTGAAATTAGGCTAAAATAAAAACCTATAAGGTACATTATCGTACTTAAAATAATTAACCTATGTTTCCCTCTCAGAACGGTTAAATACACTATAACTATGCTTAAACATATGAAGAAATATGGTATAAACGCAATGTAAAATACCTCTAAAGGAACATAAATTACGCCTAAATACACTATACCGTTACTACCTATAGCTGTTAAAGCTGAAGCTAAAGTAGCGCTAACTATAGATGCTGTAGCTAAACGAGAATTTCTAAACAGTTTAGACATATTTACACTCCACTATCTAACTAAGTTTAAGTAAAGACTAAAAAATATTAAACCCATGTTCCTACAGTATTATGCTGAGATGAGATATGAGAAGATATAGGGAGCTTGTAGAAGACATATTACTAATATTTGCTATAGCTGCAGTGTTGTTGTTTCCTTTAGCTTTAAGTACGTTTCTCAATACTTCAATACCGCTAGCTGCTGTAGAAAGTACAAGCATGGTTCCAACACTTAATGTGGGAGATGTAGTAATAGTTACAGGCGTCGACCCTGAGAGCATAAAAATAGGTGACATAATAGTTTTCAATAAAATAGTATACCTACCTGGTAAGAACTATGAAAAACAGCTGCAGACACCTGTGGTTCATAGGGTAGTAGATATCGTTGAAAAAGGCGGTTTAAGATACTTTAAAACTAAAGGTGATGCAAACCCCTTACCCGATCACTGGTACGTTCCGGAAGATGCCGTTTTAGGTAAAGTGTTATGTTTAAATGGTGAACCTTTTAGAATACCTTATGTAGGATATTTCTCAATATTCTTCCATGACATTATTGGGGATTAGCTTCTATATAGCCCTTTAATATTGCTTGAGCAACTTCTCTAACCCATTTCCCGGATATATTTAGCTTAGATATTTTTTCCAAATACTCTTTCCAAGAACATGTGCCTAATACTTTTACCCATATTTCATATTTTTCAGTAAGTATCTCTAAAGCTCTGGAATGGTTCTTACATAAGCCCCTCTCTAAAACCTCATTATCACATATAGTACATTTATTTTCTACAGGAATGTACTTTAAGCTTTTAGCAAGCTCTATTCCAGCTTTTTCAGCAGCTTTATCTTTGAATTCTAAAAGTATATTAGACAATATATTTTTAGACTCTTTTACAATATCTTCTCTTCTTACGCGGCATTCTCTAATATCGTTAAGCATTTTTTCAAACTTTCTAGTAAGTTCAACACTTGTTAAATCTTTAAAGTATCTTTCTAGAACTTCAGAAATAGCATACCCTAATGGTGTGACTTCTATTCTACCTTTTACTGTTTTCAAATAGCGTCTTAAAAATAGGCTCTCAATAATTCTTGCCCGTGTACTTTCAGTCCCTATATTAACGCTTTCCATCCATTTGAGTAAAGAAGACTTATTGTATGTTCTTCCATACCTTGAATAACCTACTATGATTTTTGCTTTAACAATAGGTATTTTTTGACCCTTATCTATAGAGGGTATATTCTCCACGTAGTCTATGTTTAAGTACGGGTAGTATTTCAGCCATCCTTTTGCATAGATTCTTCTAAGTTTTAATCTAAACCTATAATTTGAAATTTTCAAGTAAATGGTCAAGGACTGAAGTACTATGTTGCTGGAGAATGTTGCAAGAAATCTTCTTACAATTAGATCATAGATTTTCTGCTTATCAGCAGTCATGGTTTTTGATTTTAACCCTGTAGGATAAATTGCTGGATGAGCTGGATCGGTTTTTACTCCTTCATGAGGTTTTAAAGGCCTTGAGACCTCTAATAGTATGTTCTTAACAAGTTCCGCGTATTCAGGTATTTCCTTAAGCTTAGCCATTATTGATTCGTAGCCTATTGTTGGAGGTAATTTTTGACTATTAGTTCTAGGATAGCTTATTAAAGCATCTAGGTAAAGTTGTTCAGCTATTTCCTGTGTTTTAAGCGGTGAAAAGCCATAGATTTTCGCTGCTTCAACTTGAAGATCTCCAAGATTAAAAGGCGGTGGAGGTTTAATTTTCTCTATTTCATACCTAATGTTCTCAACGATAGCCAATTTTTCTCTTTTAATCCTATTTAACGCTTCTTCGGCATCTGTTTTCTTGGTAAATGATTTTCCAATGTATTCTAAAGAATAAAGCTTGCCGCCTATAGACACCTGAACATTAATGTTAAACGTAGGTGTTGGTATGAAAAGATTTCTTTGTTTCTCTACACTAACTACCTCCATTAATGTTGGTGACTGAACACGCCCTGCACTTAAAATAACTTTTTTCCCGGTAACACGTTTTACAGCGTACATTAATGCCCTACTAACATTTATACCCCATAACCAGTCAAGCTCATGTCTGCAAAGACCTGCTTCAACCATTGGCATGTCTAAGCCTTTACTTAAAGAACTGAAAGCTTTACGTAGGTCTTGAGGAGTTAATGTTGAGAATTTCATTCTATATGCTTTATTTAAGTTTCCGAGCTCTCTTATTATAAGGTAACCTATAACTGATCCTTCTACGTCATAGTCGCAAGCATTTATAAACGCTATAGCATTTTTACATAGCTTCTTAAGCGCTAAATAATAAGGCTTAGTGTATTTAGCTTCTTTGCTTGCAACCCACGATGGAACCCAGTAGTAATTAAATACTGGAAAACCATAGTCTCCTGTAGCTAATGTGAAAAGATGGCCTGCAGCTGAAGCAATTACATAAGCTACTCCATTATGGTAAAATACCCAGTATGGTATCCCGTAAAGACTCTGCTTAACAAGTTTACTCCCTGAAAGAGCACGTGCTATTTTGAATGCTGCTTTAGGCTTCTCAGCTATCACTAAGACGTATCTCTTAGGTATCATCATGAGACTATACCATGTGTAATACTTTGCTCTAAATTCAAAATATTAGCCTTTACACTAAACATGGAAAAGAAAAATAGTTCATTAACTAACTACTAAAAATTGCTTCTTCAGCTTCTAAAAGCCACTTAAGAGGTATGTCCTGATATTCTCCTGTTGGAAGCCTTCTTCTAATGGTTATGGGTAGTATTTTAAGTCTTAATTCTTTTTCAGCAATTTCCAAAGGATCTGAAGTATTAATCATTTCAGGCGGGATTAAGGGTGGGGCACCCATGGTCAACTGTAGGGCTCTCGCACCAATAATTCTAGCTCTTTCATATTTCGTAAGTTTAGGAGGCCCTATCTTTATCTTATCTAGATATGATTCTTCAGATTTGTACAACCTCAAAGGCCTCTAGGAATAGTTTGAGACTAGGTGAATGGTAGAAGAGTTTAGACAATTAAATGTTACGGTTAAAAAATCATGTATTAGATTACTGTTTAAACTTTAGAACTTAAATTTCTCTTCTCCTCTACCTTCTCTTTCTCTCTCTTTTCTCTTAGGTGGAGCAGCAGCTATTATGTCATCAATTTTCAGTATTGCTGTTGCTGCTTCAGTTGCACTCTTAAGTACCTGTTTCTTAACCAGTGTTGGATCTATTATGTTTAACTTAACCATGTCTTCGAAAACTTTGCCTTGTATTACATCGACACCTGCATTTGTAAATCCTTTTTCATGATATCCTCTTAACTGTGCTCTAGCATCTAATGGGTCAAGACCTGCTGTTTCTACAAGTATTAAAGCTATTTCCTCTAATGCGTCAGCATATGCTTCTATAGCTAATGCTTCCTTTCCTCCTCTGGCTCTGGCATGTTCTCTAAGTCTCATAGCTATTTCTATTTCTGGTGCTCCCCCACCACCAACGATTTTTGGTTCTTTAAGTACATTTCTTAGAACACTTAATGCATCATGAATACTTCTTTCCGCTTCGTCAAGTTCCATATCGTTTGCTCCACGTAGGAGTACTGTTACTGCTTTTGGATTCTTGCATCCTTCGATAAATACCATTTTATCCGTTCCTACTCTTCTTTCTTCAACAAGCTCTGCTTCACCAAGATCTTCAGGTGTGAGATCTCTAATGCTGCTTATTATTCTTCCTCCTGCTGCTCTTTCCAACTTCTCCATATCACTTCTCTTAACCCTTCTAACAGCTAAAATTCCTTTCTTAGCTAAGAAGTACTGAGCTACATCGTCAATTCCTTTCTGGCATATTACTACATTTACTCCTACTGAAGCTATTTTTTCGACCATGTCCTTAAGTAGCTTTGTTTCTTCTTCTAGGAAGGCCCTTATTTGTTCCGGGCTTGTTATGTTGATTTTAGCTGTGATTTCAGGTTTCTCTACTTCGAGAGGTATGTCTAGAAGGGCTATTTTTGCTTTTTCAATTCTCTTAGGCATACTTGGATGTACAACTTCCTTGTCGAGGACAATACCTTTAATTAGCGTTGTATCTAGTAAGCTCTCCCCTTTCTTCTTCTCGATTTTTACATGGTTAATATCTACTTTATACGTTCCATCCTCTTGAGGTTCAGCTATAGTTAATGCTGCTTCGACAACAAGGTCTATTAATCTTTCTAATACTGCTCCTGAACCAACATATTTGCTAGCTAAAGCTGTTCTAGCAAGTTCTTTTAGCATGGACTTATCTTTAGGATCAACTTTTATTGATATTTTATCGAATTCTTGAAGTGCTTTAGCTAATGCTTCTTTATATCCTTCAATAATTATTGTTGGGTGTATTTCTTGGTCTAAGAGAAACTCTGCTTTTTCAAGTAGCAGTCCAGCCAGAACAACAGCAGTTGTTGTTCCATCGCCAACTTCTGCATCTTGAGCCTTAGCAACTTCAACTAATAGCTTTGCTGCTGGATGTTGTACCTCCATTTCCTTAACTATGGTTGCTCCATCATTTGTTATTGTTACGTCGCCAAAGCTGTCTACAAGCATTTTATCTAAGCCGCGTGGTCCTAGAGATGTTCTTAATGTTTCCGCTAGGATTCTTGCTGCCATGATGTTTGCTCTTAAAGCATCTCTACCGGTGGTTCTTTGAGTACCCTCTTTTAATATGAGGACAGGTATTCCCATAGGTTGTTGTACAGCCATATTTACACCTCACAATGTGGTTATTTTTCTATAATCCGCAATCAAGTAGCGAGCGCTTCTATATAACCTTTACTCTAAATGTTCATATTAAATAGTTAATATAAATACTATGATAGGATGTGTAGTTAAAAGCGATCATGCCTATAGGTTATTTAGGATGAAGAGTGCTATATGTACCACATGTAAAACTAGACCGGCAGTATATTACCGAAAAGAGTCCGGAGAGAAACTATGCTTAGAGTGCTTAGAACGAAGTATTGTAAGACAGGTTAAACATGAAATAAACATGTGGAAAATGCTTGGACCTCATGATGTTATAGGTTTTCTCATTCCTGCAGAGGCAATATTAACCTCCATACCGGCTTTTAAAATAATGTCTATTATTGAAAGAAAATATGCTACAAAACTAATCGCAATAAAACCAAGTAATCTAAATAGTTTAAAACTTGAAACAGAGAATATTATAGAGTTTCAGCTACCTTTTAAACCATCAAATCTCACAGAGTTCTTAAGGTTCGAAAGGACAGAAGCAGCAAAAGCATCTAAAGACCATGGAGTTAATAAGATAGTTATTCCTTATACTTTAGAATTTGAAACTTCCTACTTTCTTTCAAACATTTTAAAGTTTAACCTTGGGGCACTAGGCGATTTAGCCCCTAAGCTTTACTCTGAAAAATTTAACATAGTTTTTGTTAAACCTTTCAGGAAAATTAAAAGCTTAGAACTATTGATCTACGGCTATTTTAAGGGTTTACTAAGTGGTTTATACTTTAGAAAATCACTAACACCCTTTCTTCTGCTTAAAGAAATTTACGAACCTCTAGACTATATAATATCACTAAGTAAAGAACATTTTGAACTAGTAATTTCAACATTAAAGACTGCTGAGTTTTTCTTTGAAAAAATTCTAGGAGAATATGGTTTTTTAAATCGATGCCTATTTTGCGGAGCTAAATCAGAAAATAGAGTATGTAGCGTATGTTCAAGATTATATTGTTCAAATTCTAATGCGTAAACCTTTACTTTTTAATGCTTCTCTAATGCTTCTCTTAAGTATAAACATGTCCTTCACATAGTCCATAAAACATCCCTCTTGCTCCCAAATGTTTTCTCCATTAAAGAATAGCTTTAGACATGGTAGCATTATTATGTTTTCCCTAGACTTGACTTCAGGATAATTATCTACGTTTACTGATACAACTCTAATCTTATTTAATACTTTAAATGAGAAGTCTTTTACAAGTGAGTGAAAGTACCTAGCCTCTCTCTTGGTCTTAGTAGTATATTCTACTAAAACTATCCTATTTTTTCTAATTATATGCTCTATTTCACTTGGTGAAAGCTCTTCAACACTCAACGGAACCGCATCCTCTAATCCTTACCCAGTATTAGCTTTTAAAAACATATCTAATGTGGGTTTCTCTTTTGCCTTCCTTTCTTTTCTCTCTTCCTTTTCCTTTACAATTCTTCTCTGAGGCTTCCTTAGTCCAAGCTTTTCCTCTATTCTTAAAAGTTCATCTTCCTTCAGAGGTATAATATATTGTACTTTTCCATAACTTGGAGGCGGAGATTTTAATCCCTCTTGCGGATCGTAAACCAATACTTGGTGTTCTAAGGTTTTTCTCAAGACTTTTTCATCAGTTATTTCTAGAAATATGTGAAACAAACTGTTAAAGTCAATAGTTTTCCTAAATTCTTCTTCTTTCACATTATAGCCGCATATTAGACATGTATAATCAGGTTTTATTGATGAAAAGCCGCATACAGGGCATTTTATTGGTAATGGTTTTCCAAAGGTTTCCCAGGCCTCTCTAAGAAGACCAAGCAAATCCTCTCTTCCTTTTCTTAAAATTTCACTATACAGTCTCTGAACGTTAACGGCACATATAGGACCTCCAAAACTGACAACGTACTCTAAAAGATCTTCACTAAGTTCTTTTCTTAAACTTAAAATTGTCTCAGAAATTATAGGTGCGAATCTTACTCTTCCTTTAGAAAGTCTGTTAAGTATGGTACTTTTAGATGGCCTATAACTTATACCTGACAATAAATATTCTATAACGTTCCTAACCACGATCTTTAATTCATCATCTGTTAATCCCAGGTGAGAAATGCCTAAGGCTAAAACTGCATCTTCAAAAATGTTTAAAACTAAGTTGCCAATATCGATCTTTAATTTTCTGACACTAGTATGTTTACTTTTTCTCCTTCCCCTACTCTTACTAGAATTCTTACTTCTCTTAGGCACTTCTCTGAACCACACGATGAACAATAAATTACCTTACGCTATCATATACTTTACAGATAAGAAATATAACAGTTTATGAAGTAGGATTAGGTGGAAACTACGGAGAAATAGGATGTCTGTACGTTCTTTGAGAAGAAAGGTAATTGTATTGGTTGTAGTCTTAACTGTAATGTTAGTCTTAACTACTTCAATGCTTTTAGGGTTTGAGATCTCTACGATTTATACCTTAATGTATGATGTTGAAGTAGAAGTAGAAAACCAAACTACCGTTAACATACCATTACCTCCTAAGCTACTATGGCAAAGTGTTGTAGCTATTTCAAATGAGCAGATCACTGGAGGTTATATAGAAAAGGATTATGATAGGGGTATTTTACGTGTTGTAACTGGGGAGAAGCTTTACTATAAAGCCCAGATAGAATTAATGGTTAAAGGTATTTATAATGAAGAATATGTTCTAGAAAAGTTAAGAGGTCCTCTAAAAGAATTTTTAAACGAATATTTCGGATTAAAACCAAGTACATATCATAAATTAACTTCTTCAACATACTGGTGGAACTATACTGATGAGGAAGTAAAGAATGCTCTAAAAGAGTTCCGTATTAAATATAATTACACAAGTATAGATTCCTTGTATAACGACACATTGATTGATGTTTTAATGAATCTTAGAGATTATGTAAGTAAAAAATTAACATATAAACCTGTGTCGAAGGGTAGGTTAGGTATAAGAGAAGCTTTAATTGGCAGTTATGGTGATTGTAGCGAATACTCTGACCTTTTCGTAGCTCTTTCAAGAGCTTTAGGTATTCCTTCGCTGAGATGCATAGGCTACGTTGTAAAGGAGTGGGATCCCCAGCTAGGAAAATATGAGATTATAGGGCATGCATGGCCAATAATATACGTTGGCAATTTAAAATGGATACCTTTTGAAGTGACTGTTGCACCAGAGTATTTAGAAGCAAAACCTGGTGAAATTTCCCTCAAATATGTATGTCTTCTAATAGACCATGGCAATTTAACTAGGGAAACGCTAGATTTGTCAAGAGATATACTTTATGATCCTTCAGAAAAATGGGTTCCAGGATCCTCAGCATCGCTTATCATAGATTCTGTTAAAGTAAGATTTGAACTTGCTGTTAGACCGAAAGCTGAAATTCGAGTAAGCGAGTATGGGATAGGCTATGAAAAAGTTTTTATCAGCATATTCTTCTTTACATTAGTTATTGTTATGTATATATTCGCTATTATGACTACAGCATTAAAGGTGAGAACTGTTTGAAACGTATACTTAAGATATTTATTCCTTCACTGTTACTGGTCTTAGCCATAGTGCTTCCGTTTCTAATAGGTTATGAAACAGAGAAACCTCCTTTACCTTTTATGAGATTGATCTATAGCGATAACAATACAGAGCTCATATTCACTATGAAGGGAGCAATAAGTATTAACGGATCAAACTATGTGATTGTTGAAAAGGAGTTTGGTAGGAGGAGTATAAAGTATTTTGTTGAACACGGAACTAGAAAAATATACTACTTAATTATGGACAATAATGAACAGTATTTGGGATTTTCAGGAATATATACTATTCTTTGGTTTACAAAGCCTCCTAAGATTAACGACACTGTGCCTTTACTTGACCATTACGGTGTGGTTATCAGGGTAACTGAGTCTTCTTTTAAGATAAGGGATTATTATGGAATAGAGCTCTCTTATAGGAAAGTAGGTAACATATATGTACTGTCTCAATATGGTGAGTTGAAGCTGAAAAGCATAGTATTACAGAAGGAAGATGTGTTTCAAAATAAAAGATTTGAAAATTTATTTTTTATATTACCTCTTTCTATTTTGGTTACAATAACTTCGGCTATATTATTACTTCGAGTGTTGCGTTTAAGAACATGAAGTACTTATATTTTAATTTACAAAGCTTAACGTAAAGTAAGAACACGTTTCATTCTTAAATATCTGCTAATATAGAAGCTTAATAGAATTATTAGTTTTTTCTTCTCTCTTCTCCTTATCTCCCTAAGCTTTTCCTCTAACCTGCTTATTGGTGGTCTTCTGCCTTTAAACCATGCTCTAACTAAGGCTCTATATATGAAGCCTAATAGTTCATCATACTCTTCATCTACATCTACATCGTACTTAAACTTTTCAACAACATCGTCGAGAAGATCTCCTAGATACCGGCTTAAGACCTCGTATTCCTCATCATTCACTTAACCCTTCACCCACAACTATTTAGTATTCACATATGTTACCTTATAAAGTGTTTCCCTAGGGTTTTTAAACCTTAAGGTTTAAAAAGTTTCCACGGCTCATTAATAACAATTCTTCCGTACATTTAACTCTTCTAGCAGTGATTTCTCTGCTTTTTAATGTACTCTTATCGAGAATTCTTCTAATTCTCTGTTAAGTTATGAGAACTTTCTTAAGCTGATCTAGGCTTTCCTTGTAACATCTAATTATCAGTTTGTTTCCTTCTCTGAGGACGGTATCTTCTCTTGGATCAATTATCCACTCATGGTCCTTCCTTAAGGCAACAACAACAGCGCCATGTACATCTAAATTGAGTTCCTCTATTGTTTTACCATTAAGCCTCCTAGGTATAGTTGCTATCATAACCCTTTCTTCAGACTCTTCAATAACTCTTTTGAGTATAGGATGGGGTGCTACTTCAGATGTAACTATTGCAGCTATTTCTGCTGCAGCATCAGCAATGATTTCTAAAGATATTATTGTTCTCAATATTGAAACTACTTCATCAGGGTTGTCTTTACGCAATTTTCTAACAACCTTTCTCTCTAGATCTATATGGATTTGGTCGACGTATTCTTCAAGTTCTAAAACTTCTAATGCCAAATCTCTATTGTTCGTTAGCGTAGCTAAATATGCTAAGTCAAGCATAAACTCTCCAATATCTTTAAGCCTTATAAGATCCTTAGCTATTTCTTCTTCTACTTCCTCAACTTCAACAGTTTCTTCAAGAGAAACATAATCTTTAGCAGCCATTCTTAATTTATCTATGGCCTCTTTAGGGCCTCTAACTATTAAAACGCTACCAAGCTCTAATTTATAGTCTTCTCTTGGTGCAAAAATCCATGTGTAACCTTTCCGTATTGCTATAACGTCTAATGCTATGTTTAATTTTGAGAAAGTGTTTCCTAATGTTAAGCCGGCTATTTTACTTTCATTCCTTATTTTTATCCTAGATACTGCTTCTTCACCACCTATAATGGCTGCTCTTACTGATGAATGAAGAGGCATGTTTAGTAAAGTCATTATTGCTAAGTCGCCTGCAGCATCGGAAATTTTGTTTGTTGCCGATGCAAGTTTCATAACGCCTACCATGCTTTCAGCATCTTCAGCATCTCTAACAGAAAGTGATGCCTGCATTACAAGTAGGTTCCATAAACTGTCAACGTATTCTTCTATTCTAAGAACTTCATTAGCTAATTTTTTGTCATTGTATACTAGTGAGTAGTATGCTAAGTCGACCATTAAACTAGAGAAATTCTTCATATCTTTAAGTATCTCCTTTACGGGAATAGCTTTATACTCAACGCGTGTAGGTATTTTTACAGGTGACACCTTTAAAAGTGCACCTCAATGCTATAATAACCTAGGAGGCTAGTGAAATAAAGCTAACGCTGGGTGTAGTAAATAATGTTAATAGAGATATCTTATAATGAGCTATTGTCTTTAGGTTTCTTTATGGTTATCATAGGCTTCTTTATAATATTTGTTTCAATAATGATCCTAATATTAAAATCTATTAAAGGGGCAGGTAAAGGGAAAGTTGAAGGAGGAGGAGTTATAGTTATAGGGCCCATACCTATAGTCTTTGGAACAAGCAGGAGAGTAACAGAATTTCTCTTAATATTAGCTATAATACTTTTCCTTCTAGCTTTGGTTTTCTTCTTTTTACCTTACATTATATTTAGGTGAGTTAAGAGTGGAAGTGAAAACCTACTTACCATTTAAATTGTTTTTCATAGGGTTTATCTTAATGGTTTTAGGCATAATAGTTATAATGCTTGCTTCATTATATTTTGCAACTACAAAGGGCGAGGTAGAAGTTTCAGGAAGCGTTTTATTCATTTTCGGTTTTATACCAATAGGTTTCGCTTTCGGTCCACATAGCGAGTATATCATGGTTTTCTTAATTATCCTGGCTTTAGTAGCAATGGTTTTATCGTTTCTTCTTAGAAGGTTCGCTAAAACTTAAATACAATGTTTTATCATATAGGTTTCAATGGTGTTTAGGCCATGGAGAAACCAGCTATTCTAGGCGGTAAACCTACTATAACTAAAAAGCTTCTTATTGGTCCTAGAATCGAGGATGACGATATTGAAGCTGTTGTTGAAGTTTTAAAATCTAGACTTCTCTCATCCCTTGTAGGTAATGTTACCAAAACTTTTGAAAAAGAATTCGCTAGAAAGTTTAGGTTAAAACATGTTGTCGCCGTAGCTAATGGCTCAATAGCCTTGCTCATTGCCCTAAAAGCATGTGGTATAGGTCCGGGAGATGAGGTTATTGTTCCATCATTTACGTTTACATCAACAGTTACGAGTGTAATTTACGCTAACGCTATACCTGTTTTTGCAGATATAAACTACGAAACATACACTATTGACCCTGAAAGCGTAAGAAGGGTAATTACAGATAAAACTAAAGCAATAATAGCTGTTCACCTATTCGGTCATCCAGCAGAAATGGATGAGTTAAAAGAGATAGCTGATGAACATGGGTTATATTTAATAGAGGACTCAGCACAGGCAATAGGAGCATACTATAAAGGTAGACCAACAGGTTCTTTAGGGGACATCGCTGCTTTCAGCCTTTATGCAACTAAAAACATAACCTCAGGTGAAGGAGGGCTTGTTATAACAGATAATGATGAATTAGCTGAGAAAGCGAAGCTTATTAGAAGTCATGGTGAAGAAGTAAGGTATTTCTCTAAGGTTCTTGGCTTTAATTTTAGAATGACTGAAATGCAAGCCGCACTAGCTTTAAGCCAGCTTAAGAAATTAGATAAATTCAATGAAATTAGAAGAAGAAATGCTAAAATATATACTGAACATCTAGCTCATAGGAGCGAGCTTAAACTTCCAGTAGAGAAAAGTTATGTTAAAAGTTCCTGGAGCCTATATGAAGTACTATTAGACCTATCTAAAATAAGTATAAATAGGGAATTTTTTATTCAAGCGTTGAAAGCTGAAGGTGCCCCCGCATCTGTTACGTATCCTAGGGTCATATATGAACACCCATTTATCAAAGAACTAAAAGGACATGGTAAAGGATGTCCATGGACCTGTCCATATTATAGAGGTAAAAATCTAAGCTATGAGAAAGTAAAAACACCTATAGCCGAAGATGTAGCTAGAAGATGTATTAGCTTATATACTGATCCTCTACTTGCAGCAGAGGATATAGTGGAAATATGCGCTGCTACAGAGAAAATTCTTGATTATTTTTCCAAGAAATAAAAATATACTAAGTAATTTTATCTTCTAAGAAATTAATGGAATGAACGCACGTATATACGTTACAGTTTATATACTGGTTAAGCATCTATATAGAATTCTGTATTTATATTGAGGTATTACATCTTTGTAATACTATAGCCAACTTAGGTCAAAATTTTAAAAGCCCGTCGGCTCGCATAATTTAAAACGCCTAAGTTAAACTGTGGAACATCTAGTATGTGCGGAGGCGGGGCACGGGAGTGTTTAAATGGAACATTAGAGCATGGTATAGCTTTAAATTTCTCAGCTATTTATACGGCATATTTCGTTTAAGAAGTTAAGGAGGGGTTTAATGAAAGTGATTGTACAGAAGAGTAAGTCTATCTCGGAAGAGAAAGCTTCAGAAATAATTAAAGCTGAGAAAGAATATATTGAGAGAGCTAGCTGGGATGTATATGAAAATGCAAATATGAATATGAGCTATAGTAATTTTAGAAACTTCTTATTTGACAGATTAATTAAAAAACCTGAGGTTCTCTCAAAGTATCTACCTGAAGAAGCTGTTAATGATCATTTTAGAGGAGACTTACATATACACAAGCTTCCTGATTCGCTATTTATACCTTATTGTATAGGTTGGAGCTTTAAGAAAATACTTAAGAAAGGATTAATAACGCCAACAATAGTTTCAAAGCCTGCTAGACATGTAGATACCGCCATCGCACATTTAACGAACTTCTTCTTCTTTGGGTCTCAGGAATATACAGGGGCTCAGGCAGCTTCAGGTTTTGATGTTTTCTTAGCACCATTCATTAGAAAAGATAAAACACCTTACAATAAAGTTAAGCAAGCAATACAGCATATGTTATTCAACTTGAACTACCCTGCTAGAGCGGGTTTCCAATCACCATTTACGAACATAACTTTGGTTCTTGACACTAGTGAACAGTTTTTGAAAGAACATGCCGTTATTGGAGGTAAAGAACTGCCGGATACTCTTGGAGACTATCTAGATGAAATACTTATAATAAATAAAGCACTACTTGAACTGCTAATTGAAGGAGATGCTAAAGGACAACCATTCACATTCCCTATACCAACACTAATGATTACAAAGAATTTCGACTGGAATGGTAAACGCTGGGGCGAAGTTTCTGACTTAATATTTGAAGCATTAGCTAGAAGAGGCTCAGCTTATCTTCTTAACGGATATTCTACTAACGTAGAATCACTATACAGCATGTGCTGTAGGTTAACAATAGATGTTAGTAGACTTAATAACAATAATAGTTTAAAACATCAATTATCAGGGTTTAGACTAAGCAGAGATCTTGAAGAAATAGAAGAATATCTAATAAAGAATAGACAAGCGTTCGGTATATGGGCATTACCTGACGCCACAGGAAGCATAGGAGTAGTTACATTGAACATGCCTAGACTGGCAGCTTTAAGTAAAGGAGAATGGGACATTTTCGAAGAAATGCTGTATACTAAAATGGAAAATGCACGAAGAGTGCTGCTAACATGGAGAAAAAGGTATGCTGTCAGTTTAAGATCGGGTCTAATGCCTATTTCAAGGATTTATCTTGGACATTTTAGAAATCACTTTAACACGTTCGGTGTTATAGGTTTACCTGAAGCAGCAGCAAACTTTATGCGTAATCCTAAATTATGGTTTGAAGGCAGTCGTGGAGAAATTGAAGAAGCAGTTAAGATAATGAAGAAAATGGTTAAAATGGTTAGAGAAAAAGCTATGGAATATGAGGAAATAGATGGTTACTTATATAATGTCGAGGAAATTCCAGGAGAATCTACAAGCTACAGGTTAGCAAGATTAGATATGAGATATCTTAAAGAAGAAATAGAAAAAGAAGAAGTATTAATTCCAACAGATGGTATTGCTCCATTCTATAGCAATAGCATAATCCCATACTACGCTAACATATCAATACCTGATAGAGCAAGATGGGAAGGAGAAGTACAGCAAGAATTCACTGGAGGAGTTATGATGCACTTATTCCTACAGGAAAGCCCAGATCCTAAAGCATTAAAAAGCTTAGTTAGAAGTATTGCTTTAAACACTAAGGTTGTTTACTTCAGTATAACACCGACAATAGCTATTTGCAGAAAGTGTGGATGGCAAGCAATAGGGTTATTTGAAAAATGTCCTAAATGCGGCCATCAAGTAGATCTATGGAGTAGAATAGTGGGATATTATAGACCGTTAAGAAGCTGGAATGTGGGTAAGAGAGCAGAATTTAAACTTAGAGTACAATATAGAGCGTTTGGAGGCTAATGTCTTTAAGAAATAAAATATTTTCTCAAATATCTACAGACGAGTCCTATATTTACATTGCTGGATGGAAGGAAGTAAGTTTAGTTGATGTACTTGAACATACATCTTTTACTCTTTGGACAAGTTTCTGTAACTTTAATTGTCCATGGTGCAGCAATTCTATCTTAGCTAGAGGTTTGGAAAAACAGAAAACTCATATTAATGTAGTTATTGAAGCTTTAAAAAGAACATATGGGTTCGTAGATTTCTTCCATGTTACAGGCGGCGAGCCTACGTTACAGTTAAGGCCTTTAAAACGTTTGCTTAAATATTCTAAGGAAAACTTAGGTTTGAAAACAAGTATAGCTACGAATGGTTCTAATCCGGCTGTAATAAGGAAGCTTAAAGAAGTACTTGACCATATAGCCTTAGATATAAAAGCTCCTCTAAATAACGTGGAAAAGTACTCTAAAGTAATAGGCTTACCTCAGAATTTAACTAAAATCTTCATTCCACGTATTATTGAAAGCGTAAAGGTTTCCATGAACATACCTTTTGTTGAATTGCGAACCACAATGGTTCCAGAACTAATAGATGTAGAAGATGTAGTAAATGTAGCTGATGATATTGAAAAAATTGTTTCTAAATCTTATGGTAGAGTAGTTTTTGTGGTTCAGCAGTTTATACCTTATGAGAACATTTTAAATGAAGAATATAGAAGAAAGCCGCGAACAAGCCCGGAAAAAGTTGCATATGCGGCTAAAGAAGCTTCTAAAAGACTTTCAATACCGGTTTATTATAGGACATTAGAGCACGGTACTAAGAAAGCTTAGTTGTTCTTAAATTTTATAGCTGGAAATAAGCACTTAGAGGAGTGTTTAATCGATGCTTCACGTATATACAGGTTTAGGTAAGGGGAAAACAACAGCTGCTTTAGGTTTAGCTTTAAGAGCTATTGGGTGGAGGAAGAAAGTACTTTTTGTCCAGCTGTTCAAGGGCAGGGAAACAGGTGAAAAAATAATGTTAGAATACCTAGCATCACAAGGATTCCCTATAAGCTATATTCAAGCAGGAACAAGACACTTTATAAGCCTTGAAAAACCTAAACCTGAAGAAATAGAAATAGTTAGAAGGGGAATTAAGCAAGCGTTCATTAAAATAAAGACCTTTAGACCTGACATAGTGGTTTTTGACGAAATCAATGTAGCATTAATGTACAATGTCATAGATCTGAGGCATGCTTTTGAATTAATTGATGAATGCAAAAAGATGAATGCTGAAATAGTATTTACAGGGCGTTATGCACCAAGGGAGATCATAGATGTAGCAGACTTAGTTACTGAAATGGTGAAAGTAAAACACTATTTTGATAAAGGTATAAGGGCTAGAAGAGGTATAGAATATTAGCTTCCTTAATAGCGAAAAAGATTAAAACTGCTAATGACTGTAGGTGAATAAAGAGAACCATAGAGGCTAAATACATTATGGGATTAGAAGTAGATGAAGAAACTAAGAAAGCATTGAGAGAAGCATTAAAAGATATGGTAAACCCTGTTGAATGTATGGTTTTCGTTACCAAAGACCTGGAATGTACATATTGCGAAACCACAGTTCAACTTTGCAAGCTTCTAAGTGAAACATCTAACGGTAAAGTAGTAGCCAAAATTTTTTATGAAGAAAGAGATGAAGACAAAAAGATGTTCAAACAATATAAAGTTGTTAGGAAACCCTCAATACTCCTATATAATGGCTACATAAGATATACTGGAATACCTGCAGGCGAAGAATTAAAAGGACTTATAGAAACCCTTATAAGGTTATCAACAGGGGATCCAGGATTAACTAATGAAACAATGGAAGCTCTTAGAAGCCAGTTAAAGGGTAAAGCTTACATAGAGGTTATTGTCACACCAACATGTCCTTACTGCCCATATGCCGCTTTAGAGGTAAATATGTTTGCTTTCGCTAGTAAAGGAAAAATAATGGCTGATATTGTAGAAGCTATGGAAAACCCCGACATAGCGGATTATTACGGTATAACAGTGGTACCTGCTATTGTCATTAATGGCAATGTAGAGTTCATAGGTGTTCCTAAGGAAAAACTGTTATTGAAAGCTGTGTTTAGATATCAGAAAGACCATATAGAACTACCTTTCCATACTTTTCGTAGAGAACTAAATCTCAGCTAACTCTTTATACTCTTTAAGATTCCTCCAAAATCTATCCCTATTCAGTTTTGAGGGCCCAAGTTTTTCAACAGATAAACCAGCAGCTACAATACCGTATGCTAATGCCTTTACAGGGTCTGCAGTTTTAGAATAGATGTAAGTAAGCACTGAGGTAAATACATCACCTGCACCTGTTGAAGAAACTACTTGAACTTTACGGTATGTAGGTAATTCACCATAACATTCTTTAGTAGCATAGTAAACTTTCATACCTGATGTAACTACAGCTAATTCAACACCTTCCCTAACAAAGCCTTTAACATGGTCTCTTACGTTTGTAGCATGTAAAACACGGAACTCATCAAGCGACATACGTAAAATGTTTACTCTTTTAACTATGTAATCGAACTGTTCAAATGTATCTAAATATACTTCGTTGTCCTTACCTATTCTTCTAAAAAATCCTTGAGGATCTAAGGTTACTAGCCCCATACGTGAGGCTTCATTTAGATATTTAATTTTAATTTCTCTATACACAGGTGAGAACACGTAGACATCGTCAATGCTTAAATCTATGTTTTCGATTTCCCCTGAAAATGTTAGTAAAAACATTCTTCTGGGTTCAATGTCAATTATTTTGAACCTCGTAGTATTGTTTCTTTCAGTAATATAGGTTTTAGCGATATTTTCTAGCCTTTCTCTATATTCTCTAGGGAAATCTTTACCCAAACTGCTACAGAGACCTATTCTTATCCCGAATAAGCTATTAAGTGCAAACGAGGAATATGAAGGAGGTCCTCCAAGGATATTCTTATACTTTTTTCCTTCTCTTAAAATGAAATCATCTAAAGTTATGTTACCTAAGACAAGCATAAATATTCACCTAAATAATGAGTTTTTCAAATCCTCGGAAGGGTAAGTTTACCTCACGACCGGACTCAGTCCGGGAGTAATTCATCATCGGCTTTTTATCCAGTAAAACTCTAAAATGCGGTAGCTATTAACTTTTTACATATTCAGAATTTCTTAGAACATAGTAGCAGTAGCTATAATAGCGAGTATGACCATGTTAATGTATAGTACTAACAGATCACGTGTGGTGTAAGTATTGGGTCTTGTACTTCCATGTGAAATAGTAGCTAAGGAAGCATTACCATCTATTAGAGCTTTATTAGCTGAAATCCTTGTTAAAAAACATAGGTTATCCTTATATGAAACGGCTAAAATTCTTGGACTTACACCAGCCGCTATATCAAACTATATTTTAAGGAAACGGGGAATATTGGCATATGAAAAAATAGTTGAGAATAGAGAAGCTTATAACACCATATTATACCTTGCAGACAGATTAGCTTCAGGAAGATGTAGTGGCGATGAGTGTTCAAAGATAGTATGTAAACTCTGTAAAACCTTAGGCTTATGCAAGTCTTATTTTTGAATATCTTAGTGGTAAATTATGGAATATAATGTAGTGATTGTTAGGTACGGGGAAATTACAGTAAAAAGCCCATATGTTAGAGAGCTCATGGAAAAAGAGCTTGTCAAGACTATAAAGTATAAGCTTAAGAGAAATAAAGTAAATGTGATAGGAATAAGGAAGATTCCTGGAAGGATATTTATCTACGTAGATTCCTCGGAAAAAGCTGTAAATGTAGCTTTAAATGTTTCTAAGATATTTGGTGTTGTTTCCACAAGCCCTGCAGTTGAAATAGAGAGAAACAATTTAGAGTATTTAAGAAAGTTTGTTCTAAAGTATTCTTCAGCTATTCTTGAAAAAGGAGACACTTTCGCTGTTAGAGTAAGAAGAGTAAAGAAATATCCTATAACAAGTAAGGAACTTGAGAGAATTTTAGGAGCAGACATTCTAAATACGTTGCAACAATTGAACTTAAGAGTTAATTTAACTAATCCTTTGAAGACAATCCATGTTGAAGTTAGAACTAGGAAAGCTTACATTTACCATGAAACTGTGAAAGGTGTAGGTGGTTTACCTTACGGTGTTAGCGGAAAAGTTGTAGCCCTTATTTCAGGAGGAATAGATTCTCCAGTAGCAGCTTGGCTTACCATGAAGCGGGGCGTTAAAGTAGTACCTGTATTTTTTGATTTAGGCGATTTTACAACTAAGGAAGCAATAAAGAAAGCATTAAAAGCAATTAAGAAAATTAGAGAATGGGCGCCTAGTCCTGAATTCTATTTTTACAAAATACCATTTAATATTGTTTTAGAAGCCATTACCAGAAATGTTCCAGTACAGTATACGTGCATTTTCTGTAAAATACTAATGTTTAAAATAGCTGAACGTATAGCAGAAAAAGAAGAAGCAAAAGCCTTAGTTACAGGTGAGAGCCTAGGGCAAGTAGCATCTCAAACACTAGATAACTTATATGTTATAAGCAGAGTAGTAAGCATCCCTATTTTAAGACCACTCATAGGATTAGATAAAGAAGAAATAATTTCCATTGCTAAAAACATTGGAACATATGAAATAACTGCTAAAAGTATTATTGAATGTAAGGCATCACCGGTTTTCAGAGGATCACATGCAGCAGCTCATACAAGAAACGAGATAATAGATAAATATAAAGACAAAATACATTTTGAAGAACTTGTAATGAAGTCTTTAGAAGAAGCAATGAAAATAAATTTACCTTAATATTATCATAGGTGAAATTTTCACTTTTAACCTAGCATATTCATTAGCCGTCATAGGTAATAGTATTACATTATAATCATAAGACACATCATCTAAAATTTTACCTTTGAATACGCTAACCTTAAAAGCCTCTTCAATTTTCCAGGGAATCCTTATTCTAGATAGAAGAGGTTTTGTTGAGAAATTAAAGAGCTCTAGAGTTAGAACATTGCCTCTTAGTCTTATATTTAATGGTATAACATGTTTAGGCATTAATTCTAATAGCGTAACGTTTTTTCTAACCTTAAAACGTACATATTTGATCCTAACTAGTTCCTCTATGGATAAATAATCTATTCCCCCTTCTTCCCAAGAACCTTTATGTAATTTCATTACAGCACCTTTACTTTGGCTTATTTCAATGAAATTTCCCTTTATTCTAGTGTATGCACGATCACTAATATGAACTCCCAGACCATGGTCTGAGGTAGAGTAATCGTACCATAAAGGTCCTTGAATATTGACTTCTTCATCATAGTTTATCTTTTCATTATTAACTGTAAATAGTGTAAACCATGTAAGTAATCCTCCTTCAAAATCTGTTTCTACGTAGAAGGTTTTGCAATTAGTATGTATTTCCATAGAGGGTGTTATGAAAACATATTCTTCCCCATTACTTAACAGTAATAGGAGGTATTTTTTCTCGTAATTTCCTAAAATCTTCTCAATAGGGTTCTTAAATTTAAGGAAATATTCATAGCCTTTATAATTTAAGCATAGTTTATGCTTATCAGCCTTTAAACTAAAAACATTAGTCTCAAAATATCTGCTTTTAATTGGTTTCATTTTAACTCTACTAATGATATTTTCAGCATGTAGTCCTAAAGGAGGTAAATGGAGTACCTTTATTTCATTTAACGATACTATGTATTTCTTATGATTCCACGGAATAAAGGAAATAGGAGTTTTACCTTCTATAGTTAAAGAATATTTTTTACTAATTTTTCTCAGTACATTAGTAACGCTTTTCATATAATTCTCTATTTCAGCATTATAGAGAATTTCGTTAAAATAAAGCTCGTTAATCGATGTATAGTAATATAGCTCTTTATTTTTCTTCGATTTTTTCTTCCCCATAGGAATTATAGATATTTTAATTCCATTGACATTGACAATATAGGGGTTTCTTAAATTTTCTACATAAATTTCTGGACATTCCGTACTTAGAGCTTTTAATACGCCTTTAAAGTTCAAATATTTAACGCTAGGGAGTATACATGGTTTCTCTTTACATATTTTCATTAAAAACTCTTTACCGATGGAGGCAGTAAGCACTAACTATAACACCTATTAGGATTTAAGCGTTAAAATATTTTAGTTTTAGTTATGAAATAGTGAAATTCGACTATTATAGTAAAGTATTTTTCGACGCATGTAAGAAAGGGTTATTAACTAGCTATGATATATACAATCATGGCAGAGCGGTAGGAGAAGGGTTAGAATATAAAAACTTTCGAAATAACTAATGACGCTTACTACTGCTAAAATCTTTCATTAAAAACAATAACACTTACGAAACGTGTTTTTAAGCTGCGAGCAGCAGGGTTTTTAGAAAACACAATACATAATGTAGCTTGAATATCAATACGGTAAAATACCATGTTTAAGCAGGCCCCCTCCTACCGTGATGAAGCCATTTTTTTAATTTACCTATTTCTTCCTCCATTTTATCAAATACGGGAAACATAAGCGACATAATACCTATACTTACTGAAGGCTCATATGTTGCAGCGTAAAATATGAACTGTGTTGTACTTCCTAAGAAATATATTAACATAAACCCTAAAAATACACTTAAGAACCAGTAGTACGGGTATAAAATTTTCTCGTCGATTTTCACTTTAAAAATTAAAGCTAGTATAGGCAGTGCTAAGAAAAGCGAGACCATGTAGATGTTGGTATGCACAGTGGTTTTCCCATAAATGGGCCAGACTTTTTCATTATATAGCCAACCCCAGGGCGGTGATGAATATGAATGTCCTCCTTTACTTGATAAATGCCATGACATGGCAAATAAATGCTCATTAATAACTTTAGAAATTCCTTCTATTAAACTACCTTTTTCTGAAGCAAAGTACATTGCTAACGGGAGCCATAGTAAACTGTAAATAACGAATATGAGTATAAGTCCAAGAAACAATCTTCTACGAGAACATTTCTCTTTAAGGGAAATATATACGTAGGCTGGTAGTGCGAAAAGCGCAGAATATTTAGATGATAAAGCTAGTCCGAAAACAGCATAGGAGGAAAGGAATTTTCTATAGACCATAAGTGTGAATGATAGTGTAAGGAAGAAAGCTACGTATATTTCAAGCATAGCTATAAGGCCTAAAGCCTTAATTATAGGGTCAAACGCTATAATGGCTGAAGCCAAAATTGCAGGGTATGGACTGTGAGTTATTTTTAATATAGAGAGATAAACTAAAATAACTATTAGTGCATGCATTATTACACCTGGAATCCTCCATGCCAAAGAATTATCGCCTAAAATAAGCATCGACAGAAACATTATGTATTTAGCTAGTGGGGGGTGTTCTAGGTTTAAATTACCTTTGGGATCAGGTATGTTTGGATATGGTTTCTCGATAACGTTTATTCCGAAGACACGTAATCCTATATTTTTTGCTGCTGAAACATAGTATACTTCATCACTAACATAGTCATCGCAAGACGTAACCATATAGTATCCATAAACAAGGATGTAAGATGTTAAAGCAGCCAATACAGCTATTAAGACAAGTTTAAACATTTCTTCTGTAAACAATTTTTCCTTTAACAACTGTGGCTTCAACCCTTAACCTCTTAAGCCTGTTTGAACTAACCTTAAATATATCATCATTTAAAACTACGAAATCTGCTTTAAATCCCTTCCTCAAAACACCTACTTTTGTTTCTCTTAAAGCTTTAGCAGCATATTTGGTATACATTTTTAATGCTTCTTTTCTAGAAACAGATTCTCCAATAGCTTTCCTAGATATTGAAGCCCAAATATTGATTAGAGGATTAAAAGGTTCTACAGGAGCATCTGATGACGAAGCTACTGTGAAATTGTTTTTAAGCAATGTCCTAAACATATAGGCCCATTTAACTCTGCTTCCAATTCTATCTTTAAGCCACCAATCGGAAATTCTAAAGTGAGGCTGAACAACAATGGCATATGGTTTGTTTTCTATAAGTTCATCAATAATGTCGGGAGGTGTTAAACTGCAATGCTCTATTCTCAAATATTTCCTTAAAGCCTTATATTCCTTAACTGCTTTAACTATTTCCTCGATAGCTCTATCGCCAATAGCGTGAACTGCAAGTATGTATCCATGTTTTGAAGCTTTGAGAATATTGGCCCTAATTTCATGGTGTTTAAGAAGAAGTAGGCCTTTATTCCCAGGTTCATCATTGTACGGTTCTCTTAATGCTGCTGTTCTCCCTCCAAAACTTCCATCAGCAAACGTCTTAAACCCTATAATTTTTAGGTGTTCTATTTTTTCATTAGCTGTTTTTAGAAAATATTCTAGGTATTCTATGTTGGGAACAAGTTTAACATTAATAATGCCCTTAGCAGTTTCTTTTAACACTAAGTATTCTTGAGGAGTTGCTGATACTGAACATACCGTGGTTAGGCCATGGGATAGTAGTTCTTCAATAGTATTCTTGATTAAGATTTTTAGTTCTTCAAAACTAGGTTTAGGTATTTTATTTAATGCTTCGCTAAGAAGCTTTTCACGTAGAATACCTTGGGATAAATGCTCTTCATATCTCATGTTCCAGAAACCTAACGATTTTAATGCTAAAGTGTTTGCTACGCCTATGTGGCCGCATATACGAATTATTATAACCGGTCTGTCAGGTACTGCTTCGTCCAAATCGCATCTTGTAGGAAGTTTTTTCTCATCAAACTGTTCCTCGTTGAATCCTCTACCAATAATCCATGTGCTATTACTTAGTTCTCTATGTTTCTTTAAAACCTTCTTTAACTCTTCAATATTTTTAACATTTTTAAGATTTATCCGCTTCTTCAGTTCAGCCATGGAGGTTAAATGTATATGTGAGTCAATAAACCCGGGAACAACAACTTTACCGTCAAGATCAATAACCTTAGCTTCCAAATATTTTTCCTCAACATTAAAACCAATATTAACAATTTTCCCTCTAGAAATAGCTAAACTATTAGCTATAGGTAATGAATCATCCATAGTATATATTTTAGCATTAGTATAAACAGTTAATGTGCACATAACAATATGCCCAGTAAACTAATTCAAAAACAGCATTTAAAAGATAACCTTATCTATAAGTAAAACCATAGGCAAGAATGGAATGATGACACTTGCCCCCCAGAGACATATGATGTAATTACCGCGAACTGACCATGGTATCTAAAACTGCTTCTAATAATTCTTAAACCCTATATGTTAAAGGTACTCTTATATGCTTAGACATAGCTTCTTTAATACCTTTAACCATTAGATCCCATCTAATTAGCCATGAACCATTGTTAAATAACTCCGCAGGTATAGTCCATGAAGACAGTGAGCTAAGTATTACCGGGTAAAGCTCGTAATTATGTATAATATTTTCTTTCGTTAAAAGCTCGAGAAATGTAAGGAGCCTAAGTTCTTCAGACTTAGGCACTATTAATGTAATCACAACGGAGTTATCATGTAATACCTTTGAGAACCTACCTAGAATAGGAGAATTCCACAAAGTATTAAGAAAACCGAGCATTGTTCTTTCGCTTGTAAAGGACAATATACCTACTAAGATTTTAGAATAACTTGGATGGAAGAGCATTATTCTAGGAACGTATTTAACTATTATTCCTTTACCAGTAATATGTTTAATATAATGGTGTCTAATAGTTGTAGGGCTAAGGTTTAGTTCTTTGCCTAGTTCAACATAAGTTTTGAAGGCATTTATCTGTAAACGTTCAATAATTTTTATATCAATACTGTCCGCTTCTTGTGCGAATATAGGGTTTTTGAGTATGTTTATAGGAAGCACGTTCTCCATAGCAGAGAACCTATTACGGACCATGTGTTCATACCATTCGTTCCACGGCAATGTCAATAACTTATTAGCGTCAACATACTTTCTATTCACTCGCAAACAATAAAGTTCCTCATGAACTTCATATAGCTTATATCTTTTTATAAGTCTTAATTTCTGCATTCTAGTTAAGAACTTATTCAAGACCTCATTATTGTTATAAGGCATGTAAAACTTAACAAAAATCTTTCCCTTAGGCTCATATGTTAATGCAATTTTATATGCCCAAAGAGAACGGGCTAACGCATTATATGCTTGAATTAATCTACCAGGGTAAGCATCCACAATAGCAAATACTCTTGAAAGCCCTATTTTGCTAGCGATAATGACAGGTTCTATGGAAATACCCATGGATCTTAATTTGCCTAGTCTATTATATACTGTGCTTTTAGGTATTTTTGTTATTTTACATATTTTTAATATGTTACGTGGACCTACTTCATATAGTGTTTCTAAAATCTTTAAGTCGGTATCATTTAACTCTATTAAGAACTTTATCGATTTCTTCAAAATGCTCTCAATATCTATAGTACTATTTAACAAATTTAGCTGATTAACCAAACTACATACCTATTATTAAAAAAGAAGTTAAGAAATAATAAGCTCTTTGCTCTCTTATTCTAGGGCACAGGATCATCGGTTATTTTTTCACGTAGTATTCCGACGGTTATTGCTAATATTAATGCCATTAAAACCTCTAATACCATATTCTCACTCCATCAGATTATTATAATTATTTAACACTTCACATTTTTTCCAAGAAAATACATTTTAGTATTGGAAAAAATATCATTATTTAAAGGATAATTTATGGCCATGATGTATAATTATTATGAGAGTATAATTAATTCTAACTTGTCTGCTTCAATTTTATGAGTACTACTTTATTAGCATATTATAGTAAGTTTTACCTTAAAATTTCTCTATCAGCTTTTTATAGTACCTTAATAATGGATAGCCTATTAGGTATATAGCTATTGATTCCCCTATTAGTATTGACAGATATGATAGCCATAATGGTATTGGGAATAGTAGTGGCAGGTAGCTTCCAACTATTAATGTTACTGCGATTACAGCATATGTTGATGCAAGTATTGGCCTTCCTCTAGATGCTTTTGCCGCTAACGTCCCAGCTACTAGGTTTGCTATGCTTCCAAAAACTATGTCTATAATATTTCCTGTTGCATACGCGTTTGCTACTGCGCATCCTATAGCTAACCCTATTGCTGCGGGAATCCCATGTATCATTGGTAAAGGTAGTAGAGCATCACTTATACGTACCTGTATTGGTCCATAAGCTATTGTTCCTCCAATTACTGTTTCACCTATTGTTATCGCTGCATATAGTGCTGCGTATATTGCTGTTATTGCTGCTGCTTTTGCGCTTTTCATCCCAGTGACTAACCCCTTCAATAACATTTACTACATGACATATTTCTGGTAGTATTATTTCTTTTAAAGCTAACTCTACGGCTGAAGATGATCCAGGTATCGCAATTAATATAGTATTTTTATATGTTCCCGCCATAGCTCTTGTAAGCCATGCTTTAGTTCCTTCTTTAATAAATGTTAAGTATCTAAATAACTCGCCGAAGCCCGGAATTTTCTTTTCAACCAAGCTTTCAACGACATCTACTGTTACGTCTTTAGGTCCTAGTCCCGTACCTCCTATGAACAATACTACTCTTGCATTTTCCTTTAGTGCCCTCTCTACTGCTTTTCTTATCTCTGCTTTCCTATTAGGTATTATTGTGTAATATGTTATGGTATAGCCGTGTTCTTCTATGAGTTTTTTAGCTACTTTTTCTCCGCTATAGTCTTTAGCTCTTCCTTCAAATATCCTATCGCTAACAACTACAATACCGAACCTTACTTTGTTTTTCAAAGGCCTCTCCTTCACTATAGCGTTACGTGTATATCCTTATATAACTAGTTTATTATATTTGGGAGATTGAAGAGGAAGGCAATATTGAATATTAAAAGTTTAAGTGATGTTGTTAAGGAAATAGCTGGTCTTAAGGGTGTTGTTAGTTTTTGGAATGCACGAGTTAGGCTGGATGAGTTTTTAGAAGTTAGAGGAGAGGTTTCAGCTAAGAAAACAGAGTTTTTAGGAGACAGCGTCTTACACTATATTACTCCTCAAAAACCTCCCCCTATACTTGCTCTTGATGGTAGTAGTAGGATTGTAGATACAGCATATGCTTTTACAACGATAGCTACGGTATCTCTTGTTTCAGAACGTTTCGGAGTTATTATGGATTATCCTTACCTATGGTTTAAATATCCTGTTTCTCTCGGAGAAGAACCACCATTCATAGGTGTTGCTCCTGAGGCCCCAAATATTAAGCTTAAACTTCCACCATATGCTACTCAAAGATCTCCTGCAGGTTTTCTATACGATCCTAACTATAATAGATACCAAATAGTTGATGAAGTAAGAACGAATTTAGAAAATAAGGTCTTAAGAGATGGAGGTATTAAGGCATCTTTAATGGGGGTTTTCGGGTTAAAACATAGGCTAATATTGGTAGATGGTCCACTATACCATACCCCAGCTGCTTTCATAAACCCCAATGTTGATGAAAAATACAGGGTTGCTTGGAAGAAGCTTGTTAAGGAACGTGTTAAAGCTATTGCTGAAAACCTGGAACACGGACTAGCTATTGTAGGTATTGTTAAAAGGTTTGAAAAATCATCAATAATAATTAGATCATTAGACTATTTAGCTAAGGTTAGTAAAGTTTTAGGTGTAGATGTCTCTAGGTCAGGCTCAGACCTTGCAGCTATAGATACTATTCACTACTATGCTAAGAAAAGAAAAGTGCTGGAGATCCCCTTTAAACCGTATATTATAGGTCCTTTCCTAATAAAACCGTCATGGGTTTACATAGATATACCAAATACTCCTGAAAAAGTTGTAGCTTACACTGTAATACCTAAACATCCGTATTTGGATGTAGGTTACAAAGTTTTTAGGGTTGAAGTACCTTATGCAGCATATGAAAAATATGGAAACTCCATTTTTGAATGGATTATAGGTGACACTGTCTATTTTTCAACAACCCTACCTTATTCCTTAGTTCTCGCAGATAGTAGATGTAAAAAATGGTCTGCCTCATTACTGCTATATCTTTCACGCTTATATTCAGAAGCTAAAATACCTTTAACATATGAAAGCAGATTAGAAGTTGAATATGTTTCCAGAGAGGCTTTTTCGAAATGAGTCTTGAAGAACTGAATAAAGCCTACATTGAAGCTAAAGGAAAGCTTGAAGAAGCTTTAAGGAGAGCTGAAGTTTACGGTAAAATTATAGGTTTCGTTAGTAGGCTTGCTCCTTCACGTATTGGAAGCGATGGCTCGTTAGTGCAGTTTGAAGTTGATCCATTAGAATACTTTAGAAGCCATGAAGAAATTTCTGTTGCAGGCTCCTATCTTGCAACTGTGGATGTTAAAACAGGTGAAATTGTTAGCTTAAGAATCAAAAGCGTCGAAAGAAGAGACGTTATGTCTGAACTAGGTGTCCCTGAAGCTATAGCATTACAAACTCAGCTTGATGCCTCAGGTTTAGTAACTAGAGCCAGAGTTATTGCTGAGCCCCTTCTAGCATGGAATCCTGGAAACGATGAAGTAAAAGCTGCAGCTTACGTTATTGAACCTCAGTCTCCGATAATTAAACCTAATCCCGAGGTTTTTGAGAAAATACTTGGACTTCCTAAGGAGGGTGTTGTTCTAGGTCTTTTAGCTATAGGTGAGAAACCCCTAAAAGTTAAGGTGAAATTACCTTTACATGCGCTTTATCAACATATGTTAGTTTTAGGAACTACGGGTGCTGGGAAAACAACATTTATTAAAAACTTTATTGTTGCTCTGCTTAATAAGTTAAACTTTAGTGTCGAAGAAGGCTATGAACCTACTGTTGTTGTTTTAGATTCAACAAAAGACTATGTTCACATGGTTTTGGAGAGTTTTTGGAAACAGGAAAAAAGGTTTGAAACTGAAGAGTTTATAGCCAAAGAGGTCTTCGGGGACATTAAGAATATTTCCAAAGCTACTATAGTTATTCCAGTAACTAAGCAGTTATGTGAGAAACTTAGAGAGTACGGCAAAAAAGTAAACGCTAAAATGGAGGCCGTCGACGATTACCTTAAAGTTCTTGGCAAATACTATGTAGAAACATCGTATCTTAGCATAATAGAGAAAATATTGAATGGTAGCATAGAGAGCATAAATGTAAAAGTAGAAGGTTTTGGCTCGCTAAGAAGAGTAAACATTGAATTACTGTATAGTATTTTAGATGTTAAGAGAAGAATTAATTTAACACTTATACCATATGCTTTTAGCTTTAGAGAAGTAAAGGGTTCTGAATTAGCTGTTTTAAATCCTTTTCTAACAAGCCAAGCTAGAGACCATTTACCTAGAATTATTACTGCTCTTGAAGAACATGGTCTTAAATTGACAACATTAAGTGAATTCCTTGAAACATTGAGGGAGGCGTTATTTAGGAAAGGCAGCGAGGCATACAGCATAGTTTTTTCAAGGCTAGGAATACATAAAGGCACAGTAGAGAACATAATAAGATCTCTTGGAATACTTGATGATAGTGGAATATTCGATGTTATTTTAGGAAATGAAATTATTGGTGAACCTAATTTAAACATCATTTTAGAGAATGCTAAGAATGAACTGATAATTGTTGATTTAGCATTTCTTAAAGAAAATGTACCTTTGGTTTCAGGCAATATTGAAAACGTCGTTGCTCTAAGAGTGCTTTATAAAGTGTTTATGTGGAAAATGATTAGATATGCTGAAAGAGCTAGAACTCAACCAACAATAGTTGTTGTCGACGAAGCGCATAGATTCTTCCCAGCTACTGGTGGCGGAGAAGGAGAATATGTTGTTCAAGTATCAAATATGCTAGCTACAATAGCCAGGCTTGGCAGGGCTAGAAGACTTTCAATAATATTCGCTACACATTCACCTAAGGATGTACATGAAATAGTTTTACAGCTAGCTAATACTAAGATTGTTTTTAGGATGGATCCTGCAGTAATAGATAAACTAGACATACCAAGCGAATATAAGCATTTGATCTCAAGAATTAGAGATCGTTTTGCACTCGTTAAAACACATGCACTAAGATTAGGCTATGTGTTAATATGTACGCCACTACCTGTTGCTGGACATTTTGACCTCTCAGTAATGTAGTAGTTAAGTTATTCATTAGAGAAAGTTTTTATTTTAAGAACGTCGAGTATGTGATAGTATATTTGAGGTAATTTCTTATGAAGAACGAAGGTGGCAAAGCTTCCAGTAAAGGCTTTGTTGAAAGAAGCTTCAATGCTTTAGGACGCACATTTAAACTTGGAGGACCAATACCTGAACTTAGAGAAGGAGAAGAGCTTGTAAGGAAAACAATTTCTCTCTGCCCTACTTGCTACAGGCTTTTACCTGCAATAATTTTTGAAAGAGACGAAAAAATATGGATTAGAAAAATCTGTCCTGAGCATGGTGAGGTCGAGGAGATTTATTGGGGTGATGCTAAACTTTTCTATAAAGCGTTGAGATATGAAGCTAAAACAAAACCGATAAAAGTAAAATACGTCGATGCTAAAGCCCCATGCCCATTCACGTGTGGTTTATGCCCATATCATATGACATATACAGCGCTAGCAAACATTGTGCTAACTAATCGATGCGATTTAAGCTGTTGGTATTGCTTACCCGGAGACCAAGAAATCCTTGTGAAAGAAAATGGAGTAGTTAAACTGGTAAGTATTGAAGAACTTGCAAGTGGTAGAAAATATTCATACAGAGTGAAAGTCGGAGATATTGAAGGCGAATATTCTATTCCTGAAAACCTTGAAGTACTAAGTTATAACAGTCAAGGCAGACTTGTCTGGACTAGAGTTAGGAAGATTTTTAGGCGGAAATATAAAGGTAAGATATATACAATAAGGGCCAAATCAGGAAAGGAGGTCAAGATCACACCAGAACATAGAATACTGGTTTATGAAGGCAGACAGTTGATGAAAAAGAGAGCAGAAAACATTTCCATAGGCAATAAGCTGCTTTCCATGTTTAAAATACCTGAGGTAAAGGGTAGCTTTAATTCAATGAATTTAATAAAGGAACTGAGGAATATACCTGAGAATTACTATGGAAAAATATATGTTCATAATATAAACAGCGTAAAAACGCATGAAATGAAAAAACATTTCGGAGAGAAGGTATATCCATGGCAGAGTAAAAAATACGTACCGCTCAAGGTATTATATAGTACTAACTATGTTCAGTATAATCAGCAGTTATGCTACCTAGGACTTGACGCTGCAACGTACAGAATACCTGTAGTACTCAAAATTACGCCTGAACTAGCTAAACTTGTAGGATATTTCATATCAGACGGCCATTATACTAATAAGGATTTAAGAATAACAGCTAAGGATGAAGAAGTCAGAAAGGACATTATCACTACATTAAAATCGCTTGGTTTACCTTATAGCATTTTATTAAAGGAAGGCAAAGCTCCTCAAGTTATTATAGGAAGTAGGCTTTTAAGATTAATATTTAAATACGTATTCAAGATCCCTGAAAAAGCACCAAATAAGAGGCTTCCTAAGCAGGTGTTTGAATTTCCCTTAGACGCTAAAATAGCCTTGTTAAGTAGCCTATTTAATGGTGATGGATATGTTATCAAAGGTAAGAGGCATTTAAGCATAGGATATGCCTCAACATCTAAAGGCCTTATAAGGGATTTAAGCTATCTTTTAGCAAGTTTAGGTATATTCTCAAGGATAAGAAGAACTTCTAAGGATAAGAATAAACTTGCAAGACATGACCTATATAAGCTCTACATTGCCGGTAAGGACTTAGTCAAATTAGTGAACTTAATAGATTTAAAAACAAGCCATAAAAGGAAGCTTCATGGTCTGAATGCGAGGAGTGAAGTCAGAGTCGATAAAATAGGAGATTGTATCGTAGATGAAGTAGTTTCTATACAGGTAGAAGAATATGAGGGACTAGTATATGATTTAGAAGTAGAGAGTCCAAATCACAATTTTATAGTTAATGATGGTATTCTTGTAAGTAACTGCTTCTTCTATGCCGAAAGAGTAGGTTATGTCTATGAGCCAAGTATTGAACAGCTAAGAGATATGATTCGTAGTCTTAAAAAACAACATCCTAGTGGCGGATTAGCTGTTCAACTTACTGGTGGAGAACCTGCTTTAAGAGATGACCTATTAGACATTGTTAAAATGATTAAGGAGGAAGGTATTAGGCATATACAACTTAATACTCATGGTTTAAGGTTTGCTTATGCGGGTGGAGATAAATTAATGGCTGAGCTTAGAAAAGTAGGTTTAAATACAGTTTATTTGAGTTTTGATGGAGTTAGCCCTGCTGTTAATTTTAAAAATCACTGGGAAATCCCGTTTATCCTTGAAAACTTTAGAAGAGCAGGTATGACAAGCGTTGTTTTAGTACCTACGGTAATTAATAATTGGAATACTGATGAATTAGGGGCTATAGTTAAATTTGCAACTAAAAACATGGATGTTATTAGAGGAATTAATATACAGCCTGTTTCTTTAACAGGACAGCTAACTAAATCTGAACGTGAAAGATATAGAATAACAATACCTGATGTTATAAAGCTTATTGAAGAACAAACGGATGGACAAATAGATAGAGATTCATGGTATCCTGTCCCAATAACTGTAATAATCTCCAGGTTTATTCAGCTATTTACAGGAGAAAATAAGATGCAAATAACTGTTCATCCAGCATGCGGTATGGCAACGTATGTGCATGTTCATATGAAGAATAATGGTGAAATAGAGTTTACACCCATAACAAGGTTTGTTGACATCGAAGGTTTCTTCGAGTATCTTAAAGAAAAATCAGATGAACTAAAGAAAGGGAGTAACAAGTATATTGTAGGATTAAAAATACTCTATAATCTAAGGAAGTTTATAGATTCTGAAAAACAGCCAAAAGACATTAACCTATGGAAGCTTATATTTAATATCTTCGTAAGACATAGCTATGAAGCATTAGGAGAATTTCACTATAAATTCCTCTACATAGGAATGATGCATTTCATGGACCTATACAATTATGATGTTCAAAGAGTTCTCCACTGTGGCATACACTATCTTGTTCCAGGAGGTAAAATAATACCGTTCTGCGCATTTAACGTATTACCAGACCTTTATAGAGACAAGATACAGAAGGAATATGGCATACCGATGAAGGAATGGATTAAGCTTAAAGGATACCATACCATAGGAGACGCTATTAAATATAAAAGAAATATTAGGAAGTTAGAATCCACGGAGCTATACAAGAAAACATATGCAGAGTTTAAAGAGTATCTAAATAAGCGTTAATATCGAAAATTGTTGTAAGCGTTTTAAAATACCTTAAGTAATACTTTTTCGAAACTTCTTAGCTAGCATTTAAACTAGCTGAGAGTAAACTGTTAAGCATTTTACTATGCTCATTTAAAAGTTTATATTAGTCCGAATCGAAAATGAAAAGTGGTGTAAGAACTCCGCCTAACACCCCCTGCAGGGGGAGTGTGAGGGTAGGAGTTAGCTCGAGAACCCCGCCTCCGCCACACACATCCTTTTTCTTATTATAATTCTATCTTGAGTTCTCTCATTATATACTCTGTTAGTTTATCTCTACCTTTCTCATAATATGTTCTAGCAAGTTCAAATATGGTTTTACGCATAAGTATTTGCGGATATATTTTTTGAGCAATGAATTTACCGTTAGATATCAGTTCTATGTCTTTACAAGAATCCCACACTATATCCTGTATTCTACTCACAAATCTAGCATCAACAGAATCTGCAAATTTAACTATTTCAGATTCTATCATACTTGTAGGTACACTTCCATGCATTTCTGCTAAACACCTTATAAGTATTTCAGGGGCTCCTCTAAACGATAACTCTGCTATTATTGAGAATTGATGGCTAAGATACCAATCGCTTCTAGGTCTAAAACCCCCGGTTACAGGATCTTTTTCATACTGATAAAACTTAAATATGTCGTGAAGTATTGAAGAAGATACTATTAAATCTCTATTCACCTTCACATGATAGGTCTTTTCAAATATTTCAGCTAAATTTTTAGCTATAATTAAAACTGCCCAAGTATGTTCAACAAGTCCTCCGGGATAAGCATGGTGCTTCTTTGGTGCTGCAGGTGCTTCTAATAAGTCTATCTTCGCTTCTGCTTTTGTAAATGTTATTTTTGGCTCTTTTAGAATGTTTAAAGTTATGTTGCGTATTTGGTTGTTTGCTATCGTTTCCGCTTCTTCCATGAGCTTACGGTATATTACTTCTTTAACTTTCTTCATTTAAAACAACACCAACCATAAAATCGTTAACATTTGTTCCTGTGGGTCCTGTATAAATGTAGTCTTTCAATACTTTAAAGATGGTGTAACTATCATTATTTTTAAGAGCACTATCTATACTTAAGTTCTCTTTACCTACCCTTTTAACGGTATGTGCATCAACTAATCCTCCAGCAACCTCTGTTACTCCATCTATTCCATCTGAACCTATACTTGCAAAAGCCACCCCATCAAGACCATTAATTATTTTAGCTGCTGAAAGAGCTAATTCCTGGTTTCTACCTCCTTTACCTTTGCCCGTAACTGTTACGGTAGTTTCTCCCCCAGCTAATAACAAGAATGGTTTCTTTAGTAAAAACCCGTCCTTATATGTTTCCTCAAGTATTGAGGCTAAAACTGTACCTACATGCCTTGCTTCTCCACGAATTCTGCTCGTTAATAAAAGAACGTTTAAACCAATTTTTTCCTTAGCATATTTTGCTGCTTTCATTAAAGATTCCTTGTTGCTGGCTATTACAAAGTTATGAACGCTTTTAAAGACCTTATCTAATGGTTTAGGTGTTTCTATTACTTCTCCTTTAACTCCTTTCTTAAAAAGTTCTATTACGTTTTCAGATGCTTTATCTATGAGATTATATTTTTCCATTACTCTTAAAGCATCTTTGAACGTTGTAGTATCTGGTGCTGTAGGTCCAGAAGCTATGAACTCTACAGGGTCGCCTACAACATCTGATATTATTAATGAAACTGTTGTTGCAGGATAAATTCTCTTTGCAAGCCACCCTCCTTTAAACAATGATAGATGCTTTCTTACAGTGTTTATTTCTTCTATACTTGCACCTGATTTTAACAATAAATTTGTTATTTGCTCTAATTCTTTAAGAGTTATTTGAGACCTTAAAATTTCAACAAGCGCTGAGCCTCCTCCGGAGATAAGTACTAATACTAAGTCCTTAGGTCCGGCTTCCTGAGCGAGTTTAGCAATCTCGTTACCTGCTTTAATGCTTCTTTCATCAGGTATTGGATGCGAAGATGCTACTACCTTCACATATTTTAAATTATAACTATATGCTAAGTTTTCAGGAATAATTATAATGCCCTTATCTATATCTTCGCCTAAAATTTCCTCTACTGCTTTAGCCATTTCCCCTGAGGCTTTGCCGAAACCTATGAGGTAAAGGTTTTTGAACTTGAACTTTTTACCGTATACATCAATTGTTTTTCTGCCTACCTTTCTTAACGACTTATGTACTGCTTTTCTAGGATTAGCTTCCTCTAAGGCTATGTTTAGAATATCTAATACTATTTTTCTAGCTCTTTTACATTTTGTGCAGCTAATATTAGACAATAATTCCTTATAGTTTTTTATATACTCCATTGAATGTTCCCTTTCGTTTAAAATGTTTTACGAACATACTATAGTTTTGTCTTTAGGTATGTAAGGTATTTTTATTACTAATAATTCTAAGTCCTTACTTACTGCCCTGACCGTGTGTTTTTCCTTAGGGTTTATTAGCATGAAGTCTCCTTTCTTTACTATAAATTTCTCTTTTTTACCATTAGATTCCACTATAACTACTCCTAAGCCGTTAAGGAAAACAAATACTTCGGCATGTTTTTCATGATAATGTTTTTTAGCTATTACACCCTTAGGTATAATTACTTTTAAGAAAGCTATCGGAAGGTTATTGATAGTAGTTTCTAAGAATATTTTCCTTAAATAATTCTCCCTTTTCTCTAATTCTACCTCTCTAATTTTAAAATACTTAACCATGAAAACACCCAGCATGGGAAGCTTGAAATTGTCAGCCTATCAACCCTTCTTCATAACCCTTCATAAGAAAAGGGTTAAGTTTATGTCGGCTTCATCATCCAGCTAAAATATAAATATAAGCAGATTTAAATTGTTACCTATCTAAGCGAAAAGGTTTAAAAAGAAAAGGGAAAAACAACATACAGAGAAAAAAGGGCCCGTAGCTCAGCCTGGTAGAGCGACGGATAGCTGGTTATTACCGGCTAGTCGAGGCTCTTAATGAAACCCGCCCTCTACCCCCTTCTTTCATCTCCCTATAGTCTGAAAATGTACAGAGTAAGTCTACATAGTACGGTACATGTTTAACACACTATGATGTTAAATTTAATGAGTAATAGTTAAAAAGGAACATTTTCAGATAATGAGAAGGGTAGAGGGCGGGTTCAAGAGAAACCCGTAGGTCCCGGGTTCGAATCCCGGCGGGCCCGCCACACCTTTATCTTTTACATTTTAATGTGGTTGCAATGTTTTTCGAAATTATTAGCGGTGTCTATGTTGTTGCTGGTTTTCCAGCCATATATCTTAGACATTGGGATTCCCTTATTATCGCTGATTTGCATTTAGGCTTCGAAGAATCTATTGCTAGTAAAGGTTTTTATGTACCATATGTTCAACTAAATAAAATTATTGAGAAGCTTAAGCAAGTACTAGCTTTAGTTAAACCTTCACGCGTAATAATAAATGGAGACATTAAACATGAGTTTGGTAGGCTTCTTAGACAGGAAAGAGAGGAAGTAATAAAGTTAGTAGAGTTCTTACGAAGCAACAAAATACATTATATTACCATTGTTAGAGGAAATCATGATAATTTTATTTCATATATTCTAAAAAAACTTGGCGTAGGTTTTGTTGATGTATTAACACTTAACAGTATTGTTTTAACTCATGGGCATTTGGACTTAGAACCTAATTTACTAAAAGGAGAACTTATTATTATAGGGCATGAACATCCGGCTGTCATCTTAAGAGATGAGCTAGGTACAGCACATAAATTTTCATGCTTAGCTATTGGTGAGCTTAATACAGGTCAAAAAGTTCTCATAATGCCCTCTTTAAGCATTTATGCTACAGGCAATGTTTTAACTCTTGATAGGAAAAGCTATCTTTCACCATTAATTAGAAAGCATTGCGCAATTGAGAAGTTAAAGCCATACATTATAGATGAAGAGTTAGGGGTGTTAGAACTCCCCGATCTCGAAACTTTAGCTACTATGGGATATTTTTAGAGCATTTGCTAAGCAACTATAGAAGGTAAATTTATAAGAGTTTTTAAAGCTTTAAAAACACTGTAGGCAGTTCTGCAAGAGTTGATGTTTATGCGGATACCTAGAATTAGCGTTAAAATAGAAAATATTGTTTCGACAGTGACTCTTGAGCAAAGAATAGACTTACACGCTATTGAAAGAGCAATACCAGCTGTTGAATACAATCCAGAACAGTTTCCAGGACTTGTTTTTAGACTCGAAAGACCCCGAGTAACAGCGTTAATATTTAGTTCAGGTAAAATGGTAGTAACCGGAGCTAAAAGCGTAGACAATTTGAAAAGAGCTGTAAAGAAAATAATTAGGGTTCTAAAAGAAAACGGTATAATAGTTACAGGTAGGCCTAAAGTACAAATACAAAACATCGTAGCATCAGCAAATTTAGGTGTCGAAGTGAATCTCGAAATGGCTGCTTTAATGTTAGAAAACTGTATGTATGAGCCAGAACAGTTCCCAGGACTAATATATAGAATGAGCGAACCAAGAGTTGTATTACTTATTTTCAGTTCAGGTAAAATGGTAGTAACCGGAGCTAAGCGTGAAGAACAAATATACGAAGTCGTTAAGAAAATATATTATAAACTTGATGAACTAGGCTGTCTAAGGAAATAGAGGAGCAAGGATTAAAAATAAACCCTATATTAACATATTTTTCATATCTAACCCCGTAGTGGGGATTTTAGCTTTGATCTTAAGTGACTTTGACTTAAGAAATTACATTAGAACGGGTAGGCTTAAGATAATACCGTTCAGCAATGAAATAATTAGAGAGAACGGTTTAGACTTGAGGCTTGGAAGATCTATAGCTAGATTAAAGAACATAGATAGCATTTTTGATATCAGAGGTAAAATAGATGTTAAAAAGTATTATAATGTTAAAGCAGGAGACTCGTTTATAATAAGGCCTAGTGAGCGCGTCTTATTACATACCCTAGAGTACGTTAAGCTACCCCCCGAACTTATGGGCTTCGTCAACTTAAGAAGCACCTACGCAAGATTGGGATTAAGCATACCACCCTGCTTAGCTGAAGACACTATCGTTATGGATCCTGTTAAAGGCCCGTTAAAGGCTATTAATGCAGAAAGCGTTTTTAGTGTAGATATTGAATCATGTAATATTCTTCATGAAAAGACAAGAAAGTATGTAAGTGATTATTTAGGAATTATGATGAAGGTTAGAACAAAGATCTCAGAAATTGTTACAACACCTAATCACAGGTTTATAAGGTTTAACCCAGCGCTGACCATGGAAGAGGCTTATGCTAGTTCATTAAATGAAGGAGACTTATTAGCTACGGTAAGAACGTTTAGTCCAAGTAAAACACTGGTGGTTCCAGTGTTAAAACCATATCCTAATCTTCATGTAAGAGTATCAGATACGTTATCCTCAAAAATAGAGAGTAAAATTAGAGAACATGGCTTAACAATTTCCGAGACAGCTAAAATTCTTGGAAAGCATCATAAATCCTATCTAATAAACTTACTAAATAACGTTTATGGTGTTAAATGGTTTTTCTTGGAGAAAGTACTTAGAATGCTTGAAATACCGGTAGAGAAGAATTTAGATGAGATAGTATTTTATTCGAGGAAGGCTAAAAAATACCTGCCATTATCAACGTTATACAAACGTATTGATGAAAGTTTAGCTTATGTTATAGGCTATATTGTTGGAGATGGTGGTTTAAGTAGCATTAAAAGCTATAAAAATGTAAGGTTAGGCTTAACGGATAAAAATAGAGAACAACTAGAGAAAGTAGTTAATATTCTAAGAAGAAAGTTTGACGAGTTAGCTGATGAACTCACTATAGAAAGGATTGAAAGGAAATATAGAGTCTATATTCCAACAATACTTACAAAAACCTTCTCATATAACTTTGGAAGCGGATTAAGGGAAAGTAGAAGTAGAGAGATACCAGAGAAGATAAGAATAGCCCCTAATAATATTATCGCTAGCTTTATTGCTGGTTTATTCGATGCTAAAGGATATTCAAGCAATTTTACAACGTATATTTCTACTTCAAGTAGGGTTTTAGCTTTCCAATTGCAATTACTCCTATTAAGACTGGGTATAATATCAAGAGTAGTAGTTAAGAAGACTATGTGGAAGCGGTATCAAGTAATAATCCAAGGAAAGAGAAATGTTGAGATATTCTTAAATGAAATATGCAAATATTGCAGTAAACCTGTAAGAGCAAAAATAAAACGTGAGACATTTGATAAAATACCATTAAACTTCATGTTAATTGAAGCTCTTAAAAAACTACCACATAGCGATATAGAAGTTAGAAGAAAAATAGATAACTATGTTTACAGGCGGAGAGTACCCTACAATAAAGTAGGCTTAGTAATTAAAAAACTGACAGAGTATAAGCCAACATGCTACGATATGGCTATTAGAGATCTACTAGTTTTGTCAAAATGGTTCTGGGACACTGTAACACATATTGAAAAAATGTATTATAAGGAAGGCAAAATAGTGGATTGGGAAACAACAACACAACACTATGCAGCTGGTGTTTACGTAACTCATAACACAATAATCGATGGTGGTTTTGAAGGACAATTAACTATTGAGCTTATTGGAGGCCCATTTCCTGTCAAACTTTATGCTGGTGAAAGATTTATTCATGTAGTTTTTGCAAAGCTTACAAGTCCTGTTGAAAAACCATATACGGGTAAGTATCAAGGTCAGAAAGGGGTTACTTTACCTAAGCTCTAAGATTTCTTTTAAACTAACTATGTTCTTCTTAGAAACAACAACCTTGTTACCTATTCTATATATCTTTAAACCTTCAATCTCTAACAATTTTTTCTTAAACTCCACACCTAAGCTATAGCCTCCTACGTCTCCATTGTGTTTAATTACCCTGTGGCATGGAATAACTATTATTTCCTTATTTTCAGCTAAAATTTTACCTATAAGTCTAGGGCTTTTACCTACGATTTCTGATAGAAGCTTATATGTTGTAACTTTTCCTATAGGTACTAGCTGTAAAAGAGTGTACGTTATCTCTTTTAGTGTTGAATATTTTAATTTACCCATAGATTTATCCTCATTAAAATTAAAATTGTAGAAGTGTATGATAAGTTCTTAGATATATGCTGTGATGAACAGGCTAGGATTTGATTAGGAAATGATAGTGTAAGGTAGGCCTCTGAGCATATAATGTATAATGATGTGAGGTATTAAGTTATTGGCTTTAAAAAATGATGGTTGGAAAAAACTTGTAGAAGAAATAAGGAATTGCAAAAAATGTAGACTGCATAAAAATAGAAGAAACACTGTTCCAGGTGAAGGATCATTAAACACCAAGCTCATGTTTATTGGCGAAGCTCCGGGCGTTAAAGAAGATGAAGAGGGAAGGCCTTTCGTAGGTGCTGCAGGTAAGTTGTTAACTAAACTCCTTGAAAATAATGGTATAAGTAGAGAAGAAGTTTTCATAACTAATGTTGTTAAATGTAGACCTCCAGGCAATAGAGAACCCTACGATGACGAGATTAAAGCATGTTTACCATACTTAACTAGACAAATAGCTATGATAAAACCTAAAATAATAGTTACACTAGGTAGGGTTTCTACTAAAATACTGTACTCTTTAGCTCACATACCGTTTACTAGTATGAGTAAACTGCATGGAAGTGTAAGAAACGTATACATAAATGGTTTAGAGATAAAACTTATTGCTACATATCATCCGGCAGCAGCACTTTATAATCCGCAGCTTAGAACTATCCTAGAGAAGGACTTTAAGCTTATAATAACGGTGTATAGGGAGAATATTAGGGTCTCAAAAACCCATACTCTGCTTGACTTTTTTAGGTAGAGTTGAAGAAAACCATGGAAAAAGAATTGATCCCTAAAAAGCCTATTGATGTATTAAAAATAGGTTACATGTATATTTTACGTAATCCTAAAGTTATAATTCCATTTATGATTTATGAGGCTGGTTTTATAATAGGCCAAGCAGTATTCGTTATATCATTCCTTACACTGCTAAGCTATTTTAAAGCATTTAATTTAATACCTAAAATCGTAGAAGAACTTTCAAAAGAAAATTACGAATATTTACTTAACCCTGAAATACTTCATCCAGTAATCGTAACATTATTTATCACAGCATCAGCATACGTTATTGTTATTTTAGTTTTTGACAGCTTTGTTAAAGCAGGACTCTTCCCGTATCTTAGGAAAATACTTGTTGAAGGCGGTGGAGACTTAAAGACCTTTTTAGGCTATGCTTTTTATAGATGGAGATTAGTATTGAAAACAAATATCCTAGTATACTTAATAATAATTTCTCCACTACTACCTTCCATTACCATATTCTATTTTAGCATATCTAAAATTATACCAACTTTAGGTATGGGCGATAAGATTAGTGATTTAATGCTTGGTATTTCAGCTATAGCTTTCATCGTAGGTATTATAATAGCCTTTATACTATATCTTCTCTTAGTGTTTGCGCCCATAGCTGCAGCTATAGATGCCGATAGCCCTATATTTAATGTCTATAAAAGCATAAGAATTGCTAAAAGGGAAATAGGTTCCGTAATACTTTACCTTTGCGTATTAACATTAATAGCTATAGCTTCTTTAGCTATTGAAGGTATTGTGAAAGTCTTCTATGTTACTATAACAAGTTTATTCGCACTGATAGTGAGTTTAGCAGTAACTCCCATTATAAACATGTTCCTTGTAGCTGTTTACGAACATCATTTTAATGAAAGATTTGTTGCAATTAAAGCTAGGAGCATAAGGCTAAGCGACATCATTAAACTAGTTAAAGTTATTGGAGGTACTCATAGATATTTAAAGAAATTTGTGCTAACAACAGACGGGCTAATGGCCCTCATACTTACAATAGTACTCTTCGTATCAGGATTTATTTTAGGGCTAGTAACAATAAGCCCTGATATAAGGGATATCATAATAAATTCAGGCATAATAGTTCCTGGAAAAATGAATCCTGAGTTTAAAATATACAATAGAATCTTTTTAGGTCTAGATATTTTCTTCCATAACTGGAGAACATCTCTAGCAACGGCTATGGCAGGTATCGCATATTCCATACCTTCTGCCATAGCAACCCTGTTTAATGGATACGTTATAGGTGTTGTTTACGCAACCGTAGCTAATCCTATTAAAGCATCAGCTATAATAATTCCTCATGGTATATTGGAAATACCTGCATTCCTTATAGCTAGTGCTGCTGGGTTAAGACTAGGCCATGTTGTATTTAAGTACATTAAAGGTAAAATTTCATTAGATATATTTGAAGAAGAAATTACAAATACTGCTATCTTAGTTGCCGGTTTAGCTATATTATTTTTTATTGCTGGTGTAATTGAAGGTAATATTACTCCTATTATTGCTGAGTCTTTAGGCTGGACGTAGGTTTCTTCATCTTCATTATTTTCCTTGCTATTTCTCCTATGACCTTATATTTCCCATAATATTTTCCACTATAAGCTATTATTGAATATATTTTTTCAACATCTAAAATACTTACATCTAAAATATTTCTATGTAAGCTCTCTACTTTACCTTTAGACTCTAATAAAACGAGTAATGCTGAAGCTATGTCTACATTTCTCAATTTAGACCTTAAGTCTATAAATGCGGCTGCTATGTCTTTAGCAACATAAACTATGTCTAAGCTTGCTGAACCTAGACTTCTGAGCTTATATGGACCAAATGTTTTTTCTACTTCTTTGAATACATCGTATGAGTCAAAGTTTAGGTAGCCTAGTATGAACGGGTATTTGCCGAAATCTACTTTTCTAAGGTTACTATCATTTTCATACGCTCCTTGACCCTTTATGGCATAGTATACTTTGTTTCTAAATACCTCAGCAATAACGCCTACGCTTATATCTGACAGCCTGGCATCTTTACTATACTTAGCTACAGCTATGCTTACTGTAGCATATGGTATTCCTGCTACGTAATTGTTGCTTCCATCTAAAGGGTCGACTATAACTATTAGCTCAGGTTTTTCACATGTTCTAATCGCTCCTCTTTCTTCGCTCACATAATGTATTTTGTAATGTTCTTTTAGAAACTCGTTAAGTATCATTTCCTCGGCTTCTAAATCCACTCTTCTAGTTACATCCTCTCTGTTCCATTTTACAGGTTCATATTTGTCACGTATTTCCTGGACTTCTCTTAGCCACTTTGCTATGTTTACAGCTATTTTCTTAGTGAAGTTGAGTATGTCTTTTATATTGTAGTTCATAGCTAATCAACTAAGTCTTTTTTGAACCTTGAAAGAATACGACAACCAGTTTTAGTAACTAAAACGTCATCTTCAATTCTTATTCCAGCGTACCCTTTAATATAAACTCCTGGTTCTACAGTGATTACCATTCCTTGTTTGAGTATGTTCTTGCTTTTCTCACCTACAATAGGTAGTTCATGGACATTTATTCCTATTCCATGTCCCGTATTATGGATAAAATATTCTTTATAACCGTATTCTTCAAGAGTTTTTCTAGCTTCCTTATCTACATCTGATGCTTTAATGCCAGCTTTAATAGCCCTTATTGCTGCTTTTTGAGCTTCCAAAACAGCTTGAAACATGTCTTTCACCTTACCATCTACTTTACCTACGCTAATAGTTCTCGTTAAATCGCTTACATAGCCTTTAAAAGTAGCACCTAGATCTACGATGACAACTTCGCCTTTACGAACAATTTTACTTGATGTTACTGCATGAGGTAATGCTGCATTAGGTCCTGAAGCTACTATTGTTGGGAATGGTGTTTTTTCCGAACCTGAAATTCTCATAGAGTACTCAGCTTTAGCTGCTACATTTAATTCACTAATACCATCAATTACAGTGTTTAATGCTTCTTCAAGACCTTTCTCAGCTATTCTAATAGCTTCTACGATTCTTTCCAACTCATCAGTGTCTTTTACCATTCTTACATTAGCAATATTTTCAGATACATCAGTCAGTTCTATGTTTGGTAGCTTGGTTTTGATAGTATTTACAATAGTGTGTGGAGTACGTTTATAGCATAAGCCTACTTTCTTACATTTCATGTTTCTTAAACTTTCTATAAGAGCTGCACTGAAGTTTGTATACTGTTCTACATGTATTTTAGATTCTTCTTTTGCCCTTTCATATTCTAACTTGGGGACGAATAATAAAGGATCATGTTCCTTAGGTATTAAAGCAAATATGCCTTCATAACCTCTGAAATCTGAAACGTAAAATACGTTTGAGACATCAACTAAAAGTATGCAGTCAAGGTCTTTACTTAAAACTATGTCCATTATTTTTAAGGCTCTTTGAAACATTTCCTGCACCATATCCTTCTATAACATTTTTATTGAAGATAAACATTTAGTATGATGAATTTAAATACGACCATGAGGCCTTAAGTTTTGTCTTCAAAAACACGTTTAGACAAGCTAAAAAGAGCTTATAAAGCGATGCTTTTACTCGTGTTTATAATCTCTTTATTTAATTTACTTCTAACTCTAGGTAAGATCTTAATAGAGCTTAAGACTAACGTTTATATGTTAGATTATGGTTTTCTATTTTTCTGGTTTATGATGTCTGCTGCTTTCGGCTATTTTCTTATGCGGAAAAGATGACAGCACTTTTGGCAGATCCCATATGCCATTAATGACAATATCTGCTCCATGTTTTCTAAGCAGTTCTTCGGTTTTTAACCCTGTTAGAACGCCCACAGTTTTAACGCCGACGGCTTTACCTGCTTCCATATCGACCCAGTAATCTCCAACAAAAACTACGTCCTCAGGGTTTACACCATACTTCTGTAATATTTCACTTAGTATTCCTTTTCTCGAGAAGGGTATGTGTTCATCCTCAGGTTTTTGCTGTTTTATAGTGTAAACTTCATCAACATATTCTGCCATATTATATTCTTTCAGTTCAGCCCAGATTTTTTCAGGGTCTATTTCTCTGCCTGTAGTTACAATAACCCTATAATTATTCTTCTTAAGCCACTTTAAAACTTCGATAGCTCCTTCTATAGGTTTATCTTTATGTGTAAATACATTACCGTATAATGTTCTAAATGTTTTCCAGAAATTCATTTTGTTTATGTTTTCAGGTATTATCGGGTCTAACATATCATTCTTAAAGTAATGCATGAATTCTTCTTTTGAAATTTTGTTTAGTCCAAAGATTTCTCTGGTGGTATTGTAAACTATGAAGAATCTTTCCAATGTATCTATGAGGGTCATGTCGAGATCTAATACGACTATTTTAACCAAAATATTTTTACCTCATGTTTCAAACTAAGTTCTAATATTTCGAGTTAGTATATAATGGTTTGGTACGGTGTAAACAGTAGTTTAAATTAATATCGTAGCAATAATCACCAGAGGGTTAAAGTTGACTAAAAAGAGAAAACCTATGTTAGCTAGTGGAGCTATAGTTTCAGACTATGAACCTCTATTTAAATACTGGGAAATAGCTAAAAATGTAGATAAATCTGTTGCCGAAAAAGCTACTTTAAGAAGCGAAGATTTTGATGTTGCCTTATCTTATGTTTCTTCAAAAGGAATTACTAGCTTAGCTAGTTTACTTAGTTACTTAGAGGATTACATGACTGATAGGGTTGATGGAGAATTAGCAGTAAGAGCTTTAAAAGAGACGTATGGTGTAACTTTTGAAATAGAGGAAGCTAAACGTAGGATTGCCAGGATATTAGCAGGCTGGCTTATAGAAGCATGCAGTTTATGGGGTACTCTTAGGCTTACTGGAAAACGTGAAGAATAAGCTACTAACCGGGAATAAAATCTATGAGTAATGAAATAACATTTGTTGAAGAAGAATATAGTGACAGGGAGATATTTAGTCTACTTAGGCCTTACATTGTCGAATGGTTTAAGTCAAAATATGGGACATTTACTCCTCCTCAAAGAAAAACTATTCCAGAAATTAAAAAAGGAAACAATGTTCTTATTTCTTCACCTACAGGTACAGGCAAAACTTTAGCTGCATTTCTAGGTATTTTAGATGATCTCTTCAGATTAGCTGAGAAAGACGAGCTTGAAAATAAAATTTATGTTGTTTACGTTAGCCCATTAAGAGCCTTAAATAATGATATGAGAAGAAATCTAATCGAACCTCTAAGCGAGATCGAAAAGCTCTGTGAAAATCAAGGCTATGGCCGTTTAAAAATTAGAGTTGCTGTTAGAACAAGCGATACTAGTCCTTATGAGAAACAGAAAATGCTAAAGAAACCTCCTCACATACTTATAACTACTCCAGAAAGCTTTGCCATAGCCCTCGTAGCTCCGAAATTTAGAAAACTTCTTAAAGACGTTAGATGGGTTATTGTCGATGAAATCCATGAACTTTGTAGCAGTAAACGTGGTGTTCATCTAAGCTTATCCATTGAAAGACTTGAACACTATGTTGGTAAGCCCCTTATAAGAATAGGGCTTAGTGCAACAATAGCTCCTTTAATTGAAGTTGCTAAATTCCTTGTAGGCTACGATTCTAGTAATAAACCTAGGAAATGTAGAATAGTTGATGCTAGATTTGCCAAGCCTCTAAGAATTAAAGTTATTAGTCCTTTAAGAGACATAGTTTACGCTTCTGCTGAAGAAATTAATGAAGCCATATACTCTACATTAGTGAAAATAATAAATGAACATAGAACAACACTTGTTTTCACCAACACTAGAAGCGCCACAGAAAGAGTAGTTTACAAGTTAAGAAAAATATTTAAAAGCAATGGTGTTTTAGATGCCGATCTTATTGAAGCACACCACAGTAGTTTAAGTAGAAACATTAGATTAGCCGTTGAAGAAAAATTAAAACAGGGATTATTAAAATCCGTTGTATGTGTTTCCCCCGACTCCATGGTATTGACAATAAATGGTTGGAAGAAGATTAAAGAGATGCAAAGACATGACGGTGTTTATTGTTTAGACCTTAAAGATTTAAAACTTAAACCGTCATCGTTTGATAGAATATTAGCAAGGGATTATCAGGGAAAAGGATACCTTATTGAAACATCTCTTGGCTACGGCATCAAATGCACACCTGACCATAAATTTTTGGTTTTGAAAGATAATAAGCTATCGTGGAAAACAGCTGAAGAACTAAATACTGGAGATCATGTTGCCATAGCAAGAACAGTCAATATCGGTCTCAAAGGCAAACATGGAGGATTAACCACCCTTAAAACATTGTCTTTAGGAGACATATTCTTTGATGAAATCGTTAAGAAGGGAATAATAAACCTAAATGAGGTATGCAGCTTAGTAAATACTTCTATGGGAAACTATGTGGTAAATGGTTTTGTATGTAAAAATTGCTCAACGAGTTTAGAGCTTGGAATAGATATTGGATATATTGATGTTGTAGTCCTACTTAGTAGCCCTAAGAGTGTTAGCAGATTATTACAAAGAGTTGGCAGATCAGGTCATAAACTACGTAACTTAAGTAAGGGTTTTCTTATTGTAGTTGATAGAGATGACCTAGTTGAATGCACTGTTTTAGCTAAAGTAGCTTTAGAGAGAAAAATAGATAACGTGAGCATACCTAAAAACGCTCTTGATGTTCTTGCTCAACATATTGTAGGTATGGCGCTTGAAAAGAAGTGGAAGATTAAGGAAGCATATGAACTTGTAAAGAGAAGCTATAATTACCACAACCTAAGCTTCAACGATTTTATGAGCGTGCTTAGATATCTTTCAGGTGCTTATGAAGAATTAAAAAGTATGAAAGTTTATGCTAAAATATGGGTTGTTGAGAAAGAAGGGGTTTTTGGTAGAAGAGGCCGCGGTAAAACAAGGATGATATATTATATGAACAGTGGAACAATACCTGATGAAGCGAAGATAACTGTTATAACAGATAAAGGTAAGTATTTAGGTACAATAGATGAACAATTCCTACAAATACTTGTACCAGGAGATGTTTTCGTTCTTGGAGGCAGAACATACAAGTTTGTCAGAAGCTATGGTAGTTTAATTTTAGTCAGAGAAGTCGAAGGTGAAAGACCAACAGTACCATCATGGTTTAGCGAAATGCTACCATTGTCTTACGATTCTGCTCTTCTTATAGGAAGGTTTAGGAGAACAATAGCTAAAATGATAGATGAAGGTGTGGAAAGCAGTAGGATAATAGATTACATAGCTGAAACGTATAACGTTGAAAGAAAAGATGCCGAAAGCATTTACAAATACATACTTGAAGAATATCTGTTCACGGAGGGTAATGTTCCGGGAGATGATTTAATACTCGTAGAAGTTTATGATGAAGCATATAGGAGAAATATTATATTCCATACGCTATATGGTAGAAGGGTAAATGATGCTTTAAGCAGAGCTTATGGCTACGTTTTAAGTAAAATTGTTTCTGAAAATGTTAAAATAACGGTTACAGATAATGGATTTGTGCTTACCATACCCCGAAGAAATACTGATTTAAAGAAGCTTCTAGCTGAAGTTTCTTCGAAAAACATAGCATCTCTACTTAAAAATGCGCTTAAGAACACGGAGCTCTTGAGGAGAAGGTTTAGACACTGTGCTGAGAGAGCGTTCATGATTTTGAAGAGATATATGGATACAGAAAAATCTGTTCATAGGCTGCAACTAAGCGCGCAAAACCTACTAAAAATAGTTGAAACATATAAGGACTTTCCGGTGTTAAAGGAAACATATAGAGAAATTCTAGAAGATTTTATGGATATAAGTAATGCTATTAACGTTTTGAAAAATATTGAGAAAGGGAGAATAAAAGTTAAAGTGCTTAGTCCAAGAAATGTACCAAGCCCATTCGCCCATAACATGCTACTTCAAGGCTACAGCGACATTGTTCTTATGGAAGATAGAAGAACAATGTTACTTAAACTACATAAGAGAGTTATGGAATATTTAAAACTACGAAGCAATTATTGAAAAGACGTATTCTGATACGTAAGGCGCGATAATAAAGCTTAAACCAGCTATGAGTAGGACAAAAAATCCTCGCAACGTGTTTCTAAGAGTAAAATCTATTACCTTACTTGTTAAAAGCGCAAATGTTAATGAGGCTTCAATTATGGTTATTTTAAATTGCTCAAAGATTTCATCAAAATTGAATGTTAGCCCTATAAAAGTAGAATATGATGAGTCTATCTCAATTAAAGCTGAAGCTAATTTTAAAACTAAAGCTAAAGAGAATGTGAGAAGCACTGGTGTTAAGTAGGCTACGAGTTCATAGATAAATAGCGACTTCCTAGCCTCAGCTTTTATATATCGAACTTCATTAACGAAATGTGTTAGTTCTTCGAGAATTACTGGGGAACCTCCTCCCGATTCCTCTATTTCGTTTAGTATGAACACCACGTAGTTAAAAAGCCATGAACGTGTTTTCGGGAGCTTATTTAGCCCTAACCCCATTCTTACATGAGAAGACATATTGTTTAATAGTCTATCAAAATGTTTGTTGTATTTTTTCGTCCATGAAATCCTTATAATGGCTTGAGCAGGTGTAAACCCCATTTTCCTATACTCTGTTAGGTCTCTTAGAAACTCTGGTAACGCGTTTTCTATGCTTTTAGCTATTTTTCTCTCTCTATAATATGATACTCCATTAATCGATGTTATGGAGAGTAATACTATTAGGATAACTAATGGAAGACTGTTAAATGTATTGTATGTGAAATATGCAAGAGGTATAGATAGTAAGGCAGCTATTAATGGATATTTTAAATGTTTTCTCTTAAACTCTAAGATTTCAGGAAGTAAGGAATCTATTATTATGAGTGATATTATGGCAATTATAGGTATCACGAGAAAATTAAGTGTTACTATTATTAATCCTATATCGGATGGAAGTATTATAGAACCTATAAGTACAAGCAATGTTAACATTAGAAACATTGAAGCTATTAACTCACCTACGTCTGTACTTCTTTCAGCGTAAATCTTCCACTTAAATTTAAGCTCTTTAAGCATATCTTTCGTTTTCTCTTCAAGGTATTTGGCTACATCGCCTCCGCTTCTAATTAATGAAGTATAGCCGTATATTATGTCTTGAAATTCTTTTAGAGGACTATTTTTTGCTAAATTATCTAATGCCGTAAGAGGGTCTTTGCCTAAAAACCTAATATCTCTTAAAAATACCATTGCTTCTTTCTTTAAATATTTAAATACGTTTGATTTGATAAGCCTTGTTAGAGAAGTATACATAGAAATACCTGCATGCTGTAGTACACTTGTATATAGCAGAAAATATGGAAGCTCCTTTTTCAGACCTTCCCTTCTATCTCTTATTAGCAAGAATACTTGTAAGAAAGGCGATATGAAAACTAATGTAGTAAGTGCAACTATAATGAATGTAAGGTAAAGTGCATAAACGTAGTTGCTTAAAACATACACCATTAATGTTAGAAAACTAAACACTAACAATATAATCGATATAAGCAGTCTTGATGCAATTAATGCTATTGGTGACCTATAATAACCTGCTTTAAGCATTAACGTAGATATTTTCATAGATAAATATCTAACTAGCTTCTTTAACGGGAAGCTGTTTGCTAAGTTATTTATTAAAGTTTTATGATTTGTCTCTCTCAAAAACATCACCGTGTCTTTTTATTGAGTAAAATTCGAATAACCTCAAAGCTACATTATCGTAGTCGAAAATATCTTCCTTAACTAATTTCTCTAAAAACTCCTTTCTAGTTTGTAATTCTACAATAACTTCTTCATCGGATATTCCATAACGCTTAGCTAATGTTTTTAACCTAAAACTTTTCTCATAAACATCATATGGGTTCTCTGGCAAGTGTTTATCCAGTTGAGGGTTCCAAGAGAAAATTTCTATAGGCTTTATACGGTTTCCTTCTACTTCAAGTTCATAGATGCTAGTTAGTCTTCTTATAATTCTATGGGTTCTTATATCTCTTAGCCTTTTCATTACAGCTATACACCATATTAGTGTGAGAAATGAATGTTTTACGTTAAGAGGTGGAGACATAAGCCTAACCATCATAGAATCTACGGTGTCTGCATGTAGCGTTGTTAAACCTCCATGGCCGCTAGCTGATGCTTGTACTAGAACTTGTACTTCTTCGCCTCTCACTTCGCCTACAATAATGTATTCTGCTCTTCTTCTCCAAGCAAATTTCACTAATGTATGTAAATCTATGCTCATCCACTTTTCTGCAGGATTATATGATCTTCTCGTATAAAGCGGGTCCCAATGTTCATGTGGCAAACGTAGTTCCGGAGTATCTTCTACTGTTATTACCCTTGAATCAGGAGGTATGAGTGTAGTTAGTGACTGCAATAGTGTCGTCTTGCCTGACGCCATAGCACCTATGATAAAAATCAGTCCCTGCGCTTCAACTATAAGCCATAGGTATGCAGCTTCTAGGGGGCTAAGGGTATTTAATGTTAAAAGATGAGTTATTGTTAACGGTTGTTCTGGAAACTTTCTTATTACAAAACTTGAACCTCTACCGCTAACCTCTTTAGATAAAGTTAGTGCCGCACGATGTCCTTCTGGCAGTCTTGTTTCCAAAATAGGATATGCTGTTGAAATATGTTTCCCACTTCTAAGAGCTAACTTTTGAACATATGCTCTTAGCTCTTCTTCACTGTTAAAGTAAATGTTAGTATCTAGCCACGGATATTCTGAGACATCTCTATGAACGATAGCAACAGGTATTCCAGGACCTTCAACAGCTAATTCTTCAACTCTAGGATCTTTCATTGGAACATCAATTTTACCATAACCTATTAAATCTCTTAGAATGTAGTAGTGCAATATGTCATAGTACTTTTCATATTTTTCTTTAACACCTAATTCTTCAGCAACTTCCTCTAAAACTCCCTCAATGTATCCTATAGGGTCTTTTTCAGTATAGAGTGGTTTCAAGCTCTTGTATAGGTAGTCTATTAGAATATTGTATGTTTCTTGGGCATCGCTTTCAAGTTTAGGTTCTTGAACCATGTAATATCCTTTGCCTTTATATTCTAAAATAGTAATAGTTGCTTCTCCAACATTATATTCAAGAAACTTCCGGTAGTCTTTTCCAAGAAACTTGCCAGAAACCATGAAAACTTTACCTCACAGTTATCTGGTTAACCTGTATAGCAATAGAAAATGTAGCCCATCTACTTTTACTTGAGGAAATAGCATTAGTTATAAACGTATTATAAATTATTATAGCTAGATACTTAGTTGTAGTAGTCTTAGGAGGCACCTCAATATTAATAACGTAGTTTTCTACATTATACTTAGTAAGGGTACTCCATGAAGGTATGCGCACGGTTAAAGTCTTTGTAACATACATTATCTCTAAATTACTTGACTTCATAGGTATATTGTATTCATATGTAGGAGGATCGTCTGTTATGGCTATCGACTGTAATTGATCCTTAGTAATTAATGCTAAATACAGTTCATGTTTGACAATATCGGAAGCTGTTTTTGCTTTAATGTAATAGGCAACCGTGATGTTTACAATGATTTCTTCAGCATTTTCGCTGTTAGGCAATTCTATAATGTAAGCGTACCAGTGATCCTGGTTCCCATCTAAACCTGCACCAACATAAAGATGTTCATAAACTGAGAAACTATTAGAATTCATTGTAAGATTTTCCCAATATGAAGTATCAGCAGGTTCATACCATGCTACATAATATTTTGAATCAGTCTCATTCACAAAAACCACAGTTTCGCCATCATCATTCCTATACCATAGTTTTGTAGAAGCCATTTTGCCTAACCATAAATTAACACCTAATGTCTGAAGAGAATTTATAGCGGAAATATTGTATGGTGGTGTGGGCTGTTCCGAAGAACTATTATTTAAGTAGATGCTATTATTGAGGCTATTGCTGCTCTCCGGGTCTATTATGTAAAATACGTTACCATAACCAGTAATTATTAATGCCTTAGTATAATTATTTAAATACTTAAGTTCAGGAATTTCTACAGTAGCTTCTTCTCTGGGAGACAGCTCCATGTTCATCTTTTTGATACTAACAGTGTTTTCTTTTGACCGTAAATAAAGAACGTCGATAAATGATTTTGCACTGCCCATATTAATGATGCTTAAATACACCGTATCATTGACATGGTGTACCATGGCCTCTAGTCTTTCATGCGATCTTAAAGCTTCTAATTCTACAACTCTCTTACCCATATCAAGTAGTTTCCCCTGAGCTGAAGCTATAGGTACAAAGAACGCGAGTATAGATAAAAGCAACACTAAGAATAGAATTGAAGATACTAAATTACTAATACCAATTCTTAATTTTAATTTCGTAGAAATCACCTTTATCTGTTATCAATACTAAACGAGAATTAGGAATATTAGAAACAATAATTTCATAAAGTCCTTTTTCTATGCTTTCCGTTATTTGCTCCGTTAACGTGTTTCTTACGATAAAATCTGAAGTACTATTATCCGATATGATGGTTTTTATCTTAAATTTCTCAAAACCATAGCTATATATGAGTATATGGGTTTCGCTTTCATTTACAAAAACATCTACTATACTAAATAATGTCCCTATTTTTCTCGCTCTAACATCATATGCTTCTACTATGGAACTTGACCTTAACCCGGCAAGGTAATGTATTTTATGAGAGGCTATGATGTAGCTAGCTAAAACTATGGATATTAAGATTAATGCTGCTACAATATTAGATACGGCCTTTGTAAAAAAGTAATATTTAAAATTGGTTTTGAGGTTCATAGGTTACTATTCACCTCTAACTATTTCTTGGAAAACCTTCTCAGAGCCGTCAGGTAAGTCTGCTTTAATTATGACAGGATATTCTTCGCCTACGTTAAAGGACACTGTAATGATTAATGTATTGTAGGTAAATGTATCTCCAGGTCTTACTTTTACCGGCGAGGCAAGTTGTTCTGTATAGCTTCCCACCGTAATTTCCTTAATAGTTAATTCAGTACTTCCTATGTTCTTAGCGGAAATATAGAATGCAGCTGATCCATCACTAAAAACTTTTAGCTGCTTATCAATTACCTGGAGTCCAACTATGTTAGATGAAGATGTCATTACAGTGCTCATGAACCTATATACTATTAGTACACCTGCAATCGATATAGATACTAGTAGTAAAGTTGCTATTATCGGTGAAATAGCTTTTTTAAACTTCTTCTTCAATATTTCACCCATAAGAATAAGGTTATTTAAAAAGTAGAGTAGACCGAAAGTGTCGGTAAACATATTTTAACGTTTACCAAATCTACTATACTTGGTGTTAAACCGTGTCTGAGGAGAATATTATAGCCTATGTACTTCTTAACATCGCTCTAGGTAAAGAACATGAAATTAGAGAAAAAGCAGGCAAATTAGACTACGTAACTGAAGTGAAAATAGTTTATGGAGAATACGATGTTGTTGTTAGAATCGAAGCACCAACGTTTAAAGCACTAGATAGAACGGTAAGCATGCTTAGAAGCATGAATGGTGTTCTCAAAACAATAACACTCATAGCTTCAAGCTAAAAAGACCTCAGGTCGCTCCGCCTTTCTTCACAGGATTCCGAACGTCCCTGTGTCCTCATCGGCCACTATATGTTTATGTTTTTCCTCTTAAAAAATAATATCCTGATAGAGGTATATGAGTTATGGTTGTAACAACTATTAGAACTCGTGCTTATGCTTCTATAGCTAATTTAGGTCCTGTTACGGTGAAGTAGAGTTAAGAGTAAAAAAGCAAGAAAAGTCGAGAATACTTGTTGAAAGTGTTTTAGGACCATATAGTACTAGTATCCCTAAATGATGAGAAAAAACACAGTAGCAAAAGAGTTCCTTAAAAGAACTTCCAAAAAAGCCTATGTAAGTTTAAGAACCTGGAAAGGTATCCCTGTAGGTAAAGGCCCAGGTAGCAGCGGTGCTACTGTAGCGGAAACTGTTGTGGGGCTTTATAAGGTCTTTAAGTCAGATGTAGATCACAATGAGCTAATAGAGATAGCTGCTGAAGGAGAGAAAGTAGCATCGGGTTTCCCGCATCCGGATAATGTTTCAGCAAGCATCTTAGGAGGCTTAGTACTAATGTGTCAAAGAAAACCGTTAAGAGCTATTAGTTTACCGATATCTGTAAAACGAGGATGACACTTGTAATACCTGAAATAGCAACTATAAAGGAAAAACCAAAATAGCAAGATCATTAATTCCAAAACAAGTACCTCTAGAAAAAGTTATCCATAACCTTGGCAGGCTTGCTGCTTTAATTTCAGGTTTCATTTTAGGAGACCTAGCAGGTGGCGGTATGTTTGATGACATAATAGAGCCTGCAAGAAAGCCGTTAATACCGATATACTTTAAGTTAAAAGAAAAATTGTTAAAAGTGAATGTAAGCGGTGTTTGCGTTTGCGGAACAAGACCATCAATATTAGTAATGGTTAAACAGAACTATAAAAAACTAGACAAAGTTAAAGAAGTAATTGTCCATGAATATGGAAAACATGGAATAAGAGTTAATATTATGGAAACGAATATTGCTCCCGAAGCCCAAGTAGTACAACCTTAAATACTTTAACTAGTAAAAATAACGTCGGAATGATGTCGTGGGCAGCCACTGATTAATGATGTACCCTATCTCACACTGACCATGTATTAAGTATGTTCTTCAATTCGTATGTTTAACTACTTTACCACCTACTTTAACTACCTCATTAACCCATTCGGTAGGTATCTTATCACTCTTTACTACTAAATATGGTTTAAATTTAAGATCTAAGGCTATAGCTAAGGTCTTAACTATATCTTCAATACTAGGATTTTTCAGTTCAATATAAAGGTATATCTCCTTACCGTCATTAACATACATTACTTCATGTTCTATACCTGAAATGCCCCTAAACTTACCGATCTTAATTTTACCCAATAGAATACACCTAGTACAGCTGTTTTCTGAATATAGCATAGATAGAATTAAGATTTAGTGCATTTTTTTCCATATATTTCATTTAAAATTTTGGAAAAATATTCATGTTCATCTTTAAGCCCTATTATTAATTACTATGTTATAAAATCTCTATATTAATTTTTTAAAGCATACAATTAAATATTAAATTTCTTACCGACGCCTGTATACCATTAAATGCCGCAAGAACCCATGAACTATAATTTATTTATGTGTAATTTAAAATAGCACTCTGTATATTTTTACATATCGGGATGGAGGTTTCACATATGAGTGAATTTAAGAAAATATTGAAAGAATTTCTTCCTGAAGAAGTTGTTAAGGTAGTGGAGTTAACGGCATCTCATAATAGGTGGAGAAAAAGAGAATGTTTAAACATGATTCCTTCGGAAAATCAGATGTCTCCATTAGCAGAAATGGTTTATTTAACAGATATGGGACACAGGTATGCTGAAGGATTACCGTATAAACGATATTATCAAGGACTAATATATGTTGATGAAATGGAAGTTTATGCACAAGAGTTAATGTCTAAACTATTTCACGTAAAATACGTTGATTTAAGACCTATATCTGGGACAATAGCTAACTTAACAGTGTACTATGCTATGGCACGCTATGGTGACAAAGCCGTAGTAGTACCAGTACAGGCAGGAGCTCATGTGAGTCACACCAAGTTTGGCGGCTTAGGAGCGTTAGGTATACAGCAAATAGAAATGCCCTTTAGCCTTGAAGACATGAACATAGATGTAGATAAAGCAGCTAAGGTTATTAGAGAAGTAAAGCCGAGATTCGTAACATTTGGAGGGTCAGTATGGCTATTTCCACATCCTGTAAAGGAACTAAGCGAAGTAGCTCATGAAGTAGGAGCTAAAGTAATGTATGATGCAGCCCACGTACTAGGGTTAATTGCTGGGGGTCAATTCCAAGACCCTGTCAAAGAAGGAGCAGATATAATAACATCTTCAACACACAAAACATTTCCTGGACCTCAAGGAGGAGTAATTTTAACAAACGATGAGGAATTATATAAGAAAGTTAAGAAAATAGTCTTCCCAATATTTGTATCAAACCACCATCTTCATAGACTTCCAGCAACAGCAATAGTGGCTTTAGAATTAATATATTTTGGAAAAGAATATGCACTACAAATAGTTAAGAACGCAAAAGCTTTAGCGGAAGCTTTAGCAGAAGAAGGATTTAATGTCTTAGGTGAAAAATACGGATACACTAAAAGCCATCAAGTATTAATAGATGTAAGAGCTTTAGGTGGGGGAGCAAAATGTGCAAAACTTCTTGAAAACGCTAACATTATAGTAAATAAGAATTTACTGCCATACGATAAACCCGAAATGATCAAAGATCCTAGCGGTTTAAGACTGGGAACACAGGAGCTCACAAGATGGGGTATGAAAGAAGATGATATGAAAGAGGTAGCTAGACTCTTTAGAAGAGTATTAATAGACAAAGAAGACCCAGCAGAAGTTAAAAAAGACGTTATAGCTTTTAGAAAGAACTTCCAGAAAATACATTACACATTTGACGTACCATTAGATGAAGTACGTAAACTCCTAAAACTTGAAGCACTACCGTTGCTAGAATAAAGAACCTATAAGAAAAGCAACTAAACCAATAAACATCCATAAAAGTACATCTTTTTTAACTTTTAAAGCCGTATTTCTTGAAACATTCTTTAGAAGAACTATTGAAGAATATAAGAAACCTGCATCAGCTATAACAACTAGTACCAAGTAATATACTGAAAGTAAGCCAAGCAGCCACGGTAATGGACTTAAAAATACAGCTAACATGTAAAATGCTACGGCCAGCTTAGATGCAAAAAACTCACCATACTTAACAGCTACAGTCATAATACCTTTGCTCTTATCACCGATAACATCAACAATGCCTTTAGTTATCTCCCTACCTGTATTTGCTAGAAATACCATGGTGAAAAATATTAAGACATGTAATGGTATTTTGCCAAGCATAGCTGCACCAAAAATGAAGGGTATTGCAACACATAGGCTAACCATTAGATTACCTAAGAAACCTGTTTTCTTAAAATAACCATTATAAGCTGTTGAAACGATACCTGACATTAAGGCTATTGTTAAGCAAAGGACATTTATTAAGTGTGCAGAAAAAATACCTAAAAATGCTAAGAACACTGCGAAATATATGGCATTTTTAGGACTTACTTTACCACTAGGTATAGGTTTTAACGGATTATTTATTGCATCAACTTCTCTATCAAAATAATCGTTAAGTACCATAGATGAAGATGTGAGAAAAAATGCTGTAAGAAACCCTAAAACTAATAAGCTTGGAGAAATATTAAGAACACCTTTGCTAGCTACAATGCATCCTACTATAACTGCAAACCCCATCATAAGCGAGTTAATTGGCCTCATAAGCTGCAAATACGCAAACACTTCTAATCATGCCCCTTAATAATTTCTTTAGCTTGTTTAATTATTTTTCTCGCAAGTTCTACGCCTATACCTCTTACATTTATGAGTTCTCCCACGGAGGCTTTTGCAATATCGTTTAAAGTCCTATACCCTGAATTATATAGTGATCGAGCTCTTATCCTACCTATACCTTCAAGTTTAATGAGTTCTAAAAGTTCTTCCTTCACACCTGCCTTTACACGTCTATACATGGTATTTATTTTCTGGATAACTCTATAATCACTTACCATTAACTTGGCTAATTCCCTTAGTGAATAAGCTAGCCATTCAGCAGACTCGACAAGACTGTATATGTCTCCAGGTCCTAAGCCATATTTCTTAACTAAGGATTCTTCATCGCGCTCATTAATCCAGTCGTAAAGGAACATAGCTGTTTTAATAGCGGAAGCAATAGTGTATTCGGTAATAAAGCTTATTTCATAGGGATCTAACGGTAGGTAGGGGTAGTTTTCTTCAAGAAACATGTCAATATTTTTGAAGTCTGTTCTCCTAACACTAAGTTTAGGCATATCGGGGGTTAAGGTTATTAGAACTAAAACACCTACATCATATACTTTACTTACATCTTTTAAGCCTTTAACAAATACTATAGCAGATAGGGGATCTATGTAAAGTTCAGAAACTCTTTTACCGAGAATCGTAGGTTTTAATGTGGGGGTTTTAACTATAAAGTGGTTTTCACTGAGGAAACCTATTATTTCATGCAACTTTACTTCTATATCGCTTCTTCCAAACTGTTTATAATAAAGAGTGTGTTTAACACAGTGCATAATATCTTTTAGGTCCTTGGCATATCTAGAGGCAATTAAAGCTAAAATATAGGTTCTTAATGCATGTTCTCTTCCAAGCTTAGAGAATAAGGTCTCAGGTTTTGAAAGAACATACATTTTCCATAACTTATCAATATCAAACTCTGAACGAGCAATAATTATTGCTTCACCTATTTCATCGTAGCCTGGCCTACCTGCCCTGCCGCACATTTGCTTATATTCCATAGTTTTAATAGGAACACTTCCTAAACCAGGTTCGTATCTCACATGTGAATGTATAATAACCCTTCTAGCAGGCAAATTTACTCCAGCAGCTAAGGTGGGTGTTGCAACTACAACCTTAATTATGCCTCTTCTAAAGTATCTCTCAATAATTTTTCTTTGTGTATAGGTTAACCCTGCGTGGTGAAACGAAACACCGCATGCAGCTAAAGATGAAAGTTGTTTATTTAAAGTGCTAACGTTGCTTGATTTTTCAAGTTCTTCCATAACGTTTCTAACATCTTTATATAGCAAAAAGTCAAGTCCTTTTACACCTAATTTACTTGCTATTTTCATTGCTAATTGCACAGCAAGTCTACGAGTATTTGTGAATATTAGGGCTTGACCTCCTTTAACCATGGTGTCGTATACCAGATCTAAAATGGGGTTATTAAAAACCTTTTTTATATACACTTTAGCTCCATCATTAAACATTATTGTTCCATTATAGTATATTCCTTCACGCAAAGGTACAGGTCTCCAATCGCTAACAACGCATTCCGCATCTAACCACTTAGCAATTTCATCAGCATTAGATATGGTAGCACTAAGAGCAATAATTTGAACTTCACCTAAAGACTTCACCTTAGAGATTACTCCTTCAATCACGGGTCCACGTTTAACATCGTCGATATAGTGTATTTCATCAACAACTAACACAGATATATCCTTGAGCCAGCTAGGTCTATGTCTTAGAAGCGAATCGAACTTCTCATTTGTAGTAATAATAACATCGTACTCTCTAAGAAATTCATCGTCAGAATCGTAATCGCCTGTAGAGAGAGCAATTTTTAAACCATATGTACTAAGTTCTTTAAACTCCTCATACTTTTCAGAAGCTATGGCTTTTAAAGGGACCATGTAAACAGCCTTGTTTAAGCTTCCTTCAATAAACCTTTTTAAAATCACCAATTCGGCTACCAAAGTCTTACCTGATGCTGTATGTGAAGCTAAGACAATGTTCTTACCGTTTAAAACACCTTTATTTAACGCTTCTACTTGTGGAGGATAAAGAGACGTTATACCTTTACTTAATAAAAACTTCTTCAGTACAGAATCTATGCTAACCTCTTCAGCAGGCATGTTTCCATTACTTACCAAGATGCTCTCCTAGAGGTGTTCTACTATCTTACTAGTTTTCTTTATAGAAACATTTAAACATGAGGGCAAAAACAATAATAATACGAACATCTTTAAACATAACGGGGGTTTATATCATTGAGCAGAGATCAGCTTATAGGCGTTTTAATACTCATAGGTTCAATAATCGGTATAATCATTTACACATGGATTCTATTCTTTACAACAGAAATATGGGCAGTATTATTGATGAAAATAACAGCATTAGTTGCTGTCATTGGCGTATTAGGTATTTTAGCCTGGATAGGATATACGTTAGCTACAACACCTCCGCCTAAACCCATTGAAGAAATTGAAAAGGAACTTGAAAAAGAGCTAAAGGCTTTAGAAAGTGAAGTAAAGAAGGAAGAAAAGAAAGCTGCTGAAGAAAAAACTGAGGAAAAGAAAGAGAAGTAACTTTTTAAATGCTTATTAAATAAAATAATTACATTACATTTCATACCATGGTGTTCCTAGACCTACATATAATACTCCATGTGTTAATGTTTCTTTGCGTAAAACGTTAGCACCATCGACTACAGCTAATTTTCTTTTCCCGGACAATGCCTTAATACCACTTAAAGAGACATCTTTATAAACACTATGGCCTATCATAACTACAACTATGTCTGAGTTTTTAAGAGCCAGAGCTAAATTCATGGTTAGTTCGACTTTCAATTCTGGATCTTTAGTTACATGAGGGTCATGCACTATAATGTTTCCTTTCTTTACATGTTCCTTTAATAACAACCCAACAAACTTATGTGTAGGTGAGTCTTCTGGGCTAGGTACATCTTCCCTATATGCTACGCCGAGAATAGCTATTCTAGCATCTCTAAGGCTTATTCCTAATTTTTCAGCAGCCTCCTTAACTAAGAATAGTAAGTAATCTAACATAGCATCATTAATAACACGTGATGTTAAAGCCAGGTCCATAGCTAAACCATGTTTTTCTGCTTCGCTTATCAAAATACATGTACTTTTCGGTATTTTAGGTCCACCTAATCCGGCTTTAGGCAGCGGCATATCTATCTTAATAACATTTCTTAAAATACTCACAAGATCTCTAACATTCATATTAAACTCTGAAAATAATTGTGCAAGCTCATTAGCCATAGCCATGTTAACGTCATAGTAAAGGGATTCAGCAAGGTATATAAACTCGGCAAGAGTAGGTGAAGATAATGTAACTACTTTACCTCCGAATATAGACTCATATATTGTCTTAATTAAACGAGAACTGTTTGGGCCATATCCTCCAACTACTTGTACACACTCTTCTTTTTCAGTGCATGGTTTATCAAGTCTCTCAACAGCATATGCTAAACCGAATTCATACTCTACTCTTAAACCGCTTAAATGTTCTAAAATAGGTTTAACCACATCAACAGTTGTTCTCGGTGGAACCAATGTTTCTATAATAACGAGATTTCCTACACTTAACCCCTTACCCACATCTTTTACCGTATTTATAAGATCTTTGTTTACCACCTCTATTTTTTTCTTAGAAATCTTTACATTTACTGGAACAGTGACTATTATTACATTGCTGTTCTCAGCAGCATAAACACCATTAGCTGTAGCTCTTAATTTGCCTTCAGTTACGTATTTGCTTATTAAAGGTCCGAATCTTGAATATTGACTAGCAGGTGGTAAGCCTTGGTTTATTTTCAAAACCTTATTATAATTTTTATCTACACATATTACATTAAACCCTGTCTTAAGAAAAGTACAAGCCAGAGGTAAGCCTATTCTGCCAATACCGTATATTGCAGCTGTTAATTTACCTTTCTTTAAAACTTCTTTGATATCATTTTCAGACATGTTCAATAGGTTCAAAGCGACCCCTCTCTACATTGGCTAACATTTTGTCCAAACTAATATAAAACGGTTATCTGCGTAAAAAACATTGAGATTAACGTGATAATTATGCTGAAGGACAAAGGAACATATATGCTTATAATAAAATGCCTTAACGAAGTAAAAGTTAACGTCGGGAGTTTAGGTATATTGTCCTTTAATTCTAACAAAACATACGTGTATGTAGGTTCAGCATTTGGTCCTGGAGGATTATGGGGCAGGATTAAAAGGCATTTGACCCAATGTAAGAAAAAATTCTGGCATATAGACTACTTACTTGCCCCGGGAAACAAATGCCACATAGAGGCAATTATAGTTATACCCTGTTTAAGAATAGAACACGAGTTAGCAGTAACATTATCAAAAGTAGCTGACGGCATTGTAAAGGGCTTTGGGTCCTCAGACTGTAAATGTCCTAGCCACTTAATGTTCTTTAGCATTACGGCAAGTGAAGTGGTAAGTACCATTAAAGAACATTTAAGATATAAAAAGTATAAGTACAAAGTGTTACTGCCAAGCTTTTTTGAAGGTGACAAAGATTGGAGCCTATGTTAACTTTAATTCCATTGGCATCTAAGAGCCATCCTGAGCACGTATATCGTAATGTACTTAATGAGTATATGGAAGCACTTAGTATATTCTCTAACATTAAATTTCTAAATATAATAACCAGCATAGATGAAGCTAAAAAGCTAAAGAAAGAACCCGTCGAATATTTGGCACTAATATTTTTAACTGGAGGAACATCAAGTACTGCTAGGTACATAGTGCGAAGTTTAAAGAAGAAATTTGTAATACTTATAGCATATGGTGCTAACAATAGCTTACCTTCCGCATTGTCTTGTAAAGGCAGGTTAGAGCTAATAGGTGTTACCGTTCATGTACTATTCTCTATGAAGCCAAAGGACATTGTACAAAGTTTTAAGGGACTTTTAGATGTAATACACGCCGTACATAGTATTAGAGAGCTAAAGGTCGCATTAATATATAGTACTGAGAAAACAGTGGAGGCTGAAGAGTTTGAGAGAAAAGCAGGCACCAAAGTGATTCCAGTAAGCCCCTCTAAAGTATGTGAGGAAATGAAAAAAACTCATAACACGGAAATAAAGGAGATATTAAAGAGAAATTTTAGTAAAGCGGAATTTCTCGTAAACAAAGAAATGCTCTACAAACCTATAAGACTATATGTAGCCATCCGAAATATAGTAAGAGAATTAAATGCAAATGCTGCAACCATAAATTGTTTTAATTTTATTCTTAAAGAGAAAATCACACCATGCATAGCTGTAGCTCTCCTAAATAATGAGGGAATACCTTTTGCTTGCGAAGAAGACTACCATAGCTTAATGCTACTAACCTTAACTAATAAGTTAAATTCTACTGGGTGGATAGCTAATCCTTCAGCAATTAGCAATAATTACATAGTTTTTGCACATTGCACCATAGCGCCAAAATTAACAGAGAAAATAAGTATCATTGAACATTTTGAAACTAAATACCCGGTAAGCATTAGTGGGAGGCTAAAGAGAAACATCAAATACACAGTTATGAGGCTAACATACGATTATAAAAGCTTAGCAGCAACTACAGCAAAAATTGCTAAAACAGGGCTGATATGCATGAACATGTGCAGAACACAGGCGTACCTAAAACTAGAGAAAACAAAACCAAAAGAATTTCTTGAAATAGCTAAAGGCAATCATCATGTAATCGCGTCAGGAAACCTAATAAATAAACTCAGAATAGCAGCTAAAATACTAGGCTTAAAATTTGAAGAATATAAGGTGTAAATAGAATTGATAAATACTTCACCTGAAGATAAAGCAATAAAGTATACTATAGACTTTGTAAGAATACCTAGTTTCTCAGGTGAAGAGAAAGAACTAGCTTTACATATAAGAGACTTACTTAAAGATTTAGGATTTGACAAAGTGATTATAGATAGAGTAGGCAACGTCATAGCTATAGTAAAAGGAACCACATGGAATGAACCATTAATTTTAGAAGGCCACATGGACCACGTTGATCCTGGAAATTTAGAACTATGGCATTATAAACCTTTTTCAGCAAAAATTGTTGAAAACAAAGTTTATGGTAGAGGAACAGTAGATATGAAGGCTGCATTAGCATCCATGGTTGCTGCAGCAGAATATATGTTGAAACATAGTTTTAAAAGAACACTTGCTCTAGTATTCACTGTTCTTGAAGAACCAGCTGAAGGAGTAGGATTTAAAATTGCTATCGAAGAAACAGTTAAGGAAAAACCATTTTTAGTTATTCTAGGTGAAGCAACATCGCTAAATGTAAATTTAGGTCATAGAGGACGAGCACTAATAAAAACAGTAATTAAGGGTAAAACAGCGCATGCAAGTATGCCCCATTTAGGTTTAAACCCAATAATAGCCTCGTCTAAAATGATAAAATATATTGAGAAAATAGAATTGCCAAAACACAGTATTTTAGGTAAAGCAACTATAGCCCCAACGATAATCAACTGTTCACCAAAGTGTAGTTCACAAGTACCCGACCTATGTGAAATAATTTTAGATAGAAGAACAATATTAGGGGAAGATGAAAGAGATATATTAAAACCATTTACTATAGTTCATGAGGAACTAGCGTCCGAAGGGTATAAAGTAGAAATAGGGATATTCACTGAAACTATTAAATGTTGGACAGGAGCTAAAGTAGGTGTTAAGTACTTCTTCCCATCATGGCTAATCAGTAAGAAAAGCTCCCTTGCAGTCAAAAGCCTAAGTGTGATACATAGCAAAGTAAACCCAAATGCAGAATTTAAAATATGGAACTTCAGTACTGATGGAGTATATTCTGCGGGCGAAAGAAACATACCAACAATAGGTTTCGGACCTGGAAATGAAAAGCTAGCTCATCAACCTAACGAACATATAAGTATAGAGGATATTAGAAAAGCTACTAGAGGATACATGGGGCTCATTAGAGAATATGCCTTAGAAAAATAGCTGCTTAAATATTTACTGCCATTAAAAATTCCTTATCTTTAATCATGCATGACACCTGTTTTTCAACATATGACTCATATAAGTTATTTTCAACAAACATTGTTAGCTTTTTAAAACCCATATTCAAACTACTTGAAGCTATAAATTTTAAAGCTCTCAATATGTTTTCTCTGTTACTTATCCATAGAGTTAATTTAGCTTCTTCTCTACTATGCCATATGTTTTCAATAATGTATGCTACATTGAGATTTTCAATGTATCCTTCATCACATATAGCTTTAGCTTCTTCTACAGCATAAGCCCATTTATTTTTTAACCATACAGTATACGAGGATCCTATTCTAGGAGATACAAGTATCATATCTTTTAAGATATCATATTTTTGTGGAAACCTTTTCTTCACATATCTAGCTTCATTAGCCGCATTTTTCATAAAATCTTATAGCATTCTTCGCAGGCCAAACACTTACCGTTTTACAGTTTTCAGACTTAGCTATTTCAACGGGTTCGGGTCTGAATGATACTTTTAATCACATTTGAATATTTTTGATTACTTTCCTCATCCCCTCATTTCTTGTTCTCCCGCTTTGTCGGGTTTCATCCTTCACTGCGGGAGCACTTTGGGGAGACCCACACTCCCCTGCATATGCATCTAAGACTTTGAACCAGATGTTCGTAGCTCCAACCTTATCCCTATCGCCTATGAAACCGCATTTAGAGCAAACTGCTAATCTATGGTTATAGATCAGCTTAGTACTGCACCTAGGGCAAGTTAATGACGTACTTTTTGGATTAATGAATACTACTGGAACACTATATTCAATAGCTTTACTTACTATTGACTCCTGTAGCTTCCTATAAGCGAACATGGTTAATTTCCAGACAATAATATTTTTATTCTTACTCATATTTTCACGTAGGTGTGCTAAGTCTTCTAGAGCAATAGCATAGTTGTGTTTCTTTGCTTCCAAAACTATTTCTTTTGCAAACTTTCTACACCAATCAACTACAATATTCCTTGCTCTCTTATGAAGAGTCTTTACCCGGTTTAGAATTCTTTTATTATATCTCCATCTTTTAGGATACTTTCTTTGAAGCTCCTCAGCTCTAGCCCTCTTGCTTAGTGCATCAACGAACTTCGCTTTATACCTCCTAACGCTAGACCCATCGTAGATTACAATATGCTTTAAATTAACATCGAGTGCTAGGAGACCTCTAGGAGTGTAGGGAGCATACCTTACCTCAAACACTATACTCACGTATAGCTCTCCATCATGGCACTTCACATGAACTTCCTTCCACTTAAAACTTCTAAACCTCTCCACGTACTCTCTTCTATGCATGAGCCTCAGAGAATACCATCTATCTCTGAAAATTATCCTGACAGCTCCATTTTCCAAGTCAACTCTAGCGTCTTGGTGGTCAAGTCTAGCACTCATCTTTCTGATTAAAGGTTTTGACCCTTTATTTTCTCTAGCTGATTTCACTAATGCAAGTGCTGTACTGTAAATATTCCTAGCTACATGTGCTCTAAAACCATAGCTCCTCAGTACTGGGTAGAATAGTTGATGAACCTGACTCTTCTTAGGAAGTTTATCTAGCTCCCATAGAGCGTTGATAACCTTCTGGAGAGTGTATCTATGTACTGCTAAATCCCATAATAAGTCGTTAACACTACCCTCAATAACCTCTGCCCTAGCTTTCAAAGCCCTTCTACACACTCCCTCAGGCATCTCCCTAGCAAGGGAGATATACGCCTTCATCGGGCACTCACCAGTAGTTATTATTAGAGTACAAATTTATAAAGTTAAGTACTTAAATCTAAATATATGGTGTCTGTAGATGGTTTCAGTATATGTGTTTGAAGCGAGAGTTGTCAAGACAAGTGGAAAGTACCTAATATATCCACCCAAAGCATATCAAGAAAAACTAAAGAAACTTCATGGAAGAAAAGTAAAAGTCATAGTAGTAGAGGAAAGTAATTAAAAGTATTTAGAAATAATTAAAAGTATCATTCAGACCCGAACCCATAATCTAGTAGATTCCTATCTTTTTCTATCTTTCATAGGTTTTCGTGAAGCCACTGTAGTCTTTTCTCTATAACGCATTTCTCAAGGTATTTCAAAGCTTCTTCTAACCCTACAGTCTTTGGAGCTTCTAAAATTGTTTGAAATAACTTCTCGTACTCTCTTTTTAAGTATAAATTACGTATTTTAATGAAATAATTTTCTTTAACACCCACTGTTAACACTTAAGATAATTCTATAATAAATCCCACTTAATAGTTTGCATGTTCTTCATAACTCATTACTAATATTTAGTAAGCTTAAAAATAACGCTTAAAAGATATGTGCGTAGTGTAATTTACAGTAAATAGTGGATGATGTATTATGGCTAAACTTTTGTACCTTGTTCTTGACGGTATGGCGGATAGCATAGCGGATAAGAAAACATCTTTGGAAATAGCTCATAAACCAGGGTTAGATTATGTTGCAGAACATGGTATTTGCGGGCTAATGTACCCTATAAGTAAAGGAGTAGCTCCTGAAAGCGATGCAGCCGTAATCTCTATTCTAAGCTATGATCCTCATAGGTACTATACTGGTAGAGGACCGTTAGAAGCTTTAGGTGCTAATATGCGTTTTAAAGAAGAAATCGAGGTTGCTTTTAGAGCTAATTTTGCAACTGTAGTCCCTCAGACCCTAAAAATTATAGATAGAAGAGCTGGTAGAGGTCTTAAAACAGAAGAGGCAAAAGAGCTGGCTAAGGCTATCGACGGTTTAAGGTTGAAATATAATAGCTACGCTAAAGTTAAAGCAACAGTAGGCCATCGTGCAGTAGTAATAATAGGTAGCGAATTTTATAAACTATCACCAATGGTTGATAACAGTGATCCAGCTTATGGAAGAAAAGGGTTCATAAGTGTAGCTGTAAAGCATTACTCACCTTACATTAGACAGGTGAAACCTCTGGAAGAAACATTAGAAGCAAAAATAACAGCTGAAATAGTTAATGAATTCACAAGGAAAACTGTGGAAATACTTGATAAACACCCGGTCAATATTGAGCGTAGAAAAAGAGGACTCCTTCCTGCAAACGTTATTTTACTAAGGGATGCTGGAAACAAATTACCTAAAGCAACACCTTTACCGGAAAAGTTTAACGTAAAATTTGCTTTACTAGCTGAAATGCCTGTGGAACTAGGTATAGGAAGGGCCTTTGGAGCGTATGTAGAAGAAGTACCCCTACCGACTGGAAACCCGAAAAAAGACTATAAAGTAAGGTTAGAAAAAACTTTAAAACTTCTCCGAAACTTCAACATAGTCTATGTTCACCTTAAAGGGCCTGACGAACCAGGACATGATGGTAACCTTGAACTTAAGAAAAGAAAAATAGAGGAAATAGACAAATACTTTGTAAGGCCATTTCTAAAGAATATTAGCAAGGAAATAGCAGTAATGATTACAGCAGACCATGCAACACCACCATCAGCTAAAGCACATACCGGAGATCCTGTACCAGTAACTATAATGCATTATAAATTAAAACCCGATAATGTAAAAAAACTAACCGAGAAAGAATGTGCTAAAGGGGCTTTAGGAATAATTGGACACGGATGGGAATTGCTACCAAAAGTACTAAAGTTGTTGCAGGCAAAGTAACATAGCGTTAGCAATTAGTTAAATTGTATGAGATGTTTTTATGTTCTTATTTTTTAGCTCTGCCTCCTTTTGGAGGCTGAGGTATGTATGGGTATGGAATGTATTCTACTCCTGGTCTCTGTACATGAGCTTGCGGGTAAAGCTCCATAAGCCTGTATATTTCAGGAGGCACATCTGTTCTAATAGGTAAGCCGAGTTTAAGAGCTTGTTCAATAGTTATAGGATAGTCATGTGTATGATAGCCTTCTGTTAGAAACTTAGCTATTTTTAAAGCCTTTTCTTCATCATATTTATCTTTTATAAGGTCAACAATTATTTCCTGCATCTGTTTAATAGCTTTTTCAGCAATATCCGCAAGTAAAAGAGTTTCATCAGATACTTTCTCTATGCCCTTTTCTTTAACAACCTTAAGTACTGAAGGGGCTGGAACCTGTACTCCTTTTGAAGTGGTTATTTGAGGATCTAGTGGCCCTAGAACAGCGTTAGGATCTATGATTATTTCATCGGCAGCTAATGCTATTAAGGTACCACCGGACATAGCGTAATGAGGTATGACAACTATTTTCTTGGCAGGATGTTTTTTAAGTGCTTGAGCTATTTGAGAAGCAGCTAAAACTAAGCCTCCAGGAGTATGAAGAATCAGCATTATAGGCTTATTTGGAGGAGTAGACCTTATTGCTCTAATAATTGCTTCAGAATCCTCAATATCAATAAATCTGTAAACGGGAATTCCAAAGAAACCTATGCGCTCCTGCCTATGAATCATAGTTACAACTCTAACACCATATTTTCTCTCGATCTTCTTTATAATAGACATTCTAGACGCGTGAAGGCTTCTGTACTGCCAATGGGGCCATACAACCATGGTTAAAAGTAGTAGCCAAAACAGTAAACCTATAATATCCACCATACCTAAGATCCCAGCTCAGTATTCTTTACTAGCAAGATATAAGTTTAGCCTTAAGCAGCTTAATGAAGTTAAAATCACAAAGACCTAGCGACACTATGCATATCTTTTGTGATCCAAACAGTTGCTGCTACTACAGAGATAAGCTTAGGCACCGCTATTCCTGTTTTTTAAAGCTAAAATAATAAACAAACCAGGATCCGACTTCAACAAGTAAAGATATAAATGCTACTTTAGACCTACCTTCAAAAACATAAAAGGCAGTTGCTACCATTATTGTGAGAAAGAAAGCTAAAGAGACAATAAAATGTGTAACACCATAAACTTCATCAAATACACCTATAAGCTGTAAACAAAACCAGAAAAAGCTAAAAAATAATATGCAAGCATCCTACGCACTTTTAGCAATAACAATATTGCTTATTGAGCTATTAAGAAACCGCCTAAAACAAGGCCTAAGTTAAATATTGTGACTACATTACTTTTAACGGAATGATCTAGATCGCTAAGCGCATTTCTTAACCAACTAAACCATGGAGATAGAGCTATGGAAACCGCTAAGCAAGTATAAACTATAGATAAACCTAAAATTCCCACGGGGACAATCTTAATTTTAAAATTCATTATTTAAACTGCAATCCTTTTTTCATATTATTGAGATCCTATATAGTCACTTAACTTTTATCAGTATTCCGAACTATAAAACCATAATTATTCTTAGCAACAGTCATCTCTAATGATTCCACATGAAAGGTGTAAGCACTATCTGTCGAAAAGATTATGTATACTAGGAAGCAGAACCTAACTAAAGCCATAAAGGGGTATGTTTTTCATGGAAACTGTAGTTATATTTGACTTTGATGGTGTGCTTGTTGACAGCTATGGTGGCTTAACAAGGGTTTATAGAGCTCTAGCTAAAAAGCTTAATATAGCTGATGTTGCCTGCTTTATAAAAGCTATGTTGAGCTTTGAAGATATAATGGACTATTTCGGGTTATGGGATAGAAATCTATGGTTTAACTTAATTCTTAAATCATCTAAAGTTCGCAGCAAACTGAATGTAAATAAATTAGTAATCGAGTACTGGCGTTTAAGGATAAAATATAGCAAAATCATGAACAATGCTAAGGAAGTTATTGAGAAGTTAAATTCTCTCGGTATTCATACATACATAGTAAGCGGTAGTGATGGAGTAAAAGGAATGAAATATAAGAGAATAAAGGCTTCAGGTTTTGATAAACTTGTTAGAGAAATCTTAGTTTATGGCATTAATGAAAAAATAGGATGCCTATTTGAAGCACTTAACATAGTTAAGAGAAAACATAGGAGATCACAACTTTTCTATATTGACGATAAGCCTAAGAACCTTATGGAAGCACATAAAGCCAATATAAGAACTGTTCTTCATAAATATAAACCACCATTCCCGACAAAATATGCATGGAAGGGTAGAAAACCCAAAAACACTATAGAAATAGATAACCTCCTTGATCTAATTAAAATAATTTTACAAAGTGACAAGTTCTAATTAGTTATTTTAATAGTTGCACATTAAGAATTTAAAATCTACTACACTTTATTTGGCTAGGGCAATATATGACAAAGATGAAACAAAACTTATGGTTTTAATAAAATTTTACGATATGAAACTTTATTTATTATTTAAAGACTTAAGTAAAACTTTATATTCAAAGCCGCAAGTATGTCTAGTAGCTTCAATCTATTGGGGGAACACATATTAGATTAACTACAGAAGAATATAGGGATACACCTAATTATTGGGATAAAGTCTCTAAACAATTTGCAGCCACCGTAAACATCAACGTGTTCGATTGGTCGTACAAGTACATGCGAGCTAACCTTATTAAGCTATGCTTAAAAGCCATTTCGTTAATTAAATATTCTGGATCTCCAATAAAGATTCTAAAAACGGATCTATGGAACGAAGGCGTAGAGTTCTATAAAGATATTATAAACTCGGTAAAAAAACTATCTCATACTAAAATTAATTTCTTCGGCATAGATATTTCAAAGCTTATTGTCTTTAAAGCTTTAAATAGGCTAAGATACATTTATGGAACTCAAGCATCTATAACTCATCTTCCATTTCGAGATTGCAGCTTCGACATAATATGGGATATTTCTACAATAGATCATCTTCCTCTTAAACTTCGAGAGAAAGTTGTGGAAGAATATTTTAGAACTTTAAAATTTAAAGGTGTTCTTATATTAGTCACAGATTCTCAAAATATATTTTTAAAATTGGCTAGATCTGCAGTACTTAACAATATATTAGGGATAAACAAGGACAGCATACCTAGTGATCCGAGCTTGCTTAGAATACATCTTCAAAAATACTTTGAAATCTTAGATGAAGGCTGTCTAGACATAGGATATGCTATACGTAGATTTTTGTTCTCAGGAAGGAAATCTCGTATCTTCAAATTTATGTTTAATAGAGAACCTATATTTCGGGCTCTACATAAAATAGAATTTTCAAGTGTTTCACGATTTCTTACTCTAATCTCTAGACAATACTTCTTTATTTGCAGGAGGTCTTAAGTAGTGAAAGTTTCTATTAGAGGAAATGTTAAAGACGATTTTCAGACAATATTTCAGTCTTTAAGAACGCTCATAACAGATTTAGGAGGTTTATCCATAGAGTCAAAAACTAAAATAGCTATAAAACCAAACCTTTGCACCTTAAAGCCTCCAGAAAGTGGTGCCACAACGGATGTAAAGGTCGTTGCTGCTTTAGTAAAAACCATAAAGGAGATTGAGCCTACAACTGAATTTTACATAGTAGAGTCTGATACAGCCGCGAGATCAGCATGGGATGCTTTCAAAGCTTTAGGTTATATGGAACTTGAAAGAAAATATGGTGCTAAGTTAATTAATTTAAGCGAAAGCAAAACAGAACTAGTTAGAGTTGAGAATGGACATTTCTTCCACATAATGCATGTCCCACAAATACTCTTAAGCTGTGAGCTAATAATTTCAGCGGCTAAACTTAAAACTCATGTAATGGAAAAAATGACATGTACACTTAAAAACTTATTCGGTCTATTACCTGAACGTCGTAAGCATCTTTACCATCCCTTTGTGTCTAAGGTTCTTTACGATTTATACAACGTGTTCAGCCCTAAGTTATCACTATCAATTGTAGATGGAATATATAGCATGGAAGGAAAGGGTCCTTCTGAAGGCATACCTAAGAAAACAGAGCTACTATTAGCAGGAGATAATCCTTTAGCCACAGACGTGGTGGCTGCTAAGGTTATGGGTTTTAACCCCATGGATATTCCGCATTTAAGCTACGTTTTGAAAAATTCTGGGATAAGAATAGAGGAAATAGAGGTTTATGGTGAAACGGACTACAGGTTGGACTTTAAATTTGTGCCTAAGTTAAGCTATTTACTGGAGCGTTTCATGACGTGTGCGCTTATGAGATACGAATACTACTCCAGTTTTAAAGCTCCATATAGATTAGTTCGAAAAGCTCTACGTAAAATTAGGAGGTTTTTAAAGATTTGAAAGACATTTTAAGAACAATATATAATAGGCTACCTTCTAGGTTAAAGCCTGCTGCAAAAATAATATTTGCAAAAGTCAAATCACCTATCATAGATCTCGCATCAGGCGACCCAGATTATCAGCCACCACCACAGGCTCTGGAAAAAGCATTAGAGGTCTTGAAAAAAGGCGTACACTATATGAGCCCTGATGGAATTCCTGAACTTCGAAAGAAAATTTCCGAAGTTATTGAAAGAGAACACGGAACACTATACGATCCGCAGAACGAGATCCTGGTTACTTATGGTGCTTCTGAAGCATTATACATCGTATTTAGGGTATTATTAAGGAATGGGGGTAAAGCATTCATACCCAGTCCTTATTATCCTTTATTTAAAGATCAAATACATGAAATAGGAGGAAAAATCATAACTTATCCATTTAAACCTGGTATTACGTTTAATGAAACATTATCATATATAAGTGAACATTTAACAGAGGATGTAAGATTCATACTCATAAATTCACCTCATAATCCTACAGGTAGAGTTTTGTCGAAAAAAGAAGTTGAAGCTTTAGCTGAGTTCATTGAAGAAAAGGGCCTATTCGTAGTCTGGGATGAAGTTTATGGGAAAATAGTTTTTGAAGGAAAACATTATACTTTAGTAGATATCCCTGAAGCTAAATCCAGAGCGATATTCGTAAATTCGTTTTCAAAAATGTATGGCATGGCTGGTTGGAGAGTAGGTTTTCTCTATGGTCCTTCAAAAATTATAAGCAGTATTCGTAAACTCCATAGGGCAATAACGTTTAGCCTGAACCCTATTTCCCAAGTTGCAGCATTAGCAGCTTTAGAGGCTGGAGAAAGCTATCTAAAGGACATACTTAGAGTTTTACGTGGACGTAGAGATGTACTCATACGTGGCCTAGACGATATTAAGAAAATAGAATACTGGAAGCCTCAAGGAACATATTTTGTTTTCCCTAAGCTAAACTTAGATAAAGTATCAGATGTGGAGTTTACAGAAGCTCTTTTAAAAGAAGGAGTAAAAGTAAGGCCAGGTAGCATATTTGATGGAGAAGGTCATATAAGAATATCTTTTGCACGCACTGACGTGGAAACAATAAGGAAAGCCTTATCAAAACTTAAACACGCTGTAGAGAAGTTTTCAAAAATCAAACAGTAAATGATCATAGCATTATTTGTAAAAGTATAAAAACTAGCTTCTCATTTATTATTCTTAAATAATCTTCTTTACAAGTATTGTGAAATATTTCCTATAAATGAATATAAATATTAGTCCTCTTAAATAGACTATACGCTTATTTGAGTACCTAGAGTATTTTAGGAACTATGATAACTTCTGAGTATTTTTATTCTGGTTCTATAATTACGATTACTTTTACCTTCTTTCCTCTATGTTTCTTTAGTTTCTCTTGATAATCTTTTGGTGGATAGATTAAGGTTCTATCATAGGAGAACTTCATTAATGTAGCTTCGAAAACGTAAACCACGCACAACATCTATCACCACATGCAAACATAGATAACAAAACTTATAAAGATTGCTATCTAAATAGTTGTATAGGGGGTCTGGGGATGAAGGTTAAAGTAACCGCTAAGGTTAAAGCGGTTACCCCTAACTCCCAGACTCTAATAGATTTCCTTAAAGCCTACCGTGATTGGACTCAGTATATTGTGGATGAGATATGGAATTTAAACTACATACCATCGATGAAAGAGTTACACCATAGATTCTACAGAGTACTTAGGGAACAAGGATTCCGTGCACACCACTGTCACAAGATTGAGCGTAAAACTAGAGAAATAGTAAAAGCAATAAGGGTGAAAATGAAGAGAAGGTCTCAAAACCTATTCTAAAGAGGCTAACGGCTAGACTTGATAGTCAAGATTATAAACTAAACTTAGAAGATAAGACGTTAAGGATTGCAGTTCTTAATGATGAATGTGTGGAGTTGAAGCTGATATGGTACAAGCGTTTAGACAAATATTTTAATGGTGAATGGAGGCTTAAGGAGATACTAGTAAGCTGTAGGGATAACATGATATGGGTTTACTTTGTATTTGAGAAAGAAATCGTTGTTAAGCCTCCAAGAGCAGTCATGGGTGTGGACATTAACTTTAGCAACATAACGTATACGATTGTAGATTTGAGAGGTAGGTTAGTATCAATGGGTGTCATACTGTTTACTGGTTTAACTAGAGCATTAATACATAAAAAGATAGCTGAAAAGCTTCAAAGAAAATATCCTAAATCGTGGAGGTTTAATAAGAAACTATTAGAGGTTATTAGGAAGCATTATAGGAGAGCTAAGAATATTCTAGTTGATTCCTCACATTACGCTTCAAGAAAGATTGTGGAGATTGCTAAAGAGTATGATGCAATAATTGTTCTTGAAGACCTTAACAAGTTAAGAAGTAGAGTTAATGGTGATAGGAGATTTAATTGGAAAATGTCTCTATGGGTTTACCATAGAATCCAAATGTACATACATTATAAAGCAGTACTGGAAGGGTTAAAGGTAATTTATGCCAATCCTAAGGGAACATCTAAGACTTCACCGATAGGTGGGAAACTAGAGTTCATTAACTATAGGTGGGTTAAGCTACCTAACGGGATAGTAACTAGTAGAGATGTAGTTGCCTCATGGAATCTTGCTCTAAGAGAATGTGTCCCCCAAGTGGTAAGTAGAGGGATGAAAGCCTCCGACCAGATGCAACCCCAAGAAGGGATGAAGGGGAAGCCCGTGCAGGTTCCCGTAGTTTCGAAAATACCCAAAATATGAAGCACGGGCAACCACGTCTATGAACATTGCTGTCCATGCACCTATTGCTCTGAGAAAACATACTAATATAGCTGCTGGTATTACACGGAATAAATATAATCCACCTACATTAATCACCATAGGTACTACAGTATTTCCGCCTCCACGTATACCTCCGCTTAAGGTCATAGTTAATGCGAGGCCAGGCTCACTTAGACCTGCTAATATAAGATATATGCTTGCTAATTCGGCAACCTTGCTTAAAGGTGAAAATGGTAGTACTAAGTACCATGAAATAACAGCTACGAGCACTCCGAGAAAAGCCATAAGAATAGTGGCTATCTTAGCTGCTTCCCATACAATATTTCTAGCCTCCTCTACATTACCAAAGCCTTATTCTCTGCCCTACAAGAGCTGAAGCAGCCACCGTAAACGCAAAGCCGGGCATATAAATGAAGCTTTCAATTCTTATACCAATTTGATGAGCAGCTAATGCCACTTCACCACAGCGTGCTATAAAAGCTATGTAAGCATTATTACCAATAGCAAATACAAGTCTTTCTAAGGCTGCAAGTGATCCTATTCTAAACATTTTTACAATGTATTCTTTTCCAAGACCAAAAATTGGAGTAAGATTTATCTTTCTAAGAAAAACGTATTCAAGCGGAATAATGTAAGCAACAGATAATATTGTTGCTAATGCTGCTCATGCAACACCCATTTTAGGGAAGCCGAAAAAGCCGAAAATCATTATCGGATCTAATATAGTATTTAGTGCAGTACTGGATAAAATAGCTACCATAGAATACCTTGACATCTTCTCGCTTTACGTATTTCGCTAGCCCCATAACTTTGAGACACATATACCAGTACACCTGTAGAAAATAGTACTACAATAACGAAGGAAAGCCATGAAAGATAAGACCCTATCCCAACGGCAGCTAATGCTTCAGTACCTAGTCGTGAAACAAAGTATGTGTCAACTACAGAATATAGGCTTTCAGCGAGTTCACTAATAATCATAGGCCAAGATATCTTTAAAACCTCCCTGGTAAGATTCTTGCTGCTCATGCAGCATCAAACCTTTACTGATATCAGTTACTTTTTCTGAAGAGACCACAGTAGCGCATGTTAAGCGAAACTTAGTATAGAACGTTTTAGCTTTAACTCTTATTATTAACTATAAACTAGTTTCAGTGCTAAGTGTAAAAGAAGTAATTATAAGTAAAGTAGGCTATTAGCGCAATAACTTCAGATGATACTACAGCGGGTAAAACATACTTATAAGTTCTGTAAAGGTTTGCTTTAAAAAAATCTACTGAGAGAATTAAGCATAAATGCATCGGTGATAAAAGAAGACCTGCCATACCGCTAACATAAGCCAGTATTAAAGCTCCTACATTAATACTTCCATGACCTATTATCGGTATAAGCAATGGAAACGCTATTCCAACAAATGCGAGAGATGTTCCTGTGGCAAAACCTACTATAAAAGGTAAAATAATAGTAATGATATATTCAGGGATTCTATATTGGAAAAGGGTGTTGAAAAGAAGAAAAGCTATATCAGCATGCTCCACTACGGTCTTATAGAATATTATGGCCACTGGTAAGAACATTGTCTTTAAGCTAAAAGTCTTCTTTAAAATTTCAACTAATTCTCTTCTATTTATTCTTCTGATAGCTATTAACATTGCAAGAGAAATTGCAAATGATAAAGAAATATCAATTTCAAAAACTATTACAAGGATTATTATTAGGAGTATAGGCCATGATGCATTGATAAATTCGCGTAAAAAGGATCTTGCTGAGAAAGCAGCTGTAGAAGTCTTGTTGTTTTTACTAAATGCTTGTTTTTTGAAAAAGGAATGTCCTATAGCTAGGCCTATTCCGGCATTGGCTACGGTCATGAAGAAAAGTGATTTAACTATTTCACCTATGCTTACAGATAAAATTACTCCTGCAAGAATTATTCCCTGATATATTGGCCAAGAATATTCCATAACATGTCTAAACCAGTAGTTTAAGAATGTAGTTTCCTCAGGGTTAAGACCTAGTCTCTTAGCTACATCTTTAACCATAGATGCTGAAACTAATGCACCGGCAGGCATTGGAACTAAACCTATTAATGCTGGTGCTGCAAAAAGCGCAACTCTAGACCCTATCTTTTCCAAGGTTTCTGCGAGTTTTCTTAAAAGACCCTCCTTATCCATTGCTACACTGAGTCCTATAGCTAAGAGTATAATAATGATAAGTCTCCAAGTTTGCATGTTCAGAATAGTGTTTAAAAATACAAATGGTATTTTATTATAACCTATACTGAAAAGGGCAAGTATAAGTGCCCCTATAAAAGTAGCTATGCTAACATGAAATTCAAACCTAATAAGTATAAAGATTATAATCATAGATATTATCAAGGCAGCGATACCATCTATTCCCATTAAATAACACCTGGTTATTTTCACGAAATCATGGCAGGTATTTTAATAACATGTTAATGATGTAAATCCCTCGCTATGGTATTATTTAAGGGCTTTCCCCAGTGATTATGAAATGTAACTTCATGCAGTTTTTCCTAGGTTCCTTTCGTTTATCCTCTTCAGGTAGACCCACAGGTATAATGGTTTGTAAAGCAAAGTTGTTTGGAACACCAAGCATATCCGCAACTTCTTTAGGATTAGGTGGAGTATATGTTAGAGAAGCTAAACCTTTTTCTTCAAGAGCCAATAGTAGATAGCCTATTGAAAGCCAAGCGCTCTGAATCGCATAGGGTTTCTTAAGGTTTGAAAAAACAGCTATAAGGTACGGTACTTCCGTTAAGAAAGATTTTCTCCATGTTAATTTCATACGTACTAACCACTCCTTAAGCTTTCCTCCAACATTAGCATAGAATTTTTCTCGCCACGTTCACATATTTCCCTTATTTTAGACTTAACATTTAGATTATCTATTATTATAAACATCCAAGGCTGTTGATTTGCTCCGGAAGGCGCTTGAATAGCGGTTTTAATAGCATATAGAACTTTAGAAATATTGAAACTCATGGTTTTGTAGCGTCTAATAGATTTCCTATTCCTTGCCAATTTAAGAATAATAGTATTTTTCATGAATTTTAAATATGTCATGGTGTGCGATAAAAGCATTTCTCTCATAATTTTTCACAAACACTATTTTAGAGTGCATAACTTATTTCTAAGCAGGCAATCAAAAACGTTTCATAATTAGAAGTTCACACACTTAAGAGTATTTTATTTTTAAACTTAGAATTATGTTAATGACCTTAAACACTTACATCACATACTTTGAGACTTATTTTTACGGGTAAACAACATACTCTCAGATACCTGTGTCATAGTTAACACCATCCCTAGAGGGATTCCTATAATGAACACCACTATCCCATAGTAGATGTAGGGTCTTTTCATAGTTATTATTCCTCTTTCAATGTTTAACGTTATCATCACCGGGGTCTCAGCAATGTTAGCTATTCTAATAGTGTAAACTTCGCTTCTTAATATTTTAGCATAAAAATGCTTAGATGAGGTTTTCTCGTTAGATTTTAACTCATACCTGACTATTTCACCAACAGAGTTAGTAATTTCCATAATTAAAATACCATTGTCTGGTTTTTAAGTCGGTTATGTTTAGTCATACTATTCTTATTATAGTCTCATCAATTACTGCAATAATGATTGAAGGCTTACTGAATATTATTGTGAATATACTTTTCCATAAATAGATGCTGGAATACCGGAAGATATGACATCGTAAAGTATGTTCTTATATTTGCCGACAATACTTAAGGCTTCCTCTAATGATGTAGAGTTAAGATTAAGCCATACGTACCTGAAATTCCATGCTTCACTTTTATCAATGTTAAGAGTAAATGAGTCACTACGAGTTCCTACATGATATATTTTAGACTCTAACGGGCATAATAAGGATGATACCTAGTAATATAAGGGTTATAGAAGCAAACATGATGATTGTTCTTCTGTTCGCCATAACATCTTATCTCTGGTTGTACTTTTAGCTACATCTTTTAAAGTTTAACTTTATATGGTATAGTCTCGGTTTGCCTATTTTCTATTGAATTTTTATTATTGGGAGGCATTAATTACTCAGCAGGTATGATTTTTTATTCAAAGTCCATTGCGTTACGTATTTTCTCAGGTAAGTTTGGACAGTTTTTATCGAGCCAGTACTTGCTTTCTTCTATTTGTGCTTTAAGTAGTGCCTTGAATTCTTCCATGTTTAGGTATGTGGTTGGCTTGAGCTGCTTCAGCCTTTCCCCTGAAATTCCAGGGACATTTTTCGGCACAAGAACCCGCTCTCCCCATACTGGGTGAGGCTCATATTCTACTGCTCCACGAACTGCTTGCAGGAGGAAGAGCTCTGTTTCTTCAATTGTCGGGTTTGTTCCTCCTACAGGCCTTGGTATGCCTCTTTCATCCTTTACAAGTATAGGTTCTGGAGCTACAATCGTCTTATTACCAAGCCTCTTCTCAACCCATTCATATTTAGCAACTATTCTTCCAGTAGTATTAAACATGTAGACTTCTACAGGGTTCCCTTCCTCAATTCTCTTCACAAGCATTTCATAAAACCTTACAACATGTGCCGTATTAGTAACGCCCATGGTGAATGGTTGAGCATATCTCGCAACATATCTTACCCTACCTATGACCTCTTTGGCTTGAGCAGGATGACCTATAGTTCTACCATCAGCCAAGGCTTTAGCTGCAATTGCCGGGTCAACTATTTTTATCCAAGCATAGTCTGTAAAGTAGCCTGGTGTTAGGAAAACAGCTGTAGTTAAGGGCCCTGAGGAAACTATTTCACCGTCAAAATAACCTGTATCTTCAAGTCTTATTACGCTTCTAGAATTCCTATTTGGCATGCCGAAGTATTGGAAAAGTTTTCCTTCAAAACATGGATTTCTATTTTCATCGAACTCTGTGTTCTCATGGAGAGCAAAGGGGCTCATAGCAGCTTTCCACATAGCCTCTTGGTCAGGCGTTAAATCTTCGGTTTTGGTCCAGCATCCTTTTTCAGAACCATAGACTCTGTCCTCACATATAGCTACTATGTCATCGTTTCTTATTACTTGGTCTTTAACGTAGTCTAGGGGATTTATTCCGAACTTTTCAATATACTTTTTAGAGTTCTTAGGTGTCCAAACATATAGTCCATGAGTTGATTTACCGGTGCCTGTAAGACCCCATATAGCGAGTACTTTTCTTTCCCATTCACCGTTAACAGTTTTAACAGTGAACTCCCTTAGAGAAGCATGTTCTCCCGTACATCCTTTCTTATAAACGTGAAATATCCAGTGTGTAAGTACTGCTTTCTTAACCTCACCCTGATACGATGAAGTAGTTATTATTGTGAAGCCGTAATGAGGAAACCTTAAAACCATGAGCATATTATTTGTTCCAGGAATATTGGGATTACCTAGATAATGTGGTATAATAAACACTCTAATATCAGGTTCTTCATCTGGAGGGGCTGGAAAAGCAAGCTGCTTCCATCTATGAGCTAGGTCCGGAAATTGTGGATCAACATAGATTGTTGCATGCATTTGAACTTTAGTGCCAGGCTTTCCAACATAACCGTCAACCTTTATTAGAGGCCCTTGCGCTAAAATATGCTCCAAAACTCTAAGCATTAAAAGCTTATGCTCATACTTTAACTCATCATCTCTCTCTATAACTACAGTGTTTTTTGCTGAACGACTCCAAATATTTGAAGCCCAACCCCACGAATTATTTCCATACTTTATCCCGTAAAGTTTAGCTCTCTCAAAAAGGTCCGGAGGATTATCAAGTATTGCCTTAATACCTACAGATTCCTTAAGTTTAACTATCCTTTCAAACGTTTGAAGAAACACATCCGGGGTTATTTCATCAACATCAGGAATTATCTTAGTAATTATCTTAGCTCCGCTCAATTCCCTCACCTACTTAAACCCAAACCTAAAGTGGTTGTAATTAATTAATAAAAATTTCTAAGAAGCCGAAAGATGAGAGTTCAGTGTTTTTCTACACATGTTCTGGAATGTACTTTAAGTGTTTCTAAAATGTCGCTTGTATGTTAACGAAAATATTAAGCTGAAGAAACCATTTTGACTGCTTGATAGTATACCTTAGACCTTCTAAGATTCATATAAAAAAGAAGTCTCAGCACTCAAGACTGAGTGCACAATCCGTGATATGGGTCTACCATTCTGATGGTGCACTTTTTGTACTATATAATTCTATTGGAGGCTGGTATTGCTATGGTGACGCTAGAGACTATTAGGAAGTTCTTTGAGAATAAGAGAGGCAAGATATCTGAGGAGCATTGGCTATTACTGAACATGTTTGCTGACGAGCTGATATCCGAGAACCAGTCACCAGACTCAGTATATTCAGCGCTCTATAGAGTCTGCAAGTACTTGAAGTTCCTTGAAGAGAAGGGTAAGAATATCAATACAGCAACACCAATGGATGTAAAAGTATACCTAGCAACAGGGACTAAGGAGTCTATGAGATACCGAGATGCAGCTGCAATAAAGAGATTCTACAGGTTCCTATACGAAAACATAGACCCTAAGTTCAAGCAGGTCTACGAAGGATTTAAAGTTAAGCATCCCAGAAACTACCCAATACCAGAAATACCATCAGTAGAACAGGTAAAGAAACTTATAGAAAGCCTAAACCAACCATACAAATCAATAATGGCAATAGCATATGAAACAGGAGCAAGAATATCAGAAATACTAACACTAAGAATAAGGAATCTCGAGGATCGTGGAGACTACATAAGAATACATATTAGAAACTCCAAATCAGAACAAAGAGTAGTATATCTAGTAGAATACAGGAAAATACTACTAGAATGGCTAAAACAACATGCATTCAAAAACAATCCAAACGAATACCTATTCTACGCACCAAGGACCTGCAAGAGACCAATGCTAAAATCAGATATCTACATGGCATTAAGAAGAGTAAAGAGGAAACTAGGAATAAGAATTAGGATAACACCTCACCTACTAAGACACTTGAGAGCTACTGAGCTGTACTATAAGTTTAGGCTTAAAGAGAGAAATTATGAAGCTTATGGGTTGGAGAACGAGAACAATGATAGACATATACGTTAAAGTCCTAGGAGACCCCGATCTAGAAGAAATATACTTAGCAATAGTCTATGGACTAGGAAGAAGTAGGGAAGCTGATGAATACATTGAATGCCCAAGATGCTATACCAAGAACCCCCGAGCGGCAAACTACTGCTGAAGATGTAGACTACCATTGGCGCCAGCAACGTAATGGTGAAGGAAAAGAAGAGAGAAGAACTATTAAAATTAGTAGAGAGACTAAAGGAAATACTAGCAAAACATCCTGAGGAACTAAAGAAACTTCTAGGACTAAGCTAAAGGAAACATATCCTTAACTCTACCCTAAATATTACTCCTTGAATGAGCTCTGCATAATACTTTTACCACAGTGTTCGTCAAATTTATATATCTCATGATTTCAAGATCCGCTTTGAGATGCTTTACTATTTCATCATATTTTCCCTCTTCATACCATCTCGGAACATCTTCTCCTCTACCATAGGTAGAGGGGATATTGATACCGTACTTCTTAGCCTTATTAGCTACTAACATAATCAACGAATTCAAAGAAGAATACTTCAATAGTGTAGATAGACTTATAGAAGAGCTTGAAACAAGGAATTACTTCAAACCTCTGCTGGAATTAGGAGACGCTAGGGAGGACATTGAGGCAGTTAAGAGAGGAGTTCAAAGTTCTGGCCTAACAACTATAATGAAATCTCTAGAGAATTTACACAAACTCATTTCATCTAAATACCATCAATTGAAGAATACTGTTCCATATAAACACTACACACGATTAATATTCAAGTTGATGTTTTACAGCGAACTGATCAAGAAACATCTCCAACAATAGATAATTACATAACCATATGGTTCCATACACTACTTACTACTTCGCATATTAACTTTTTAACAATAATGGAAGTAGGCTTTTGAAGAATTAGACAATAATTAAAATAGGGTAGAACATGTAAGGGTCGATAAGGTAAAACTCAGAATAACATAGAGGCGTAGTAGTGGTCATGTATGCAGAGCCGGGCAAGCCCCCGAAGGACTATGGTAAAAAGGTGAGAGGAGGTCTAGGACTCTTTGTGCTAAGGCATAATGGTATCTGTGAAGAGGTAGCTAGAGTCAGGATTACAGCTCAAGGACATGAAAGTTTTCATAGGTCAGGAGAGTTCCACCGGCGCTTAGTAGGAGCAAAGATATACCCGGTTTGTGGCATCCTAGACCTTCCCATGGCTATAAGATTTCAACTACATGTAAATAGGCCTTCATGTATTTGCATTAGATGAGATAATAAGAGGCTTAGTAGAGAAGAAATAGCTTATGGGCTCAGAATACTGCTAAGACTAGTTCCCGTAGAGATCAACCCCAATGAGATAGAGGAATATGCAGGGATCCTTAAGGAGCATGGTTTCATAAGATTCACATTACCTGAACATATTATCCTATCTCTACATCCCCACGTCCTCATGACACCTTGGAATCCTAGACATCACATTAACGTCATCCGGAAATTGTTAGAAGGTACTAAATTTGAAAAGGATATAATTACACTAGACGAGGTGCTTGAAAGACTTAAAAATAAGCGTAAATCTAAAGCATGATCTGATCTACTTAGCTAACCCTTAACGTAATAAACCTTAGCGTTTTCAGCAATTATTTTAGAATATACCAAACATTGTAACTATGGCTATGAGGACCCCTAGCTCTAAGGTGAGTATCAGCCTTGGAACCCAAGTCGTAATCTTAGAAATAATTAATGAAATCATAAATATCGCTATGATGCTAATCACGAACACTATAGTAATTAGGAATGTTATGCGCTTCACTTAGTGAGCACCATAATGCTTAGGTCATGAACCATAGCTACACTTGCTGAATCAGGTGTTGTAGTCTTTGAACCGTACAAATATATTTAAAATGAGTAATATGTAATATTTCAGGAGATGTAAGCAATGGCCACCTATGTAACAATGATTCCGAGAAAATTCATCCTCGAGTCTGGAAACTTAGTCTCTCTCACAGCTATTGATGTTGAGGAAAACGTGTAAAGGACACTATATTCAGGCTTTGGGTTCCAAATATTGAAAACGTGTATAGGCATCTCATTGAAAAACAAGGCTTCGAAACCGCAACCCCTTCCATTCCCAAGGGTGAAAAAATACAGTTTAAGGAGGATTCTGAGCGATGCATGGGAGCTCCATGTAAGGCTCTATGATAATGGATTTATTGATGCTGAAATTGAAGTTAGGAGAGAGTTCATGGAGCATCTCACTCCTAGGAGGCTTAATGTCGTATATGAGGCTTTTGAATTCTATAAGGACGTATATGATAGGCTCCACATATGGTATGCGCCAACTCGTGAATGGATTACGAGCATCATTGATCATTTTCACGTTAAACTACGTGAACCAGACACGTTAACTCCTTGGAAACCCATAGTTCTCGGAATAGTTGTAGCAGGGTTATTCACATATGCATTATCAAGACTCGTGAAGGGCGGTGAACAATGAGTTTAGACGCTAGAGTGGAGGAGTTAAGGAAGAGATTCGAAGAAGCACTGGAATTCGCTAACAAAGGAGATGCTGTACAAGCTGCCGAAAAACTTTACAAGGTTGCTGAAAACGCTATAAAAATTCTGTCTGAATACAATAAATTACCAGAATATGAAACAGCTAAGAAGGAAGGTACTTGGTGGACCAAGCTGCTAGAAAGCTTAGAGACATTTATGGAGAGGAGTTGTTAGAAGCATGGACCACAGCATATAAATTCCATCAGATGGGGTCCCACGAAGAACAACTTACAGTAGAAGAAATATTGAAGGAAGCATACAAGATAGAAGATCTAATAAGAATAATAGAGAGGGAAGTAAGGAAAGTTACGGCTTAAGTCGTTTCTGCCTCTTTATATGGTTTTGGTCATCGGTTCATCTTTTTCCCTCGCAGTCAGTTAGAGAAAATAAGTTAGATGAAAGTTCATAACAAAGTATCTTGAGATTATCTAATCGTTAAAACTAGCTTATGTTCTCGGTTCTGTTTACACGTTTAGCTTTTTGTTCTTAGAACATGGTAGTATTTGAATAACATTCTCGCAACTTCGTTGTATTCAAATACCTTGCCTTGAACCATGTCTTCAATGAATTTAGCACGTCTATCGAGTTCTTGAATTAGCTTTTCCTTCGTTAAACCTATACTCTCCGCTATTAGCTTTAGTCTATAGCTTTTCTCCAGTCTCCCTTAAGGATTACAGGTTCTCCACCATACATTTTAACTAGTTCTGCAAATCCTTCGCCGAAAACACCATTAGCAATGACTAATACTTTATTGCCTTGCTTAACGAGATTAACTATAGCTGCTTCAAGACCCAACATAGCTTCTCCAACCATAACATATACGTCGCTTTTACTAGCATTCAATAATTTCTTTAACTTAGCAATAACGTATTACTATAAATATAAGGGAGAAGTTAATACTGATCATGTATTAGAGGTAGCTGTTAGAAGAGCTTTAGAACATAATATCAAATCTGTTATTGTTGCTTCTGAAACCGGTAGAAGCGCTTTAAAAGCTCTTTCAATAATTAAGAAAAACAATTTAGGTATTAAATTAGTTGTTGTAACTCATCCTCCAAATAAAACATGGGGTCCTAAAGGAGATATTCCTATTGCATCAGCTTCAAGAAGTCTAAGTTGGAATAAGGCATTACCAGATACAATAATAGATATGCTACTTGGAGGGGTTTTTGGACAGGGATTAAAAATAGCCATAGAAGTAGCTTTAATGGCTACAGATTCCGGCGCAGTAGATAGAGGGGAATTAGTTGTCTCTTTAGGAGGTACATTTAAAGGCTTGGATACAGCTATAGTTGCGAAAACAACATACTCATACTATTTCTTAACAGAGTTTGAGCTCTTAGAGATAATAGCAAAACCTTGGAAGCCTAGAATAACTTATCCCGAATATAAAGACCCGAATTGGAAGGGGAACCTAAATAAATATTATGAGAATGTTACTGTTTTAACTTAAACTGCGTGACAATTATTTTAGACCTAATATTTTTTATCTCCTACAGATAAGCGGTGTGGTTATGGAGAGGAAGATGGAATCGCTGAACTGTTTTATAAAAGTACTATGTTAAGATGTTTTTCTAAATATTGCAATAAGTAATCTATGTGGTCCGTAACCGTAATTCTTAGCAATAGATTTAACTCTATTAATTAATATTTCAACTTCTTTCTTTTTACTTGGGTCTTTAATTAGCTTATACATGTGAAGAGTTTCTTTTCCCCATGATTTAAGAAATTCATTACCACTAATCCACTTACCTACCTTAACTATGCTACTTCTTATCAGCATAAAGTTGAACTGTGTTATTCTATCGATAATTTCACCTGGTTTTCTTACTCCCCATGACTTGTATCCGGTGGAGTATTCTTTTGATTTGTGATATGCTTCTTCAGTTATTATGGTTAACTCTTCAGACGGTGTTGAAAACTTCGTTATTACTTTATCAATAATTAATAATATGCCATGATGCTTCATAACTCTTAGTAATTCTTCAAGAATTAAATTTACATGGTATTTGCTAACCTCATGTAATGTTAGTATTGCGGAGGCACTGCTAATTGAGATGTTACGTAAAGGTAGTTTACTAATATCGCTACATATAAGATCGTAGTAGGATCTATTAGTAAGATTTTTCAAAGCCTTAGCTAATTTACTACAATCTGTATCTATACCTACAATGTAGCTACGTATGCATCTTTCAGAAATAACATACATGCTTCTACCGTAACCACAACCTAAATCTAGAATAACTCTACTGCATGCTTCGTCGGGAATAACATTTGATAGACTACTCACAGATTGATATGTAAAATCAACATAATTAAACATATCTATTCAGCTCTAATTTAAAGCGCGAAACATGAATATTAATTAAATATGAGAATACATTACACATACTGAAATTCTACCTACTGCCAGTAAGAAATAACTGATTTAACCATGTTTTAAGGGGTGTGTGAAAGAACACTATTTTACCTTGTTTTGACATTTACTTCTAAAACCTTATATGCGAAAGCCAATATATCGCTGTATTCTCTAATCTTAATGTTTATTGAGGCTCCAGCATGGCCGCTTAGTTTTCTGTTCTGAGATAAACTTTTGCACCTACATCTCTAAGCCTAGCTACGAACTTAAATGCGTAAGCTGAGTGAACACGGTAGTCATGTAGTCCTGTAAATACTAGTATTGGAGGATATCTTACGTTGCTGCTAATGTTATGGTACGGTGAATATTTAAGTAGAAACCTTCTATCCTTTGGGTCATCTGGATTACCGTATTCAGGAACCCAGGCTTTTCCAATATATAGTTTATGGAATCTAAGCATATCGAGGACAGGGTATCCTATAATGGCCCCATCTAGTACCTCTGGTTTCTTAGTAATAACTGAGCCTACAAGCAATCCGCCGTTACTAATACCCATAGCTACAACCTTACTTCTATACTTTCTCTTATAATGCTTAATGACATAGATGAAATCTTTAATTACATTAATTTTCTTTTCTCTCATCCCGGCTCTATGCCATTTTTCACCAAATTCGCAGCCTCCTCTAATATTGGCTACCACTAATACACCGTCATCAGCTATGAATGATAATAATGCAGCGTAAAACTTGGGAGTTATACTTACACAGAATCCTCCAAGTTACAAAACGTTGACGAGTTGAAAAGGAGACTTAGTATGTATTTAAGAGATTACTTAAGTAACATTCCATCTAAAGTGCTTGAACTTGTCAAAGAGTATGAAAGCGTTTTGCCCCAATTAGCAAGATTTGTAGAAGCATATTTCGAGGCTCATGAGATTATTGCTTCAGTATTCGTTGAATCAACGGGAGTATATCCTGTGATACCACCAAGGTGATTAGTGCACCTTCATTATACCGTCATGGAATGTTGGATTATTTAATAGTGATGTTTTAAATTAGTCTAGAAACTGTTCATAACAGAATGCAAGAATGAGCATTCAACCACTCATTAGCCAGTTTACTATTGGTCTTGCTAGTACCATTATTGCTCCTGCTAGGAATAGTGCTATTAGCCATTTCTTAGCTTTAGCTTGTTCTTCAGGCGTATCTGCTGTTGCAAGTTTAATACCAGCCATAATAAAACCACCGATAAGAATAGCAGAACCAATATACTGTAAAAACCCTAGTAGTTTATCAACCATGTTCTGAACTTCGGGAGGAACACTCCCACTTTGAGCATAAACAACTACTATATTAGAAGCTAGCCATACTAATGAAACTATAAATACTACTATCTTGCTTTTTAGAATTCTTAATAACTCCCTCATACCTCACCCTAAAGAATGAAAATTCATTAAACTAACTTACCCTTAAACATTAATCTGTAACTTATTATTGTACCTATCATTAACAATATCACCATTAAAAACATAAGCCATCTTACCAGACACGGCCACAAAATTTCACCCAAAAGACTATTGTAATGTATCGTTAATAGTGAACATTCTAAGGAATATACACTTATCTATTACTTATGTTAGAGAGAAGTTTTAAAAGAGATCTAAAGGAGCGTAAGTGTTGTATCATGCATGTATAATGATAATATAACAGTGTTTTAATGGGAATGTATATATTAGCAGCAACCTGTATATTGTTAGGGGTCCTCTATGAGTAATTTAAGGTTAGAACTTATAATATCTCTAGCATTTGCATTCTTTATTATGTGTCCAAGGATGGCTGGCATGTGCGCTGTGATTGCTAGAGTAAAAGGTGTTAATCCATATACCATAGCCTTTATTGGTGGAATATTATCAATACCATTAATGGTATTAATGGTGTTTATCACTATAAAGTATGGAGTGCATCTAGCAATATTTGCTGCTGCATTAACTGATATACTCTCAGCTGCATCTATGGGTACTTTCAAAGTAAGATATGCTATTGAAGTGTTAATTATAGCATTATTCATATGGGTCGGTGTATTAATAGCTAGAAGTATAGCTCCAGTAATAGAGAGTATCGTTATTAAGAGATAATGTTAAAGTTCACTAGACTAACTTACCCTTAAACATTAATCCGTAACCTATACTTTGCTGGCCTTGCCTTAGGACTATTAATTCTCTCTACAAGACCAGCACGTTCCATAGCTTTAAGGACTCTACCAGCCCAAACACGATTAGCACCAAAGAGTTCAGCAAGATCCTTAGGACTAACCTCTATAAATCCCATTTCCTTAAGTTTTCTAGCCAAGAGCTCAATGTCTAAACTAACCCTCACAACAGCCTTCAACATAGTCACCAAATAGTAGATACTAAGTAAAGACATAGAAACCCTATTCATGCAAGTTAAAGCCTGAAAACCCAGTATTAAGACTAGGTGACTGCTGTGAAGATTTGTGATTATGCCTATACTGTTCTTAGTTTACATCATCCTTGGGGTGTTAATGCTGGATTTATAGTTACTGATAAGGGTATTATAGTTGTTGATGCTGACTGGACTTATTATTCAGCTTTAACAATACTTAGATACATTAAAGCTATTGCAAGTAATAAGCCAATTAAATACCTTATTTGGACAGAACATCATAGTGACCATATTTTTGGGTCGATAGTCTTTGTTAGAGAAGGTGCTAAGATTATAGCTCATAGAAACGCCTATGAACATCTCAAAGAGATTGGCAGTATTAGAGGTTATGTTGGATTTATGAAGGGGAAGGTTAATGAGGAGTATCGTGATCTCGTTAAGAAAGGACATGATGTAGGTTCAATAGTGTTTAAGGGAGTTGAAGATGTATGGTCTGATATCCTCATAGATACTGAGTACGCTCTCAAGCTTATCTGGTTCTAGCCTTGATGGAGGTTTTAATGGTATGAAGTCAGGTAGTGTATGATTTAGAGCTGTGGTTATAGCAGTTACAGCTCTAACCCATGAGATGTCAAAATAAAGTCTATGTCTTTCTTCTCTCTTTCTTGCTAACGTCGCAAAGATGTTGGGAAATAAAAACACAAGATTAAACATTACCTCGTGCTTGTAAGGCTTTACCATGTTATAAATATTAATCTTTAACTTCTCAACTATCTCTTTAGCCTTACTAACAACATTAGTTCTTCCAATAATAATGCATTCGCCCATTATACCACTCTATTATTACTATTACCTTAAATCTTAGTTATATAGTGGCGCTATACATCCCCTTGTCTAGTTGGGAGAATGGTTAGGGTAAGTACTAAGCTAATGATAGGAATTCTACTCATTAAAGTTTCTATTTTACCTCCTAGCTATGAATAATGTATAAGATTACTTATATCTAAGAGCTGGACATCTGTTGTTAAGCGGAATTTACGATAAGAATTATAACATATTCATGTAGAAGTGATAGTTGATGAAAACACCCACACCTGGAGATCTGAGACCTTGAGGTTCATGTTAGACCTGTATCATTATTTGTTATCAGCACTCAAGACCCCAATCATTCCCTTTTAGGGTCAGTCCTGCCGAGGTCATCATTCTACTATTAGTAGTGGTTTGTAGGGGGTACTTTAATCTTTAATGTGGTAGTAAGTAATATTAACCTATTTTTGCGTTTAATGAGCTTGGGTTTTAGGGAATGCATGTGTTTAAGGATGTTCCTAAGCTTAGTCTTTTCCATAAGCCTACTTTGCTTGAGAAGTTAGAGAAGCTTAGTGAGGAATTGGGTGTTGAAGTTTATGTTAAAAGGGATGATGCTATTGAGTTTGCTATGGGTGGTAATAAGGTTAGGAAGCTCGAGTTTATTGTTGGTGAAGCATTAGCTATGGGGTGTGATACTTTAGTTACTGTTGGAGCTATCCATTCAAACCATGCTAGAACAACTGCTGCAGCAGCTAAGAAAGCCGGGTTAAATGCGCACTTAATTTTATGGCCTAGGAACTATGAGGTTAAAGGTAACCTACTGTTAGACATGCTTTATGATGCTGAAATAACCTTCGTTGAAAGTAGGGAGGAAGCATTAGAGAAACTAAATGCCGTGGCTAAAGAGCTTAGGAGGAAGGGTGCGAAACCATATGTTATCCCGTTGGATGGAGCTATTCCAACAGGGATTTTAGGATATGTTGAAGCGGCTTTTGAAATAGTTAGGCAATTAGGAGAGTTAAACATTAAGCCCAAATACGTAGTCCACGCTTCAGGCTCTGGAGGAACACAAGCAGGACTAGTTTTAGGTTTAAAGCTTGCAGGAGTAAACGCTAAGGTCATTGGAATAGATATTATGGGAAAACTGAACTACCTAAAAAAGTAATTGAGCTAATCAGAGAAACTATGGAGAAATATAGGTTAAAAGCCGATGTTAAGTCCGAAGACATAGTTGTTTACGATTACAGTTTCGGGGGATATGGTGTTTTATCGAAGAAGGTAGTTGATATTATGGTTAAAGTTGCTAAAACTGAGGGACTACTTCTAGACCCTGTTTATACTGCTAAGGCGTTTGCGGGATTAATAGACTTGGTTAGGAAGGGTGTAGTGGAACAAGGCTCGCAAGTAATTTTCATACATACAGGAGGCTACCCAATAATATTCCAGTATAGTGAAGAAGTTTGGAAGCTAATAAAGAAAGGCTAAGTGCTAAAAACTTGTTATATTCAATATTCTCCTAACTCTTTTCTATATGCTTTGTAAAGTCTTTTACCTCAGTTGTCTACGTCTTTTAGTTTGCCTAGGAAGAATCTAAGTACTGGTGGTTCGTAAACCCATTCTAAACCCTTTATTAGTTCTCTGTGTTCGTATAGCCAAGCTATTCTGTCTACAGCGTAGTCTATGTGTGATCTTAGGTAGGTTCTTCTTGGGAAAGCTATTCTAACAAGTTCTAGGTCTGAGAATACTTCTCTACCGTCGGGTGTTCTCTCCATGGACATTGTTCCTCTTTCCATAGCCCTTATTCCAGACACTATGTAGAGTGCTGCTGCTAAAGCTCCTGCAGGATACTGATTTTGCGGTACGTGAGGTAGGAACTTCATTGCATCTAAGTGTACACCTAATCCTCCTGGAGGAGTAACTACAGGTATTTTCTCCTTCTTAAGTTTTTCAACAAAACACCTTATTTGCTCCACAGTAGAGCCAACTAGTGATTCATCAACCATTTCCCTTATTCCTACAGCCATAGCACCTAATTCCTTTATCGACATACCTCCATAAGTAAAGAATCCTTCATACACTGGAAGTAGTTCTTCTAGTTTCTCAAAGAACTTCTTATTGTTTGTTGCTATGAATCCTCCTCTAACGCACATTGCTTTTCTTGCGCTTGCATAGAATATGTCTGCTAAACTACACATTTCCTTAACTATTTCAGCAATAGACTTGTTTCTATATCCTCTTTCTCTTTGCTTTATCAAATAAGCATTCCAATCAATCATGCTGCCATCTAAAACAAGAGGTATTTCATGCTCATCACATATTTCCTTAATTGTCCTCAAATTCTCCATGGAAAATGGTTGTCCTCCGATAAGATTTGTTGTTGCCTCCATTCTAACAAACGGTATTTTCTCCTTACCATATTTTCTAATTACTTCCCTTAATTTCTCAGGATCCATGTTTCCTTTAAATGGATGAGTGCTTTCAGTGTTTAGTGCTTCATTAATGTAAAGCTCCAGTACTTGCCCGCCAGCAAGTTCAAAATGAACTTTTGTTGTTGTAAAATGGTAATTCATAGGTATGACGTCGTCTTCCTTAATAAAAGCTTTAGCTAATAGATGCTCAGCAGCTCTACCTTGATGAGTAGGTAACACATACTTGTATCCTAAAACGTCTTCTACAGCCTTAACAAGCTCATAAAATGTTTTACTCCCAGCATAGGAGTCTTGAGCAGTAATCATGGCAGCAAGTTGCTTATCGCTCATCGCATTTACTCCACTATCAGTAAGCATGTCGAGAAATACATGTTCATTCTTAAGCAAAAACGTATTCCAAAATGCTTCCCTAATCGCCTTAAGCCTTTCATTAAGTGAAGGTAGCCGAAGTTTCTCTATAATTCTTACCCTGTAGCCGTCCACACACAGTTCTCCACCTTTAGACGACCTTACAATAATCATAACAAATAACCTGCAGAACGTTTAGTTATTATGTAGCTTTTATTGCATAAGTATTTACCGTTTATTTTAGTGGGATCCAAAACTAATCAGCAAAACATTTAACACTCCATTATTAACTCCCTATTTGCCTTTAAAAACAATAATAAGGAAACTTTAAGAAAGAAGTAGAAAAATAAACATTTGAGCGGCGGTCGTCTAGCCTGGATTAGGACGCCGGCCCCCCAAGCCGGCGATCCCGGGTTCAAATCCCGGCCGCCGCACCATAACTCCACCAGCTTCTCTAATGGTGCAACATATTTTCCCTCATGGTAAAGATAGTACTTGTTCTTGATTTTCTTAATGCTCCAAATAGAGGGCAAGTTAACCCCTACTATATGGTCTCAATTACAGAGGATAACAGTTTCTATTTGCCCGGCATAAGGGGTTAACCATGAGAAAAATGTAGAATTGTAAACACACCTATACATTATTAAAATTAAATATTAGAGAATATGTTCCTAGTTCCCTTTTCCCGGCACATCCTATCTATACGTTTAGTCTCTAATTATATGTTTGCCTTGTCTGTACCAGTCAGGCTTTATCCATAATCCGCGCATCTTTTCTAGCGTGAAGAAATGCATTATTTTCCTCTCTTTAAGAAATATCAGCACTACCCGTGGATAATCGAATTCACCTTCGAGAACCAAAACAACATCTGCACTATAGCTCTTCAAACACTCCACGAACTCTTTATTATTCACATCTATTTCTTCACGCATTTCTCCTCTAAGACACTTAAACTCCTTAATATCCTTAGGCTCAATCTCGAACTTAGCAAAATACTTAGAAACAACTTCGTAAACGTCTGCATCGCACCATTCCGAACTATGAACCTTAATAAGAATCATACTTTTCCCCTACCTACTTTCCTTTTCGCGATTTTCGTAAATGTACTCGCATACTTACTTTAGATCTCCCTTACCGTTGAAGTACCTAAAGCCTGCAATATCATCTGCTACGTATAAAATCCTAAATGCTCCTTTAAATATAATATCCCCCACCTTCTCCTCATAAATGACCTTTACAAGATCACTTGTTCCTTCACGTAAGCTGTAGTGTTAGTTTCTTGTCTTCTAACTTTCTTACGCCTTTTAAGTTCCTTTAGGAACTCTTCGAACCTCTTCTCCCATTTAAGCTCTATATTGGAGGAGAATAGCCTAATTGCTCTCTTAACATCCTACTTAAAGTTGCCAGTAATAAACTTAATCACTAATTGTTTAAGGTATTTGTCCTACGTTGCCTTCCTAAGTATTTGCTGTACCTAAAGGTAAGTGTTAGGTTAAATCCTAAGAAACTCGAGTCATTTCAGATAATTAAGAAGCCTCAGTTCATCAATGTAGAGATCTTAAGGGGAATAGACCAAGCCCTAAAGCTCATTAACGATTCAAAGACTCATGAATCCTTCATAGAGCAATGGAGCGGCAAGAATGTTACGGTAATCGCGCTATACATCAATAATGGAGGCGATGAGAACTTAACCATAGTTAGTTGGGATGGGTACATCATACATGTAGTAGATGCTCATAATGGAAGCGCTATCTGCGGCTATGGCATAATAACTCAGGTACTGAAGCCAAACATCATCGTTGTAAAGCCTAGGGAGAAAAAGCTGTTCAGTCTACACATAATTGAGTACAGAGAAGGTGAACTATACATTGATGGTTATGAGTGTGGAAAAGTGAAACCAGGAGTATATATCATCAAGATGAACTTTCGAACAAAGCCTGGAATTTATGTAGAGATGGGTATTAAGTTTGGCTTTAATAAGTGAATTCAAGAATTATGGTGATAATCGATGATGAGGCGTCGAACACTTCTTATGATATCCTTCATAGCAGTGCTCTCTGCCTTTATCATAACTGCCTATCTAGTTATTGATAGAAGTTCCAGTAATGCTGAAGTCAAGGTAAAATTCAAGGTTCTTCACGGAAGAATCGTTAATGATTCTAGAGAAGTTAGTGGCACTTACTTCATCTTCCTGAATATGCGTAGCTTTAGAGAGGATTTCGCTCCATGGCTTGTATACATGGCTCTAACGAAGAACTATAGTTGGTGGGCGAAGGAGTTCTCTGATGATACTGCTAAAGCAACCCAGTACGTTAAGAAGATGTTTCAAGAAAATCGCATACCTCCGTTAAGACCTGAGAATATTTCACAGTACCGTAGAGAGATAGCGACTACCGTACATGAGTGGTGATTTGCTAACCTATGGGAGAAGGTAATCCGATCTTGCGTACCACCATTCTATATCGAGGTGATGATAGGGGATGAAATTTATGGTGTGTTTCACACTCATAGCCATGGATGTATAGAGCAATACAGGAAGGTGCTGGAACTTGGAGGAAGATTCGATCTGATAGTTATCTGGGTTGGTGACGAGCTGAAGCCAGTACAAGGAGACTTTAAGACCATTACTGGATGGAGCAGTATTTACAGCCTTGATTCAGGATTAATCAAGAAGCTGCTGAAGGTTATCGAGTTTGCTGGTTTCTGGAATGAGACATGGATAAGCATATCGATTCTATCAGCAGGCTTCAACATAGATGGCTAACTAGTATCTCTAAACATCCCCGACTACCAACACTACAACACTAGCATGGGTGTAAACGTAAAGTATGTGGTAAATGAGCTTATCAGGAGGTTTCTAGATGTAGTAAAGATACGTTTACCACCATCGAAAACAGATGCTATAGTGTTTGCTAAGCTAGCACGCCTTACTGAAGTACTAAAATTCTTAAAATCTAAAGGCATTAAGACTGGAATACCAACAAATACGATGGTAATCTTTAGGTGAAAAGCCAATGTACGTGAAGAAGCTCTTATTGTATATAAGGTGGCAAGTAATGGGCGCGTAGTTAAGAAGGTTATCGCTTGATGCATTTGCTATGGCGATAGCCTGCCGTTCGTTCTCGCCAAGGCTTTGGGGAATATCTAGGAGGAGCTCATTTACATTCACACTTTCAAGTATGTAGTTTCGGACATCCAATATTTGTAATCTATGTCCTTCTAACCTCCACTACTCATCATTAATTGTCGTAGGTGTTATTATTAGGTCTCTCTCATATACCTTACCACTAATTATCATAACACCATCTTTCCAATAATATATCAATTAATTTAAAAACTATTGGATAAGGATTTCTATTGTTGCTTTGGCTTATATATTCTCACGTGGCTAAAGATATTTATGTTATATGTTAAGATATTCTGTACATTATTTTTTGCATCAATTGTTTTAAGGAGAACATATTAATGATTTTGCGAATTAGATATAACTTTATATATTGCTGTAGTGTAAAAAATGTTATAGGTGGAAAAGTGTTTTATGATGCTTTAACACGTGTTCAGGCAATCATTATACTTGTTGTAGTAATTTTAGCGATTGGAACAGGATACTATGCCTATCTGGCAACCCAGCCTCCGGCAAAAACAACTACAACACCTCCCGCAACATCTCCAACTACGACGACTAAGGAGATGGTAACTATTAGGATGGTTTACTGGCCTGGGCCAGAGAGTGAGGCATGGGCACCGGTTCTTGACTGGTACAACAAGGAGATGGCTCCTAAGACAGGGATTAGAATAGAGATGGTTACTTTTAGCAGAGAGGAGTTCTGGATTAAGGAGGACACAATTTTAGCTGCAAAATCCTCCGAGTTCGACATTATCACGGCCGGAATATACAATGTTGGACACTATGCTCCACATCTCGTCCCAATAGATGATATGAGGGAGGAGCTGCTGAAACTAGGTATGCTTAAGGTCCATTTGGATGGTTTAACCGTTAATGGCCACCTGTACGGTGTTCCAACCCTTGGACTAAACAATCATGCATTATTTTACCGGAAGGACTTAATAGATGATCTTCTTCACGACCCGAAGAAGATAGAGCTGTTCAAGCAGCTTTCGAAGAAGTATCTTGGAAAAGAACTTACACCCAAGCCTCCTGAGGAATGGGATTGGGACGACTACATAGCAACCGCGATCTTCTTCACTCAGAAATATAATCCCGACAGCCCTACAAAGTATGGCACAGCCGTCTACGGTAAGAGAGGCATGATGGATACTCCATGGCACCTCATGGATATTGCATGGTCCTTTGGAGGGCACTGGTTTAAGCCTGGAACATATGAGCCCGACTTTACTAGCGATGCTTGGAAGAAGGCTATGCAGATATATGATACTTTGAGAAAGCTTGAAGTGTTTCCGCCAGACGTTTATGACTGGGACTACATGGGCGTTGATCACGGCTTGAAGTCGGGCCTCATCGCCTTCGCCATACATTTCTCAATAGCTTGGGCAGGCTTGAACGATCCTAGCCAAACAAAATATGCTGGAAAATTCGGCATGACACATACGCCCGGTGCAAGACAGCCTGATGGATCATTGAAGATAACCACATACGTAAATCCTGTGGGACTATGTGTTTCAAAGTATTCAAAACATATTGAAGAGGCTAAGAAGTTCTTACTCATAATGTCGAGCTATGAAATGCAGAAGCGCTACGTGGAGCATGGTGGCGTACCGCTAATAGCCTCCTTGTTGGAGGAGGCTGCCGATAAGCATCCTGACTGGAAGATCGATCTAGACATTATTCAGAACTATGGATACACTCTACCAGCAATACCTGAGGCCATTGACATCTTAGTGGCTATGTCTGAGGACATATCAGCAGTTCTCGCGGGCACCGAGGATCCAGACACTGCCCTGCAAAACATTAACAATAAGGTATACAATATTATGAAGGAGGCAGGCTATTATAAGTAGTTAAACTAAATAATGTTTTTCACACATAACTCATACTCGTTTTTCTAAACCCCTTTTAAAATAAACGTTATTGGGTCTCCGAAATGGCCGCTGA
>JAPDJU010000001.1 GCA_029258915.1 Thermoproteota archaeon
GCATAAAAACAAAGGTAGCTCCAGTATCCACAATCATAAACGCATCGATACTTCACTCAATTTTAAGCACCGCTGCAAAGATGTTAGCTGACGAAGGCGTTGAGCCTCCAGTTTGGTTAAGTGCAAATGTTCCAGGAGGAATAGAGAAGAATAAGAAGTATGTCGAGAAATACCTGTCCAAGATAAAGCCTCTATAATACCTAATACTGCTTTTTAAAATACAAATACCATGTATGACTTGTTGCTTTCTGCAGAAATAATCAGTTCTTTAAAGGTGTATATAGTTGGCTGGAAAATCAGTATTGATAAGGAACGCAGAAATATATACTCCATATGAACACATAAGGAGAGGGTTCATACTTGTAGAAGAGGGAGTGATAAAGGCTATAGGTAAGGAGTCGTATAGTGGTAGCAGGAATGGCCTTGAAGAAATAGATCTTGATGGGAGAATAATTGGTCCAGGACTAATTGACACACACATACACGGCCTCTACGGATACGATACAATGGATGCCAGGCAGGAGTCATTTATCGAGATGTCGAGGATTCTTCCAAGATACGGCGTGACCTCCTTCATACCCAGCACTGTAACGAGCCCCCATGAAATACTTCTCAACGTTTCCAAGGCGTTCAAGACCGCCTATGATGCATGGAACCCGTCAATGGGTGCGAGACTTCTGGGATTGCATCTGGAGGGACCATATATTAATGTGGAGAAGGCGGGAGCACAAAACAAGGAGTTTATCAGGAAGCCATCCATCGAAGAATTCATGCAGTATTATGAGGAGTCGGGAAGACTTATTAGAGAGATAACTGTTGCACCCGAGATTGAGGGGGCTCTTGAATTCATAAGGCATGTCTCCTCGCTAGGAGTAGTCGTCCAGATAGGTCATACCAATGCAACTTATGAAGAGGCCTTAAACGGCGTGCTGGCAGGGGCAAGAAAGGCTACCCATTTATTCAACGGTATGAGAGGTATTCATCACAGGGAGCCTGGTGTTGTTGTTGCATTAATGTCTTCAAAGTCAGTATTTCTTGAATTGATCACTGACTTCATACATGTTCGTCCCGAAATGATAAGGTTTGTAATAGATTATGCAGGGGTCGACAGGATAACCATGATAACTGACGCCATATCGGCAACTGGTCTCCAAGACGGAGAATACGAGCTGGGAGGCTTAAAGATCATAGTGAGGAATGGCGTATCGAGACTTGCAAACACAGGAGGTCTTGCGGGAAGCACATTGACCATGGATAGAGGGTTTAGAAATGTTGTATCACTTGGATATAGTGTTGGGGAAGCATTCGCAATGGCAAGCACTAATCCAGCGAGAGCAGTCCATGCTGACAAGGATCCCGGGATTGGGATGTTGAAGCCAGGCTTTAAGGCGGACATGGTTGTTTTAAACGATAGGCTTGAAGTTGTTGCCACAATTATTAAGGGACACATTGTTTACTCTAGGTAATATAAGTCTTTTTACCCTTATCCCTTGATTCTTTCACTACATGTATTCAATGATTAATTATTCTCCAGTTCTTGTGCATAATTTACTGCACCCTCTACGAAGCCATGGGCTGAACCCTTTTAAGCCGCTTAATCACAGCTTTTGGATCTATGACTCTCACATCTGCTACATATGATATCCTGGTTCCATGCAGCATTAAGCCATGTATTTGTGCCGTGAGACCTACAAGCATTACTGAGTAGGCTCTGGGGTTTAGATATTCGAGTATAATGTGTAATGTGTTATTTATGCCATTTATGAGAATTGCTCTAGTGATTGCTGTAGCATAGATTTCGCCAAGTATTCTTACCTCGAAGAAGACTAGCAGGACTCTATCCCTTCTTAAAACAATGCTTCTAATGCTGATAGTGCATCTAGTTCATAACGTATCGCGTACCCTCGCTTTCTTCTCTTCTATGTTTCGGGAATCTGGAGTAGGTTAAGCTTCTTAGCATCTTCTTGCGTCTCTTTGATCTATACCTGAAAACATGTGCGATATCACCGCAGCTCTTATTGGCATCAGTTAAGATAAGTAGCTTCCCGGCTTTAGCTAGCATTCTCAAATAACGTGTTGGAAATCCTTTGCCCGCGATTACAGCGCCACCAAGGTCATTAATTACATGCGCTATCCTCCTAGCTACGTGTATTTTCTCAACAAAGATAACGAACCTGCAGCTCTTCAAAACCTCTTCTGCAGTTTTCCTAAATAGTTCAACATGCTCTTCAAAACTTCTTAGATCCATCTCACCGTAGCCAGGTGTAATTATGATCTCGACAGATCTCTCCTCCTTCATATCGGACAGGCCAGCGGCCTCCAGCGCCAATAGGAAGTAATAAACAACCTGCTTGTAGCAACCACTCCAGCCTTTCTTTAGCTTTTGAGCTTTCCTCTCCAAGAACTCCTGGATTTCACGTGGTGCAACAGTCATGAACCTATACCACACTTCCCTTAGCGTTATTGATTTATCTACAACAAATTCTATGTTGTTACATAGCACATGGTATACCTTCTTCCAATCCCGCCCGGCATCAGCGATGTAATGACACAGCCTTTTACGCTCTTCAAAGCTCAGATCATTCCTGTCTCTTACAATTCTAGCTACTTCTTGAACTCTTCTCGCTAGCTCTCCTTCAAGCTTGTAATTTTTAAATCCCTGTCGTATCTTTTCATTAGATGTAACCGCCCTTGCCGCCCCCAGCCATCTCCTTACTCTTTATTCTATTTCGATGGTCACCCTGACACGCTTTCTCTTTTGATAGAATTCTTCGAGGTCTTCATTCCATTGCTTCGGTACGTATATGTAAAAATGATCTCTTGATTTCTGAAGTCTTGAATTGTTCATTCGAAAAGCATTATTACTTAGCTATAATTTTAACCTCAACTTAACTATATATATTAGATAGCATTGCTTAAGATATTATAGAATAGACAGTTGGAGATGACTTAAGAGTGGGTGGTATTTTCGGCTGTATATGTAAAAATACTATTAAGGAGAACACCATTATTGAAGGTCTAAAGAGACTACTGTACCGAGGGTATGATGGGGCTGGTGTTGCATTTCTAAGCAAGGAAGGAAAGATTATAATTAGAAAAGCGGCAGGACATTTAGAACAAGTCGCAAGGAAGGTTAATTTAGCTCATATACCATCAAAAGTGGCTCTCAGCCATACCAGATATGCTAGTAGAGGATGGCCCGTAGATGAAAATACTCATCCACTTACAGACTGCTATAATAGGGTTGCTGTTGTTGGCGATGGAATAATAGAAAACTTCGAAGAGGTAAGAGAAAAACTTGTAGAAAAAGGACATAAATTTAAATCAAGAACGGATATTGAAGTGTTTGCTCATTTACTTGAAGAAACCTTGAGAAACAATGAACCCCTTAAGGCATTAGCTTTAGCAAGTAGGAAACTACGTGGTATTTACTCAATAGCGTTTCTCCTAGAGAAGAAAAACAAAATATATGTGCTAAATAAGGGACAACATATAGTTATAGGTGTACGTGGGGATAAAGAATGTGTTTTTATTTCGAGTGACATACCAAGCCTACATGGATTTGCTGATGAAGCATTGATTCTCGAGGAAAACATGGCTGCTGAAGTAGGCCTTGATGGAATAAGGGTAATTAATATTGAATCCTTAGCGGAAGTTAAGGAGGTTCGAAGAAAAAGAGTGAAATACGCTATTGGAGTCATAGATAAAGCAGGCTATCCGCATTTCATGTTGAAAGAGATCTACGAAGCCCCCGAAGCTATTATTAGAACAACTGCCACTCTTATGGAAAAGTACCTTAGGCTTGCATCAATGATAATTTACGGGGCAAAGAACGTTTATATAATAGGTAATGGTACAAGTCTTTATGCAGGTTTAGTTGCGTCATATTATTTTACAGATTTAGCTAATCTAAACGTTAATGTAGTTAGTGCTGCTGAATTCACTACTATGCGTTAGAAAATGTATCTACTGGTACAGTAATATTAGCTATTAGTCAAAGTGGTGAAACAAGAGACGTTATTAACAGCATTAAGTTAGCTAAGCAACGTGGTGCCGTAATAGTTGGTGTAACCAACGTTGTTGGTTCAAGATTAACGCTAGAATCAAATGTATACCTACCTGTGGGTGCAGGCCCTGAAATTGCTGTACCAGCAACGAAAACTTTCGTATCTACACTAACAACGCTTGCTATTTTAGCAGCATATACGGGTCTTTACACGGGAACGGTAAATTCTAAAGCGATACCACAATTAATTAATGAATTAAGAGGGTTCGCCAAAGAACTAAGCGCTAAGATGGAAATATTTAATAGAAGAGCTAGAGAAGTTGCCAATAAACTTTCTAAATGGAATAGCTTATATGTGGTAAGTAGCGGTGTAAACTATCCAATAGCATTAGAGGCAGCACTTAAGCTTAAAGAAGCAGCACTAATTCATGCCGAAGGAGTACAATTAGGAGAGTTAAGACACGGACCCATGGTCCTTATTTCCAATGGTTATCCAATAATATTTATAAAGCCTTTTGAAACCCCAGCCATAGAGCTTTACAATCGTACGGTTAAAGAGGCTCTTAATAAAGGTGCTTTCATAATCACCATAACCCACGATGGAAAAGGTTATGGAGAACTCATAGAAACAATTAACGTTAACAACAGAATATTAGCGCCAATAGCGTCGATTATTCCTTTACAGCTAATAGCATATAGAATAGGATGTATTAAAAATTTGCCGATCGATGCTCCTCCAGGACTAGCGAAAGCCATAACAACATAAAATAAAGGCATTATTCTTATTATTTCTTCTTAATCATTATTAGACTTATTGTCCTTAACGCTACATAATGTTGAATCATTATCTCCCGTACCTGTAACAGCTAATTTTATAGTTAAAGCTAGAGTCATTCGACATGTACTGTATTCGATATTTAGAAAAGAGTTTAGACAGCCCGTTTACGCCTTTAAGCATAGTGACATTAGCAACAGAAAACACTACACTTAAGTCTCCGACAGCAATACCCATATTTGCTCCAACTAATGCTTCAACATCATTTATTCTGCCATTAACCATTGCTACATTTCTGTAGGTTATTCTTTTAACTAGCTCCATTTTAAAAGGATCCATGCTGACCAGTACTCCTTCAATACGGACGTTAGTTACAGGAACAGTTGAAAAACTCGTAGAGAAGAGTATGGAACCTTAAGTATGGGCAAGTGCAAATGTTCCAGAAGGCATAGAGAGAAATAAGAAATATGCGGATAAAATAATACCTGGCACTAATAAAACCAATATAGAGGATTTAGATAAAAAAGTAGCTACTAAACTTTTCCAAATATTTTGGAATTTAATATATGGTGCATTAAGAATCTAACGTCTTTGGATCTAATAAACATAAACTATGTAATTAGGAAATCTATTGTAAACTTTATTCGAAGTGAACTATAATCTAATGTAATAGGTGGAATGTGTTTTTGTCTCGAAATGGTAGTTTAGTTTTCAGGCATGCAAAGATTTACACGCCACACGAGGTAATAAATGACGACTATATTGTTGTAAGGAATGATATTATAATTGATCTTGGAAGAGAACCTGTAAAGGAAGAGTTCGGATTTAGGGAATTTAACCTTAAAGGATACATAGTAGGTCCTAGATTTATAGGTACACATATTCATGGCATTTATGGATATGACACCATGAATGGGGAGCCAAATCATTCATAAAGATATTTAAGGTATTGCCAAAATATGGTGTGACAAGTTTTATTCCAACCACAGTTTCTGCTCTCCATGATCTCATTCTTAAAGTGTTAAGAGCTTATCATAGTGCTGCTGAGAACCAGTTTCAAGGAATTGGTGCTAGGTTTCTAGGTCTTCATCTAGAGGGACCTTATATAAGTCCGGTTAAAGCTGGTGCTCAAAATAAAAAGTATATTAGAAAGCCAGATGTTAGCGAGCTAAGTGAGTATTTAAAGGCTTCTAATAATCAGATAAGGGAAATCACTATTGCGCCTGAAGTTGAGAAAGCACTGGAGCTTATAAAATACGCTGTTTCAAGAAATATAATTGTTCAAATTGGGCATACTAACGATACTTACGACTAAGCCATGTTAGGTATGGTAGCGGGTGTTTCTAAAGCCACTCACTTATACAATGGAATGAGAGAAATACATCATAGAGAGCCAGGTGTGGTCATCGCATTACTAACATCACCCAATGCGTACTTAGAGTTGATCACAGACTTTATCTATGTAATGCCTGGAATGATAAAATTCACAATAGATTTTGCAGGAATACAAGGAATGGTTTTGATAACCGATGTTATATCCGCAACAGGATTACCCGATGGAGTGTATGAACTTGGCGGTTTAAAGATTAAAATTGAGAAAGGTATTTCTAGATTAATAGAGACAGGAGGCTTAGCTGGTAGCACGCTTACTTTAGATAAAGCATTTAAGAATATTATTAGACTGTGGTACAGCATAAGAGACGCCTTTATCATGGCAAGCACAAATCCATCTAAAGCTATTGGGGCCATGTACAGGGAAAAAAGGACTGCTAAAGCCAGGTCGTCAAGCTGACATCGTTGTTCTAGATAAGAACTTAAATGTAGTGATGGCTATTGTTAGTGGAAAGATTGTTTACAGATCGTCTAATATTACTCCATAGCCTCAAGTGGAGGTTAACTATGCCATTAATATAACTAGAAAGCTTTAACTATTTTTACTAAACCCTTAGGTTTATCTGGATTATGCCCTTTAAGTATGGTCCTATAAAATGCTACTAAATATAATGGTATAATGAACAATAGTGATGAGTAGTATACATGGCCGGACCAGTTAATGTACAGCTGGTTTTTGTTCTTATAGTTTTCAATGTTTGTGACTAGTTTAACATTAAAACCTTTATTAATTAATTCGTTATAGAGCTTAATCACTTTATCGGCACTTTTATCGCTTGGTGTAAGGATAAACAAGGCTACCTCCTTGCTTTTGCTGGCAAGAGCCACTGGTCCATGTCTAAACTCTAGTGCATGTAATGCTTCAGTGAATGAGTGTGTCATTTCCTTGAATTTCAAAGATGCTTCGAAAGCCGCTGGCATAGTTATTGATGTGCCTAAGAATATGAATGCATTCTTTTCCAAAGTTTCTTTCGCTAACTTATAATATTGCTGTTTATTATTTAGTATTTCCTCTACGGCTACTGGTAACTTAGTGGATTCTTCTACTATATCCTCTACCCGTTCATGATAATCGGAGATTTTATATAAAGACAATAACAATCCTGCTAATTGCATTGTAACAAATGATTTAGTCATAACGTAACTTTCTTCGTAACATTTCTCTGCGAGAATAGAGTAGTCTGTTAATTTTAGAATAGGGCTATCTCTAGTGCAAGTGATACCTATAGTTATATATCCTTTTTCCTTAGCTTGGCGCATAGCACTTAAAATTTCAGCTGTCGACCCTGACCTTGAAAACGCTATTACTGCCCTTCTTGATTCATATCGGTTATTTAAGTGGTAAAAAATGAACTCTGATGCTGGAGCTACAATTGTTTTTACAGTGGAATGAATGAGTAACGGAAGCGCAGAACCCATAGCTACGTAGTGACTTGATCCACAACCTATGTAGTATAGCTCATTAACTCCTTTATTATTTAGCTCATCGACTATTTCTCTTATTCTACTAATATTACCAATAACTTCTCTAATACTCTCTGGTATTTCATTAATTTCTTTAAACGTTTTATAGTTAAATAGCTCTTCATCAGACAATTTTGGAAACCTCTAACTTTATATGCCTTAGTTGGTTGTTGAATAGTTTTACGCTTAATCAAGACGGTAAGAACTATTTAATGAAAATAGATATTTAAAACAGTTTAGCAAAGCTACTGAACCAATTATGTACATTTTATAACTTTAATTTACGTCTATACTAGCTAAGCTTTTATTTATTGAGCGATTTAATACCTTATTAAGTTTAGTAGTTGATCCCTCAAGGCCAAATGCTTTCGTATACTTCCTTATCGCCTTTATGATTTCATCGATAATTACTTTATGACCGTTAACGCCTATGCTCTCTGCATGCTTATAGAGTTTCTTTCTCATCTCATTAACTTTTCTATTTGACCAAATATATCTTGAACATATACCTATTACCCATTCCCTATAATTACTCGGTAAACTTTCAAGTTTATTAATGCCTCTCGGAATGTACTTCTTCCATCTACCATCCTTCTTCACTAAATCAACTATAGTATTTAATATTGAATAAAACTCATCCTTACCTTGCATTTCCTTTTTTTCCAATAATTTAACAAGTTTTTTAATACCACGATATTCTACATCCGCGAATTCAGGACCTACATTAGCTCCTCCAATGCCTATCTTTCTATAACTTTCAGGATTTTTGACATAATCTGTTGAGTGTCCTTTAACGTATAAACCATATTTCTTAGCTATTTCAACTAATTTTATACCTACATTAATATCTAACATGTTCTTTGGTGTAGTGCGTGTTCCTAAATCGCCTACAACAAATAAGAGCGATGTTTCCTTAAGACCTCTTTCTATTAGTCCTTTTCTTATCATTTTAAGGAGAATGTTAACTCTTTCGGGGTCGCTAACTCCCCATCTATCGCTTCCCACTTCATAGTCTACTCTGGGTAAGCCTTTGCTTATACGTATAGACTCTGCGTATTCAATTAAATCAAGCGTTCTTTTAGCAATAACATCTTCATTTAAGGGTCTTTTCGAATGAATATCTACTGTCGTATCAATATGTAATAAATCATATCCTGAAGTTATTGCCGCTTCAATAGATTTCATAACATGTTCCATAGCTTCCTCAAGATCAAGACCTTGACGTACATGAGTGTCTTTGAGCCATGGTCCGCCATGGTCAAGGGCAATTATTACTGGGCCTTCGTAATTTAGTTTAAAGGCTTTTTCAGACACTGTTTCAACAAATTTTCGCGGTGTCCAGCCAGTGTATCCGCCGTCTATATCTACTTGGTTTAAGGAAGCAATAAACATTATAGGGGATTGATACCTTTTAGCAACGAGAAGAGCTGATTCAACCACTGAAATCGATGTAGGAGATACACCCAGTAGTGTAATTGGTGTTCTTAAGGATTTATAAAATGCGTCTAAGATAAATCTTGTAATTGGCACATCTTTTTCCAACGCTGTTTCCCTAATAATGCTTTTATCATATTTCTTAATAGACATAAAAATAACCCCTGTTCTTCGATAATATGTAAACTAATTTAACACTGATAACTCTGTCTTAAGTAACTTACTTAAATACTTCGACAGTTTAAATTAATTTTAATTCCAAAGATTTCCAATAGTGACTCATCTCTGATAATCACACATGATCATCTTTAATTGAAGGTGTGGGGTAAGTTTTATCGTGTTGAAGGGTGAAAAATTATTGGTGCTTCGGTTGTTTAAGGATGCGCCTTGGCGTATTTTGATTGTTTGTGTTTCTGCTTCATTTCTTGTTCCATTTATGTCTTCATCTATAGCTATTGCTTTGTAGAGTATTAGTGATAGTTTCAGTGTTGATGTAGCTGTTGTTAATTGGGTTGCGAACGCTTTTCTCGTTTCTTTAGCGGCTTCAATATTGCCTGTTGGTAGAATTGCTGACTGGATTGGTAGGGGGAGAATTTTTGTTTATGGTTTAGCGTTGTTCTCTTCAGCATCTTTTCTATCAGCTATTACACCGTCATTTCCATTGCTTATATTGTTTAGGATGCTGCAGGGTATTGGTGGAGCATGTATTTCTACTACATCGATCGCCATATTATCAACAGTTTTTCTTCCGAACGTTAGAGGTAGGGTTATCGGTTTCAATACAGCATCGATATATGTAGGCTTAACCTTAGGGCCCTATATTGGGAGGGTTATTTGTAGACTATCTTGGATGGAGATGGCTTTTCCTATTTACTGCTTTAATCTCTACTGTAGGCTTTATTTTCTCAAGAACAATTTTAAATGTAGGTAAAGTAGCTACACCATTGCCAAGCCCGTATAGGCTAGGATTTTTAGCATTCTCTATTGCTTCAATAGTTTATGGTGCTTCATGTATCAATGAGCCCCACGGAATCATATTAACATTATCTGGCATAGTAGCTCTAATAGTGCTATTATATTTTGAATCCCTAGTTGACATAGGTATTATTGGCCGTAAACTACTTAGGAACAGATTTTACATGGGTGCTTCGTTAGCAAACCTCTTAAGCTATAGTGCAACGTATGCTTTAGCAATTCTGATTAGCCTCTACTTACAGAAGATTAGAGGGTTTACTGGTCGCGAAGCCGGATTAATATTGTCTTCTCGCTCAATAGTTCAAGCAACACTATCCCCTATTGCAGGATTTATAGCTGATAAGTATAGGCCATCGATTATTGCATCTATCGGACTATGCATAATAGTGCTAGGCATATATTGTCTAATTCCATTAGAAACATCCACATTAATTACAGAGATATTGTATGCACTCCTCATTTTAGGAGCAGGCTTTGCACTATTTACAACACCAAATACAACTTCAGCATTAAATGCCTCTCCAAGGAAACTATATGGAACAGCAAGTGCTTTCCTAGGCAGTATGAGGTTTCTAGGACAAGCAATTAGCACGTCAATAGCTATAGCGGTAACAAAGAACATACCAAACATGGTCGATGCGATAAACACAACCCTGTGGATATATTTACTCATAGCAATATTCGCAACTGTATCTACATCTATTATTAGAGGTAGCAGAAATACCTTAAAATAATATAACAGCTTCTTTTACTTCATCCTATCGTAAAACCCGAACTTGTTAAGAACACGCGTTGAACATTTTCTAAATAATGTCAGTATTTCTGAAGAAAACTTAATGTTCTTCCCTTAATTCTAATTTTAAGCCATGTTCTTTTACTCGTTCGAAATCTTTATCTTTTGTTACTAGGACTAAATCGTTTACGATAGCTGTTGCTGCTATAAGCAGGTTAGCATCTGGAATTAATTGTCCTTTTTGTTTCAATGTGTTGTAAAGGTCGCAATACTTCAATATCACTTTATTGTCGATATTCAATACATCAAAGCTTTCTTCAAGCAACTGTTTTACCTTAATTCTCTTCTTCAGAGATACGCCTCTAAGTATCTCTATTAACGTAATTATAGAGATTGAACCTTCTTCATAAATACCCTTTCTAATACTATCTATCAAAACGCTTGTATCAATAAGTTTCATTTAAGCTTAAACCCCCTTCTAAACTCCACACTTGACCTCGCAATATCCTTTAAATCCTTTTCATCAAGCAAACGCCTAAGTTCTTCGAAAGCCCTTTTTGCCCTAGAAATTTTTGCTTCCCTATACAATTCTAGCAAAAACATACTCCAATCACGATCCCCTTTCTCCTTCTCAAGTAACTCCCTAACCTCCCTCAAAACAGAGATAGTAACATACTTTCTCAATCACATCACCACATAACTATATAGTTAAGTAACTATATAAATTTATGATGAAGCTCGTGGAAGAATCAGTATAACATGAGGATCCTTCTTATTCAGCTTTCTTCTAGCACTTTTACCTTAATAATATTGTAGTACCTTCATTTTGAAACTAAACATTTATTTTCTATGGTATGATGTTTATGTTAGGGTGCTGTTTGTTTTGCATGAGTGGAGTATTACTGAAAGCATTGTTGTTTCGTCAGCTAAAATAGCTGTGGAGCAAGGGGCTTCGAAAGTTGTTAAGGTCTATGTTAAAGTTGGTGAGCTTTCTCAACTTGAGCTCGAAATTTTGAAGACAGCAACTAATGAGTTGAAGAAGGAGTATGATGTTGTTAGGGATGCTGATTTTGTTTTTGAAGTTGAGGAAGCACGTTTCAAATGTTTAAGCTGCGGATATTCATGGGGTTTCTCCGAGGTTAAGAGGAAAATAAACGAGATATTCTGTGGATCACCAGATAAAGAATGTGATAATCCAATACATTATGTTCCGGACCTTGTAAATTCGTTTATCCGATGCCCTAAATGTGGAAGTCCTGATTTCGAAGTTGTAGCTGGTAGGGGAGTGTACATAGCTAAACTCGAAAGAGACATTGTCGAGGGATTAACAGAGTTCTTCATGGGATATGTACTGTATACGAGATATTGGGAGTGCTATATTGCATGGATTAAAAGTAGATATCCTGTTTGCGCTATATCATATGAGAAGGACGTGAAACTTTTTGGAGCCGCAGCACAAGTACTGATACCAATTTCAGATCTCGCTAAGATATACGTATATAATCCTAGTATTGACTGGTACGAGCAGTATAGGGGGTTCCTAGATAACTACAATATGGAGGATTTCCTAATAAATAAACCTAAGAAGAAGAGAAAATGGCCTTCCCGCACTTTATTTGAAAACATTATTGTAAAGATTCTTAGAGAGAAAGCCTGTGAGAATTTAGTGGGCGAATTCAGAGACTTGCTATATGAAGCCTCCATAAGTGAAGTACTAAATTAGAATTTCTAAATATTCCTCCAAGGAACCTATTGATCATGTTAGAATGAGCTTACATTAATTGATGTGACTATGCATATATCCAAGAAGTAGATGATCTATTGGTGTTCCCATGTCAGACCTTAATCATTCGGAGGTTTATAAAAGAAGGATCAGCACTCAAGACCCCAATCATTCCCTTTTAGGGTCAGTCCTGCCGAGGTCATCATTAAACATCCCTGTCTCTTCACATATAGGAAAATGTAGGGAGCTACCTATAAAGGAATCGTTGTAGTAGAGCACTTTGCAGTCATAGTGATGGTAACCATAAATAGAAATGGTTAATCCCTAATTTTATTGGTGTGCTTATAAGCTAATTTAACGGCGTTTTTTATAATACAGCATAGCCTACTATATTCTTAAGGGTTAAACTAGAAATAATTAGGTGTGTTGAAATTTTAAGAGTTTATGGTTTAATACCTGTTTCAATAACAATAACTAAGTATCATAAGAGTCTTCTTGCCAAATTAAGCACATATCTATCTAAACCTCTCTATGTTGAAGTTTACAAGTACCCTGAATTTTCTAAGTATGTGGTATTAGCATACACTTCTGATGAAAACTTATGCGAATATTTCCAGAAAGTACGTAGAATGTTTAGCTATAAGGTAATGGGTGTTTCTTGCGAAGCATCAAACGAAGCATCATACTTTGTAGCATTAAAATCTAAATGTGAGTTTTAGATGTACTAGAGAAACATGGTGTAATAGTGCTTATGCCCTACGTTTTTAGAAATGGTAGAAGATATTTTAACACTTTATTTAGAGAGATAGATTAGAAAGTTTCATAGAAGAACCTCATAACCGCTACGGGAGAAAAACGTATACATAAGAAAAATGAAAAGCGCCGACATAGCTAAGAAAATATATTCAGATATAAGCAAACTAGAAAAAGGTTTAAGAAAACTGCTCGCTTATTTAAATACCTGAGATGATTTGAAGTTTTAGGTAGCTTTTAAATACTTTAGAAATAGCATTCATTGTTAAGAAAAGGCTTCCGCTTCAATGACGGTGTAGTAGCTATCAGGAGCGGAAGAATTTACCTAGTCTTCAGTAACCCGCACCTTGTGGTGTGCGAGGATGTAGCTCCCAATGAACCACCGACTAGGGATGAAGTGGTTGAGGGGGTTTGAGTCTTCAAACTTAACGTAAACCCTTTAGACTTCTAAGTAAACCATAATATTCCATGTTTACTAACGGTATTAGAGGCGTCTCTCCTTCACCTAAAGTTACTATCTCGACATCTGAAGGTATCGGCAACAATTCCTTATATCTCCACACGTTGAACCTTCTTGCTTTAAACCTATTCCAGTTAATATTCTTATCTACTTCTACGATAACTTCAAGCAGCCCTCCACATTTAGAACATAGAGATAGCATAGGATTCGCGTTAAATGTAAAATTACGGTTTATACATTTTAAATAAACTCTTTTAGATTTAAACTCAAAACTTTAACAGTCTGTTCCCAAATAAACCACCACACATGTCTAGAACAGTTAAAGTAGTTAAGAGTTCTCATCAAAAAATGTTCTAAATTTCCTAAATACTTCATGAATTATACTTACTTAAATCAAACCATTACCAAAAGAATATTTAAACTTAACAATTATACTCTTGTCTAACAATGTAAAACTTTAAGAAAGACTTTAGAAAACTAACACACTTGGATGCGGCGGTCGTCTAGCCTGGATTAGGACGCCGGCCCCCCAAGCTTAAGGGCCGTGGAAAGCCGGTGATCCCGGGTTCAAATCCCGGCCGCCGCACCACTTTTTACACTCACTATATAAGGATCTTTTCTCCATGATCTCGGTTAACGTTGCTGTAGGGCTCTGATGATAATTGGAAGAACTAGTGAGTTTCTCTTAATGCGTATGCGTAGAAGAAAACTATTATTGATGATGTTACGAAGAGCACTAGGCTAACGAGGTATGGAAGTGTTGGTCTTAGTGATGCTAAGAGCCCTGCTATGGCCGGTGATATTAGAGCTATTAGCCTCCTATAGCTTGATAGAGCTGATAATATACTGCTGGCTTTATTCTTAGGTATTTTACTGAAGATCCATGATCTGTAAAATGGAAATGCTAAGACTTCACCAAATCTAGCTATGAAATATGCATCAACAACTAATATGAATGAGGGATTCATTGACATTATTAAAGCCCATAGAGAAACTAACGCATACCCTATGGCAATAGCTTCAAATCTACGTCTTTGACTAGCTTTCTCCGAAATGTATGTAGCTAGAATAGCTCCTACATATATTGCTGCTTCAACAATCATAACCTCAAACAAGGTCAATTCCAGAACATTTACTATATAATTTAACAGCACTATTTCCGGCGCTATAGACCATGCAAGAGTAAGTAATGCTTCTACCAGTAGAATCAATTTAAACTCTTTATCTATCCTAAACACAAAGCTCTCAGCACTAATCCTTTCCTCAACACCTAGCTTAGGTAAAAACTTTAATAGATACATAATTGTGAATACTGACGTTAGGCCAAAGGCTATGAATCCAAGTCTATAATGATACGGTGTATTAAACACATAGCCAAATATGTATCCTAAGATAAGGAACCCTATTAGCTGGCTTATTTCCGGGAGTCTTATATGCCAAGCAAAAACTTCTTTTATCTTACCCTCAGGATAAAGTATCCTTTCCGCTGCCTGATAGAGCGGATAGAAAATTGTTGTTATATCCTCTATTATCAAACCTAGGAAAAGCATTAATGGTGCTATAGGTCCATAAGCTAAACCGTATAGTATCGCCGATATTCCATCAAAACCATCTATAAGTACAAGACCTTGTCTAATAGCAACCTTGTCAAATATCTTCTCTACAACATATGTTACAGGTATAGACAGTACATGAATAGGTGTAAAGATAATACCAACTTCCAGAACAGTATAATCTGTCATAAACATATACATAGGAAGCATATACCACGTGATCAATAACGGTGATATAATAGTGTGATACAGTATATAGTGACGTGCTCCTGTAGAAATTTCACTTCATTGATTTCACCCGTCATTATAATAAGCATTATTTCATACAATATGTAATATTTTAGCGTTAATTATGTGATAGCTGCCGATTAATTGAATTCCTTTACTTAAAGAATAAAGTGTGGTACATAGTATTCTAAGACTGTGCCATGCGGTCTACATGGATGGTAAGCCCTCTTAAACACTTATAAGAAATGGCTTAGAGACCTTTTAGCTATGGGAATTTATGGTTAACTATACTATTTCAGCTAAGTTTTTTTACGTCTTTGAAGGGCTCTTTTTAAAGCCTGGTATACTGCTTTTTTCGTTATGAGACCTGCTATATGTAATGGTGTGTCACCTAAGATAGGGTCTTGATCCATCGACGCTAAGCATGGATAGTAGTTTAGGAGAAGGCCTGCCTTGACAATAAGTTCTTTCGTTTCTATACCTACTATTTTTTCAGCTACATAGTATGTTGAACCACATGGAGCACTACGTTTCACAGTTGCTGATACTACTACGTTGTCGCGTATTTCGATTTCAAGCTCCGGTTTTCCGAAGAATTTAGCGAACTCATCTATGTAAGGATCGCCTATCGGTTCAAGAGTGCAGAAGGGACGTGCAAAAACACATGCAATACCCTCTCTTCTAAGTTCTTCCTTTACTTGGGCTTCTAAACCTAATCCAGGACTCCACATAGGACGATCAATAGCTACTATTACTGATGAAGCATTAGCTCTCTTAGCTATTGTTGGAAGTAAAAGCATTGCCGAAGGATTCTCACATAACGATAACACTAAATCACAGTTCTCTAAACCCTCAATATGTACTGTTTCAGGTTCATCTAAGGCTTGCTCAAAATCCACTTGAGGGACATGAGCCAATTTAACCTTCCAGTTAGAAGGCCCCTTCTTTGCCAGTGTTTCAGCTGTTCTATTACCAAAAAGACCTTGGGAAAGAGTGAGAATCTTCAATTTTATCACATTAAACAACATTTACGCTATAGAGATTTAAAGGTTTGCGAAATATTAAGTTAACGGCGTTTATGTGTAATGGTGTTTAAAACATGTGCGAGTTTAAGGTTGTAATAGAAGATAATGGGAGTGTGATCGCTGAAAACATAGTTAAAACATTTTATGAGGGAAAAACGCTTAAGTTAGTGAATATTTTAAATGAAACAGTTGATGTGGAAAACGCTATGATAAGCAGTGTTGATGTAGGTAAGGAGGAATTGAAAATTCTAAAACATCCTCTACTCGGAGCAGTTTTTGAATTCCTTAAAATATACTTAGAATATCAAGGTAAAAATATTTACAATCCTTTAGTTGAGGAACTATGGAATAGAGTAAAATCCTTAGGTGAGGTAATGTTAAGAGAACTGTGGGTTAAAAGTAGGGGGACTAGAAAATGACATTTACAGTAGCTATTTCAGGTAAAGGTGGAACAGGAAAAACAATGTTAGCAGCATTACTTGTAATTTATTTGTTAAGGAAAACAAATAGTGAGCTAAAGATTTTAGTTGTAGATGCCGATCCTAATCAGAACCTAGATAAAGTACTAGGAGCTAAAGTCGATAAGACTGTAGGCGATTTACGTGAGGAACTACTGAACATTAAGGACAAAATACCATCAGGTATTTCTAAGAAACAATACTTTGAATACATGATCCGAAACATAGTCTATGAAGGAGAATACTTTGACTTACTAGCTATGGGGAGACCTGAAGGCCCAGGATGCTACTGTTATGTTAACCATTTGCTTAGAATGATTCTAGATAAAATATCGGAGGAATACGATGTAGTTATAATGGATACCGAAGCTGGGCTTGAACATTTAAGCCGCAGAACAACAAGAGATGTTGACGCACTAATTATAATAACTGATCCGACATCTAGAGGAATAATTACTGCTGAGAGAATAAGAAAGCTTGTTCAGGAATTAGAAACTAAGGTTCATAAAATTTATGCTGTAGGGAACAGGGTAACCTCTTCCGTCTCTAAGAAAATAGAAGAAGAACTTGTAAGACGGGGATTCGAAGTATTAGGGCTAATACCTGAAGACCCGTATATTCAGGAGCTTGATTTAGAAGGTAAGCCGTTCACCGAAATACCTGACAATTCTCCGGCATATAAGGCTATAGAGAGTATTGCTGATAAGCTTTTTTCGCACATAATAAATACTGCATAATGGTGTTTCTAACATGGGGCGGTGGGCAGGTAGAATTGTTGAAGTTAAAATAGGTGCTACTAAAGCTGAGGGCGGAAGTAGAGACAAAGTAATAGTGGTCGGCGGAGAAACGGATTTACCCCTCTTTGGCTCTAAAGAGGATTTACCTAATCCTCCAATTATTTCTATGGATATTTTTGACTGCAAAATACCTTTACCTAAAGTTTTGAAGACGCCTTTTATCGAAGTTTTAGAAGATCCCGCTGAATGGGCTAAACTATGTGTTAACAAGTATGGAGCTGATATGATAAGTCTCCACCTGGTAAGTACAGATCCTAATGTATTAGATAGAAGCCCTAAGGAAGCCGCTAAAACCGTGGAGGATGTTTTACAAGCAGTTAAAGTACCTCTCATAATTGGTGGTTCAGGTAACCCTGAAAAAGACCCAAAAGTTTTCGAAGAAGTTGCAAAGGTAACTGAAGGTGAAAGATGCTTATTGTCCTCAGCTACGCTAGATGTTTATAAGGAAATAGCTGCTGCAGCGCTCATTTATGGACATAACGTTGTAGCTTTCACACCTGTCGACGTTAACTTAGCAAAACATCTTAACAGGTTACTTATGAATATGGGGCTTCCACCCGATAAAATAGTTATGGATCCAACAGCAGCATCACTAGGGTACGGTCATGAATACAGCTTCTCAGTTATTGAGAGAATAAGACTAGGCGGTTTACAGGGCGATAGAGACCTTCAAATGCCTATACTTGTCGGAGTAACTAACGCTTGGGGTGCTAGGGAAGCGTGGTTAAAAGATCCATCGCTGGGACCTAGAGAATATAGAGGACCTATTTGGGAGGCCGTAACAGGTATAACATATATGCTTGCAGGAGCCGACATACTAATGATGATGCACCCGATTGCTGTTAGCTTAGTTAAACGTGTAATTAATAATGTTTTTCGAGGTGAAAAAACGTCTATAAAAGAAGTTTATGAATGGTTAAAGGAGGCGATGTAGTTGAGAAAACTAACACCCATGCAAATATACATGCTACTACCTAAAACTAATTGCGGAGAATGTGGATTCCCAACATGTCTTGCATTCGCATTTAATGTTGCTTCAGGTAAAGCCAACGTATTTGCCTGCCCCTACTTAAGTGATGAAGCTAAACGTAAGTTAAGTGAAGCATTAGCACCACCTATAAAGCTTGTAACTATTGGTGTAGGAAGTGAAGCTATTAAAATAGGTGGAGAAAGGGTAATACACAGACATGAAGACAAGTTTTATAATCCTACAGCAATAGCTTTTGCAATTAGCGATCTACTTAGTGAAGAAGAGTTAAGAAAGCAAATAGCAGCTATAGAAAATACTAAGCTTGAGAGATTAGAAGAAATCTTAAAACCCGACCTTATAGCTTTAAAGGGGAGCTCAGAAAACCCTGAACGTTTTGCTAAAGCCGTGGAAACTATTTTAGAAACCACATCGCTTCCAATAATACTTTGCAGTTTTAACCCTAAAGTTATGGAGGAAGGACTTAAACTATGTGGTTCTAAAAGACCCCTAATATATGCTGCTACTAAAGACAATTTAGAGTCAATGGCTAAACTAGCTATAGAATACGATTGCCCACTTGCAATATATGAGCCTGGAAGGTTAGAGTCATTAGCGGAACTAGTTAAGAAAGCAAGAAACATGGGTGTTAAGGACTTAGTTTTAGACGTAGGTTTCAATGATTTAAGAGAAACACTAGAAAAACTAGTGCTACTAAGACATTTAGCTATCGGAGAGGAAAAACGCGAATACGGATACCCTACAATAACTTTCCCAAGCTTAGCAACCACAGAATCCGATGCTTTAGCTGATTTCTGGGAGGTTACTGTTGCAACATCATTTATGATAAGATACGCTAGCATCATAGTTTTAAACAGCATTAAGCCATGGAGAATATTGCCCCTACTAATACTTAGACAGGGAATATTTAGAGATCCAAGAATACATCCACGGGTTAAACCAGGGCTTTACGCTATAGGAAACGTAAACGAGCACTCTCCATGTTTAGTTACATCGAACTATGCCCTCACATACTTTACAGTTAAATCGGATATTGAAGCTTCAAAAGTACCATCATACCTTCTAGTGGTAGATACCGGTGGACTATCTGTTGCTTCGGCTTTTGCTGGAGGGAAATTTACTGCTGAGAAAATAGCTGAAGCTATTGAAGAATATAAGGTTAAAGAAAAGGTTAAGCATAGAACAATGATAATACCCGGATTAACAGCTAAAATCAGCGGTAAACTAGAGGAGCTAACAAATTGGAAAGTTATAGTAGGACCTAGAGACTCCTCAGAACTAAGAGTGTTTCTCAGAAAAATATCTACCACTTAAAAATTTTACGTTTTTAAAAAAATCATATAGTATTTTAAGAAATACTTAAAAGCTCAATTCCCTAATTCATAGTTTGAGTGTAAAAGATAGAGGTTATTTTATGTCTGAAGTAGTAGTTAAACTTGCACTAAGTGGTTTTAAGAAAGCTCTTGAACTAACAAGGAAAATTACTGACGAAGCAATTAAGGAGCTAGGAAGCGACCAAACCGTTGAAGTTCTCGACACTGCATATAATGTTCCATCATACCATATTCTCACAGGGAAGAAAATAGAGAAATTAGGCGACATACCTAAAATCCTTGACGAACTCGAAGAGTCGGTTTATAGAAAATGTATCCTCCATAAAATGTATTTAGGTAAAGAACCGACAATCGAGAATGCGTTAGAAGCCGGTTTAGCAACATTAATTCTTGCTGACATTATTGAAGTAATTAAATATGTTAAAACGCCTAAACCATATAAACCACCATACAGCGGCTTCATAAGTGATTCTCAAATAAGAGCTTTAGGTGTTTCGCTGGCTAGCGGAAAGATTCCAGGAATAGTTGTTGTTTTAGGTAAAGCTCCAAGCGATGAAGCTGCAGGTAAAATGGGGAAGGAAATTCAAGGCCTTGGAATGTTAGGCTTACTTGTTGGTGCCGTAGTGGAGCAAATGCGGAGAGCCGGAGTTAGAGTGGGAGCAGAATATAACCTTATTCCTTTAGGCGATACTATAACTTCAGCAGTACATGCTGCTAGCGTAGCTTTAAGAGTATCTACAATATTTGGAAGTTTAAAGCCTGGAGATCGGGAGAAAATAAGAGAGTATATTAAGGAAAGGGTTCCAGCATTCGTCATAGCTCTTGGACCATTAGATGACATAACTGTTGCTGCCGGAGCAGGTGTTATAGCTATAGGACTTCCTGTACTTACAGACCAGCCTGTTCCCGAAATACCAAATGCTCTTGTTCCTGTTAGGCCTGAGGAAGCTATTTCAAAAGGATGTGAGCTACGTAATATAAAGATTAAACCTGTGAAACTTGAAATTCCAATAGCTTATGGCCCTGTATTTGAAGGTAAAGCTATAAGAAAACATGACATGTACGTAGAATTTGGAGGAGGCCGTTCACCAGCTTTTGAATTAGTCGTAACGAAGCCTCTTAGAGAAGTAAAGGATGGAAAAATAGAGGTTATAGGTCCTGAAATAGATGAAATGAAGGAAGGTAAAGCCCACCCATTAGGTATTGTAGTCTACATTGCAGGTAAAAAGATGAAAAAAGAGTACGAACCGATAATTGAAAGGAGAATCCATGAGTACATAAACTACGGTGAAGACACATGGCATATAGGTAGTAGAGATATATGCTGGATTAGAATAAGCAAGGAAGGATACAAGAAAGGATTTAAGATAAGACATTTCGGCGTAATCCTATACACCATGATTAAAAAGGACTTCTCAGCAATAGTAGACAAGGTTCAAGTAAAACTAATTACAGATAAAGATGAAGTTCTTAAAGCACGCGAGGAAGCACGGAAATTCTATGCTGAAAGAGACGCTAGAATAGCCGCGTTAACCGATGAAAGTGTAGATGTCTTCTACTCATGCACATTATGCCAGTCATTTGCACCTAACCATGTCTGTATCATAACACCTGAAAGACCAGGCCTATGTGGTGCTGTATACTACTTAGATGCTAAAGCCAGCCATGAACTTCAACCCGAAGGACCAAACCAACCTGTACCTAAAGGTAAATGTCTAGATCCTGTGAAGGGAGAATGGGAAGGAGTAAACAAGTTTGTATATGAAGCCTCCCACCATGCAACGAAGAGATATCACCTTTACAGTGCACTTACATATCCAATAACCAGCTGCGGATGTTTCGAATGTGTTCTAATAGCCTCCTTTGAAACCAATGGCTTCATAATAATTCCGAGAGAATATGTAGGCGACAACCCAATAGGGCTTAGATTTAGCACACTTGCAGGTATGATAGGGGGAGGAAAACAGGCATCCGGTACTGTAGGAATATGTAAACGCTACATAGTTTCACGAAAGTTCTTCAAAGCAGATGGCGGTATTAAACGTGTTGTGTGGATGCCTAAATCACTTAAGGAAGAGCTTAAGGAAGATATAATAAAGCGTGGTAAGGAAGAAGGAATACCTGATCTTTACGATAAAATAGCTGACGAAACCGTTGCAAAAACGATGGATGAGCTATTAGAGTATTTAAAGAAAGTAGATCATCCTGCACTTAAAATGACGCCTCTAGAGAAGTTAATGGAATATCCCGGGTAAAAACCATATTTTTAATCTTCTTAACTAACTATTCTAAGTTTAACTAAGTGTGTAGCACAGGATATGCATGGATCATATGCTCTAACTACCATTTCTAGCCTTTGCTCAATTGTAGTTAGTTTTTCACCCTTTGAGAGGAGATCGCTAGCTACCCTAATTAACTCTCTTTCTAAAGGTGGAATATTCTGCTGAGTTGCTACTATTAGATTAACTTTCCTAAGTAAGCCTTTATCATCAATTTCATAGTGGTGTATAAGTACTCCTCTAGGTGCTTCAACAATTCCTACACCAATACCTGCCTTGGGTTTAACATGAGTTCTAATATTTTTGCTAAGTATTTCTTCATCTTCAAGTATGTTCAAAGCTTTTTCAATAGAAGCTATAATTTCCACCGCCCTAGCTAAATTATATGCGCCAACATTGTGGAAGGGTTTTCCTACCATTTTTCTTAACATCGCTAAGTAATTATCGGCAATTGGTGTTCCAAACTTCTCAGCCACATTTGTTCTGGCAAGTGTTCCAACCCTATATTTTTCACCATTAACTCTTAAGTAGGGGTGTTTTACGAAAGAATAACGTACGGAGTCTTCAGCTATGTATTTTAAATAGTCTAAGCCTTTAAAGGAAGCAATAACATCTCCTTTAGGGCTCATTATGTGCAATTCACCATCATATGTTTCATGGAGACCATGACTAACTAAGCCCATGTAGTACGTTAGATCTTCAGGATATGTGCTGAGTAGTTTGTTTTTCTCATAAATATCGAAAATGGTGTCAACTAATTCCATAGCGTTTTTTAATACTACTTCACCTTTCTTCATTAAAGTTTCCCTATCCTCACGTGGAAGAGGTTTAGACATACCGCCTGGCACTATGGTTGATGGGTGAATAGGCCTTCCACCCACGATTTCCGTTATTTCTTGACCATATTTCCTAATAACTATGGCCTTCTTAAATAGTTGAGGATATTTTTCAGCAATACCTATAACACCTTCTCCGGGGCATAGCATGTCGGGTAATGCTAGTAAAGCTAGGTGTAAGGTGTGACTATGTATGTAGCCTCCAGCATGCAATAGTTTTCTAAGTTTTATCGCAGCCTCAGGAGGTTTTACGTCCCAAGCGTCTTCAACGGCTTTAACCGATGCTAGACCATGTGCTACGTAGCATATGCCACATATCCTCTCAGCTAATCTTACAGCTTCTTCTGCAGGTTTATTTTCCATAAATTTTTCAAATAGTCTTGGAGGCTCTAAAATGTTTATTTGAAGATTTTTAACCCTATTTTCCTCTACGTCTATCGTAATCGCCATATGGCCTTCTATTCTAGTAACTGGCTTTATCTGTACCCTCACTTCTTCTTCACCTTGGTTTTCCTAATTAAGTCTTCAATAAGAGAACTTGCGAAAGAGTATCTGTAAAAATATGCACTATAGGTTCTAAGGTTAAAATTTTTAATTGTATTGTAGGCTATGGTGGCTAAGGTATTTAACATGGCTGCTCCTTGGTCCAGTATTTTTGATGCAGGTCCTCTACATCCATCGCACGGTATTCCGGCGCGTGGACATTTAGCTCCACATCCGGCTCTAGTTACTGGTCCCATGCAGAAGTATCCTTGCTCTAAGAGGCAAGTACTGGGTTTTGGAGGCTCAAATATTCTCCTTAACTTGCTAGGTTTTTTCCTTGGGGGGCCCAAAGGACATTCATCGCATACCGTTTTAGTTGGCAGAGTAGGCTTCTCACCTTTAGCTAGTGAGAGTATTATCTCCATTATCTCCTTAGACTCAGGAGGGCATCCTGGTATTTGAAAATCTACTTTAACATATCTAAATATAGGTGAAACCCCAACTACTTCAGGTACGTTTTCCCTTGGAATTACACCTTTAATTACTGTTGGTGTTTTCTCATAAACGTATTTCAGCGATGAGTATAGGTCGAAAAGATTCGACAATCCAGGAATTCCTCCGAAGCAAGCGCATGAACCCAGAGCTACTAAGATTTTGGCTTTTCTCCTAGCCTCCTTTAAAACTTCAACATCGTGAGATGTTCTAACACCTCCCTCAACGAGAACTATGTCCACGCTATCCGGTATTCTCCTCACATCTAAAACCATGTATGAGTGTACCAGCTCTACATTTTGAAGCAGCTGAAGAATATTTTCATGCATATCTAAAAACGCTACATGACATCCTCCATCAGACATTAAACTAACTATAGCTAGTTTCTTTTTCTTCATTTAAACACCCCCCTTAGACTTTAATGGATTAGGCCCTATTTCCCTAATTTTCATGTAAAAATTATTCATGCACTCCAATATTTTACCTGCTTCGCAAAAACCTACTAAATGCATTTTTAACCTTTCACCACCAAGCCCTATGATGTCAAGAGTCTTTTTTAGCTTCTTCACCCTAAGCTGAGCTCTTAGGTTCCCATCTACGTAGTTGCATCCTCCTTTCAAGCAACCAAATATAATTACTCCATCCGCTCCATTACTAAATGCTTGAAGTATATGTGTAGAACTTATTCTACCAGAGCATGGTACTTTAATTACTCTAATACTTTCCAAATAGCTTACTTTCCTCATACTAGCAACATCTATAGCTCTATAAGCTGAGTTTTCGCAGAGAAACGCTAATATTAGCGGCTTAAACTTCTTCAACTACTTAACACCCCCTTAATAATTTCACTTAACTGCTCATCCCTATAATTTACTAGCTGTATTGCTTCAGCAGGGCACTCAGCAGCACATATACCGCACTCCTTACACATGACTTCTACAACATTAGATATGCCCTGAACCGAGACTTTAGCTGCATTAAATGGGCATGAAATTTCGCATACCCTACACCCTATACAGTAGTTTTCATTAACAACAGCTTTGCTTAACCTAACCCTTACCTCGCCTTTACCCAATACTTTAGCTACCTTAGACACGACCGCCAATGCCTGGTTTATCGTTTCTGATATGTCTGTAGGTCCTTGTGCCGCACCACATACGAAAATGCCGCTAACGTTTGTTTCAAGTGGAGCAAACTTAGGATGTGTTGAAGCGAAAAACTTGTCCCTCCTAAGACTTACGTCTAAAACCTCAGCTAGTTCAATAGCGTTAGCTGAAGGTATGAAACCTGTTGATAAAACTATTAAGTCAGCTAGTAAACATTTTCTTTCACTAAAAGACTCCAACTTTATTCTAAACCTTTTTAATTCAGGATCCCATTTAACATCAATCACTTCTCCTTTAACAAAATTCACTCCTAACCTCTCACATTCCATAAGATATTTTTCGTCATACTTCCCCATGAGCCTAATGTCCTTATAAACTATTGTTACATCTATTTCAGGATGTCTCTCCTTAATACTTCTAGCGTGTTTTAAGGCTATGGAGCAACATATGCTAGAACAGTACGGATTTATTTTTGGGTCTCTTGATCCTACGCATTGTATCATAACTATTTTTAGCGGCTTCTTACCATCAGAAACCCTAACCAACCTACCACCAGTAGGGCCGCTTAAATCAAGCATCCTAGCCAACATTAGCTGGGTAATAACATCGGGATATATGCCGTAACCGTACATGTTTTTAGGGTTAAATTCTCTAAACCCTGTAGTTAAGATAATTGCTCCTACGTTTAACTCTATTCTCTCAAGTTTCTCGTTAAGATTTATGGCGTTGAACGGGCATACTTTTTCACATTCTCCACACTTACTACAGTTTTCTTCATCTATAATGTACGTGCGAGGTAATATGTGAGGAGAGGGCATGTATATTGCTTTTCTTTTTGAGAGACCAAAATCGAATTCGTTAGATACTTCTATTGGACATACTTCTTCACATACTCCGCAAGCTACACATTTTTCGAAGTCAACGTAGGTAGGGTTCTTTCTTACGATTACCTTGAAATTACCTAAATATCCTTCTACATGTTCAACTATAGACTTTGTAAATATCTTAGTTCTGGGATTAGTTAGTACTAATTCTACGTACTTAAATAAGCATTTACGATGCCTCTCAAGCTTATAAGGCACCATACATACACCGCAGTCTTCTGTCGGGAAAACTGTTCCTAACTGTAATCCCTTACCACCTAGTGTAGCTTCTTTTTCAACAAGGTAAACTTGAAAGCCATAGTCTGCAAGTTTTAACGCAGCAGTAATACCTGCTATACCTCCTCCTACTACTAGAACAGAGAGCTTAGCTGGAACAGTTACTTCACCTATTTCCTCCAAAGTTTTCACCCTCAATATTGCTGTTTTAACCATGTTCTTGGCTTTCTCTGTTGCTTTAGAGGGGTTATCAGGGTAAGGCCATGCACATTGCTCCCTTATACTAACTATTTCAAGCATACATGGGTTAACTCCTTCCTCACTCAATATTCTCTTAAACGTGATTTCATGGAGTCTAGGCGAACACGCAGCAATTACAATGCGGTTTAGCTTATGCTCTCTAATGGCTTTTTTAAGAGCTTCCTGTCCTTCACTAAAACATAGGAAGTCGTGTTCTTCAACGTAAACTACGTTAGGTATTTTCTTAACATGTTCTTTTAAACTATCTAAGTCTACAATGTTAGATATTTCGCCTCCACACTTACATATGAAAACGCCTATTCTAGCCTCGCTCATAGCATCACCTGCTTGAGGTCTTAACGGGGATTTTACATGTTACTTCAAGAAAACGCTTGGTCATAGTAGCTGGAGCGTTTACTATGTTAACTTTTTCAGGGAATAAACCTAGTTCCTCAAAAACCCTTCTAATAAGTTCTACCTTATACTTAGCAGTTTTAGCTCCTAATTCGAAATGGCATCTTTCTAGTGGGCAGCCTACTAGAAGAACGCCGTCTGCACCATAATTAAGTGCTTCGAGAATGTGAGTTATCGAAATTATTCCAAGACATGGAATAGTTATTGGAATTATTTCAGACATGTATTTTTCATGGTAGAACCCCAATGCATCCATTAGTGTGTGCCCGCATTCTTCACAGCACAATGCAATAACTACTCTTTTCCTTAAAGCCTTAGCTTCATCTATAATTGCTTTAATTTGCCTAAGCAACAACTCATTAGTGTTATTAACTATGTTAATAGCATTATTAGGGCAAACGCTAGCACATGTTCCACAGCCTTGGCATAATAGCTCATCTACTGATGGACCTTTCTCAGTAAGTGTTAGTGCATTATATGGGCATGAAATAACACATAGGCCGCATTTAGCACAGAATTCTTCGTCTAAAATAGGTGGTGTAAGTTTTTTCTCTAAATAGCTAATTACATAGAGTGCGGCTAATGTAGCTGCTGCACTTGCTTGAACAAGTGTTTCTGAAATGTTTTTAGGTCCTTGACACGTACCGCATATGAAAATACCCGGTACTTTAGTTTCTATATTACTTACTTTCTCATCTAGTTCTTTAAAGAACCCATATTCATCTAATTCTATGTTTAGGATTTCAGCTAGTTTCTTAGAATTTTCTCTAGGAACAAGAGCGCAAGATAGTACTACTAAGTCTGCAGGTATTGTACCTGTTTTTCCAAGAGAATCTACGTATTTTACGAGCAAACTCCCAGACTTATCCTCATATACCTCAACTACATCACCTTTAATGAATTTCACGCCAAGCTCATCCCTAGCTTGAATGTAAAGCTCCTCGAACCTCCCATAAGTCCTTATATCCTTATATAATATTGTAATTTCAGCTTCAGGAATATATTCTGTTTTAATTAGTATAGCGTTTTTAATGGCTTCTGTACAGCAGTATTTTGAACAATAGGGGTTAGTATCGGGGTCTCTTGATCCTACGCATTGTATCATAACTATTTTTAGCGGCTTCTTACCATCAGAAACCCTAACCAACCTACCACCAGTAGGACCTAGGGGGTCCATTAGCCTCTCTAATTGTAATTGCGTTATAATATCCTTGTACTTACCATAGCCGTACTTAGGTATAGTTGATGGGTTAAACTCTTCAGAACCTGTAGCGACAATAATTGCCCCTACTTCTACTTCTACTTCCTTCGCTTTCTGGCTGAAATCTATGGCATTGTAAGGGCAGACTTCTTCACAAATATTACACGAGTTCTCGGTAAAGTGTAGACAATGATTAGGGTCTATGATGTACCTGGGAGGTGTAACGTATGGAAGAGGAATGTATATTGCTTTACGCTTACTTAAACCTCTATCCCATTCGTTAAGAACTAATTGAGGACACTTCTCAGAACATAATCCACAGTTGGTGCACCTATCATAGTTAATATATTTGGGTTTCTTAATTATCTTAACCTTGAAGCCCCAAGGGTACCTTTTAACATCAGATATTTCACAGTACGTAAGTAGTTCAATATTAGGATTCTCATAAACCTCTAAAGGTTTTGAACTTTTAACACAAATAGCACAGTTACATTCGTTAATAGAAAACGTCCTATGTAGTAAGGAGGCTAAACCGCCTATAGCTGGGCTGGACTCCACTAAATACACTTTAAAACCTTGGCTAGCTAAATCTAATGATGCTTGAATACCGGCGGGACCTCCTCCAATAACTAATACTGCTTCCTTTCTCTTTACCTTCAACACCTTTTCTTTGCCTAGGGACTTCGCCTTCTCTATTGCAGCAGCTATCATAAGTTTTGCTTTATCGGTAGCTTCCTTTAAACTACCACATACCCAGGCACAGTGTTCCCTAATATTCACATACTCTACTTTTAGGTTAACACCTAGACCACTGGCTGCTTTTTCAAGCACTGGTGAACATATGTACTTTGAACATGCAATAACTAAGAGAACTTCTGCATTTGACTTTACGTGTTCTTGAACAGCCTTTCTGGCCTCGAAAGTACATAGAGCAGAGTATTTTGTTACTCTAAGAACATCCTTATATTGTTTAACATATTTCTCAAGTTCGTTAAAGTCAATGTACTTCTCAAGAACCCCGCCACAAGTACAGAAAATAACGTTAATGCTTATGTTTAAACACCTCGAAGGTACTCGCTATTTACCATGCGAATAAAAGTTTTATACTAATTTGTTTTTAACTTTAGAACAGCAATAATAATTTTTTCCTTAGTAAAAAATATGTGAGAGGAAGTTGAATTGATTGTTCTGAAGCAAAAACCCCTCGACTGGATTCTTGAAGCTGCTAGAAGCTATGATAACATATTGATAGTTGGATGTAATGGCTGCTCAGGCATATACCAGGTAGGCGGTGAAAAACAGGTTAAGAACTTAAAAATGGTTTTGGAAATGGCTCTTAAAATAAGATTTGGGAAGAATATTAATGTAGAAACATGTACTCTTCTAAGGCAGTGTGACAGAGACTTAGTCGCATCTTCCCTAAGACCGCTAGTTAAAAGAATTAAGGAGAATGGAGCTATAATCTCGCTAGCATGCGGCGCCGGAGTTCAAACAGTTTCCAACGTCTTTCCCAAAGTCGTTGTGATACCTGGTTGCGATACTTTATTCGTAGGAATGCGAACTAAGGAATTAGGCGAATTTAACGAGCTATGTAGAGCATGTGGTGAATGCATACTTTTTGAGACTGGAGGCATATGCCCATTAACTAGATGCGCAAAAGGCTTGCTTAACGGCCCATGCGGAGGTATGCGCGAAGGTAAATGTGAAGTAGACCCCACAAGAGATTGTGCATGGGCTTTAATCTACGAGAGACTTAAAGCTCAAGGAAGATTAGATTTGTTTTTAAAATTCCGTCCACCACGAGACCATAGGGTATCTGCAAGCCCACGTGTGTGGCGAGGCGAGTAGCTGTGAGAAAGATCTATAGTAAGCTTATGGAGAATCTTTTAAGCGGAAAATTCGTTTACACTGCTGAAATAGAAGCTGGAAAAACAACTAATCTAGAGGAAATAGTTGAAAAAGGTAAAATGCTGAAAAACTATGTAACTGCAATAAACGTTACAGATAATCCAGGGGCATGCGCCCACATGAATCCTCTAATTCCCTCATATGTTATTCAGAGAGATGTAGGTGTAGAATCTGTTTACCAGATAACATGTAGAGACCGCAATAGACTCGCTATAATTTCAGATCTTTTAGCAGCTGCCGCTTTGGGTATAAGAAACGTTTTAGCAATAACGGGGGATCATGTAATTTTCGGCGATAATCCGGAAGCCAAGCCTGTTTTTGACTTAGATTCAGCAACATTAGTGTATCTTATTAGAAAAATGGTGGATGAAGGTGTTGATTTAGCAGGAAACAAAATTGAAGGTGAAGTTAAGTTTCATGTAGGTATAGCAGCTAACCCTAATGCGGTGCCCTTAGAACTTGAAATACTTAAGATAGCACGTAAAGTGAAGTTAGGAATAGACTTTATTCAGACACAATGCGTTTTCGACATCGATGTAGCTAAAGAATTCCTTAGGGAAGTAAGAAAGTTCAATATTCCAGTGTTAATTGGAATATGTCCTGTAAGATCTATTGGAATGATGAAATGGTATATTAAGGAATGTCCAGGAGGAATCAAAATACCTGCAGACATGCAAGAAAGACTCATAGCCGCAAGGAAACAGAAAGGCAAAAAAGCGGTCTTAGAGAAGAGCATAGAAATCTCTGCAGAATTAATAAAAGAGTTAAGGAAAACTACAAACGCTGCTGGAGTACATATAATGGCCATAGGGTTTGAACATGTCATTCCTAAAATAATAGAGCATTCTAGTTAATATTGGATAACTAAGCAAAGAGTATAGTAAATATTGATATCGTATTTTCTCAAAATAATACTTTTGCTATTATGATTAGTTTAATTATAAGGCTTCCGATTCGACAATGATTATAATGTGTAAATACAAGGGTAGGTGGTAATTTGAGCAGAAAGATATTAGTGAATGTTTACTTGGTTTTCTGCATATCCCATGTTGAATAGTCTACAAATAGACTATACGGACCACGGAAAAGGGGTTCAGGTCTTATGGTATTTTATGATATGTGTTATCCCTTCATCTTTATAGCCTTTCTTCTGCCGTAAGCATCGCCGAGTCTCCCGCCAATAAGATAGCCTAGTGCACCAAATAATGCAGCAAAAGAGTATATAAAACCTATATTGACTTCTAGGCCGAAGGAATTAAGATAGTATGGTATAAACAACATCCATAAAGTGTTAGTTGAAGTTCCAATAATTGAAATAACAGCCTGAATGTCTACATTGCCTCTGAATAAGGCACGAAGCTCGTTAAAAGCTATAATGATCTTCACATGAGACATTTTCTCTTAAAGATAAAGGAAAGCCTAAAATTCGAACTTTTTCATTCCATATGAAAGCAATATACTATTATGATTCTCTAAACATGCAAGTCTAATTAGTAACTACAATGGCTTCGATTAATATTGTTAGACTATTTAGTGTTTTTTAATGGATTCCATTATGTTTTCTTTTTTCTAAGCACAATATAAGTGATTATTAATGCTGCAAGACCTATTGTTATGGTTATGTAGTTTAAACTTATAGCGAGAACCCCTAGTGCTCCAAGTGTTATTCTGATGTATCTAGGTAAAGGTTTCGTCAACCAACCTATAATACTTGTAGCTATTAGGTATATAGCTAAAACTGTGGCTATATAGCAGTAAACTATGTAAAATATTGTTTCAATATTCCATTCACTTACGGTTATAAGAAGCATTTCTGGGTGTGTGAAAAATATGTATGGCCCTATGTATCCGGCTAAAGCGTATTTGCTTGCATTAATAGCTGTTTTCCAGAAATCTGATTTTGCCAGTGCTGAACCAGCGTATGCTGCCAAAGCAACTGGCGGTGTAACGTCTGCTAGGATTCCAAAGTAAAATACAAACATATGCGCTGCTAGCATAGCAATTTCCATTCCAACACCGTACCATTGATGGGCAGCATATACTACTGCAGGTGCACATACTAGTGATGTAATTACGTAATTAGCAGTAGTTGGCACACCCATTCCAAGAACGAGGCTAAACGCCATAGCAAATATGAGTAGAAGGAATAGGTTCCCTGCAGCTATGTTAACTAGCATGTAGCCGAAACTTGTAATAAGCCCTGTTAATGTTAATACTCCCTGTATCATCCCTGCTACAGATGCTGCTAACATAACACTAATACTGGTTCGGCCAGCCTCAATCACAGCCTCAATAACTGCCTTAGACATAAACCTAGCTTCCTTAGCTACTAACCCTATTACTATGGTCAGCAATATTGCAATTCCACCGCTTAAAACTAGGATTTGCTCAAGCATAGCGCCTGTAAGAAGCATTCCCATTATGAGTGAGCTAAATATAAGTGTAAATGCAAGTTTCACGGTAAGTTTGAGGTTTTCTTTGGCAAGCCAGGCTACCACCAAAGCAATGCTGAGCGATGATAGAGCAGCGTACTGAGGAGGTATTCCTATTAGCAACTCGTAGGCGATAAGAGGAATTGGCGCTAACATGTAAATACTTCTTATAAACCGTTTAAGCGGTGTAAGCATCTCCTTTGGAATAGGTTTAAGCTTTAATCTCTTCGTTTCAAGATCTATGAAAATGTAGACCCCTGAATAATAAATAAGTGCTGGTATAACTGCTGCTATCATAATATCTCTATAAGGTCTCCCAAGAAACTCTGCCATAATAAATGCGGCAGCACCCATAACTGGGGGCATTAATTGCCCACCTGTTGATGCTGTTGGCTCTACGGCTCCAGCTATTTCCGACGGGTAGCCACTTTTCTTCATTAACGGAATTGTAAAAGTCCCTGTAGTTAACACATTAGCAACAGAACTACCAGAAACAGTACCCATTAAAGCACTAGCTACTACCGCGGATTTTGCAGGCCCCCCTGATTTAGATCCGAAAGTTGAAATCATAAATTCGGTAATGTATCTTCCAATACCTACTCTTAGTAAAAACGATCCAAAAAAGACGAACGCAAAAACGTAAGTAACCATTGCAAATAATGGTATTGAAAATATACCTTCCTTACTTAAATACATGTGGTCTATAAATGCTTCAAGATCAAACTTAACAAATGACAGACCGTAGAGAAGAAACACCGTTCCTATTATCGGTAATGCTGGTCCAAGAACCCTTCTTGTAGCTTCTAACACCAAGACTATGCAAATAACTCCAAACACTACATCATAAGGGTTTACCAGGCCTGCTCTAATTATAAGGTCTGGAAATATGTAAAATATGTAAAGAGCTGATATTGCTCCAAGAAATGCTAAACACCAATCATAAACAGGTATTTTCTTAAGATACTGTATTTTACGTCGTATTGGATAAAGCAGAAATGTCATAATAAGAATCATTGCTAAAATAAATGCCTGACCTTGCTGAGTATCGAAGACTGTAGCTAAGACCCTTAACTTTATCCCAAATCTTTCTAACACAGAATATAAAGCGTAGTTAAAACCTAGTAAGAAGCAGATTTCATAGATAGCAATAAGTACCGACGCTATTATAGTCACGTATCTAGCTATACCGTATACGCTCCTTAACTTTATAATCACACTTTTGCTGTTTTTCTCATTCCTCAAAATCAACCCTCGAACAACTGTTTAACCATGACTTCAGCAATAGGCTTATAGGCTAAACGGATAACTAATAACCCTCCATTATTTAACCTTACAACATACCCGTCATTTATCTGAACTTTACACATATTCTCAGGTATAAACCATGCTGTTATTTCGAAACCTAAATTTTCCCCTATATCATCTATACAGTAAAAACCTTCAACTTCAGTGATAGAGAGCTTAGTATTAATAGGTTCTGAAGGAAGACCCGAGCCGAAACTCTGCCATAGAAGCTTTTCAAGGTATATACCGTCGCTTTTAACTCTAAAAACTTCAATAACAGTTATTCTTTCGACGCTATGCACATATTCTAAAGTTATCTCTATTTCCCCCTTCAATGGTTTTTCATATAGAACCTGGTTTTCGCAACTAACTGTGATAACGGGGAGTCTAATAAGAAACCCTATTACAAGCATTACAAATATTAGTGACAGAAAGAAAAAATGTTCGTTTAAATTCCAATGCAAACACCCAATTACGGCTTTAATTCCTCAGGAATGCTAAGACCTTTTTCCTCATAATACTTAATTGCTCCAGGATGAAGAGGTATACTCATTCCATCTAACGCTGTTTCTAAGCTAATAGCTGTGGCTTTTGCATGTACAGCTCTTAGCTCATCTACATGTTCGAAAAGGACTTTAGTCATGGTGTATACAACGTCTTCTGGAAGATCTGCACGTACAGTAATCATAGCAAGAACAGCTACCGTTGGTACATCCTTCTCCATGCCTTGATAAGTGTCTTTAGGTGCAATCTGTCGCACATAGAATACATAGCCTTCCTCATGTAGTTTTTCAAGAATATCATCTGGGATAGATAAAATACGTACCGGTGTTACTGTTGCAATTTCACTTACAGCTGGAGTAGGGATTCCTGCAACCAACACTGCACAATCTACTTCACCTAGCTTCAACATAGTAGCTGCTTCTCTGAAGGGAGCCCAAACTTTTTCTATATCATCCCATACGCCAGCTGCTTTAAGTATTTGTTCACAAGCAACAGCTGTACCGCTACCAACAGCACCAACAGCTACACGTTTACCTGATAGATCATATAAGCTCTTAATTGGACTATCTGCTCTAACAACGAACTGTATGGTTTCTGGATAAAGTGTTGCTAATCCACGCATTACATCAATACTGCCTGTTTCACTAAACATGTAAAGTCCATGATATGCATAATACGCTATATCGTTTTGTAGTAAAATTACATTAGCTTTACCTTCAGCTAATGCTCTAGCATTAGCTACGCTTGCACCGCTAGTTCTAGCACTAGCAGCTATTACGTCGCCAGCATACTTATTCAGCAGTTCAGCATATTTGGAACCTAGTGGAAAATATACTCCACCTGTACCGCCTGTAAACACTGTTAATTCCGTTTTTACCGTAGGCTTAGGCATTAATAAGAAAATACCTGCAATACATATTACAATGACTACGAGAGCAACTAACACGATTACCTTTGTTTGTACCAAATTGTTCCCCACAAAAATAGTACTAACCGGGTATTTTATAAATTTATCAAATGGAAGACTATGTTTATATTAAAAGATATTGAATGTAATATCTAAAGTTATGTCAATTTTTTACAAATGTGTGTTTTTAGCTTAGCGTTTAGACCATGAAAATACGATATTAGCAAATAATAGTTAGAGATGCAAAGATACATTAAGCTGTTTTAAGGAAATTCTAAACATTTAATGGTGTCTCTATAGGCTAACTAATTTATTGTAGTAAAACATTGTTTTTGCAGGGGAATATGCTGTGAAAACCATAGGTGTAGTGGGTGGTTTAAGTCCTGAATCAACTGTACTTTACTATACTAATATTATTAAAGAGTACAGGGAAAGGTATGGTAATGAAAATTATCCGAAAATTATAATATATAGCATTAGCTTTGGCAAATTTATTAGTTTAGTTGAGGAAAATAGGTTAAGAGAAGCTGCTAATATGCTTCTCGAAGCTGTTAAATCATTACATGTAGCTGGAGCTGACTTTGCATTGATATCGGCTAACACACCTCACATGTTTTTTGACTATATAGCGTCTAATTCACCTATACCTTTAGTCAGCATTATTGACGCTTTAGCTGAAACGTTGAAAAAAGATGATGTAAGGAAGGTTGGTTTGCTTGGTACTAAGTTCACGTTAACAGGCCGATTCTATGTTGAAAAGCTTAAAAAACACGGTATAGAAGCAATAATCCCTGACCCTGAAGATATAGAGACTGTAAATAAAATAATTTTCAGAGAACTAACAATAGGCCTAATTAGAGAAGAGTCTAAGAAACAATTGGAAGAAATTGCAAGAAAACTTATTAGAAAAGGTGCTGAAGGCATCGCTTTAGCATGTACTGAACTACCATTACTTCTTAAGGGAACAATTGACAAAGTAAAGTTCTACGATACAGCTAAAATCCACTCTATTAAAGCATTAGAACTAGCATTAAGCAACTAAATTTCTCTTAAATTTTTTTTACTCTATTATTAATCCTTAGCAATTTACTTAATAATAACGGGAAATAAGTCACCCAGCGGTATTATAATAAGCATCATATTTAGAAGTATTAAAAAGGCTTTATAGAATAAGGTGCTTTTAGCTGACAAGCGTTTTAAACCAAGTATTACTAAAGCCACTATGTAAACTATAGGTACTAAGAAGTAATTGTAATCATGAATGAGCATTATTATTAACATCAGTATTAAGGGCAAAAGAAAGATAGGTTTTGACTCGACGGGAGACAATTTTATCTTAGCTCTTCTATAATCATTAACCCAATGATAGTAGATAAGCCATAAATGAGCTAACCCCCAAAGAAATGAACATAATGCTATAACTAAAACCAATTCCCATAGAACTCCGGCTAGCACTAAGGCATGTACTACATATAGGCTTACAGTTAACGCACCTGCTAAGCTAGAGACCCGATGCTTCCTCTTCAAAGGCGCGTATACTATTGTATAGATAGTTAAAGTTAGCATATAAAATAATAACGTTATAATAGAGTTGTAAACATTGCAAATCGCATATAAAATAAATAATGCTACATTTAAAAACACAAGCAGCATAACGTATGTTCTAACCTCGCCAAGCTTAAGAATACCCTTAACTAAAGGCCCCACCAAACTGTTTTGGATTTAATGATTTTTTATAACAATTGTTGCAGTTTCTTTGGTTAAAACCTATAAACTTATCTGACCTATAATATTGAATATCAGATGAACTCGATGAGCGGCGAGAGGGATTTTAATGAACCTAACCGAGGGTGGTTTGGCACCCAAAAGGTTGGGGGATAGAGAATAAAATAGGGGAATGAAGGACAACAAACATTATGAACCACTATAGATGACTAACCCCTATTCGAAGTTCTCAACATTAACCTATTAATATTGACCTCGAGGTAATTATTTAGTATTAAGGCTTTCATACAACCTAGTATTAGTATGGGTACGGAAAAAATGAGGTTTAACAACGCATCATAGATGCTTTGGTTAGGTATTAAACACCGACATAGTATAGTATGTAAGCCATACTGTTAAAACCCATGCTATAACCTTAGGCCGTGATAAATATAGTAAGGCCTTTAACTTCGCCGGCATTTAGCGTATCCCAAATATTCTTAGCTTCCATAAATTTCCTTATTCACTTTCAAATATAGTTTTCTTCCCCCAAAACACGTATTTTAAGCTCTGATGTTTATGTTGAAGACTAAGAATAATAACTATACATTAGCTTTTCTGTAACATACTTAACTTGGTTGAAACTTTAAGCTTCCTTATCACCATACAATGTTTCTACAGTCTCCTTTTAATTTCAGCCATCGACCTTAAAACGTATATATCATAGACTGCAGCTAGTATCAATGGTGCTGCGATAAATATTAAAAGCCAGTATTCTCTATGATAAACAATGTAATCTAATATGTTTTCATATCCTTTCAGCCTATATATTTCATTAGCAGCTATAACTATTAATAACGCAAGTAATACATGTATCATAACTATGAACCTCGGTTTTCTCAACATATTTAACTTTGTTCTTCATTTTTATATTTCCGTAAACACCGCTAAAAAGCATAAAACAGGCATGTGCTATTCCCTATATTCTAAACTTATATCATTCTCTCAGCTAATTACTTTAACACTGAATGCAACCAGGTGAACTAATGTGTTTACAGTTTTAGTTAACGGATTGCTTCCTTACGATTCAGGTAAGACATGGTTTTCTATAGCTTTAGCTAGAGGACTAATGTTTAAGGGTTTTAAAGTTTCTATGTATAAGCCTATTGCTGCACATTCTGCTTGGTATCAGTTTTTAACAGTGATTAACAGTTTAAAACATGGAATACTAGTCGGCGAAGACATCATCAAATATATTAGTATTTTAGGGTTAAACTTTAGCCTTGAACTAATAAACCCCGTAGATTTTATGACTGCTCCACTGAACCCTAAACTGTTTTCTACCAGTAAAAAGTACCTTGCCAGCTTAGAGGAATTTTTCGAGCAAATTGTCTTAGCTAGAGTAAGCACTATTAATGAAAACACCAAACATTACCTTATCGCAGCTAATGCGGAGAAAACCGTTAATTCACTTAAACCATGGATTAAAAAACTTTGTAACAAACTTAAGCCAGAAACTTTGAGCATAAATAAGTTGTTAAAGATCGTTTACTCCAGAAATGTATTAGAAACTTTAGACTATAACCTAGAAAAACTATCTGAGAAATCAGATATTATCATCGTTGAATCTTTCAGCAACGCTTCTATACCGTACTACAGGTTTTTAGAAAAAGTAAACATGGTATTAACGGTTACTCCAGGTTATGTTTTCAGTCTTAACGTTAAAGAGTTTAAAAAAGCTGTTCAAAAACTTTACAGAACCCTTGGCGATATTGGTTTAAGAACAGATCTTATAATCGATACTGTGAATAAAACTTTTGAAATACCTGTTTCTCCATCACTATCCCCTGAGGACCTAAATGTAGAAGATGTTGTTTTAAAAACCATAAAGCTATATAAAACATGCTAGCTTGTTCATAAATTTATCAAGGAAACTAAACTGCAGGGCATTTATTTCTAAGTTCACAAATCTTACATTTCCATTTTTCAGGTTTCAGGAATTCCCTACACTTATCTATTTTCAAGAATGACGCTAATGTTTCTTCAGCATGACCTTTGTTTATGTTTTTATTTATAGTAAGCAGTTTATTTTCACTTAAAATATAGGTTTGTATTTTCTTTCTTTTTCTACGGAAAAAGTATCCATAAATATCTGCTTGGGCTTCCGCCGCTTTAAATATTTCACCATATGTTCTCATATTTTTCGTTGTTTTAAATTCATAAACTATGTCTTCAGTTAAACCATCGGGTTCGGCTACTACAACATATTTATTCCATTCAAAGTTCCATCTTACTGTAGGATATTTTTCCTTAATCATAGCCTCTAATACTATGCCCCTAATTTTAGGTGGTAAACTATCAAAGTCTACAATTAATGCGTTCAATTCTTTAGCTTTTAGTTCAAACTTCTTTCTGATACCGTATTTTAGTGTCGGGTTTATGTAAGCTAATTTTATATTTCCATAGTGTATTATTGCAAGACTTCTCTCTATGATGGTAACTTTATATCCTTCTTCTCCAGTCCATGAAGTAATGTTGTCTTTTAGCTGTTCTTCTAATTCAACACTTTTTTCTTTAAGGATTTTCTCAACATCTTTCAATGTTATATTGTTTCCTATGTCTAGCACTTTTTCCTTTAGTTTACTAGGTATCTCATTTATATAGCCTAAACTGTAAGAGTATAGGATTCTATCTTGAAGATATATGGTGAAATATTTTAGTTCATTAAGCCTACTTAACATGTAAGATTTAGTAGGACACCAATGATACATTGCAACTATGGCTGTTCCTACGAAAACAAGTTCTTTGCTACTTAAACCTCTTCTATTCTTCTCAAAAGTGAGAAGCCTATATATGGCATCCTTATCGCTAACTAATGCTTTTACCTTCTGTTCTAAAATGTCCAAGATTAGGCATCCTACGCTCTTGTAATTTATTCTAAGATATAGTTTAAAACTACTCAGAAATAAATGATGACTACACTATAAGTGAGTTTAAGAGATATCGTTTAAATGCACTTTACAACTTTAGCTACAATTTTTGCGTGAAATAAGGTGATCTATACTACATAGATTTTAAAATTAAGAGAAAATGCTAAAGTTTTCTCTATTACATTCAGCAATTTGCTTAAATACATAAAGCTTTAATTTTTAAATTTAGATCATTATATTAAACTGTACTTCATCTTCACTTATGCTAGCATCAAATTTTAACTTCCACTCGTGTCCACAGTATTTGTTGAGAACATGTACAATTGTGTTAGAAAGCTCTATGCTGTCACCATATTTCCTACTTAAAACTTGATTAATAACTCCTTCATAGTTTTCAAGCAACCTATAAACTTCATGAATACATATTTCAACTTTATCTACATTTCTGCCTTTAAGATGAGCATAGATGTATAATGCTATATCCCACTTCATTTCACATTTTTCACTATGAAATCTACCATTCTCAAAAACTATACATGTATGCATTACTACTTTCCTTAATAAGATACTTAGCCTGCTCCGGCTTAAACCTAACTTAGAACATATACTTCAATACCCTATCTTTGAGAAAGTTTATGTGAAAAAAGCTAAGAATAGGTATTCTCATGCACGAGCTCATTAAGGGGTTTTCTAGGTCTGGGCTCCGGTTTTTCGGCAGGCCAGCCTACGGCTATAATTGCTATAGGCACCTTATCCGAAGGTATATTAAGTATTTTCTGAATTTCTTCAATGTTTCTAAGAGATTGTATCCAAACAGTACCTAAGCCCAATGCATGGGCAGCTAGCATAATGTACATGGCTGTATTAGCGCAATCGACATGGTATGATATAGGCGATAACCTTTTATCGCAAATAACAACTATAGCTAAAGGAGCTCTAGCTATTGGTTTAGCTGATCTATGTATTCTGGATAATCTGTTAAGTAGGTTCTTTCTTTTAACTACAATAAACTCCCATGGTTGCCTATTTCCAGCGCTTGGAGCAAACCTTGCAATATCAAGAATTTTCATTATTAATTCGTCGCTTATAGGTTCAGGTTTGAAAATTCTTATGCTCCTTCTTGTTCTTAAAAATTTTAAATAATTCTCAGACATGGTAACAACCTGTACTTAATCTATATTATTTTTGAATTTTAATTTTTAACATCATAATTTTAAGTGTTAGTCTTTATACTATGTACTTAAAATGTGAAGTAATGGTACTTATTATCAGGATTAAACCGTAAAAACCCTGAGTATACGCTTAAATTATAGCCGTATATTATCACTTTACGGTGCAACTGTTTTGACAGTCTTACCTAAGAGCTTCTATTGTATGGACCCTGAAAGCGTTGCTCAAAGACTTCTGGGCAAGTTACTTGTGAGAATATATCAGGGAGCCAGGCTTTCAGGATATATTGTTGAAACTGAAGCTTATTTTGGCACGGAAGATCCTGCCTCAAGAGCTAGGAAAGGAGGAAATCTAGCTAAGATCATGGCAGGGGATGTTGGCATAGCTTTAATTTATGGTGTTCATAGGCAATGGCTCTTTAATGTAGTTGCCCATGAGCCAGAGCGTATTGGCGCTGTTCTTATTAGAGCCATAGAACCCGTTGAAGGCATAGGGATTATGAAGAAACTTAGAGGAACAAGTGATCTAAAGAAATTAACTAACGGGCCAGGCAGGTTAACTAAAGCTTTAGCCATAGATAAGAGTTTTCATGGTAAACCTGTTTGCAAGCAATCTTCACTATTAAGGATAGAGGAAGGTGTTAAGATTCATAAAGTACTAATTGGTAGATCTTATAGAATAGGTGTTTCAAAAGATTTATCTAAACCCTTTAGATTCTACATTAAGAACAACCCTTATGTTTCAAGGTAATTAGGTGTTGGAAACTATTAAATTCTCTGCTCAAAATATTCTACTGAGTACAGAAATCGCAACTGCTGAGGTGAATAATTACGGGTAAATGCGCTCTATGCGGTAAGGAAGGAGTATCCTTGCTTATGGCTTTACATAAGAAACTAGGATACATTACGATATGTACAGAGTGTTGGAAGAAAAACTGGCATGACCTACTACCCTACGGCGGTGGAGAGCGTAGTTGCTGCGGATAGCATCAGTTAAATGTTAAATAAGGATATTCTTAAACAAAAACTGTATTTTCTAAGTTTAAGTTTTTGTACTTGCTCTTTCTAAGTTCTATTTTAGGTGTTTTCAGTTGAGCGGCCCCCCATACCATATTAGGGCCAAACCCGAGGATATTGCTCCAAGAATCATTGTTGCCGGGGATCCTGCACGTGTAGAGCAAGTTGCTGATATGCTTAAAGAAGCTAAACTTGTAAATACTAACAGAGGTTTCTTAACATATACAGGCTACTATAAAAACACTTCAGTAACTGTAGCTACCCACGGTATCGGAGCCCCCTCAGCTGCAATTGTTTTCGAAGAACTCGTTATGCTAGGTGCTAGAACTGTTATTAGACTAGGCACATGCGGAGGTCTTGTAAAAGAACTTAGAAAGGGAGATATGGTAATAGCTTCTGGAGCAGCATATCCCGTAGGCGGTGGAGCTATTGGAATGTACGTTCCGGACTCATGTATGCCCACAGCACCGCACCCGGAAGTAACGTTAGCGCTAATAGATTCTGCTAAGGAAAATAATGTGAAATTCCTTTTAGGCCCGGTAATTAGTAGTGATGCTTTCTACGCTGAAGACCCTGCTTTCGTTAAAAAATGGTCACATAGAGGAATAGTTGCTGTTGAAATGGAATGTGCAATGCTATTCTCGTTAGGATGGATGAGAAATGTAAAAACAGGAGCATTGCTTGTTGTTAGTGACAGCTTAGTATATGAAGAAGAGAAAACACTGGCAACAGCTGAAGAATTAAGAGAAGCAATGGACACTGCAGCTAAAGTCGTTTTAGATGCATTAATTAAAGTTAGAGTATAGTTTCCCGGTTTACCTATATTCTATTTTTCCTTCCCAAACATTCCATTCTTCATTATACTTGAACACACCTAAATCAGTAGGTTCTATACTAAGTAATTTTACGGTGAAACCTATTTCAGCTATGGAGCCCGTATTGTAGCTTAACCACACAGCGTGCATTCCATTTTCCCTAGTTACTAAGTAGATTAAAACTTTCCTCGACTTTCCAGGCACAATTACTAAAGGTGTTGTTGAAACAACTATACTGCTACTATTGACAAGGTTTGCTCCAATCCAGAACTCTGATGGGACTTTTTCACCTGTTTTCACTTTTAACTCTAAGGTTATTACTGCTGGAGCATTATTTACGGACACATTAAATATTACGCCTTCAACATGACTTGCAGTAGGCAGGTTCAATAGGTCTCCTGTTTTTAGGTCTGGCGCTGATCGAAGAGAACCTATATTGCTGACTTCACTTAAAGCAACTACGTACTCCTTTTCCTCACTCTTTATAATGATAAAAAGATCATCTGAAGAGAAGACTCTCTTCATCCATCCTCCTTTAACAATTTTACCGTTTACAGTATGTCCTCCCCATCTAATATAGTATGAAGGTATTATTACACTACTTAGATCAGCAACTATCCCTGTAGGACTCCACCAATTATGAGAGAATTTAGTGATTAAACAGTCTGAGAATTCTTCACTAAGTTGAATAGCTTCTACTTCTCCTCCTTTAGGTTTCTTTCTCAGGAAGATGAGGTTATTTTCATTATTCTTTATTTTAAATATTAAAAATCCGTAATTGTTTTTTATCAGATACTCCTTGTTGTAATTAAGTTCTATAAGCTCTTGCAATATGATGGTTAATTCGCCTTGAACTTCAACATCATAAACATTAACATTAATAATGCACTTTGCTTCACAGTTTTCAGTAATGTAAAACCATTCGTCACTCCTTACTACATATGGAAGCTCTATGTCCCCTAAGTTCACTTCGTTTAGTAGTCCAGTGTATGTTGTTTCATGAGCTATTACCTTAAGTCTTACAGTTAATTTTGGGTTCTCACCTGTTACTGTAGCCTTTCTAATAGTTAGATAGTAATATACCATAGCTGATGTGACATTAACTGTTTTCTCGAATCCCTTATCTGAAGTGAAATTGTATTTCAGGGTTTTAAATGGAACTTCAACTTCTTCACGTGGAAAGTATTGGGTTGTTGGTGTGGGTGTTGTTTTGGTTAGAGGGGTAAGTATTGTAGATGTCGTCTCTGAAGTGGTTTCGATGGTCTCTGAAGTCTCAGACGTGGATGTAATATAAGTTTCTTTATGTGTGGTGTAAAGTATTCCTTCAATAATGAGAGCTAAAATAATAATCGCTATGATGATTGCTTTTTTCACAGTGCTCTCCCTCATTTGGCGAAATTTTAACGTAGAGTATCAGTATATATATTTTTCTTGTGAGGTTAAATATTAGAAATGGAAGTATATGTTGGAACTTCAGGTTGGTTATATGATTGGAATATTGAAGGAAACTTAGAATGGTATGCTATGTTCTCAGGCTTAAACACTGTGGAACTTAATGCTTCCTTCTATCGCTTTCCCTTCCGAAACCAGGTAAGGTCGTGGGCTAGGAAAGGTAGCAAGCTTAAATGGGCTATTAAAGTTCATAGAAGTATAACACATTATCGAAAACTTGATAATAGAGCTTACGATATTTGGGTTAAATTTTACAATTTATTTTCTTTGATGGAACATCTTATAGACTTCTACCTTTTCCAAATGCCTCCAACCTTTACAAGAACAGAAAAGAATATTGAAAAAATTAAGAAATTTGTTCATAAGGTAAACCTAGGTTACAAATTCGCTATAGAGTTTAGACATAAAAGCTGGTTTAACAATGAAACTGTTGATTTATGTAGAAAGCTAGGTATAACATTAGTTTCTATAGATGCCCCGATAGCTAAATGGTTTGTTTGCTCTAATAGGGTAGTTTATTTAAGAATGCATGGTAGGGAAGAATGGTATGCTTACGATTATAGCTATGAAGAACTTAAAGAGGTAGCAGATAAAATAACGTCTCTAAACCCTCTTAAAATCTATGTTTTCTTTAACAATAATCATTGGATGTTAGAGAATGCTAAACTAATGCAGGAAATTTTAAAGACAAAAATAGGTGGCCATTAGAAACCACGCTTTTAAATATGCATTTTAAGAATAGAGGATTTTAGAGAAAGGAAATTTACGTTATGAGGTGTAAATAGCCTGTCATTTATACATACTGCAGACATTCATATTGGGGCTTTTAGCCATACACCGCTGAGAAAAGCCCCTTTAGATGCTTTAAAAGCAATAGTGAATTTGGCTCTTAGTGAAGGGGAGAAAATAATTGTTATCGCAGGGGACCTTTTCGAATCGCCTAGAATAGGGCATGAACTAACAATTGAAACTGTTAGAACACTTAAGAAAGCAAAAGCAGAAGGTTTAGAAGTAATAGTTACGCCCGGTTCGCATGACTTAACGGTTAAAGGGCATGGCGTCTTAGCCTTACTTAACGAAGTTGGCCTTGTTAAAACAACAGACTTCGTAGAAACAGAATTCGCGTTAAAACTTAAACCAGCAATAGTAGAGAACATTAGATTTTATGGAATACCAGGATTTAAGGGAGAAAGAGAAATAGAATATTTAGAGTCTAGGAGAATAGAATACGGCGACTTCAGCGGTAACTATGACAATGTTTTAATAGCTCATGTAGGACTCGATATCGGTGCAATAGATCTTTCTAAAATAAGCCCCAAATACTCAGTAATTAAGCTTTCAAGAGAAGCTCAAAAAGCAATACATAAACATTTTAAGTATTTAGCATTAGGCCATATTCATTTTCCAGTTCCATATCACGAATTTTTTGAAGCCAATATAGCATATCCTGGAGCACCAGTAGGCAGGGATGCTAGCGATATTTTTGAAACATATAAACTACGTAAAATGTTTAACACGGATAGAAGAGTTTTACATGTTAAACTAGGTAAAGACATACCTAGAATAAAGGCTTTAAAAAACAGTTTCAATATTGAAGTAGATGTTGTAGAAATTAGCAATCCCTCAGAAGCCGTAGGAATCGTAAAGTCTAAATTAAAAGACATGGCTGAAAAATACAAGTGTTTGATAATTTTTACAGGAAAAATAAGCTTTGAAAAATATAGTAAAATAAGAAAGTATGTTGAAGAAGAAGCTAGAAAACATGGAGCATGGGTTCATATAATTCATAGTGAAGTAAGCGATGAATATGTTCAGTTACTTGAAGAGTTTAAAGCAGATTTAACAAACATTGAAGCATTAGAGCTGGAAGCAATAACAAGACTCATAAAGAAATTCGGTGTGAAAACATCACCGCAAAAAATACTTGAACTAATTAACGTACTAGGTAAAGAATATCCTGAGGGGATTAAGAAAAGAGATTATGATGAAGAAATAGTTGGTGAAATAATTAAAATCCTAGACTATATTCTTAAAGGTGAAAAATAATGGATAACTTAACTAGTGTTTTAGAAAATGTCTTAGGATCTTTAGCTAAAATGGTTTCAGAAGTAGCACAGGATAAGATGACTAGGTTACTAGCTGAAGTTTATCAACAATACTATGTAGCTAAAGAATTTAAAGAACCTATAAAATCTAGTATAGCACTTGTAGATGCTGGAATATATCCTTTAGATATGGACATAGCAAGAGTACTATACATTCAAATAGGAGCGCTTGTACGAGATTCTGAAGGAAAGCTTGGAACAATAAACATTGTTCCGGGCTTAGAAAAGTACCCTCCTGTTGAAAGAATAATTCTAACAGTTACGCGTAGAAGAACGTTTAGTGAAGGCACTTTAAAACATGTTTTCGAAGTTAGAATACAGACACCTGAGAGATCATCATTACTTCTTGAAAGTAATAGTGAAGCCCAAAGGATTTCAAAAGAAATCACTGAAGTACTTAGAGAACTAGGTTTAACGGTTGAACTTAGAAGACCATCGCTATACCGTAAACTGGCTAGGTATATTGAAGGCCTTATAGAGTTAGCATATGGTATTAAATTGGCGGAATATGGAAATTTAAGTACATCGCTCATAGATGGAACGCTCATTAGATGGTTAAGACCTAAAAGAAAATCATCAAAGTATAAAATTGATGGATTAGACATATTATCAGCTATTCTAAGTAGCTCAACATATAAGGTTAAAAAGCAATGTATAGATAAGTTAGCAGGTTTAGCTAAAACCACAACATTCACCACATTAGCTAGAGCTATGAAGATTTTTGAGCCAAAATTAAAACAAGGACGCCATGAATTATACACTTTAATTAACAAGCATAGTTTACCATCAATAAAAATGCTTCTAGAAACAGTGGAAGAAAAAGGATTTGAAGAATGTAGAATACCTAGGGAGGTTATTGAAGACATAGTTAAGAAACTAAGTACTAAGGTTTATCCAGCACATGAACTTTGGGTTTCTAGATTCCCATTAACAATGGATGGAGAACATATTATGGTTCTTGATGTTTATACCGAAAAACCTCCTATTGGTTTTATTCAAGAAGGTAAAGCACGTTTCCTAAAAACATTTCCGCTTATAACAGAGGAGACAAATAAGAGAGTCGATACCATTGTCAGGGAAGCGTTCTCGGCTAAAAGCCCTCTTCCAGGCAGGCCTCCTACGGGATTTATGGAGATAGATGAAAATGTTAGAGTTTATGGCGATTTAAGAAAGCTTTTTGAAGCCCATTTAACAGCAGCAGCCTTAAACATTTCTAAGAGAGATAAAGAGCTTTCAAAAATACTTTTACAAATAATTAAAGGAAGTTTAAGATTAAGACTTGGCTATGGTGTTTAAGATGGGAAGTATTGTGGGCAGAATTTTTTCTTCATCAAAGGATGAAGTACTTATCTCAGTTTCTGGGGAAGCAAAAGTCAACGTGGGAGATATATTATACATAAAAATTAGCGGTCTAGATAACGTTTTGTTATTACACGTAGAGGATATTAAAAGCAAACTACCTACAGGAGTAAGCAGAACCTTAGGACTAATACCTAGCGGTGTTGAGCCAAGCGGATCAATTATTGAAACATCGGTAGAAGAGGTTATAGTAGCGAAACCATTATTTACTCTGCGTAGAGGAGCCGAGATAAACGTAACTAGAGCCATAACGCCTCCTCCTGTTAATGCTCCGGCGTATATGCTGTCAAACGATGATGAAGAATCAAGGAAAATAATGGGGTTCTTTAGTAAAGGTATTGCACAGGAAATAACAGAAGCAACTATACCTGTAGGTGTTCTTAGAAGCGGAACAGCATCAACAAGGGATGAAAGAGAGAGAAAGTATTTTGAAACAGCTAAAATTATAGCAAACATTGAGACTCTAATACCTAAACACATACTTGTCTCAGGGCAGACAGGTGCAGGTAAGACAACAAGTGTTATGGGGCTTATAATAAACTGGGCTTTACATTCAGCCAAGCCCACAGGCTGGCTTATAATAGATAGGCATGGCGAATACAGCAAGTATTCTACAGGCTTAGAAGAAATGTTTCTTAACAAGCTAAGTAAAGCTTTAAAAGCTAATAGCAATGAGGAAATAAGCACATTAAGAACATACGTTTACAGGTTATCATTTAGCCCTAAAGAACCTGAATATCCTACATCTAAAGTTGAAGTAAACCATGCACCAATAAATGTAGGTAGTTTAACAGTTGATGACGTAGCCATGGCATTAGACCTAAGAGACGAAGAAACAGTATGGCTAGAAATGATAATAGAGACTTTAGAAAGCATAATTATGTCAAGCGATCTAGAAGAATCATGGAAAAATATTTTCAAAAGAAGCGAAGAAGGAAGTTTAAGCGGACACCTATTACCACTCTTAGTAACTATAGTAGATAACGTATGTAACTATGAAGGTGTAGGAGTTAAGGAAAAGAAAGGCGTATACAGAGAATTCGTTCAGCAAGGGATTTACATTCAAAAGCTAAGGCTATGGAGAAATAGAATAGCTTCAATTCTAAACATAAACACAAGAAAAATACCTGAACATGGTGGAGTTATAGTAATTCTAGACGATTCAAGAAGTATATTCAAAATAAGCGGCATATTTAAGAGTAAAAGTGCTCTCAAAAAACTACTTAAAGCAGTAGTTACAAGCCCCATACTTTCAGCAAGGCAGTCGCTTACAAGCTATAAATGGTATACTATAGAAGAGGAAGAAGAAGCAATAGCATTAGAAAACGGCATACCAATAAATACCATAATTGAGAAGGTAGAGAAAGGAAACATAGTAATACTTGATATTTCAACAGCTCCTTCAAACCAAGCCGATGCTTTCGTACTTAACGTTGTCAGAAGACTTCTACTAGGAAGGCTAGGTTTAACACCTAAAGAAATAAGAATGAAAAACATTATCGCCATAGTTTCTGAGGAAGCTCCCCTATATTTAACACCAGACAAAGTTAGAAGCCCCAGAAACGCTTTTGCAAGAATAGCTAGGGAAGGAAGAAAATTCAACATAGGATTAATAGCTATAACGCAGCTAGCAACGTTAATAGATAAGCAGCTCTTAGCGAACATGAACACATACGTTGTTTTAAGGACAAAGTTTAGGTCAGACATAGAATATTTTTCATCAATAGGAGTGCCTCCACATGAAATACCATTACTTAATGATAGAGAGGGATACATTTACACGCCAGATCTTAAAGTTAAGGATCCAATACCAACATACTTCAAAGGATGGTTTGAAATAAACATAGAAGAAAAGGGAAGACCAAAAACTCTCAAAGAGATAAGTAAAATGTTAAGCGAGGTATAGAAGTAATGATAATTAAAGCTATATGGCTTCACAACATAAGATCCTATAAAGATGAAATAATAGCCTTTCCAGAAAAAGGAATAACAGTAATTTATGGGGATATAGGGTCTGGAAAAACAAGTATTTTAGGAGCCATAGGATTCGCACTTTTCGGAAATGTGCCCGGAGCACCGTCAGACCCGTTGGCTAGATTTGCAAATCCGACAGCAAGGGATCTTTTGAGAAGAGGTGCATCAAAAGGCTTTATAAGATTATGGATTAAAAGCAGTGGAAAAGACATCATAATTCATAGAGAAATTCAGGAAACAGGGAGAACTGTTCAAGATAAAGGAGGGTGGATTTTAGTTGCCGGTAAGAACGTAGAACCAAGACTTAAGCATCTATCAGCAACAGAAATGAGAAGCTACATCATGGAGCTTTTAGGATTACCTGAGGAAAAAACCAGAGCTAGAAGCAGAGTTTTTGCTTCAGCAATATATGTTCCGCAATTTGGTGTACACTCAATTTTAACTGTTAGTAGTGAGGAAAGATCTGAAATAGTAAATAGAGTATTAAACCTTTACAAGTATAGTTTAGCTAAAAACAGAATTGACGCATTAAAATCAGTAATTAGAAGAAAAATAGAAAGAGAACTAAGGATAAAGGAAAGAGAACTAGAAATTGAAATCTCAAAGGAACATGAAATAAAGAAAAACATTGAGAAACTAGAAAGAGAAATGTTAGAATTAAAAAGAAAGCTAAAGGAACTAAGCGAAAAAATAGATGCGAAGAACAAGGAGGCAGAAGAGTTAGAAAAAAGGGTTCTTGAAAAACAAAAGGAAATAAGCGAACTAGAAGCTTATAGTAAGAGAGTTGAGGAACTAAACATAGCCAAAGAGGAACTGTTAGAAGAAATTGGAGAAAGGAATACTGCAGAAATACTTAAAGAACTTAGTGAGTCAAAGAAAAAATTATCTGAAATATTTAAAGAGATAGAAAAACTAGAAAAACTAAGAAACAGTATTTCATCCAAAATAGATTCTTTACAAAGTGGTTTAAATGCGAAAATAAAAAGCAAAGAAAGTGTAATAAGCAAACTGCAGCTTAAGAAGGGAGAACTAAACAAGCTAATTGAAAGACTAAGAGAAATAGAGGATTTAGAAAGAAAAGGTAAATGCCCCGTCTGTAAACAACCAGTAACTCATACGCATGCTAAGGAACTTAAAAATGGAATTAAAAGTAAAGTAACTAAAATAGAGAGCGAAATAAAAGAATTAAGCAATAAAGTAAAAGCCCTAGAAAATGAAATAAAAAGCTTAGAAAATACAATTAATGAGAAAAACAATGTACTTAAAGAGGTCAACGATAGGTATTCTACAGCGCTTACTGACTATAAGGAAGCAAATAATAGAGTAACGAAATTGTCTGTGCTTTATGAGAAAGCTAGGAAACTAGAGGAAATCAGCAATGAATTAAAAGTCTTACAAGAAAAACTTTCAAGAAAAGAACATGTTATAAAAGAATACAATAAGCTTAAACAAAAATTAGAAGACATTAAAAAAGAACGCACAGGGCTAACTGAGGAGTACCGCTCAGCAAGCGAGGATTATGGTAGAGTAAGAGGAGAACTTAAAGGGCTCAGGGAAATGCTTAAGCAAATAGATGAGAAAAAGGAGAAACTCAATGAAATACGTGCAGAGATAAATAAATACATCAGGTATCTTAACTTTGTAAACAAATACATTTTAAGTATAATAAGTGAAGTTGAAAGATATGTGAAAAATAGAGCATTTAGTGCTTTTAGAGAAGAGTTTATGAAAATATTTAAAACATTGATGTCAGGTTATGAAAACATTGATGTCGAAATTAAGCCTGACTTCTCATTGTCGTTTAAAGCAAAAATTGATGGGGTTTTAAAAACAATAGAAACGCCAAGTGGAGGACAGTTAACATGTATTTCACTAGCATATAGGCTTGCTTTAAACAGAGTTGCTAGAAGCATGATACCACAACTTAGTAAAGGACTTCTAATACTTGATGAACCAACATACGGTTTTTCACCTGAAAGAGTAGAGCTTTTAAGAAAAGTACTATTTAGTCCAGGTGGACCAAACCAAGTAATTGTAGTAACTCACGATAGAACATTTTATGAAGCCACAGGTGAAGAACGGCTAAGCATAATAAGGTTGGAGCTGAATTCAACAACAACAGCTACTAAGGTATTTTATGAAAACATTGATGAAAACTACATTAGAAAAGTCAAAGAAGCATTTAAAGAAATTAGAAGAGCTGTGATAGAGCTTAAAGAAAAACCTATAGCTAAAGAATACGTTAAATTTAAACCTATAATTAAAACTAAGGTAGAAGTAAAGAAAAAAGAAGCTAAAGAAAAGAAAAAAGAAATACCCTTAATTGAATTCTTCAAGCAAGAAGAGTAGGCATCATTACTTAACTTTAACACTAACATCTATTCTCCCATAACTCTTCATAGGAAATCTTTAACTTTACCAACAGTTTAGTTAGCTTAAAACATTAGGAACTGAGAACTATGCTATTTAAACGTGGTAAAAAGGAACCCGTAATCGATATGCCATGTGATAAAAGAGCTTTTAAGAAAATTATTGAAGAAAACAAAGTTGTTGTAGTAGATTTCTGGGCTAGATGGTGTTTCCCATGTATAATATATTCCAGGTATTTTAAGAAAGCTGCAAGCAGACTTGCTGACAAAGCCTTGTTCGTCAAGGTTAATGTTGGAGAATGCTACAGTATAGCAAAGAAATATAATATATTTGGTGTCCCAACAACAATAATATTTGTTAATGGAGAACCTGTACGAAGGATTATGGGACTAATGAGCGGTGAAACATTAGTTAACATAGTAAAAATGTATTTAAAGTAACTCTGATTCCTACTACAAAAACGAAGCTATAGTACATTACAAAGTTTCAGCCAATTAACTCTGTCTGCTAAAGTATTGTAGGATTTCTTCAAGTTTTTTCCTACCCTTATCTGTTGTTGGATATGTTACTGCTTCAACTGGTTTAGGCATTGGGTTCTTTTTAACATAGTTTCTAACTTTTTCAGGCCACTGAGATGGATTGAAACCATGTTGTGCTAAGAATGCTATGGCCCATCTTTCAACACCGAAGCCTGAACAACCCGTCCATAATATTTTATTTTTACTATGCTTAATCTTAAACGGCTCAGTGAACTTCGTCCCATGAATCGAAATGTTTCCTACTTCAAGCCAGCTCTTTCTATCTTCTCTAGGTCCTTTATATGGTAGCCAAACCTCAAAATCAATGGTTCCTGGCTTATTAATTTCAATTCCCTTTATTTCAACGACTGCACCTTCCTGCTCAAGATACCATGGTGTAACCCATGCCCATCTCCACTCTAAATCTAGGACTTTATCCATAAAGTGCTCATATCTGTCTAGAAGCTTATTTCTAATCTCAATTACCTGCTCGGGCAAACCTAGCCAAACAACTTCGATTCTGTGGAACTCAATGACTCTTTCAACACCGTAAATTCCTCCGGCTTCCCACCTAAATGATGGACCTGCATGATCAAACCACTTAATAGGTAATGATTTTTCGCTCATAATCTCCTTTGAAAAGAACTGGTAAAATGGCTCACATTGAGCAAAACATAGGAAGTATGATGGAGGTTTAACATATTTTCCAACTTCTTCTGGGGGAGCTTTATTTGTAACATACATGTAGTCTATTAGTTCTTCAAATTCAGCAATATCATATGATATTGGAAGTGCAGCAAAAAGCATAGAGTTTATTGTTCCTCGTAAATGCCCTGTTCTAAGACCTAAATCTAAAGGATACATTTTGGGGAAAACTGCTTCTTCGAAGCCAAGAGGCTTAACCACTTCTTCTAAAAATAGGTTCTTAACCATGTTTAGTAGGTACGTGAAAGGAGGAGTGTATATCCACTGTCCAATAGAGAATCTTTTAATCCAACCTATTTCTTCAAGAATTTTGTTAGGATCTTCCTTAAACATCTGTTCTTTCCCTTTAACACCGCTTTGTTTAATCAAATACCAGTGCTCAGCTTTACCTCCCCATAGAAGCCTTTGCTCCTTCTCATAGAGAAGCTTTAGCAGCCTGTCTATTATTGGTTTTTTAACATCGCTTTCCTCTAAAGTGCTAAGGTAAATTAGTGTTTTACCTTCCTTAACCTCAATGTTTTTAACATAAGGTATTTTTAATGAGACCTTATGTTCGCCTTCCAGCTCAATAGTAACATCTTCTAAAATAATGTTCCTAATACCTATTCTATACTTTTTACCTAGAATTTCAGCTAGTTTTCTTCTAGCTCTAAGAGCAGCATCATGTATTTTAACTCTACGTCCGCTAACAACATTAAAGACTATAGTGTTATTGTTAACAACATTGTAGCTTACAATTTTAGCTCCTAGCTCAGGCTTACCGACACCTTTAACTAGAATAGTGTTGTTTAAGTTTTCAACTATGTCTTTAAGCTCCACTTTCAGCTCTTCAGGTATAGGCTTACTTAGAATATAGAGTATTTTACCTGCAAACCTCATATTTAACTACCTAAACTTTCTGATACTATGAAGATAAAGCTAGGCATATAACTTTATCGATAAACCGTTAGGTGTTTAAGAAACTATAACACATATTAACGGTGTTAATGGCAAATAAAGACTTAAACTGTAAAATATGCATTATCGCTTAGGGGAGAGGATAGTGTCTTTAAAAATAACTTTTAGAAGACTGGAATTACCTACAAGACCTCTTGAAGAAAAAGAATATGATGTTGTAGTTATTGGTGGAGGACCTGCCGGCGTTGCTGCTGCAATATATGCTGCACGGTACATGTTAGACGCTATATTAGTAACTAAGGAAAAGGGAGGACAGCTAAATAAGATCGGATATGTTGAAAACTACCCTGGAATATTGAAAATTATGGGACCTGAACTCATAGATAGGCTATATGAGCATTTAGCAAAGTATAAAGTACCTGTAGTTTTAGATGAAGTAATTGATGTTAAACGCGAGGAAAACAAGTTTAATGTTATAACAGCCTCTGATAGAGTTTTCAAGACTGAAACTGTAATTTTAGCTTTAGGCGTTGTCAAAAGAAAACTAGGTGTACCTGGAGAAGAAGAGTTTCTTGGCAGAGGTGTTTCATACTGTGCTCCATGCGATGCTCCACTGTTCAAAGATAAGGTTGTAGCTGTTGTTGGTGGAGGAGATAGTGCTGCAAGTGCATCGCTTCTCCTAGCTGAATATGCTAGAAAAGTTTACGTTATTCATAGGAGAAGCAGATTTAGAGCGCAGCCATATTATATTAGGCAAATGGAGCTTAATCCGAAAATAGAGTTTATTTTTAACAGTAATGTTGCTGAAATAGGTGGAACTAAAACTGTTGAATGGGTAAAGATCAAAGAAACTGGAAGAAAAATATTCGTAAATGGTGTTTTCATAGAAATAGGAGCTGACCCTCCCGCAGAATTCTTCAGGAAAATAGGTGTTGAAACAGATGGGAAAGGATATGTTAAAGTAAGTAAAGACCAGTCAACAAATATACCAGGGATTTTTGCAGCAGGAGACTGTACGAATGCTGCTGGGGCATTTAAACAAATAGTAGTAGCTGCGGCCCAGGGAGCCATAGCTGCAGATTCAGCTTATAGGTATATAATTAAGGAGTTTAGATAACTTAGAATTATTAAACATTGTTTCTGCTGTTTTAAATTATTTTGACAAGAACTTTCATAGCCATTCCTTTCCCTATTGCAATAGTTATACCTCTTACTTGTAAAAGAACTGGTCCGACATCATTCTTCAAAACCTTAACAATAACCCCAGGTGTTAAACCTAGTTCTGCGAGTCTTCGAGAAGCACCTCTTCCAGCAACAATACTAACAACTCTTACAGTATATCCTGCAGGAATTAGCGATAAGGGCATAGGGTAATCTTTAGGAATGCTTGACATAAATGTTCAGCCTTCGTCTAACCTAACAATGTTAAACTAGCCATATTTTAATTTAGCGGAAAACTCTTTAGACATTAAAGGTTAATGGTAGAAACTTTTATTTCACCCTATAAGCTTCCAACTATTCGACTTTCGCACTATAGCAATTACTTAGCATAGGTGCCAGCATTTTGACAGCGCTTTCGGAGATAGAAGTAATAGAGAAGAAAGCAGAGGAAATAATTAATGAAGCTAAAAGAAAAGCGGAAGAACTTAAGAAGAGAGCAGAAGAGAAGGCCAGAGAAATATTAGAAGCCCCATTAGACCTAAGCGATGCAAAGGTTCAAGCAGAATCTATTGTTAGAGATGCTGAAGAGCGGGCTAAGAGAATAGAGCATGAAGCAAAATCAGAATTACAAAAACTAGTAAGTAGGGCTGAAAAGAAGAAAGATGAGATCATAAAGCTAATAGTCGACTACGTTACGGGGATATAGTAAAGATGACCTTAAATGTTGTTCTTAGCAGACCAGAGCCTATGTTTAAGGCTAGAGTAGTTAGTATAAAGGATGAAATAGATAAAGTACTTTTGGCCTTACATGCAGCAGAAGCTTTACATGTAAAAGAAGTCAAAGAACTAAGACCTATAGAAAGAGAAATTATTGAAAAAAGGAAAACAGAATTAGAAAACCTAATTAAAATAGTCGATAGATTTCTAGGCTATGTTAGAAAGGAACACATAGTAGAAGTTAAGGAGAAAATAGAACCTTACACAATACCTGAGCTTCTCGAAAAATATGGTGAACCAGTTAAGCAAGTGTTTTTTAAGCTACAAGTTTTAGCTAAGAAGCTAAGTAATGTTGAAGCTTTAGAAGGAAAAACAAAAGAGACATTAAAGTACTTAGAACTTATAGTTAAAAAATATCCTGAACTTAAGCTAAGAGACCTAAATTTTGAAGGCGAAGTGGTTTTTTCCAAGTCAATAATACTTCCAGTTGAAAGAGAAGAAGAATTCAAGGAGAAGGTAAAAGGAATAGTTCAGTTCATGTTTGAAGAATTAACACCGGATTTACATGAGAAAGTAGCTGCTATGGTCGGTTTGAAACGGGATTTGCAACATGTAAAACTCATACTTAGAGATCTAAATATCAAAACACTAGACGTACCTTCAGAATTGAAAACTATCAAAGAATACTTAGAGGAACTTAAAGAGAAACTTGGAAAATACAGTGAAGAACACTTAGAGACCACTAAAGAACTTGAAAAATTAATAGAAGACAATTTAAACCAAGTAATAGTTTTAAGACTCATTCTTGAAAACGAAGTTGCAAAACTATCAGTATTAGAGAAAGCAGTAGGCGCTAAATACGTAAGCGTTATTGAAGGATGGGTTCCGGAATCCCTTAAAAAGAAACTTCTCTACGAACTACATAGCAATGTAAAGTACTTCTATATTAGCTTCTCAAAACCAGCAAAAGAAGAAGAGCCCCCAACAAAAATGAAAAACTTTAAAATACTAAACTTCTTTGAACCTCTGGTTAAGTTCTATGGAATACCTCGATATAAGGAATGGGACCCAACACCTATAGTTGCATATTCGTTTTCAGCATTTTTCGGAATAATGCTTGGGGACGTCATTTACGGCTTAGCTATGTTCTTAGCTGTTAAATACATATTAGACAAACTCGTTGAAAATCCCGAATCTGAAAACTATTTACTATTTAAACGGATGCTTTATGTAGCTGCAGTAGCCTCAGTTACTGGAGGTTTACTCTTCGGCTCATATATGGGAGATACTTTTACAAGAATAGGTATAAACATACCACCTTTAGCACCGCAATTAACTGATCCACTTAGCTTAATCATAATATCTATGATAATAGGCTTAGTTCATGTAAATATAGCTCATTTCCTAGGATTTATTAGAGCGTTAAGGGAGAAAGATAAGCCTATTATACTTAATAAAATGGGATTATTTTTAGTACAAATTTTCGGAATACCCTACATCCTATATACTATGTTAAATTATCCTGTGCTCCCTATATCTGGAGAACTATATGAAAAGCTAATTTACGGTGTTTTCGTTGGAATAGGTTTTCTAGCATGTTCTCAATTCATGGCCATGAGATTCTTTGGAACCTTTCTATGGATATTTGACATAACAGGTTTACTTGGAGATGTGATGTCTTACACTAGACTTGCAGGAGTAGCTTTAGCAACAGTGTACTTAGCTTCAAGCTTTAACTTAATGTGTGAAATGGTTATCAATGGGGTAAACAGCTTCTTACCTGGAATCCCAGGGTTAATGCTTGGAGCAGTGCTTGGAGCAGTTGTTTTCGGATTAGGTCATTTGTTAAACTTCGTCCTTGGAATTATTGGCCCCTTTATTCACGCACTGAGACTTTGCTTCGTAGAGTTTTTGCCAAAGTTCTATGAGGGAGGGGGAATAGAATATTCTCCGCTAAAATTGATCATTAGAAAAAGACTGGTTATCAGACCTAGTTAAGGTTACAGATATTAATTAAGATAAGGTTAAAAAACATGTTCGCATGTAAGTGAAGGAGGGTTTGGAAAATGGAAGTAGTACCAACAATACCTCCTGAACTGGGTCCGGCATTAGCGGTTGTAGGTGGTGCAATAGCATTAGCAGGAGGATTAGCAGGGTCATCGGTAGGAGTAGGTATAGCGGGATCTGCTGGAGCGGCAACAGTATCGGAAGATCCAAAACAATTTAGAAACGTACTGCTACTAGCATCGCTTCCAATGACCCAGACATTCTATGGTCTAATAACTTTACTATATATTATTACACAGATCTTACCTAAAATAGAAACCTACGGTGTCGAAGACCCTATTTTAGCGTTTCAGAAAGGACTAATGGTTTTAGGTATTGGTTTAATTGCTGCTTTTGCCGAAGGTTTTTCAGCAGCTTACCAGGGCGTTACATGCTCCTCCGGTATTGCTTTACTACCGAAAACTAAAGGCCAGATCCTTGGTTCAGCCATAATTCTAGCTGTATACACTGAGCTGTTCGGAGTATTGGGTTTAGTATTTACGATATTAGCGCTAATACTAACTGTTTAAAGTAATAACGTATTTGAAGAGGCAGAAAAGAATGGCTGGAGAAGCTACTTTGGAAAGAGTAAGTAAGGCTATACTTGAAAGAGCTAGAAAAGAAGCTGAAGTTATTTTAGAGAAGGCTAGGAAAGAAGCTGAGGAAATAATTAATAAGGCTAAGCTTAGGCGGAAAAGCGAATACGAAAAAGAGTCTTCAAAGATAATTGGGGCAGCTAAAAGAAAAGCTAGAGCAATAATAGTGCAAGCAGTATTGAAGACAAGAAAGGAAATAGTTAAGACAAAATATGATATCATTAGGGACATTGTAGAGGAAGCTAAAAAAGTTTTAGGGAAAAGAAAATTTAACGTAGAAAAATCCCTTAGAAACCTGCTTTTAGAAACCATACACATGATACCTTCAGAGAAAGTCCTAGTATATGTTAATCCTGATGACGTCAAAGTTATTGAAAAAATAATAGAAAAAGAAAACCTTAGAACTAGGGTTGAAAAAGTATTAGCAGATAAAAACATAAGCGGAGGAATAATAGTATCTTCAGTAGATGGCAGATTTAGGATAGACAATAGCTACAAAGCTAGACTTGAAATGGTGCTTTTAAGGATAATGCCAAAACTTAGTAGAGAGCTTTTTGGTGAATAAAGCATTGACCATAGCTTTATCATTTCCCCTACTTCTAACTATTATAATTCCTCCTGCCTTTCTGTTTATATTAGCTCTGTTTACTTCTATGAAATATAGGAGATATGGTGTTTATGGTTCTTTAGCTGCTTCTCTTAAAGGTAAGGAGGCAAAATGTGTAACTGAAGTACATGTTTTAGAAGCTTTAAAGAAAAAGAGCTTCGCGGATGCTGTTGAAGTATTTCTAAACACTGAAATAGGCTCATACCTGTCGGAGAGAATAGCGACAATAACTACTTTTGCTGACCTAGAAGAAAATATCTGGAACTATCTATCATATGATATAGCTTATATTGAAAAATACTTACCTGAAGAAGCATTACTGCTTTTAAAACAATACCTTGTCAAATATGATTTAGCTAATATTAAACAGGTTCTTAGAAGAATTACAGAAAAATCTATACATCCAACAAAACTAGTGCCGTTAGGGCTAATTTACGAACAAGGGTTATTAAAGAAACTAGATGAAGCAGCTTCAATAGATGAAATAGCTGATATAGCTAAAATAGCCGGTCTTTATGATTACGCTACGTTAATTGAAGAGTACATTAAAAAGTTTACAACAGAAGCTAATATTAAAAGTGTTAGAAGCGAGCTTGAGAAAAAACTTGACAGCATGTATTACTCCAAACTACTATCTCTATCCCTTAAGTTAAGAGGTAGAGAACAGCTTCTACCATGTATAGGAACATATATTGATCTTCTAAACCTAAGCATAGTTGTTAGAGGTGTTCTTTCAAAGGACCAGGCAGGTGCAGCTAAAAACATATTAGATGTTACTTATATTCTTCACCACGATGTTTTAAAGTCTATGCTTGAATCTAGAAGCTTAGATGAATTAGTAGAAAAAATTGAAAGAACACCCTATGCTGATGCAGGAAGAAAAATTATGGAAATATTTAGACTTATAGGTGACGTTCTTCTTGTAGAAAAGGTTATTTTAGACTACTCTATGAGAAGAATTAAAGAGACCGTTTCAACAGTTCTTCTAACGCCTGCTGTTCTACTGCACTACTTATTAGCCAAGGAAAAGGAAATCAGACTTGTGCTTTTAACCTTCAGGGTTGTTGGAGAAAAACTTCCGGTAGAAGTTTACTCTAAGTTCCTTAAAGAAATAAGGTGACATAGATGAGAAGAATAGAAAAATATAATGTTGCTGTTATAGGCGATGAAAATTTAGCTGTAGGTTTTCGTTTAGCAGGAGTTAAAAAAGTTTATGAAATACCTAAAAATGCTGATGAACGTAGGCTAGCTAGAGAGTATTTAAAAGAAATACTTGAAGATCCTAAAATAGGTATTATAATAGTACATGAGAAATTTAGTAAACATGTAGAGGACATAGTTTTAGAATATAAAGGTAAAAATATACCTATCGTAGTATATGTGCCGGGTATAGAAGGCCCCGCACACCCGGATGTCAAAGAATATTACAAGCAATATGTTAAAAAAGTAATAGGTTTCGCAGTTGAATTTTAAGGTGAGCAAAACATGGTTGTAGGTAAAATATGGAGGATTTCAGGCCCCTTAGTCATAGCTGAGAACATGAAGGGAGCCCAAGTATATGAAGTAGTTGAGGTAGGAGAAGAAGCTCTAATAGGTGAGATAATAGGTTTAGAAGGAGATCGTGCAATAATACAAGTCTACGAAGACACAGGCGGTTTAACTGTGGGCGAAAAAGTTGTTGGGACAGGAAAACCACTAGTTGCCGAGCTAGGCCCTGGAATTGTTGGAACAGTTTACGATGGCCTACAAAGACCTTTAAGCGAGCTTGAAGTTCTAGTTGGCCCATTCGTTAAAAGAGGTGTTAGAGCACATCCCCTATCTAGGGATAAGAAGTGGCATTTCACAGCTTTAATTAAGCCTGGGGAGAAGGTGAGTGGTGGAGACATTATAGGTACGGTACCTGAAACGCCTTTAATAGAACATAAAATTATGGTTCCACCTGATATTAGAGGGGTTGTTAAAGAAGTTGTTTCTGAAGGCGATTACACTATAGAGGAGACAATAGCTGTCGTGGAATGTGGAGGAGAAAAATATGAACTAAAAATGTACCATAAATGGCCAGTACGTAAACCTAGACCAAGCAAAGTAAAATTAGACCCTGAAGAACCTTTAATCACAGGTACAAGGGTCATAGATTACATGTTTCCACTAGCTAAAGGCGGTAAAGCAGCAATACCAGGCGGCTTTGGGACAGGAAAAACGGTTGCATTACAGCAGCTAACCAAGTGGTCTCACAGCCAGCTAAGTATTTACGTTGGCTGCGGTGAAAGAGGTAACGAAATGGCTGATGCGCTTCACAGCTTTCTTAAACTTAAAGACCCAAGATCGGGTAGGCCTTTAAGAGAAAAAGCAGTGTTCATTGCAAACACTTCTAACATGCCTGTAGCAGCTAGAGAAACAAGCGTGTTTATGGGTATAACTATGGGTGAGTATTTCAGAGATATGGGATATGATGTACTCTTAGTTGCTGATTCTACTTCAAGATGGGCTGAAGCCATGAGAGAAATTTCTGGTAGACTTGAGGAAATGCCTGGTGAAGAAGGCTTCCCCGCGTATCTTGCTTCTAGACTAGCAGAGTTCTATGAAAGAGCAGGTAGAGTAGAGTGTGTAGGTAGACCACCACGTATCGGTTCAGTAACTGTTGTTGGTGCTGTTAGTCCTCCAGGAGCAGATTTTAGCGAACCTGTGACACAAAACACTCTTAGAATAATCCAAACGCTTTTCGCATTAGATGTAGCGTTGGCTAATAGAAGACACTTCCCAGCAATAAACTGGCTAATAAGCTACAGCTTATATGTTGATACCGTTGAGAAATGGTGGAGAAAAATAGATCCAGAATGGAAAGAAGTTAGAGCAACAGCAATGAGGCTTTTACAGGAAGAAGCAGAACTTCAAGAAATAGTTAGACTTGTAGGTCCGGAAGCACTACCTGAAAAAGATAAGTTAACATTAGAAGTTGCACGTATGATTAGAGAAGATTTCTTAATGCAAAGCGCATTCCATGAAGTAGACACATATTCTCCACCTGAAAAAACACATTTAATGATGAAGACTGTTATAAGGTTCTATGAAAGGGCAAAGAAAGTTTTAGAAATGGGAATAACGGTTGATGAAATAAGAAAATTACCTGTAAAATATCGTATAGCTAGAATGAAGGAAATACCTTACAACAAAGTTGAAAGTGAAATTAAGAAAATATGGCTTCAAATGGACCAGGAATTTAAGAAATTAGTTGCTGAGAAAATGGGGTGAAAACATGGTTGAAGCACGTACACCATATTTCGTAAAAGAAATAAGCTCCCTGTATAGTGCTAGAGGCTCGCTTCTCGTAGTTGAAAGCATGCCCGGAATAAAATACAGTGAAGTAGTTGAGGTTGAAACAGCATCTGGAGAGACAAGGTATGGACAAGTAATTGACGTTAGCAAAGAAGCTACGGTAATCCAGGTTTTCGGCGGAGTTAAAGAAGTAGACTTAAAGAGAAGTGCTGTTAGGTTTAAAGGCGAAACATTTAAACTACCATTATCTCTTGACATGCTTGGAAGAACATTTGATGGATTAGGTAGACCTATGGATGGAGGACCGCCGATAGTTCCTGAAGACTATGCAGATATAAACGGTGCTCCGATAAATCCTGCAGCAAGACAACCTCCTTCAGAATTTATTGAAACAGGAATATCTGCAATAGATGGATTAAACTCCCTGGTTAGAGGGCAAAAACTTCCAATATTTAGTGGTTCAGGACTTCCTCATAATAGAATTGCGGCTCAAATAGTTAGACAAGCAACAGTTAAAGGTAAAGAGGAAAGTTTCGCAATAGTTTTCTCAGCAATAGGAGTAACTTTTGACGATGCCAGATTCTTTGTTAAAAACTTTGAAGAAACAGGAGCTTTAGAAAGAACAGTAGTCTTCATAAACACAGCATCAGATCCAACAGTAGAGAGAATAGCTGCACCAAGGGTAGCACTTACAACAGCAGAGTTCTTGGCATGGAAACATGATATGCATGTATTAGTAATATTAACAGACATGACAAACTACTGTTTCCACAGAGACGCTGAAATCATACTATCTGATGGCTCAATAGTTAAAATAGGTGATTTAGTTAAAAAAGCTTTAGAAAACTCGAGAACATCAATTAACCTTAACAAGTACAGTAACTTAGTTCAGGTAGTTTTAGGTAAAATAAGGAAAACAACAATAGCTTCGTGGGATATGTTAGACCAAACTGTAGGTGAAATAGTAGCAGTAGAGAAAATTAAAGCGCCAAAAACACTAGTTAAAATACTGACAAGGTCCGGAGCAGAACTACTAATCACCAAAGATCATAAGCTATTAGTCGACACTGAAAAAGGACCGCAACTAGTCCAAGCCTCCGAAATAAAACCCAATATGGAGCTATACTCTATTAGAAAACTCAAGGTAAAGGAAATAAAAGCACCATACATGTTAGAGCTATTATTGCCATATTCAGAGGAAGTATTTGTCCACGTAAAATCGGATGTTTTAGAAAAGAAACTGTCTAGGAAATATGGTAGCTTAAGAAACTCTTGTAGAATGTTAGGTATAGATTACGGTCTTTTCAGAAACAGTAAAAGCAAAAGATACTACCGTTTACATGAATTCCTAGCAATAGTTTTAGACTTAGGTTTGAAACTTGAAGAAGCAAATAAGTACATAGACTACATAACAACAGGTGGTAAGGAGAAAATTAGGTTTAAGAGTGTTAAAGTAAGTCCATTAATGCTTAAGATTTTAGGATGGATCTCCTCTGATGGAACAATATATGAGAATAAATCTAAAGGAGTATACTATGTAAGCTTTAGCAGTAAAAATGAGGGGCTCCTCAAAGAATTCATAGATGCAGTTAAGAAACTGTTTAATGGAGTTAATATTAAGATATTAAGGAATGATAATGGAACATTAATTGCCAGAATAAACAGCAAACTCCTAGTATTGCTGTTTAGAATGTTAAAAGGTTGTGGCGGGAACGAGCTAGCAGAACTTATAAAAATGCCTGAAAAACATATATCTGCTTTCATTTCGGGATACATTGATGGAGATGGATATATTAGCGTTACTAAGGGCTTAATACGAATATCTACAGTTAATAGGATTAAAGCTAAAAGGATACAGTTGTTACTTAAAAGACTAGGTATTCAAAGTAGACTTATTAAGAGAATAACAGGTTTTAGAAATAGCATAATCTACGATATAATTATATCGGACAAGTATGATATAGTTAAGCTTTCAAGAAAATTAACTTTAAGCCATAAAGGTAAAAGAGAGAAGCTGAAGAGACTAGTGGAGAAGAAAATAGCTTGCAGGAGAGCATGTAGTTTCTACTTAGCACCGAAAATTGCAAGTAAGCTGTTTAAGGAGTTAAGGATGAAAAACAAGGTAAAAGCCTCATTTCTAGGTAAGGCTAATACAGTATCGGAGTTTGAAAACGGGAAACGCAGAGTTAGTAGGATTACTTTACTTAAATGGTTAAGGAAAATGTCCAAATATGTTAGCGACGATCCCGAACTGTTTGCTCTAATAAGTTTCGTTAAAGGCAACTATGTTTTAGATAAAGTAATGAAAGTAGAGTACGTTAAATGTAATGAAGAATACGTATATGATGTAACAGTAACTCCAACACACATGTTAATAGTAGAGAATGGAATTATATCGTCAAACTGTGAAGCTCTAAGAGAAATGTCCGCCGCAAGAGAAGAAGTTCCGGGAAGAAGAGGATACCCTGGATACATGTACACAGACTTAGCGACTATGTATGAGAGAGCAGGAAGAATTTGGAGTAAAAAAGGCTCAGTAACAATAATGCCTATATTAACAATGCCAGATGATGACATAACTCATCCTATACCGGACTTAACAGGTTACATAACCGAAGGCCAACTTGTACTTTCAAGAGACCTGCATAGGAAAGGTATTTACCCACCTATGGATGTTTTCTTATCGCTTTCAAGACTTATGAAAGAAGGTATCGGACCCGGTAAAACCAGAGAAGACCATAGAGATGTTTTCATGCAACTTTACGCTGCCTATGCTGAAGGCCAGCATTTAAGAGAACTTTCAATAATCGTCGGCACCGAAGCTTTAAGTGAAAGAGATAAAAAATACTTAAAATTCGCTGACGAATTCGAACAAAGATTTATCAAACAAGGCGAATATGAGAAAAGAACAATTGAGGAAACGCTGGATATTGCATGGGATCTACTGTCAATAGTTCCTGAAGAAGAACTTAAGCTGATAAGAGAAGAGTTCATTAGAAAATATCATCCTAAGTATAGAGAATCCTAATAACTTAAGGGTTTAGCTGATGAGTTCAGCTAAAACATTAAAAGTTAGACCTACAAAAATAGAGCTCATTAAGCTTAAGAGAAGACGTATTTTAGCTAAAAGAATCCATAGAATTCTAAGAGAGCGTTTGACAATACTTGTTGCTGAATTCTTAAGCATTGCACGTGGCGCTGTTAAGAAAAGAGAGGAACTTTATCAGCATTTTTCTAAAGCTTATGAAGCTATGTCCATAGCCTACGGTTTTCATGGTAGAGTCTTTCTAACTAAAGAAATGCTTGGCGTAGAAAGAGATGTTGAAGTCGTTTTTGGAACACAAAATATTATGGGCGTTAAAGTTCCTCTATTAGAGCCCGTAGATATTGAAAGAAAACTTAGTGAAAGAGGCTATGTTTTAACGGATACTTCACTATATATTGATGAAGCATCTAGAAGGTTCGAGGAAGCTCTCAGGCTTTCTATAGAACTTGCTGAGGTAGAGAAAACTCTTGAAAGACTAGGTATGGAAATTAGGAAAATGAGAAGAAGAGTTAATGTTTTAGAACACATATTGATACCTAAAATTGAGGCAACAATTAAATACTTGTCTATGAAGTTTGAAGAAAGAGAAAGAGAGGAACGAGCTAGGCTCAAAAGAGTTAAAGTGCTTCTAGCTAGAAGGCGCGGGAAATGAGTGAAAGAGAAATCATATGGGAGGAGCTTTTAAAAGAAGAGCTTCTAAGATTAGCTAACATTCATTTACCCTACAGTAGAAAATCTCTTAAGCAGCTCCTTTCAGAAAAATATCCTCACATTGTATGTAAGGATGGAACAGTCCACATGTTTAGACGTAAAGAACTTGAATATTTAAAGTCACTGCTTACTGAAGATGAGCAAGAAAAGATAATGTTACCTATAATCATAGAACTTAATCCAAGCTATGGTGAAGGAGCTGCTGTTATTAAGGGTAAAGTTGAAGTCAAAGTTGCAGCTAAAATATTAGACTTAGATATTAAAGAAAACACTCAAGAATTAATCATTTATAGACCTCAAATAGTTGTTTTGAGGGAAAAACTTAGAACAGTAACGCAAATAGCTTTTTCGTTAAAAAGTATTATGGCTTAAGTGGGTTTCTTTAAATTTTTGTTAAAGGTCTTTAGACTTTTATGGGAAAAATTTTTTAGGAACGCCGTTAGGACTTTAGCACAAAATACTAAGGAAAAGTTTAGGTGAAGATATAATATGAGAAAAGCTATGGCCATAAATATGAAAGCTCTATTCATAGCTGCTGTAGTCCTTATAGCACTAGGTGTCGTATTCCTCGCAGTCTCTAAGCCACCAGTAACTTCACCAACACCTACCACTACTCCACCTACAACTACGCCTGCAGTATCACAGATTGTAATAGGGGTCACAGACAAGGTAACAGACTTAGATCCTTCAAACGCTTACGACTTCTTCACATGGGAAGTGCTTAATAATGTCATGGAAGGCCTTATGAGGTATAAACCTGGCACAACAGAGCTAATGTATGGTATCGCTGAATCTCATGAAGTTCAAGAAGGAGGCAAGGTTTACGTATTCCATCTAAAGAAAGACCTAAAGTTTGCCGATGGAACACCATGCACAGCACAAGACGTTGTTAGAAGTATCAAAAGGGTTATGGAAATCCAAGGAGATCCCTCATGGCTGGTGACAGAGTTTGTTGAAGATGTTGTTGCCATCGACGATTACACCGTAAAATTTGTGCTCAAAAAACCTGTCTCCTACTTCTTAGCATTATTAGCAACACCACCATACTTCTCAGTACATCCGGACTATAAACCCGATGAAATAGACAGTGACCAAACAGCTGGCGGAGTAGGTCCATATAAGATTGTTAAATGGGTTAGAGATCAGGAACTTGTCTTAGAGGCTAACCCATACTATCATGGCGAGAAACCTAAGATTGAAAGAGTGATTGTAAGGTTCTTTAAAGATGCAACAACTTTAAGACTGGCATTAGAAAGAGGAGAGATAGATATTGCATGGAGAACGCTAAATCCAGCAGATATTGAAAGTCTAAAAGAGAATCCAGATATTCAAGTTATAGAGGTTCCAGGTGCTGCGATAAGATACATTATAGTTAATGTTAAGATAACTGATAATAAGCTTGTAAGACAAGCCTTAGCAGCAGCTATTGATAGAGCCGACATTTGCAAGAGAGTCTATTTAGACACTTGGGAACCACTATACAGCCTTATACCTAAAGGTATGTGGAGCCATAAAGATATTTTCTTAGAAAAGTATGGTGAAGGACCTAATATTGAACTTGCTAAAAGCTTACTACAGCAAGCAGGATACAGTGAAGATAACCCATTAGAAGTTGAACTATGGTATACACCGACACACTATGGAGATACTGAGAAAGACCTTGCAGCTGTTCTTAAAGAGCAGTGGGAAGCCACAGGTATGATCAAGGTTACAATTAAGAGCGCTGAATGGACACAATACCTTGAATTTACACGTAAAGGAGCATTACAACTATCACTCTACGGATGGTATCCAGACTATATAGACCCAGATGATTATACTACACCATTCTTACATAGTGCTGCTAATGCATGGACAGGTTCAGGATATGCTAATCCGGAAGTAGATAGCTTACTTGATGAAGCAGCTGTCAAGGAAACAATCGAAGAAAGAACACCATATTATGAACAGGTACAAGAAATTTTGGCTGAAGAAGTACCGATAATACCGTTAATTCAAGGAAAGCTATTTGTTGCTGCTAAGAAGAACGTTGGAGGAATAGTGCTAGATCCAACAATGCTGTTTAGATACTGGCTACTGTACTGGAAGGAGTAGACCGGTAGTCTTTTAGGGAAATTTTTAAATTTAAAAACTTTTTTCATATAACTAATCCTCTAAGTGATTGTTTATGGCAGCCCTTAGAACATACATCATTGTTAGAACGCTAATGACCATACCTATAGTGTTCACTTTATTAACTATAGTCTTCATTATCTTAAGAGTTATGCCAGGAGATCCTATAACAGCAATGGTAGGTATGAAAGCACCTCCAGAATATATTGAAAGGTTAAAGGAGGAAGCAGGACTAAATAAACCATATCATGTCCAATATGTAAACTACATTTTAGGTATTATTAGAGGTGATTTTGGAAGATCCCTTATATGGGGTAAGAGACCTGTTTTAGCTGAGATCTTAGATCACTTACCCGCAACAATAGAGTTAACTATTTTCGGATTTATAGTAAGTATAATCATAGGCTTAATCACGGGAACCGTAGCTGGCGTTAAATGTTATACTAAAGTAGACACTACGTTAAGATTATACAGTATAATAGCTTATGCACTATTCATACCGTGGCTTGGAATGATGTTCCAACTTATTTTTGGTGTTTACCTTAAAATATTGCCTATTGGAGGTAGAATAGATCCAGGTTTAACCGTAGGATGGAACACTGTTACAGGGTTATATGTTTTAGATGGAATAATTACTGGAAGATATGATATAGTATTAAACGCTTTACAGCATCTAATACTTCCATCACTTACCTTGGGTATAGTTCTTTCAGGCGCATACACGAGGCTTGTTAGAGCAAACATGATCGATGTTTTATCACAAGATTTCATTAGAGCTGCTAGAGCACGTGGTTTAAGCGAACTTAAGGTTCTAAGACACGCTTTAAAAAACGCGTTTATCCCGATACTAACTATGATGGGTCTCCAATTTGCGATATTACTTACAGGAGCTGTTTTAACTGAAACAACATTTTCATGGCCAGGTATGGGTACTTTTCTACTGGAGAGAATAAAATACGTGGATTACACTACAATTCAAGGAACTATAGTTTTCTTCGCAATATTCGTTTCTGTAGTCAACCTTGTTGTTGACATATTATATGCGCTTATAGATCCTAGGATAAGATATTGAGGTTCAGAACGGTGAACATAGGGTTTGAACTAATCAGAAAAATGCTGGCTCCATGGCTGAAAGAAGCAAGTTTAATGCTTAAACTAGGATTAGCCATAGTTATAACTATAATAGCTTTATCTATTACAGCGCCTTTACTAACACAGTATAGCCCCATTATTAAGGTAGGTGACGCTTTACGGCCCCCGTCAACCAAGCATTTAATGGGTACCAACAATTTAGGCTACGATATGTTTTCTAGAATACTTTACGGTGGTAGAACAGTTTTAACCGTTGTTGTTTCAGCAACTCTTCTTTCAATGTGCATCGGTGTTCCCTTAGGGTTAATTTCAGGGTATTATGGTAGAATAGTTGATAGGATATTTTCGATAATTATGGATAGTATGTATGCGTTTCCAAGCTTAATTTTAGCATTAGCTATTGCTGCTGTATTAGGGCCTAGCATGGTTAATGCTATAATTGCTATTGCTGTAGTTTATATTCCAACATATTTTAGAATGGTTAGAGGCCAAACATTATCAATAAAGTCGCTGCTTTACGTGGAAGCAGCTAAGGCTATTGGTGCTAGAGATTTAAGAATAATTATTAAACATATTTTGCCAAATCTTTTACCTACAATCATAGTTGTTTTCACAATGAACATTGCAGATGCTATTTTAACTGAGGCAGGCTTAAGCTTCTTAGGTTTCAGTGTACCTCCGCCAACACCTGACTGGGGTGCTGATTTAAGAGCAGGCCATGAATACCTTCTGGCAGGATACTGGTGGCTTGTCGCATTTCCAGGCTTCATGATTATGTTATTAGCTGCGGGCTTTGCACTGGTAGGGGAAGGGTTAAATGATATTCTGAGCTTAAGGGGGGCCGAGAAGAGATGAGGAAAACATTATTGGCTATTGAAAATCTTAAGGTTTACTACCATACAGGTAGAGGTGTAGTTAGAGCTGTAGACGATGTATCCTTAGCAATAAATAGAAGAGAAATAGTTGGACTCGTTGGTGAAAGCGGTAGTGGTAAGTCAACTTTAGGATACGCTATAGTTAGACTACTGCCACCTCAAGGAAAAATCGTCAGCGGTAAAATAGTCTTAGATGGGAAAAATCTTCTCAAACTTTCATTATCTGAAATGAGAAAGGTTAGAGGAAAAGAAATTGGAATGGTTTTCCAAGATCCATTAACAAGTCTTGACCCGTTGCAAAAAGTTGGAGACCAAATTGTTGAAACAATACTTGAACATGTAAATATAAGTAAAAAAGAAGCCTATGATATGGCAGCTAAAGCTCTTATGGAAGTAGGTTTACCACCTGACAGACTGGATAGCTATCCTCATCAGCTATCTGGAGGCCAGAGACAAAGAGTCATGATCGCTTTAGCTACTGTTCTTAAACCAAAACTTATAATTGCTGATGAACCTACAACAGCATTAGATGTAATAGTTCAAGATAGAATCATGGAACTTCTTGCTAGTCTTAAAGAAGAGCTAAACACTTCAATAATACTTATAACTCATGATATTTCACTAGCTGCTGAAAGGGCAGATAAAATAGCTGTAATGTATGCGGGGCACTTATATGAGTATGCGCCTTCAGATGAAATAATTTCAAAGCCTTTACATCCATACACACAAGGTTTAATTCAAAGTATACCAGACGTGTTTGCCAGAAAAGAGATAAAGGAAATTAAAGGAAATCCACCGGATCTAGTAAATCCTCCTTCAGGTTGTAGATTTCATCCAAGATGCCCATATGCTATAGAGAAATGTATGAGAAAAGAACCAGCAATGATAAGGATTAATGAGAACAGATATGTAAAATGCTGGCTATACGCATAGGTGATGAGATGCTATGATCGAATTGGAAATAATTGATCTAAAGAAGTACTTTCCTGTCCAGAAGAGTTTTCTTGAAAGACTACTTGCTAGGGAAAAACAGTTTATAAAGGCTGTTGACGGTATATCCTTTAAAATGTTTAGCAGACAAGTTTTCTCTTTAGTAGGTGAATCTGGCTGCGGTAAAACAACTACAGGAAGACTTATTGTTCGACTAGAGAAACCTGATGCTGGAAAAATAGTTTTTGAAGGATCAGACATAACTTTTGCTGATGAAAAACAGCTTAGACCTTTACGGAGAAAAATACAAATAATTTTCCAGGATCCTTATGCTTCACTTAACCCTAGAATGCGTATTGGAGAGATAATTGCCGAACCTTTAATAGTTCACAGTATAGCTGATAAAAAAGAAGCCAAAGAAGAAGCTTTAAAAATGCTTGAAAATGTAGGCTTAACACCACCACATATGTTTTATAGGCTATTTCCTCATCAGCTATCTGGAGGCCAGAGACAAAGAGTTGCTATAGCAAGAGCTATGATTTTAAAACCTAAATTTATTGTTGCTGATGAACCTGTTTCCATGATTGATGTTTCTCTTAGAGCAGCAATACTTAAGCTATTAATGAAATTTAAAACGTTATATAATCTATCAATACTTTTCATAACACATGACCTTGCCGTTGCAAGGCTTATATCAGACACTATTGCAGTAATGTACCTTGGAAAAATAGTTGAAATAGCACCTACAGAAGAATTAATAGATAACCCCTTACACCCATACACTAAAGCTTTACTTTCATCTGTACCTTCCCTTATAAGAAGAAAAAGAGAAAAACTAGTGTTAAAAGGCGAAATAGCTAACCCAATAAATCCCCCTTCGGGCTGCAGACTGCATCCAAGATGCCCATATGCGGAAAGCATATGTTCCCGTGAAGAACCTAAACTTATATTCTACGGTAATAATCACTATGTAGCATGTCACTTCCCATTAGTTAATAGGAGATATTAGGTTAAAATATGCAGAGAATCACCACCATTTTAAATGTTAGAACTGTTTTAGGTGATAATTATGAGTTTTAAAGATAAGGTTCGTGAAGCCATAGAAAACATTGAATATACTATTGATTTACTAAGAGAAATAGAGGATGAATATGAGGAATTATCTAAAGATATTGAAGAAATAATAGATTTGCTTGATGAAGCGTTAGATAAGTTAGAGAGGTTAAGCTGAGAATAGTTTTAGCATTAACCTTTAAATAAGAGGATTTGCGTAGGAAATTTTCATGATAAAATAGTTAAGAACGTAAGTAAAATACCTTATAGTGGTTAGCTATGAAAACTAGTGAGGGATTTAAGGAAAACGTAGTTGAGAAAAAGGTTTACGAAACTTATCTCAGCATAGTAGAGCCGTTTAAACCTATTAGATCAGTTAGGGGTATTGTTAATAGGTTACGTGAAGATTTTAAGCTTATTGTTTCAGAAAAACTTGTGGCATTAGTCGTTTCAGCTTTCTTAATAGGTAGACCTGTTCTTTTTGAAGGACCTCCGGGTACGGGAAAAACTGAAGTTGGCTATGGTATTTTAACTCTTTGGGCAGGTAAAAGAGCATTTATTCTTCCATGTAGTGAAAATTATGATGAATATAGGGTTATCGGGGATTTCCACCCATTAATGGCTATGAAAATGGGGTTTACTGAGGAAAGTTTTGTACCTAGACCCTTACTTGCAGCTTTAGTTTTAGACTCAGGAGTACTTGTTGATGAAATTAGGAGAAGCAGCGAAGAATTTCAAAACATGTTACTTGATATTGTAGATAAGAGAAGAATAGTTATACCGGAGCTTAAAAGGGTTTTCAAAGCTAAAGGTGAAGGTTTTCAAGTGATTTTCACAAGTAACCCTGAAGATATTGCTCAAGGAGAACTAAGCGATGCTTTCCTGAGAAGAGTTGTTAGAATAAAGTTTACTTATCCTCCAGAAGAGGTAGAGAAGGAAATAGTTAAACTCAGGTTAGGTGAAGACTATAGACTAGTAAGCGAAGACAATATAGCAAAAATATTAGCAGTAATTAATGAACTAAGAAGTAAAGCATTACACAAGCCGGGCCCTGCAGATACTGTTGCATGGACGCAAATGGCGGCTGGATTAGCTAAACTGAGAGGAAAAAGGAAAGCAGATATCAAGGACTTCTATGATGCAGCGTTCTCTGTTCTTCTTAAAAGAAGCGAGGATGAAGACGTAGTAGGTATGGTTGTTGAGAAATATTTTAAGAGGTAATGTTTAGTAAATGAGATTAACAGCAAAGAATGAAATCCTTTTTAAGGAAGAAGAATTAGTAGATTTTCTAATTAAGCTATGCAAAGAACTAAGAAATAAAGGAACACCTTTAAGCATAAGCGAAGTAGAAAATGCGATAAAAATTCTAAAAACATATTGCTCCTTGACAGGGTATATTAAAGAGAAAGAACAATACATAGTACCATTTAACGATTTTAAGGAAGTATTAAAAGCTGTTTTAGCTAAGAGGGTAAACTATGAAAGTGTTTTTGAAGAGGTTCTTAACAACTTTGTTTTAAAGAAGGCCTCCCTAAGGTATAAAATAGTTAGGGACATAGAGTTTAACCTTAAAGAATTAAGATTACATTATGGAGATAGAATACCGATAGCTAAAGTAAAAGTGTTGGTTAAAAATCCAAGTAAGAAACAAGCTTTCTATACGCTATGGAAACTTGGAGTTATAAAGAAAGACAGTAGAAAAGGTGTTTTTGAAATAGCTAGGAAAGAGAAAATTAATTCTATTGTTTCAAAATGTGTAGAACATAATCTTAAAGACTTAAACAAAGCAGCAAATTACATTATGCTAAAGAATATTCAGAAATGTCCATTAAGAAGAATAAAGGATGAAAAAGACTTTTACTTAGACTCTATAGAGGACATTATTCGAAACAAGCTTAGCATAGAAGATCTCCCCAGCACTAAAATCCTTGAATTATCACTTTACGCTTTTGAAAAGAAAAGAAGAAATGTATCTAAGTTTTTAGCCAAAATACTTGCACATAGAATATTAAAAACACCATTAGAAGTTAAAAGCCTTGACTCAAGCAAGCTCATTAAGGTTCTGAAGGAACATGGCCTATTAGATTCGCAAATAATCGGCTCAATATTAAATTATAATCCTAAAGCTGTAAACGAACTAATAAAAGACTATAAAAACACATTATTAGAGACTTTGCCCTCACTTAGACTAGAGTCTCAGAGACTTGTTGTTAGTAAGCTATCTAAATCACCACTAAACAAAAATGAAATACATAAGATTATCTCAAATACTAACCCTAGAGCATTAAGCTCTCTTAAAAAAATAAAATGCAATAACTTAAATGTTAGTGAACGGATTTTAATTAAAGCTGCTTCAAAACTTGCTAAGGTATTTGAATACTATAGAAAGGCATTTTTAGAAAATAATAAAGGATACTATGACATGGCCAATAGCGTTCTCGAAGAATACCATAACTTAATGAAGCAATATTCTTCGACTATTCCAGCACATAAGATGTCAGAGCTAGAAAAAACTATTACTGAAAAAATTGATGTTTTAAACGCATTATTAGCTTCGGTATCCTTCGGAATACCAAGCAATCTACCCTATATCTTGAAGATTTATGGAGCTAGTTTTCAAACATTACATTTGCTTAAAGAAGTTTATGAAGCATCTGTTGATGATGAAGTTAAGAAAAACGTTTTACATGCAGCCTCCATGGTTGTTCAGCGATTAAAAACTAAGTATAGATCGTACATTACCACTGCTAAGCGTAAAAAGACTAAGAGAAAAACAGCTAGCATGGTTATTAGAGATAGCATCTATAATGTTTTAAGGTTTGAAGAAAAACCTATAGTCTATCAGGAAAGGAAGAAAGAAGTAAAGATAATATTACTTGTAGATGTTAGCGGCAGCATGAGAGAGTTTGCTGAACACGCAATTCTAATAGCTTCTACATTTACCAAGAGCGTTAGCGATCTCATAGTTTTTAGAGAATATGTAGTTAAGGTTCCCAATAGAATTCTAAAGAATCCTATACTCCTAGTCGAATTCCTCTTTAACCTTAAGTTCGGTGGATGGACGAATATAGCTTTAGCTTTGTCTGAGGTATCTAGGAGAAAGGGTAGAAAAGTTGTTGTTATGATCTCTGATCTTAAACAAACAGTTAAAGGGTACAATCCCTTAGATGAAGCTAAATATGCTGTTAAAGGAAGTACTGAATTTATAGTTTTAACTCCTCCATTACATGATGAAGTTTTCGCTAATGAGCTTAAAACCCTTGGAGCCAAGGTTTATGCCGTTAATAATGTTGAGGATTTTGTGAGGAAACTGGCATATATATTTAGAAGTTCCTAAAGTTAGCATTATATAATACATATACTTCTACTATTACCTAATGGTCATTAGGTAATAGTAGCATGCTCCTTCACAAATATTGGGTTAGATTTTATAGTATAGGGCACCTTTTCGAAGCATTAAGCTGGGGTTTGTACTACGCAGTATCGAGAATATATGTTAAGGAGTTTTTAGGAGGAACATATACGGACATAATGTTTCTTAACGCTGCTGAGTGCGCACCTGTACTGACATCTACTTTTTGGATACGCTAGCTGATAGGTATGGTAGGAGAAAATTCGTTTTATTAGGGTTAATATCTGTGCCATCACTTGCGCTTATAGGCTTTACCGGCATCCCCTATGTCCAAATACTAGCAGCTGTTACGAGTTTAGCATGGATTACTTCATGGCCTTCAATAATTGCCCGTGGTTTCGGAAAAAGCAGAAAGCGGCTATAGATATGGCACTGTTACTTTAGGCGGTTCTTTAGGATGGGGCTAGGATGCAGCATGATGGGGTTTATATATGGGTTTGGAGGAGTGAAGCTTATTACATTAATTGCGGCATTAACTTTAACGCTATTCTACATAGTGTTCTATACGGCATATCCTAAAGAATATGATATTGTGAGAAAATATGACAGTAAAAATAAACTAGCACAGTAAATAAAATTCCTAGAAACTTATTTATATTCCTGCTAGTTGTAGGTATTAGCTATTTCGGTGTTTCATGGTCATTTAATGTACTTTTAATTAAGCTTTACATTGAAGTTAGAAGGAACGAAGTCGTGTATGGGATAATATACGGTGGCTTAACATCTTTAATATGTTCCATGATAAGACCCTTATGCCGGAAAGCTAGGTGATAAAGTAGGAAGCTTAAAACTTTATAAAGCATCACTAGTATCATACTCTTTACTTATGTTTCTTTTAGCCATAAGCAGAGGAATAATTATGACTATTTTATGGCTTATACTCATCTATCCGCTCTATGATATTTCAGTAGTAACAACAGTTTCCAGCTTTGTACCTAAACACTTAAAAGCATCTGCCATTGGCTCGCTTTATACTGTTATGAGTATATCAGGTACGTTAATTCCTATTGTTGGACCTCTAACTGATCTTTGGGGAGCACGATATTCAGTGCTTTTAGCTTCAGCGCTTCAAATAGCCGCCCTACTAGCGCTTGTTTTGAAATTTAATTTAAAAGGTATTCTAAAGACCTAGGATTTCATGTATTTGTTTTAAAGCTTCTAACGATATTTCAACAAGTTTTCTAAGTTCTATTCCTAGCCTCTCACATGCCATAGTTATTTTGTCTCTACGAATATTTCTCGCAAAATCTTTTTGCTTAAACTTCTTAAGAACACTCTTAACCTTAACTTCTTCAAGCTTTTTATGCGGCATAACAAGAGCGGTAGCAATTATGAGACCGGATATCTGATCTGAAGCTATTAAAGCATAAGCCATTTTGCTTTCAGGTTTAACACCAGACAGTTCGTTATGAGACATTATTGCTTCTAAGGCTTCTTGAGGTAACTTGTTTTTAAGGAAATCTGCTGTTATTTTAGTATGTAATGGCATATTATTCTTAGTTTTATCATAGTCTAAGTCATGAAGTAACCCTACAAGCCCCCATAAGTTTTCGTCCTCATTAAAATATTTAGCTAAACCTTTCATTATTGCTTCAACAGCATAAACATGTTTTCTTATTTTATCGTTTCTAATCCATTCTTCTATAAGTTTTAAAGCTTCACTCCTAGATATCATAAAACCACCTTCTAACATTATTAAGAACCTTATCCCATAATCTTTGCTTTAGAAACATATTTTACTTTCCAACAATACCTTACCTAAATTGCACACTAACAAGGTTGCCTTGCATTAATTTAAAATAACATGTTCTAAATATATCGTTACAGGAGATCCATATGTCTGAAAGATTTATGAGTGTTAAAGAAATTCTCCATGAGATAGATAAGCTACTTGATGAAGAAGCAATGGTAATCACTAAAGCTCTTTCGAAAGTAGATGATCCCTTATATAGAGCAACACTTTCAGATATTTTATCCCATATAATAGCCAATAAGAGCCAAGTTTGCGGATTAAGGAACATCTACATTTTCGGAGCACCTAAGCCTTCAGCTAAAGACAAAGAAGTTTATTTTAAAGCTTTTAGAGACTCTATTAGATTGTTCACTCAAGCCACACGACTTCTCCAGAGGCTCTCAGATACGGCAGTAGATCCTAGGATAAGAGGCTACATAGACACTATGCTTAGCTTATGGAAATACTCACTAAAAGTTGGTAGGAAGGTTTTAAAACGCTAACCTTTAATTCTAAGTTAAAAACCACTTTTTTCTACTTCCGAAAACTATTTTCTGTAAAGTGTGTTTTACATATGTTTAGGTGAGCCAATTTCATGCAATCTAAAATTCCATCAGCATTAACCATTGCTGGAAGCGATTCGGGTGGAGGTGCTGGAATAGAAGCTGACTTAAAAACATTTGCCGCTTTAGGAGTTCATGGTATGGCTGCTATTACCTCAATAACTGCTCAGAACACTTATGAAGTAAGAGCTATTTACGACTTGCCGCCTGAAATGGTTGTTACTCAAATAGAAGCTGTTGCTGATGATATAGGTGTTGATGCTGCGAAAACAGGTATGCTAAGTAACTCTGAAATAATTAAGGCCGTAGCTTCTACTGTTAAAAAATATGGTTTTCCACTTGTCGTTGACCCTGTTATGATAGCTAAAAGCGGTGCTTCACTTTTAAGACCTGAAGCTGTAGAAACACTTGTAAAATACATTATACCTTTAGCTACTGTTGTAACCCCTAACCGTATGGAAGCAGAAAAGCTTTCAGGAATTAAAATAAAAACTATCGAGGATGCTAAGAGAGCCGCAAAACATATTGCTGAAGAATTAGGAGCTAAAGCTGTTATCGTTAAAGGAGGTCACATTTTAGACATTGAAAGCATAGACGTACTTTACTATAATGGTGTATTTAAAGAATTTAGAGCACAAAGGATAGAGAATGGATGCACGCACGGTACTGGATGCAGCTTCTCGGCAGCGATTGCTGCTGAAATAGCTAAAGGCAAGCCCATCGAAGAAGCTGTTAGAGTAGCTAAGGAATTCATAACCTTAGCTATAAAGTATGGTCTCAAAATAGGGAAAGGACATTGTCCTGTAAATCCTACGGCATGGGTTGAAATACCTGCTGAGAAATATCGTATTTTAGAAAACATTAACAATGCGTTAGAAATACTTGTGAAACACGGTGAATTTGTCTCTAAACTTATACCTGAAACCCAAACAAACCTAGTAATGGCCTTATCCAGGAAATATTCTAGAACAGTAAATGATGTAGCAGGTATACCTGGAAGAATAGTTAGATACTTTAACACAGTTAAGCCTTCCGGAAACCCTGTTTTCGGAGCTTCAAAACACATGGCCAAAGCTGTTCTTAAGGCTATGGAATTTAACGAAAACATTAGAGCAGCTGCCAACATAAAATATAGTAAAGAAATAATAGATGCTGCTAAAAAACTTGGATATAAAGTATCCTACTATGATAGAAAAGAAGAACCTCCAGAAATCAAAGCTGCAGAAGGAAAAACTATACCGTGGGGTATTGAACAAGCAATAAAGAAGCTTAAAGGTGAAGTCCCAGACATAGTTTATCACCTTGGTGACTGGGGTAAAGAGCCCATGATAAACATCTTTGGTAAAGATGCTGTAGATGTTGCTTATAAAATAGTTAGAATAGCGAAAGAGCTCAGCAAATAAAAGTTTAAAAGCGGAAAAAATAATTACTAGATATTAGCTAACATAAAGAGACAGGGCAGTTAGCATGACAACAATGGAAATTCCTCCGGAATGGCAGAAATTCAAGTATAGGGGCAAATCTCTAGATGAACTGCTAAATATGCCATTTGATGAGCTAATAAATCTTCTGCCAGCTAGGGCTAGAAGGAGCCTTATGAGAGGTATTAAACCAAGGCAAAGAATACTGTTAGAGAAAATTAGGAAATATAAAAAACTAGGCATTAAGAAACCAATTAAAACGCATGTCAGAGACATGATAATACTGCCTGAAATGATTGGAATAACAATAGCTGTTTACAATGGTAAAGAATTCATACCTATGCAGGTAACACCTTGGATGATAGGTCACTACCTTGGAGAATTCTCACCATCAACAAGAATCGTTAAACATGGTGAACCTGGTCTTAGAGCAACCAGAAGTAGCATGTATGTGCCTCTAAAGTAAAAACCCACTTTTAAACATATAATCCTTCTGATTTAGCCTTTTTAATTATAGATAATACTTCTTCATCAGTTAGATCATACCATTTAATATATGCTTCGGCTACAGCGAAACCCCAGAAATCGCTTCTAATGTTTGGAACATAAATCATATCCGCGTAAGAATAAAGGAGCTTTATACTGCTAAGAGAAGCTGTAGGAGCACCTACATGTACTTTTGAAGCACCTATGTTTTTAAGGAACTTAACCGCAACAAGCATTGTATACCCTGAAGCAATACCATCATCGATAACAATGACTTTCATGTTTTTAAACATATTATAGCCTATACTTTCTCTAAAAAGCTTCTCTCTACGCTTAACTTCAGCTAGAGTTATTTTAACATGTTCTTCAACTTCCTTAGCACTAAACCCTAAACGTTCTCTTAAAGGCTCATTAATTACTACAGTTCCATCCGGGGCAACTGCACCATAACCTGCTTCCGTATTCCATGGAATAAGCACCTTTCTTACAACAACAATGTCCATTTTTATAGATAGCCTCTTAGACACAGTATATGCTACCGGAAGCCCTCCCCTTGGAATAGCCAGTATATAATCTATATCTCTGTGAACATTATTTTCAATTAGAAGTTTAGCTAAAGTTAGACCTCCATCCTCTCTGTCCTTAAAAACATATCTCAACTCAAGCAGATGACTATAGAAAACTACTTTACTTCTAAATTTCTCTAAATATTTTTTAACCGCATAAAGGAACTCGGGATAACTCATTAGCCCAACCTAGTAAAGTTTTGGATGAGCTGAAATATTAAAACATATAGGTAAACATTGTATGTTCACTTAAGAAGATAAAAATGAACATATCTATATTTACTAATTTTTAACTAAACAATATTTATTAGTGCTACAATATAAGTTAAGACGTGGTTTAAATATCCTTTAAAGCATCTACCATAGGGAATAGGGAAATGCAACCCTTATTACCTTTTAACATTCCTTTGGTTTACATCAAACCTAGAGAGAAAATAGCTGAAGTTTATGTTGAATGTTCTTCAGAATGCTTAAGCAAAGTATTTGGGGTAGAAACTTTATTAGGTTTGTTTAGTGCAGTTTGGTATGTGTTGAAGCCATATGGGGTGGTGGGAGCTACGCTCTAAGCCCCGTAGGGTCTATACTCGTAGATAGGAGCCTCGTGCCGTTGGGCTCGACAGCCACCCATGAACCCATACGGGATGAACCGTGAAGGTGAGCCCTCTGCGGTGAGGTGGAAGCCCCTAGAGGAGCATCCTAACCCAACCCAAACTACCATAAAACACCCTCTAGAGACAAACAGTACTAAGTAAGTATAAGTTAAAATTAGGTACTATATTGGAATTAACTAATGGAAAAAACAGTGTAACATTATTTATAACAGGTTTTCAAGATAGAAGAAAAGTTGAAAAAGAAATTCTTAAATTAGACTGTGTATCGTCTGTCAAGGTTTTTTCGGATGTTCTTATGGAAAAAGGGTTAGGTGTAGATATATTCCATTATCCTATAATGATTGCGGATTCCCATGCTTTAATATTCAATGCAAGGTATCTAATAGAAACTTATATAGATTTAAGGGAAAGACTCGGTGATGCAGCAAACGTAATCTTTTACCATTTAGGCTTCCAATACGGATATCATGCAACTAAAGAACTTTCGGAAAAGCTTGGAGTAAAGCTCAGAGCACTATATAGTGTTAGTGAATTAGGTGAGATATTTTGCAGGATAGCCAGGGTTTATGGTTGGGGTTTCTTTGAAATAGATTATGTAGAAGAGTCACGAGGAGTAATTAAAGTTTTCAATTCATGGACTGCTAGAGTGTATAGAGAGTTAAAAGGTTTAGCCAAAGAGCCTGTATGCCATATTGTTAGAGGCATGATAGCTGGTGCAGCTACTGCTATTACAGGCAAACGATGCAAAGCCGTGGAAATTCTTTGTACTGCCAAAGGTGATCCGTTCTACTACTTTGAAGTTTTCGAAGAATAATTGCTTAGTTTCTCAATTCTATTTTTAATTGAGGGATAAACACCTATCTTTCTAAGAACGTATATTGTAAAGTGTATTATGTTCCTTGGAACACCACTTTTCTTCTCTCTAGTTCTTTCCTCTATGTACTTGTAAACCTCTATTACTTTATCCTTTCCTAAAAGTTTTACAGCATACTTATCAGCTTCAAATTCCTCACGCCTGTAAATGAAGAAAACAGCTGAAATTACTACCGGAAAAAGTGCTAAACTTAGTAAGTCATTAAAATAACCTACAATAAAAACTAATGTTAAAGCTATCATAGCTGTTACAAACACCTTAAACTGAGATCTTCTTCTTAAATGCCCTATTTCATGAGCTAAAAAAACCTTTGCAACATCAATTTTTCCCGCTAAGAATCTACCATCAATAATTATTAGAGGCTTAAATGGAGGTGTGTGAAGCGCCGCCATAACCAGCATTGAGCTTCCTACTTCTTTCCACATTTTCAGGTTTATGTTATCTCCATAAGCTTTCTTTACAAACTCTATGAGATCTTTAGGCACTGTATTATGGTCTATACTTATACTTTTAGATGATATCACTAAGTATTGGAGAGTATATGTTAAATATAATGTTATTACTGCTAAGAGGATTTCAATAATTAGAAAATTCAATTTGTTCAGCTCTTCCTATATAGTTCCAGAAGGTATCTGTAAACAGTACCCCAAATGTAGTTATCAGTTCTCATTTTGTTTTCGAAATTATTTATTAGTATGAAGTCTTTGAAAGCGTTTTCTGTTTCTTCATCCCATACGCCTGTTATTTCACCTTTATAGTAACCTAGTTTCTTTAATGCTTTTTGAATAGTTTCAGCTACTTTATTTTTATCTACTACATCATCAGGTTTCTCTCTTGTAAGAAGTGTTAATTCCCATATTCTAAATAGTCTTTTAAGTTCTTGAACTGGTTCTGGATGATCATCAACCCTTAAATCAACATATCTGTCAGTATATCCTCCGTACCCTCCTTTTTCACGGACAACAATTATTGCCGCTGATTGCTTACCTCTACGATCCCCTCCAGCTTTATCTCCGGCTTCTAAAGCCGCTAGTAATTTATCTACTAGTTCTCCTTTGGTTTGTTCAAAAGCTTTAGCCATGGCTTCTAAAACCTCAGGCCCTGTAAGTATGTTTCCCTGAACAGCATAGTTACTTCCCACAATATGGCCAGCATAAGCATAACATTTAGAACCTGTAAACGCAGCTGCTTCGCCTTTACTGTCAACTATGCCTACCTGTCTTTCCTCTTTTTGAGGATCATCGCTGATGAGTGTTTGTAAAACTTTTTTAGCACTATAACCTTTTTCTAAAAGCTCTAATCCTTTAGGGCCATAAGATATATTTGCTAGCGCTTGTGTAGCTACCGCTCCAACATTTGCTTTAGCCCATGGGACAAGCGCTCCAACAGCTATAAACTTGGATGCTACAGCTACACCTAAGTCTTTAGTTTCAGGGTCATAACCCACTATTGAAAATGTGCTTAGTCCTTTTCTTTTAGTGCACATTGTTAACACATACGTAATGTATATTTTTAAAAACTAATATTTTTCTATGCTCTAGAACTACTTCTTAAATCTTCTTTTCAAATAAATGTAAAGTATAAGTAAAACAGCATATGTTAAAGCAAAAGCCCAGGTTTTTGTTTCTACTTCCAAATGGAAAGTATTAATATCATATGTGATATCTATTAAAAAGAAAGTCTCACCTAAATATCGAGTAATAATCACTAATATCAAAATTGTTAGCAAAGCAATAGTGACCAGTATTTTAAGCGCATAGGTTACCTTCAAACTATAACACCAAATCACTTTTAAATACTGTAAGGATATATAACTTGTCCGACGTATTACTCATAAGGGTATAGACGATGTCTATGTACGATGTAAGTCGAAGACCAGGTATTCTAAACTGGTTTTTAGCTACTGAGTTTAGACAACTACTACTTTCAGCATTGGTTATAGCATTTGCTTTTTCAATAAGATATTTGATTTTCGGCAGATATAGGTTAGAATATGTTTCGGCCACAATATTGGCTGTAATATTAGCTTTTATTCCTCATGAGCTCTCCCATAGACATATTGCTAGGAAACTAGGTTACTATGCTAGATATAGGGTTTGGCTTTTAGGCTTAGCATTAGCAATAGTATTTCCTCTCTTAACACTTGGTAGCCTCATATTTGCAGCTCCAGGAGCTGTTGTAATTTATCCTAAGTATCCTTTCGGCTATGTTAGTAGGAGAGACTATGGCTTAATTGCATTAGCAGGGCCCTTAGCTAACATTATTGTAGGTTATACTTCTTTAGTCCTTTTAACAATGATGAAAACTATTATCCACATGTATTCATTCTTACTTATACTCGTATTGTTTGTCATTATGGAAATTAATTTATGGTTAGCAATGTTTAACCTAATACCCTTCCCACCACTTGACGGTTCAAAGGTATTTGCATGGAATAAAGTATTATGGCTAATAGCATTTGCTCTTTCAGCAGTACCATTATTCCTAATGTTATACGGACTACGTTTCTTCATCTAAAACATTAAACACTTAATTTACGGGTAAAAATAAAAACCACTTAAGATAATTAAATGTCAAGGCTAAGGGTGGTTTTATGGAGTGGAAAGTAGAGTATAGTCCTTCATATTCAATACTTAAAGTTTTCTTAAACCCTAGAGAATCTGTGACAGCTGAAGCAGGAGCTTATGTTTTACATAAAGGAGATATTGATATTAAAACACATACTGGAGGAGGACTCTTTAAAGCCTTAGCAAGAGCTGTTTTAGCAGGTGAAACATTATTTGTAAACACGTTTATTGCTAGAAGTAATGCTGAACTATGGTTTGCACCTGGAGTTCCAGGAGACATATTATATGTTCCTCTTAAAGGAGAAAGCCTTATAATACAAGATACATCATACTTAGCACACCATGGTGATGTAGATCTCGGTGTTGCGTGGAGAGGTTTTAGAGGATTATTAGCTGAAGGCTCCTTAGTCTGGTTTAAAGCAAGCGGCTATGGAGGCGTTTGGGTAAACAGCTATGGTGCAATGGAGAAAATAGATCTTAGGCCAGGGGAGAGAATGACTATCGACAACTTCCACTTTGTAGCAATGGATAGTAGTGTTTCATGGAAAGTTAGGAAGTTTGGCGGAATAAAAAGCTTCATATTTGGCGGTGAAGGAGTAGTTATTGAAGTTAAAGGTCCAGGAAGAGTTTTTGTACAGACGAGAACAATACCGCCGTTGGCTGGGATACTACGTAAGTTCATAAGGAAATAAGTTCTTCACTTACAGTTAACAATTTTTTATCTTGGTAAAACATGACACTTTCCTAGGTAGATTGTCATGCCTATAATTAGTGAGATGCCTCTTACACCAATAGACATAATTATTGACTCTAGGGAAGCATCTAAAAACAAAGATATAATTAGAATTTTAAAGATTAAAGGTGTTAAATTAGCTATTTCAGCCTTAACCGTAGGAGATTATTTTCTATTGGCCTCTGAAGGTAAAAAACCTATACTTGTTGAAAGAAAAACAGTAATGGATTTTCTAAATAGTATAAGAGATAAGAGAGTTTGGGATCAAGCTAAAATTCTTAAAGAAGCTGAAGAAATTGAAGAAATAATTCCAGTAATTATTCTTGAAGGCTCTTTAAGTGCTGTAGAAAGGTTTACCAGATGGAGAATATCAGCAGTACTAAGAGTAATCGATGAATTAGTTCTTAACTGGAACTTAAAGATAATTCCAACACCAAATAAAAAATCTACAGCAGAATGGCTTGTAGCAAAAGCCAAAGCGCTGGGAGCACCCGAGAAAAAGAAGCCGCCAAGGCTTAGAGTTAAGAAGAAACCTATGAGTATAAATGAGCAAATACTTTATGTTGCAGAAGGCTTAGTAGGCCCAGTTTTGGCTAGAAGGCTTTTAACATATTTTAAAACTCTAAGAAATATAGCTAATGCAAGCACAGTTGAGCTTATGAGAGTTGAAGGCGTAGGTGAAAAACGTGCAAGAGAAATATATTCAATATTTAATACACCATGGAAGTCTGCGGAAAGAGAATAAAGAAGTTAATGTTAAGATAAACTGTAAGCTTAACGGAAAATACTGCGGTAAATGCTGCTACAATACGGAAATGCCGCTTACTAGGGAAGATATTAAGAGGATAGTAAAACTAGGTTTCCCTGAAAAATACTTTGTAAACTTCAATAATCAAGTCCCTAAGCTAAAAAACATTGAAGGACACTGTGTTTTCCTCGATGTACAAACAGGTAAATGTAAAATATATGAAAACAGACCTTTAGGTTGCAGACTTTATCCTCTGGTTTATGATGCTAAAGAGAATATAGTTACTGTTGATAAATTATGTCCTAAATTTAATGAGGTATCCGAAGAAACCATAAGGAAGTACGAAGGACATGTTAGAGACCTTGCAAGCAAGGTTCTTAAAGGAAAGCTTAACTAAGCTTATTTGACCTGTAAAGTTCTTTTCTCTTAACCTCGAGAACATTAATAGGTTTACCCATAAACTCTGCTGCTGTTAATACTTTAACCTTAAACATTTTAGCATAATCTAGTACTTCAGCAATTCTGTCTTTATAATCAGGGTCTCTAACTAAGTGATGGTCAAGGATCATTGTTTTTACTCCGGAGAAAACAATTTTCTTTAAATTCTCTACGGCATTACCTAAATCTTCCTGAGAAAAACGGTAACCTAACATGTATGTTAGGGGGCCGTCTATGATAGCAATTTCAGGTTTTTCGCTAAGTATGAATCTGAGCTGATTCTCTAGCACCGGTCCTTCGACATCAGAGGTGTATACTAAAGAATGTTCTCTATCGCTAATAGAGACTTCAACAACATAGCCTAACCTATCATTAACACCGTGAGGCACCGGTTCCGAAAACTTAATAGTAGTTCCACCTTTAACTATGAAATTATTATCAGCTACCTTTATTTCTTTAGCATACTGCTTAATCATCTTCAGAAATCTTGAAGCCCTAATTCTTTGAGAAATATTAATCTTCTCTTTAGGATGTTTAACGTAAACCTCTTTCCCTCTGTAAAGCTCGACGGGAATTAGTCTGTTAGGATCATGATGATCGTAGTGATAATGGGTTATAATTACTATTTCTGCTTCCTTTAAATACTCACTTATTTCTTCAACTAATTCGTAAAGTTTCTCTACTTCAACTCTGTGAGGAGGTAGGCCAAAACGCCTAGGGGCTAATGCTGCAGCAGGGTCTATATGTATTAGTGAGTCTTTAGTTTGAATGAATGTTGACTGAGAACGTACACCTAAACTATCGAAGGCTATGAGCTTAATCTCCATGGCAGCTCTTATCCTTATACTAAATTGCTAAAGTATTTAAGTACATGCTAAGTATTTATCTTTACTCAGAAAAACTTAAGTTAAAAAGTGTTGTAAAACTGTTTTAGATTATTCAAAGAGGTGCTAGAAAAGTGGCATACAAGAAGTTTTACATAACAACGCCAATATACTATCCGAACAATCCACCGCACATAGGTACAGCATACACTACAGTAGTTGCAGATGTTATTGCAAGGTATAAGCAAAGCTTAAGATATGATGTCTTCTTCTTAACGGGAACCGACGAACATGGTATGAAAATTTTTAGAGAAGCTAAGAAGAGAGGGTTTAATGTTAAAGAATTTGTTGATAAACAAGCGGAAATATTTAAGAAAACGTGGAGTAAGCTACTCATATCTTATAGTAGGTTTATAAGAACAACGGAGAAAGACCATGAAGAAACGGTTAAAGAGATTCTAAAGAAAATGTATGAAAGTGGAGACATTTACAAGGGATACTATGAGGGATTCTACTGTGTTGACTGTGAAAGATATTATACTCCTAAAGACTTAAAAAATGAACTCTGCCCCATACATTTAAGACCCGTTGAAAAACTAAGAATGGAATCTTACTTCTTCAAACTAAGTGCTTATAAAAATAAGCTTCTTAAATTCTATGAGGAAAATCCCGAATTCTTACCTGAAAGATATAAAAACGAAATTATAAGTAAAGTTAAAGAAGAACTAAGAGACATAAGCATTTCTAGACCTAAAAAATATTTAGAATGGGGCATTCCATTACCTTTTGATGAAAACCATGTAGCTTACGTATGGATTGACGCTCTTCTAAACTATGTCTCAGGAATAGGATACCGTAGAAATGAAAAAGAGTTCTCCAAATACTGGCCGCCTGATATGCAGCTTATAGGTAAGGATATTTTATGGTTCCACACGGTTATTTGGCCAGCAATGCTTATGTCAGCTGGTTTAAAACTGCCCAAACGAATACTTGCCCACGGCTTCATAACTATAGGTGGACGTAAAGTTTCAAAATCCGCTGGGGCTAGAAGCCTAGATTACTATATTGATAAGTTCGGCGTAGATATCCTGCGCTACTATTTAGTACGTAAGTTCTCCCCATTTAAAGATGTAGAATTTAATGAAGAAGAACTAAGAAGTATGACTAATGCGGAGCTAGCTAACACTCTAGGAAACTTTGTAACTCGAGCTTTTGCCTTATATAGTAGGTACAACGAAATACTGGTTTTCACCGAGAAGCATCACTTAGAAGTTGAAGAAAAACTGAAAAATGCTGTAGAGAAGGTTATAAATAATGCTGATAGGTTTATTGAAGAACTAAAAGTCAAGGAACTTATTGAAGAAATAATGAGAGTAGTATTTATGTTGAACAATTACTTTAATGAGAAAGAACCATGGAAATTAGCTAAAAATAAGCAATATGAAGAATTTATAAAAGTAATGTTCAATTCGTTTGAAACTTTAGTTCACATTGCCGCACTATTGTACCCTGTAATACCTCAATCGATGAATAGCCTGTTTAACTACTTAGGCTTTGAGAAGCCACTAAAAATAGTTGAATTAAAAGAGTACGGTAAGAACATAGATTTTAGAAGAATAGAGAAAATTAAACCCATACTTTTCGCTAAACTCTAAACCCTATACCTTCTCCAAAATAAGCGAAAGAAGACATAAAAAATTCTAACGGTAAAAGTCCACTTCCTATTTTAATGATGCCTAAGAACCGTAAACTCCATGGGTTCCCCTCTTCTCTCTACTACATTAACAACTATGGTTTCCGAAGAAACCACTACTTTAGAGTTTTAAATTAAATCTTTCCTATATGTGTAGGAACATGGACCCCTAGCTGTGGCAAGTGTAGCTACATAGTTTAACCTTGCACTTTTAACAGTAACTTAAGTTCAGTAGTCCAAAATACATAAATTGTTCCGGACCCATTATATAATAGTATCACACTGTACTATGCAGGAAGTATTTTATTTATTGCCAATTATGCTGGTGTAAACTTTGGAATGCCTAACGATTAAAAAAGAACTTATTAGGTTATTACGTAATAATAAGAAAATAAAATTTGTTGTCGACGATTCTATTAGAGGAGTAAGCGGTGTAAAACATAAAGTCGATATACATATCGTTGATCCATGCGATCTAGCTTTAGTAATAACTCACTATGACTTAAAAATAGAAGTAATAAAAGCCGTTGTGATAAGTATAGATATACATATGCCAATAATCTTACTTGTAAATGAAAACAACTTTTTAAGATATAAAGAAGAATTATCTGAAATTCTAGAAACAATATCTCTGAAAATAATTACGTATAGTGATAAAGAACAAGACCTTATGAAAGTATATTATAAGGTAGTAGAGGAATGCGAAAAGGCTAAATAATTAATGTTTCTCTTTTAAAAATAAACTCCCGTAAACCCTTAATTACACTCTCAGCATAGTTCATAGCTATTGAGGAACTTACATATTTATTCAAAGCTAAAACAAGAGCATTACTTCTAACAAGAGATACCATGATATACCATAGGTTATTCCTTTTATGTATTCAAAAGTTTCAAGAGCACAGATTACATTAAGGGGTAGGTCACCCATGGTATTTTATTATTCTTTATTCCCTATTACTAATATACGTGTCTAACGAGCTACCATGAACTATCAGAAAACATCTCAACCCAGGTAACTGTTCCGTGACTGTTCCAAAATTCTCCCGACATGGATTTGGGACTACATTAAAAAATTAACAAAAACTAAGATTTCACATGGTGGTAGACATGAAAAAACTGTATGCACTAATGTTAATACCTATAATATTATTAGGCCTATTCGCCTCAGTAATTCCAGCAGCAGCCCAGGGAGAATCTGAGGATGAAAAGGCAAAAGCTCTTGCTGAAAAAATGATTATGATTGCTAATAGAACCATAAACTACGCCGAAACGGTGGTTAGTAGGCTTGAAGACATAGGTGTTGAGGTTCCTTCAGAAGCATTGGAAGCCCTAGACAACGCTACAACATATTTAGAGATAGCTAAAGAAGCCTTAAACACAGGCAATTACACTGATGCTGTAAAGTTGGCCTTAAAAGCTATGAGAAGTTCAAAATATACTGTTAGAGTATGTTTTAAAGCAGGTCTTGAAGTACTACATGTAAACAGGTCAGCAATAATGAGAGCTATTGTCGGTAATGAAACGGTAAGAAAAGCTTACGGACTATTAATGCAGATAAAGTGGCTTAGAATAATAATCGAAAGATTTTTGCAAATGAACCTCACGGTTTTAGGCGAAAATGCAGCCGCTATCCAGGAAAAACTTGTTGAACTAAATGAGACATTAGATGAGGCGGAGGAAAAACTTAGAGAAGGATTAGTTAATGAAACAGCAATTATTCTAAGCGATGTAAGAAAAGAAGTATTTAGACTTATAGCAGAATATCATAAAGTAATAGCTAAAATACATATGGAAAAGAGATTAAGAATATGCATACATAGCTTAGAAAGGTTCTTAAAGACCATGCGAAAAAGACTAGAGAAGCTAAGAGTAGGCCTTAAAGAATTAGAAAATGAAGGAGTGAACGTAACAGTATACGTAAAGAAAATCAGAGAGCTAAATGAAACAATAACTGAAGTTTTAGTTAAAGTAGAAGCAGGTAACGTAACTAAAGAAACAGTGATACATATATTCATAGAAATATCAAGGCTATATCCGAAAATAAGAAGGATTAAGATTGAGAAAGAAATAATACCTAAACTTGAAGAGAAAATAAGCAAAGTAAGTGAGATCATTAACGAAGTATTAAAGATACGTGAAGAAAAACTGCGAAGTCTTATTGAGAAAATAGAGGAGAAATTGGAAGAGGAAAAAATGCCTGGAAGAAAAATGATGCTTAAACATTTTAAGGAAATGCTAATAAAGCTCCTTGAAAAACTTAAAGAACATAGGCAACATATGTTAGAAAAATTTGAAGAATTAGAAGGGATGCTGCAAAGCTTAATTAGTGAAGTAGATGTAACACTTGGAGAAATTGAAGGAGAAATTGGTGCATAATTCTTTATAATAAATTAAAACATCAAAGTTTTTTTATTTAATAGTTTTAACACTATACCAGGCTTATCTGAGACCTGCCATCAACGTTATGTTTAATTCTTTCCTTACTTCCTCTGCCGTATTCTTCAGGTTCATATCACTTAGCTTCTCCATAGCTAGTAGCAACAATGTTTTTCAGTGATTATACATCATAGTCTATTTCTGAAATAAAGTTTTTAAACCCTAACTTATGTAAATTAAAGGTTTACGAGGAAGAGGAAAGTGAGCTATCGGAAACTAGCCCTACTAGATATGGATGGTACAGTACTTAAGGGTAGGAGTTTAGAAGTTATAGCTAGGTTAGGGTTTAAAAGGCAAATAGAGAAGCTTAAGAGAAAACGTTTAGAAGGCTTACTGAAAGGTTATGAGGAAAGCTTAAAAGTAGCTAAGCTGCTTAAAGGTGTTCCTCTATACAAGCTTATTGGCGAATTTGATAAGATGGGGTTTGTTAATGGTGCTAAAGAGTTTATTAGCTGGCTTAAGGGGTTGGGTTTTGTAACTGTTCTCGTAACTGTTTCATACGATGTTTTAGCCGAAAGAGTAGTCAAGGCTCTAGGTATCGATGATTTTTATGCTAATAAACTTGAAGTTAACGATGGAATAATTACTGGTAATATAATTATGCCTCTTGGATGGCAATATGTAAAAAACTGCATGTTTAAGTCTGTATGCAAGCTAAATGTATTGTTCGAAGCTATGAGAAAGTATAATGTACCTATAGGTAGAACCATAGCTATAGGTGATACAGTTTTAGATAAATGTATGTTAAAGTATTCAGGTTTAGGCATTGCCTTTAACCCTAAAGACCAAGAAATAATAGATGTAGCTGATGTAGTTGTTTATGGGGACTTTTTTAGGTTAAAACATACGCTTGAAAATCTAAACTCATTTAAAAATATTATCACATGTAATATGTAAGGAGGTTTTATTGTATGAGCGTCTTTGACCTACATATACACACCACATTCTCTGACGGAGTAATGGATGTAGAAACTGTTCTTAAAATAGCTGAAAAACTTAAGTTCACAGGTGTTTCAATAACAGATCATGACACATTAAAGGGTTCTTTAAAAGCCTTAGCCATACAGAAAAACTATAATGTCCTAGTTATACCGGGTATCGAAGTTTCTACAAAGTATGGACATATTTTAGTCTATGGTCTGACAGAGCTAAAATATTCATCAATAGATGAGCTTTATGATGTTGTACATGAAAATGGAGGATTAATAGCGATAGCACACCCATATGGTAGGCTTCTCTTCTTTAAATATCCTATAGTTGACATGGATGATTTACTTGAAAAAGCGGATGCCATAGAGTGTACTAACGGAAGAGTATACAGTAAATGTAATGTTAAAGCCTATGTTTTATCTGAAAAGTTTAATAAGCCATGTATTGGAGGTAGTGATGCTCATATACCTGAGGAAATAGGTTCCACATTAACGTTAGTCTACGAGAACATAGAGTCTATTGACGACTTCATTTCAGCAGTGAAAAAAGGTAAGACAAAAACTTTGGGAAGTAAAAGTTTACTTTCAATAATGCGTTCCATAATTGCTAAGAGAATTAAGTATCTAAGGTTTTAAACACATGCTTACGGGTAAATACAGTGTTATTAATGATAACATTGCTTTCTGAAAGATTATTGTTAATACAAAGCTACTTGGTCAAGCGTATATACGACCATATATACAAGCGTACCGACAAATCTTATGCCTTAAGTCTTTTAAAAGTAATGAAATTAACGATTTAAACGAAAACGCGGAAAATAAGGTGGTAATTAATGGGTTTAGCGTTCCTAGCACTTGCAGGAGCAATATTAGGCTTCACATTAGGTTTTAGCTTAACTAAAAAATATAATAAACTTCAAAACGCTATTATGCTTGCTCCTTTAGGTGCTATTTTGCTTCCTCTCTCGATATTTACTTTAACCTTAGCTATCAGAGCCCTCATGTTTCTAAGCTTACTTGAAGTAACCACCATAGTTGTTGCGGTAGCAATACTTGTATTCTGGTCTGAGAAGTTCTTCTAACGATGAAGTATGTTTAAAATTAAAGCAATAGTTACAGACATAGATGGGACACTAACTATTAACCGTGAAGACTATAGACTCGAAATTAAAGCCATAAAAGCCATAAGGAAAGCAGAGAACAATGGTATTCCTATCGTTTTAGTTTCCGGCAATGCTTTACCGGTTGTGGTTTCTTTATCAACATATATTGGGACTTCAGGACCTGTTATCAGCGAAAATGGGTGCCTAATTTTCTATAAAGGTAAAATATACAATGTAGCAACCTTCTCTAGTAAGAAAGCCGTACCTATAGTAGTGGAGAAATTTAAAGACTTCATAGAGCCAGTGTGGCAAAATACTTACAGAACATTTGACTTTGCATTTAATGTTAAGAAAGAATTCAGGGAACAATCATATGCTATATCATTAAAAATCCAGAAGTTTCTAAAGGAAAAAGGTTTCAAGGACATCGTAGTTTCTTTTAGCGGTTATGCAATACATCTTATGCCTGTAAGCGGAGGTAAAGATAAAGGATTACTAAAGGCGTTAGAACTAATGTCTGTTAGAAGAGATGAAGTAGTATGTATCGGTGATGGCTTAAACGATATAGACCTTTTCAGAGTATGTCCATTTTCCGCTACAGTATCTAATGCTGATGAAAAGCTTAAGGAAATAGCAGCATATGTTGCATCTAAACCTAGTGGTAAGGGGTTTGCTGAAATAGTAGATTATATTTTAAGACAGCATAAAACTACATAAACATAGTGAGCGCTATTTTTCATCCATTAGTGTTATAACATCCAAGTCTTTAGGAACGTAAACTGATATGTTATCTATTTTAAAGGTCTTAGGTAAATTCAGTATAAACCCTACATGAGTTAGTATAAGCTTCCTTACTTTAGCTTTTAAAGCTAACTTTATTGCATCAGATATTGTTGAATGCCCCGTGTTATGAGCTAATTTTTCAAAACCCTGCATAAAGGAAGCATCGTGAATTAAAACGTCTACTTTCCCAGCCTCTGTTTCTAAGACACTATTAGGTGATGTATCCCCAGTATACAGTATAGTTAATTTGTTCTTAACACTAACTTTGTACATTAAGGCTTCTGATACATGTTTAGCTCTATAAGACCAAACCTTAATTTTCTCATCATCGTACGCTAGCTCTCCATTATACCCGCTTAAATATTTTAAATCGATCTTAATTTTTAAATTCGTGGTGAGTTTTAATAGTGAGCGTATAGTTTCTTTAATCCATTCTGGTGAAATAATTTTTAACACTTTACTATAACCAAAAACGGCCAAGTTTGCTATATATGTAGGTAGGCTTAAAATGTGGTCTCCATGAATATGTGTTATGAATACGGCTTTAATGTTTAAAGGATTTAGCTTCGATTTCTGAAAATTCTTAAAGCTGCCTTCACCAACGTCAAATAGGTATATGTTTTCATCAACTTTTAGAGCTATTGACATACATGTTCTAGAAGCAGGAGCTACCCAACCGCCTGTACCTAGAAAGTATAGATGAACAGACATAGCTTATAACCGTACTTTACCCATGTTCTTAAGTATTTTTAGAATAGCTACAACTATAACTAAAGCTACAGGTGCTGGAGCAAAAACTAAAAGAAACGATGCTGTAAAAGCGAATTCTAGGTTAATAAATTTCTCTAAACCCTCAACAAGCATTGCCGATGCGAGAAACCATAAACCTAACGCTATTATCGCTGATCCTACAATTAATCCTAGACAAGACGAAACTATTAAAGCAATAATCCAGTTAACATTTTTTCTCCTCAAAACCTTGTATGTAAGACCCATGATGTAAAAGCCCATGAAGTTTGCCGGTGTACCACTAAATATTGTTAGAAGAGGTGTTCCATACCTTATAATGCTCGCTATAAACGTACCTATAGCTGCACTTAAACCAGCAATTAAAGGGGTTGCTACTATAGCTGCAATCATGGGTATAGCTATTGCCGGTCTGAACTGTATAAAGTATGGTCCCGTAGGAATGTATGCTGTAAGAAGCGAAGTTGCAGCATAAAGTGAAGCATATATGGCTATTGCTGCTACGTCTTTGCTTTTAAGCTGCATGTTGCCCACCCATGCTTTAAACGTGTTAAAGTGTTAGTAACTATTAAACATATTTTACGGTTAAAGCTTTGGAAGCAATTAATATTTAGGTGCACAAACAAGCTCCTTTCTTAGACGGCTTATCAGTTTCCTAAGTGTTTGAACTTCAGCTATATCCATAATATCAGAGAAGTATCTGTCAGTTATAGCTAAAACTTTACACATTTCCCTAGTAGTAATATCTCCTACCATGTTTGCTCGTCTAATTTTCTTTAACAAGCTAATGCACTGATCCGTAGCATAGGCTATCAAGCTTTTCTTAGCATTGAGAACTTTAAAAACGCCTAATGTTGGATCTAAAAATAAGTCTTCAACAATTTCTGATGGAAGTCTTTCCTCCATATATCTTAACGCAACACGTTTATAATATCTTATAAATGCTCTAGCAGTTCTATCCCTATTATTTCTAACAAGCCAAGCCATAAAGAGGGCCATTAGGTTTTTCATTAAGTACTTATTTGGAAGATATGCTCCTTCAACAGCTATGGCTTTAAGCAGGTCTTTAAATCTATGCCATACTTCAGGATATAGCTTCAATCTATCTACGTTTCTCATAGAGAAAAGTATTGTACGTAACATACTTGAAATAGCTTTTTCATCAGGGTATTCTTCAAGCATGTACAGTCGTAATATGTGTAAAGACATCACTATAAAGTCCTCTAAAGACCTAGAACTTGCTTTTAATGTTTTCACAACATCCTCCGGGCCCATGGTCATAAGCTTTATAATGTAACTTATTAGTGGAGGTAAAAATATTAGCGTAGCAGCCAATTCAGCCATAAAAGCCCAATACGCGTATTCTGTTTTTTCTAAGGACATAGTGTATGCAGAAATAACGGTGATTATAGCAAATATGGAGAAAGGATAAATTATCTTGTTTAAAAACATTCTGACAATAACGGTACCATACTTTGACTGCATATATATAACCCAAATAGTGAAAGGAACAGCTATAAGTGCTGCGTAGGCCTGAACAACAGCACTGCCAAAATATAGGATTGGCCATTCAAAGAATGATGGATCCCTATCTAAACCTAAAATCCTAAATATAATTGCTAAAACTATCAGCGTCAACATTATACCTATATACGTTGTTAGCAGTCTCCTCCGCTTCGCTAACTTCACTTCTATCAAACTCCATTAACATAACTGATACGTACTCACAATAATATTAATTCTTAGGATTTATGAGTTTATTAGATCAAAACAGGAAAACCGGTGAATTATTCCTTATATTAATAAAGTAGTTTCAGATTACATTGTTAATTTTAAATTTCTCTTAGCTGCTTTGGAAAGGTAAAATGCGCATGGACTTCAAAGACCCATGTAAATAAAGTTTAAATTAAAGCTTAAGCTTATAATATACAGGTGTTCTTATGGCATATAGTGCTCAAATTAAATTATCTACTGTTATCCCTGTCATACTGCTGATAGTTGGTATAATTATAGGATTTGTAGCAGGCTACGCTATGAAGCCACCAGTAGCAACACCAGCACCTACTCCAACACCGGCAGTGAAAACGATAAAGGTTGCTGTTTGGGGTTCAGGGTCTCCTGTAGATGTTACTAGGGTAGATAATATTGAAAGAGCAGCTAGCATTTTGAACAGGCTGTTCGAAGCAGTAGGTGTTGACGTTAAGATCGAGGTTGAAAAACAATTCTTCAGAGGAGACTACATGGAGAAACTTACAGCCGCTTTCGCTGCTGAAGAAGCTCCCGACATTATTGCTATGAAGAACTTACCAGTGCTTGCAGATGGAGGATATGTAATAGCTTTAGATGACTACGTTGAAAAGTATAGCGACTTGCTCGAAGACGTGTACCCAGTGTTATGGAAATCTGTCAAGTACAAGGGTAAGATATGGGCTCTACCACAAGATACTGAGGCAAGACCACTATACTTTAGAAAAGATGTTCTAAGACAACTAGGTTGGAGCGAGGAAGAGATCGAAGCATTACCTGAGAAGATTAAGAACGGTGAAGTCACATTACTAGATTTAATAGAAGTTGCTAAGGAAGCAATGGATAAAGGACTTGTAGAATGGGGCTTCTATCATAGACCAAACTTTGGCGGAACACCATTCGTAATCCTATACTATCAGTACGGTGGAGTACTTCAGGACCCGGAAACAGGCAAGCTAGTGTTTGACAAGTCAGCTATGCTGAAAATGCTACAGCTGCTACATAGAATGGCTCAAGTGGACAAGGTACTACCACCAACAATGATAGGTACTTCATGGAGAGAAATACATGCAGGATTTGTCAATGGCAGAGTACTGTTCTGGTTTGGTGGAACATGGCACTGGGCCGAATGGCAAAGAGTAGCATACCATGGGGAATTAGGAGAACTACCTGAAGAATACGAATGGGAGAACATAGGTTTTGCATTGGTACCAGCACCTGAACCAGGGCTTAAACCATTGACCCTATCAAGCCCGTATCTATACTATGTAACAGCACAGTCAGAGAACCCAGAGTTAGCATTTCTACTGATAACTTTAGCAACTTCAGCACCAATAGACGCTATACACGCTGTAGATAGCGGACACCTACCAGTGAGATCAACAACTGTAGATCAGCCATACTATAAGCAGTCAAAGTTCCACAGAGAAGTAGCTTACATGCTAGAGCACACATCGTTTGAGCCATTACATCCAAAATGGGGAGCATATAAAGATGCATGGATAACAGCGATAACAAAGGTTGAGAAAGGAGAATTAACGCCAGAAGAAGCATTACAAGAAATGATAACTACATTACAAGCAGAACTAGGAGATGAACTAGTAATTAGAGAGTAAAATTTTAAATTCAAGTTTTCTTTTTTATTTACTCAAGCATGTTTAAACCGCTACCCCCATAGAAGCCCTTACTTATATCTTCATACTGACGATTCCTCATAGTCGTTAATCGCCTACATTATTAAGCTAAGAAGGTGCTGATAATTGGCTTTAAAGATAAGTAGAAAAATGTTACCTTGGATATTCTTAGCGCCTATGCTAATGATGATTATTTTCTCATGGATTGCTCCAGTACTTTTAACTGTTTACTTAGGGTTTACCGATTTAAGTTCTAAAAATTTCTTAGACTTTATTAGAAACTTTTTCACCGAAAATGTTCACCTTACTTTAGAGAATTTTGAAAAAATATTTTTCGCTAAAGACCCTTATGTCGTAGAAGCCTTAACAATAACAGCCATTTATGTTGTAAGCGTTTTATCTATAAATGCTATTTTTGCCTTAGTTTTATCTATAGCAATAGCCTACTTCGTTAGAAACGAAATAGTTTCCATGCTTTTAAGAGTTTCATGGTTAATACCTAGAATTATGCCTGGGATAATTTATGCTTTAGTTTGGAACTGGTTTATTGATCCTAAATATGGGTTATTAAATACATTACTAAAGTTTGCAGGTGTTCCTGAAGCATTACTTCCTGAAAGTTGGCTTTTATCACCACCCTATTCTCAAATACTTATGATTGTTGTTAACGGATATGTTGGAGCAAGTTTTGGAATGATAATATATACTGCGGCTATTAAGTCCATACCCACAGATATAATTAACGCAGCTTTAGTTGATGGAGCATCAGATTTTCAAATAGCTAGACATATAATAGTACCTTTACTTAAATGGCCAATGTTATTTGTTATTTCATGGCAAACACTTAGCTTACTAAGCTCATACGAGTATATACTAATGATCTGGGGTTCAGGTGGTGGAGGAGGCTACGCTGGAATAGCTAGAGCAGCAAAGGTAATGGTATGGTCTCTATACTCCTATAGCAAAGCTTTTGCTGCTGAAGAACACTTATACGGATATGCTTCAGCACTATCATTAATCCTTGTAATTGTTGGTGTAGTTCTTATAATAACATACTTCAAAATATTTGGTTTTAGAAGACTTATGGAACCAAGTAGAATAGAGGTGTAAAGGAAATGCGTAAGAAACTCAAAATGCCTTCAATAGGAGGTAAAACGATAATATTAAACGTAGTTAAGTACTTGCTGGCAATCATTATTGCAGTAATACCTTTAATCCCTGTATGGTCTATGCTGTTATGGCTTGCAGTACAGAGCTTTAGCGGGAGAGTAATACTAGGAATTATTCCCTCAGAAGTCACCTTTAAGAACTGGAGGTTCTTATGGTCACCTATTAAAATGGGGTTAAAAGAATATCCGAACATATGGCCTGTAACTTTAAACACTTTATTTTTAGCATTAGGGGTCACAGGGCTTGTTGTTTTCGTAAGCACTCTTGGAGGCTATGCTTTATCCAGAATGGAGTTTAAAGGTAGAATGGAGCTAATGCAGTTTATAATAGCTCTTCACGCATTTCCAAGCATAATATTGCTAATAGCACTTTTCGTAATTCTCAACAATTTAGGATTGTACGGTAAAGGATACATGACTCTGGTAGGTATAATTCTAATAAAAGCCGGCTTAGAAATCCCTATGGCAACATGGATTATTAAAGGATTTTTCGATGCAATACCTTGGGATCTAGAATGGGCAGCTTTAGTTGATGGATGCACTAGATGGAAAGCCTGGAGAACAGTAATTTTGCCATTAGTTCTTCCAGGGATAGGTGCAATATCAATATTTTCATTCCTATCAGGCTGGTCAGAATTCTTACTGGTATTCACTTATGTAGAGGATGAAGCATACTACACATTACCTGTGCTCATATATCATATGATTGGAGAATTCAAATTTATAGACTGGGGTATGCTTGCGGCCTTAGGACTATTCTTCACAATACCTACAATTATATTCTTCAGTACATCACAGAAGCTTCTCTTAAGAATATATGTTGGTGGTATTAAGAGGTGAAAACTCCATGGTCAAAGTTATATTAGATAATGTGAGTAAGTTTTTTGGAAAAGTGAAAGCAGTTATAGATTTAAACCTTAGAATAGGAGATGGAGAATTCGTAGCATTATTAGGGCCTTCCGGTTGCGGTAAAACAACAACACTACTAATGGTTGCCGGAATATATAAGCCAACCAAAGGGAAAATACTTTTTGACGATAAGGACGTAACAAAACTACCTCCAAGGGATAGAAATGTTGGTATGGTTTTCCAAAGTTACGCACTATATCCTCACATGAGCGTATACGATAACATAGCATTTCCGTTAAGACTTAAGAAAGTGCCTAGAAATGAAATAGATCGAAAAGTAAAACAGGTAGCTAAGCTTCTCAGAATAGAGGAACTTCTGCATAGAAAACCAAGCCAGCTTTCCGGAGGCCAGCAGCAAAGAGTTGCATTGGGTAGAGCCTTAGTCAAGGAACCAGATGTTCTTCTTTTAGATGAACCATTAAGCAACTTGGATGCTAAGCTTAGAGTTGTTATGAGAGCTGAACTTAAGAGACTTCAGAAAGAGCTTAAAATAACAACTATTTACGTTACTCATGATCAAGTTGAAGCGATGTCTATGGCCGACAGAATAGCGGTAATGAATGCTGGGAAACTACAGCAATATGCTCCACCAACGGAACTATACAATAAACCAGCAAACCTATTCGTAGCAGGTTTTATTGGAGCACCACCAATGAACTTTATAGAAGGATTAATAAAGGAAATTAATGGAGAGTACTATTTTGACTCAGAGTATTTTAAATTAAAGTTAGTTAATGAGATTGGCGAAATAATTGCGTCTAAAACCTCTGAAACTATCATGGGCTTTAGACCTGAAAACGCGAAAATAATCTTAGAAGAAAAACCGAATACTATCCAGGGAAAAGTTTATGTTGTAGAACCATTAGGTAAGGACATTATTGTAAATATTAAAATAGGAGATATGATAGTCAAAATACTAACAAGACCTGGAGCAGAGCTAACGCCAGGACAAAACATATGGCTACAATTAGACATGAAAAAAATACACTTCTTCGAGAAACAAACAGGAAAGGCCATAATATAAATACCATAGTTAAAATACGTCTACTCTGCTAGATGTAAATTCTTATGTTTTTTTAGCTATGTAATGTGTTATGTAAGATGCTATAAGTATCATTGGAATGTAGAATAAGGTAAGCAGAATGGTAGATAACATATACTGAGACTGAGTTATAGGTGATACTTTCAAGAACCAGGCTATAGACGCTAATCCTATGACTAAAGCAGCCCATTTAAACTTTACATTAAAATGGCCAGCAATAAATGCTACAATTAAAAACACTACTATGAGGTACATCATAATCTCTACATCTTCTTAAGAAGAATAAGCCGCTGGACACTATATGTACTGCTAACATAGAGGTATGTGTTAGAGCTATACTATCATTGAGACTTTTTAGCTGTGTTTATAGCATTTAAGTATTTTACATAGTTTCAAAACATATTTTCACGTGTAAGGTGGTGTAGCTGAAAGTTCAAATGCTTCATCTTTATTTAATGGATAGATTTAAACCATTAGACATTAAGTCGAATGAGTTTCTAGAATTAGCTTCAGAAAATCTTCTAAAATTATTTGACCGTATTAGAGAAAGGGTAGAGGAGAATACAGGTAAGATATACTATGTTAGAGTTCGTAAGGTGATGTTTGACATAAAGGATATGGATATAGTAATAGAATACAGGGTTAATAGTGAAGCAGGCATAGTACCGGTGAAAATTATTTATTCTAGCAGACCTACGAGAGCACTGATAAAATATTATAGGCTTAAAAATAAACATTAAAAAGGCTATAAGATTCGACACTATGATATATTCATTTAACACACATGCTTGAGGTGATTACATTATGCAATATGATGCTTTAATTATCGGAGCAGGTGTTATTGGGTTATCTATTGCTTACCATTTGAAAAAAGCTTGTCCTGAAAACAATGTTTTAATCGTTGAAGCTAAAGAAGATGCTGGCTTAGGTGATTCCGGTAAGAGTGCTGCTGCGTTTAGAACTTTCTTTTACTCTAGAACAAATATTGCCTTAGCTACCACTAGTGTTGAATTTTATAAGTATGTTCAGGAAAAATTAGGTTATAATTTAAACATGCGATATATTGGATATCTCTTCTTACTTACTAAAAGAAAATATAAAGATATTAGAGATGTTTTAGACTACATATCCAAAAGAGGATTAAGGTTTGAAATAATAGACACTGATGTCCTTAAGAAAAGACTTGGTGTAAGAACTTCTATTTCTTATGAAAGGGATTCTAAGCTTATGGGTTTAGAAGATATTCACTTAGGTGTTCTAGTTAAGGAAGCGGGCATTATGGATCCTATGAAGCTAGTTAAATTTTATGAAGAACAGTTTGTAAAGCTTGGGGGTAAAATACTTTACAATACTAAAGTCCATAGGCTTATTGTAGAACCTAGAAGACCCTTAGGGCTACCTAATGAACCATATCCTTGGCAGGATGTTAGAATAGCCGGTGTTAAAACAAGTCGTGGCGTATTTAAAGCTAAAAAAACTATTGTCGCTACTGGTGCTCAGGCACCTCAGCTCTTAGACCCTATAGGTATTGATGCCCATATTAAACCTAAGAAGAGACAGATTTTCGTAATTGAAGCATCTACACCTCCTCTACGGAAGCTACTTAGAGCCCGGAATTTCAATAAAGAAAATATATTGCCGTTAACAATACTTCCCAAAGGCGTTTACATTAGACCTGCTATTGAAGAAAACAGCTTCTGGGTTGGTATGTCAGATTATATTGGACGTGCTTTTATGTGGGAGGAAGAACCTAAGCCTGAACTTAGGTTTTACTTTAACGGAATATATATGATCTTATTTAAGTATTTCCCGCAGTTTTCAGGAGCAAAACCTGCAAGGGCCTGGGCAGGTTTTTACGATATATCCTTAGATTACCAGCCTGTTGTTTTCGAAGTAGAAGATCTTATTGTTGCTGCTGGAACTAGTGGTAGCGGTATTATGAAAGCAGATGCTATAGGTAGAATAGTTAAATCACTGTATCTTGGTGAAAAATATGCTGAACTTTATGGTGGTGAAAAATTTAAGGTAAAAGATCTGAGCCTTGACGAAAGAAGGGTTGAGAAAGAGAAACTTATAATTTAAATATCAGAGAAGGACCACTTCTTCATCTTATCCGTACCGGTCCCGGGGTACTTCATCATCTATAATTTATTTTTAACAATGAAAATTTAAACAATTCTACTATTAACTATTAGTGCAACTTTTCATATTGTTGTTAAAACATTAAGGAGTATTAAAAACGATGTTCTCTAATTCTCTAATTCTCTGCGGATTAGAATATACGTTAAACCTTTTACCTCTAGCAAAACCTATGAGCGTAATGTTTGTTTTTCTAGCATAAACTACTGCATCAAATGTTGGAGCAGATTTAGAAACCATTATAGGTATTCCTGCTCTAACAGCCTTAACTATGGAATCGGTAAAAATTCTTCCCGAAGTTAAAAGTAATACTTTACTAAAGTCTATGTTTCTTAAAAACCCCCAGCCAATAACCTTGTCTATGGCATTATGTCTACCAATATCCTCAGTAAAAACTAGAAGATTAAACGAGTTTATGTTAAAAAGTGCTGCTGCATGAACACCGCCTGTTATCCTAAATACTTCTGATTTCTCATAGAACTTTTTTAGGGCTTCAATAACATAGTTGGCTGAAATCTTAACATTCGATAAAACTTTTTCAGAGTAACTATGGACTGATGTCTTTTCCTCGCATGAAGGCCCAAATACGTTGGACAGTGTTTTAAATATTTTAGCTTTATATTTTAGATAGATTTTAACTTCATTGTTTACGAATTTTATCTTATCAACATCCCTTATACTGTCTATTATACCTAAGGATAGTAAATTACCGTAAACAAACTCTTCAAACATATTAGGGGATATAAGGTACGTTCTATATTTCAAGCCATGAATATTGATATTTAAAGCATATTCTCTTACTAAAGGTTCTTGAACCTTTCTTATCAATGTTTTCCCATTTTTAATTTCAACCTTAATTACTTCATTAATCATGTAAAGTGTTTTTGCTTCTGTACTTCTGTTCTCCATGTAAGAATCATTCCCCACTATTCAAACGTTAACTAAGTAGAAGTATAAATTAATGTCTTCACTATTGCATTATATCCTTTAGAGAACGCTCTTACTACGCTATAGTCGCTTAACCTCTAGTATTGTGGTCCTTAGCTTTCCTAGCGCTTTCCCTAGGTTTCCCGACTTGTACTTTATATTTATAGCATCTAAGATATTGACCGGGTGCATGAAATGGCATATTTAAAGTTCGTCTCTACTCTCATAGTAGCTTTAGTGCTGGTTTCAATGCTTACCGTAGTAGCAACAGCTGTACCGGTAAGTGCTGAAGAACCTAGCAATATTCGCGTACGCGTCGCTAAAATGATTTTAAATGGTGTTTCTAGGAGAATAGATGCTGTTCTCAATTTAGCGGAAAGGTATGGTATTAGTATTTCAGAAAATATGACAGAACGTGTTGACTCAGCTAAAAGTATTCTGCAGAATGCTACAGAAGTTGTTGAAGAAGAACCCTGTAAGGCAATTAGAATGGCTGTTAAAGCTTGCTGGGTTTTCAAACCAGTAGCTATCTATATTTTAAAGAATATTCCTGAAGAAGAAAAAGCAACTCTTAGAGAAAACATACTACTAAAAGCTATTGAAGCCAGAGAAAATGCCTTAAGTAGACTTAAGAACGTCATTAGCTGGCTTGAAGATAGAGGTGTTAAAATACCTGAGGAAATAAGCAATAATATTGCCTTAGCTGAGGATCTTTTAAACCAAGCTAGAGAACTTATTGAAAGCGGATCTTACAACGCTAGCGATGTTAGAACACTTATAGGCGATGCATCTAAGGCGTTGGCCAAAGCAACATTAGCTTTACATAGAGTTACGGGTAACATTTGGAAAGCTACCACGTTAGTAAACTTCTCACTGTTAAGATTAAGAGGAGCTATTATATTAATAGGTAAAGCTATTAACGCTACAATAGAAGCAATAGAGGCAAATAAAACTGAAGAAGCAATAGGAATTATAGACAAGACAGTAAACGGAATGGAGCAAGTAATTACCTTCCTCGACAAAGCATTAGAGACTCTTGAAAGTAAAAACGTTAATGAAAACGTAACAGAGGCTGTAACAGCATTAAAGAACGCTATGGCTGAAGCAAAAACACATGTCGAAAAAGCAAGAACAAGTCTAGAACAAGGAGATACATTATCTGCTATCTCAGAACTAGAAACAGCATTAGATACCATAGTAACTGTTGTTGAAACGTACAAACACATATTCGTTGGTTTCCATAGACATATAGAAGTATTACTTACAGTGTCAGGTAAAATACACATAACCATAGGTGAAAGACTAAAAATAATGGCTTTAAGGAAAGCTGCATGGCTTGTTTTCCACCTAGAAAGAATGGACATGAGGCTTCACATGCTATACCATCTATATGAGGAAGGCAAAGTGAGCGAAGAAGAATTCCATAAAGCATTAGACAACGCTAAAACATTGTTAGAGAATCTGAAAACACGGCTGGAAAAATTACCTAGACCACCTAAACCTATCATAGAAAAAATAAACAGAATGCTTGAATGGATAACATCGGTATATAGCAAATAGCTTTAAACGTTCAAAGCCAAAAAGTTTAAGCGAAAAACATAGTAAACCATGATAAATAAGGTGTATACTTTGACACGTAACGTAAAGTATATTTCACTGTTTTTTCTAAGCCTATTTCTCCTCATATGTATTGTAACATGTACTGTTAAGTGTCAAACAGTTGGTGTTGAGGTTTTAATAGAAGTTCATAGCGATGGCTTAGCTAAAGTAACATATATTGTTAAAGCAGCCAATCCACCCCAAGATCTTACTTTACCTCTATTTGCATCACCAATGTATGTTGAAGCATTTGCAGAAGAAACCCCGTTAACTGTAGAATATAACGAAACACATGTCTTCCTAACAGCACTAAGCAAAGAAGTCAAAATAACATACTATACAAGCGGTCTTACAGAAAAAACGGGGGAAGAATGGTGTTTTGAAGTAAATTCTCCATGGACGGTAACTGTAATGCTCCCAGAGAACGCTCTTATATTCGATATGAAACCCGAGGACTTTGAACTAGTTCTAATAAATGATAAACCAGGTTTCATATTTAAGCAGGGTAATGTGTTAATAAAGTATATTATAACACCAGAAATAACAACACCGAAACCAGCACTAACACCAACACCTGAACAGCCATACATATCGCCTACATCCATAGCAATTGCTATTCTTATTGTTATCGCCTCACTGTTAGCTATTCTCTACATTAAAAGAAGTAGAAAACCAAGAAGAATAGTTGAGCTTGATGAAAGAGATAATAAAATATTAACTGTGCTCTCAAAGCATGGAGAAATGACAGCATATGAACTTATAGATAAAACAGGAATACCTAAAACACCACTTTACCGTAGACTTAAAAGGCTTGAAAAACTAGGCTACATAGAATCTGTTGTTAAAGCTGGACGAACAATTTACAGATTAAAAACAAAAAGAAATAACATGAAATACTAAGATGCGTAGAGATCATTACCAGTAACACTTTAGATTCCATAACATTTAACCTTACAGAATAGGTAAGCTTGAAGCGTTTTTGCTTCTATCTTAGAGAATTTAAATATATTGTTTAGCAAACAGATATTTACAGTTAAACTTGAAAAGTAAGTGCCTCCATGCTATCTTATCACAACACAGTTAGTTGACTAAACATGCCCAGAATATGTTTTAAACCTCAGAATAAATGTTTAGACGTTTCTGAAAATGAGACTGTTTATAGAGCTTCTCTAAAACTTGGAATAAACATTGACAGCATTTGTGGAGGTCTTGGTATTTGCGGTAAGTGTAGAGTTAAAGTACTTAAAGATGGTCTTTCAAAACCTAGTGAAAGAGAATTAAGGATTCTAGGCTTAGAGAATATAAGGAAAGGTTTTAGATTAGCATGTCAAGCAAAAGTATTAAGCTATACTGAAGTTGAAATTCCTGCTAAGAGAATTCTCACAACAGTTATAATGGGTTATGAGCCTGAAATATCTTTAGAACCAGCAATAGTTAAGATAATGATTGAGAGAGAACAAGTAACTCTAACATCAAAACATGCTAGTACTTTAGAAACCATTGAAAAAGCCGTTAGTAAAGAGATAAGTATAAGCCTAAATACTCTGAAGACTTTAGCGAAGGAACTACCTGAGAAGTTATGTCTCATCATATATAGATACAAGAACCTAGATGAGCTGATAGATGTTTTTCCTGAGGAAATAAAACCATATGGTTTAGCATTAGATTTAGGTACAACTAAAATAGCCATGTACTTAGTTGATTTAGAGTCAGGTAAAACGTTAGTCGCAGAGGCTTTTGAAAATCCTCAAGTAATATACGGTGATGACGTTATTTCAAGAATAGCTTATGCTAAAGAGCATGGAGTTAAGGAAATGCAGAAAATGCTTATCAAGGAAATAAATAACTTTTTAGTGAAACTCTATAAGACCAGAGAAATTAATCCTAGAAACATTGTTGAAGTAGTTGCTGTAGGAAACGCTGTTATGCACCATATTTTCTTAGGTATAAATACTGAAAAACTTGGTAAAGCACCTTACGAGGTAGTTGTAAGGAAACCTTTAGTATTAACTGCTTCAGAACTAGAGCTGGCGGTGAATTCTAAAGCAAAAATATACATGCCTCCGCTGGTAAGAGGCTTCATTGGCTCAGATAGTCTTATGGGTGTTCTTCTTTTAAAATTAGCTGAAAGAAAAGGAACATACATGTTTCTAGATATTGGAACAAATACTGAAGTTTACATTTCAAAGAACGGGGAAATATTTGCGACATCCACAGCATCAGGCCCCGCTTTTGAAGGAGGACATATAAAGCATGGTATGAAAGCTTTTGAAGGAGCAATAGACCATGTAGCCATAGATCCGGAAACATTAAATCCGGAAATAAGTGTAATAGGAAATATTCTACCAGCAGGTATTTGCGGTTCAGGAATAATAGATGCCATAGCTGAAATGCTTAAGGCAAAAATAATAGACCATACAGGAAAATTTACCATCAAAAATCATAAAAGAATAAGGTACTATTATTCAGAAGGCTACGCCTACATTCTAGCGTTTAAGAATGAAACAAGTATAGGAGAAGACATAGTAATCACGCAAAAAGACATTAGAGAAGTACAGAAGGCTAAAGCAGCAATACAGACAGCATATAAAATATTATCATCAAAACTAGGTGTTTCAAGAAAAAACATAGATGAAATATATGTTGCAGGAAGTTTTGGATTCTACATGAACCCTGAAAACGCAATAACCATAGGGCTACTTCCAGAAGTAAATGTAAGTAAGGTGAGAATTGTAGGTAACACTGCAGGTTCTGGAGCAAGAGTCCTACTTAAAAACATAAAATGGAGAACTAAAGCAGAGAATATTGCTAAGAGCATAAATTACGTGGAATTAGCTGCTGAACCTGAGTTCTCTAAGATCTTTGTTAATACAACATATTTTCCTTCAGGATATATTGAAGATTATCCTAGGACTATTAGAAAACTAGACCTCAAATATATTAAAAGAGATAATTAGCTTAATCGTTGAAAATAATTCTGTATACGTTTTTCATAATTACCTATTGTTGTGGCTATTGCTCCTACATTTACTCCTATAGAGTAATATCTTAATTTCAGAGACTAGGATAGTACACAGTGGTTGTGTAAAATTAGAGATTTTAAATTTAAAATAATAGACTATTAATGATGGGGGTTAAAATGTGGAGGAAAATAAGTTTTCGTGAGTGGCCCTACATTTTACATCCTAGACCTGTTACCATAGTGGCTTCTAAGTTTAAAAATAAACTCAGTGCTATGGCTGCATCATGGACTATGCCTGTTTCCAGAAAACCTCCAGTAGTTGCTGTCGCAATTGCTAAGAATAGGTTCACATATGAACTTATAATTAAAAGTAAAGAGTTCAGCTTAAACCTTCTACCAAAAGAACACCTTGATAAAATACAGTTCTTAGGTACGGTTAGTGGCAGAGAATTTGTAAACAAGATTAAAGCAGCTAACTTAACTATGGCTAATGCTAGAAGAATAAGCTCGCCAATAATATTAGAATCCTTAGCTATTTTAGAGTGCGTTCTACGTAAAGACATAGAATCCGGCGACCATAACATTATAGTTGGGGAAATAATTGAAGCGTATGCTAGGAAAGAATTCAACATTTTAAATGAGGAAACAATCAGAAGAATACCTCTGCATGTCAGGAGCAATAAATACACAAGCCCTATAGGAGAAATAATTGAAGTTGAATAGTATAAACTAAGTAAGCATAGAAAAACAACTTCACTAATTTAATTAATTATGTTTAACGCACCAACTTATAGTTCATGTTTGCTGATTTAAAACGATAAGAAATTTTCCACAGTTAAAAGCATGTTTTCTACTTAAAACAATTAACTACGTTTATGTAGAGCTGATTTTCGGTAGGGTTTATTTAGTTTAAATCAAGGTATTACTTAAGGGATAAGTGGAGGTTAATGTTGGGCTTCTTAAAGAATATTAAGTTTATGAGGAAAAGCAGCGGGAATCCTATGTTTGAAAAAGTTAGGTTATTCTATAATGCTCTTTCAGCACCATTTATTCAGAGAGAAGAAGAAGCTGAAGTCATAGTTCTCTCAATACTTTCTGGTGAACACACATTATTTATTGGTGAACCAGGAACAGCGAAGTCAGCTATCGTTCGTAGGGCTTCATCCCTCCTTAAAGCAAAATACTTTTACTATGTTTTGAACAAGTATACTGAACCCGATGAGTTGTTTGGACCTATAGATATTAACGAGTTAAAGACTAAAGGTATTTATAAGCGTAAGATTGAAGGCAAATTACCATTAGCGGAGATAGCATTTTTAGATGAAATATTTAATGCAAATACAGCTATTCTAAACACATTACTCTCACTTTTGCAGGAAAGAATTTTCATAAACGGAGATGAAAAAATACAGTCACCACTAATATCGCTATTTAGTGCGAGTAACGATATTCCAGATGAATCAGAGTTAAGAGCACTTTATGATAGGCTTCTATTCAGACACTATGTAAGACCAGTTTCTGAAAGCAAACTTAAGGACCTATTTAAAGCAGGCATCGAAATAGAGCTGAAGGGTGTTATAGAAGAAGAACCTATAATGGAGATTTCGGAGCTTAAAAAAGTCCAAGAACATGTATGTTATGTTCTTGAAAAAGTAAAGAACAATAAGGACATACTACAACAATACGCTAGGTTAATAGTTATTTTCAGGGAACAGGGAATTCATGTTACAGATAGAAGAGCCATTAAAGGTTTAAAAGCAATAGCAGCAAACGCAGTATTTGATTGTAGAGACCATGTTGAACCTAAAGACTTTATGGCTTTAAAGTACGTTATTCCGGAAACAGTAGATGATTTCGGTAAAGTAGCAGCAATAGTTTCTGAAGAAATAAGGCTACCTTCAAGATACCTTAAAGACCTTGAAATCCTTGAAAGAAACATTATGAGACTTAGGAAGGAAATACGTAGAATACCAACGTATGATTTCAGAATAATAAACTATAGTAGGGAGTTACTTATCATAGAGAGAAAACTTAGAAAAATTGCAAGAGAAGCAATAGATGATAATGAAGTTCTTAATAGAATAGAGAAATTACTTGAAATAATAGGGGAAATTAAGGACTCTTTAGTTAGTAAATCAAGCCTGTACGGTAAAGACCTATGAACTATAAGAAAAAGCTTAAAGGAGCATTAGAGGATGTAGACTATGAAAGCCCTATAGTAGCTTATAGAGCAGATAAATTAACGAAAACATATAGTAAATCTTATGGTGAAAAAGTAAATCCAAGCATTGCAGTAGATGTCTTCTACACACTATACTTACCCTTCCCCAAGGTTAAAGAGAAAATTGAAAGTAAAATTCTATCACTTAATAGAGTAGTTGTTTCTAAACTCATGGATTTAAAAGACTATGCTAAGCTAAAATACGATACCATGGTTGACGTAGATATTTCATTCGCGTACACTGTTTCATTTCTTAAAAAACTAATAGAGTTTCTTAAGAGAGAACTGGAAAAAGCCAAAAGCACAGGAAAGTTTTCAGAAATGAAAGTGCTAAGTAGTCTCATAAACTACATGGTCTCCGGTGAAAGCTCAAGCGAAGCTTCTCTAAGTGAAGGAAACATTATGGAAGAAAAGCTTAAACGCGAAATACTGGAAAAAGCCGTTCAAGAAGCTCATGGCGAAGCGGAAAAAGTAGCTAGCAATGTTAAAGACTTGAAAAACATTGCTTCAGGAAGTAAAGCAGGTAAGTACCCTGGCCTTTTCACTTCAGGAGAATTTTTAGTTGAAGCACTTAAGCTTGCAGGAACAACATATGTTACTGAAATTCTTAAGAATGTGAAGAACATTTTAAGTAGAACAATAACCATAGTTCATAGGGAAAGACATGACCATAAACATGGAGTATATGATGGAATAACTTTAGGTAAGGATATTTCAAGAATACTACCACGTGAGCTAACATTAGAAGATGATGTTTTCTACAAGAAACTTGTCGATGGAGAACTTCTTCTTAGAAAGAGAATTCTTATCGAGAAAGTTGGACCTCTATATGTCCTACTTGATAAATGCTTAGCCAGCAGTACTTTAGTTACTCTTAAAGACGGATCTATGGAACGCATAGAAAATATTAGAGAAGGAGATAGAGTGTTAAGCATAGGTTTCACTGTAGAAGAAACATTAGCCAATGATTCCTACATTGTTGAAAAAACTAAATTAAATATCTCTCATGCTAAAGTTAAGGAAATAGTTTATAGCGGCATAAGAGAGGTATTTAAAGTAGAAACCGACCATGGACACTTCTATGCTACATTTAACCATTCCATACCTGTGATTAGAAACGGAATACTATGCGAAACCATTGTAGCCGATTTACATAGAGGGGATAAATTATTAAGAATAGGCATGAATGAAGGAAAGTTTTACCCAGTATTATCCAGTGTTAGAAATGTTTCTTACTATAGTAGGGAGAAAGTTTGGGATATTGTACTAAATAGCGATCATTACTTCTTAGCTAACGGGTTCATAGTCCACAATAGCGGAAGTATGATAGGTAAGAAAACTATTTGGGCCAGGGCCATTGCTTTAGCGTTATTTAAACAGTCAAGAGAAGAAAATAGAGAATTCTATCTAAGATTCTTTGACTACATGCCTCATGAACTAATAAGGATTCATAGAAGAGCCAGGCCCAAAGAAATACAGGAACTTTTCATGACATTATTAACAATAATTAGTAGCGGGGGTACTTGGATAGCTAAGGCAATAGATATTGCATGCAGAGATGTAGTTAAAAATAAAGCTGAAGGCGTATCAACAATAGTTCTAATAACTGATGGCATAGATGCTGTACATGAGGATACTGTTAAATATTCTCTTGAAGAAGCAAATGCAGAACTCATAACTGTAATGATTGGCGGCTTAAACGAAACTTTAAGGAGAGTCTCTAAAAAGTACTTCGTAGCTACAATGGTAGATAACGTTTTAACTGTAAAGGAGTTATAAAGGCTTCAAGGCTTACCTGGAACTACGTGGTGTTTTCTACACCTAGCTTCGTAAAGTTCTTTACCTCCAACAACAATTCTAGGACTATCATAAGGTGCTGGTTTACCGTCGATTAATCTTTGAGTTCTAGTTGCTGGAGAACCACAAACAGTACATACAGCTGTTAAATATGTTATATCGTCTGCTCTAGCTAAAAGCTCCTTAACTGTTTCGAAAGGTTCACCTCTAAAATCAAGGTTTAAACCTGCAACGATAACTCTAACACCTTCATCAGCAAGCTTTTCACATACGCTAACAAGTTCTGTAGGAAAGAAATGTGCCTCATCGATACCTACAACATCTAAACCATTTTCCTTAGCTAGCTCATATATTTTCCAAATACCATTCTTACTTGTAGGAACAACGAAAGCAGGGTATGAGAGACCATCGTGAGATACGACATTCTCTACACTGTATCTAACATCAATAGACGGTTTGAAAATACCAACTTTCTTCTTAGCATAACTCTCCCTAACAATTCTACGTATAAGCTCAGATGTTTTACCTGCAAACATAGGTCCAACAATAACCTCTATTGTCCCTATACTTAATCTTGGCTTCATGAATAACCACCATTTTAGCAATATATTTCCATAGACGTTCTTTTAAAGCAACGAGAAATATCTTTTCTGGCTAATCAACCATATTAAAGCCTGTTTAAACATGCTAGCATAAATATCATAACTTATATTTCACCTAGAATCTATAGTTACTTTAAGGAGATACGGATCATGAATGTGAATTCTATTTTAAAAGCTATAAATGCTATTAAAAATACGCCTAGAACTGGATGGATTCTTAGAGGAGTTCCTGCTCCAATAGCTGAATCCATAGCCGAACACATGTATGAAGCAGCTTTCTTAAGCATAATACTATATAGTGAACTTGCAAAGCGCGATGTGAAAATAGATTTAGGGAAAACAGTGCTTATAACTATACTCCACGACGTATCCGAAGCATATACTGGAGACATAATTAAAGCGATTAAAGACAAAATACCTTACACTGAAGAAATAGAATTAAGTTTTGTAGAAGAAAAAAATCAAAGTACCTATAATAGTTAATTTGATTAAAGAATACATTGAAAAACGCTCTGTAGAAGCTGTTTTAGCAAAACTTGCTGAGACATTGTCAACGTATGTTCAAGCAAGAAGATACGTTAAAATGGGCTATCATGATGTTAAGGAAATAATGGATAATACTGAGAAAGAAATAGAAAAAATGTTAAACATACCGCCTATAAGTAAAATTTCAGACTTTGTAAAGAAAGAATTCTTAATGTAGGCATGAAGACTTTTCTACATATAATATAACATATGTAAAGTAAGAGAAATATTAAAAACTATAACAGGGTTATAGATAGTAACACATGTTTAGTCTATGTAAAAGGGTTGATCTCATGTCCGTTAAAGATCTATTAAAGCTTCATGGTAAACCTATTAGAGAAGTCTATTTTGACCATGAAAATTCAGGTTGGGTACCTCCAGAAATAGTTGAAGCTATGCTACCTTATTTTAACATTAAGGGCTACGGTCACCCATCCATAACCCATAAACCCGGATGGGAAGCATATGAAGTTGTCTATGAAACTAAAGAGTTAGTAGCTAAGACATTAAATGCTGAAAATTATGAACAAATAGTTTTTACCCATAGTGGTACAGAAGCAAATAACTTAGCAATTTTGGGAACAGTTTTTGCAAATAAGCATGGTAAAGGCAAAATAGTTGTATCAGCTATTGAACATTTAAGCGTAATATTCCCAGCTGAATGGACTCGAAAGAATTTAGGATTCAAAGTTGTAAGAATACCTGTTGATGAAGAAGGGTTTGTAGACCCTGACATATTAGCAGCATACATAGATAAAGACACCATACTTGTAAGCATACAAATGGTTAACCACGAAATAGGTACTATTCAGCCAATAAAGGAACTTGTCAAAGTTGTTAAAGACATAAATCCTAATACCATATTTCATACTGATGCTGCTGATGCCTACGGAAAAATACCTATAGATGTTAAAGAAATTAATGTTGACCTATTAACTATTAGCAGCCATAAAATTTTAGGACCTAAAGGTGTTGGCGCACTGTATGTAGGTCCTAAAGTTAAACTAGAGAGCATTATTCACGGACAGTTAAGTACAGAAAAACTATGGCCAGGAGTTGAAAATGTACCAGCAATAGCAGGTTTTAAAAAAGCCGTAGAATTAACATTTACCAGTTTTGAAAAGAACATTAGCAAAATAAGAAAACTAAGAGATAAACTGCTAAAAGGAATTATTAACAATATACCTGATGTCTTAGTTAATGGCCCCTTAGGGGATAAGAGAAGCCCAGATAATGTTAATACCAGTTTTCTATACGTTGAAGGAGAAGCAGTAACTGTAGAGTTAAGTTTAAGAGGAATGTACGTTTCCAGTGGTAGTGCATGTACTAGTAGGATTTTAGAGCCGAGCCATGTACTATTAGCTATTGGTAGAAAGCATGAAGAAGCTCATGGAAGCATATTGTTTAAAATAACAAGGTATCATACAGATGAAGATATAGAATATGCTCTTGAACAGTTAACTGAAGCTATAGGTAGGCTTAGAGAAATAAGTGCGTTAAAACCTTATAAGTAAGCAGTCTTATATACTATAACAGAGTTATAGAATCTAAGTGAAAAACATGAGCACAAGAATACCACTACCATACACGCCTAAAGTTCTTGAACTGTTTAAAAACCCTAAAAATGTGGGTTCCCTAAGTGATGCTTCTATAGTTGCAAAAGCTGGAAGCCCAGCTTGCGGAGATATGATAAGACTCTATTTAAAAGTTTCAAAGAAAAATAATGAAGATTATATTGAGAAAATAACTTTTGAAAGTTATGGATGCGCAGCAAACATTGCCGCAGCAAGCATACTCACAGAAATGGTTAAAGGTAAGAAAATGAGTGAAGCATGGAAAATTACATGGAAACAAATAGCCGATGAATTAGGAGGCTTACCTCCAATAAAGTTTCATTGCAGCATTTTAGCTGTAGGAGCACTTAAAAGAGCAATAAGAGCATACTACACTAAACAAGGTAAACATCCTCCTTGGCTACCTAAATCCCTGTCTTTAGAAGAGAAACAAACTATGGAAGAAGAAGAGCTTATTGAAAAACTTTACAGCAAATATTTAAAGTATAACACTAAAACAGGGTAATAACATGAGCGAAGTAATTTTAGATTTACGTGTAACACCACAGGGGTGTACTGATCACCCTATAGTTAGGTTCAATAAATTACTAAGAGATGTTATGAAACGTAATGATAAAGTGAAGATAGTGCTTTACACTAAAGCTATAGACTTCCCACCAACAATTATTAAAACAATTGCTGAAAAGAAGGGATTAAAAGTTCTAAAAGTTGAAAAGATAAATGATGAAGTTAAAGCCGTTCTTTTAAAAGAAATAAATAATATAAGAGGGGTTAAACCATGAGAACGTTTTGTGAACTTTACGTTAAAACAATTTTACCTGTTCTTAGAGCATTTGTTGCAAGAGAACTCATTACTAATTATTCATTAAGTCAAATGGAAGCTGCAAAAGTGCTCGGAATAACTCAAGCATCAATAAACTATTATCTTTACGGAAGAAGATGCTCTAAACTTCTAAAATCTTTTGGCAAAATACCTGAAATTAAAAAAGCTGCCCACGTAGTTTCTGAAGCTCTAGTTAAAGGTAAGAAGGAAAATATTTCAGAAATAGTCTGTGAACTATGTCGTACCATTAGGCAAAATAAAGAATATCTAAACATTGTTTTAAATGTCATGGGTATTGAGAAAATAAGTGATGTTTTATTTCCACATGAGATGAGAAAGTAGCGTTTTGGTGGGTGGTCAACATGGAATGTCGGTGCTAAAATTCTTACTGGAACATTTAGGTAGGTTAAAGATACATAGCATAGACTTAAAGTACTTAGTTCTGAAAAACCGTATAGTACATTGTAAGCTTTTAAAAGAGCATGAAGAAACTTTTAAAGAGAAAAACAGCGTTCTTAGCACGTATTATAGAAAACGACGGATTTTTAAAAGATCCAATACTTGTAGATGCGAGAACCTTCACTATTCTTGATGGACATCATAGATTTAAAGCTTTAAGAAAACTTGGATACGAGTACATTTTAGTCTTCTTTGTTGATTACGCATCACCTTACGTTACAGTTTCTACATGGAGAAAAGACCACCATGTAACTAAGGAAGAAGTACTTAAAAGAGCTCTTACAAGCAAAAAATACCCTCCCCGCACATCTAGACATAGACTCGTAGGGGTTACCATATATCCTTCGTTTATAAGCCTTAGAGAACTGGAAAAAGGCAGCCGTTATAGTACTATAGAATGTTATGATGAAACTTTGCTTTAACCATACCATAACTTTGAGTAGAAGCAAAGAACTATGTAGCTAAACGACCTTACATACTCCTTTCTTTTCAAGCTCTTGTATTCGAAGTATGCCGCCCTTTAGGCTGAAGGCTTTTATTCCATCCTCTCTTAGTTTTTTAGCAAAAATAAAACTTAAACTCCCACTCTTACAATATACGATAACTATTTTATCCTTAAGTTTTTCAGTATCAGTGATATCTGATATGTGAACTGCCTTATCTATATGCCATTTTCTATATTCATCATAATCTCTCACATCTATAATGAAGGCACCCTCCGGTATGAAATCTATTTCTATTTCTGATGTATCTAGAAGTTTAAGAGGATCCGTTTTCAGAATATTGTATTCTTTTATAGAGCCAACGGCTTTCTCAAAGAAATCATCAGGTATTTTGTCTATTTCACTTTTTAAAATTTGGGGATCAGCTTTTGTTACAACATGTCTTCTGGCAATTACGCAATATTCTTTAATTATTGATGAAAGATTATATGTTCCTATAAATCTACTATAGTCTATTATTTCCTCTTTATCTAACGATATCAATGGCCTTACTATTAATGTGTTTAAGTTAAGCGTTTCTTCAAGAACTTTAAGGTTTTTCAGTGTTTGAGATGAAGCTTGACCTATGCTTTCACCTGTAACTATGGTGTCGTAGTCTTTTTCTTTAACTATTTTAGAAGCAACAATGTACATTACTGCTCTAAGAACTACTTGGCTATAATCATGCCTGACATTTTCAATAATGTATGAAACTATGTCACTTAAGTCTACGATATAAAACTTGGGTTCGTATCCGTAGAGCCAATGTTCAGTAATATGTTTAGCTACTTTAAATGCGTAATAAGCAGAGTAAGGTGAGGTTAATATGAAATGTAGAAAGTCGACTTTAACTCCACGTTTAGCTGTAAACCATGCTGCAACAGGGGAGTCAAAACCTCCAGAAAATAGAACAAGAGCTTTACCTTCAACACCTATAGGTAAACCTTTAGGTCCCTTAAGCTTCTCGGTAAAGACATATGCTTTCTTATTTCTTATTTCAATAAATATCTCAACATCTGGGGTCTCTAAGTCAACACCGGAAGAATATGGTTTAAGTTTAGCACCAACGATTTTAGCTATGTCGAGCGATGTAAAGTTATGATCTCCTACTCTATGAACTCTAACTGCGAATTTTCTATTTTTAACGTACCTCCTAGTGATTTCACATACCTTATCTGCTAAATCGCTTAAGGAATCAAATTCTAACTCTATAACTTTAGCAATACTATGAATACCGAAAATTCTAGTAAGAATATTATCTATAGCACAGTCTGCTTTTATGAAAATCCTGGCACCATCGATCCATATTTTAAATTCCTTTACATTTTTTCTTAATAGTGTATCTTCTATGTTTTTAATAAGTCTTCTAACGAAGCGGGACCTGGTAACATGTGATTTTAAAGGTATTTCGCCGGCTATACTTACTAAGTAAAGATACATATCTTTCTCCAATAACAGAGTTAATTGGAAACCTACTATATAAGCTAAACATCAGAAATTAGAGCTTAAATATTCTTAACAACAATTTTGCTAAAACTAAATAGATGTTAGGAAGATAATTCTTCTTTAACAATAAATTTAGAAAGCTCACTAGCAACATCGGGATCGCTTAGTATTTTACCTATAGCCACTTTAACTGCTTCTAGAACTACGTATTCAGCAAAATGCTTAGTTACACAGTAAGGGCATGGTTTTAACTTCTTAGCTGCATCTAAAATCGCTTCCCTATGTTTTCTAACAACGTCAAGTATTATTGTTTTTAAAGGTTCTTTAATAGAGTTTATAACCGGGTCTATATCAAAGCATATACTTTCCTTTTAGATGCATAATATTTTAACACTCCACCTTTAACTTCCTCTGTTCTTACAAGCTCTACTAATCCGGCATCCTTAAGCACTTGTAAATGGTATCTTATAGTGTTAATGTTTTTAAATAGACCTCGTTTTTTAAGTTCTTGCACTATTTCATGTACGCTCATAGGTTTTTTAGATAATAAGTCCAGCATAAACACTCTTATTTCATCAGATAACGCTTTTGCTTCATCTAATCTTAGGGGAACAGGTATTTTTTCAGCACCCGTTGATAATTCACCTACGTGTACTATTTGGTAACTAGAGCTGATTTCACTAGTGCTAGTGCTGTTGAATAGATGTTTCGAGCTACGTGTGCTCTAAAACCATAGCTCTTCAATAATGGATAGAATAGCTGGTGTACTTGACTCTTCTTTGGTATCCCATCTAATTCCCACAGGGCGTCTACGACTCTCTGTAAGGCATATCTGTGTACTGCTAAGTCCCATAGCAAGTTATTGATATCTCCCTCTACAACTTCTGCTTTAGCCTTCAACGCTTTATAGTACATTCCCTCGGGCATCACCCGAGCTAGACGGGTGATAGACGCCCTCATCAGTACTCATCAGTAAGAATTGTGGGGTACAAGCTTATAAGCTTTACTATCCTAAATAAATATGGTGAGCCTACATGGTCTCTATATACATATTCGAGGCGAAAGTTGTTAAGACAAGTGGAAAGTATTTGATTTATCCTCCGAAGAAATATCAGGAGAAGATTAAGAAATTGCATGGAGAGAAGGTCAAGGTAATATTAATCAAGGAAAGTGATTAGAAGTATTCAAAAGTACCTAGAAGTAATGAAGACTGTGTAACGGCTTTCTTACAAGCACGGCTACAGAAGTAGTATATTTCACCTTTATATATTGTCTTAAACTGTGTCTTGCTTGAATCTACATCCATACCACATACAGGGTCTTTAACCATAGTCTTTCACCGAGTTATAGGTCTGTCAGAGCTTAAATAGGTTCTCGCAGCTTTTAAAACTGCTCTACGCCACTTATCGTCAATGTAAAGTTTAGATATGACTATTCTTGGAGGATATTTTAGAAGTTCCTTAATTTCATTGAATATTTCATAGTTATCTTCATAGATCATGTCGTTTAAGTTAAAATCCTCTCCTTCAATTTCAGCTATTTTAAAAATCTTCAATACCATATCAACTTTTTCCTGAAGAATTTCACCGGATTTACTCCGTAAACCTGCATTCTTACAATTGTTGTATCGTATGGATCGCAAATTTCTTCCTCAAGATTCGCTGCTACTACATCATTTATCTCTCTGAGTCTTCTAATAAGTTCTAAACACTCATTCTCCGACATTAGTCTCGGATCGGTCATTGCAGCTACATGGAAACTAACATTATACTTAAGTAGGTTCTTTATTGCTTCAAAAGGCAAGTAAAATGCTTCTTTAACAGCACCAGTTCTCATACTAAAAGCCTCAGGTGTTCCCGCTTTCAAACTTACTCTAACATGGACTTTCTTAAAGCTTGAAATCTCCTTTACATAGTTTCTATTTACACCGAAAAGTATGCCATTGGTTTCAAGAATGAAAAGCTCTATTCTATCATCTTTATCTATCATTTCCAAAAGTTTAACTAAGTGGTCTCTACATAGAGTTGGTTCGCAAGCACTTATCCTAGCTCTTCGAACACCCCACTTCTTAGCCGCTTTAACTATATTTCTATATGCTTCTTCAGCACTATAGAATTCACCATAGAGCTCAGGGAAATCTCTACTCCAATCACTCCAACAGAAGAAACATCTAAAACAGCATCCAACAGCATACCCTGTAGCAATACCGCCATAAACACCAGTAGCATAAAAGGCAGTGTACTTTCTGGACTCATTATCACAAACTATTTTCTCTGTCTCTTTAGCAACCCAAAGGGGGTTGAAGGGCTTGGACCTCCTAACTAACATCCTAGGATATTTACCAGTGGTCATCTTAGACAGCGTATCTTTTCCTAAACCTAACTTTACGCTATATTATTTAAAGTTCCTACCGAGTATATACTATGCATTCTGGCTGTCCGCATAAAAAACACTGATATTAATCACTATTACAAATATTCAGAATGGGTTATTAAAAATGATAGAGGTAATATTAAATGACCATAAGTTTTTCAAGAAGACCATCAAAGAAATTTCTCAAATGATTAATGAAATAAATCTTAAGCCGCAAACATCTGAGGAAAGGTTTAGCTTACTTAGAGATATATATTGTATTAACATATAAGATATCAGTGTACATAGGCGTAGTTGAAAAACATAGGGAGTTAGAAGAAGCAACACTATATCCTTTTCTTGAAAAACAAAAATATGTTAACGAAGTTAAGGTTTTACGTGGACAACATAGGAAAATTGTAGAATATGTTAACGATATGAAAAACATTATAGCAGAATATAGGGGATCCCTTAAACCCGTTGAAAATATAGCTGGAGAGATTATTGAGAAGTTCGTAAGCATTAAAACTTTATATTTAAAACACATGGACTTAGAAGAGAAGTTAATATTCAAAATGTTATCTAAATAACCATTATTCCTTACACTATTTCATACTTAAAATAAATGGTTATTGAAAAAGCGTTATTGCTATAGTGGTAATAGTATAGATTTTACTTGGTATACTCCTCTCATACCCCTAAGCCTTCCTAGTACACTTAGTATTCTAGAAGTTTCTCCTTCAACTATAAATATTTCAATACAATACCTGTTTCCTACATGTCTATGAACATTTTCAACAACTACATCGTCAAATTCGTGCCTTATCTTAGTTATTTTATAATCTACATCTTTTCTTTCATAAGGACATGTTACCATAATTACTCCTGCCGCTTTATCATGCACTTCTCTAGCCATTTCTGCTTCGCTGACTAAGCTCCTAAGGGCATCTCTTATAGCTTCCGATCTACTGTAGTAGCCTCTTTCTTCTACTAGTTTGTCTAGTTTTTCTACTAGAGCATCCGGTAAAGATATGCTTATTACGGTCACGGGTTATCACTATATTAACTTTTCTCGGTTAACCTATTAAAATGTTAATAATAATTATTAACTTCAATAGCACAAAGTTAATATATTAACTAATCTTCTCCTTTCTCAGTAATATGGAAAATAGCTAATGTGACAATCACTATGAAAGAACTTCATGATATGGAACTATATGGTTACGTTATCATAGCTATAGGCATTTTAGGAATAATATTTCACGGTCTTGGACTAGAATTTTTGGATTCCTACCTTTTAATATTAATTATAACTATTCTTGCAGTATCTTTAATTTTTGAGATCTTGAGAAAAACAATAAGTGTTAATGAGGCTATCGTACGAACTCTTATGATATTTGTTGGTACAGTATTGTATTGGTTTAATTTACACTTAGAAGGAATGTTGCTGTTGACAGTGTATGGTGCTGCTGAAATATTAGAGAGCGTAATAGAAAGATACGCTGAAAGGCGGCTTAAAAAACTCTTAGAAATTATTCCTAGAACAGTTAAAGTGGTGAAAGAAGGTAAGGTAAACATAGTCGACGTTAATGATGTTAAAGAAGGAGACATAGTTATTGTTGGACGTGGAGAGAGAATCCCAGTAGATGGAGTTATTTTAGATGGTGAAGCTTTAATTGATGAATCAACAATCACTGGGGAGCCTAAACCAAGAGAGATTAAATTATATGATGAGGTCTTAGCTGGAGGCTTAGTACTTGCAGGTGCTGTAAAAGTAAAAGCTATAAAACCTGGTTCACAGTCCCTAGTTGCCCGTATTGTAGAGCTTGTTGAGAAATATAAGAAGAAAAAAGCTACAATAGAATCTACTATTCAAAAATTTTCTAGAATATACTTGTCTTTAATGTTAGTAGCATCTGCAATAGCATGGATTATTATAGGATACTATAAGGCATTAATATTTATTGCCGTAGGTTGTCCAAGTGCATTCTTAGTTACAATACCGGCTACATTATTGGCTTCAGTGAGCGTTTATTCTAGGAAAGGTATAATCGTAAAAGGCACTAAACCTATAGAATCTGCTTCAAAAACTAATGTAATAGCGTTTGATAAAACAGGAACAATAACTTTAGGCAGGCTTGAACTTGAAAGAATAGTACTTTTACGAAACAGTGTAAGCATGGATGATATATTAAGATACGCGGCTTCGCTTGAAGTGTATTCAAGCCATCCAGTAGCTAAAGCCATTATTAGAGAAGCTAAGAAGAGAAACGTAAAGTTACTGTCAGCATCAGAGGTTAATGAGAGACCAGCATTAGGTGTAGAAGGCAAAGTATTAGGAAAACATATTTTCATAGGTAAGGTAAGCGATTCTACGAAAAAGAAACTCAACATCTTAGCTGAGGAGTTAGAAGGTAAAGTTATTACTGAGTTAAGAATAGATGGTGAACCATATGCAATATTGATATTCAGTGATATTTTAGACCCTAAATCCAAAGCCGTTATAGAACAGTTAAAAAACATGAAGTTCAAGGTAATTATGATTACAGGAGATAAAAAAGTTAATGCTGAGAAAATAGCTAAGCAATTAGGAATAGATGAATATTATGCTGAACTTAAACCTGAAGAAAAAGTACGGATAATTGAGAAAATAAAAGAAAACCGTAGAAACCGTGTTATTATGGTTGGCGACGGCATAAACGATGCCCCAGCTTTAGCAGCAGCTAATCTAGGAATAGCAATAGGTAGTTTAGAAGCAGTAGGAGAAGCCGGCGATATAGTTATTTCAAGAGGAAGCATAGATTTAGTACCGTTTATAGTAAAGTTTGCAAAATATTCTATGAGAAAAGTTTATGAGAATATAACTATAATCCTCGCAGCTAAATTAGCTGCAATAGTGTTAAGTGTAATAGGATTTCTACCATTATGGGCAGCAGTAGCTTTAGGCGATGATGGAGGAGCCCTTGCATCTCTGATAAACATAGCTAATATATTAAAGTCAGCATATAGATCATAGTCTTCATTCAGCTTTAACCCTGATATATAAATAAGACATTATCATAAATCACTGATACTGTCATGCTGTTTCTATAGCGATAAGTTTTTATTGTGCCCCTCCTATAACTGTGTTATAGGTAATAATATCTAAATGATAAGTTAAGATAGCTTATTTCTTGTATAAAAATGCAAGGTGAAGTTTGTGTCTATAAGAATTGTAGCTATAGATAAGTTAAAATGTGAAAAAGAACTTGAACTTAAAGAAGTTTTTGAAAAAATGGATGAAATTCTTAGAGTAGGAGGAGTTAAGGAACCCATTATTGTTGATAGTAGGTTTAATGTTGTAGATAACATTGAACTTTACGAAGCCCTAAGAAGACTAGGTGTAAAGTTAGTGCCTATTTCTCAGAAGAAAGCAAGCCTGTATTTATCTCTAGAATCCTTAGGTTTCTACGATGAAATATACCCGGAACCTTTAAGGGTTTTTAAAAGTACTTTAGAACTTCTATATCGTAACTGGCCTACGCCCTTAGTATTGTTACGAAGCCTATCTACCGATGAAAGAAGAGTATGGGCCAAGCTCGAAGGATTTAATCCATTTAGCGGAAGCGTTAAGGATAGAATAGGATGGTTCATGTTCATTAACGCTATGAAGAAGTTCGGTGGAACATATAAAAAGTTCGTATACGAAGCAACATCTACAAATACAGGTATGGCATTAGCAGCTATGGCGGCTATGCACGGATTTAAAGCTAGGTTTTATCTCCCAATAACCATACAGAAAGCTTCCGATGTACTTTTAAAAGTTATAGGCGCTGATGTTGTTAGAGTACCTAAACAGCTTACAGTAGAGTTTATCGACGATGTAGAGAGAAATGCTAAACGTGATAAAACATTACATCTTAACCAGTTTGAAAACGATGCTAATTTTGAAGTACATTTAAGATACACTGCAAAAGAACTTGAACTACAGATTAGAGAAGCTAAAATATATCCAGCAGCAATAATAGGTGGAATAGGTACATCAGGCCATATGTCAGCCATAGCATTCTACTTTAAAAACAGATTCAGAGAAAACATTGAAATATATGGGGTTCAGCCAGCGAAAGACCATTCAATACCTGGTATAAGGAGGGTAGAAACTGGAATGAAATGGATACATTGGGTCAAATTTAACGGAGTAATTGATACTGAAAGAAATGAAGCAGTAAGGGAGGCAATAAATATCGCTAGAAAAGAAGGCATACTAATAGGGTTAAGTAGTGGAGCCGTAGTTTCTGGTTTTAAAAAGCTCAGTAGTGAAGGAAAGTTAGATAGAGGAGATGTTATTCTTATATTTCCAGATCATGGTTTTAAATATGTTGAACAGTTTCAAGAATATTTACAAAAACATGAGTAAATTATACTTTTTAATTTTTCTAAAACAATAGATTTCCCCAAATATTGTTTAAATACCGTGTAGATAATTAAACATAGAGAAACGTAACTACTCTCCGAAAAATTAAGGTCTTAAATGACCTATGGAGGTAGTTCATGGTTAAGGTTATCGTTTCCGGTGTTCCTTCGGAGAATGTTATACATATTAAATTTACTACTATCATGAGCTTCTTAGTTGTGCTTCTTGCATTAACTTATGGACAAAAGCTGTTTTACGACTTATTATGTGTGCTTGTATTTTTAATTCCTTTGTTAACCATGAACTTTATAAAATCAGTTAAAGCTTCAAAAGCTGTTAAGAAATTTCTTAAAGACTGCATTATTACAGATAAAGAGTTGAAACTAAAGAAGGAATATAAAGTTAAATGGGGTGTTTTAGAGACTTTAGGCCATAGGACATTAAGCGGACTTTATAGTCATGATACGTTTTTCATACCGAACTCAAACACTATAAGACTACGTAAAGTAGAGCTAAACAATGTTGACGGCGATTTCTGCATTGTGATGTCTAAAATGGGAACAGGAGCTGCCTTGCTTTCGGGCTTTAAAATATTTGAAGGAGAATGTAAAGGTGTAACAGTGGTTTTTGTTAAACCGCAAAATATTGCTTATAAACCCGTTGAAGACGGTATCATTTTAAAATATAGAGAATATGTTGTAGAAGCTTCTATAAAGCCGTGTAGAGGAGGTTTCCAAGGTTCAGTTTACGTTTATGAAGGAGACAAGAAACTCTATGTTAAACTTATTCTCAACTGCATGATAAAGGTAGAGAATAGTGTATTTAAGAACAAAATAGTACTTGCTCGGCCTAAGAACTTTTTAGAAAAATTTAACTATAATGCAGACATCAACGAAACCTATATTATTGTAACCTATGAGAAGAACATATCACCTATAACTTTAGCTAAGAAGTTAAAGTTGAAATTACCCCTAATTGCAGGTAATGTTAAAGGGAAATTAACATTAGAATTAACTATGAAAATACCTTTCCGTAAAAAATTAACAAAGAGAACTGCAGTTAAAATTATAAAGCTAAAGACATTAACTTCAGAGTATTCTTATATACTATGAGCTTAGGGAGCTCTTAGCCAATGGCTTCAAAATATATTTAGCAGTTATTTCTCACGTCCCCAAAGGGCTCCTTATATTACTTATTGTCACTGATTTCTTAAGCATTTTGAGAAGACGCGAAGTGCATTTCTATAGAATATTTTCTCTAAGTCTTTGCTTGTTAACCCAGCGTTCTTTAGTTTATTAACTAAGTGTGTTATTTTATCTATGCTTTCTAACCCTTTAGGTGCTGTTTGTATTCCAAGATAGTCTGTTCCTAAAGCTAAAATATCTACTCCAAAGTTTTCGTAGACATAAAGTATATGTTTTACAACAGTATCTATGTTTACCTCATTTCCTGATAGTGCTCCTGTGTAAAGAAATATTCCCATAACTCCCTTATTGCTACGTAAGGCCTCTAAGACTTCATCGTCAACATTCCTGTCTGTATTATAAACAGCTTTAACGCCAGCATGACTTATTATGACAGGTTTCTCAGTGATGCTTAAAACATCTAATGAAGTTCTTTTACTTGCATGCGCTAAGTCTATAATTACGCCTAATTCTGAGGCTAAATCAACAAGTTTTTCACCTAAACCTGTAAGCCCATAATCTTTCGCCGTTTTACATGAAGCAGCATATTTATTATCAACATTCCATGTTAACCCAAGAACCCTAACACCTAGTTTATAATATAACTCAAGATCCCATGGGTTGTCTAAAGGATAAGCACCTTCTATGCCTATAATCAGCCCTATTTTATTTGTCTTTAATAATTCTCTTAAATCACGTCCACTTGATATTAGATGCAACTCATTACTGTATCTATTAGTTAGTCTATGGTAGAAGGCTATTTGATCCCATGTTTTAGTAAATGCATCTCTAAATGATGTGCCAAACATTCCATTTTTAGGCTTAAGAAATCTTTTACCAGAAAATACTGCTCCTACAACGTACTTCACATTGGCTTTCTTATATTTAGGCAGATCAACAGGCCTGTTAGGATCATTTAAGCTAAAATCTTTAACTTCATATCCATTAAGGAAGTACGTTGAAATATCTTCATGTAAGTCAAAAATATACACGCTAAAACACCTTAAACCTAGCTTTTAATAGAAAATGGTGTAAGAAAAAAGTTTTTATTTTAGGGGAAATGATGGGCATTCACTGCAAACTTTAATATTAAATCCATGTTGTTGGGGATAACTACCGCTGTAGCATTTACTAAGCCTCTAGATGTTTTCTTAAATACATTATCGTACTTGTCTACTATTGCTTCCGAAATTTCTTTTAACCAGTCGGGAATATTTGACGGCGGATATCTTACTATCCTAGACGTTTTAGAGATACATAGATCTCTTTCTTTAAGAGGTCTTCCTATAAACTCATAGCCTGTTTCAAAACTTAGATTATGTTTCTCAATAAAGCTCCCTTTAAAATCTTTTATGAAGCTCCACTCGTGGATTATCTTGGCTCTAGCAAGCTTAGTGTAAGTTAGTTTTCTTCTTGAAGAAAAAACATAAACCTTATCTCCATCGGTACCCACCATTACATAGCATGGTCTACATTTTTTACCATAATAGACTTCGAGAAGACAGCCGGAGACACTGAAAACCCCGGGCTTAAATCTGTGTTTATAGTGAAATACGGGCATTATTATTTCATAACTTACAGTTTTCATGATAATACACTTACCTAGCTTTTCCTATGTAAAATTTTGTTGCTAAATTAAGATAAATTATTAGCTTCTTTACTCTTAACATACTTGTAATTATAGGCTTAGAACAATATTGCCTATATTAAATATTATTAAGGATGCTAAGTAAGCTACTGCTACTTCGTAAACTATAGTTAATAGCGTCAACTTTATGCTTCTAGTTTCCTGGTATACTACAGCCATTGTTGCCATACATGGAACATATAAATTCACAAACACTAGGAAGGATAAAGTGTTTAATGGGTTAAGACCAAGTACTGCTTGAATATTTTCAATAGCGAATTCCTCCGACCCTACAGTTAAGATGCCTATAGTTCCGAGAACAGCTTCTTTAGCTATAAAACCTGTTATTAATGATGAAACAAGTATCCAACTATTAATACCTAGCGGTCTACTTAGCGGTAATATTGCATGACCTATTATGGCTAACCATGAATTCGCCATTAAATCAGGGTTTTCAAAAACTTCAGGCCCAATATATCCTTCAGGCCCGTATACTAGTAGAAACCATGTTACAATGCTTAAAGCTAAGATTATTGTTCCTGCTTTTTTCAAAAAATGAACACTATGGTCCCAAGCATGCCATGTTAAGACCCTAATGTTTGGAACATGGTAAGGTGGAATTTCTATTAATAATTCGGGGGCTCTACCCTTAATTATACTTTTAGAAAATACTACCCCTAATATGGCTAAAACTATGAAGTTAATGATGTAAAGTGAGAGAACGATAAATGCTTGTCCTATAGGATTTCCAGACACTATAAGCGCTACAAGAGCTAGTAGAACTATAAGTCTTGCTTGACACGGTATTAAAGGGGCAAGTATTGCAGTTAATTTTCTTTCATTTTCACTTTCAAGAATTCTTGTTGCTAGAACAGCAGGTACATTACATCCAAGCCCAAAAATTAATGGAACGAACGCTTTACCGCTTAAACCAATTCTCCTAAGAAATCTATCTGAAATATAGGCTGCTCTTGCAAGATAGCCGCTGTCTTCTAAAGCACCCAGAAATAAAAACGCTAGAAATATTAGGGGAAAGAAAGACAAAACTGTACCTATTCCTGCGATAACACCATCAACTATTAAGCTTATAAGCCAACTTGGCGTATTTAGAAAAGTTAAAGCGTTTGCTATTTGAACTCCTAGATATCCGAAGAACCCTTCAAGAAGGGAGCTTAAACTATATTCTTCTATTATTAAAGCCCATTCAGTTAAACCAAGAGACCTAAATATTAGGTTTAATGGGAACCCTATGTTTATACTGAAAACTATTAGAAACACTATGCCGAATATGAGAAACATCATAGGTATTCCAAATATGGAATGCATGATTAAGGAGTCTATTTTTAAAGTAAATATTTCGGAAGAAACTTTTTCATAACTAACAACTCCATCCAAAATATGTGTTATCTCGTCATATCTCTTACTAACAATTAATACTTCTGCTTCTAAACCTGTTTTTTCCTTAATTCTATCTTTAACTTTATCAGCTATGCTTAGTATCTCTGCATGCCCAGACTTGCTTATTGTACTCGTTATGTCCTTATCCCCTTCTAAAATCCTAATAGCAACCCATTTTCTACTGAACTGCTTTAGAATTTCCGTCTTTTCTAAGCTCATTATTAGGGGAGCTAAGTATTCATCTAAACCTTCATATTTAAGCCTATAAGCTTTAGATGGAGCTTCTCCTGTACTGAGTTCAAGTATTTTCTTGACAAGATCTTTAACTCCTACCCCTTTAACAGCGATAGTTTGAACTATTGGTACGCCGAGCCTCTTTTCTAAAGCTTTTACATGGATATGTATTCCTCTTCTATCAGCTAGATCTATTTTGTTTAAAACTAAAATGACTTTATCGGTGAGCTCCATTACTTGTAAAGCTAGGTAAAGAGATTTCTCTAGTGCTAAAGCATCAACTATTACAATTGTTACATCAGGTTCCTCATATACTATAAAGTTTCTTGCAATAGCTTCTTCAATAGACTTCGCCGTTAAACTGTACGTTCCAGGTAAGTCTACGATTCTTATCCTATATTCTCCATGTTCAACTATTCCTTCCTTTCTTTCCACAGTTGTTCCAGGCCAGTTAGCTACTTTCTGCCTGGCTCCCGTGAGAACATTGAATAACGTACTTTTACCGACATTAGGACTACCTGCTAATGCTACTATAATTTCTTTCCTCATAGGAACACCATTTGGCTAGTCTAACTTTAAATTTTTTACCTATAAATAATCTATATGCAGGATTAATTCTTTGTTTGTAGAATAGAAAATTTTAAACCCAAATTATGGCTTAACATTCAATATCAAGAAATTAAATCAGTTTGCTGATGATGGCGAAACTATGAAGCGTACTTTAGCAATGTATTATACAATAGCTAAGAATTTTATACGGGGATTATGGGAAGAGTTTTTAGCCTTAACCATAGCTACTTTGGGCAACTTCATTACAGGTACGATTTTCGGATTAGGGTCAAGAATTATTTCAACAAAACCGTCGGTGCTTATTGTGGCTCCAGCTACCATGGCTATGAGAGGGAACATTTACTCTTCTTTAGGTTCAAGACTAGGTTCGCTACTGCATCTTGGCCATATAGAACCAAGGATATCTAAAAACCCTATACTTACCGATAATATTAACAGTGTTTTAACACAAACAGTCCTTATGGGTACGTATTTGGGCGTTATTTCCTCAATACTATACTTTGTTCTTGCAGGTAAAATTGAATTTGCAGATTTAACTTTTATAACTTCTCTTACAGGCCTCCTAGCATTACCTCTTATGCTACTAGTAACCTTTGGTGTAACATTCTTAACATATCTTAAAGGTTTAGACCCCGATAACTTTTCGGTGCCTATAATAACTTTTACCGGGGATGCTATTTCATTACCATTACTACTAACTTCAACGTATATTGTTTTAAAATCAACATTTGAGGCGAAATGGACGTTTATTATTTTTCTCATATCGCTCCTAACATTTCTCATTATCCGCATAATTGTTCAGGGAAGAAAATACTTAAAGAAAATAATTTATGAAAGTTTTCCCGTACTTGCATCATGCGGCTTTTTAGAAATGATTGCCGGTCTAGCGTTAATAGTTAACGTTGAAAGAATACTCAAAACAGCAGGTATTTTAACAATAGTTCCCGGTTTTTTAGAGGACGGTGGCGCTATTGGAGGTATTTTAGCTGCTAAAATTTCGACAAAGCTTCACCTTGGTGACATAGAACCACGTATCATTCCCTCAAAGATCGTAGTCGAAGAGTTTTGTAAAGCCTATTTTCTCTCACTAATAATGTTCCCTATCATCGGGGTTTACGGCTACCTAATATCGTCAATACTTAGCCTTAATGTGCCTCCATTTACAACTTTAATAGTTGTTACGCTTACTTCAGGTTTCATATTAACGTTCTTTATTAGCTTACTAGTATACTTGATTTCAATAATTAGTTTTAAAAAGGGAGTTGACCCTGACAATGTTACAATACCTATAGTGACAAGTACTATTGATGCTATTGGAATGTTCATACTTGTTTACGTGCTACTTTTCTTCTACAGAGTTTAAGGGAAAAACAGTTAAGACTACTACGTTTCTATGATAAATATGAGGTTAACTAGGCTATGAGTAAAATAGTTAAAACAGGAGTATCTTTACCTGCAAGTTTACTTTCAGAACTTGACAGTATTGTTAACGAGCTTAACTTACCAAGCAGATCGTATGCTTTGAGAAGAGCTGTTATGGACTATATATCTGAAAGAGAATGGATAAAAGGTAAGAAAGGAGTTTTAGCAGGCGCTATAAGTATATTATATGATCATACAATACATGAAATATCTGACAAACTTATTGAAATACAGCATAAATTCCTAGATATAATTAAGTCTACTGTCCACGTTCACGTTAATGAAAGTAGATGTTTAGAAGTAATACTTGTCCATGGTACTACCGAACGTATTAAGGAATTAGCTAAGTCTATAGAGTCACAGAAAGGACTAATATTTATAAAGTATACCTTAGCGAAAGTGTAAAGCCAACAATATTACTTGAAGAAATAACATTAATGCGCAATAGGTTAGGATGTAGAATGTAAACTATGTTAAGACTTATATCCAGCCCATTCGCATGTAGAGTCGACTTAGCAGGGGATTTAGATAAGTTTGCGGCACAATAGGTTTCAGTATTGAATATTTAAAAACCATAGTTGAAATTACAACTCAGACAGACTCAATACTGTTGGAAAAGACGAAATTAGTACTATAGAAAACATACTGTGATTCAATTGTTGAAGTAAGGTATAAATATAGTGTTAGAGCATGGAGCTTATGGTGTCTGTCAGACAAAGCTTAGAACTTACATTCTATGGTACAGTTGAAGGAAAGAATAAAGCCAAGAAGCCTGCTTAAATAGTTAAAAGACTATACGTGTGGAGAGATAGGATGATCTTCTATACTAAAAGAAATTACAGAGAAACTTATCGCAACGGTTAAGGAACATTAAACCTTTTAAGTTAATTAAAATTTACCTAATGACATCATTAACATCTTAATAAAAACATTTTCCAGCTCTTTTAGCTTCAAAAACGCACATAACATTAGATATAAGTAACCTTTTATATCATTTCATTTAAAACATAATCAGATCAATGTAATTGTGAAGTGTAATTATGGGTGGAAAAGGAGGGTTTAAACTAGAGAATGGCGATATTTTGTTGAGTCATTATAGAGAAAGTAGCGAAAGCACAACAATATTTTCAACATCACAAGCTGCCCCACAACGTCAACAGTATAGCAGAGACGTTAAAATTGAAGTACATATTAAAGTTATGAGACATGGGAATTCAGAATTTTACGTTAAACAGAGCAGATCTACAAGTAAAAGTATGGGGGTACTGAGAGAACATGAGGATATAGAAATTTACAGTAATAACCTATTAATTTCACGTAACCGTGTTATTAAAACAAAAGCAGTAAGCGGTTCTGGTACTGAGAAGGAATTCCTTAGATGCTATTATCACAAGCCCCCGCTAAATTATACATGGACTAGAACATATATCAATGAGGGAAAAAGTAGTTACAGTGAAATGAGCAACAAGATTATATCGATTTTCGAAGTTAAGGAAGATGTTGTTAAAGGGAAAAAAGTTCAAAGCACAGTTAGTTTTAGCTCAGGTTATTATTCAAAATCACAAAGCTTAGATACAGTGGAAGGACATGGAACTGTAAACGCCAGTCTTGTAGATTACGATTTAACATTCTCTCCCCATGTTAACGACTGGAACTTTGCATCCCTCCTACCTTTCGAAGAAGGTAAGAAGTTTGTTTTCGAAACACCAATAACATTACATGTACATGGTGAAAGCATTATTGAAAATAAATATCCTTCGGCGCCTGCTGAAATAAAGTTTGTACAACGTAATTTAGAAATCTCAGGGAAAATGCGGATGGTTATAGAGTTAAAGGATAAAACAACATATCAGCTATCGGAAAACATAACAGTAGAAGCATATAATTTCAAATACACTATTGAAGAAGAAAAGAGCAATACAGGAGATACTGTAAGTGAGTTTAAGGCTAAAGGTAAAGTTGCCTACGTAGGTATACCTTTAGTACTTGAGTATAAAGCTATAAATACAAGTGAAAAGGTTCTTGGAGAAACAACAATTCTATTCAAGCAAAACGTCGAATATCACGTTAAGCTCTTGAAAAAAGCTAAAGAAGAAAAGCCTCTAGAAACTATTGACATAAATAAAATACTACCCCCTATTGAAACTACTATGAAAGAAATAGAGCATATGTCCGAGGAGATTCTTAAGTTAAAGGAGAAAGCTGTAAAGAAAAAACCCCCTGAAGCAGCAAGGAAAGTAACCGAGAAAAAAGCTCGTGTAGAACAAGCTAAGAAAGTAGTAGCGCATAAAGAAAAAATTCAAGAGGTTAAGAAGAAGCCGCAACAAACTACAAGGACTACTACACCGCCCAAGCTAAAGAGGGAGGAAAAACCACAACAAGCTGTGAAGAAGGAGAGAAGAGAAACCATACCATCTACGGCAAAAACATTACCAGTAAAACGAACTGAACATGTTATGAAGGAAGAAACTGCTGAAGAAATAAGTGAAGAAATAGGTGTAGCCGTGGGAGAAGGAGAAGAACGGTTTTTAGGTGCTATTAAGGCGGCGAGAGATAGATATGCAGAGCTTATTAAGTCCTATGACGATCTCGCCCGTTTTTATGTCTCAAATAAGAGCGGCTTTGAAGTAGACCCTATAACTAGAAAAGCATTTCTATCATACCTTAAAACGAGACTAGGTGTTGATAATGAAAAAATAGATGAAGAACTAATAGCACCACTAGATAAACTAGTTAACAAGCCCTTAGACTGGCTTAATGAAATTATAGAATCAATGTCTCCTGAAGCATATAATGAAATGTATAGAAAACTAGAAAGTATAGATAAGTTGGAAGAGCAAAGAAGAAAAGACATTATCCGCATTAAAAAAGAAATAATCAAGGTTGGTAAGGAATACCTATCAGAACTCCTAAAATGCGAAGAAGCATATAATGCGTTAGCAGAAAATCTGTGCGAGGAGGTTGTGGAAGAACATGAAGAACTATTTGACTACCTAGGGGATTCAGGCTTACTAGCCTTCCTAGATGCAGATCCTAAATTGTTTCTGGAAATGTTTATAGACACTCTAGGCGATGATGTAAGCAAAGTTTTCGAACCACTTGACGAATTCTTAACAATAGCGGACACTGCTATTAAAGGGTTAGAAATGATAGCGTCAGCAACTAGACTTTTTAAGCTTCATAATAAACTCATAGATTTACGTCATAAGCTAAAACTAGTAGAGGAAGGTATTCTGATAAGACCTACTTTAGACTAAAATATTTCAAGGAAAACCTTTAAACGCAAATATTTTTTCCATTGCTTAAAGAGAAACAAGTGTCTATTACTTCTAAATCTAGTTTAAGTTTTAACTTTGCCGACTACATTTATTTCACTTGTACTCCAATCGATAAGTAGTGTGTTTCTCTTTAGGAAATTAACTAGGTTTTCCGATATGGGAATCTCTTTAGGGTGATGTTTTAAATATCTCCTATACTTTATAGCTATAACCCCGTCGAAGAGTTTATTGAATTTTTCAACACTTTCAACTATAGTTTCTTCAGGAACACCTTCGATTCCGAAAAGTACGTAGGCTATTAGCTTTATCGGTATGTTTTCTCTTTTAAAGTTCTCTCTTAGCTTTGATAGTCTGGTTATTTCTTCCTGAGATATACCTTTATTTAAAACTATATTCCTTATTTTCTCATTGAAATTTTCAAAACCCACTCTTACTACAAGTTCTTTAGCATTAAGTATTTGTTTCGTTTTTAATAGCACTTCTTTACTAATAAATTCAGGTCTTGTTTCAATATCAACGATTTTATTTTCAGTAATTTCCGATAATTTCAAAACCACATTTAACGGTAGTTCATAGAAGCTTCCTCCATTGAAGACTGATATTCTTTCAATATTTTCTTTCCATAAAACTTTCTTTGCCTTATTCAATATTTCATTGTTTACCCTAATTACTTCTTCTAAGCTACCTTGCTCTATAAAGAAAGGGCAAAATATACAACGATTCCAACTACATGGTAGCCCCTTAAATATTATTATGAGTCTTTTACCTAATCTGCCATCTTCTCTAAAGACACCTAGCATCGTTTGGACCTAGAATGTATTTTTCTATTTCCCACCTACTATCTTCCTTATGCTTTCCTTTAATGTTTTAAGTGCTGTTTCAGTTATTAGTACTATGTCTTCTTCGTAAGTATATATTCCTAAAGCTGCTTTCTCTATTTCCTCTTTAGGAACATTTCTTGGTGCTAGATTAGGTATACTTACTTTCAGTTCTTTCTCAACTAACTTAATTGCTTTGTAGCTATCACTATTCCATCTGAGATAACATGCCATGTTTTCATAGTAATTTCTAAATTTCAGTATGAAGCTTTTCAGTCTTTCATATAGTACTTGGATATATAGCTTCTTTATTTCCATAGTTTCGTATTGTGGGTTCCAATCGTATGCTACGTATGGGTAATATTCCTCAAGTTCTCTAGGTACAATACCAGCGTTTGTAAGTATTACCTGGTGTATGTCATTATAATACCCTGTTTCTTTTAATGTTTTAATTATGAAGTAGTGAATATAGCTTCGCGAATAGGGTTTAGCATAGCTACAAGGCATGAACAATAGCAGTTTATATTTCCTCTTTGGCTTATAGTTTCTAAGAAGTTTTTTATAGCCCTCTTCGAAAGCTTGATGCTTAAGATACTTTACGCCCACTCCTCTCAAGTATTCTTTACCATTACCACTCCAGATAAGTTCTCTACCATTCCATATAGTCCATAATTCTTTTTCATCACCCATGAAAACCACCTAATAACATATGATATTTTAGGTTAAAAATGTAGTTTTTGGAATTCTGCTTATTACCTCCCTTTATAGCAAGAGTTAATACCCTTATGTAACATTGAGTAATAAGCTTTCGAGGTAAACGTAATGCGTTCTTGCCTCTTTCCTATTCGCTTACAAGGTCAAGAAACTTTCTTGATATATGTGAAAAGTATAAACACATGGTTTCTCTTTAACTATAGTAGCTACTGTTCACCATGTAGAACGTTATAACATACTCTACTCCGAAGTTTCAATGATATAAGTCTTACATAATATGTATTGTAATATCATTGCATTAGATCTATTTAGTAAAAAAGCTAAAGAAGCTGAAAGCACTATGGCATTAGCTGATGATATTGCTGAGGAAAACACTAAGGATGCTTTAAGCTATCACGGAATTAGATAGTAAAGTTAAGGAAAACAGTAGAGTTCTTTACCGAGAAATATAAATAAATAAAGATGGCCCGCGATGAGATGTGAACCCGTGTCCGAAGTCTAAATAGTATTATGTGGGAAGGCTGGTGTTAACGAGCGGGCCTCCTAGGTTCAGCAAATGCTTCTTAGACCATGTTCACAAGTTATCCCCATACATTTTAAATATTTGAGAATCAATTCACTTGCTAGAATACGTAGTAAAGAAGAACAGATGATTAATATTGGAAAATGCTTCAGAACTTAAGCTCTCATATTTTGACCTACAAGCTTACTGGGGCGGTACGAAACATTTAGGCGGTTTAAAGGCTACGAGAGAACTGATTGAACTATGCGGTATAGGTGAAGGTATGTGGGTTTTAGAAGTCGGTTGCGGTGTTGGTGCAACTACATGTTACTTAGCAAAAAAGTGTAAATGTAAAGTTGTTAGCATAGATGTCCTCAAAAAGATGGTTGATTGGGCAGTAAGGAGAGTGAAAAGAGAGAAAGTACAAAGTAAAGTAGAGTTTGTAATTGCAGATGCACAGAATCTTCCTTTCAGAGACAATGTTTTCGATTCCATTATTTGCGAATCTGTAAACGCATTTATAGAAGACAAGCAAAAAGCAGTTAAAGAATATGTGCGAGTGGTAAAGGCAGGAGGTTCTGTAGGATTCAATGAAAGTACATGGATAAAAACGCCGCCACCAATAGAATTAGTTGAATACTTAACCCGTACTACGGGTGTTAAAGAAATTCTGCCATCCGATGGCTGGAAAGAACTATTGAAAAACTCGGGTCTAACCAACATAGTAGTTAAAACGTATAGAATGAGAGCTCTAAGCCTAATTGTCAGTGAAATTAGATGGCTAGGTTTAAGAGACTATTTAAGGGGCTGGTATAGATTCTTATCCCTTATTATACATTCTCCAGCCTTCAGAAAGTATATAAGAGAAATGAAACCTCCTAAAAATGCTACTAAAAATTATTTCAAATACCTAGGATATGGAATATATGTCGGTAAAAAGCGTTAAAAACTCATATATACCATATGTTTGTTCTATGCTTAATTGTTAGGCTTAACATAAACATTATTGAAATAATTTAGCAATTTAATTTGTTGAAAAGAGAAGCTTTACTAGTCGCTTAGTTTAAGAATGTTCTCTAAAGTTTTAATGTCAAGTTCAATGTAAATTTCATGGTCTATCTTTACAAGTCTTATACCTAGTGCATTAAGCTTAGTTAGTTCATCTTTATCATTCAAAATATCTTTAACTAAATATTCTAACCTCGGATAGTTAGGAGAATATTCCTTATAAAACCAGTAAAGCCCCTTCAATCCTATTTTTACCTTTTTCTGCCCAGTAATTTTAGCTATAGATAATATTCTTTTTCCATGCTTTCCAAGGTATTTTTTAAAAGTCCTTATAAAGTATTCTGAGAGAGGCAAGAACCCTTACCAGATGTTCTCTTTTCTAAACCTTACAGTTAAATTTTCTGGAAGCAGTTTACCCTACTTAAGCTATAAAGATAAAATTAAATAGAAAGTAGGGGAAAAGTGTTTTCGGCTATAAGACAAGTTATCCTCTCTCAACACAAAACTTATGAGGGAAAGCCTATTGGTGAAATGAAGTATACTCCGAAAATTACAGAGAAACGTTGGAACAAGGATAGAGAGTTGGAAATTAGAAAACTGTGGGATGAAGAAGGAATTTATGAATTCTACTTTGACCCTGAAGACCCTAGACCAGTAATTGTAATAGATACTCCGCCACCTTATCCTTCAGGTAAATGGCATGTTGGTGGTGCTGCACACTATACGCAAATAGATATGGTTGGTAGATACTTTAGAATGAAGGGTTACAATGTTTTTCTACCATTTTATGCTGACAGAAACGGATTACCTGTTGAAGTTCAAGTTGAAAAGGTTAAGAAAATTAACCCACATGAGCTAGCAAAAACACCTGAAGGTAGGGAGAAATTCCTTAATCTATGTAGAGAATTTCTAGACAGTGTCGAAAGAGAACTTGTCAACGTTTGGAGGAGACTTGGATGCAGTTTTTACTATATTAAAGATGGAACTGATAGTCCTAAATACAGGAGAATAACCCAGGCAACCTTCATAGAACTGTGGGAAAAAGGACTAATCTATGAAGCTGAAAGACCTGTTAATTGGTGTCCTAGATGCAGAACCACTCTTAGTGATGCCGAGCTTGAACGTAAAGAAGAAGAAACATTACTGTGCTACATTAAGTTTAAGGTTAAAGAAACAGGAGAGAACATAGTTATCGCTACAACGAGGCCTGAACTTTTGGGTGCATGCGATGCAGTAATATATAATCCTAAAGATGAGAGATACCATTATCTACAAGGAAAACACGCTATAGTTCCTATATATAATAAGGAAGTACGTATTATTGAACATCCAGAAGCAAAACCGGAGTTCGGTACTGGACTTGTCATGGTTTGCAGCTTTGGAGATCAAAGAGACATTAGACTATTTAAGGAATTGAACCTTAAGCCAGTAATTTTAATAGATAAAGGCGGTAGGTTAAATGAGAAATCAGGTATTCTTAAAGGGTTAAAGGTTAAAGAAGCTAGAAATGAAATTATTAAGGAACTTAAAAAACGCGGCTTACTTGTTAAAACAGAGAAAGTTAAACACTCAATACCCGTTTGCTGGAGATGCAAAACACCTGTAGAATTTATTCATGAGAAAGAATATTTTCTAAAACAACTTGAGTTTAAAGATAAATTAAAGAAAGTTATTGATAAAATGGCATTCTACCCCGAACACCATAAGAGAAAGCTTATTGACTGGGTAGAGTCAATTTCAACAGACTGGCCTATTTCAAGAAGCAGATACTATGGTACTGAAATACCTTTATGGAAATGTGGTAAATGTGGAACAATAATTTTACCTAAGCCTGGAAAATACTATGTTCCATGGAGGGAAAAATGCCCTATAGAAAAATGCCTTAAATGTGGAGCTTCTTCAGAAAATATGATAGGCGAGAAGAAAGTATTTGATACATGGTTTGACTCTTCAATTTCACCACTGTATGTAAGCGGCTATTTAAGAAACAAGGAATTCTTTGAAAAAGCCTTCGGGAATATTATGAGGCCTCAAGGGCTAGACATTATCAGTACATGGCTATACTTCAGCATTCTAAGAGTCTACCAGATAACAGGAAAACCGGCTTTTAGATGGGTTAGAATAACCGGAATGGGTCTTGATGAAAAAGGGGAAGCAATGCATAAGAGCAAAGGTAACGTAATAGATCCCGACCCGTTCGTTGAAAAATACGGTGCAGATGCTTTCAGGTTTTGGGCTGCTGCAGCATCTAAACTTGGAAGCGACTACAGGTTTTCTGAACAAACAATTAAGTCCGGCAGTCTTTTCGCAACAAAACTGTGGAACATTGCCAGGTTCATTTCAGCATTCCCTGAACCTAAAAAAGAAGAAGTTGTACTGAGACCATTAGATTTGATGATTTTGGAAGAATTAAATAACCTTATAGAGAAGTGTGATAAGGCTTACAGTGAACTTGACGTTTACGAACCGGCTAACAGTATTTATCAGTTTATTTGGAATGTTTTTGCATCGCACTATCTTGAAGCAGCTAAACGTAGAGCATACAATAGGGATAAGAAATATGGCGAAGCTGAACAAAAAGCTGCATGGTACACTTTACACACGGTCTTGAAATGCACTCTAAAACTGCTAGCGCCAATAATGCCTTACATAACTGATTATTTATGGAGAAAAATGTATTCAGCAAAAAGCATTCATATAGAAGAGTTTCCAAAGCCTAATCCCGAATGGAATAAAGGCTACGCTAAACTATTAAAGAAATTTATGGAAGTCAATAGTGCAATCTGGGGTTATAAGAAGAGATCAAATATTTCATTCGCACAGCCAATCAAAGGTGTAATTTTCATTCCCGAAGAAATGAAGCCCCTAGCTGACGATATTAAGGAGCTACATAGATTAGAAGAAATCCGCTTTGGTAAGCCTAAAGCTAAGGGTTTAAAAATAGATGAAGATGTTTATTTGGTTAAATAAGAAACTTTCCTTTTTCATAAATAAGTTCTCCATCAGCATATACTTTTCCTTCTTTCATATCTTTAATCATGTCTATGTGGATTGTAGAGAAGTTTTTGCCTCCAGCTTCAGGAAAACCTCTACCAATAGCTAAGTGTATGGTCCCTCCCATTTTCTCGTCAAATAATATTTCCTTTGTGAAAACATTTATTTCATAGTTTGTTCCGAAAGCTATTTCCCCTAGTCTTTTAGCTCCTTCATCAGTCTCAAGTAGCTTATTAAGAAACTGTTGACCTTCAGAAGCCGTAGCTTCCACAACGACTCCATCCTTGAATCTTAGCTTAACATTTCTTATTTCGAATCCTCTATACAGTATTGGGAATGTAAATCTTATCACACCATTTGCCGAATCCTCTATAGGCGATGTGAAAATTTCTCCGTCAGGCATGTTTTTCTTACCGTCAGCATTAATCCATTTTCTACCTTTAACTGAAACTGTCAAATCTGTTTCAGGACCAAGAATTGTTATTTCATCAACTTTACTAAGGAATTTAACATATCTTTCCTGTTGCTCATGAATTCTCTTCCATTCTGCTATAGGGTCATCTTTATCTACATGGCAGGCCTTAAAAACAAAGTCCTCGAAATCTACTGTTGACATTCCGGCCTCCTGCGCCATTGAAGACGTCGGGTAAGGTAAAACAACCCATCTTATTTCTCCTTTAGCCTCCCTCTCCATGAACTTCTTCATGATACCTCTTCTTGCAGCGCTATGTATCTTTATCTTTTCAGGATTCACATTATTTAGTCTTCTAGAGTTAGATACAGCCAAGATGTTTATGTGAATAGTGGCTTTTTCAAAAATAACTTCCACATGGGGGGGTATGTGTTTTAACTGCTCATCCTTAGCATACTTGTAATAGATTTCTTCTAAAACTTCATCATAGAAGTGAACGCATGGAAAAGCACCTACTAGTAGGCTTTGCCTATATATTTCCCTAGCTAAATCCCTCGCTGTAATAGGTGACACTATGATTACTTCGTCTCTAGGACGCATTTCAGTAGAATATTTGACAATAAGTTCAGCTAATTTGCAGACTCTGGGATCAACCATTGCAAATAACCTCTTTAGGCTTTACACTGGCTAGCCTGGTTATAAATATAGATTTAAACAAAGCCTTATTTTATTTTTCTTCTTTCTGAGAAATCGGTTAGAAAAATTAACTCAGTATATTAGCTTGTTCATAAATTACTTGAGCTATTTTTGTTTCTTTAAAAATCTGCATAGGGCAGCAGCATATTACGCTAAAGGTTTCAATTTTTCTATTTCATCATCATGGCTAACTACTATATCATATATAGCAAGGTTAAAGAAGCATTTTACTATTTTAAATTAAATTTAAATACATATTTAAAATAGGTTTAAGCCGATGTTTCAACAAAACATAAATTATTTTATGACATATTTTTAAGTAGTGTCGATGATGGCTACATTGTTAGCTGATTTAATTAAGCATTTGCTTTACGTTAGATACATAGACTTTGAGACTTTAAAGAAAATACTTAAGGTTGCTCCCGAAGTTCTTGAAAGACTGTTGTTGCCTTTAGAAAGCCAAGATCTTGTCAGAGTGTATGATGGTAGAGTTGAAGTCTCTAATGTCATAGGTTTAGCTATTGAGGGGTTACGTTCAGGTTTAACGCACGATTCCGTGGCTGGAGGACTTAATTGGAGAGATTTTGAAAGATATGCTAGTAAAATTCTTGAAGCACATGGATTCATGGTTTATAGAGGGCTTAGGGGAGGTTTTAGTGAAGGTAGATTTGAAATAGATGTTTTCGGGTTTAAAGAAACACTAGCATTAGCTATAGATTGTAAGCATTGGAAAAGAACACATTTCAGCATATTAAGAAACCATGTTGAAAGACATATTTCTCGTGTTGAATTACTTAGCTATGCTATAAGAGCCAGGGTTGTTGATGTAGGTTTTAGGAGAGGAAAAATATTGCCTGTAATCGTTACCTTAGCTGAACATTCTAGAAATACGATAAACAATGTCCCTATAGTTCCTATCTCGAAATTCAATGATTTCATATTGAATGCTAGAAAGTACATGGAAGAATTAAGTTTAATAACTTTCAAAGTTTAAATCTAAGCTTAACTTAATTCTACAACGGGGTTTAGTTTGAAAGCCATACTACCTGAAGCCAGAGCTTTCGCTAGTATTATAGAAGCACTGTCCAGAGTTGTTGATGAAGCTTCAATGAAATTTACACCGGAAAAAGTTGTTTTACGAGCACTGGATCCAGCCAAGGTTTCTATGTTTATTATGGAATTACCTTCAATTCTTTTCGAAGAATATGATGTAGAAGAGGAAGTTAAGATAGGTTTCAATACTGCGGTTCTTTTAAAGCTTCTTAAAAGAAGTAAGAGAGACGATAAGTTAGAAATAGCTCTCGAAGAAGGATATGCTAAGTTTTCAATAATAGGAGCATATTCTAAACTCTATAAGATATTAAATATCGAAACTGCTGAAGAAGAGCTTCCGGAACCACGTATCGAACTAAACGTTAATGCAATAATACATTCTGAACCACTAAAACATGCTATTAAGGATGCTGAAACTATAGGTGATGTTGTTGAGTTTTCCGCTGAAACAGAAGATGAGCTTATAATTAAAGGTAAAGGGGAAACATCTGAAACTGAAACTAGAATTTCTAAAGAATCTGGAGCTCTAATATCCCTTGAAGTTAAAGAACCTTCAAAATCCACTTATGCTATAGAACATATTAAGAACATTGTTTCACTAACTAAAGTTGCTGATACTGTAGAAGTAAGTTTCTCGACAAGAATGCCATTAAAATTAGCGTTTACCATTCTAGGTGAGGGTAAAGTAACGTACTTCTTAGCTCCAAAAGTAGAGTAGGTTTAAAGACGTTTTACTGCTACAATGTACCTTTCATCACCTATCTCCCATGTTTTAACGTAGCCTTCGTATTTTTCAAGCTCTTTAGCTGTTATAGTTAATGTTTTTGCCCTAACTTCTTCTATAATGTATGATCTCCATTCTTCAAGCATTTTTACTGCGGTTTCGTCAGGGACTTTAACTGTAACGTTTATGAATGCGTCTACTGGTAGGTCAAGTTCTTTTCTCATAAACTGTATTCTTCTAACAACATCTCTTGCAAGCCCTTCAGCTGCAACTTTTTCATTTATTTTGACATTTAAAACAACCTTTCCATAGTCGAATTCTTTAAACATATAATTCTCTATAGGCTCTTCAGTTATTTCAACATCCTCTTTAGATATTTTATACACCCTATTCTCTACGTGTAATTCATAAGATCCCTTGTTGAGAACAGTTTTAGCTATTTCATTACCCAGTTTTTCAAATATTTCAATTGCCTTTGCCATGTCCTTCTTTAAAACAGGACCTAGTCTTGAATATATTGGCTTAACTCTATACCTAACATACTTCTCAGATTCATCTAATGGTTTTACCCTAACTTTTTTAACATTAACTTGCGATGTTAAAATGTCTAATATTCTACTTACTGACTTTAAGAGCCTGTTATTATTTGAAAGTATTACCAGCTCAAGTAATGGCTGCCTAATCTTTATTCCTGCTTTCATCCTGGCTGCTGCAGCTGCTTCAACAATTTTCTTAGCATATTCCATATCCTCTTCTAAATCATCTCTAATCATTTCTTTAGAGTACTTAGGCCACTCCATTAGGTGAATGCTTTCCGGCAGTTCTGGTTCAGCAGGTCTTATGAACTGCTGATATAGCTCTTCAGTTACGAAAGGCGTTATTGGAGCTAATATCAATAATAAGTTCTTAAGAACACTATATAATGTTGCGTATGCAACTATTTTATCCGGGTTTTCAGCTTCAACCCAAACCCTTCTTCTAATAAGTCTTATGTACCAATGGCTTAAATCCTCAACTATAAAATTCCTTATTCTTCTTAAAGCTTCATGTAATAATGATCTTCTTATAAGATCGTCAACATCTCTGATAAGCCTATTTACCCTTGATAAAACCCATCTGTCCTCAAATCTAAGCCATTTTTCTACTTTCTCTAGGTTCCATTTTGTAGGGTCAAATCTATCTAGGTTCATGTATGTTGATGCGAAAACGAAAATATTCCATAGTATGTTTAGGTCTCTGAACGCTAGGTCAAGCTTTTTCCATGAAAACCTTACATCTTCCCATATAGTATTTTGTAAAACCCAAAATCTTAAGGTATCTGCACCGTAATTTTCAACAACTTCATCTACTGAAACGAAGTTTCCAAGGCTTTTATGCATTTCCCTACCTTTTTCATCAAGCATGTATCCGTGAACTACAACTTTAACGTAAGGTGTTTTACCGAAGCCTAAAACCCCTGATCTAAGGAGGCTGAAGAACCATCCAGCTATTTGATCGTGTCCTTCAACTATGAAGTCCACCGGGTTAAGTTCTTCATAAAGCTTACGTTTCTTAGGATAGAAGAGGCTTGCATAAAATGCTATACCGCTATCAAACCATACATCTAAAACATCTGGTACTCTTTCCATAACACTTCCACACTTAGGGCATTTCAACTTAACTTCATCGATCCATGGTTTATGTAGGTCCTTAAGCTCAAGTTTAACTATAGATTTTGACTTCAGTTCTTCAACGCTTGAAGGTATAAATATGTTCTTGCAGTTCTTGCATTCCCAAATGGGTAAGGGTATACCCCAATATCTCTGCCTTGAAATAACCCAGTCTCTAAGCTCTTTAAGCCAATTCTTAAATCTCTCCTTCGCCCAATCAGGAACCCAAACTATTTTACCGGCTTCTTCAAGCATTTTATCTTTAAGCTTAGTTACCATTATATACCATTGCTCTGTTGCTCTAAGAACTAGAGGTGTTTTACATCTCCAGCAAACAGGATATTTATGAACAATAGTTTCATAGTATAAAAGTAATCCCTTCTTTTTAAGATCCTCTATAACTATACTATTTGCTTCTCTAACATGGAATCCAGCATATTTTCCTGCTTCAGAAGTAAATATACCATGCTCGTCTACAGGACTTACTGCAGGAAGCCCGTATTGTAGTCCTATATTGAAGTCTTCTTCACCATGGCCTGGAGCTGTATGAACAAGACCCGTACCCTCATATGGTGAAACATATTCAGACAAAACAACTTTATGTGTTTTATCGCTTCTATATTTTCTTTGAGCTTCAACTTCTTCAAGTAAAGGAGGTATATATTTTAAACCTTCAATGTCTTTTCCTTTGAATTCTTCTACAATTCTGAATTCAGCACCTATTTTTTCAAAAACATGTTTAAGCCTAACTTTAGCCAATATAAGCTTTTCACCATTATATTCTACTTTAACGTAAACTAGTTCTGGATGAGCCATTACAGCCATGTTAGCAGGTAAGGTCCATGGTGTAGTAGTCCATATGAGCAGGTATTCTTTTTCACGGCCCTCTATGGGGAATTTTACAAATATTGATGGATCTTCTAGGTCTTTATATTCTTGAACCTCATAGTCTGCCAAAACTGTTTCACAGCGTGGACACCACCAAACAACTTTAACACCTTTCTTCAAAAGCCCTTGTTTATAAACTCTTTTTATAAGCCACCATCCGGACTCCATGTATTCTGGTGTTAAAGTGTAATAGGGGTCCTCCCATTTCATACTAACTCCTAGTCGTTCAAACCTTTTGCTCATTAGAGAAGCGTTTGTAAGTGCAAGTTTCCTACATTCTTCAATAAACTTCGCTATACCTACTTTTTCAACAATTTCTTTTTTACTCTTAAGGCCAAGTTTTTTCTCAACAGCAACCTCTATTGGTAGACCGTGCGTATCGTAGCCTGGCTGATCCCATACGAAGAATCCCTTCATTCTATAATATCTGATTACAGTATCTTTTATTGCTTTATTCCAAGCAGTACCTATATGTGGAACATCGCTTGAAGGATACGGTGGGCCATCTAAGAAGTAAAACTTAGGTTTACCTTTAAGCTTCTCCCTTACTTTATCATAAACTCTTTTCTCCTTCCAAAACTTCAATATTTTTTCTTCTAACTCTAAAGGCTTATACTGTTTTTCCACTAAGCCTACATTACCCATTTAAACACCCTGGGCGTTAAGGAGTACTATAGTTCACTTTCAATAAAATGCTCCTTAGACTTTTAACTTTTATCTCTATGTGATGGAACAACTTTCTCAATAACATCGATCTTAACTTTTACCTTAAACTTCCTCTCAATATTATCTTTAACGGAAATAGGGTCATCGCTGAAGTCTATTACTTCAACATAGCGGAATTCAGGTACAACAATACTCCTATGTACGATAATATCTTTACCTTTAAGAAAACCCTTTAAATACTCATATATTTTAGAAAACAGTTCCTCATCATATGTCGTAAAGTATATCCTCAACACCTTCATTCCTCAACACCATGTATTACTGCAAAATTAATATTAATCAGCAGTTATACATATGTTTTGAACTATAAATAATATTCTTTGAGGAAGAAGTTATGGTTAAGAAAGCTAAAAAGAAAAAGAAAGTAAAAAAAGCAAAAGTTAAGGAGAAGGAAGAAAAGAGGTCAAATGTTAAACCTTTAGTATTGCTTGCAATATCAGTAATAATACTTGTTCTTTCAATAGCGTTGTTCGCATGGTTTGTAGTTACAGAAGCAAACCTTAGCGAAATCTTACATATATGATTTTTAAGGCATCAGCCATCTTTTGTTCTTCACAATTCCGTACTCGGCAAACTCATCATCGCCTATTTAAACTGTGGAACTGAAAAAGTTTAAACTTAACCGTAGCTTAAGAAAAAGTAGGATCCAAAGTAAATGCATGGTTAAGGTGGTATGTATGGGCGGCAGGCAGAAAACAACATTATTCATGGGTTTAGGAGAAACAACTAAGGAACAGGAAAAAGGTAAGGAGAGGAAGAAGGGTAAGAAGAGAAAGGGTAAAAGATAGAAGCTAACTACAACACTGCCTTCAGCATAGCATCTTTAATTCCCGGTTTTTAGGTGTAATTATTGTTCAATGTTTTAAAGAAAAGCCCCTACCCCTATCCTCCACCTAAAAGAAAATCATACCTAGCAATAGCTATTCCATCCAGTGTTACATTAGTAGAAGAAACTCTCTACTTGAAAACACTGAAAATAGGAGCTATCGCTAGAGCAGCTGCAACGCATAGAGTTAACGAAATAGTAGTATACAATGATAAACCCGAAGCTGCTTCTGAACAGAAACTTATTGTAGATATCTTAGAATACTTAAGAACACCACCTTATCTGAGAAGAAAAATCATACCTCTAAAGGAAACATTAAGATACGCTGGAATACTTCCTCCCCTTCAAACACCAAATCATCCTCAAACTGCTATTCTTAGAGAAGGTGAGGTTAGAGAAGGCTTAGTTAGAAAAATACGTAAAAAATACATATATGTTGATGTAGGTGCAAAGAACTTAGTTAAGGTATCATATAATGGTAAAACTAATGTTGGGAATAAAGTTTATGTAAAAATATTAAAAAGCAACCACGAGCCTCTAGGTGAAATAGTAAGTGAGAAACAAGTTAATCATTATCTTTGCTTTAAGGTATCTTCCTGCAGGGATCTTAGAAGACTATTAAATAGAAAATGGGATTTTAAAATAGCCACCTCAAGGTATGGTAAAAGAGTCACGGAGGTCATAGATTTAATTAAGGAAAACATTTTAGGTAATAAGAAAGTTTTAATAGCTTTCGGTGGACCTAAAGAAGGCCTCTATGAAATAGCCTTGAAACACAAACTAAACATTGAAGAAGCCTTCGACGTAATTGTAAACACAATACCTTATCAGGGTGTTGAAGTAGTTAGAACAGAAGAAGCCGTCCATGCAACCTTGGAGTTTATATCTCTCTTAGAAACAGGTTCTGCAAACTTGGTTTAGTTAAGCAGTCTTTCTCATCAAATCTTCTTAACAATTCCCTATTTTTCAAAATTGAAACCCTATAAGCTTCGGCTGAAAGTTACACCTTTTAGACTTAAATGAGATCTCAAAAATCTTCTTGTAAAATACGGGCTTCTAGACAAGAATAAATGAGTGTCTTCGAGAAGCAAAAACGAAAGGACGTATTAGACTTAATGAGGCAACATGGGTAAAAACACCACCAGAATTGACCAGATATGTATCTCGTACTTATGGTGTTAAAGAAATCTTAACTCCTGATGAATGGAGAGAATTATTGATTAATGCTGGGTTGAAAGATATAGTAGTAAGGATACACAAGGAGATAATGCTCAAAAATGCTACGTATCTACTTTATTCTGTAAAGCTTCCTACTCTTATTCTGTTAAAGTAAAATGTTAATACCGCAAAAGATAAAAAGATAATATGAGGAAAACTGTTATGCTGCATGGAAAAAGCATAATTCACACGATAGGACATATTACGTATGTTATATTATATTGTTCACTGATTATAGTTTGCTTCTTCTATAGTCAAGCATATTTGAAACCATTCTTATACCTTGGGTGGATAGTTTTGGTACTTGGGATTATTTTCATAATATGGGCAAGTCTATCGCGTAGAAAAGGACGCATGTTAGTTGAAAAAAGTATTAGCAAAGAAAACATTGTCGAAAGCGGACCCTATGCCTTTGTCCGACACCCTGAATTCTTAGGGCATATATTGGTAGTCTCTGGATTAGTTCTAATATCGCAGCACTGGATTAGCTTACTCATCAGTGTAATGCTAATTATTTTACTACACATTGCTATGCTAGACGAGGAGAAGAAGAACATAGAAAAGTTTGGCAATGCATACAGGGATTATATGAAGAGAGTTCCGAGAATAAATTTGCTAGCTGGAATTATAAGACAAATACGCTGCAAAAAGAAGAAAATATGATGTAAATGATAATTAAGAGGTGCACTTGGTCTCTCTGCATAGCTTTGCACTTTATCATTTAATAGCGGGTGTGCATAGCTATACTTCGCTCTTCCTAAACTGTTTTGCTTCTTTTGTTAATTTCTCATGTTTACAAACAGTTATATTAACAATAAATTAATAGAGTTTGGAAGCATAAACTCTATAAACTAGTAGTGTATTGATTAACCATCTGACCTAGGGTAAGGTGTTAAATTATGGGTGCAAGGAAGAAACACGCACCGAGAAGAGGAAGTTTAGGCGTTAGACCGAGAAAG
>JAPDJU010000004.1 GCA_029258915.1 Thermoproteota archaeon
ATTTTAACCAATAACCCTATTTTTGACGTTATGTAATAACTTGAGGGATTGTTTTTCTTTCCAGTTTACTTTGTAGAAACTATTTCCTTAAATGTTTTTACTGGGATTTCTAATTTCACTATGGTCTCAATTATTTTTCTGAAGGAGCTATAAGTTATCCAGCATAACTTTCTATTATTACTTGGAATTTCTGATACATTATCTACTATATTATGAAAAACAAGTATAAGCCATCCTCCATTTTCTTTAACCTTTTTAATTTCATTCATAATTTTCTTTATGTTTTCTTCACGAACAATAGTCCCTTTAAGCAAATACCTATTGTGTCCAATCCATGACTGTAAATAATTTATTCCGGCACGTACTGTTCTAGCAAAGATGTAAAATCTACTTACAATAAGTGTTGAGATAGCGTCTAAAACCCCATAAGGATAAGAAAATGTCTGGACATTAGCATTGAGCATTTCTTTCAATTTCCTTTTACTTTCAACTATTTCCTTGATCTTTTCTCTTATCGTAAGATCAGCTAACCTCCTATGTGTTTCCGTATGTGATCCTATTTCCCATCCTTTATCTATTAGTTCTCTTAACTGAGTGATATTCAGAAGCCTTTGTCCCTCGAAAAATCCACCTATAAGATCAGATATAGTAAACACGATACCTTTTAGACCATAAGTCTCTAATATGGGTAGGGCTTTCTCATAAATACTTAAATAAGCATCATCAAAAGTTATTGTAACTGCTTTAAATGTGCTTATAAACCTGCTGCTAAGATTAACCATGTTTTTGATGAGAGAACAGCCTAAGCCTATGATTGCACCTAATCTTTCTCCTAATACTTGATGTACTGGTGTCTTGTACATCTTTTTCAGGCTATAAACCGTTTTAAGTAGTTCTTCTAGCAATATTGTTGCATTTGTATCTTTAGGGTTTAAGTAGTTCTTAAACTTAAATGCATTGCTAATAATTATTTTACCGTAACTATAAGCAGATTTAAAATTCCATGGTCTTGAGGTTCCTCTAGGGTATTCCAAATGGTATGCTTTAGCATTTTCATTATACTTAAATATGCACTGAGGATTAGCATCTAGTATTCTTAGCGAAAGATCTATTTCAAAACCTAAGCAACTTTTATTTTCTTCGCTAATTACGAAATTTAAAAGTATGTCTCCCCTAATGCTCATATTGCCTCCTGATCTAAGTAATGTTTCCTTATACCTTGTATTACCTAGATATAAGCCTCTGTAAGTTTTTGTTAGTGTGAAAACGAATCTTTCCATGCCAGGAAGAGCTTGTCTCCAGGGGTACATCCTTTTCCACGAGGGAGGCTTTAATATTTTTCTTCGTAAATTGATTACTTTTCCTTGAACACCGCATACGTTCGAATCTTCAATGTAAGTTTTAATATGTTCCTGGATGAGATTACAATCCAATACCATATCATCGTCTAGAAATAATATCACATCTCCTTCCGCAAGTTTAATGCCTAAATTATATGACCTCGCTAATGAAGCCTCTTTATTCAGGATATGTTTTATCCTAACTTTACTCTTATATTCATTTATCACATTTCTATAGGCATTCATTTTCTTATCAAAAACATGGTTCACTACTATTATTTCATAAGGTCTTACGGTTTGAATGAGAAGCTGCTTTAACATTTTTTAAAAAGAACAGGTCTTCCAAAGGACGGTATGACTATTGAAGTCCTAGGCAAAGTATATTATTCCCTGCAACATTATACCAAGTTTTACATGGTACTCCTTAAATAAAGTTTTAGTTAATAATAGTTTTCAATAGAGTGTCAAGTAGTAATGGTTTCTTTTAAAAACTCTATTTAATGTTAAAGTCTAACAATATCGTAGTAGCCTATAATTATCAAGAGAGTACGTAATATCTTTATGAGATACCTTATTAAGCGTTAAGAAGCTCAAAAGCCTCTATGATAATAAGGTTTAGAAACATTTTCTTATAATAAAAGTTTACTTAGTGTTTAATGTTTTATCGATGATTTTATTAATTAACTGTTGAACTTTACTGAAACATCTTTCAGTATTTATTATCATGCTCTTTTTCATCTTAGCTATTTTTAAGTATTCTTTCCTAGCATGAACATAATACCATAAGGGATGTTCTCCTTTTCTTCTTCTATGACTAATTAAGGGGTTTACATCAAATACTATTAGCAAGTGAGGGTTAGGTGTTAATCTATAAACTAGCCACTCTAATATCTTAGGTACAGGATAACCTAAAATTTTAAACCTAATATAGTAATCATAAAAATACCTATCACAGATAACCCAGCGTCCTTTAAGCATGTTTACTAAGAGTGTAGTTCCTATGAAAACCCAGTTATCAACGAATTGAACTAATGGTCTCAATAGGGACAAGCTGGTTCTAACTTTCCTCCTAAAACTATCTGTGTAAACATGTTTTCCTTTAACATATCGATGTTTAATCACAGGTTTCTTTAAAAGTTTAGCATAAGCTACAGAAATAGAAGAAACAAGAATGTGTTTGAACCAATGATAGGCAACGCAGTCTATGCCCTTTGTTCTCAAATATTTTATAGTTTCCTTACTATGCGTGGTCTTTCCTGACCCATCAATGCCTGTAAAAACTATTAATTTCCATCGAGCTATTTTCCTAAGATATTCGTCATTAAGCACTATAGGCAAAAGTAAAAAAATCGGTATGAAAGGCAACGGTATGAAAGGTATTAGGGTAAGAGAGAGTAAGGTTATCCTAAAAGTGTTCGCCTTATCCTTGAATGTAGCATAAAAGAGTAAAGGTATTATGGGGACGCAAAGCAATAATATTTGCTGAGTTATTTTTAATCTAAGTAATATAAAGATACACCATAGAATGATTATTATTAGCTTCATTTTAATTTTAAACCACCTTGGAATTCAGAACATCCTTAGGAAGACTAATACTATAGTTCTTCGTTGAAAGATGTTTTACTATTTTTTCATATATTCTGCCTCCTTTCATCGTATATGATTCTTGGTGAAATAGTATTGTAAAGTATTTTGCGCCTTTTTGTTCAGCATATCTCATTTTCCATAATATAAATTTTAATGCTTGTTCCTCGTTTAACTGCATTCTGCCGAACAAGTCAGCATCCATGATCGCTATTGGTATTTCTATTAATTTCTCTCTTATCATGTATGGATCAAATGTTCCAGCAGTTTCTGTTCTTAATGTTGAATCATACTTTATTCCTTCATGTTGAAACATGTCCAATAAAGTATCGTTTATTATTAGCATATGTGTTCTTACACCTTCCACAGCACCTAATTCTTGTTCAAAGAGAAGTTTCTGCATTCTAAAAAGACCTAAAGTTTGTACGGGTTCATATACATAGTGTAGTTGTACGTCCCATCCTTGCTTTTTTATATCCTTTAATATATCAATGATTTCTCCTATGTTAAATAAGAAGACTGGTGTAAAGAATGTAGAGCGAAAACCATATTTGTCTTCCAATGACACTATTTCTTCAATATTATTATATAAGTTCTTTAATCCCATAAGGGCAAGTATTAAATCTTTTGTTCGATACCTATTTCTCCTTTGCCATATATGTCTAATAGGTTTCCTTATAGAATCTATATCGTGAGTTAAAATTATGTTCATAGTTAACCCTTTAAGTTTCTAATAATAAATTTGAGGACATATTTAATATTATTAAAACAAGGTACACCTAACTCTATATATTTTTGGCACATATACGGATTTCTTGCTATGGCTATAGGTGTTGCACCTAGTTTTGCTGCCGACACCATATCTGATAATTGATCCCCTATTACGATGGCTTCTTCAGGTTTAACATGGATTTTTTTAAATAGTATTTTAAGCTGATTCTCTCTTAAAATGCAATGCTCTCTTCCTATGATAGCTATGAAAGCTCCTGCTAGACCTGTTTTCTTTAATGCCTTTCTTACAATGAAGCTTTCTTGTTTTGTTACTATAGCTAATTTTATACCCTTATTTGTAAGTTCTTCTATCATTTCCTTTACTTTTTCATCGCCTCTTATATTTTCCAATGCTTTCTCCTCAGCACTCCGTAGTATTAAATTAATTTTAGAGAAATGTTTAGTGTTCTTAGTTTTATACAGTCCTACCTGTATGCTATCCCATGGTTTAAGCAATCCTCTGCTAATTAATAGTTTTCTTAACTTATTCCATTTTACACGTAAATTAAATAAAGTTCCATCGAAATCTAAAACCACGCAGTTTATTGGTTTTTTATTTAGTCTTATAGCTAGTGATAGGATATTTTCAGCATATCTCTTATAGAGTCCGTGTCCGTTAATACGTTTTGACTTAGTAAATAATGTTGCAGTTCTCGTGATTAAGGAAAATATTAGCTCCGAAGGGTCAAGTATATGAATGTCTGTATTTAGAATTCCTTCGCAAAGTGCATGGCGAACTATTTTGAACCATACTTTAGGGTTTTGTTTTAAATAATACATGCTTTCTAAAACCCATGCGAAACACTTTCTTTTCAAACTGATTTCAGCTTTAGGCTTCTTATTATATAGAAACACTTCAACCAAGTACTTGGGAAAATCTAGGCCTTTAGATAATGCTAATTCCAAACTTCCCCAAAACTTTGGGTTTATTTCTAGCAAATAGTATTCTCCTGTCTCCATATGTCTTCTAAACTCTGCCATTATTACTCCTGACCATTTTAGCTTTTTGACTATACTTCTTCCCAAGGCAATTAGCTCAGGGTTAAGGTTAATACATGAGACTATACTTGGACCTCCGCTTGGTTTCTTCTCTACGATTCTAACGTGAGTATAATCTATGTAGACCTCACCATTCTTAGCTATAGCAAAGTATCCGCAGCCTATTCCTGGAATGAATTCTTGAACTATTACTTTTCCTCTCTTCCCATTCATCTTCATATTGAATTCTTCCTTAAAGAAAGCGTAGTCTGGTTTTGAGGAATCCAATATACCTTTAATAACTACCGGCGCTTCCACTTCTTCATTGCTGCTCAATATTTTAGGATATTTTATTCCTAAGTCTTCACATAATTGAGCTAATAAGTCCTTTCTTGAGACCCTGACTAATTTACTATATTCAGGTATAGGTAAAACTACATCCGGTGGTATGTGACGCCTATACTTGGATAGTATAACGTTATCTATAAAGCCTACAGGGATTATCATTAACGGTTTTTCACGGTTAATTATAAGTAGTACGTTAGCTATGTAGGATTTTTCATCTAAATAAGGGTTAGGTATGTGATATCTTTTGTTAGCATATTTTGAGAAAACAGTAGATCTCCATGTGTAAAAAGCAGTAATGGTTCTAAATCCCATTTTTGAAATAGACTTAACTATGGGATAGGCCTTTCTAAAGTTCGAAGAAACAATTAATATGGAGCCTTTTTCCATTAGGCTGTTAACCCTAACCTTGTACTTACATATTATTTCAATTTAAACTTTAATATAAAGAATTTAGAATTTGATACATTTAATATTATGGTCCCGCGGGGGGGATTTGAACCCCCGACCACCCGGTTTCTACTCTGAGTGTTTTAGAGCCGACGTATGTTCATCCTCATAGACGGTCTAGTGCCGTATCGTCGCATACGCGGGGGGTTAAACACCCACCTACAGCCGGGCGCTCTGCCGCTGAGCTACCGCGGGTTTTTAATGGCTACTAGATAACTTTCCTGTTCTGAGTTATTAAGTTTTATTTCACTATGTTTTAAATACTTATTTTTCACTTAGCATACACGTAAAGGCATGTAGCGTAACTCAGGCATCAGAATGTTTGTTGGATAAAATAGAGAACATAGCTCTCTAAGTAATTCAATGTGACCAACCATAAGGTTCTAGAAGACATCAATATTATTTTGGCGGGCCCGCGGGGATTCGAACCCCGGACCACCAGCTTTCTACATTGTTCCGCAGGCTGGCGCCCTATCCAGGCTAGGCCACGGGCCCTTTTTCCTAATATTTAATCAGTTGTCTGAGAGTATAAAAGTTAGATTCTGTGCTGTTAGGGGATTTTCTTTTTAAATGATGGTATACTTATTTAGGGTTTAGAGGGAGTATGTGGTAGCTTATGGGGCAGCAGTTAACACTTGACAGTTTTATGGTCGAGTCAAGAAGAAAGAAAAGAAGGACAAGCCGTAGAACAGGGAAACTTAAAATAGCTAAAAAAGACCTAGATTTAGGGATTGTTGAAGCGAAAAATACGGGTCCATGTTATCTTTTATCAGTAGTATATGATGGTAAAAAACGGAAAGCTCTTGTTAAACTATATGATCCTCAAACACATAATATTATTTTCTGGCATGATAATACTGGCCATTTGCCATACTTTTTAACCGACTTACCTCCAGATAAAGTTCAGGAAATAGATAAAATTGTTAATCACCCATCTTTTGACCACGTTGAAGTTGTTGAAAAATATGACTTGCTTAAAGATACTAAAGTTCATATGACAAAAATAGTTATGAAAGAACCTAGATCCGTAGGTACTGTACGCGAATATGTACCTAAAGCCTGGGAAGCCCACATTAAATATTTCAACAACTACATTTACGATATGAGACTAATACCAGGTATGCTATATAAAATCGAGAATGGCATTTTAAAGGAAGTAAAAGTAGAAATTCCGAAAGAAATAGCGAAACATGTTGAGAAACTATTTGATGTTGAAGACTATGAATTTAAAGAACTTGTTAAAGAATGGCTACCTCTATTCCAACTACCGCCACCTAAACTTAAACGCTTAGCCTTAGACATAGAGGTCTATACAGCAACTAGAAACAGAATACCTGATCCAAGAGAAGCCGAAGAAAAGATCATAAGCGTATCTCTCGTGGGATCAGATGGCTTAAAAAGAGTGCTCCTATTACATAGAAAAGATATAGAGTTTGGCCATAAACCGTTAGAATACCCTGAAAACGTAGAAATAGAAATTTTTGACAGTGAAAGACAACTAATAGCAGAGGTTTTCACAGTAATAAACTCCTACCCCATTCTATTAACGTTTAATGGAGACAACTTTGACCTCCCATACCTCTACTATAGAGCAAAAAGACTTGGTTTTAATGAAAAACATATACCCATTATTATTGCTGAAGAAGGGGCAAGGCTTAAGAAAGGAATACATATTGACTTGTATAGGTTCTTTAACAATAAAGCAATTCAGGTATACGCTTTCGGCGGTAGATATAAGGAATTCACGTTAGATGCTATAGCATCCGCACTTTTAGGATATTCTAAAGTTGTCATAGAAGCTGTAGCAAGCGATTTAATGTTAAGCGAGCTGGCTTCATATAATTTCAGAGATGCACAGTTAACACTTAATTTAACAACATTCAATGATGACCTAGTAATGAAGCTAATAATACTCTTAATGAGAATATCTCGGTTGTCTATGGATGAGCTTACAAGACATGCAGTATCACACTGGATAAAGAATATGCTATATTGGATTCATAGAAAAAACAATTATCTCATACCATTAGCCGAGGACATCATGGCTGAAAAAGGTGAAGCTGTAACCGAAGCAGTAATTAAAGGCAAAAAATATGCGGGAGCTATTGTTGTAAAACCTCCGGCAGGAGTATATTTTAACGTAGTAGTTATGGATTTTGCATCACTATATCCCAGCATTATTAAAAAGTGGAATCTAAGCTATGAGACTGTTAACTGTTCTCATTCAGATTGTAGATCGAATGTGATACCTGAAACAAAACACTGGGTCTGCAGAAGAAGAAAAGGAATAACTGCGTTAATTACAGGGTTACTAAGAGATTTCAGAGTTAAAATTTACAAGAAAGCAGCTAAAAATAAGGCTCTAGGCGAAAGCGAAAGAGCATGGTATGATATCGTACAGCAAGCAATGAAAGTTTTTATTAATGCTTCATACGGTGTTTTTGGAGCATCTACGTTTCCGCTTTACTGTCCACCAGCAGCTGAAAGTGTAACAGCCATAGGTAGATATGCTATTAAAAGTACAATATCGAAGGCTCAGGAAATAGGACTAAAAGTACTTTATGGTGATACAGATTCCTTATTTTTACATAATCCGCCGGAAGACAAGATTAAGGAATTAGAGAGATGGGTTGAAGAAGAACTTGGCCTTGAAATAGAAGTAGATAAAGTCTATAGGTATGTTGCTTTTTCAGGTAGAAAGAAAAATTACATAGGAATATATCCTGATGGTTCAGTAGATGTCAAGGGTCTTGTAGGGAAGAAGAGAAATACACCAGAGTTTGTTAAGAAAGCATTTTATAGTGTCTTAGAGGCATTAGGTAAAGTTAAAAGCCATGAAGAATTTGAAAAAGTTAAAAACTTAATTAGAGAAATAGTTAAAGAAAGCTACAATAAGCTTAGAAACCGCGAGCTCACATTAGACGAACTTGCTTTTAAAGTGTTCTTATCTAAAAATGTTGAAGAATATGTTAAAACTGTTCCTCAACATGTTAGAGCAGCTAAAATGCTTAAAGAAGTAGGTTTTGACGTTAGAAAAGGAGACGTAATAATGTTTGTAAAAGTAAGGTCAAAGTATGGTGTTAAACCGGTACAATTAGCCAAAATTAGCGAAATAGATGTAAACAAGTATGTTGAAAATATTGAAAGTACTTTCGAACAACTGCTTGATGCTTTAAATATAGAATTTAAAGAGATTATGGGTATATCGAAGTTAGAAGCTTTCTTTTAAATGGACAAGTATTTTATACAATCTTTATTTTTAATTACCAGGCTTAACTGACTCATGCTCTTAAAAGGCCTAGTCTTCAAGATGTTTAAAACATCATTATGTGAGATGTTAGGAATAAGTTCTAGTAACTTTCTCTTAGCCTTATTTACATTTAAAGGATATGGTATTGCAATAGCAGATCTATGTTCATAATCAACTACTGCAAAGTTGGTAAACATGTGTAATGGTAGTTTTTCAGGAATCTTGAGTATAAGCGGATAGCTTCCTACTTGTCTAGCATAAGTGTATTCGCCAATATGTTTTTCAGTAAAAACTTCTTTCAAAACTGTTCCTTTGGGGACAAGTTTTCTTAAGAGACGGGGTTCTATTTCCTTTTTAACCTTAGCTTTAAAAGACTTAAAATAGCGTTTATGTCTTTTAATTACCCTATCCCCAATATTCCACATTCTTGTAGCAGGGAAAACCATAACCTGTCTTATGTTTATACGTCTAATCATTAAACTACGTTCAACAATTCTTTTTAAAAACTCAAAGTTTATCCTATAAGTTTCTTTAGTTTCACCTTTTAATCCAAAGAGCAAATTAATTCCTGGAAGTAGTTCGGGTAATCCATTATATCCTCTTTGAGCACCAATTTCATTTATTATTTCTACGGCCCTAAGGGCTTCTTCCATAGTAACCTTTAAATTGTTAAGTTTAACAACTACAGGGTCTACAGACTCTACGCCAAAAGCTGCTACATCGCCTGGTGTATGGTATTTCACAATTACTTTAGCAACTTCTCTAGCTTCTTTAGGGTGATTAGCTACAGTTCCAGGGTTAACGTTGTCTATATGTAATGTTTTCAAGTTAGGTGCTACATTTCGTATTCCATAGAAAAGCTTTTCAATTTCTTCAGGTTTGGGTTTAGGATACTCCACGTTACCGACGCCTTCTGCTCTATATGTAAAAATGTCAGGTTGCCTGCCTAGTCTAAAGAACTTTACACCTAGACTGTATAGTTCTTCTATTTCTCTAACAATGCATTTTTGTTTTCTAAATTTAGGTAAACCGTAAAGCGGTTCGATGCAGAAAGAGCAGCCTCCAGTAATTGCTCTAGGACATCCTCTATAGGTTTCTATTTCAGCTATCAGGTTTAACCCGTAGTTTGGATGTTGAAGAACTATTCTTGTTCCTCTTATAATGAACTCCTCTATTTCATCGTATGATCCACGTATAGCATACGGATCTACTTTATCTACGCTATTTTCAGATATTATTTCATGAACAACTATTTCAGGGTCTCCTTTTACGAGCATGTTGAAGTTTTCTTTAATCTTGGTAGGTAGTTCAGCAAGTCTTCCACCTATGGTTCCAATACCAAATTTAGCAGCAGGGCCGGTAAGAACTTTCACTGGCTTATCTATTATTTTGAACCATTCCTCTAGTTCTTTAATGGTTAAAGGTTTTCCTCCAAGATACTTCCCGGGAACAGTTACTCCGGCAATAACAACTATTATATCGTACGTGTTTGCTTCTTGGAAAAACTTGTAATCTAGAAGCCGAGCTTGGTCTACTGTTAAATACCTTATTTTAACATCTTTTCTTACAGACCATATTGCACCTGCAATGTATCTAGGATAAACGTCAATGTATGGTGGAACACCTAGACCAGCAGGCTCGTCTGTGTATCCGTCTAGTATAAGTACCTTATTTATTCCTGAAATATTCCCAGCCTCTACCTACCTGTTTCTTCTCACCCTTAATTTCAACGTATACTGTTTTCTCAGATATTACTTCACCTAAAACATTTAGCTTGTCATAGTTTCTTTTTAGCAGAGATAGTTTTCCTTCTATTTCTTTAGCAACCACAAATACTATACTGTATTCTTCACCGCCATATAATGCTAAGTCCAAGGGGTTTAAACCATAGCTCTTAGCATACTCTACCGCTTCCTCATCTATAGGTATGTATGTTATTCTGAAGCCTATATCGTTCACTTTACTTAGTTCCCATAATGTTTCAGCAAGGCCGTCGCTAACATCTTGAGAAGAACGTATATACCTTCTTACTTCTTCAATAAATTCTAGAACTTCAAGATCTACTTTAGGCCTTTTTGTTTTTTCTAAAACTTTTCTCCATGAACCTAAATGCACTTTGTTGTAATGTGCGTGAAGAGCTACCCCGGTTAATCCATAGTTACCCCATGTTAGAACAATGTCACCCTTTCTTACACTTTTTCTACTTTTCCGAGGAATCGGAGGTTTCTCTGATATTCCTATAGTTAATACGTCTATCCATTCATCTCGTGGTGTTTCGTTTAAATCGCCACCTAAATATGAGGCTCCATGGTATGTTGAAGAATTTTTCAGCCCTTTAACTACTCTTCGTAGCTCTTTTATGCTTCTATTTTTCCTAAAACCTATAGAGGAGGCAGTAACTATTGGTTTACCTCCTTTAGCTACAATATCACTTATAGATGCAGCTGCGGCTTTCCATCCTAAATCGTAAAGATCCATCCAATAATACTTTGAATATTTAAAACTAAAACCATCGATATTAATGATCAAGAATTTTTCATTAAAACGAATAGAGATAGCATCATCAGGAAAGTCTAAGTAACGTGAGCGCCCCACAATATTTCTTATCCTCATTAGCGCCTCTTTCTCACCAATATCCTTAAGCATAACCATAACTTTTAAACCTCTAAACTAATACTGAAACATCCTAGGAGAGCCGCCGTAGCTCAGTGGGTAGAGCGCCAGCCTCGTAAGCTGGTGGTCGCGGGTTCAAATCCCGCCGGCGGCTCCAAACTAAAAACCTACGTTTAAAACTATTTAATCCTTCGAAACAGTTAAAGATTAAACTTTATAAGAAAAAGCATCAGAATACAATTACCCGAAAACGCGGGGGTGCCCGAGCTAGGACAAAGGGGTCGGGCTGAGGCCCCGATGGCGTAGGCCTGCGTGGGTTCAAATCCCACCCCCCGCACCAAAGATTCAACATGTAGTTCTCCGGTTTGAACTAACGAGAAGAAGGGTTATTGATATAAGGCTGGATAAACCTAGTTGTAATAAAGGATGCAGGCTAATGGATAGAGATACTTGGATTTTCATAAGGTTTATAATATTAGCTCTCATCTTCACAATGATAGTGTACTTTGCTCTCTCTACAGCAATTCCCGTCGGCACGCTCATTTTCTCAGTAATTCCATTTACATGGAACTGTATTGTTAAGAAAAGATCGGCTAAATATCTAGGTTTTACCTTTAATGATTTCTTTAGGAATGCCGGGCTAAGTGTTTTTAATTGCCTTTGTTCTTATAGGCTTTATTATAATAATTGAGCTTAATTTTCAAATTGAAAGTTCAATAAAAGATCTTATGGTTAAAAGTAGAAGTCCTGCCTTTACTTTCTTAAAGATTTTTCCATTTCCTCAATGTGTCTTAATGTTCTTTATTTATAACCTTTTAGTTCAAGCATTCGGAGAGGAATTTTTCTTCAGAGGATTTATACTTAAGGAGTTGCTAAATAGGATAAGAGAGTATGCTGCAATCGCTATTTCTGCACTGTTTTTTGGGCGATCCATCTACCACTTCTTATCATTGTCCCGGGATTGGTCGGTGCATTTTTCGTTATTAATAGTGTCTTAGTAGGTATAATATTTGCATATATTTTTGTTAAGAGAGGAAGTCTTATTCCGTCTTGGGTAGCGCAGACAATAGCTAACACTTTTGCCTTAATATTTATCTAAAAACAGATACCAAGTAGCTTCTGCTAGGTCCTAAAATCGGTGAACAAGCTTACCGGCGGTTGCGAGATCGTTATATCAGATCTAATAAATCGACAAGGGTATATAGGCTATTGTTTGAACCGTAATTTCTGGGTCAGGGTTACATGATTGAGGCTGCAAAGGCACTGCTTAAGTTCGGATTTGAGAAACTGAATTTGCACAGGATATTTGCTATATGCGACCCTGCAAAATACAAGTTCTATGCGTGTTTTAGAGAAAATAGGTATGAGACTTGAAGGACACCTTAAAGAACATAAATTTGTAAAGGGAAAGTAGCGAGACTCATTAATACATGCCTAAACTATGAATGGAAAAGTAAAGATGCAAGAAAACAGAAAATATAAAATATAGATGCTTTAAGGTGGCTAATGATGCCTTATGTTAAGACCAATTGATATTATAACGTACTATGAGGTTTACGGGGAAGGCTATCCACTAGTTTTTATCCATGGTGGCTGGTCAGATCATGAGATATGGAGACCTCAAATAAAGTATTTTTCTAGAAGCTATGAAGTTATCGTATATGATCTTAGAGGCTGCGGGAAAACAGGTAAGTCTTAGACTAAGAAGTATTCTTTAGAGCTACTTGCAGACGATCTTAAAGCTCTTCTTGAAGCTCTTTCCATAGAAAAACCGATTATATGCGGTAGGTCTTTAGGAGGCTTAATTGCGCAAGTCTATGCTATAAAGTATTCCAACTTAAAAGCATTAATACTGGCAAATACTTCACCTATTACACCTCTCTCATTTTCTGATAAAATTCGAATACGTCTAGAAAAACCAATAGCTCTAGCATATATTGGCATTGCTCATTTAATAGGTGTGAAAAGATTTGTCAGCCTAGCTTTTAAGATAATTAAAATGGTTCATGAAGAGAAAAGAATTAGTGTAAAAGAGAATGTACTTAAGCATGTTCAAGAAACATTAGTTAATTTAAGTGAGGATGAATTCTTTAAATTATTTAGCATGTTTTTAACATCAACTTCGCTAGATATTTCAGAAATTAAAGTTCCAACACTCATAATAGCGGGGGAGTTTTAACCTAAAGCTGCTTTAAAACAAGCGGAAAAAATGAAAAGAGTGTTAAGGAATTCCTCAATTACTATAATATCTAATGCAGGCCATTTCTCAAACATAGATAACCCTAAAGAATTTAATGAAGCAATAGAGAATTTTCTTAAAACTCAAATTTTACAATAATCTTCCCGCTTGTTTCCTCCGAACAGCATTCTAGGTTAAAAACTTTCTTATCTTCTTCTCACACCGTTAAAGCAAAGTCAGGCGTAAACTCATTATATTTTTACATGATTCCACTTTACTGAAAAATTTTATCCCGCCTTAAATGTATGCAGTCTTTTATTTTAACCAAGTTAAATATTCTCTTTCATCTAAAAGCTAAAAATTAGACAAACTTTTTAGCTTTCTCTAAGATGTATTGTTGAGTGAAAGTTCATGATTAATGTGTGCTATAGATTCTTTAAGTACGATTCCGGGCTAGTTGAATCGTTAAGACGTGTTTATGGTAGTGATCTTGAGAAATTTTTTGAAGCAATTAGGAAACCAGGTAAAAGACTGTATGTGAGAGTTAATACCATTTTAGCAAATAGAGACTATGTAGTAGAGTCTATGGCTAAGAAGAATATTTTTGCCTTAAAAGACCCCATATTAGATGAAGCAATATATTTTAATGTTGAAGGACCCTTCGATGTACCTATGGGAAAATCCTTGGTCATTGTTGATAAAAGAACAGCTGAAAGTGTCATTTTGGGAGCTAACGTTTATGTTCCAGGTGTTCTGAAAATTCTAGGAAAAGCTACTGTAAATGACTATGTAACTGTAGTTTCTCCCATGATGGAGCCTGTTGGGTGGGGTGTTCTTAAAATTAATCCAAGTAGTATTGGGAAATTAAAGAAAGGATTAGCTGTTGAAATTAAGGCTTCAAGGTATAAAACTACTAAGATTAGAGAATTAGAAGAATATAAGATGGGGTTATTATATGAACAAAGCTTGCCGGCAATGATTACAAGCGTAATTCTTGAACCTGAACCTGGCGAGACTATTGTAGATATGTGTGCTGCTCCGGGAGGTAAGACAACCCATATATATCAGCTAACAAGAGGGAGAGCTAAATTGTATGCTTTTGACCATTCCAAGTCTAAGATAAATAAATTAAAAGAGGAAATTAGAAGGTTAAAAATGAGGAATATTACTGTTCAGAAAGCGGATTCAAGGTATTTACATGTAGACTATCCTTTCTTAAAAGGTAAGGTGGATAAAATAGTCTTAGATCCTCCATGTTCAGCTATTGGTGTTCGACCTAAGCTTTATGATGAGAAAAAATACTCTGATATTATTAATTTTGCAGGATATCAGTTTCAGTTCTTTAAACCAGCATACGAACTACTGAAAAAGAACGGTATACTTGTTTATTCAACATGCACTGTCACACTTGAGGAAAATGAAAATCTACTTGGAAAAATTGTTGAGAAATATAGATTTGATGTTGAAAAAATATCGTTTAGGAAAATAGGTTCTCCTGGTGTTAAGGAAGAGTTTAAGAATTATGTGCTAAGGTTTCATCCCCACGTACACGATACTCCAGGCTATTTTATAGCTAAGCTTGAGAAGTTTTAATAGGTTTCTTAGTGAGTTTATGTCCACATTTTGGGCAGTATTTCATTGTTTCGTCTTGTGCTATATAGCCGCATGCCGGGCATAGTATAATGTATTTTCTAATCTCAGTTATGCCTCTGGTTCTTATAGGTTGAAAACTTAAACCCAAACTTTTAGCTACATTCTGTACAGTGTAATCATCTGTGATTATTACTGGCTTCTTACCTTCATCTATAAGGTCTAAGGCAAGGGCTAGAATTGAAATGTCAGCTTCAGATAGGCTTGAAAATTCACCCATATCTTTTGATAGACCTATAATCTTACGTATATTTTTCTCTGAAGGCTTTCTTATAGTAAATCTTCCTGTTATTCTTATTGTTTCAAGCACTTCCTGGTCTTTTTTATCCCTAACTTCATTTACTATTTGAGGTGTAGTGTAGAGGGGAAAGGTTAGCTGCAGAACGTACTTGGTGAATATTGCAGCAGCATCTATAACAAATACTTTGTGTTTAAACATAGTCTCTCCTTTTAAGCCTATTATAGTAGTCTCGTTTTAATCTGTAAAAGTGGACTTCATCCCAAAACTTAATACTTATCTTAGAGTTCTTTTCAATATTGCAGCAAAACATGCCATCACTATAAACTTCGACATCCTTATCAAGAACTTCGACATCAAGTTCTTCTTTAATGTCTAAAACTACGGATCGAACTCTTAACTGCATGGGGTTAAGAGGAGTTACAACAACTACTTTAAGGTTTTCATCTATTATTGGTCCTCCTGCACTTAAAGAGTAAGCAGTAGAACCCGCAGTAGGTGAAATTATTAGCCCATCAGCAAGCGCGTTAAACATTGTTTCTCCCGTAGATTTTTTCGATACTTTTAACCTTACTACTTTTAATCTAGGAGCCAAAATTACATAGTCATTCAGTACAGGGGGCAAGTATTTGTCTTTAACACGCATTACTATACGAGGCTTAGCTATAACCTGTATTCTTCCTTCTGCTATTTTCTTTAAAGCCTCAAATGCCAGATTAGATTCTATTTCCATTAAGAATCCGTATCGGCCAAGTCTAATGCCTAAGACTGAAGGCGGCGTTTTATGAAAATAATGTAAGACCCTTAGTAACGTACCATCTCCACCAATAACTATTAACATATCTGATTGATATTTTTCAAAATCCTTAACGCTAATGTAATGTATTTTCTCATTTCTTAAACGTATTCTATTTTTCAAAGTTTCATCAATAATTACTTCTTTTACTTCATTAGTGCTGAAAATATAGCTTACTATGTTCTCAGCTAGTTCTATTGCATCTTTACGGTCTATTCTAGACGATACCAGTACCCTATTTAGCATTGCCTTCACACTAGATACATCCATTTTTTACTTCCTACTACTCAAATTTATCATTTAGGGGGTAGTAGTTATGGTTGAAAAGAACAAGATGAGCTGTATTGTTGTCCGTAAGTATGATGCTGAAAAAGCCATAAAGGTGCTGAGGAAACATAGATTATTAGCTACGGATTTTAAGGTAATGAGATGTAAAGATGTCGTAAAAATACCTACGATAAAGCCTTTAACAAAGAACGTAAAAATAGCATTTAATAATGAAGGTATATTATTTAAGGAAACTATAGATTATTTTGAAAGGAAAAGCGTAGTCAAGACATATAAGGACTTAGTAAAGAACATACCTAGAGAAGCTATTGATAGGTTACCTTCCTCTTACGATATAGTTGGCGAAGCGATACTTATCAGAATACCTGAAGAGGCTATGAATTATGCTCAAATAATAGGCGAAGCATTATTAAGGTTTCATAAAAACATCAAGGGAGTATATGCGGTTACCGGAGAAACTTATGGTGAAGAAAGACTTACCCCTTTAAAGCTTATAGCAGGTAATAGCGTCGAAAAAACGGTTTACGTAGAGCATGGAGTAAAATTTGTTGTCAACATAGGTAAGACATACATCAATCCTTCCTTAAGCTTTGAACATTACAGAATAGGCGAAGAAGTCAGCGATGGTGAAAAGATTTTAGACATGTTTTGCGGTATTGGAGGTTTTTCGCTTACTATAGCCTGCAGAAAGAAAGCAGAAATTTATGCTGTGGATATAAATCCCTACGCTATCAGGTCGTTAATTTCAAGTTTAAAAATAAACAAGCTCAAAGGTACAATATATCCCATACTTGGAGACTCCGCCTATGTTTTTTCGAAGTTTTTCAATAAGACATTTGATAGAGTAATAATGAATTTGCCAGGGAGCACATATCGATTCTTAAAATATGCATGCAGAGTTCTAAGCGACAATGGAGGTATAATTCACTATTATAGATTCGCTGAAGCTATTAACGAAGTTATTTTCGAGTTTTTAAAACTAATAAGTAGTTTTAGGAGTGTAGTTAAAATATTAAATATAAGAAAGGTCATAGAAGTTTCGCCAAGGAAAAGACTTTACGTAATAGATGCATATGTTATGTAAAATGTTTAAAGCTTACAGCAATTAAAAACACATGAAGTGTTTCACCGTTTTTAAGTTTACTTATTAGTTCTCTGTTAATGTCCTTGGCAGCTTTATCAGCATTAATCATTACCGTGCTATCTGAAATATAGCTGCTTCTTCTAAACACCATTCTTAAGTTATCATTAAAAGTTAGTTCTTTAGAGCCCTTACCAACAACATAGTCGTAGACGTTATCAGCCAATAATACCGCAAGCAATGTTGAGTTTTCTTTCCTAGCTATGTTTTTAAAGAGTTCATTAAACTGTTTAGGTGACTTATTGGCTGAAACGCCGATTATACAATCTCCTTTAGGAGTAACCCGGTTCTCTTTAGTTATTTCAAAAGTTGCAGGATGTGTTGCCCTAATGTTTACGTGTCCCTTAGCTATTACATATTCTATAGCTATTTCAGCCATATCTTAATCTCCTCCTATCAGCAATAAACATTATTAGAGCAGGTGAAAATAGAACTTTATGGTCTAGAAAATGCTCTGGTTCGGTAATGAACTCTTAGATTTTAAATTGGAAAGGAAAAGACTTGTAGAGCGACTAATTAATGAAGGTGTTTTAAAAACAGAGAAAGTTATTAAGGCCATGTTAACTATTCCTAGGGAGGAATTTGTTTTACCAGAGTATAGAAAATATGCTTACATTGATTCGCCATTACCTATTCTTAAAGGTCAGACTATTTCTGCTCCACACATGGTTGCTTTAATGTGCGAAGTAGCTACTTTGGATGTAGGCCATACAGTTTTAGAAATCGGCACCGGTTCAGGCTATCATGCAGCTGTAATAGCCGAGATTGTTGCCCCTAAGAAAGCAGTGAATAAAGGTCATGTATATACTATTGAACGTATACCTGAACTTGCAGAATTTGCCAGAAATAACCTTGAAAAAACAGGTTATAGCGATAGAGTAACTGTCATTGTAGGTGATGGAACCTTAGGGTATCCCGATGCAGCACCATATGATAGAATTATTGTTACAGCTGCTGCGCCTCAAGAACCTAAGCCTTTGCTTGAACAGTTAAAAATAGGTGGTAAACTAATCATACCCATTGGTTCAAGATATATGCAATACCTTTACATAGTGGAAAAGATAAGTGAAAGACAATTTAAAAGAGAGAGCGTAATTCCATGTGTTTTTGTACCGCTTATAGGTAAGTATGGATGGTAGTTACCTAAACCACATGTCTAGGCCTAGCTGTCTTGTTTTAATATGATCTCTATATGCTTTAAGAAGTCTTTGTAAAGCATTTTTAACTCTTGTCTCTGAGAAGTCATGTTCGTAAACTAATATTTCTATTACGGCTTTTTCGTCAGGCTCATTCCATTTTATAGTATAAGTCTCAGTTTTAGGCGGGTTTAAAAAGTATTTCTTTATTTTTAAAGGATCAACGGGAAATTCCGCTTTAATAACTTTAAGAGCTTTTTCTAAACTGCCATAAGTTTTTATTAGTCTTAAAGCTGTTTTGGGCCCTATACCTTTTACGCCTTCTGGATTATAATCGGTTCCTAGAAGTATTCCTATGTCTATTAATTGTTCTCTTGATATCTTAAGTTTTTCAAGGACACTATCTAGTAGTATTATTTCAGGCTTTATTTCAATGTATACATCCTTTCTTGGAAGCTTCCTTTTACCCGTTATTGTTAGATTCCGAATAAGCCTTGGTGTGCCGAACAGTAAAGAATCATAGTCTTGGCTTCCAGCAGCCCATACATCTCCTTTAGCTGCCATATATGCTGCTTGTGCTTCTCCCTCCGCTGGTGCTTGAACCCATGGTATTCCCATGGCTGTTAGTAGTTTCTTAGCATCTTCAACCATGTCTTCTGTTAGTTTCGAAGCCATTTGAGCATATCTTTTAGCTGCTTCTAAGTCGCCTTTAGCTAAGGCTTCTTCATATTTTTTAATTGCTTCTTCTTTTACCTTTTTCCTTCTAGCTATTTCAGCAGCTTTTATCTCTGGAGGTTTGCCATCAAATACATATACTGGTTTTATTCCATGCTCCATTAGGTTTATTGTTCTATAAAATAGTCCGCTTAAATGACTTGTTATTCTTCCCTTACTGTCCATAAGCGGTGTTCCATCAGGTTGTCTAATAGCTGTTAAAAACTGGTATAGTGCATTATATCCATCAATACTTACAGTTTTCCCCCTTAATTCTACAAGGTCAACGGTTTTCCTACTTTCCTTAGGTATAAGTTCTTTTAGATTAACGCCCAACCTTTATTCCCATGTTTTTAAAAGTAGTTTCTCTCCTTTATTCCTTAATGCTCCTTAAGCTATTTAACAAGCTCAGCTATTAGTAGGTTTTCTTTAGCCAAATAAACTCTTATTAATCCTCTAATTTCAAGAACCATTAGTGTTTTTACTAGTTCCTTTCTTGAAATATCGGAGTATGTATACTTTAGCATCCTTAGTATTTCATCTTCTCTAAGCTTACCATCTCTTGAAACCTTCAATAACGCAAGTATTACATTGATTAAAGGCTCCGGGTTCCATTTGGGCATTTTTGTCACTCTAAGGTTTAAATTTGAATAAAGGTTAGAGAAGTAATTTAAACAAAAGTACTTAGTACAGGCCTACCTCGTGGAAGTACTTGTCTTGCTCTTTCCATCCATGCTTTATACATTTTCACCATGTCTTCCGTTATCGAAGGTCTTATTATCTTTAGTGCTTCCATGAAATGTTCCATTCTAACTTCTTTAGCTTCAATATTTTCTCTTAAAGCCATGAGAGCTGCTTCTCTACATACTGCTTCAATATCTGCACCAGTATATGCTTCAGTTAATTCGGCGAGCCTCCATAAGTCTACGTTTTCTGCTAGCGGCATTTTTCTAGTATGTACCTTGAAAATCTCATATCTTCCTCTAATGTCAGGTGGTGGTACGTAGATTAATTTATCCAGTCTTCCTGGTCTTAGTAGTGCTGGGTCTAGGATGTCTGGCCTATTAGTTGCAGCAATAACAACAACATTCTCCAACTTCTCAATACCATCCATCTCAGTTAGAATTTGGCTTACAACACGTTCTGTAACATGGCTGTTGCCTATGCCTAAACCTCTCATTGGCGCTATTGCGTCTATTTCGTCGAAAAATATTATGCATGGTGCAGCTTGTCTAGCTCTTCTAAATATTAGCCTTATTGCTCTTTCAGATTCTCCAACCCATTTACTTAAAACCTCAGGTCCCTTGACTGAAATGAAGTTTGCACCGCTTTCTGTAGCGACTGCTTTTGCTAGTAGTGTTTTACCGCATCCAGGAGGGCCGAATAAGAGTATCCCTCTAGGAGGCTTAATTCCTAACCTGTTAAATGCTTCAGGGTGTTTTAGAGGCCATTCTACTGTTTCTCTTAATTGCTGCTTTACATTATCTAAATCTCCTATATCGTCCCATCTTATTTCAGGTACTTCAACATAGACTTCTCTTAGACCTGACGGTATGACTTCTCTATACGCATTTAAGAAATCTTCCATAGTTACTTCCATTTTCTCAAGTATTTCTGGAGGTATTCTGTCTTTTGTCAAATCTATTTGCGGCAAGTATCTTCTTAGGGCATTCATAGCAGCTTCTCTACAGAGTGCAGCTAGGTCTGCACCCGTGTATCCATGGGTTATTTCCGCTAGTTTTTTTAAATCAACACCGCTGGCTAAAGGCATGTTTCTTGTATGTATTTGTAAAATCTCTAACCTACCTTGCTTATCAGGTAATGGCACTTCTATTTCTCTATCAAATCTTCCCGGCCTTCTAAGAGCAGGATCTAACGCTTGCGGCCTATTGGTTGCAGCAATAACTATAACATCTCCTCTGGATTCTAAACCATCCATTAACGCTAAAAGCTGCGCTACAACCCTTCTCTCAACTTCGCCTACAACCTCATCTCGTTTCGGAGCTATTGCATCTATTTCATCTATGAATATTATTGCTGGAGCATGTTTCTTAGCTTCTTCAAAAATTTCTCTTAGTCTTTGTTCGCTTTCTCCATAGAATTTGCTCATAATTTCAGGGCCATTAATAGCAATAAAGTAAGCATCAGTTTCGTTTGCAACTGCTTTTGCTAGTAGTGTTTTACCGCATCCAGGAGGGCCGTAAAGCAAAACACCCTTAGGAGGCTCAATACCTAGTCTTCTAAAGAGTTCAGGATGTTTTAAAGGTAATTCTACAAGTTCTCTTATTCTTTCAATGATGTGTTTTAACCCTCCGATATCTTCATAGGTTACTCTTGGTACTCTGGCCTGTTCTGCAGGTTTTTCAAGTATAACAACATTAGTGTCTGGAGTGATAATAACTACGCCGTAGGGTTTTGTTGTAACTACAGTGAAAGGTATTGCCTGGCCAAGGACAGGTATAAGGACTGTATCTCCTTCTACAAGAGGGTAGTCTATAAGCCTTCTTTTAACATAATTAGCAAATCCAGGGTCAGCTGTTATGCTAAACGATGAAGGTGCAAGCTTAACTAATGTGGCTTGTTTTACCTTTGCTTTTCTAACTATTACTTTGTCTCCTATACTTACGCCAGCATTTTTTCTTATTAAGCCATCCATTCTTATTATTTCTAGTCCTTGATCTTCAGCGTAGGATGGCCATGCTATTGCTGCTGTTTTTCTCCTACCTTCAATTTCAACAACGTCGCCAGGGCTTATCCCTAGTCTTCTCATGATATTGATATCTATTCTAACCTTTCCTCTACCGACATCTTTCTGTCTAGCTTCAAGAACTTTTAGTATTACTTCCTTTCTTTCCTCTTTAGACATTTATTTTAACACCACACTTAACAATTAGGTGAGAGCACAGTTTATGAGGATTTCTCCCACATAAAGAGATTTAAGCATCTGCTTTTAAAACTGTTAATACTGTTTCTTAAGGTTGCTGCCATAACAGCACATAGTATTCATTTATATTCGGCTCACATACTCTACGTTTATTTCGGATACTCCCTCAACGTTTTTAATGATATTCTCGAGTTCTTCAGTACCTCCTCTAATGTTTTCAGGCATTGTTATACTTAGTACTAAAGCTGATAAGCCGAAGGCTATAGGTATTTTCTCATATCTTGTAACTTCATAATGAGGCGGTAGCTTTTTTCTTATATTTTCAGCTAATCTATCTAAGTCCACATCTATGTCTTTAGGAAAAACTTTAATTAAAACAACAAGTTTACCCATCACATACCACCTATTTAGGGGCCTTCAAAACCACAATATATACATTTATATGGTATCGATAGTTTTCTACATCTTTCACATCGCCATATAGTCACTTTGCCGCAATTTGGACATAGAAACTTCACTGCCTTCTCTGTTGGAGGTATAGGTCTTTTACAGCTTGAACATATAGGCGTAGTTACTCCTGCTGCACTGATTTTCCGCTTACTTACTATGGACACATATTACACCTATTATATAATGTTTTTAACTGCTGAAGAGTCTAATAAGATAACGTATTATATAAGTTTGCTGTTCGAAACAATATATTACTTGGTGTCCTGCTTAAACTTGAGGGTTTAATGTTGGAGGAGATAAAACAGGTAATAGTAGTAAGGCAAGACCTGGAAATGGGGAAAGGGAAATTAGCTGTTCAAGTAGCTCATGCAGCTGTTGAGGGTTATATTGAAGCGTTTAAGCATAAGCCTGAATGGGTAAAAGAATGGGTAAAGCAGGGTCAAAAGAAAGTTGTTGTGAAAGTAAGTAGCTTAGAGGAGCTCATGAACATATTTAATGAGGCAAGAAAACATAAGCTTCCTACATGTATTATTAGAGATGCCGGGAAAACGCAGCTAAAACCTGGAACAATTACATGTATAGCCTTAGGGCCAGCACCCTCAAGAATTCTAGACGTAATCACGGGTAAATTAAAACTATTATGATAAGTTTAAGGTTTAAGCATGAAGCCCATTCCTTCACCAAAATACGAAAAAGAATTGGGTATATTATACTACCAGACAAAAACTAAAGGTATAGGTGGTAAAATAAGAGCAAGCTATGAAGACTTTGTAGTAAAAGAGGTTAACGTTTTAAACACGTATACGAGTGAAGGGAAATACGCATACTATGAATTAATAAAGAAAGGTGTAGATACGTTAACAGCACTAATGATGATATCTAAGAGGCTAAAAATACCTATGAGGTATATAGGATATGCCGGGTTAAAAGATGCAAGGGCATTAACTTACCAGCTGGTTTCTATTCCGTCAAAATATAAAATACCTAAACATATCAATATTAACAACCATGTAGTGTTAAAGTTTTTAGGTCTAGGTAAATTTCCTTTAAGAAAAGGGATGTTACAGGGAAACATATTCAAACTCTTCATTAGAGACGTTAGCGGAATAGGTATTGAAAATAGACTTAGCAATGTACTTCATGAAATAGATGAGAGTGGAGGTTTATACCCCTTTTACGGTCATCAACGATTCGGCACTATAAGACCTAACACGCACATTGTGGGTAAGTTTCTTGTTAAACGCAAATGGGAAGAAGCTGTTACAGAGATTGTTGGACATCCTCACCCAGGGGAGAGCCTTAGAGTACGTGAAGCAAGAAGAATTTTTGAAGAAACAGGTGAAGCTAGGGAAGCGCTTAAATTATTTCCTAAGAAATATGTTTATGAAAGAATAATTCTTAAACATCTGATAAGAAAACCTGGAAACTACTTCTATGCACTAAAGAAATTGCCAAAGTTCATTATACAGTTTTATATTGAAGCCTATCAGTCATTTATGTTTAATAAATATGTTAGCAAGAGAATAGAGTTAGACATTTCTCCTTCAACAGCAGTAGAAGGTGATATGGTTGTTAAAAATAGCGAATTTACTATAGTACATACTAGGGTAAAAATAGATCCGTTAAGAGAGAAAATACTATTGCCTTTAATAGGTTATAAAACCCTTAAATTTGATAGAAACTTAAGAGAAGTTCTTGAAGAAGAGAACGTGAACATCAAGGAATTTTTAGTTAAGGAGCTAAATGTAGGTGTAGAGGGAGGTTTTAGAAAAACACCTATGATCATTAGAAACCTAGACTATGTAGTGTTTGGACGTAATGTTTTTCTCTCCTTTTTTCTTAATAAGGGATACTATGCAACAATATTTTTAAGAGAAATAATGAAGAATGAGAGTGTTTTCTAAGGTATCAGTCTCTTCTTATCTCTCGGGAATAACACTACTTCTCTAACATTTTTAGCACCGGTAAGTATTAGCATAAGTCTCGATAGTCCAAGCCCCCATCCCGCATGCGGCGGCATACCCCAGTTAAACCATTTAAGAAAATACTCGAAGTTCTTTGGATCAAGTCCCTGTCTTATTAGCTGCTTTTCAAGAAGAGATCTTTCATGGATTCTTGTGCTTCCTGAGGCTATTTCTAACCATTTATAAACGAAGTCAAAAGATTCTGTTCTCTCTTCATTATCTCTTTTAGGCATAGTGTAAAATGGCCTTGTTGAAGTAGGCCAGTCGATTACAAAGTAAAATTCCTCATCAAGAATTTCCCCTAGTTTTCTCAAAGCAGGAGTACTTAGGTCCTCACCTTTTTCTATGGGATATTTATGTTCCTGAAGGATATTTATAGCTTCATTGTATGTTATTTTCTTAATTGGTCTTCGCATTTTTGGAAAATGTTCTTCATATTTTAATATTTTTAAATCTTCCATGTTCTCCTTTCTTATTTTCATTAGAACGTGATATATGACCTCCTCTAGCACGTTCATAACATCTAGATAGTTCATAAAAGCGGCTTCTATATCTACAGATATGAACTCTGATAGATGATATGGTGTATCAGATTCTTCAGCTCTAAATGCTGGCCCTATTTCAAAAACTCTTTCAAAAGCACTAGCCAGCAGTTCTTTATAAAGTTGCGGACTTTGAGCCAGAAACGCTTCCCTTCCAAAGTAAAGTACTGGAAATAGTTGTGCACCACCCTCCGTGGCTGAGGCAATTATTTTAGGTGTTAGTACTTCTATGAATCCTAGTTCTCTAAGTTTCTCTCTTATTGCTTTAAGGGTGGTGTCTTGGATTCTAAATATTGCTTGGTTTTCCTTCCTCCTTAAGTCTAAAACTCTGTTGTTGAGCCTAGTATCTATATCTGCATGAACCTTACCTGTAACATCAACCGGTAATGGCGTTTTTGCCAGGCTTAAAACCTCTATTTCTAAGGGTTCGATCTCAACTCCTCTTGGAGCTTTTGCTGAAGCTTTCACAACTCCTTTAACTTTAATTACACTTTCTCTAGTAAGCTTATTGAATATTTCAATTATATGCTGTGGTGTTTTCCCCTTAGTTAATATTAACTGTACTGTTCCTGTTTTATCTCTTAAAATTAAGAATTTCTTTCCGCCTAAATCTCTTTTTATATGTACCCAACCCGCTAATATTACAACGTATCCGTTTAACTCAGCCTTTATATCTCTAGCAAAATGTGTTTTATATGTTATTTTCATGGTCTAATCCTCTCTATTCGAAACGTATTCTAACTTCCATACCACTTAGTTTAGTTAGTATTTCTTCTAGTAATTCTTTTTCAGCTGGTAATGTTTTAAAATCAGACCTAGATACCCTAACTATGCTTTGCCAAGAGCCATCAGGGAGCCATAAAATATTTACTCCTAAAACATTTGCTGGAAGGAGAAGTTGTGAAGCCATTTTTCTTAAACTACTTGTTCTTTCAATTATTCTAACTTTTCCTTCAAGTTTCTCCGATAGTTTCTTAGCGATTTTGCTTAGTATAAACGGGGTTAGCTTGTTGCCTGAAAGAACAATAACGTACATGTTATCTGCTTTGTAGCTTTTATGATAAATTACATCCCTAAGCACAGAGAATTTAGATTCTTCAAGTTCTAAAAGAGTTTTCATAACTTCTATATCGGTTTCATTGTAGTCTCCTCTTTCAATAAGTTTTTGGCAGCGTGGACACAAGACTCCACTTTTCACACATATTGTACATAGCGGTAACTTCGTAAAATCATCACCTCTAGGTTAAATGAAAAAGTTTCTTAACTTATTGATTTCTTATCTTTAGAGAAATTCATTGTTACACATATATCTTTCTTTCGGTTACCATAAAGTTTAAATCAGTAACTAAATTATAGATAGTGAACATAAAGATAACCACGCATTAGGTTTGCAGCAGGTGCTAAATAATGCCCGTTACAGATCCTGTAAAGTATAGGATTGCTGCTTCACGATTACTTAATGTAATGATTTGTAGAAAATGTGGAGCAAGAAACCCTCCAGGAGCTGTTAAGTGTAGAAGATGTAAAAGCAGAAACCTTAGACCGAAAAAGAAGGGCGTAAGAAGAATTTAAAACATTTGAAATTATTGTTAGGAGCCCTATTTCTAATTGTGGTGGGCCCGGGGGGATTCGAACCCCCGACCTACGGGTCTCTCCTTTAAGCTCCAGACCTAAGTCATCCCATAAAGGTCAGCAGACCCGTCTTTTAACGGGTCTGGAGCATCGGCCCATCCGCTTCAACATATGAAGCGGTATAGTCCGCCGCTCTCCCTGGCTGAGCTACGGGCCCTCCTAAATCATGTAAGTTAGAGAAGAAATGTATAAACGTTGCGGAAGAAATTCTGGCTAAGTTGAGAAAAAATTTTAAAGGCTGTTTATGGAGCCGGGGCCGGGATTTGAACCCGGGTAAAACGGGTTTCTACGATTGGGCGGTTTAGCTAATCCACTGCAGCCCGTCCCCTAAACCGCTCGGGCACCCCGGCTCCAAAGTATGTTTTAGACGGGCACGTTTTAAAATGTTATGTGCTGATAATATTTATAACGTTGCTTCTCTAATAAGTCACGGGGCAATGTTTAATGGTTGAAGAACTTAAGAAAATACTTAAAGAACTTGCTAAAGAGTTCGAATTAAACAACATAGACGCTGTAATTATAGGAAGTACTATAGTTTCTCTTGCACTTGGTGGATACTTTAAAGAGGAAGAAGATTTAGACTTATTTGTTATAAATAGAAGCCCCCTCTTAGAGGAGGACTTATTCAAAAACATTGCTATTTCTAAGGGATGGGATTACACGTATACAGATTATGGTACTCCAAGATTAATAGTTCCCTTCGAATATGGCGAGTTCTTCATAGACTTTTATGAAAATATACATGACTTCTATGTTCCTGAAGAAATTTTAGAAAAAGAAACTCGAAGAATAAAAATAAACCATTATAGAATTAAGGTGCTATCTTTAGAAGCATACATAGTGTTAAAAGCAAGGATAGGTAGAAGAATAGATGATAGAGATTTAGCAAGGGTAAAGGAGCTTATTGAAGAAGGCTACTTAAAAGTAAATAGAAGGAAAATAGAAGAACTGCTAAAATATTTTCCTGAAGAAGAAATAAGTATAATGAAAAACAGGCTTGCACGTAGAGAGCTGATTTAGGCTAGTAGCGTTTTTCAGGATAGCCTATAGGCATTATGTATAGTGGTGTTAACTTTCTAGCAAGGTTAAGTATTTCTTTCACTCTATTATCATAAAATGCTCCTATAGCGACAGTACCTAAACCTAGTGCTTCTGCTTGCAAGTATATGTTCTGGCCAGTATGGCCAACTTCCATGTGAACATACCTATAACCTCTATCACCGTAAAACCTTGTAGTTCTACTGTAATCTGCTACAATAACCATGTTTACCGGAGCTGAGCCAACCCAGTATTGTCCTAATGATGCTTCCATAAGCTCATATGTGATATCCACGTCAAGGGTTTTCATTAAACAATGCTTAAATGGGTTATAACGATAAACGCCTTTACCTAAATCTTTTACACCATTCTCTCTTACAACAATGTATATTTCTAAAGGATATGTTGCACCTGCTGAAGGTGCTGCTCTAAAACCTTCCCTCCAATTGGTTATTCCTTGAGCAGCCCAAGCTAACTGACCAACCTGTTCTAAAGTTAGTTTTCTATCTTTTCTCCAACTTCGTCTACTTCGTCTAACATTTATTGCTTCCTCTAACGACATAACTCCTTTAATCTTAGGTTTAGGTAATGTCACCATCATAATTTAACCCATAATATACTCTAGACAAACAAATATAACAATTCTTTAGTTAACTAGAACAAGCCTTATAGCTGAAAATTATAAAAATAATGGCGCCGGGGGGAGGACTCGAACCTCCGACCACCGGGTCTCTGCTTTAGGGGTGGTTAGAGGACTCAAACCTCCCCCTAGATCTATTAACAGCCCGGCGCTCTACCAGCTGAGCTACCCCGGCACCGATTTAGAACTAATTGCCTATAGGGTTTAAAATGTTTCTTTACATTATTAGCATTTTCCTCGGATGTTACTTTCGGCTATCTCTGTACATATTTATAAATCTTAAGAAACTATGGGGATAAGGAATGTTCATGGTTACTATAGCGGTTATGGCATTAATGCTTATGGTCATGAGCATGGCTAAAATTTTTGAAGTAACCTTATTTAAGTCATAGAAGCAAAGCTTTAAGGCATTTGCACATCTAAAGATTACTCATTTTTAGTTACTGCTTTAGTAGGTTTCTTTAACTTCAGATTATGGTATAAAGCTTTATATTCAGAAATTTTATGAAAAGTATTAAGGAAACAGAGGGCCCGTCGTCTAGCCCGGTTAGGACGCCGCCCTTACGAGGCGGTGGTCCGGGGTTCAAATCCCCGCGGGCCCACTAAAACTTAATTAAATTTCTGACTTCAGCTTCTTACGAAGATACTCTCTATTAGTTAAAACATTTAATTTAAATTCTTTCTTTAAAATATTGTACATTACATTTAAAGGCAGTCCTAAAATATTATAGTAGTCTCCTTTTATTCCTTTAATGAAGAAGGCTGCGTATCCTTGAATAGCATAGGCACCAGCTTTATCTAAAGGTTCCCCTGTCTTTACATAAAACATTATCTCTTTCATACTTAATTTCTTAAATCTAACTAAGGTCTTAACACATTTTTTCACAGTCTTGTCTTTAGTTTTTAAAACTAATGCAGTAATTACACTATGTGTTCTGCCGCTTAACCTTTTAAGAATGTTTATGGCATCATTTACATCCTTAGGTTTACCGATAATTTCTCCTCCAATGTAAATTACCGTGTCAGCTGCTATAACTACAGTATTGTTAGGAATTTTTGATAATGTTGAATGTATTTTCCTTTCAGCTCTCAAGATAGCAGTCATACAAGGATCTCTTAATGTAATTTCCGGTTCTCGTACAGGCTCTATTATTTCGAAGTTTAAATGGTACTTTTTAAGAAGATTTGTTCTTCTAGGAGACGATGTTATAAACAATGTTTTCAAAAACACACCCTATTAGATGCTGGACGTTATTGTAGAAATAATTTGCTAACTTGATGTAGCAATAGCTTCCTTGCTATGAGTTAAGGAATTATTTGCTCTAACGAAACTTATGACTTCCCTTATAACACCATCTAAATCTGATACCGTATTTACCTCCACCACTTTATTATTGGAATTTACATACTTGAACGGTATTAAATCCGATAAACTACTATATAGATATCTCTTTATGATGTAAGGTAAGAGATCCTTATGTATTCTACAACATCTACTAGCTAGCTCTTTAACAGTGTATGTCTTCACTGTTTTCAATCTCTTCTCACTTAGAGTACTCCATAATATAGAGAACATTTATAAACTTAACCACGCCATAACACTGCCATTAACACAGTAAAGAACCTGTTTACGATTATGGAGAAATCATATAAGTGAATGTATTACGTTGCGTCAGACAGCCGCCACGTCTTCACATATTATCCGTAGTAGTGGGAACAGATCATCATCCAGTACTTAATTTTATCTTAAATAGTTATATTTTTATTTTAAGCTACGACGTAAGACGTAGTATTATCTTGCATGTTCCAGGCCTTATTTCTTCTCTCACACCATCTATTACGATTGTGTAGTAAACGCTGTTTCTAGCATATTCTCCTTCAGCTCTAACACTGTTGACTCCTATATAGCAGTCTACATTTACAACATCGCTATTCAAAATGCTGCCAAATTCCTTAAGTATTTTTATAAGATCCTGTTCTAGCGCCTTAGCATCTTCAGTAATTAAGGTAATTTCAACGTTTCCTTTTTCCACTCTGGGATCCCACCCGCTTAGGTTATCAACTAGTATTTCAAATAGTTTTTTATGCCAAAATGTTAGGACTAAGTCGCCGCTTATTCTTAAACCCTTTACTGTAAACCTTGCTCTTAACTGCTCATCAAATATTAAATTACCATCTACAAGTATGCTGTAAGGATATTCGTCAATATAGAAAATTAGACTAGCAAAAGGTAATTTATGTGGCTCAACATAGCACCTATAGGCGGAAAGAAGTTTATCAGCACTAAACGACTTTAAAGCGTTTGAAACTGAGTTTTCTAAAAGCTTACATATATTATACACTATTCTCTCTTGTTCAGAGTAGTCTTTAGCTATTATTTCGAAAGGCAAAGAGGATACGTTGTATGTTGCCGTACATTGGCTTATAAATTCTTCAGACAATTTATCTATGAAATTTAAGGGATCCACGTCAAGCTTAACCCATCCGGAAGGCTGTAATTCGCTTTTCAAATTCCTTATTTCTCTTTTAACTAAGGTTTTTATCCATTCTGAAACGTCCCTATATCCCTTATTAGCTACTATCTCGTTAATAATAATGTACTCTTCAAACGGAATATTTATCCTAATAGCCTTATACTTCTTCTTAGACTTACACATAATCCATCAAGTAGAGTAGAGATTACTCTGAAAAATTAAGATTGATAACTATAGACTCTATATTATTCCGTATCCTTAATTCATTAGAATATAATGTAACATTCAAAAACGTATAAAAACTAAGTTTAACAGGGATAAGTTATTGGCTTCACCATTTGAAAATATAAGTAAGTTACCAACCTACGAAGAACTTAAAGAGATAATAAGTAACAGATATAGGAAGCTAAATCAGAAGCTAGAAATATCGAAGGAAATGAGCATTAAAGCTAAGGAAATAGCTAGAATAAACATGGTATATGATGTTTTAAAAAACTACTTTGAAAAAACAATATATACATTGCCTCATGTTGATAGGCTACATCCATTTTACTTAGACCTACTAGATCTTGTAGTTGGTGTTAATGAATATAGGAAATCAATAATCAGACTCTCTAAGGCACTAAGAATACTTAGCAATATTCGAAAAGAATGCTTAAATATAATGCGCTTAGCCAAGAAATCCCATGAGCTTGCCGAAGTACGTAGAAGCTGCATAGGTAGGCTACTGTCTGTTATGAAAAGAAACAGGAAGTATATAGACTTCCTAGCATCTATCATTTTTAAGTTAAAAACAATACCCTCAATAGACCCCGAAACACCTACAGTAATAGTTGCCGGAATGCCTCAAGTAGGAAAGTCTACTCTTGTTAAAACTATCTCAACAGCCAAGCCGAAGATATCACCTTACCCCTTTACAACGAAAAATCTTATTCTAGGACACATAATAGGACCACATTATAAGTTTCAAGCAATAGATACTCCAGGTCTTCTTGACAGACCGCTTTCTGAAAGAAACCCTATAGAATTACAAGCAATTATGGCTCTCAAACATGTTAAAGGTGTGATAGTTTATCTTTTTGATGTTTCCATAACCAGCTATTACACGCTTGAACAGCAGCTACATGTTTTATCGGATATAGAAAAATCGTTTAACAAGAGGATAATTGTCGCGCTAAATAAAATAGATGCTATGGATAAAAACAAGACCGATAAGCTGGTTCAAATACTCGAAAACAAAGGTTATGTTGAAATATTCAGGATCAGTGCTCTCAAAGGTTTAGGTATTGTAGAGCTAAAAAATAAGTTAATTTTTGAGCTAAAAGCAATTACCTAAACTCTATGTACCTACTTTCAGTAAGTATTCCTTTATATAGAAAATGTACCTGCCTTAGTGTAGCATACATGTCAAAATCCGTTAGCGCAGATATGGTATCTACAGGGATAACAGTTTTATAGCCATATAGTGCAGCAGATGATGATGTATGTAGAACACAGATGTTAGCTACAGTACCTGTAATAACTAGGTATTCTATACCGCGTGATCTCAGGATACTATCGAGAGGTGTCCCGAAGAATCCGTCATATTTATTCTTTTGAATAACTATTTCTTCAGGTATTTTAGGTTTAAGTTCTTCTATTATTTGGTGCCCCCATGTTCCTATGAGAGTATGTTCACCCCACACGTTAAATTCAGGATCACCAAGATAATGGGTGTCCTGAGTAAACACTACAAGGACTTTGTTTTCACGGGCTTTCTTAAGTAACATACTTATCGGCTTAATGGTCTTAGGCGCGGTGGGAACAAACAACTTACCGTTTGGATGTGCAAAATCATTTTGCATATCAACTATTATTAATGCTGTTCTTTTACTAGGTAATTTGATTAGTTCTTTTTTAACCGTAAACTTCGGTACTTCAACGTAAACCATGTCATCACCATATCTAAATTAGTTACCTTTTATATAGAGTTATTAAAGACTATCCGCTTATTTGAGTATTTGGGCTATTTCGGAAACTATGGTAACTTTACGTGTTTGTAGAAACATTATTCTGGCTCTATTACTACTATGACTTTCACTTTCTTTCCATGGTGTTTTCTCAGTTTTTCTTGGTACTCTTTGGGTGGGTAGATTACTATTCTATTTCTCGTGTACTTAACTACAGTTGCTTCGAATACGTATGTAACGCTCATATCTAGCACCAAACATATAGATGGCTAGAAAAACTTAAATACCTTTCTAACAATAGGTATTATCTGGTGACTGGGGAATGAAGGCTAAAGTAACCGCTTTTATCTTAGCGGTTACCCCAAACCCTAGCCACCATTACAAACTACTCCAGTTCCTCAAAGCTTTTCGTGATTGGACTCAGTATGTTGTGGATGAGATATGGAGCCTAGACCACATTCCCTCATTAAGAGAGCTTCACCATAGGTTCTACAGAATACTGAGGAATCAAGGTTTTCGAGCACACCACTGCCACAAGATTGAGCGTAGAGCTAAAGAGGTTGTAAAGGCGACCAAGAAGAATAATGGCAGCAAACCAGTTCTTAGGAAATTAACAGCAAGGCTAGACTACCAAGACTACAAGCTAGACCTAAATGCAGAAATGCTAAGGATAGCTATTCTAGGCAATGAGTGGGTTGAGCTGAAGCTAGAATGGTACAGCTACTTAGAGAGGTACTTTAAGAACTCGTGGAAGCTCAAGGAAATCCTAGTAAGCTACAGGGATGGAGATGTGTGGGTGTATCTTACTTTCGAAAGAGTTGTGATGTTAAGAAAGCCAGAACGCATCATGGGTATCGACATCAACTTCTACAACGTAACCTACACTATAGTCGACATGAATGGGAAACCGGTCTCCATGGGCACTATACCGTTTAATGGCTTGAGGAGAGCACTGGCTCACAGAGTTGTTGCCGAGAAGATACAGAGGAAGTACACTAAGAAGTGGAGATTTGTCAAAGGGATAAGGGAGGCTGTTAGAAGACATGGTAAGAGAGCTAGAAACATTCTTACTGATTCGTGCCACTACATATCTAGGAAAATAGTAGAGATAGCCAAAGAATACAGCGTGTTGATTGCCCTAGAGGGCTTAAGCAATCTGAAAACACGAGCCAATGGCTCTAAAGGGTTCAACAAGAAGCTATCGCTCTGGACATATCGAAGGATACAGTTGTTTATTCACTACAAAGCGTTAATTGAAGGTCTCCCAATAGCCTACGTAGACCCGAGAAATACCTCCAAGACATCGCCTATAGATGGCGATCTAGAGTTCATTAACTACAGGTGGGCTAGGTTGCCCAACGGATACATCGTTGCCAGAGACCTTGTTGCATCATGGAACCTAGCCTTAAGAGGTTTAATCCTCTTAACCCGAGATGTGGGGCTCCGTGGTTCCGTGGAAGCCCCGAACGTCCCTGATGGAGATGAAAACCCGAACCCGATGAAGGGAAAGCCCATACAAGTTTCTAAAATATCTATAATCTCCAAAATATAAAGCATGGGCAACCACTATTTTAAACATTACCTAATTTAAATAGTTAAGAGTAAGATATAACTAAGGTATCTAAAAACTGCTATAGCTAACGTAGTGATTAGCAGTAAATAATACTTGACATCAACATTTCATTTAACGCTTATAAGTTTCTATTTAAACCATTAACACTTCATCTAAAGCTTAATATTTATTTTTACACCTATCTTCATAACTTAAACGCCTGTCATTGAAGTTAACCATAAGTATCTATAGTGATAGGCAGCTTTTACGTCAAATTATACGTTAAAACTTCATGTATGAGCATATTTAATAACACTCTAATCTATAAAACCGTTTAGAAACTACCTGAAGAGGAAGAAAACACCAGGGATAACTAATGACTGTATCGTGGCATTCATTGAGTGTAGAGGAAGTATTAAGGAAATTAGGAAGCAAAGAGTTTGGACTTTCGTCTAGAGAAGTTGAGGAACGCTTAAGAATCTACGGATTTAACGAACTTTTCGCCAAGAAAAAAAGCCCCCTTATAATGTTTTTAAAACAATTTGCTAACTTTCTAATAGCCATTTTGCTTGCTGCAACAATTATATCCTTAATACTGGGAGAAATCGTTGACGCCATAGCTATAATGGTCATAGTTTTGGTAATGGGTATTATGGGTTTTATCCAGGAGTTTAGGGCTGAGAGAACCATTGAAACTCTTAAGAAACTAGCTGCACCTACGTGTAAAGTACTAAGAGATGGTGAAGAAAGAATTATACCAGCAAGAGAGGTGGTGCCAGGCGATATCATATTGTTAAGTGAAGGTGATAGAATACCTGCGGATGCACGAGTTATAGAATCAATAAACCTTGAAGTTGATGAATCATCGCTAACCGGGGAATCAACACCTGTTCAAAAAACCGCTGATATCGTTCTTCCACCCGATACTTTAGTAAGTGATAGAAGAAACATGGTGTTCATGGGTACTTACGTAGTTAGAGGTAAAGGCAAAGCTGTAGTAGTAGCTACTGGTATGAGTAGTGAGCTAGGTAAAATTACTAAGTTAGTGGCTGAAACTAAGGAGGAAAAAACACCTCTTGAAGTGGAATTAGATGCGTTTGGAAAGAGAGTTGGTGCGATAATCTTAGGTATTTGTGCTATAGTCTTTGCCATGACCTTTTTTGTGGCACGTGAAAACATATTGGAGGCTTTAATGTTAGCAGTAGCGTTAGGTGTAGCTGCAGTGCCTGAAGGCTTACCAGCAATAGCTACAGCTATACTAGCTATAGGTGCTAGAAGAATGGCTCAAAAAAACGCTTTAGTTAGAAAGTTGGCAGCTGTTGAAGCATTAGGATCATGTAATGTTATATGCAGCGATAAAACAGGCACTATAACAAAAGGCGAAATGACTGTAAAAATTCTGAGACTACTTAATAGTGAATATGAAGTCTCAGGTTCAGGATATGTGCCTAAAGGTGAAATTAAGTTAGTAAGTGGAAACAGTTCATGGGAAGATGTCAAGTTTCTTCTTGAAATCATAGCAGCGCATACGTCAATCGACGTAAAGCTAATTAATGAATATGGTTCTTGGACGATACGTGGCTCGCCAACTGAGGGTGCAGCTTTAGTTTTAGCATATAAAGGTTTAGGAGAGAGATGTGTTAAAGCAGCTATAGAAGAGTATAGGGTTGTTAGAGTATTTCCGTTTGACAGGTTTAGGAAAAGAAAAACAACTGTTCACGTATGCTATGATAAATACATAGTAGTATCATCTGGAGCCCCTGAATTGCTTCTTGAAATTTCATCTAAGGTTAGACTTAACGGTAAAGAAGAAACATTAACTCATTCACTCCGTGAACAAATTAGTAAGTACATAATGGACTTAGCGTCTAAGGGTTATAGAACTTTCGGTATAGCTTACAAATACTCAAGCGAGATTGTAGAAAATATTAAGGAGGCTGAAAAAGAGTTAGTATTTACTGCTATTCTAGGTATCATAGATCCGCCAAGAGAGGGTGTAAAAAAAGCTATTGAAGTGGCTAAAAGAGCTGGTGTAAAAGTCATCATGATAACTGGTGACCATAAACTTACAGCTATGGCTGTAGCTAAAATGATAGGTTTAGAAGTTTCTGAAGATAAGGTTATTGAGGGTAAGCAGCTAGATAGTATGAGCGATAGTGAGCTTAGAAATGTTGTTGATAAAGTAACTGTTTATGCTCGTGTTACACCTGGACACAAGGCTAGAATAGTAAGGATGCTAAAGAGTAAAGGTTATCGCGTCGCGATGACTGGTGATGGAGTTAATGATGCACCAGCGCTTAAAATAGCTGATATTGGAGTAGCTATGGGTATCAAGGGTACTGAAGTGGCTAAAGAAGCATCACAGTTGATACTTCTCGACGACAACTTTGTCACCATAGTTGAGGCTGTAAAAGAGGGAAGAATAATATTTGAAAACCTTAAGAAACCTATAAACTATTTATTAATATGTAATTTAGGCGAGGTTGCAACGGTTTTTGGTGCTGAACTTATCGGCTTACCACACATATTAAGGCCTATACACTTATTGTGGATTAATGTAACAACAGATGCGTTACCTGCTGCTGCTCTTGGTTTTGAACCTCCAGAACCAGGAATACTTGAAAGGCCACCTAGATCAACTAAGGAAAGATTCATAACCAACAGGAAAATGATTTACTACATAATCATGGGTATGCTTTTAGGCGGACTCACTATAACGCTGTTTGGTGCTTCGCTAAAATACGGTTTAATGTTCGCTCAAACCGTAGCATTTACAACATTAGTTCTCTCAGAATTTGGGCGAGCACTCGTTTCTAGAAGTGAACAATTACCTATATGGAAGCTGCCTAAAAATATATGGTTACTGCCAGCTTTGCTAGTATCTTTAGCTCTCCAGCTAATGGTACTTTATACGCCACTTAATACGGTCTTTAAAGTAGTTCCATTACCAATAAACACCTATCTTTACATAGCTATAGTTCCAATAATAATCATTATTGCTGATGAAGTTAGAAAGCTATTAAAAATTAGAATAGCATAAAAAGAGAGCAGTTCTAGTATTATAGCTACAAACTATTACCCCTAAACTTCATCGCTATGAAACTTGATTTTATAACAGTCTTTGTTAACTTCTTAAACCAGTTTACCTCCGATTAGACCATATTAACTCCTACAATTAACATTATTAACTTACGTTGCTGTTCCGTCCATGTATTTTCCATGAACAACACATATTATCCACTAAGTACTAATGGTTTTCTCGGGTAAGCACGGTGTCTAAATTTGAATGGTATGAAGAGTTCGTCGAATTAACATATAAGCCTAAAGAAGATGAACTCATAGCCGTGTTTAAAGTTATTCCCAAAGATATTACATTAACTGAAGCAGCCGGAAGAGTAGCATCAGAAAGCAGCATCGGAACATGGACAACGTTAACAACAATGACTGAGGATTTAAGAAAACTAATGGCTAAAGTTTATGAAATAAGGAATAACGGAATAATCAAAATTGCTTATCCTTTAGACCTTTTTGAACTTAATAGTGTTCCTCAAATTTTAAGCTCCATTGCCGGCAACGTTTTCGGAATGAGAGCTATTAAAGCTCTAAGACTCATAGATACACGGTTTCCAAAAGAAGTAATAGAGCAGTTTAAAGGCCCTCAGTTTGGTGTTGAAGGCGTTAAAAAGAAACTGAAAATCTATGATAGACCTATTACAGCAACGGTACCAAAACCTAAGGTTGGACTAAATACTGAACGATATGCTAAAGTAGCCTATGAAATACTTTCAGGAGGAGTCGACCTATTAAAAGATGATGAAAATCTAACAAGTCAAAAATTTAACCCGTTTATAAAAAGACTAGATGCTATAATGAAAGTCATAGATAAAGTTGAAAACGAGACAGGTGAAAGAAAAGGTTATCTCATTAATATAACAGCTGAAACTAGAGAGATGATTAAAAGAGCAAAAGCTGTAGCAGATTATGAAAATGAATTCGTGATGATTGACATACTGACTGCCGGTTGGGCAGCATTACAAACGTTGAGAGACGAGCTTGAAGATTTAAAATTAGCAATACACGCGCATAGAGCATTCCATGCAGCATTTACTAGAAGCCCGGATCATGGCATGTCAATGCTCATGGTAGCCAAGCTTGCTAGGCTAATAGGCGTAGACCATATACATATAGGTGTACCTGTAGGTAAAATGGAGGCTAAAGTAAAAGATGTACTAACAATTCAAAGAGAAATTACGGAAAGAACATTTATTCCTAAAGACAATGTACTTTTAAATCAAGAATGGTATCATATTAAACCAGTGCTTCCAGTAGCTTCAGGAGGACTTCATCCAGGTCTTTTACCTAAGGTTATAGAGGTTATGGGAAAAAACATTATAGTACAGGTTGGAGGAGGAGTCCTAGGACATCCTGATGGAGCGTATGCCGGTGCTAAGGCTGTTAGACAAGCATTGGAGGCAGCTATGAAAAATATACCTTTAGATGAATATGCTGAAACGCATAAGGAATTAAGGAGAGCTTTAGAAAAGTGGGGCTATATTAGACCTAAGTGATCACATTGAAATTAACTTTAAGAAATACATTACTGTTAAATATAAAACCTTAAAAACACGGGGAAACCAAATGAGAATAGTTGATCTATCATTTGAAATACATACAGGTGCTCCAGTTTTTTCAGCCTATCCTACACCTATAGTCCATAAATGGGTAAGTATCGAAGAACATGGTTATTATGCTAATTTACTAATGCTCATTGAACATACATTAACCCACGTGGACGTACCCGCTCACTTCATAAAAAATGGGTTAACAGTTGAGAAGATTCCTTTAGATAAGTTTATAGGCAAAGGCGTAGTCATAGATGTTTCCCATAAACCCCCAAAGTCTGAAATAACTGTAGAAGATATAGAAAAAGCATTGAAAGAACTTAATATAGCCATAGGTCCAGGATGGATATTGCTTTTTTACACAGGCTATGATAAAAAAATAGGTACACCAGATTTCTTTAATCACCCAGGCTTAGGATGGGCAGCCTCACAGTATATCGCCAGACTTAATATTAATGCTGTAGGTATGGATGCACCAAGTATAGACCACGAGCCTTATCCTGCGCATAAAACTTTACTTTCTCAGGGAATAGTGATATATGAAAACTTAACTAACCTAGATGTCCTCATAGGAAACACAGGATTTAAATTCATAGGATTACCATTAAAAATAAAAGCTGGTTCCGCATCTCCTGTAAGAGCAATAGCAATACTGGAATGAGATAGCATAAATATTAAAACCTACTAAGCATCACTTACACCTAGAAAAATGTACCTGTATGTAAATAGGAAAAACCACTGTAAATGCATGAGTTATAGTGATGAAAAACGCTATGCACCAATTTATAGACTACTACGAAGGTAGAAGGAAGCTCATTGAGCGTAGAATAGAGTATCTACTTTTTAATGTATCTTCTGATTCGCTATTAAAACAAGTTAACCTTTATGAAATGCTTTCATACAGTTTAAAGGGAGGAAAGAAGTTAAGAGGAGTATTGACGTTACTTATATGCGAAACTTTAGGTGGAGATGTAGAGAAAGCATTAGATGCGGCTGTTGCTGTGGAATTAATTCATAATGCGTCCTTAATACATGACGATATTATAGATGGTGATGAAATCAGGAGAAATAAGTTAAGCTTCTGGAGAAAATACGGTATTTCAACAGCTATAATTATAGGCCATTACCTAATATCACTAGGTTTAATGTTGTTTAGAAAGTATGGTTGGAAAGCTGTTGAAATATTTAATAAAGCATGGATTAATGTGCTAAAAGGGGGAATGGCCGATATAATTGAAGGAAAATCTTTCAACGAACAAATATACAGAATAGTAGCTAAACTTAAAACTGGAGAATTCTTTGCAGTAGCAGCAGTAATGGGTGCAATTGCAGCTGGAAAAACAGAGTATGAAGAACTAGCGTATCGTTATGGTTCCGTACTAGGTTTAACATTTCAAATAGCCGATGATATAGTAGACCTTGCTAAGATAATTAGAAAACAAGATGACCCTAAGTTTTCACCTAGTATACCAGCTTTCATAGCATGGGTTTTAGGTGATAGGAAAATTCGGGAAATAGCAAAACTTACTCTTTTTCAAAGGAAAAACTTGGCTAAAGTAATAGTAGAAGAGCAGGTTATAGAGAAAGCTATGGAGAGACTATGTGATAATATAAGGAAAGCTGTGAGCATAGCAAATAGGTTTCCATACTCGCCGCTAAAAGATTATCTAATAGAATACCCTAGAATAGCTGTAATGAAAATGCTTAATGAGGCAAAAGAACAGCTTAACGGCCACGTTAAGCTTAAAATTCTTTCATGCCTATAATTTTTAATTAATCATAGAGCTAAGGTTTTTAGACATGATAGCAGAAATCAAGGAAAACGAAATAATTATAAGAAGAATATCAACACACATAGATGCCAGAGACATCATAGAAATAATTAACAATACATTAGAGGGAAAAAATATTAAAATAATATATAGTTTTGAAGGTTCACCTGGACCTTTAGGTGAGGGAATTATTATAAAAATAAAATTAAACACTAAGCTTAGTGAAGTCGACATAGCTGCTTTAAAGAAGATATTTGAGCTAAAGAAAATACCAGTTAAAGTAACTATTTAAGTTCCAATGGGGTTTTGAACCATATAACCACTTGTGGGAACGGTATCTCTATCTTTTCTTCTTCAAGCTTCTTTTTAATTATTGAAACTATCTGTCTTCTAACATCAAACCACATAGCAGCAGGAACCCATACCCTTACTGCAATGTTTACACTACTTTCTCCTAAACTGTCAACAAATATTTTGGCTTCAGGTTCTGCAAGTATTAGCGGATGTTCATCTATAACTTTTCTTATTACATTTAAGACTTTATCAGGGTCTTCCTTGTACGCTACTCCTATGGTTAAATCTATTCTTCGAGCCATATGTTTACCATAATTAATTATCATTGAACCGAAAACTTCAGAGTTAGGAAACCTTACATATCTTCCATCCCAAGTCTTAATTTTCGTTGATAGGAAACTTATATCTGTAACAATACCTGTTTCATTCTTTATCTCGACAGGATCACCTACACTTAGTGGGCGGTCTAAAAGAAGAAAAACTCCGGAAATAAAATTGGAGACAGCTTTTTCACTAGCAAAACCTAAAACAACTCCTAATACTCCGCCTGCTACAATTACACCTGTAATATATCTTTCAGCACCTATTGCAATTAAAGCAAAAATTACTGAAATGAAGACTATGATGTAAAATACCATCTTATTAATAAACATTAAAGCATACTGCGGGACTTTACCTTTCAAGGAACGTGTTACATATTTTACAAGTAACTTTGCAAAAACAAAACCTAGCATTACATATAGAAGAGCAACTATGATGTTTAAAATTAAAGACCACTCAAGGTATATTGGTAAGCCAGCTTCAAGCATTCTTTAAATCCCCCATTCCATTTTTAAATATTCTTTAGGCTGACCTATAGTTATTGGGGCTTGGCTAATGTTTGAAACTATGGGTTCATTTAAGTGCTTTATAATAATTTCGTTTTCTGCCTCTATGATAACCTCAACTAAACCATAGTATACCTGTTCACTGCTGTAAAATAATTTAGCTCCGGATACCGGTATAATTAGCTTTGATATTTCTATAAAATTATTACTTTCATTTATCACCTTGGCCTTTACCACAGCCTCACTTAAAGTTATTAACGGTTCTTTATTATAAGCATCTGTAACATAGAACCTACAGAGAACACCACTTTCTATAGGTCCGTAGAGAGCATATTTTTCTTTAACAAGAGATATGTTATCTATAATAATATGTTTCTCATTTTCAAGAACAGTAACACCTATATTTGCTGGAGCTTTAAAGTATATTTCAGTTTTCTTGTTCGGAGAAAGAGTAATCGGCGATCTTAGCTTTAAATAAACATGTTCTACAGTAAATGGTCTAAGACCTATTGGTGGCAAGGGGTAAATTCCTAGATATGGGTTTTCCGATACTACTGTCTTAATTGTGCTGATATTCTGAAAACATCTATAATACTTAAATATCCCTTTAGTTGTTTCTTTAACGCTTATTTTAAGCCCATGTTTCTCGATAAATAATTCGCCAGATAATTTGTATTCCCCAAACATTTACTCTACCCTACGATCACAGACTTAATTTTTATTGGAGGAGAAAATTCAGAAACTTTATGGCCTTTCTCTATTGAAATCCTTTGTTTAAGATCTTTACCTACACCTTCAACCATGTTTAAATGCTTAGGTATTTGAAGTTTAATATAGTTTACCATTACCGCATCTTTTAATTCTCCTTTCTCAATAATCCAACATGCTTCTGGAACCAGAGTTATTATTCCTTCACTTGAAATATCCGCCTTAACTAGCCCTTCAACATAAATTCCTTCTTTTGTTTCCTCTATTAACTCCTGTAGAGTCCAGTCAGACGGCTTAACAACAATATTGCTCATAAGAGCTTTGGGCTTATGAAATATTCCTCTAGCATTGCCTGTGGGTTCTACTCCCCAGGCTTTAGAGGTCAGCCTTGTATGTATTAGTGAAACTATTTCTCCTCCCTCTATCAGTGTAGTTCTTTTAGCGTGAACTCCTTCATCATCAAAGGCATAAGATCCATAACCCCACGGTATGGTAGGATCGTCAATTATTGTTAAATTAGTTGTAGTTATTCTTGAAGGAATTTTTATTCTTGGAGGTGCTGCATCAGCTTCTAAAAGGTGGACGAGCTCATGAAATATCGCACCTGATGTTACATGGTCAAAAACCACATCCCATTTCAATCCTCTTCTTAACGGATGTAGTTGTTTCGCGTAAGCTATGTTCTTCGCTCTTCTAGAAGCACTATCTGCAATGCTAAACAATATTTTTTCAGAAATATCATTAATAATACCTGAAAACCCTACGATCTCGCCAGCAATTCCACGTCTATAACCATAAGCAACAGCATATAATGCTATTTCCGTCGTATATTTATTTTCAACAGCATTAGCTTCTTCGCTAGAAACATATTCTTTTAATGTAGAAGAGCATGTTATGATAACCTCACTTTCTTCGCAACCTTTATCTTTAATTCTGTCGCCAAGCGTTTCAGCAAGTTCTTTAGCTAAACTCTGTGAGAACTTTTTAAAACCCCCTATATGGAATTTGCCTTTAACAGGTTTTTCTATTTTATACCATTCTCTAGGTTTAGTCTTAGCACTCAACTTTTTTGCTTCTAAAATAACGTAGTCTAAGATTTTATTTAGCATTCTTAGGTTTTGAGTAGATTTTATAGACCAAACACCTTTATTGAAAGCTCTTAGAGCATATATGGTGTTCCTTATAGTGTTTTCCTCTAAGCTATCATTCCTGTAAGCTACTTCAATTTCTTCCATACTATAAACTATGAAGTCCAAGTAGTCTACTTCCTTAGCTTTTTTTACAAACTTTTCTTTAACCCACAAGTCCATAGAGAACCCAGCTTTAAACAGACTTTACCTCCGAAATATAGGGTAGTATGCCTGGTGCTAATTAAGCTTAAACTATTAATGTTTTTTCTGCCACACAATTTAGCATGGTCTTTAATTTCTCGTTTAATTTAAATGCTTTTATGAATACATTGCATTATTTTTCCCATAAATAAGTTTAATGAGTTTTTAAGTGGTAATGTCTTAAGGTAGAACACTTTTCTCTGCTATCTATATGTTTCTTCAAAACGTTAATTACCACTTTAGTTAATAATGTTATTTTAGAGGCTTAAGTGCTATGGTAGAACTTGACGAATTAGATAAGAAAATTATAATGACTCTTCAAATGGATGGAAGAACTTCTTTCTCTAAACTAGCTCGAATGTTCCATGTAAGTGAAAGCACAATTTATCTTAGAATAAAGAAGCTCAGAGAAGCGGGAATTCTTAAAGGGTTTTCAGCTAGTATAGACTATAAGGCCTTAGGAAAGAATAGCTTAGCATATGTTCTTGTTAAAACAAATCCAAGACAGCATCAAAGAGCCTTAAAAGTGCTAACAAACATTGATGACATATATGAAATATATGATGTAACGGGAGAATATCAAGTACTATTAAAAATCCTAGTTGAAAGTAGGTTAAAATTAAGTGAGATCCTTAATAGAGTAAGAAGAGTTAATGGTGTAAGAGAAATATACACACTTTATGTTCTAAATGTCATAAAAGAGGAAAAAATAATTAAAGTTTAAAATAGTATAACAAGAATTCTTCATTATACATATTAGTTAGACTTACTACCATTTACTCATAAACAACATAAGCCAAGATTGTTGAACATTATTTTCTGATATGCTCAATAATAAACTTAGCTATTTCATCAGCAGGGTTTATCCCTGTAGCTTTTTGAAAACCTTTCCACAGAGGCGAAGCATTAACTTCAAAAACAACGTATCCTTCATTAGGTGTTTCCGCAATATCTACCCCAGCGTAATATAAGTTTAAAATTTTAGCTGCTTTTATAGCTATTTCCTCAACTTCAGGCATTTTAGGTGCCTTTACGACTTTTGCTCCCTGCGCTACATTAGTCTTCCATGAGGTAAAAGAAATTCTGTAAATAGCACCTAAAACTTTACCGTTTACAACGAGAACCCTAATGTCTCTTTGCGGCTTCTCAATATACTTTTGAACATAAAGAGGCTGATTTATTGATAGAAGAACTTTACCTACATGATAGGCTATATCAGCTTCGCTTATTTTAATAGATCCGTAACCTAGAGATCCCATTAACGGTTTCAGTACTGCTTCTTTCCATTGTTTAATTTTTTCTATAGCTAAGAAAACATCTTCTGAAAGCATTGTTGATGGTACAGGAATATTGTTTAACTTAAGTTTAAATAGGCTATAAAACTTGTCTCTAGCAATAATCATGGACTCTATAGGATTAACAGTAAACACGCCTAGATCTGACATCATCTTTAACACTTTAATTCTCTTAAAAAATTGCTCTACGCTTAAAGCAAAACCTAAAGACCTGATAATTTGGGCATCTGGAATATCAAGGATCTTTAAACCATAATATATTTTTACAGAGTCATGAGATATTTCGACTGATAGTTTCTGTGGTCTTAAATAAGAAATAGATGCTCCAAGGTTTCTAAGAGAGAACATAAGTTGCCTACAACTCCACGTAGGTATAGATGCTTCATGAATTATAGCTACATGCACCATTTTTTTCAGTACCGTCTAATTCTTTAACATGTCCCTACTATTATTCTTTCCACTTTCCTTAGCGTAAAGAAACATGTTAGAATAAACAACATTAAAAGAACTATAAAGTATTAACAAAGGTTTAAACAGCATAAGATAAGCTTAACAATGATCACTTTATATTTGGCTAGCGTTAATCTTACAGCCTACAATGTGGATAGCTTAAGAGGTAATGAGTGTTAGGACTACTGAGTGCGATATCACATAAGAGTACAAATAGCTATTTAACTTCTCTCCATAACGATGTAATTCTCTTGGTACTCACCTTTATAAGGTGTTGGATAAATTTAATTACTTCAAGTACTAAAATTATTTTCCGCAAGTGGTACATGGAGATTTAACTATGGACATAGTGCAAATGTTAATGTTAATAGTTATTTTACCATTAGCGATATTAGCTTTAAGTAACATCATAACGCCTAAAATAGCGGGGCTAATGTTAAGCAAGGGTATTGTTGGAATAGACGTACATAAGCCATACAAACCCCGAATACCTGAGGCCTGCGGTCTCACATTATTACTGTCAACTAACTTAGGTCTTTCATTAGCACTATTTTTAGATATAGAATCACAAGCTAAAATATTGGCATTAATTTTTTCCTCAACTTTTGCAGGAATAGTAGGTTTTCTTGATGATTTAAGAAAACTTGATGCTAAAACAAAAACACTGTTAACATTCTTAGCTATAATACCCATAATTTTCTTTAAAGTCTATGTTCCAAGACCTGTACTACCATTTATTGGAGCTACTAGGCTGACTCTAATATACTTAGCGATAATGCCGTTTGCCATAGCTGTTACTTCAAATGCTGTGAACATGATAGACGCTTTTAATGGTATTATGATTACCTCGATGACTTTTGGCTTTGCTGCCCTACTTATTTCATCAATACTAAAGTCTATTAACGGACAGTTAGACGTATTCACAGTGTATTCTTCAGCCATAATCTTAGCAGCTCTGCTTGGTTATTTCCCGTATAATAAATATCCAGCAAGAGTTTTCAACGGCGACATAGGCAGTCTTTTCGTGGGAGCATATTTTGGATCTTTGGCAATAATAGGGAGGCTTGAAATAGTAGCGATAACTGCAATGATGCCGCTAATAATGAACGGGTTTAACATAATTACTTCAATCAAAGGTCTAAGAGAAAGACGTGAAATAATTAGACCAACTATAGTTAGCAAAAATGGTCTTATTTATGCAAACAAGAACCTGGAAGCTCCAATGACGCTAGCGCATTTATTAACACTAAAATCTCCGCTAGCTGAGAAAGAACTTGTTAAAGCATACATGCTACTATCCGCTATTTCATGTGTACTAGCTATTGTTATGGCTTTTCTTACATACTGTATTTAAATACCTAAAAATATACTCCATAAGCAAAAGTAAGTATGTTGAAGCAGAAACAGGGTCTACATTTAAGTTTAAATCTAATAGGTTTTCAAGGCCGCAACTAAACTTTGCAAACTTATAGGAAAGTTCTTCAACACCTGTTCTGCAAATTACATAAGTAGTATCATTACGTGGTTTAGGGCACTCTTCAAATACTATACTGAGATCATGGCTGAATATTTTGCCTTTAAACCTGTATGGTGCTAGGTGAAGATAGGTATCTATTACATTTCTTAAATAACTCGGAGTAAGGAAAACTATGTTTCTTTCTTCAACTAAAGTATCAACAATATTGTTTAATACATCTTTATATCTTTCAAATAAGCTTGGAACAATACTGGCGATGTTTATTAATTCATCACATAGCTTAGAAGTTCTACGTGTAATTAGTGTTTCAGGTATTATTTCTAGGGCTAGAGATGAAAGATACATGGTATATCCTAAATTGTTTTGAAATAATGTGTTTCCAAAATTTAATAGCATAACATTAGAGTATTTTATTCCTTTAGGCATGCTTTCAGATAAAACAACCATATCAACGTTTAGAAGTCTATAAACATCGTGAAGTCTTTTTAAACTACTTGGATTACTTGTTATAGCTAATAAACTGTAGTCCTTTCTATAGGGTGCTATATGTGTAAGAAAAGATGTAATATCGGATAATACTGGTTGCTTTCTTTTAGTGTTTAATACCGTTAGTATCCAATACAGTGTTGCGGCTGGTATTTTTCTTAAGCTTGAATAGGTTATTATAAGATCGTCTTTGGAAATAATGTTTTTTACTCTACTACTTTCCTCAGCAGATATTAGGTCTTTAACTATCTTTTCCACTTTAGCCGTTTCTTCTTTTAATCTCTCAACTATACTATATTCCATGTTCAGAGTAATGCCTCCCTAAGTATTTCATCGTATTTTAACAATGGTTCCCTAGGTATTTTAGGTATCAATGCAAATATTAGCTTCTTAGCTTTCTCAACATTTTCAGCCATAACTTTAGCTACCTCAGTTGCTGTAACAGGTTTTTCAGCCCAAACATCGTAATCGGTAACCATGGCTACAGTTGCATAGCATATTCCAGCTTCTCTCGCTAAGTTAACTTCAGGAACAAGTGTCATACCTATAATGTCTGCTTTAAAGACCTCCTTAAATAGTCTAGACTCTGCTCTAGTAGAAAACCTCGGGCCTTCAATGCAAATATAGGTCCCTTTGCTATGAACAGTTATGTTCAGCTCCTTAGCTGTTTCTATAATCAGCTGTCTAAGAGGTTCACAGAAAGGATCAGCCATTGAGAAATGCCCTACGACACTACCTTCAAAGAACGAATACTCTCTTTTCTTAGTGAAATCTATGAATTGATCAGGTACTACAAAGTCTCCTGGTCTGTAATCCTCTCTCAAACTGCCAACGGCAGAAACAGCAACTATCTTATCTACACCAAGAGATTTTAGCGCCCAAACATTTGCTCTATAGTTTATTCTGTGTGGAGGAATTTTGTGCCCTCTTCCATGTCTGGGTAGGAAAGCTACCTTTCTACCAGCATATTCTCCAATAACTATGTTATCCGAGGTAGGGCCGTATGGAGTATATATTTTAATTTCCTCCACTTTCTCAAGTAATTCAACGTCGTAAAGACCTGAACCGCCAATAATACCTATTTCCGCTTTACCCTTAACCGGGACAAACATAAGGCCTCTAACCTCCTAAGCTAAGATGATAACCTAAAAGGATATAAAAAGTATGGTTGATAAATCTATGTTAAAATAAACTTATCGTCGTATTTTTTAAGAAAACCTTCTTCAACAAGACGTTCTAAAGCATCTCTATAATATGCTTCGCCAACGTCAATACCATACCATTCTTTAAACTTTTCAACTATTTCTTCGTATGTCCATTCCTTCTTAACCTTACTTTCCTCTTTTAACATTCTACGTAGAAACTGGGCAACATCTTCAAGACGAGTCCATGGATACTGGAACCATGTCCATTCTTTTACTTCAACCACATAATAGTCTGGTTTAAACTTTGCTACAGGTGATATCCACTGTAATGCTGCTATTTTCAGCTCATCTGGTTTCCATTCTTTTTCTATGTACCCCTTAGCTAATAGAAGAGACTCTCCTGTGTCTACTATATCGTCTACTAGCAGTGCTTTCATACCCTTAAGGTCAACTTTATATCTAAACTTTATTATTGCTTTTTCAGCCATTTTTGCTGCTTCAGTCCAATGCTGACTCTGAATTGAAATTAAATTTTCTATGCCGAGAAAATCACATAACAGTCTTGCTGGAACGTAGCCGCCGCGGGCTACTGCAATAATGACACTTGGTTTATAACCTGACTCTTTAATTTTCCTGGCAAGTTCTCTTGACCAAGAAACTATTTCATCCCATGAAACAAGTTTAGTTTTTACCTTGACCAAAATATCTCCCTTAAACCACATTATTTAAGCGAATATATAAATCTACTCTTGAATTACAGAGAATAATTAATATACAATATTTCAACAACTATTTGAGATACGTTGACATCATCATAGTTTATGAGTGCTCATAGACTTAACTAGAGTATACTTTAGAAAAACATTATTAGCTATGTTTAGGTTTAAAGAAGCGAGGAGGTTAAACATGGTGTATAGTAAAATTCTTGTGGGCATTGATGGTTCCGAAATTTCTGAAAGAGCACTTAATGTTGCTATAGAACTATGTAAGAAAATAGGGGCAGAACTGCTTATAGCACATGTTATAGAGAAACCACCAGTATTAACAATGGCTAAAATGCAAGAAGAACTTATTGAAAAAGCTCTTGAAGAATATGCTGATAGACTATTATCTAGAGCACTTTTTAAGGCAGAAAAAGAAGGTGTTAGAGCTAAGCCCCTCTTATTAAGAGGTAAGCCAGGGCCAAAACTTTGTGAAACAGCAAATAAGTATGGTGTAGACTTGGTAATCGTAGGTTCTAGGGGGCTAGGAACGATAAGCAAGTTCATAGTTGGTAGTGTATCAGATTTCCTGGTAAGACATTGTACAAATAAATCAATACTTATAATTAGATGAAATTAAATGAGCCACAATAAGCCTTAACAGTTAAACCTAAGATGGCTTAATTTTTTATCTTGGTGCTAATTGTACCATCAGTACACTTGTAAAAACAGTTATTATTCCTAAGACCTTAAACACTGTAAGGGTTTCACTTAAAAACAAACATGCTAATATTGTTATTTGAATGAGCATAGTATTCTGTAATATTGTCTGCTCGTAAGCTCTTAGATTTTTAATGCATGATTCCATAAGGTAAAAGCTAAAGCTGTGTTCACTATGCTGAGCCAAAGTATTATAAACCATACATTAAGAGAAGGAATAACTATGTTCTCCACCATAACCGTAGCTCCAAGGAGCATTAGCGATCCACACATCATAGAGTATGAAGTTAGTATGATAATGTCTTCTCTACTAGTTTTAAGGTGATATTTCAAAATAACCATATATAGTGCCCAACTAATACCTGAAGTAAACGTTATAATTACACCTACAATTTCCTTAAAAACCAAGGCAGTACCACTAAAAAACACCATTACATCACATAGCGTAATTGCTATTCCTATAAACTGCAAAAACGATGGCTTTTCTTTGAGAAAACTAATGCCTAAAGCAAGCACAATAATGGGTGTTAAACTAAAAATAAATGTTACAGTAACTGCTGGTAAGTAATATAAGCATTTAACTTTAGAACATACCTACAGAAGCGGAAACAAAGCTTTCTCATAAAAATGAAGCTAACCTACTTTAAATAGTGTAAACATAAATTGAACTGAAGGACATGTGATGGGAGAAATATTATATTTTGACGAGCCAGGCTCTCAAAACACTGAGAAGGTAATTGGCTGTGTAAAGGAAAGATTAAAGAAGGGTGATATTAAGTACGTGGTTGTTGCTTCTGAAAGTGGAAGAACAGCATTAAAAGTTGCAGAGGCGTTAAAAGGCTTAGACGTTAAAGTAGTATGCATCACTGGATATGCTGGAATTAGAAGAGCCTGCGGCGTTGAATGGCCTGACATTAGAGGTGAAATGAGAAAGAAATTGGAGAATTCAGGCGTTAAGATTCTTGAAGAAACCCCTTGGATTTTCGGCTGTACCCTAGACTATCAGTTTCTCAGAACCCAAGCACCCTCCTCTACCATTCATTACTTTATCTCCCGAACCATGGGCTTCGGCTTTAAAACAGCACTTGAAATAGTGTTAATAGCAGCAGAAGCAGGAGCCATCCCAATAGATGAAGAATGCATTTCAATAGCTGGAACAGGATATCTTGGCGGCGGCGCAGATACAGCAATTGTAGTTAAGCCATCAGTTATTTATGATGCTAAGTTCCTTGACCCTTTGGAAGGATTAGAGGTAAGAGAAATCTTGGCCATACCCAGGCTTAAATTTAGTCCCAAACTCATTGAGGAAATAAAGGAGAAGTGGCTTAAAGCAATTTAAACATTAATATGTAAAGAATATGCCGAGGGATGGGATGTGAACTGATGTCTTCTCTTGCGTGTAGAGTCAGAGGCACCTTAGGGGGTTTAAAAGAAATGTATTCATTTAAGGGAAATGGCTTACTACTTAAAACCCTGCCCTTAATATTTGTACTGAGTTTATTTTTAGCTTATTTTGCTGCTAACCAAAACATAGTCTTAGTCGGTGGGGGAGAATATAGCATAACATTGACGGATAATGATATTCCTAAATGGGTTGTTAGGCGTGAAAGAACATGGACGAAACGGGGATTTAATATTACTGAAGAATCTTACGTTAACGAATACGTTATGCTACGTGTTTACAAAGCCAGGAATAATAGTTCATCACTAGCAATAATAAAAGTTGTCGGCTATTGTGAAATGTGTTATCCTAATGTAGGAATCACTAAGGAGGAGAGATTACAGCCAGAGCGTGTTGAAGCATTTAATAGGCTTAAGAAATACGTAAATACTTTATGGTCTAAGTACGGTCGTAACCCTCAATTGTTAGGTATAATAGTAAACGCTTATGTCATCCCTAGGAAGGGTCTTTCAATTGATGAATTTATTAGGTTAATTGATGAACTTAATCTCACTGACAAGGTCAAAGACATATACTATACGGTTTACAATGTCGAAGGAAACTACGTTATGAGTGGGGGTAGAAGAATTAGAGAGGACCGTGATTTCCTATCTGAAGTCGCCAGTATGGTGAAAGCGGCACACCACACGCTAAGCGTTATGAACAAAAGCAACTATTCGACAAAACTCTACATAGGCTCATTCGTTATCAAATCGAATATAAGTGAACTTGCAGAAATAGCTAATTTTAAGGAGAAATTAGCATTAGTTTATGTACCATTAGACGTAATAATTCAGTTAAGAAAGGAAGGATACAATGTAACGCTAGTAAGTTACACATCAATCCTTGAAGCAGTACCTGAATTAGAACTATAACATATGGTATTTTACCGCATCAAGAAGGTTAAGGGAAACTACTATTTGGTTAAGGAATGGTATGATCCTGAGTCTAAGAGGAAAATAACTAGGTCTATTGGTTCATGTAAGCTTATTGAGGAACTCATGGTGAAAATTAAGAGGGAAAACTTGGTGCGGGGGGTGGGATTTGAACCCACGCAGGCTTGCGCGGCAGGAAAGCCTCTACGCCAGCGGATCTTAAGTCCGCCCCCTTTGTCCTAGCTCGGGCACCCCCGCATCTATCTGAATAATGATATCTTAGCTTATTTATAAAGTTTAAAGAATTCAGGCTTCTCTTTGGCTTTTAAGTTAATGTGGTTTAGGCTTCACTTTCCTTACCCTTTTAATTTTAACGTTTAATTCTCTTGATTTAGATAAGGCTTCTTCACTTATTTTTGCTGAACCATAGATCAATAGTACTGGTTTAGCATTTATTTGGGATGCTTTCTTAGCTATATCTTCAACTTCTCTTGCTGAAACAGGTTTATTTTTCAAATAAACATCTACTGCAAATATGTCCCCTTTCTTTTTTGCTACGAAGTCTATTACCCCATCTTTAACTTTAACGTTAAACGACACACTATGGCCGGACATTATATATAACGCTGCTATTTTACCTTTAATGCCAGCCTTGCTCACGGCTTTACTTATTAGCTTACTCCTCCAAGTCCAAACCATAACCTTTACCTCCTTGCTGATAAATCGCTAACTAAATTAGACTTAGTTTAAAGTTTAAATGTTTTAAGCAACATGCGCTATGTAGGTATAGTGAACTTAACACTTAAATTAGCTAAGTTTACATTTATTTCCCGAGGGCCCGTAGCCTAGCCAGGATAGGGCACCGGCCTCCTAAGCCGGGGGTCCGGGGTTCGAATCCCCGCGGGCCCGCCAGCACCATAAATTTTATGACAACTACAATAGACATTAATCCTAATTGCAGTACTTTAAAACAGTTAGGATCTATAAGAACCAACTTATAGATGAGTCTTGTTACACATAGTCTATAAATGTTCAATTTATTATTTACACCTGTAAATGATATTAGTTCGCATTTTCTTGATTTTCATCTTGCCATGCTAGATTCTTATATATTTTTCAGAGAATATGATACATTAGGCGAAATATGATGAGATACCCCTTTAATATAGGGCGTTTTCTAGTTCGCCCTGGTAGGAAGCTTCATGGGTTTCTTATAAAGTTAAAGATTAGACCAGGTGTTCTTAGTAAGTTATCAGCTATTCCCGCTGAACATAACATAGTTATCCCTTATTTAGCATATTCAGCAGATCAATCCGGGGAGACTGCAATAGCTTTAGCTTTCTTAGACTTCACGAATTCTGATATTTCGCCTAAGGAGCTTGTAAGAAAAGTTAAACAGTACGATTTTGTTGAGGAAGTTATAATTATTAAGCCTAAAATTAATGGTTTCATAGCTGATACTGTTTCTAACCCGTTAACAATGAGTGGAGACAGAGCTGTTATTTTCAGAGAGCCCGGATACAAGGGATTATTAGCTAGTATAAGAAAATTTGGCTCCGGAATAGAGGTTTTCCTATATTACTTAGGAGTAGAAGCTGGACTAGAGTTCGGTAAGAAACATAAGGAAACCGCGAAAAAACTTGGAATAGCGAAGCCTGAGGAAATTTATAGAAATATAAGTGAAAGCATGTTTAACTGTGTAGGTTATGGTCTCATGGAGACTGTTAAAATTAAGACTAGACTGCCATATGCCATTATAAGAGTGCATAACTGCTTCGAATGCGAGCTCGGTATTGGAACAGGAAAACCTTTTAGCCACCTAGTACGTGGGATGATAGCTGGCGTTCTAACAGCACTCTTAGGTGTGAAAATGACGGCTATAGAGACTAAATGCATAGCGAAGGGGGATCCATACTGCGAATTTGAAGTTAAACCAGAAAAATAATTCTGAAATTTTAATGCACCTATACGCATAGTTTAAAAGACACAGGTTCTAGAGCAATAAGTCAAAAAATGCTATAATATAGCGATTCTTCAAACCTCTGAATAGCTGAAACCCATATACAGAGACATAATGGAAAAGACGTAACGATTGCTAAGCTTTATGATGATTGGGTTCATGATAATGAAGGAGCTAAAAATAACATATAGGGCGAGGCTGTAGATGTTTTAAATAATATTAATGTAACCTCATAAGGAATGACTTCAGGTTCCTTATCCCTGCAGGTCTGTCATACTTTATTGAGCCATAATCCTTAAATTTCTTTCACCATAACATCCTTAAACTGCTATGGACTCGGATACTAAACGCAAACAATCATACTTTAGTAAAGAATATTTAACATGTCAAGAGTATTTTTCCGTAGATCTTATGGGAATTATTATTAGGAAGAAACTTAAGCACAAACTTGCAAGAGTAAGTGGGAAGTAATATTGGGTGATTTTACGCGTATAGCCGTTGTTTCAAATTGTAAAACACTTCAATGCTGCGTCGAGGGAATAGATGGCCCAAATATACTAATCCTGGAATATAGTAGAGAGGGAGGTTATAAACCAATTAGCTCCTTTATTAACCCTGCAGTTAAAGCCGTTCGTAAAAGAGGAAAAGCTGCTGCCTTCACAATTGTAAAGTACAATGTTAATGCAGTTATAGTTAGTGATATAGGACCTGGAGCGTTTGAGGTGTTTAAGGCAAGAAAAGTTAAAGTTTACGTGGTTAGTGAAGGGACTAAAGTAGAAGAAGCTGTGCAATACCTGATTTCAGGGAAAATTAGTGAAGCTACAAAACCAACGCATGAGAGGGGTCATGGAAGACTTAGAAATCTTAGCAAACACTTACGGTAAAAATTATAAGCTAACTACGCGTTAATTCTTTGAAGAAAAAGCCGCGGTAGTATAGCCCGGCCTAGTATGCGGGCCTGTCGAAGACTATCTACAGAAAGCCCGTGACCCGGGTTCAAATCCCGGCCGCGGCGCCAACACTGTTCCTTCCACGTCTCTAATCTTTTCTATGTTTTAGCTGAAACCAGTGTTGTCGTGCTGCTTACGTAGGGTATTTTCCTTATTTCCAATACTATACGTTCAAGATCCCCTAGGGAATGAGCATCAACAGCTACAACTATATCAAACATTCCATAAACTATGGATATATCTCTTATTTTATTCATAGGCACTCTTTTCTTAATCTCATCTACAACATCATACTCTCTACCTGTCTTCACCGTCAATAGGACATATGCTGATACCAAAATATTCCCCATAATACTCTGTTTCCATCTGTTTAGGTTTTCGTACATTCTAAAATTTAAATGTTTATTATTTATAATCAATAGTCTTTACAAGAGACACGGTAAAGACTCTTAGAGTAAAGAAATGGGGCTTAAAACCTCCGTCTTAGCTTTTTAGCAGTTATGACTTGTTTATGTAAAGCTTATATAATTTAGCTAATATTTTTACTTTCGAGGTGCGTAATTGTGAGTATAACCTATGCGGAACTAGGTGAGCTAAGGAAAGGTAACTTTATAGTAATAGATGGTGAACCATGTAGAATAGTTGAAATGTCTAGAGCAAAAGTTGGCAAGCATGGCTCAGCTAAAGCTCATGTAGTTGCTATAGGCTTCTTTACTGGAACAAAAAAGACACTAGTAGCACCGGTTAGCCATAGAGTTGAAGTACCGGTTATTGAAAAACGCACCGGACAAATACTAGCAGACTTAGGAGAAGTACTGCAAATAATGGACCTTGAAACATATGAGACAATGGAAATAGAAAAACCTGAAGAAGAAAGTTTAAGAGAAAAACTAAAGCCAGGTGTTGAAGTAGAATATTGGGTGGTTATGGGTAGAGCTAAAATTATGAGAGTAAGATAAGCTTACATGTAAAATATGCCCGATGATTGAATTAAAGTTCAGAGGTAACGATGAAGAACCCTATGAGTGCTGAGGGTTTACTTCAATAAGGTGTTTTAAGATAATGCTTGAAGAATTAAGAAATGCGCTAAGAAAGTTCATAGGTAGTCCTAAATCCTATGAAAGAGCGGTAGAGGAATTTATAAGAGACTTGCAAAGAGCACTTATAAAAGCTGATGTGAATGTTAAAGTAGTTTTCAATTTAAGTAAGAAAATTAGAGAAAGAGCTTTAAAAGAAGAACCACCACCAGGTGTTTTAAGAAGGGACTGGTTTATAAAAATCGTTTATGAAGAACTTACAAAACTCTTTGGCGGTGAAAAAGAACCTAAGGTAGACATTGATAAGAAACCATATGTTCTAATGCTTGTAGGTATTCAAGGAAGCGGTAAAACGACAAGTGCAGCTAAGCTGGCTTTGTACTATAAACGCAAAGGATATAGAGTAGGTCTTGTCTGTGCGGACACTTTCAGACCAGCAGCATATGAACAGTTAAAACAGCTGGGAAGCAAGATTGGTGTTGAAGTTTATGGTAACTTGCGGGAAAAAGATTCTGCAAAAATAGCTTTAGAAGGTGTAAGGTATTTTAGAGGAAAAGGCTACGATTTAATAATAATCGATACTGCTGGAAGACATAAAGAAGAGAAAGGGCTACTTGAAGAAATGAATCAAATAGCTGAAAAAATTAAACCAAACGAAATAATGCTCGTACTAGATGCAACAATAGGGCAACAAGCACTTGCCCAAGCTAAGGCATTTCATGAAACAACACCTATAGGTTCAATAATGATAGCTAAACTTGATGGAACAGCAAAAGGCGGAGGAGCAATATCAGCAGTAGTAGCTACAGGAGCTAAAATAAAGTTCATAGGTACAGGAGAAGACGTTAAGGAAATAGAGACTTTCAATCCGCCATCCTTTGTTTCTAGAATTCTAGGTCTAGGCGATGTCAAAGGCTTGGTTGAGAAAATAAAACAAATAGAAGAAAGAGAAGAGCTAGAAAAACGCCAAATGAAGATGCTAGCCGCAGGAAAAATAACAATGTCAGACATATACCATCAAATAAAAGCTTTAAGAAAAATGGGGCCTTTATCTAAAATTTTACAGTTAATACCAGGTATAGGGTTAACATTACCCATGGATTCCCAACAAATAAAACTAACAGAAGAGAAAATGGATAAGTGGCTTGCAATAATACAGTCAATGACATATGATGAACTTGTAAAACCCGAGAAAATAGATAAATCGCGTATGCGACGAATAGCTATAGGTTCAGGAACATCCATGGATGATGTTAAGGAGCTATTAACATATTATAAAATGATGAATAGAATGCTTAAACAAATAAAGAGGAGAAAAGGTATTTTTAGACATTTTCCTAAAATATGAGTAAAACATGCTACACTACAATTAACTAAGGTTTCCATAATGTGTTTTCTGTACCTTACCACCTCCTAGAATAACGTTACGAATGAGGAGCATTGAAACTTGAAAGACAATATAGCATTGAATGATATAGTAGATAAAACATTTAAAATACTTAAAGAAGTTCCCTTATGTGATAGGTGTTTAGGAAGAATATACTCGACATATGGTGCAGGTTTATCAAATAAACTGAGAGGTATATCCATTAAAGTATTACTAACAATGCTAATCCCTTATATGATTAATAAACTAAGTTCGGAAGAAATTAAAAGAATAGCTGCAAACATAAAGTTTCAACCATTTTACGTAACACTCCAGAAATTAAATATACAGCTAGACATTGTAGAGAAGCCATGTTACATATGTGGAGATATCTTAGATAGCATAATAGAAGAATATACCAGAATAATACTTAAGGAATGCTTAAACTACGAATTTAATAACTTTCTCGTAGGAGTACATATACCCAGCGAAATAGCTACTAAAGAAGAAGAGTTAATGAGAATATTTAAAATAGAAAGCTACGAATCCATAAAGAATGAAATAAAAAGGGAAATAGGTAAAAAGATTAAAGAAAGACTTAAACTACAACCAGAATTTCAAGAACCAGACATAGTTTTTCTAGTTAACCTCGTAGAAAATAGGTTAGACATTATTGTTAAACCCCTCTTTATTTCAGGAAGATATATAAAACTTGGTAGAAAAATAAGCCAGGTTGAATGGTTAATTCTAGAAAAAGAAGGATATAGGTTAAAATATGATCTTTCTGTAGAGAAATCGCTACAACCTATAGCTGAAATATTTAATGCTCAAAATGTAGTACTTCATGCTGCCGGTAGAGAAGATGTTGACGCTAGGATGCTAGGTTATGGTAGACCTATGATCATTGAACTTAAAAACCCCAAGTTTAGAAAGCTTCTAAAACAAAGACTATTAGAAGCAGAGAAAAAAGTAGCCAGAGAGAGTAATGGCTATGTTCATGTTTTCCTTTACGGAAAAGCTTCTAGAAATAAGGTAAGAGAAGTTAAAGAACAGGCCAAATACCATGCGAAAACATATAAGGTTCTTGCAATTTCAGATGTAAAAGTAAGTGAAGAAGAACTTAAACGTATAGAAAATGTTTTCAGTAATAAGGTTGTTTCCCAGAGAACACCTACAAGAGTTCTTCATAGACGACCTGATATTCTGAGAGAAAAGAAGGTTTACAAAGTGGTTGCAAAGAGAATATGCGAAAACCTTTTTGAACTATTAGTTAAATGTGAAGGAGGACTTTATGTAAAGGAACTTGTAGATGGAGATTTCGGAAGAACACATCCAAGCTTCTCATCAACAATTAACAAGAACTTAAAATGCATAGAATTAGATGTACTCAACGTTAGCATGTAAAATGATGTCGAATGGAAAAAATAAATACCACTAATTTATTGATAAATACACTAGCAAGTATACTGTAAGGTTGGAAAAATGGTTAAAGCACCTAAAGGTTACAGGCATAGGACAAGAAAATTGCTGAAGAAACCGATTAGAGAAAAAGGTGCTATACCTCCACTTAGTAGGTTAATGATAGAGTATAAGGTAGGTGACAAGGTACATATAAAAATAAATCCCTCAGTAACGTCGGGTATGCCTCATAGAAGGTATCATGGTAAAACAGGCACTATAGTGGGAACACGTGGGAAAGCATATATGGTTGAAGTTTATTTAGGAGATAAGAGAAAAACATTGTTCATAAGACCTGAACACCTAATTCCAGCTAAACAATAAAACATTAGCATGTTGGTTACACATAGTTTAACTTTAATGGAGTGGGAGAGCATGGTTAAGAAGGTTCTTTCTTCGAAGCCTCTTCCTTTATCTAAGGTTAAGGAAGTTATTAAGAAACGATTAGAGGAAGAGGAAGGACTTGATATACAACGTACCACATTAAGCTATTTAGAGAGATTTGCTAAGTGCGATAGCGAGTTAGTCGACGAAATAATAAAAGAACTTAAAGAAAAATTTGCCTTAAGTAATGAACTGTGCGTAATGCTAGTTAATGTTCTCCCTCAAACATCAGAAGAAGTAAGAACTATTTTAGCATCCGAAGGAGTAACTTTGACAAGTGAAGAAATAGAAGAAATAATTAAAATAGTATCTAAATGTATTAAAGAATAATAATCCTAAACTATTTCTCAGATATGAAACACTTGCTTATAATGTAACAACTGTTAAAATACGTGTTTTCCCATATTTTAAATAGCTAGGAATACTACTGCCCTTGTAAATGTTCTTGGTGTTTGAAGTGTATAGAACGCCTCAGCAGGTAAGGTCTAGGAAGATAGAGCTCATGGAAGACTATGCTTACATATTAGACTATCTTCCTTCAGGAAACCCTATAGACGTACATGTAGAACATAGAAATAAGCCTATAGCTCAAGCAATTGGAGAAGACTACTTTATGCTTTTAGAATTAGCACCTAAAAAAGGAATTAACCTATCTCCTGGTGAAAGAGTTTACATAGGTAAGGGGTTTAGGGATAAAATAGCATTTATTTACTGTAGAATAGACTATAATGCCCTCACTTCTTTTGCTAAGGATACGTTACCTCAGATTGTTGAAAAAATAGTTGCAGAAAGAGAAAATGTGTTTATAGAACTATTTAACATAGCGCAGCCAATAACAATAAAACTTCATGCGTTAGAACTAATACCAACAATAGGTAAAAAACATTTAAGAATAATACTTGAGGAAAGAAAGAAAAAACCCTTTGAAAGCTATAAAGACCTCATGGAAAGAGCAAAAATTTCAAACCCCATAAGACTTCTTACAGAAAGAATAATCAAGGAGTTAATGGGAAGCGAGAAATATTACTTATTCGTTAAGCCAATAACTACGTCCGGAACAGTCTATTTAGGATATTTACCTAAGATGTATGCTTTAGCATCTTCTAAAAAACTAGGTGAATAGCTGAAGTGGTCTTTTCTCTTTCACGTAAAGAACTTATAAACTATACGATAAATGTTCTTAGAACATACAATATAAGGCCTAGGAAGAGGTTAAGCCAAAACTTTGTCATAGACCCCCGTCTCATAAGAACAATACTATCAAGAGTAAGGAAATGTAAGCCAAAAAGAATTTTAGAAATAGGTGGAGGTATAGGAACTTTAACTTTTTATCTCTCAGATATAGCTGAGGAAGTAATAACAATAGAAGTCGATAAGAAACTCATTAAAGTACTAGAAAATGAGGTTGCATTAAGAAAAGGTAATGTTAAAGTTGTTTATGGTGATATTCTTAAGGCCTATAAAAAATTAGGTTCTTTTGACGTAATAGTGTCGAATATACCATACCATATATCATCTAAAATACTTTTCATACTTACAGAGATTAAGTTTAAAGAAGCTCTCTTAACCTTTCAAAAGGAATTTGCTGATAGACTTTTAGCGAAACCGAATGAACCTGATTATGGCAGACTAACTGTTATGGCTAACCTTTATTTTGATATAGAGTATTTAGGCACATATTCTCCTTCATCATTTTATCCTCCGCCAAAGGTATATTCCACATTAATAGACTTAAGAAGAAAAAGAATAGACGTCAATATACCTATAGATTTCTTTCAAGACATTGTTAGAGAACTTTTTACTTTAAAAAATAGAAAACTCAAATCTGCTATTAGAAACATAAGGTTTGTAAAGAACTTAGATAATGTTAAATTCTTAGAACTAATTCATGAACTTGAAAAGTACGTAAACCGAAGAGTTAGAACGCTAAGCATAGGTGAGCTTATTGAAATTGCCTCAACGATGCACAGATATTATAAAGAAGTCTAAATTAAAGATGACAATTTATAACATTAAAATCTATGTACATCCTAAAGTTTATCCACCGTCAGATGATACGTACTTACTATTAGAAGCGCTTAACATACCATACAGAGCTAAGTTTTTAGACATGGGATCAGGTACGGGCATTGTAGGAATATATGCTGCTTTAAATGGAGCTTCATATGTGCTATCTATCGATATAAATCCTATAGCTTCTCTTCTAACATATTGTAATGCGCATATAAACGGGGTCTCTGAAATAGTAGACTCCATAAATGCTTCATTATTCATGGCATTGAGAAGGAAGAGAACATTTGATATTATAGCATTTAATCCCCCATACTTGCCTGTTGAAGAAGAAGGATTACTTGAAAGAGCATGGTCCGGCGGCGTTTCCGGGAGAAAAGTAATAGACGAATTCTTGAGAGACATCGATGAATACTTAGTAGAAAATGGCGAAATATTTATGGTACAATCTTCTCTTTCCAACCCCATGCATACTTTAACATATTTAGAAAAGAAAGGGTTTAAAGCTGAAATAGTAAAGAGTAAAAGGTTTTTCTTCGAAGAAATACTTGCTATTAGAGCATATAGGAGAGTTAAGCGTGCCTCACATCAAAGTAGTTTTAGTAGAACCCGAAGGAGAAATCAACGTTGGCTTAGTAGCTAGGACTATGAAAAACTTTGGCTTTAAAGATTTAGTAATAGTTAATCCTAAATTTCCTTTAGAAAAAGCGAAAAAGTATGCCAGCCATGGAGTAGATGTTTTAGAGAATGCGAAAATAGTTACAATATTAGATGAAGCTTTGAAGAACTCCTCACTTGTAGTTGTTACTTCATGTAAAGTTAGTTCGGGAGATGATATTTTAAGAACAGCCTTGACCCTTAAAGAATTTGTTAAGAAAATAGCTGACTATGAAGGAGTAATAACCTTGGTTTTTGGCAGAGAAAGTATAGGGCTTAAAAGAGAGGAAATAGAAAAAGGAGATATTTTATTAACGATACCCGCTTCAAAAGACTATCCTTCCTTGAACCTGTCACATGCTGTCGCTATAACACTTTATGAAATATTTTTAAAGCTAAGTGAAGGACATGTACCTAAGCTTAAACTACCGAGACCAGGCGAAGTCAAGATTCTCTATAAAAATATGAGAGAAGCTGTGAAATCACTAAGCATTCCTGAACATAAAAAGAAGAAAATTCTCATAACGTTCAAGAAAGTACTTGGCAGAGCAATGCTTACAACACATGAAACACATGTCTTAACAGGGTTTTTCAGAAAGATATGCTCAAGGAAGGTTGAAAAACAGTGAAGCTTCTAATAACGACAAACCCTGGTATGGAAGATTTGTTAATTAAGGAACTAGTTTCGCTTTTAAATTTAAGAACAGATAGATTATGTGCTCATGTTTTAAACAGAGGTAGGATTCTCATCAACCTGTTAGTGAATATGAGTATTAATGATATATTCCTACTAGCGGCACGTTCAAATCTCGCCCATAAAATATCCATGGTTTTAGCTGAAGGAAATGTAAGTAAGGATATGAGAAGCCTGGATATCGCTTATGAATTAACTCTTAAATCCTGCGCAGAGAACTATCTTAACCAACATTTAACTTTTGCTGTAAGAGCTGAAAGAATAGGTGAACATGAGTACACATCTATAGATTTAGCAAAATATGTTGGACAAGCAATAGTTGACGCTGTAATGGAAAAATACGGTATTAGACCGCCTGTAAACTTGGACCATCCAACAGTAATATTTGATGCTCTTGTTGTAGGCAGCAAATTCTTTTTAGCTTTAAGAATAAGTGGTGAAGAATCGCTTCATAAAAGAGGTTATAGAATATATGATCACCCAGCAGCTCTAAAACCTACGATAGCTTACGGTATGCTTCAAATAGCAGACCTAAAGGATGGCGAAGTTCTTCTTGATCCTATGTGTGGCGGTGGAACTGTAGTTATCGAGGCAGCTAGAAACTTTAAGCTAAAAAACATATACTGCATGGACATATCACCTAAACACTTAAAAGGAGCTATGAAGAACGCTATAGCTTCTAGTACATATGACAGCATAGTTTTCATACTAGGTGATGCTAGAAAAGCTAACGAATATGTTAAAGACCGCGTTGACGCTATAGTAACTAATCCACCATATGGAATAAGAATGCTAAGACGAAAATATTTAAGAAAACTATATTCTGATTTTCTTAAATCAGCAAAAAACATTCTAAGCAACAAAGGTAGAATAGTAATTATAACAGCAGAACGCTCATTATTCAAAGAGGAAGCATTAAAAGCAGGCTACAACATACTTTCCATAAGGAAAGTACTACATGGAAATTTAGAAGTAGAAATAATAAAGATAGAGCCAACATGAATAGGAAAAGTTAAAAACATCTAAAAACATGTGTAAAAAAAGAAAGTAAAAGCAGGGGAAGAGAAAATGCCATTAAGACCAGCAAGATGTTACACTCACTTTTCAGGACCACCTTATACTAGGAGAGAGTATATTCCTGGAGTTCCACCACCTAAAATAAGTAAATTCGAAATGGGGAATCCTAAAGGAGACTATGACTTAGTAGTTGAATTAGTAGCCAAAGAAGCAGGGCAGATTAGGCATAATGCTCTTGAAGCAGCTAGAATAATGACACATAAATATTTAAGCATTACAGTAGGTGAAGAAAACTACTTTTTCAAAGTAAGAATATATCCGCATCATGTCTTAAGAGAGAATAAAATGATGGCTTTTGCGGGTGCTGATAGATTACAGGACGGTATGAGACAGGCCTTCGGCAAACCAATAGGTACAGCTGCTAGGGTGTATCCTAAACAGGCAGTATTAGAGATTAGAATAAAGAAAGAGCATTTAAATAAAGCTATGGAGGCACTAAGAAGAGGCGCATCAAAACTCCCAGTAAAAACGTTCATTAAGGTTAGGAAGATCGGTGAATAATGAGTAAAGAGGAATACTACGATTTCAACTTAGAACTCATAGTTAAGGAAATTCTTAGAAGGAAAGCTAAAAAAGTATTAGTTCAAGTACCTGATGGGTTAAAACATCTTTTCCTTCCTCACCTTGAAGAATTAAAAAGTAGACTAAGTAATGTTGACTTTATAGTATCAGGAGACCCTGCATATGGTGGTTGTTTTTTAGCTGAAGCAGAAGCCAAAATGCTTAGAGCTGATCTCATTGTACATATAGGGCATACAGAGTATTATAGGTCCGAAGTTCCTTCAATATATATTGAGGCATTCAGTAAAACAATAGCATCTGAGGGACTTATTGAGGAACTTACAAGCTATCTCAAAGATATCCACGCTAAAAAGGTAGGCTTATGTGCTGTTCTACAACACTTAAACATGATACATAAAGTGAAAACAATTCTTGAAGAAAATGGAATAAAAGTGTTCATAGGTAAGCATGGACCCTACACTAGGTACAATGGGCAAATAGTAGGGTGCGACTATGTAAGTGCTTTATCAATAAATGATGATGTTGAAGCTCATGTAATAATATCTGGAGGCCTATTTCACCCTTTAGGATTAGGTTTAGCTACTTTAAGACCTATAGTAAAAATAGATCCCTACGAGAACAAAATAACCGATATGTCAAGCTATATTCAGAAAATTCTTAAGAAAAGATACTGGGAAATAATGAGGTCTCTTGATGCAGAAAAATTTGGTATAATAGTTGGATTCAGGAAGGGGCAGTTTAGACCAAAAATAATTAGCAATATTGAGGAAATTATCAGAGAAAAGAAGAAAACTAGTGTGAGAATAGTTATGGATATTGTCACTGAAGAGCGCTTAGCAAATCTTGGAAACTTCTTCGACGCCTACATTATAACTTCATGTCCAAGAATACCGATAGACAATATTGTAAAGTTCAAAAAACCCGTGCTAACACCTGGTGAAGCACATATGGTTTTAACGGGAAAACTAGAGAAATATAGGTTTCCATGGTGAAAGCAATTAGAATAAGAAAGATTGATATTGAAAAAATAGTTGAAAAAATACCTAGGCACCCAAAACCCAACATAAAATTAGAACAATATGTAACCCCAAGCAGTATAGTAGCTGAAATACTATGGGAAGCTCTGCTCACAGGAAACATTGTAGGAAGAAAAATACTTGACCTAGGTTGCGGAACAGGTAGATTTGCTTTAATTGCAGCTTTTTTAGGAGCAAAACACGTTACATGCTTAGATGTAGACGTTTTATCTTTAAATATAGCAAAAACATACGCTAGAAGGCTAAGGGTTGATAATAGGGTAGATTTTGTTCAAGTATGGATTCCTCAAGTACATGTTATGAAAGTAGATACTATTATCCAGAATCCCCCCTTCGGTGTTTGGAGAAGACACGCGGACCTAATATTTTTAAGCAAGGCTTTTAACTTAAAACCCAAAACCATATATTCAATACATAAGGCTAATCCTGAAAGTAGAAAAATAATATTTAATGAAGCCCGGAAAAACGGCTACACCGTAAAAACACTGTCAAGGAAACGTTTTATAATACCTCCTTTCATGAAGCATCATTATAAGAAAAAACACTATGTACTTATTGAAATTTTTAAGTTTGAGCGAGAAACAGAAATATAGTGGAAACAAGCATCATGTGAAACTAAGGAGCAGATACTGAGAGACCTAGTGAAACCAGGGTGAATAATAATGGTCCTTCAGGCAAAGTTTTATTCAGGTAAAATAGTGTTCCCCGGAGAGAAGTTATGTGTTCTCGAAGAGTTTATGCCTGGAGATGGAACATTTGAAATAAACGGTAATGTATATTCTAAATTTGTGGGAAGAGTTCTTTATGATTTTGTTTCCAGAAAAGTAACTGTTGTTCCATTAAAAAAAGTAGCTAATATACCTAAGCAGGGTATGGTTATTTATGCTGTTATTTCTACAACAAAAGATGATGTAGCCTTTACCAAGATTTTTGGGGCAGAAAAAGGAGTTTCATTTTCAGGAACCTTTACCGGAATACTTCATGTTTCACAAATAAGCAGTAACTACATTAAAGTAGTAACGGATGCCGTAAAGGTAGGGGACATTGTCAAGGCAAAAGTTCTAACATCATGGAATCCTTTTCAGCTAACAACTAAAGGTACAAAATTAGGTGTAATATATGCTTTATGCTCAAAGTGTGGAACACCTTTAATAAAGAAAAGAACAAAGCTACAGTGTCCTAAGTGTGGAAATGTAGAGTCAAGAAAAATTTCAAGCGACTACATGCTTAGCGGTGGGAAAAGATCTTGAAGAAGAGAGAATTAAGAATAACAATAGAGAACGACGAAATAAGAGAAGAATTCATTAACAAATTACTTGAAGAACTAAAAATAGATCATGCTAAGATAGATATTAAAGGAAAGTCTATAACCATAACACTTTATGGTACAAAGGATATAGTTAACTACAATTGGAATATAATTAAGAGGCTGAGAAAGGAAATAAAATACATACATGCGTTAAAAACCCCATCAACAACTAAAAAATATCCTCACAGGCTTTTACAAAAAATAGCCAAAATAACGTTTCCATTGGATGTATTAGAAATAATATTAAAGGCCAAAGGCTACCATGCCAGAATAGTGAACAAAGAGTTTTTAGAAACGAACGCTACAATAGATGAAATAACCGAACTAATTAAGGAAATTGGGGAGAAAATACGAGAATCAAAAACAGTAACTAAAAGTTCCTCAGCTAAGAAGTTCTTAATAGTGACCTCAATAATTCTCCAAGTTAGTATAAATGAAGTAAGAGATCTGGGTCTGAGGCTTAATATATTTGAAGAAGACGAGTTAGGTTTTGTAAAATTAACTAGGGAATGGAGAGAAGCATTACAGGAGCTACAAGGTATTAGCAAAGAAAAAGAAATAAAAAGGTAATAGTTAATCTCTAAGTACGTAATACGGGTGTAATTGTTGAAGCTGAAAATACTAAAATTAACAAATAAACGCTTAGAATTGGAGGTTGAAGGCGAGGATCATTCCTTGTTAAATTTACTTACGAAAACAATGCTAAAAATGGAGCATGTAAAATATGCAGCGTATAGAATAGACCATCCATTAACGGGTAAACCGGTAGTTATTATTGAAACAGATGGGAAAACTAAACCTATAGAGGCACTTAAAGACGCTTTAAGAGAAATAAAAGAGTTAAGTAAAGAATTTATGGAGAAATTCGAAAGTGTTTTAGGATCGACTAGCGGATAGGTTTACAATGGTTTTAAAAAAAGAAACTAGAATAGGACTCGTAATAGTTCAAGCATTAGATGAAAAAAATGTAGCACTAACGCTTATTCTTAGAGGTAAAATCATTGAAGGAGTAATAGTAACAAAGTTCAAAAACATCTTTGAGCTGGCTTCCTCGATAATATCGTCTAAATACTATGGGGAATTAAGATACATAATAATGATGTTATTAAATATCCATATTAGCGAAGTAGATAGTTTATTTTTAAGAATTCTAAAACCAATAATAGTAATTAATAAGGGTTTTAGCTTGGAGAACTATCTTGGTCTAAACCCTGATGAATGTCAAAGCTTACTAAATTACTTTATAAAAAATTTAAACCATGACATATTAGACTTTTCCCTTAAACTAATTAACCAAATAGTTACCTTACTAAAGACTTCTGGTGTTAAATAATGTCTCAAGAGGAAATAAAGCTTCGTATAGAAGCTTCATTGAAGCTTTTAGAGAAAATAGAAAAAGACCTCGTAGAAGCTTATGAAAGAACACCAGCGTATTTTACAGTAAAACCGTATGTTCAGAGAGCATTACGGAACTTAAAAAATTTGAAGAAAATAGTTGAAGAACTCGATAGCTTTATTAGTTCACATGAGTTTTAAGATTAATAATGGAGGGTTAATTCTGTGAGTAGAATAGTGTTTTCAGATGCTAGAGCATGGAGATACTTAATGACTGCTATAGGGAAAATCATAGAAGAAGGGGTATTAAGATTTACAGAGGAAGGGGTCACCTTAAGAGCTATGGACCCATCACACATAGTTATGGTTGATTTAAGTATGCCGAGAGCAGTGTTTGAGGAATACGAAATATCGGGCGTAAAGAATGTGGGAATAAACTTTAATGACTTAGTGAAAATACTGAGAAGAACAACTAAGAACGACAGACTGGGTTTAGAGCTAAGAGAAGAAAAGATAGCTGTAATGTTTTTAGGTTCATCGGAAAGAATGTTTGTACTGCCAACACTTAGCATAAGCGAAGAAAAACTCCCAGAACCCCGAATCCCATTTAAAGTTTCAGCTAGAATAACAAGTTCCACATTTAGAGATGTTTTGAAAGACGTAGACCCTGTTGCAGAGACTTTAAGATTCGTGTGTGAGAAGGAAGTGTTCAAAGTTATAGGTAAAGGAAGCCGAGGTGAAGCAGAAGTAGTCTTAACTGAAGAAAGTGGTGCACTAATAGACTTAAGTGTTGAAGAAAAAGCTGAAGCATCATACAGTATAGAGTACTTTAAAAATATAGTGCCAGCATCTCAAGCCTCAGATACAACAACTATAAAGTTCGCAACAAATATGCCATGTAGGCTGGACTTTGAACTAGCAGGTGAAGGAAGGTTAACATTCTATATTGCTCCAAGAGTTGACTAAAATAATGGATGATCGGACAGTAAAGATTATTGAGTCCCTCTTCAAAACATACTATGTTAAGCATAAGCATAAAATATATGAACCCCCACAGCTAAAGAACAGGGAATTTGCCTTCCAAATGTTTAAAAGTCAAGGTATGATCAGGCATTTAGCTTTTGAAACACCTGACGAACTAAGAAAATATATTGTGAACAATATACCCAGGCATTCTTTTTACTCAACAGCAATATATATTCTACCTTCAGCACATGATATGGATGAAAAAGGGTGGATTAATGCTGAAATAGTTTTCGACATCGACGCAGACCACTTAGACACGGAATGTCGCAATGAACATGATTTCTGGCAATGTTTAAACTGTGGACATAAAGACAAGGGTAAAGCACCGGAAGTATGTCCTAAATGCGGTTCTAAAAACATAAAGATTTTCACATGGGTATGTGCTAAATGCCTCGATAGAGCTAAAAATGAAACTCTAAAATTAATAGAAGACTTCTTAGTACCGGATTTCGGAATAAATCCTAATAACATCATGGTAGCTTTTTCCGGACATAGAGGATTCCACATTCATGTCATGGACGAAGAATACATGAAGCTGTCATCGGAGGAAAGGAGAGAACTCGTAGACTACATTAAAGCATTAGGACTAAAACTAGAAATACTTGTGCCTAAGCGTAGGAAAGGCAAAGAATTCCCCGGCTTCGACGTAAACGATCCAGGATGGAGAGGGAAAATAGCTAGGAAACTTTACGATCTCCTTATAGAATTCGAAGAGAGAAAGAGTGAAGTGGAAGGAGTCGTAGGTAAGAAAAATGCAGAGAAACTTTTAGAAAACTTAGATCGAATAATAGTTGAAATAATGGATAAGCCGCCAAAATGGACAACATTGTACAGAGTTATAGGTAGGAAGAACCTTATAGAATTGCTTAAAATCTTGGTTAAGGATGAAAAATGTGAAGTTGATGAGAAAGTTACTATAGATACTAAGAGGCTTATAAGACTACCTGGAACATTACATGGAAAAACAGGGCTACCAGTGATAATATTAGGTTTAGAAGACCTTGAAGATTTCACGCTAAACATTAGCCTATCACCATTTAAAGGCAAAGCCAAAATAATATTACTAGAGGAGATACCTCAAAACTTAACAATATTCGGCGAAAATGTTGGAGGAAAAATGAAGGATAAAAAAGAAGTTCGTTTACCAACAGCAATTTATCTTTCATGCAAAGGATTAGCTGAGATAGAGGAGATAATATGAATGAAATAATATTGCTTCTCGCGAGAGAGCAGGGGGGCCAGGAAATAGTTAAGATAGCATATAAAGACTATGTGAACATATTATCTAATATAGCCAAGACATTGCCCATAGATGAAGAATCTAAGAAAGTGTTTGAAGATAAAATTGAAAAATATGTTAGAGAGATTATAACTTTAAGAATATTTAAGATCTTAAAGAATGAAAAAATACCTAAAAACACCTTAGACTTTGAAATACTTGAGCTTATAGATAAAATTATTAAAATATATGAGGATATACTCTGCGGTAAAATAGTCCTAGATAGTAAAAGTAGAGTTTCTGTTAAAGTGTTAAGAGACTATAATTTAGATTTAGCTCTTGCTAGGGAGTTTAAAATACCTCAAAAGCTAAAAAAGGAAGAAATCTTAATTATGCCTTTAAGAATAGCTATACCATTAATCGTACTAAACATCGTAGAAGTAAAGTTCTAGTCTACAATAAAATATATTTACTAGACTAAAACTCTTAAAGTATAGCCTAGAACACCATAGGCGAGGAGAATTAAAGTTGAAAGTTCCTAAGGAGATAAGAACGTACTGTCCACGATGCAACACTCATACGCTTCATGCTGTAACAATATATAAGCATGGAAGAAGGAGAGCTTTAGCAGAAGGGGAGAGAAGGTATCGTAGAAAACAGGAAGGCTACGGTAGTAAAAGAAAACCTGAACAAAAAAGATTTGCTAAGATAACTAAGAAAATAGTGTTAAGACTAAAGTGTAAAAAATGCGGATATATAAGCCATAGAGAAGGAATCAGGCTAAAGAAAGCAGAATTAACTGAAGTACTAAGAGGTAGATAGCTATGGTTAAAAAGCGTAAAATCCTAATACCAGAACCTAAGAGTAGATTTGTGAAGGTTAAATGCCCAGATTGCGGAAATGAACAAGTAATTTTTGATCACGCCTCTTTTCCTGTAAGATGTCTATGTGGTAGACTTTTAGCAAAACCCACGGGTGGAAAAGCAATCATTTATGGTAAAATAGTTAAAGTCTATGGTTAATAAGGAGGATTTCGTGTTTTGAGTTTAGAAGAAAAAGAACTGCCTGAAAGAGGAGAATTAGTCATAGGCACTGTTAGGGAAATTTTTGAACATGGAGCTTACATTACGCTCGACGAATACGGCGACCTTATAGCATATCTTCCAAGAACAGAAGCTTCAACAAAATGGGTTAGAAGTATAAGAGAAGTGCTTAAGGAAGGACAGAAAGCGGTATTTAAGGTAATAAGAGTTAATAGGTTTAAAAAACATGTAGACATTTCTCTCAAAAGAGTATCGGAAAGTGAACGGAGAAGAAAGCTTTTAGAATGGAAAAAACTTCAGAAATCTTTGAAAATAATGGAAATTATAGCTTCTAGACTTGGCAGAAGCCCTCATGAAGCACTTGCGACTATAGGTAGGAAATTGGTAAATAAATATGGGAACCTGTATGTTGCACTAGAAGAGGTAGCTAGAAAAGGAAAAGACGCTGTTGAAGGCCTTGACCTATCAGAGGAAGAAGAAGCTGTTTTAGAAGAAGAAGCTAAAAGGCATATAGAAATAAAGAAGGTTAAGATTTCTGGCACATTATATTTACTTTCAATAAAAGGCGATGGAGTTAAGGTGGTAAAGGACACGTTACTAGCTATAAGAAACATAAAGAAACCTGAAGAAGTAACAATAAGAGTATACACTATAGGTGCTCCAAGATATAAAATAGAACTTATAGGACTAAATTATAAAGACTTAGAAAAAATGCTATCACAAATTCTTAGACTAGTTAAAGAAAAGACTAAGCAACTAAATCTTAGAACAAGGTTTGTACGTGATAGAAAATGAAAGGAATACTTAGAAAGTGTATTAATTGCGGCCAATACACGTTAAAACAAGGTAAATGCCCGTACTGCGGGGGAAAAGTTGTTACCCCCCACCCACCTAAGTTCTCACCTGAAGACAAATACAGAAAATATCGTTACTTAGCTAAGAAAATAGCAGGTCTCATCCCTGAATAGTAAGTAATTACTGATCAGATGCCATTAGCCTGCTATGGTTTCTTTTAGTTCAAGGTACTTTTGATAATCTAGTTTAGCAAGAACAACAATAACCACTAAGTCTATTCCAGCATAGCTCGTTACATCATAGAACACTTTTTCTATTTTAAATATTTTAAGAGGCTCCATAGGTATAGCTTCGAAAGGATACCCGCCTAAGAACAGTGGTACACCTAGCTCTAAACTAACATTGTAAGCTCCCCAAGCCAAAAGTTTAAACAGTAATGCGCTTCTCGTCTTATTACTGAACCAGTTTAACGCTCCAGTTCGTGGATCATAGTATTCTGTAGTATTTAACCTTCCAACGTTGATTATAGCAACAGCTTTAGAGATGTCGCCGCCCCTGCCAGGGCTTAAAACGTATTGGCCGATTTCTCTAGCCCAGGATCTGGTGAAAACCTCAAAAACAAGCACATAAGAGGCATTAGGAGGCATCTTAAACTTCTTAAGAAATATATCTGCCGCATAAGTTTCATTACCCATTAAAGCCCAAGCCATTAACCTGATTTGGGTAGAATTCAAAGTAGCATTATCACAAATACTAGTTCTTTTACCGACAATTGCTGTGTAATACCCATAATCCCACCAGGAGGCTATTACAGCGTTTTCTGGTGTATGTTCTTTAATGTATTCTAGTGCTTGTATCCATGCCATATTCTTTCCTCTTGAAACCATTTGCGGGCTAACAATTGTTGGAGCTACATTCCCTGCTCTTATCCCTACAGGAACGGTTATCGCTATAATTAGCATGAGAAGAACAGTTACCGCTATTATAGGTACAGGGTCTATTTTAACAAAAACCCTTACCTTTTTCTTCCTAGGAGGTTTCTTCGTAAGCTCCGTTAAGAAAGTATCTAATAGCTTAGTTAACCCATAGGCTCCAACAAGAGCGGCCAGAGCACCTGTTAGATGAGCTAAATATGCTGCTGAAGCAAATCCATATATTGATGTTATAGCTACTATAAATACTAAGTACCTAGCTTTAGACCTATCAAGTACAAGATATACTAAACCTAAAGGAATAAGGAAAAATACAGGTGAAAGATGGTAAAATATAAAATCCCATGATAAAGCAGCATGCTCTGCAACTGACGCGAAAAGAACATATTGCCTTCTAAGCCATGGGAACATTATTGAAATCATCCTGCCAGGCAGTGTTTTTACAACACCTTGAAATACCAATAATAAATAGGTAGAACCAAAGATCAAAGCCAGACATGACAGTATTAAAATTCTTTTTACTCTATCCATTTTTGCCCTTATTAATAGCATGTCTAAAAATAATGCGGCTAATGATACTAATATTGCTATTCCAGAAAGTGTTGTTAAACCTTTTATCCCGATTTTAGGAGTTAATAACAGGATAATTAATGCTAAGACCATAGTTACCGTGTGATTTAGTGTAAACTTCTCATCATTCATTCCCATAAATAAAATAAGGAGCCCATAGGCTGAAAAGGCTAGTACAGCATATGTGTATCCTCCCCATGTGAAGCCTACTAAGCCTAAAAATAGTCCAGCTAAAATGCTGTATACTAGTTTCCTCCTCTTGTATTCTACTGTTTTCACCATTTTAATGTAGAAATATATTGAATATAAGAAGAACATAACTCCAAAACCCAATTTCGTATAGAAACCTGCAATAGTTCTATCGATGGCTGATGGTAAAACAGCTGTAAGAAAAGCAGCAAAAAGCCCTGTTTTAGTATCTTTAATTTCTTCGCCTATAAGATATGCAGCAAGAACTTCTAAAACACCTGCAACTACTGGTAAAACTGTACAAATGAGCATGAGTTTTTCTTCCTTACTTAACCACCATATGAATGGAGAAACTATCTGATAGGCTATATAGCCCAAATATGGTACACCGGGATACTCAGTGGTTACAACATTTCTTCCCCAGGGATACCAAAAGTTTTTAACATTGTCAGCTGTCAGTTCAAGCCATCTTCCAGGTCCATATTCTACTAGTTGTTTAGTAAACCAATACATGAAATATGGATCATATTCATAGAGGTAAATACCATATTTTATTGGTTGTAGCCTAATTGTTGCAGCTAAAATAATCATTGATGTTAAAATTAACATGTATGCTACTGTTTTTACGTTTAGAAATCTGCTAAGCTTCTTCCTAGCATGTTCTACCAATGGACATAGCCTCAACAAACTATCAAGGTATTTTCAGTAGATATACCTAGTTAATATTTTTATCTGAGCTTAAGACGTGTTAAAATTATATAGCAGTTTTTAAAGTTTAAGTTAGGAGTTTAAACAGGTGTTTATTATTGGTAAAAAAGGAAACACTGCTTGTAAAAATCATTAACTTATTGTTAGCATACGGTAAATACTTAGCATTATTTAGTATTTTAGTTTTTACATCTGCAATTTTAGCAGGGATAATATATGCTGTTATAAATAGAGTGCCTCCAGCACTTTTCCTCAGAGAAGGCATGATCATAGTTGTTTCTTCACGTGACATTATTTATACTTATTTCAGACAAACAGGTATTGAAACAGTAGGCGTTGCTTTCCTACTATTTCTCTGCGGGGTTAGCGGACTACTTATGGTTGAAACCCCTAAGAGAATTAAAGACAATAGGCTTGCCAATATAATATTTATCATAGGGTCAGTGTTATTCATAGCATCTATGCTAATAATACTTAGCTTATACATTTATGGGAAAGGATGGAGTATACCATTCTAGCTCAACCCTATGAGGCAGAGTTTTTATGAAAAATCGTAAAGGGTCTTCTTTAGCAACATACCTAGGTATGGTAAGCTTCTTTACCGACGTCTCTACCGAGATGATGAGGCCAATAATTCCCCCGTTCATAGTAGAAGTTCTTAAAGGATCACGTTTAATTTTAGGCCTTATCTCCGGTTTAGCTGAAGCTACAAGCTATGCTTTAAGACTTGTAGCAGGTGTTTTGGCGGGAGTTACCAGGAAATACTGGGCATTAACAGCTTTGGGCTACTCTTTATCAACCTTTAGTAAACCAGTAACAGGAGCTGCACCTACATGGCATTGGGTAGCATTAACTGTTTCAACAGACAGAGTTGGTAAAGCTATAAGAACACCTGCTAGAGACACGTTGCTTTCAGCCTCTGCACGCAAAGAAATCCTTGGCAAAATTTTTGGTATTCATAGGTTTTTAGATCAGATGGGTGCTGTTATAGGACCATTAATAGCAGCTTCTCTACTATGGTATTTAGCACTTAATTATAGGTTTATTTTATATTTAACAATTATACCCGGCATTTTATCGTTAATGTTTCTCTACTTAGCATATAGAAAGTTTAAGGGCCGTATAGAACTTGAGCCTAAAGCTACGAGTTTTCATGGGGTTAAAATTGTTGCTAAAATGTTACTACCAGTATTATTATTGGTGTCTGTTTACGGCTTAGGTTATTTACATATCAATTTTCTCATAGATAGAGCGAGGGTGGGATTTCTATTTGCAGACTATGTTGTCGTACTACTTTACATGGTAGCTCAACTATTTCATGCTTTTGCTGGCTTATATTTTGGCAGATTATTTGATAGGTTAGGATTGTTAGTCATGTATTTCTCAATAATCTTTCTAGCTCTATCCTCGATAACGTCTCTTTACACATTATTTCCTGTGTTAATATTTTTCTCGTTTATGTTTCATGGATTACAGGAGGGAATTCATGAAGTTTCATGGAGAGCGCTCATAGGGAAAATTGTGAGCTCAGAATTGAGGAGCTTAGCTTATGGTCTTTATCACATGGTTTTTGGTTTTTCAATACTTGCTGGAAGCTTAATAGTAGGGTTTCTATATGAGGTATACGGGTATTATGCTGCCATACTATATGTCATTACTCTGCATCTTGTAACAGTAGCTATTTTAACTTACGTTTTAAGAGGAGGTTTAATAGAGTATTAATAGAAAAGCTTACTACATAACAGCAAACCCTTAACTAGCAGGTGCTTGATCAATGCCTATAGAAGTATATGATAAGGAAGAATTTGTTAGAATTTCTGAGAAAGCAATAGAATGTAAAGTTAAGAGGCTACGTGAATATGTCAAAGTAAAGTTACGAACAAAAAGGAAGTTATATACAATGAAGGTTAAAGCTGGTGAAGCTGATGACCTCATAAGCAGGTTAAAGGTAAAATGCACAGAAATATAGTCAGAGCTCTACTTTCATACCATTATCTGCAATTACAGTTTCAATACTAAATCTCTCATAAATTTCTTTAGCGAATAATTTCTGTACTTCGGGTTCCCCGTGTACAAGAACTATTTTTTCTAATGAAGACTTTAAATTATCAATTACCCTAATTAGTTGAGATTTTCCTGCATGCGATGAAAAGTCAAACCATTCAACTCTAGCTTTAACTTTAGCTCCTCCTTGTTTAAATATTCCTTGTTCAAGAATCATTCTACCAGGGGTGTTTGGTGCTTGGAAGCTTACGAGAAATATAGCGTTTCTAGGGTCATCATATATTCTCTTCAGATAGTAGGTTGAAGGCCCTCCTCTTAACATACCTGATGAAGCCACTATTATGGCTGGTCTCTCTCTTAGAACTGCTCTTCTATCCTGCCAGCCTCGGATTTCATAAGAGTTTCTTAAAGCTCTTTTAAGCATTGATGGGTTTTTAATAAACTTCTTATGTGCTAAAAATATCCTATTTATTTCTCTAACCATGCCATCATAGTATATTGGCGCATCTACATTATGCTTCGTTAACACTAATAATATTTCTTGAGATCTACTTACAGAAAATGCTGGAACAAGAACTATACCGTTATTTTCAATAACTTCTTTAACAGCCTCTACAAACCTTTTTTCTTCAAGTTCTCTTAGTGGATGTTCTGTTGCTGCATAGGTTGTTTCTATGACTAGGTAATCTACCTTATTACTGTTAAGATATTTAGCAGGTGTTGTTAACTCCGTTTCGATGAGGTTTATATCCCCTGTAAATAGTATGGATTTAGAACCAGCATGCAGTATTATTGACATGCTTCCAGGTATATGTCCTGCATCAGTGAACTCTAAGGTGAACTTACTAATTTCAATAGATTCACCATAATTGATTGTTTTTATGTTTCTTAGCATTTTAATTACTTCTTCATATTCGAAAGGAAGATAGTACCCTGAAATATGTAGGAAATCGTCCATAAGAGGTCTAAGAATGGCTTTAGTCATTCTAGTTGTTAAAACGGGAAAACTTAAAGTTACAAAGTATAATGGTAAGGCACCTGTATGGTCTAGGTGCGCATGGGTTAAAACGGCAGCTTCTACATTTTTAGGTGATACATAAAGAGGTAATTGAGGGTCTCCTTTCTCATCAAAGTTTATTCCACAGTCAAGAAGAATACCTTTGCTTTGATCATCTAGCTTAGCAAATACTGAAAGCCTTCCTACCTCCCTGCCTCCGCCAAGTATTTCTAGTAAGATCTTTTTCATACTTTTTCCACATTCGCTTAATTGTTTCTCTAGATACGTAAAGGCTAAGCAGTTATAAGCTTTATCCTCCTATATTCGGGAAAAATATAAGGAAAGAACATCAAGTATGTAACGGTGAGATAACTATGAGAGGTTTCTCGCCTAGAGAATTAAGGAGGCTTATGCGGAGACTAGGCATGGAAATGAAACCTATAGAAAATGTTCAAAGAGTTATTATTGAAGCTGAAGACAGAAATTACATTGTCGAACAGCCGCAAGTGCTAGTTATGTCTATGCGTAAAGGTGAAACCGTTGTACAAATCTTTGGTAAGTTAAAAGAAGAAAAGAAAGAGGCTAAGGAGGCTCTGGAAATATCCGAAGAAGATGTAGAGCTTGTTGCTTCGCAGGCTGGTGTTTCAAAAGAGGAAGCTAAAAAAGCTCTTGTGGAAGCTGAGGGAGATATTGCAGCAGCAATACTCCTCCTAGAAGCTAGAAAGGGAGCATAAAATAGTTTCTTTAGGTTCTTTCACAAATTATTCTTAAGGATCTTATTACGTCTTTTACTGTTCTATGCATAGATAGTATAAGAGGTATTTTCTCAAGTTCCGCAAGCTTTATAGCTAATTCATCTACCTTCCTAGGTCCATGAAGCACGACTGCTGCTGGTTTTAAAGGAGATGTTCTAACAGCGACCATGGGTGAGCGGCCTGCTGAAACTCTGGTAAAAATTAGTGCTCTTTCACTTGTCATACCCATTATTTGGTAGAATTCATTACCTGTAAGTGACAGTATTGTTTTAATACTGTCAAGTACAGTGTATCCGTAAATTATTTTTCCAAAATCAGATGTTGTTAGTAGTTTACCTTTAACAAGTTCTATGAGTTCACTAACGCTTATTGGTTCTTCAAACTCACACATGTCTTCAATGCTATCTAAGTGAATATGCATTGATTTAGCTAATTTCTTAACAATAGTCCATCCTCTATTTTCATCAATAGAAAGTAGGCTTTCAACGAACCTCTTAATGAAAAATGATCCAGGAGTTCTTCTGCCTTTCTCATAATCGCTAATAACACTAGGTGAAACACTCATATTGCGGCTAACTTCAACCTGTGAAACTTTAAACATTTCTCTCCATTTTCTCATAACGTTTCCAGGGTTTCTACTCCAAACAATGTCTCCAGCTATTCTCCTAGCAACAGAGTCTATAATGAACTTTGTAACCAAAAACATCACCAAAATATGTTCTAAATACTTACTATAGTATACTCACAAATAAAACCTTATAACTCCAGAGCATAATAAACCAGATTTGGCAGAAGTAAGGGCCCGTAGTCTAGCCTGGCTAGGATGCGGGGTATAGCCGAGGAGGCTACCCGACTCGGGACCTTCCACGTAAGGCGTGAGTCCCCGTGGTCCGGGGTTCAAATCCCCGCGGGCCCACCAAAGGTAAATTCTTTGCTAAAATACCATCACTAATTTATTTCTCAAAAACAGATTCTATTTTGGGATTGAGAAGTGATGAATGAAAGTATTGAAAGGGCTAAGGAGAGAGCTGCTGAAAAAGCAATAGAATTCCTATTTGACGCAAAAATTATTGGTGTAGGAACAGGGTCTACTGTTTTTAAAGTCCTGGAAAAAATGCATGAGAGGAAAGATATTTTCTCAAATAAATCATACATACCATCATCTCATGATACTATGATTAAACTTTCAAGCTTAGGGTTCAAGATCATACCAAGTTATTTCGCAAATGTTAAGCCAGAAACCTATGTTGATGGAGCTGACGAAGTAGATAAAAACTTAAACATGGTTAAAGGGAGAGGGGCTGCTCTATTTACCGAGAAAATTTTAGCATACTTCTCCAAAAGAAGAGTCTTTGTTATCGATTATAGTAAACTTGTTGATACTCTTGGATATAAGAAACCTATACCTGTAGAAGTGGTACCCTATGCTGCATCCTATGTTTTTGAAGAACTTAGGAATATGGGACTAAATCCTAAAATAAGGTATGTAAAAGATGGTAAAGATGGTCCTGTAATTACAGACTTAGGTAATATAATAATAGACCTGCATGTGAAAGTTAAAGATCCCTCAAAACTTGAATTGAATTTAAAGAAAATACCTGGAATAGTGGAAACAGGGCTATTTGTAAAATTAGCCGACATAGTCATTGTAGGTTATCCTAGTAAAGTGGAAGTGCTTAAAAGATGAGCGAGAAGACAGCATCTTATCTCAAAGACCTTAAAAAATACGCTAAGGAGCATATTTTTGAAGAAACTTTATCTTATATTAAAAACACCCTTGGGGCTCATAGGACTTCAAGAGTAACTGAAGGTGTTTATGAAAATAGAGTAGTTAAATGTACTACATTAAATGGCAGAACATTATGGTTTTATTTAGGTAAAAAAGAAGTATACCTAGTAATACCCATGATGTTTTGCTCATGCATGGATTTTCTAATAAACGTTGTTGAGAGAAAAATTGTGCCCGCATGCTATCACCTAGCTTCTCAGATATTAGCCGAAAATTATGGAAAATATAGGAGGTTAAGTAATATTACAGTAGATGAAGAAGAAGCAATACTTGAAGAAGTTGAAAAGTATAAATATAGCCCTACGCTTGTAAGGTTGCTTGTAAAGAAAGAGCAAATAAAAAATATATAATAGCGTAGCTTATGAAGACTTCATAGGTGCGAGACCGGTGTTTGTCCCTATAACCATTGCGATTGCTTTTCTAGTATTGTTAGCGATAATTTTAGATACATACTACTCATATAGTGAAAAAGAGAGAAAAACGGCATCTTAAGGTGTAAATAGCATGGGAAGACGCAGAAAAAAGAGGAAACTTGTTGCAAGAAGACCTAGGAAAACCATACCTAGTGTATTTCAATGTCCTAATTGCGGTAAAATAGCTATTACTGTTGAGCTAAATAAACCAACTAATGGAGTGAAGCATGCTATAGTGAGATGTGGAAATTGCGGACTTTACGCTGAAATGGATGTTCCAGAAATATTTCAAAACGTTGATGTTTATGGCAGATTCCTTGACGGTTTTTACAGTGGAACTTTGGAGTATGATTTCATAACACCTGTCAAAGAAGAGAAGACAGAGGAATTAGCTTGACACAGTACGTTAAGATAGGCCCTACGGAATCCTATTTAAGGAAGAAAGCAGAGCAGGCAACATTACATTTTACATTAATAGACCCAGATAAGACTAGGCCCCGTGAAGCAGCAGAGCTGGCCAGGCAAATGGGAGAATATGGCACAGATGCTATTCTTGTAGGAGGCAGTATTGGTGTTTCACAAACAGATGTAGACGATATTGTTAGAAGTATTAAAGAACATGTTAAATTACCTATCATAATTTTCCCAGGCAATGTGAGTGGCATATCTAGATATGCTGATGCTATTTTATTTATGTCTTTACTTAACTCTTTAGACCCTTATTACATAGTTGGAGCACAACTTTTAGGTTCAGTTATAGTTAAGAAGTTTGGTCTTGAAGCAATACCTACAGCATATATTATTATAGGTGAAGGGGGAGCTGCAGGACATATTGGAAGAGCTTATGGTGTTCCTCCAGAAAAACCCGAAATAGCTGCTGCTTATGCTTTAACAGCCTCAATGCTTGGTATGAGATTCGTGTATTTTGAGAGAGGATCAGGGGTACCGGATATAGTTAAGCCCGAAACAGTAAGTTTAACGAAAAAACTTGTAGACAACATATTCTTAATAGTTGGTGGTGGTATAAGATCCGAGTACAAAGCAGCCAAATTAGCTTCTGCCGGAGCTGATGCCATAGTTACCGGAACTATCGTTGAAGAAGACCCTGAAAAAGCTTCTCGAATAATTAAAGCAATTAAACGTTATGGTCTTAAACAAAAATAGCTTACTCTTTACATATACACTTTCTCATACCGCACCTAGGGCAAAATCCTCTACCGTATTTCTTTTTAGCTTCAAATTCCAGGTCAACGTTAACAAGGTTAGCCAATGAAGTTAACCAAGCAAGTACATCGGCCATTTCTTCACCTAAAGATTCTTTACTTCCCTTTCTTAGGGCTTCAGCAAGCTCCCCTACCTCCTCAACAAACCACATAAATGTTCTTTCTAGGCCTCTCCTGCAGTCTTTTTCATAATATAAGTCTTTGATTATTTTTTGAAACTCAGAAATTTTCAACCTAAACCACCTTGATATGTAGCTCCCAAAGATTTATATTAAACAGTTTTTCTCAATAAAACTGAGGATATCCTAATGCCTAGATCGAGATCTAAAGCTAGAAGGAAGAGAGAAAGAGAAGTAAGGCCGCTTAGTTCCGCAGGTCTTATAAGTTTCTATGAAGAATTTGAGGGCAAAATAAAAGTTAGGCCTCATGTTATAATAGCTTTAGCCGCCATATTTACGGTAGTTGTTATTCTTCTTAGATTTCTGATTCCTCTCTAACCTTATTATTTCTAGGTTCTCTTTCCTCCTGGGTATAATGAGGCTATTACCGAATTCATCTTCTAAAATAAATGTAAACACTATTTTACCCCCTATTGCATTTTCTATTGTTTCCTTTATTTTTTCATAAGTTTCTCTATTTTCCTCTTTATGGACCTCTAAGGTTTCTAAAACTCTATAGAGAATACCTTCAATGGTTGTTATATACGGTGAAGATGCCATACCTGGTTCAATGACTACGCCAAGTTCAGGTATTGTTATTACAGCTGTCTGTGATTTTATTACAAGGGAATTTAAATCAGTTATTTCTTTAACTTTTAAAATGAAGCGTACAGGTTCATGACTTTTAATATTGTATATATCGAAGAATCTATAACCGCATTTAGTGCATTTACCTGAGATAACAAGTATTTCGTCAAAGAAAGGTGTTTTATAGGTAAATTCAACCACGTGAAATGTTTCTTCGCCACATAATGGGCAGGTTGTAGTATATCTCTCAAAAACATTAATATACTTTGACATAAATTCACATCTCTGCTGCCTAATTATGCCTAGTTATAGTACTAATTTATAAGTATGTTTCAGGGAAACAATATCTTGAAAAATATGAGGGTATTGTTCTATGAGCTTTAGATTACCATCTCCTAAAGAAATTAGAAAACTAAGATTAAAAGCAGGGTTAACACAAAAAGAGCTTGCTAAAAAAGCAGGTGTTAGTCAGTCTTTAATAGCTAGAATTGAGAAAGGAGATATTAATCCTAGACTTTCGACGTTAAAGAAAATTCTTGACGTTATAAATGAAGCCTTAGGAATAAACGATGAAGCATCTAAGATAATGCATGCACCTGTGATAACAGTTAGACATGAAGATGCTGTTGAATATGCTGTGCACTTAATGGATAAATATGGTATCTCACAAATACCTGTACTTGATGAACATGGTAAAATTATAGGAACAATAATAGACTCCACACTTTTAAGAAAAGTTTCTGAAGAAAGAACAGAAAACATTTTCAAGAAGAAAGTAGTTGAAATAATGGACCCGCCGCTTCCAGCATTACCACCGACAGCAAAAACATCAACAATAACAGGGCTTCTTTCAGAATACCCTGCGGTACTAATAGTTGATAAAGGAAAGCTCATTGGAATAATAACGAAGATAGACATAATTAAAGCAAGGATGACAACATAACCCCCCCACCCCACCGTTTCCACTGGAAACAAAACACCTTTAAGTTTAGAAGTTTTGGCTAAATCACATATATAGATTTTTTAAGAATCTAAATATTTAGATTCTTAAAAAATCATGATCGCAGCTATTTTAGTTATTATATCCTAACTTTGTTTCCAGTGGAAATAGTGGGGTGGGGGTCTCTTTCATCTTGCTAATTCTACTCTTTTTCCATTAACAACCAGTACTAGTTTCAATGGTACTCTTGTTTTTGTCCATTTGTCTAAACGTGGTCCTATGTGTCTGTAAATTAGTTTCTTTATCATTTCTTCAGGTTTAATCCAACTTGATGAGGTGGATCTAAGTTCCATCAGTAACTCTATTAAATTTCCAGCAAGCCTTATTCTTAGTCCCCTAAATCTATATCCATAAACTTCAGTATACACTGTGGCTAGCTTTTTAATGTCAGACTCTTTATCTAGGATGGAAGGTAATATTTTTGAAGCTATCTCTTTAGAGACTGAAGGTGGAGGAACTTCAACAGGAACTGAAACAGGTTTAGGCTTAACAGCCTCAGGTGGTTTAGGAGGCAATGGTTTAGGAGCAGGTTTAGGAGCAACAGGGATTTTAGGCAATGGTCTAAATAGATTAGCTAAAATGTCTTTCCTTATTTTGGTTATTTCCATTATTGCTTGAACATATGGTTTACTACGTATTTTTCCAAATTCTTCAAACGCTTTTCTCCCTAACACTTCTTTACCATCTATTTTAGCTAAAGCCATGCGTACTTCTCCTTTGCATGTTAAGACTTCATATTCGTCCCAAACATTACCTTTTTTAAGTGATAGTTTGAAGTGGTAACAATTTTCTTCCATTGCTTTACTATCTAAAGTCCTTAACGCGTCATTGATGTTGCCTCTTGTAAAACCTTCATACTCTCCAAAAGCTGCTAGTTTGGCTTTAAATAGAAGATCTTTAAGCATACTGCTTTGTTTTTCAAGATCCGGGTGAGTTCTTAACTCACTCATTCTCTATCCTCACATTATATTCTTTTTAACTTGAGTATTTAAGTTAAATGCGTAAACTTATTAGTAAACACTTGAAATTATATTCTTAGGGATAAAGATTGGTATTAGAAATAAGGGAATTCCCAAACGTACGTGAATTCATATCCTATATAGATAAAGAAGTAGATGTTCTGAGAAAAGCCCTAAGCGAAGTTTTAAAAGAAGTAGAAGAATTAAGAGCTAAGGCTGAAAAAGCAAGAAAACTTAGAGAAACTTTAGCAAGAATAGTTGAAGGTTTGGAGAAAACAGGTAGTAGGGAAGTAGATCTTAAAGATATAAAGTTAGTTATAAATCCAACAGTAGAAGATGAAGCAAGACTTATGGAAGATCTTATTTCAGACATGCAGGAACGTATTTTAACATTTCAGAAGGTAAGAAAGGCTATTGAACCGTTAATGGAGCTAGGTGAGTTACCAGCAGCAATAAAGGTAGTCTTTAAAGATGGTAAACCTATGAAACTACTATTACGTACAACGTAAGCCCATTTTCTATTTTCCATATACGCCTAATGCTCTCTCACACACCATCACAAGGACGCTGGACAATATAGTTAGCTTTCCTCTAGATGTTGACAAGTCCACTATATCATTATAATTTACACCTGAAATCTTTGCTAGCAGCGAGTTTGTTTTTTCTGAAATACGATAATTCCTTAATTTGCTACTTATCTCATGACGGCTTATATCCACTATAGACGTTGATAATTTAGCTATAAAACATCCTAGGTCTTCTTTAAATAACATTCTAAGTACTTCTTTGGCTTCATTGCTATCTATCTCTAAGTTAAACTTTGCGTTAGGGCTTGGCAAAAAGCATGTGAGAACATCTCTTAACATAGATATGCCATCAGTTTCTGAAATATAATATGTTATTTTTATTGCCTGACCTAGTTTAAACATGTGGTCTATGAACTCTCTTAATACAGTTCTTTCTACTTCATAGTCTTCTATAGTGCTGGTTTTTTTCCCTGTAGATAACATTTTCTTAAACCCATTTGGTATTGTTGTCTTGATGGCTTCTATTAAGAATAACTACTTAGTAATACGTTCTTTAAACGAACATTTTAACTTACTTGCCGAGAGAAGAAAGAAATATAACACAGTATATATTAGTAAAACACAACAGTCGGTGCTTAAAACGTGGTATTAAGAAGAAAACGTAAGGCAGGTGTAAAGGGTAAAGAAGAAGTCCCCGTAAAGAGAAAATTCGCCGACAACTTCTGGAATTTCATATACTCTAAGTTCAAGTTTATGGGTAAACTCATACTCCATATATTTCCTGACATACCTCAGAACATTAAGAGCGCTAATATAAGGCTTTACTATGAAGTTTATGCATGTTTTGTAGGCTTTCTATTCTTAGTGTCTTTAGCTGTTTCAGTTACCACAATAACATCTATTATACTGTTCATAACATATATAAATGAACTAATAATAGCCACCGTAGTATCTTTCGTCCTTCTACCAGCTATAATGCTTGTATTTTTCGGCCAAGTGTTCCCTAAAGCTATGGCAGCTAGTAGAGGAGCATCTATGGATCAAGAAGTACCCTATGCTGTAGCTTACTTAACTATAATGGCTACTGGCGGCTTAAGCCCCCATAGAGCGTTTGAAAGGCTTTCAGGGGCTAAACATGTTTTCAGAAGAATATCATATTACGCTTCAAGATTTGTTGTTGTCGTTAAAGCTTTAGGTAAAGACCCTATAACTGCTTTCGACGACTTAGCTCGTAGAAGCCCTAGCGACATGTTTAGGGATCTTCTCTTAGGTTATGCTGCTACGATAAGAGTTGGTGGAGACTTATACGACTACCTTAAAAGAAAGGTACAAGGACTTTTCATGGACCTGGTCTCAAAAATGAGAATTGCTGGAGATCGAATGGCAACAATTCTTGAAGCGTATCTTGCCATAATAATTTTCGTTATGTTAGCTATGGATGCAATATATTTAATTAACACTTCAATACCAGCAGTGAGCATTTCTGCCTTCAGCGGAGTTACACTGTTCCTCTTCTCATACATCCTCTTACCGTTCATTTCAGGGGCAATAATGTATATTGCGGATGTTCTTCAATATAAGGAGCCATGGACCGAAATTAGACCTTACATAGTGTATCTCGGCATATCATTACCACTAATATTCATATTCTCAATAGAAATGTTCCTACCATTTTATCTTCCTAAAACACATGTAATATATAAGACCTTTGAACCATTCGTCATAGTTCTTTCCCATTTTGGAGAAGTAATGAACATAGACTCTGCATTCCTATCGTCTATTGGACTAGGCTTAGCATTGGTTATACCTACACTACCTGCAGCAATTTACGAAATAATAATTAGTAGAGAAGTTAAAGGCTTAACTAAAGGCATAACATCCTTCCTTAGAGATCTCGTCGAAGTTAGAAAAACAGGTCTCTCACCTGAAAAATGCATAATAGTTTTATCTGCTAGAGACTATGGAAGATTCACTAAGTACTTGAAGGATATGTCTATGAGGCTTTCCCTAGGCTTTCCTTTATCTAAAATATATGCTTTACTAGTTTCCAAGATTAGAGCTTGGAGAGCAAAAGTTTTTCTTTATATATTAACAGATGCTATAGAAGTTGGTGGTGGAAGCCCTGAAACTCTGGAAAGCATGGCTTGGTTTGCTGAAATGTCTGAACATGTAGAGAAGGAGAAGGCTTCATCTATGAGAACACTTATGGTTATACCTTATATTGGCGCTATAACAGTTATAGTATCCATGGTTTTCCTATCGGTTTTCATGAAAACTTTAGCTTTAAGTGTTGGAACCTATAGAAACGCTTTAATGCTTGTTATGCCCGCAACCATACTTAACGTTTACATCATGGGATTAGTTACAGGGAAAATAGCTAACGGAACAGTTTCTTCAGGTTTTAAACATGCAATAATACTCTCAGGTTTAACACTTATCCTTCTGTTCTTCTCCTCAATATTTGAGATATTAACAGCCCCATTCGTAGCTCAGGTGTAAAACATGGTAAAATTTAGACTAAGAAAATCTAAACCCGGAATAGGTAAGGCTCGCAAATCTATAGCTGAACGTATTTCAGAATATTTTGCTAAAAGGAAAAAGAAGAAGGTTGAAGAAATACTTATGAGTATAATTAAAAAAGAACCTATAACAGTTCTTCCTATAAAACCTACATATACAATCATAGAGTCATACTATGTGTATGAACCGTTCGCTAAAGTAAACATTGTAACTATTCCTGAAAGAGGAGGCATGCTTGGCTATTATGTAGAAGAGTTTACACTTACACCTGAAGAACATGAAACACTTGAAAAATTAATAGATATCCTAACTGAGGAACTTGAACCTACAGAAGCTATCGAAGATTTAAGATCCTATGTCACTAAGGAAGTTATAAGATTAGCTAACAAATACCGTTCAGTTTTCAGGCTAACAGGCAGCAGAAGAGCTAAAATCCTATATTACGTTGAAAGAAACCTACTAGGATACGGTCCCATAGACCCCCTTATGAGGGATCCTAACATTGAAGATATTAGTTGTGATGGCGCTGGAAAGCCGATATATGTTTGGCATAAAAAATATGAAAGCCTGCCTACCAACATAATATTTAATGATGCTGAACGTTTAAACGACTTCATTATGAGACTTGCACATATGGCTGGTAAGCATGTTAGCATAGCATTCCCAGTCTTAGACGCTATGTTACCTGAGAAGCATAGGTTAGCTGCAACATTCGGTACTGAGGTTTCACCTAGAGGCCCAACATTTACTATTAGGAAGTTCCGTGAAAAGCCTCTTTCACCAACGGAGCTTATAAAATCCGGAGTTATAGACGAAATTTTTGCAGCATATATATGGTATATGGTTGAAAAACGTAAAACGTTCATGATAGCTGGAGGTACGGGCGCTGGGAAAACAACACTTCTTAATGCCTTTAGCTTATTCATAAGGCCCGGTATGAAAATAGTTACTGTCGAAGACACCCCTGAACTAAACCTGCCTCATGAAAACTGGGTTCAACTTTCAACTAGAGTTAGCTATGCTATTATAGGGCAGAAAACTAGTGAAATAACTCTCTACGACCTTGTAAAGGTAAGTCTAAGATACAGGCCGGACTACATTATTGTAGGTGAAGTTAGAGGTGAAGAAGCGTTCGTACTTTTCCAAGCCATGGCCACAGGCCATGGAGGCTTAAGTACAATACATGCTGAAACATTAGACTATGCTATTAAGAGGCTTATGTCTCCTCCAATGAATATACCACCGGCTTACATGAGACTTATGAACATATTCATGCATATTCAAAGAGTTGTAAAGCCGAAGACACCTACGAAGTTTAAGGTTGAAAGAAGAGTTACCGTAGCTCAAGAAGTTGCTGATTATAACGATTACCGTATGGTTATGAGATGGGACCCAATTAAAGATAGCCATGAATTGTTCTTTAAGAATTCCATTTTAGTAAAGGAGGTTGCTAAACAATCAGGAATAACTGTTAATGATGTTATAGATGATATTCAGAAGAGAGCTATATTTCTTAGATGGCTAATAGCTAGAAACGTATTGGATGTATGGGAGGTTGCCAGGTACATATTCAAATACAGCTTTGATCCCTACAATACTTATAAAATGGCATATGAAGACTTGAAATCTCTAGGTGTTGACATAGAAGCCTTGATAAAAGCATAACATAAGTATTAAAACTATCGCAATCATGCTTAGAAGCGATTAGTAAAAACTTAAAAATATTCTTTTCTCACATATAGCTTCTGACTCTAAGATGTAAGCTTTAAAAGGGCAGTAGTGTGGTCTGAAGAGGCATAGTGTTCAACGGGTGTTTACCCATTGTCCATATTTGAGGCAAAAAAGTACAATAATATTGAGGATTTCATCAAAGATTTAAAAAGCAGAATAGATAAGGTAAGGAAAGATGTTATACAATATTTGAAAAAAGTGGATGAAGTAAGCAGAGCTGCTAAAAGAGAAGTGCTTTTAAGATCTTTACTAAGCAAACGCGGTGTACGCTTACCTTCATTGCCTAGAAGCCCAACATTAGAATTAACAGAGGAAGCTACATTAATTATAGATTTAAAACCTCAAGACCTTTCCCTAGTATATGAAGAAATATCGGACAAACTTCAAGAAACCGTGGAAAAACTACTTCGCATAAGAGAAGTTATGGAAAGACTCAAAATAATAAACGCACCAATAGAAGTCTACTACGAAAACGGAATACCAAAATACATCATAGTCAAACTAAGAACAGTAGAAAAATTATAAAACATGGCGGCGGGGGCCCGCGGCACCCAATGGTAGCGGGGGGTGGATTTGAACCACCGACCTCGGGAACGACCCCCCTATTGTAGAGGGTGTATCTCCGAGGCGGGCGGCCCGGTCAAGTAAAAATAGAGGTTAGTGGTGTTTATAAGTTTTTAGGGGGTGTTTAAGTAGCGCTTTACGGTTTCTGCAACAACATTGTTTACTGCAATATTTCTTGCCTTAAGAATTCTTGCTATGTTTTCTTTGCATTTAGAAGGTATTTTAATTGGTTTCCTTATTCTCCTGTCTCCTCTAATAGTATATATGTATAGTACCAAAACAGCTGCGTTTCGTCCTTCACTGATTCTATAATCTATGTAGGCCGAAGAAGCTTTTTCTAACAGTTGCTTCAACTCCTTAACGGTATATCTGCACTCATAAACCCTTAAATAATCCATATAGTATTTTGCGAATCTTTTTCTTTTTCTCCCATGGAAAACCATATTTATAACACTGTGCATGAACTTCTGATCATTAAACCTTATTACTTGTTCGTAGTGCGGCTTTCCCCTATACTTCCCTTTCCTGATATATCCTTGTTCATCTAGAGAATCAAGAATCTGTCTTATGATTTTTCCCTTCATAGTATCTTCGCTATATGATATTGAAACGTATCCTCCTTCCTTTCCTATGTATCCATCTCCATCTAATAATCCAGCCAGTAAAGCTGCTTTCTCCATCATTGACAGCGAATTTATAAAATGCCTAGCATTTATCATAAGATCATTGATATGGTCCCTGATTTTCTTCGAATGGGCTGTTTTTAGAAGCACCTTAACTGTGAAGTAGCGTTTTCCATATTTTAGCGTATTTTGTCTTGATAATTTAACTTCTATCAGCTCAGCTATGTTAATAACAGTAGCTATTATAGTACGGGCGGTTTCTGCTGTTAAGCCCCTAAACGATATTGTTTTCTTAGAAGATTTCACGTATCTTGCAAAATCACCATCGCTAATGATTAGTCCTTGGAACTTATAGAGGAAGATTGATTCTCCTCGCAAGATTTCCCGATTCAACCCTAGATGTTCTTTAAGACTGCCAAGTCTCACTTTTGCCCCTTAGAAATAGAGGGGGGTTAAAAAGGAGACCGGGCCGCCCAGGGCTCCTATGAGCCCCGCGGGCTACCTGGCTACCCTACCCCGCTATGTTACCCCGCCAGTATGATATTATTTCTGTAAGTGTTTTTAAGCTTTTATGGATGGTGCCATTTGGGTATTATGTTTTTTGGTGGGGTTTTCTTCTCTTTGCCGTATCGTTGAAGAGGTTTCATTAGATGTCTAAAGGCTCTTGGTGGTGGTGTGTAAAGGCCTGGTCTGAGTTTTCTAGGAATTTTAATACATATTTTCGATATGGTCTTGGATTTAAAACCACAGTTAGGACATTTGAATCCTTTATTTTTCCCTGCGGATTTCATGGTCTTACCGCATTTAGGACATTTAGGATTTCTATATGCTATGTGTTCTGCTAGCCTTAGAATTTCCAGTTTCTCTAAATTGATAGTTAGTCCATGGGTTGGAGAAGGCGGCCTCGTACCTCCATACACTTTAACTAAGTCTCCAGGGATAAGCTGCTTGACTATATTTCTAAAACTTCCTGTAGGTTCGTAGGCTATACAGCTTATAGTGTCTCCTAAGCTGTCTGAAATTGAGAAAACGACATGTCCTCCTCTAATAGTTTTCGGTTTCTCATAAACGTAACCTTTTAGGATAACAGACATGTAAGGTTTAATTTCTTTAACATACTTTACTTCAGCTAAATGCATATCCGTAGCTTGGTTTGTTCTGAAAATAACCCATCTCTCAATGGGTTCAAGAACTTTAATCTTCTTAAAAGCTTCTAAAACTATTTCAGCATTTTCTCCTCGTATCCCTAAGAGCACAGGATCTGGTCCATGAGGTGTAATCAATACTTTTCCGATTTCATAATCAACATTTAAAAAAGTTTGAGTACCAAAAAGTTTATCCATTTTCAAGACGCTTTCTTTGACAATAAGCCTTGGTTTACCATAATTTTCTTCTACACGGTAAGCTATTAGCTCAAAAGTGTAATCCGTGTTATCTAATGGCTCACCTATAGCTGCTAAAGCTCCAATAACACCTCGTTTACCGTTAAATGAAATAGCTTTTGCTTTAACTTTATCTACTACCTTAAATGCTAGGTTTATGGGTACGATATCTTTTACAGTTTTCCTTGAAAACCATCTAAGTTTCGAAGGTATATTGCCTGTGAGAAAGACTGCTGATGGTTGAGATTTTTCTTTAGAAAATTCTCCAATATACTTCTCAACCACATGTAATACTTTGTTTATCACTCTGTCAACAGAGTTTTCGTTTACAAGGATTCTTAAAGCTACAGCTCCATTACCTCTGGTTTTCCAGGGGATATTAGGGTTTAGCCGTATGAGGTTAGGGTAATCTATGAATTCAAGGGCTTCTTTAGACAATTCCTCTACTAAAATTGATGCTAAATGGGTTGTACATCCACCCTCAGGAGAATCGATATCATCTAATCCTATATGTAGAACTGTTTTTTTCACTTCCTTTTCTCCTTAAAGATTCTTCCCTCAACAATGATCATAGTTAATGTTGATTTGACTTTTGGTATCCTTCTAATCTTCCAGGTAATAACTTCTTTAAGTTTAGTCATGTCTGGTGCTTCCACTTTAGCTATAATATCGTAATTACCGTATACTATGTAGGCTTCAGTAACGTACTCTACTTTTCCAAGTTCATTAAGAACTTCTTCTTCAGCACCTATTTCAGTATTTAAAAGTATGAAAGCTATAGACACTCTCTAAGCACCGCCAGAAACACTTAACACTAACTTTTTGATAAGAGTTTCGCTGGAGAACAAATGTTTCCAATAAGGCTTTATGTTCTTCATTTAAGGCAGGATGATCCTAGGAAATGTACTGCACTTAAGCTTGCAAAGCATGGGTATGTAAAAATACTTTACAATATTAGAGAAATTCCTAAAAGAGCCATTCTCCTAAATCCTCATGCGGAAAAAGCCGTTTCACCTGAAGACAAAAGTACTATTTCAAAGCAGGGTATAGTTGCAGTAGATACTTCCTGGAAAAACCTGGGAAACATATTTCTAAAGCTTAAACGTAAAGGGCAGCATAGAGCGTTACCTTACCTTATAGCTGCAAACCCTATTAACTACGGTAAACCCACTATCTTAAGTACAGCTGAAGCCTTGGCTGCAACACTTTACATAGCAGGTTTTAAGGAGGAAGCTAAGAAAATACTATCGATTTTTAAATGGGGTAACGAATTCTTTAAGCTTAATCTTGAACCTTTAGAAGCATATAGTTTAGCTAAAAATAGCAAAGAAGTTGTAGAAAAACAATTCGAGTTTATCGGTACCCCATACCCGAGGTAATAACCCGCTTTCTGTTCCATAGTATTTGGCTATGCGGGCTACCCGCACCTTCCATGGAAAGTCATCGGCGCATACTTGCCCTTACACCCTACGGGACGGCCGTTTCAACGCATCCTCCATCATACATCCGCGGGTTACTGACTCCCTGTTGCCAGGGAGCCCTCACCGCATCATAGACATCCGATGGAGGCCGTGTCGTTTCTGTGCCGGAGCCACGGCTCTTAGCCGTGCGCCATTACGGCGCCGTAGTTCCATGTGGTGAGCGGAGTTTCCTCAGGCCTTAATAGCCCGTAAACTACTACCCCGGGTACGGGGTACCGATATATGAATTTAAACCAATATTCAGTTAAATATTTTGTTATTTATTGATGATCCTTTATTTCCCTAAAACTTCACTTAAAAGAAACAAAGAGCCTCCTTCTTTTATTTCTTCTAAATGTTCTTTTATGAAATTATTGAGTTTTTTAAGTATTCTAAGAAAGAGCTCAACATCTTTAGGCTCTATTAACCTGAACTTTGATCTCATATGTTTTATTACTTCCCCTTTATCAACTAAGGGACATGTAATGTTTAGGCATGAAAATTTTTCACTACAAATGATTTTCTCTGCTTTTTCAATAACAAAGCCATCGTATAAGTCGAGGCTTCTTTCTCCTTCAATTTTACATATTTTTAACGTTATAGGACATATTTTGACTCTAAAACTACTGCTAAAAAACGTTCCATCATAGTTAAACCTTTTTCTACCAACAATAAATGTTACATTTATAAATTTAACAAACCACTTATTACTTTCACCACTAGCCAATATTTTTTCAGAAACCCCAAGCCCCTGCCCCTTTAAACCTAGTCTCATAGATAATCTCACCAAATTACACTGTAGAATTCGTTATCTATTGGTAACTAATAATTGGAAACAATATTATAAGATAAGGTAATACTGCTACAGAACACTAGTACGGAAAACTGATGTAAGAATTTGTTTTGTGGTGGACCGGCCGGGATTTGAACCCGGGACCTCTCGGGTGCAAACCGAGTGCTCTACCAGGCTGAGCTACCGGCCCTCTCTGCATATCTGGTATCGTATTTTATAATTTTAAGTTTTTACTGCCTTCTGGAATTTTCCAGTTAATTATTCTCATATATTTTCGAGAAGACCCCTAAGCGGTTAATGTATCTGTTTTAGTTAGCGTTATTAGTAGTATGGTTTAACCAAATATTCGCATCATAACCTACCATTACATGGTAGTAGAGTAGTTTATAAATATGCTACCTTGCTGTTTATGGGAGACCTATTTAACTTAGGTTTCTACTATTTCTACTCCAGCTACTTCGGGGGTTGCGATTGAGCGTTCTTGAAGATATTTTCATTAAAATTATGGGGTCCAAAATTTTTAAAAATAGGGATTTATTAAAACCTGATTATATTCCTGAAAAGCTTCCTCATAGAGAAAGGGAGATAATTAAACTTGGCAGCTTACTTGCGCCTGCACTTAAAGGTGATAGACCTAATAATGTTTTTATTTATGGCCTTACAGGTACAGGTAAGACTGCTGTTACAAAATATGTTGCTAAGAAACTTGAGGAATCAGCGAAAAAGTTTAATGCTAAAGTAAAGTTCTCATATGTTAACTGTAGGCAAAACGATACACCGTATCGTGTTCTTGTAGAACTATGTGAGTCCATAGGTGTTAAGGTGCCATTTACAGGCATACCTACAGCAGAGGTTTGGAGAAGATTTATAAAAGGCTTAGAGGTTTTAAGTGCACAAATGATAGTTATTCTAGATGAACTAGACTGTTTAGTTAAGAAGCATGGAGACGATATTCTTTACAGACTAACCAGAGCTAACGAAAATCTCAGAGAATCACAAATATCGCTGATAGGTATAACCAATGACCTAAGACTAAACGACTTCTTAGACCCTAGAATTAAAAGTAGTTTAGGCGAAGTAGAAATGGTTTTTCCACCATACAATGCTGTTCAACTTGAAGATATACTTTTAGAAAGGGCCAAGAAAGCTTTTTACAAAGAAGCATTAGATGAAGGAGTCATATCGTTATGTTCAGCCTTGGCTGCTAGAGAACATGGAGACGCTAGAAAAGCACTTGACTTGCTAAGGGTTGCTGGAGAACTTGCGGAACAGGAAGGCGCTGAAAAAGTAACACTAAACCATGTGTGGAGAGCGAGGGATGAACTTGAAAAAGATAAAGTATCGGAAATAGTTAGAACTATGCCGTTACATGGGAAACTCATTTTGCTAAGCATTCTTAAGCTTAAAAAAAGAAGAGAAAAACTGCCGACATCTGGTAAAATATATAGTACCTATAAGAGTTTATGCTACGCCTTAGACATAGCACCACTTACTAGTAGGAGAATAAGTGATATAATTAATGAACTTGATATGCTAGGATTAATTACAGCAAGAATAGTTAATAGGGGAAGATATGGTAGAACTAAAGTAGTAAAACTAAATGTTCAACACAAGTTCCTGGAGGATATAGTTGCTGAAGAACCAAGGCTCAAAGAGGTTCTTAGAAAACGCTAAAATTGTAGGATTTGAGGACGGATATTTTCCACCACCATTTAAAGGCTCCAAAGGATTTTACACTGTTTTAGCCTCTGTACTTACTGAAAACATAAGCCCCATTGACGTTTACTTATCACTAATAGAAATAGATGGTTTAGATGCAACTGAAAAAGCCCTTAACATTTTAGCTTACTTTAAGAAAGAAGGAAAAAGTTTCGATATAGTTCTTTTAGGCGGCATAACCTACGCAGGATTTAACATTATAGATCCTGTTGAAGTATACGAAGTATACGATGTTCCAGTAATTGTTATTACTCAAGACAAACCCAGAGATAAAGATGTTGAAAAAGCTCTTAGAAAACACTTTATAGACTGGAAGAAAAGGCTAATGATACTTAAAAAGTTTAGGTCTAAAGCTAAAGTGTTTAAAATAGTTAAAGGAAAAACCAAGCTTTACATACAACCTTTAGGAATAGAACCCGCATTAGCCCAAGAAATAGTTAAAACCCTTATAGTTAAAGGCACATATCCTGAACCTTTAAGACTTGCAAAACATATAGCTACAGCTTTAGGTAAACTTATATTTTCAAAATACTTTGTAAGTTAAGGCAAAAAATTTTAGATTTAAGGTGTAAACTTATGTTCCAAGAAACACAGCCAAGATATGTTTGGCATTTTGAATGGATAGACCCTGAAAGGTTCATAGGGTTAGCTATAAGGAAAATACACTTCATAGGCTACTCTAAGTATCAATTCGTAGAAGTAGTAGACCTGCCAGTATATGGTAAAACACTGATACTTGATGGAAAAGTTCAATCCGCTGTAACTGATGAGTGGATGTATCATGAAGCATTAGTTCATCCAGTAATGCTCACACATCCAAATCCCGAAACAGTATTAGTCTTAGGTGGCGGTGAAGGAGCTGTTTTAAGAGAGGTTCTTAGACATAAGACAGTTAGGAAAGTGATTATGGTAGATATAGATGAAAAGGTGATAAACATAGCTAAAAAACACCTCCAAGAATGGCATAGAGGAGCATTCAATGATCCCCGTGTAAAGTTGATTATAAGCGACGGCAGGGAATTTATCGAAAAAACTAAGGAAAAATTTGACGTTATAATACTTGACCTAACAGACCCTGTGCCTGGAGGTCCATCATATAAGCTATATACCTACGAATTTTACAGCACAGTTAAAGAGAATGTACTTAAGAGTGATGGTATTATAGTTACCCAGGCTACTTCATGTGCAGCTTCACCTAAGGTCCATGCAATGATACACAACACTTTAAAGAAAGTGTTCAAGAAAGTTAGAACATATAATGTTCATATACCTTCCTTCCACACTATATGGAGTTTTGTAACAGCATCAAATAAATGGGATCCCGGCAGCTTAACCCCCAATAAAGTAGATGAGTTGATTGAAAAGAGAATTAATGGCGAACTAAAGTTTTACGATGGCGAAACACATGTAGCCATGTTTAGCTTACCTAAGCATGTAAGAAAATTTCTTAAGGAATTTAAAGAAATAGCCTATGATAAAAAACCGCCGCTATTACCGATGTAGAAATATTAAATAGAACCAGTAAAACACATAGTTAACGAGCCGGGGTGGCCGAGTGGTCTAAGGCGGTGGGCTCGAGACTTATTTCCGGCTATAGGTAAGAGACCCACTGCCCCTATGCGGGGCGCGCGGGTTCAAATCCCGCCCCCGGCGCCAAAATAAACCTTTTTCTTAGTGAAAGGTTATTTTAGAAAACTTACATAGTTTATTGTTAAGAGGTGTTAAACCTGCCTATAATAGCATATGTTCTAATATCTGTGGAGGCTGGTAAAACTTTTGATGTTCTAGAAGAAGTTAGAAGAGTTAAAGGTGTTTTAGAAGCACATGCTGTGACAGGAGAATATGATATTATGGCTAAGGTTGAAGCAGTTAATCTTAACGATTTAGGAGAAAAAATTGTAGGTGAAATACATAAAATAAAGGGTGTTATTAAAACAGTCACAGCTATTGCTGTTAAATAATGAAATTAAAGTTAAATTCCTTTTTTCCCTTATCTCATATCTGTCTCGGCTTCTTTTCTTTCCAGCTTTTCATAGCCTCTACGAATTCCTTTTCTAAATCAACATTGCAGTCTTCAGCAAGTTTAAGTAATTCAAAAAATATTTCAGCTAACGTATAGCCGATATCATGTTCCTTAACTTTACCTTTCTTAAATCCTTCCTTAACTAAAAGCTTAGAAGAAAATTCGCCCAGTTCCTCCATAACCCCAATAAGTGATGATAAAGGATTTCTTTTAAGACCATATTTCTTAATTATCTCCCTAACAAATGATTGTGCCTCAGAAATTCTCAGAACCAATCACCTCAAGACAACGCATCTTAAGCTGTAAGAGGCCTATTTCATGGAGGCTTATATGTTTGGTGCGGGGGGTGGGATTTGAACCCACGCAGGCCTACGCCATCGGGGCCTAAGCCCGACCCCTTTGTCCTAGCTCGGGCACCCCCGCAAGTTTAGCCGATATACAGATATTTTCTAGATGTTTTTTAGTTTAGCTCTTATGATTTCTATGTTTTCCAAAATTTCTTCTAAACTTATTTGCTCAGGATTACCTTGTTTTATAACATAGTCTAAAAGCTTTTCCGTGATTCTCATGTACTTACCGTACTGTTCTTCATCAATAATTCCCTCTTCATATGTTTTTCTCAGTTTCTCTTCATCAATAATTTTTGCTTCTCCCTCGGCAGTTACTACAACATCGGCTTCTAAATCGTAGTACCTTATCTTCCCACATGAAATCTCTGGTGGAGTGTTTATGTTTAAATATGCTCCCTTAAATACTCCGCTTTTAGAATAGTATTTATGGATTAGTATGTAGCTTTCTGTTGAAAATTCCATTAAATCATAATCTCCTTTTTCTTTAGAAACATTTAAGCCATCGAGGATCCCTTTGCCTTTTAAAACTCTTTTAACAATACCGTAAATATGTTCATTTCTTATATTTAGCGTCATAACTGTTCCTGGGGTTAGCATTTTCACGTCGTTGTTCAGTAAGGATATATGTTCTATTTCTAACCTCCTATTTTCCTTAAAGTATTCGATTAAGTATTCTAGAAATGCTTCAGAAAGCTTGTTTCTATCCGAAATATTCCTGGCAAGAAGATGTTCCGAATAATCTATTAAACTAACCAAACTGTTATCCATAGTCTTAAAGGTATGGTGACCTATCAGCGTTGGCGTTACTTTGTCTCTTATTTCGTCAAGGAATTTTCTCGTTTGACTTGTGAAGCCTATTATACCGAAGAATCTTCCTTCATAAACTATTTCTCCAGGTTTGGCTTTTTCTGCTTTCTTAAGTATTTCTTCTGCTTTCTTCAATGTTTCCTGAACATCTACCATGAGGTCATCAATTTTGGCTAGCACTGCTGAGCTCCTCCATTTAATACCCCAATTACCTTCTATTTTCATGAGATTTGCTAACATTTGCAAGTTTCTTCTGGTCTTGGGGTCTACTATATGCCTGCTAACAATAACCCTACCTTTAAGTCCATAAATTAGTGCAGAATATTTCCCATGTATCGTGTAGTTTCTTGAAAGCTTAGCAGTGTTTGAAGGAGGAAGCAGGGGTCTGCCTATGTCTACTATAACTTCTTCACCTTCATTCAATATTTCATCTAATTCTCCCCTATATTTTCCTAAGTCTACAATACTTCTATCCTTCAGCGGTCTAATTACAACACCTTTAACTATTGCATGGTGAGGGATCTTTGATTTCCAAGAAAAGACTTCTGGGAGACATTTTAACAGCATAGTGTATATATCATCTGCTTCTTTATAGTCCCCTAAAACTATGATTCCATGCTTACTTTCAATGTCTTTAACAGTAACTTGTGGTGGTGTTCTAGTTTCCTCTAGTTTAAACCTCTCTCTAATCTTTTTGGAAGCGTGCACTATGTTGTGACCTTTCTCTAAGAGTATTTTAGCTATTGCTGTTGCATATATTCCTCTAACTCTAACATCTACCATTGAGCTCCCACATCAAAATAAAATGTTTTATTAGCGTTTTAGTTAAGTTTTAATCTCTAACAGTTTCCAATAACGTTACAACATTCCATATTCTGGTTCTAGCATAAGGTGGCATATTAGGGTCTTGAGATATTTCATCTAGAACGCTTATTGCATTTGCTGCTCTAACACCGTAACTTAGTGTAGGGTTCTGCAAATGCTTAATGGCTTCAGTACATGCTCTTCTAATGTTACGTGGAACACTTGTATCATTTATTATTGCCATAAGCATCATCATAGCCATTTTTATTTTAGCTTCTCTGTCTTCAACTTTAGCCACCATAAATGAACACCTCTTCTAAAAAACACTCCACATGTTAGCAATAATATATTTAGGAGACTTTAAATTTAAAGTCCTTTCGGAGGAGTTTGTCTGTGAAGCGCGTGGAAAAAGATTATATCAAGAAAATGGCTGATCTCTTGAAAGCAGGAGCTACGATGCTTTCAATATCATGCCCTGTAGACAAAGTCCCCCTGTTTAAATTGAAAACGGGAGAAGTTATATGCCCTATTTGCGGAACAAGATTTTACATAGTTAAGGATGAAGCTGAACATGCTGCAGCAACGGTTTCAATAGCTTTGGAAAGTCTTGAACGGACTGTTATTTCTAAAATAACCCAGCTTGATGGAACACTTAGAGCATTGAATGCTGATACCGTAAGTAAAGATATGCTTGAATCACTAAAGCTTTGGCTCGAAATCTTAGAGAAAATAAGGGGTTTAAGAAAATCCTCTTTCGGAAAGTAAATCATTAACTATTGACTTAACTTCTTCCAAAACTTCTTCAAAATCTCTCATACCATCTACTAAACGTAATTCTCCATAATTAACAAGTTCTAAATATATTCGTCTAACCTTTCTTAAATACTCTATGTTTTCAAATAGTAACTTCAATCCTTCTTTTTTCTTTCTTCTAAGCGCTTCCTCAGGTGTGACATCAATATATATTGCTGTGTCAGGCTTAATAGCGAACTTATTAAGTGTTCTTATCCACGCTATATCTACATTTAATGCCCCCTGATATGCTATGGATGAGAAGTAGTATCTGTCAGTAACAACTATTCTTCCTTCGCCAAGTAGAGGTTCGATTTCGTAAAGTACATGCCATAGTCTATCAGCAGCAAATAAGAGGGCTTCAATTCTAGTATCCCTTCGTATTTCACCTGAAATGATTTTGCTCCTTATTAATTCACCAATAGGAGACGTTGAAGGTTCAGCGGTGTAAATAGCATTAAAACCTCTACTGCGCATCCACTCTACTAAAGCTCTGGATATTGTAGTCTTACCTGAACCATCAAGCCCCTCTATAGCTATTAGAATGCCTTTTCTATACAAAACCTATACCTCATTTTAAAATTATAACTTCACCCTTATATGCATCAACAACTACTTCATTCCCTGTTCTTATCTTTTCAAAAATTTCCTTAGGTAACATGTCTAGTAAAGGTATTTCTGATATAACACATCCTATGATAACTACAGGGTCGCTTCTTAAGTTTAGAATAGCTTTAGGTGCGCATCCTCTTTTTTTCAACCTATAGATAATGTAAGATCCTACAGTGCTTCCTTTGCCATGAGGGAAAATGAGAATTTTATCCTTTATCGTTAATCCTTGAATGTCGGAATCTCTCCTAATGATAATTCCTGTTTCAGGGTCTATATCTCCTAAGAACGATATCGGATCTTTAGATACGAGAACTTCACCCTTAGCTATTCCTTCAACCAAAACTCTGCCCTTAAATTTAAGCATAACTATGCTTCACCTTTAAAAGCCAGTTTAATACATTCCCTTGTCTTACATAAACCAACTTTGACTCCATGAATATTAGCCAGGTAGTATGCTTGTTTAATAGAGTTCGTAACCAATCTCCTTACATCCATGTGTTTTAGAGGAGCTACAACAAAACATGTATCACAGATCAACTTCACATTTTTCTTTCTAAATTCTAATTTTACATTTTCAGGAATTTCGTTAAACACTTTACGTGAAGTAACTAATGTTAATGGTATCTTGGTCGTTCCTTCAAACTTACTTATATAATTGAATATTTCAATTATTTCATTATATGATAAGTGGGGGCATCCTAGAAATACCGCATCAGCATTTGCTCTAAAACTATACTTATCCATAATGTTTTCTAAGTCATGGGGCTCTATCTCCACTCTTTCCGTAATGTCCATGTGTTTTAGCTTAGTTTCCGAAATTTCAGGTGAAATTTTTTCTATAAAGAATAGAGGAGATGAAGAGGAGGTACCTAAACCTGCACATATAGCTTTAACTATATCTTCTCTTCGTCTTCTAATATTTGTGATTAAAGATATTCGGTCTTTAACATATAATCCTATAGTGTAGCCTAAAACACCAGCATGTAAACTGTTTTCTATTGGAGCTTCGACCTTAATGAGAACGCGGGGTGTCCTATAGCTTTCAACATGCATACCCATGCAAGGAACCTTACCTATTAACGCTGCAAAAACAGTACTCGGCCCTCCTTCTCTATTAGTTCTTGCACCGCAAATAGAATTAGCATAGAGAACAGCATTAGATTCACCCCATGCTAAATGTTCTCCTACTGAAGGCTTACGTATATAGTATGGTGTACACGTAAATGTTTGCTCAACACCCATTCTTTTTAAAGCACTTACTATTCTCATTTGTTTCCTATAAAAGCTCTCAGGTATGTTCATCTCGCTCCATAATTTCATATCAAAACCTATAGGATTTGATGTAGCATATACTCTGACTTTAACTTTAGAATATTCTTCGAGAAATTCTAATCCAGCATCTCCAATATTCTGGTATGAGATACCCGAAATATGTGCATGAACTATTCTAATTAGTTTCTCAGCGCCAAGAGCATCACCCAGTTTTACAAGTACTTTCATAGCTTTCTGATACTCAGGACCAAGTTCTCCTGAAAGAATGGCTTCTTCTTCTTTTGTAAGATACATTAAACACCACTACTATAACTTAGCTTTTTCGAAAAGAACCTTGGGTTTGTTTAAAGGCCTTGTTGCATCTAATCCCATTTTTGCTGTTAAATTGTTTTCAGAAACTGGGTCCAAAGTTGAACCTTTAACGTTCTTAATAACTATGAGGTCTTTGTCTGCTCTAAACCTTGTAGCAATAGCCCACTCGACATCTTCTAAATTATCAATGTTAATATCAGAGTCGACTACAACAACATGTTTAAGGCTTGGATGGGCGGCAAAAGCAGCTAAAATAGCGTTTTTACCGTCTCCTTCAGACTGTTTTTCAATGGAAATTATTGCGTGAAGCCATCCAGCTCCTCCTTGAGTTAATCTAACAGACTTAACTTTTGGAATAATCTTTCTAACAGCATCCCAGATGGCCACTTCTCTTGGAAAACCCATAAGTAGTTTATGTTCCATACCTCCAGGCATAATCTCTTGGAAAATAGGTTGTTCTCCTCTAATCCAAACTTCCTTAACATGTAGAATAGGTTGTTGTCTAACAATATCGTAAATGCCTAAAATATCTACAAAAGGTCCTTCACTGTGAAGCTTATTGGAATTTATTTCTCCAACCCATATCATTTCAGAAATTAAAGGTACGGGTATTTCCATTTTAGTTAAATAATCAGCTTTAATAGCTCCATCTAGAATGCTATTGGCTACTTCCATCTCGTAGATACCGTAAGGGGGAGAAAAAACTGCTGAAAGCATTACTAAAGGATGTGTTCCTATAAGAACAATAACTGGTAGGTTCCTACCTTCTCTCTTAAACTTAGCGAGAATAGTGTAAAGATGTCTAGGTACAATACGTATTGCAAACTTATTTTTATCGATAAGCATAAGCCTATGTATTGAAGCATTAAAATTGCCCTCACCATCGCCAGCTAAGATTATGGCCGAAGTAACGTAGCGTCCTCCATCCTTTGGATAAAATTTTAAGATAGGCATTTCATGCATGTTAACGTTTTTAAGCTTAGTATAGTATGAGTCAATGGTTTCTGAGGCAAGCTGTTTGGGTTTAGATAAAGCATTTAAAAATCTTAAATACAGTTCTTCGTCAGACTTTGTCTTTAACAATCTATGCAGTATTTGCCGCGAGTAAAGGGTGTTTGCTAGTAAAGAATACTTTGAATCAGCAATGTTTTTGAAGAATATAGGTTTTCCTTCATTTTCCTTTATTATTTTTGAAGCTTCAATGTTCCAATGTACTCTTTTATCGTAAACTATTAGTTCGTCTTTAATGTAGCTTAAGAACTCTTTTAAAGTTAGAGGCTCCATTTACCCCACTCTCTAACTAAACCCGTTTTTTCATCATACATTAATTTGATGTTACCTGCAATTAAACCGTTAATCTTACCTTCATAGTTTGTTCTAACTTTTATAAAGTCTTTTTCGAAATCTATTTTCTCAACATATCCTATACCTACTTCATCGAATTTTTCGTTAAGCAAACTAACGATTAATCCTTTTTCCCAATCTTCACTCAAAACTTTTAACCTAACATGCCCATAAGTCTCTCTCAGTCTTCTTAAAACATTAGAATCTATAACAACCGCTCCTCCCTTAATAATAGCTATTAGGTTTCCATCAACCATTGTAGCGTGAACTATTTTAATGTTAGGGTTTAAGCCAAGCACGTCTTTAAGTACATCTTTTTCCTCTTTACTTAGAAACCTTCCCCCTAAAACACTTAAATTCATAAATACTATGTTTTTTAAATTCAGAGAAACAACCCTAGCATTATAGAAATACTTTGAATACAGAGACTCTCTAATACTCTTTCTCTCATTAATAGATCTTTCCTTAATGTTCTTAGGTGCTTCAATAACAATAACGTTAACATTGAACATGTTCAAGTAGTTGTACAGTAAATCTGCTTCGCCTATACAACTATCTTTTCTAATTATAAAAACTACGTGAGGTTTAATGTGAAGTATTGTTTGAAGCTTTGCTTCAACAGCTTTCCTACCTTTAAACCATCCATCTGTATTTATAACTATAACTTGAGAACCTAGGCTTAGAGCTTTGGTTAGAAGTTTTAAAATAGACATAATGACCTTGTCTATGACACGATACGGTGTTGTAGTACCTATAAAAGAATACATTGCAGGTTTAATTTCTGAAAGAGAAACAACTTGTCTATCTAAAACACCTAAAGAAACAAAAGTTGGTGGTCCAATATCTGATTGCCCGATATCAGCGTCTATTATTGAAGTTTTAAAGCCCATATTAACTGCCATGTTAGCAATAAGCGTAGTTAAGGAGGACTTGCCTGAATCTACTGTACCAATAACCATAATGGTCAGTGGTTTTTTAAATTCTAAAACTTTTTTAACAATGTTTTCCCATTTACAGACAGTGTCATTTTCAATAATACTGGCATTTGCTCCTTCACCTAAAGCCATGTTTAAACACGAGTCCTCACATGCAACTATAGGTATAGACTTGTAGCTTGGAATAACATGTTTAAATGGAGGTTTAGCTTCAAAACCAAAAACCCTAATAGTACCTTTCTCTAGGGTGAAAGACACTGGACCTTTAACTTTAAGCACTGTGTTTTTCTTTAAGGTAATGGTCTTCTGCAGCATTACCTGAGACCTCTACACCTTTAACAAATGCTATGTTCACTGCTGAAACTACATCCCTAGGAACCTTGGTGGTTTTAAGTACTAACTTAGGTATGGTTCTCGAAACGGTTTTCTCGTCAACTAGTTCTACTATTACATTTGGTTTTTCAATTTTTAATATTTCAGCTAAAATTTTCTTAAAATACTGATTTCTGAAACCTATTCTAATTCTACATTTGATAAATAATAGATTATCTATTACACTTTTCACTTCTGAGATAAGGTCTTTAATGTTTCTGAAAACCTTACCTTTAATAAACTCCCCATCGCCTATGACTGCAAAGCCTATGTTTTCTCCAGGATCAACACCTATGAGCAATGAGTTAAACATGTAAGCGCCTCTAGAGGCTAGAATAGCTCTTTCAACGACATACTCTGCTTCACTAGGTTTACTAATAACTAAGATTTTAGTATTCCCTTTAATTTTCCATGGACTATCGGTGATTACTAATTCTGTACCCGGTTTTTCTATGTCAAAGTTTAAAGTGAAAGTCACTTTCTTTCTTTTTAAAATCTTCACAAGAGAGCTAAATATTTCAGGGTTTTCAACATAAACTCCAACAACAAACTTTGCCATAGCATAACTCCAGCATCAAACTTATGTTTTTTCTCAGTAATTTTTACACTTAGGGTTGTAAGTAAGGTGGTAATTAAGTTTACTGACCTATATGGTCCTGAAGCACTAACAGTAATTTATGGCCCGTACGCATCGGGGAAGACTTCCCTAGCACTTAGAATAGCATGTAACACTGTTCTTGTTGAAGGTAAAGTTTTCTTTGTAAGTACAGAAAATGAATTGTTTGTAGACAGAATACTGGATAATAGAATATTGAGGAAAATAGATGTAGCGGTAATTAGGGATTATAAGCAACAACACTACATGATAACTAGAAAATTGGAGTCCGTTATTGCTCATGGGAAACATAAGCTCGTAATCGTAGATAGTATAACAGGGCTTATGAGAACCTGGGAAAACATAGAAGAAGCAGTAAAAATGCTCAACATGCAATTAGCATACCTAGTTTACATAGCTAGAAAGCATAAAATCTCAGCCATAGTAACAGGTCAGGTTAGAGCTGTAATTACTGAAGAACAACATGCTGCAGACGATTTTGAAGCAACGGCTAAAAGCATTTTAGAATATTGGGCAACAATAATGCTTAGATTAGAGATTATTGAAAAAAGTTATAGGAAAATAATTATAGAAAAACATGTCTTAAACGATAAACTTGTAAATAAAGATGTTAAATTCAAAATAACGGAAGGGACTATTGTTGAACTTATCCCCAATATTGACACTAATAGCTGAAGCACTGAAAATATATCTTCCAGCAATGGTAGCTAATGCAACACCAGTATTTCTAAAACAAGGAAAACCCCTAGATTTAGGAGCTAAATTCATAGACGGGAAAAGAGTTTTAGGTGATGGGAAAACGTTTGAAGGATTAGCTATAGGATTATTTTTTGGAACGTATTCTGGAATAATAGAAACACTTGTCTTCAAAAACCTGCTCTTTATCAGAATAGGCCTTATAGCTTCAATAGGAGCGCTATTAGGAGACATTTTCGGATCATTTATTAAAAGAAGACTTGGCTTGAAAAGAGGAGATCCAGCACCAATCTTAGATCAGCTAGACTTCATATATGGTGCAACACTTCTCCTATACCTCATAGGAGTTACGGTTACGCTGGAGAAATTTATAGCAATACAGGTAATAACGCTCATACTTCACATAGTAACTAATAGAATAGCATACGTTTTAAAGCTAAAACCAGTACCGTGGTAAGAACTATATTTTACTTAAGGCTCTATCTAAATCCTCTATTAGGTCTTCAAGGTCTTCTAAACCTACGGATAATCTTAACATGTTGTCTGTAATACCTGCTTTTAACCTGTATTCTTCCGGAATAAATTTAGCCGCACTGACCACAGGCTGTGTAATAAGTGATTCTGTTCCTCCAAAGCTTGGAGAAGGTTTAATTATTTCTGTTGAAAGAACAACCTTTTTGGCTTCCTTGAATCCTCCCTTAACCTTAAACGAAACAACGCCTTCGAAAAACTTTTTCTTAAAGAGCTTGGAAGCAGTATGGAAGTATGGGTCATCATGTAGCCCGGGATAGTGTACCTCAACTACTTTAGGATGTTCCTTTAAAACTCAGCAATAGCTTTAGCTGAAGTGCTTTCCCTCTTAAACCTAGTTTCAAGTGTTTTTAAACCTCTTAAAATAAGGTATGCTTCAAAAGGCTGTAAAATTGAACTCAGCTTTCTACGCCAATTCCAAATATTCTCTAACAGCTCTCTTTCCTTAGTAGCAGATAAGCCTGCAATAACATCGTTATGGCCAGCAATGTATTTAGTGGCACTATGAACAACTATGCTAGCTCCGTCATCTAAAGTGTTATATAGTATAGGGGATGCAAAAGTGTTATCAACAATGAGCACCGCATTTTCTTCATGAGCTTTTCTACCTATTTCTTTAACGTCCAAAACCTTTAAAGTCGGGTTCGTTATAGTCTCAACAAGAATAACATCGTTTTTGTTAATAGATTCTAAAACATCTTCCGTAGAAGGATAAACACTAACAACATTAATTCCAAAATCTTTAAGGTCGTTAATTAACTGAAGAGTTGTACCATAAACCTCATACGGGATAATAATCCTACAGCCAGGTTTAATAGTAGCAAAAAGAGCAGCAGATAAAGCAGCCATACCACTATTAAACGCTACACAATCAGAGGCCTTCTCAAGCGGGGCAAATGTTTTCTCTAGGATACGAACAGTAGGGTTTTCCTCTCTGGAATATTTAAGGTCAAAACCTCTATCGCTTAACCTAAACTCGCCAGTCTCCCTAATTAATTGTTCGAAAATAGCTGAGAAATATATGGGCGGTATAAATGCTCCAAAATAATCACTATACCCGTGACCATGAATTGCCTTAGTTGAAAACTTAAACTTCACTACTCCACACCCATATTATACTCTCTTAGTTAAGGAAGACATACAGTAATATATATTATTTAACATAATTACTAATAGTAATAAATAATTGATTTTGTAACATTCTATCTAAAATCTATGATTTACAGTAAATTCATAATACTATGGTATGGTTTTTAATAGTTCTCTTTCCCGGGTCCGGCCTCGAATAGACAATAAGGATCCCCCTTAGCAATACACATAATTTCATTTACTTCTAACCTTGTATTGGTGAGTTTCGAGAGAAGGCCCGCAATTACACCTTTGCTAAAGTAGCCGCATGGCTCGTTGGCAGGTTTGCATAGCTCACACTCTATAGACTCGTAGATTTTAATTAAGAAGAATTTTTCATTAAAATTTGCATGAACTATTTCAACAACACCCCAGCCTGCAGCTTTAACAGCTTCAGCAAATAAAAATAGTATATCCCTACTAGTTTTAACATATTTCTTATAGTCTTCGTAAACGTTTTCACCTACTTTAACGCCTTGATAATATAGGAAAACCTTGCCAGCGTCTCTAAATTTTTCCTTAATATCTCTAAAAAGACCTTTTAAAACCGATTTTCTAAAAATACAGGCTCTTTCACCAGAGACGATGAGAGGAAAGTGGTAAGTATCTACTATAAGTCCTTCTGACAATGGTCTAATATGTTCAACATTTTTAATACAGTCTATTCTCTTTAACTCTTCACTAAGCTTTTTAGGAGATATTTTAGAGCCAGTGAAATCTAAAAAGGTTGTTATTTCAACCTCACCATTTCTACTAACAATAAGAGAATTAACAGGTAAGACATTGTATTTAGCGAGAAGTTTAGTTAAAGCAACATAAATCTCAGGCTTGTTAACGCCACTAATTACTAGTCCAAAAAGAACTCTACCGGGCAAAGAAGCTATTCGGCTCAACTTCAAAAACTTCACTAATCTTCACCAAATGAATTTATAAGCTAAACTCGCTAATAAATATATCAAAATGATACCTTTAATAAAATATTAAAACAATAAAAAAAAAAAAAAGAAAATAATTTGTTAAACTATTAACAAAAAAGTTAACAAAAAATATGCAGTTATTATATGTTCACATATATTATCTTACTGAATAATATTACTTGTATTGTTTCTCCTTAATACCTTGCGTAATTACTAAAAACAGTGAGAATAAAACTAATGCCATGGCTGAAGCCTTTAATAAATCGACTTCTTGACCTAAAATATAGTATGCAAGTATAGAAGCCCCAACAGGTTCTCCTAAAGCAATAGAGGTGACAATACTGGTTTTTAAATATTTAAGCAAATAATTCATAACTGTGTGACCACCTATCATAGGGATTAAAGCTAGTAATATGAAGTAAATATATGTGTTAAAAGAGTGTTGTAAAATATTTTCACCTATAAGAAAACTATATGCTAAAAGCAGTAAAGATGCTGTAGTATATGTGGGAACAACGTACTCTAAAAGACCAATATTTTTTCTCACAATTCTGCCGACAGTAAAATATACTGCTCCGGTAATGGCACCACCGAGGGAAAGAAGAACACCATAGACACTATAACCGCCTAACACCTTAGGGTGGGTGAAAAGAAGAACACCTATAAAACCCCCGATAAGCCCAATAACCTGCAGTAACCTAATTTTTTCTTTCAACAAAAATCGATCAGCGATCAATGCAAATAAAGGATACGTAACAACAACAGAAGTACTAACAGAAACAGGAACCCAAAACAGCGACTCCATCCAAAGCAGGAAGTGAACACCTAAAGCACACCCTGATATAGTAGATAGAAGCAAAGTTCTCCTATTAGCAAAAACGTGACCTACTTCCCCTTTAAGTAAAATAATAAACCATAGAATAGTGCTTGAAATAAAAACACGCCAAAAAGCACATGAAACAGAAGAAGCACCTGAAAGTAAAATCAAAATAGATGAAGAAGAAATACTAAAAAACACTGTAGTGAAAGCAGCAAAAACAGTCAAATACCATGATAAACCTCTAAAATAGGATGGCATTTTAATCCTCCGCATACTACAGTAGAAAATGTATTGGAAAAATAAAAAATTAGGCTTCAACGCTAGGCTAACTTAAAACATGTTTTAAGCTGGTAGCTATGAAGAACATTTATAAATGCAGCATATGCGGTAATTACGTTGAAGAACAGTTTCACTGCAATGCTAGAGCGCAGCTGCTTATTGACAGTAAACGCAGAGAAATGCTTAGCAAACTCGTTTCAGGTATATTAAGACATTTTCCATGGGAAGTAGGATTAACTTTAAGCAGTGAAGGATGGGTAAACATAGACGAATTAGTTAGCGCAATTAAGACTAAGTGGAGGAATAAGCAGTTATACCAGTGGGTTAGTAGAGAACATGTAATTGCATTAGCGACATTAGATCCTAAAGGCAGGTTTGAAGTAAGCGGAACCAGAATCAGAGCACGCTACGGCCATTCAATACCTGTTAAAATACGTTATGAGGAAGATAGAGAGGTTAAGGTTCTTTACCATGGTACATCCAATATAAACCTACATTCGATACTGAAAACAGGTATTAAGCCTGTTAAAAGGCTATGGGCTCACTTAACGATAAGTGCAAATATTGCATGTAATGTGGCTCAGAGACATGGCGGTAAACCCGTAGTATTAACTATAGACGTTGATTGTCTTAGAAGACAAGGGCTCAAAGCGTATAAAGCAACAAACACCATATACTTAGTAAAATATGTTCCCAAAGAATGTATTAGAGAATTTAAAAGCTGTTAAAACAATTTTAATGGTAACTAATAAGCGTTAAAAACTATTATAATCCTAGCAACTTTTAATACAAGTTCCATGTCAACTATGTTTTAGACAAAGTGACAATCTTAATTCCGCAACACTATTCCAAGACAAATAACCACTAAACCTGCTATTACCAGAAGTAAACTGCATATTCTTATTTTAAAATCCGTGCTTAACCATCCTTTCATAATCCACCTTCTAGCTGCTCCAGGATATAAAACGTGGAAAATACCCTTTACAACAAATACCACACCAATAATAATAACTAACCAGTTAAGAGCTTCCACTTTAACACCGAGAATAAGTGTAGGGAAGGGGTAGTAAATGCTTAGCCCGTACAAGCATTAAACAATGTAAACTAAACACTTGATACGGGGAAACAGCGATGGAAAAATAAGGTCCAATTAAAAAATAGTTAAGGTTTATTTTTTACTCTAATGCTTCCTGAACAGCTAAGTCTACTCTGACTACTCCATATCCGTATAAGCTATCGTAACCTCCGGTTCCTAAATCGTCTGCTGTAATATGCAGAATTCCCCTAACAGTATTACTCTCTGCATCCCCCATGCTACCTGGCGGTAATAATGGCATCCCATTGGCTAAACGTGCTGCTTGAATTAAAGCAACAGCGCCACTTACATGGGGTGTTGCCATAGATGTTCCCTCTAAAGTTTCATACGTATCATCAGGGTATGTGCTTAAAACATCTACTCCTGGTGCTGTTAGCTCCGGATTCCTATTACTCCAATCAGGTACTTGGTCTTTAGAGTCTATTGCACCTACGGCTATTACTTCATCGTATGCTGCCGGATATATCGGTGCTTCGGCTCCTTCATTTCCAGCGGCTGCAACCAATGTGACACCGTAATTGTAAGCAGCAACTATTATTTCATGTAGTTCTTCAGGAGGAGACTCTCCGCCTAAGCTCATAGATATTACCTCTACAGAATCATCATCTGGGTCTCCAGCTACTTCACCGTCTCCATCGATGTCTATTATTCCATCAGGACCTTTTATAGCCAGGTCGATTGCTATTACTAGGTCGCTCCATGTCCCACATCCTGCATCGGTAAGGGCTTTTATAGCGTAAATTTCTACGTCAGGAGCTACACCAACAACCCCTATTTCATTATCTTCAGCTGCTATGGTTCCAGTAACGTGGGTTCCATGACCATTCCTATCTTCACATTTACCATAGAATATTCTCCCAAAACGTACAGTAATACACCATTTAATGTTCTTATCTAAATCAGGATGGTCTTTGTCAACACCGGTGTCTATTACTGCAACCTCTATTTCAGAATCTCCATCACCATTAACGTCAACCCAGCCCGTACTTGTACTCCAAGCTTCAACAGCATTAACCCTATCGATACCCCAAGGAATTATCTGAGGAGGTTGTTCCTTAGAAGGCTTACCTTTACCGGGAGGAGGAGCTAAAGTATAAACAAAGCCATCTAAGCTAACATGTTTCACACCATGTGCCTTCTTAAACTCTTCAACAGCATGTGAAGGTAGCTTAGCTACGATAACCGGAGCTAGTTCAGCAGTATAAACAATCTCACCACCTAACTTATCGACAACAGTTTTATCGAAAACATCGCGGTCGACTGTAGCAATAACAGTAACCTCAAACACAGGCTTAGCAGCAATACTGACAATGGGAAATATTAAAACTAACAATGTCAACATTGCGATAAACAATAGTTTACTGCGCATTCTAACCGAACCTCTGTTAATTTAAACTTTCAAGAAAACCCTAATAAGCATGCTTATCTGCACCATAATAGTATAATAGCTGACTTTACAACCAGGTTATGTTACCTTATTAAAACTTAAATTTAATCTTGACGAACATAGAAACGTTTACTTAAACAAGCTATTAGGGATTCTTATATTACTCCTTATATATTCAGTATTACTTAGAAAAATGGAGGGAGATATTCTAACATGTCCATTAATGTTTTGAAAAATAGGATTCTAAAGAAAATAGATGAGTTAAAAGACTTCAGCATAGACATATTAAAACATATGGTTTCCATACCCACAGTTGTTCCGCCCGGAGAAAAATACAAGGATTTTGTTGATTACGCTAAGGAACTGCTAAAGGAAATAGGTTTAGAAGTAAATGTAGTTCAAGTACCTAGAAGCTATTTAGAAAAACATATTCCAGAAATGAAAGACTATCCTAGATACATAGTTGTTGGAAGACTTAAAAGAGGCGAAGGCCCTATTCTACACTTCAACGGACATTACGATGTAGTACCTCCTGGAACAGGATGGAAAACAGATCCGTTTAAACCCGTTATTATCAATAATAGGCTTTATGGTCGTGGAGCTTCAGACATGAAAGGAGGCATAGTATCAATAATAACTGCTATAAAAGCATTGGTAGAAACTGGAGCTAACATAAGCGGCATTATAGAAGTCTCAATGACCCCTGATGAGGAAATAGGGGGTATATGTGGAGTAAACTATATGCTGGAATCCGGTATTGTAAAGCCAAACTACTGTATTGTAGCTGAACCTTCAGGTTATAATAGAATATGGATTGGACATAAGGGAACATTATGGGGAGAAATAGTAGTTCATGGTAAAATAGCTCATGCAAGCACTCCCTGGTTAGGCATAAATGCTTTCGAAAAAATGGTTAAACTAGCAAACAAAATGATAGCCACCCTTAAACCTAAAGTAGAAAGCAAAGTTACAAAATATGAAACAGATGTTCCAGAGGGTAAGAAAGCCACTATAGTTTTAGGAAGTATAGTTAAAGGAGGAGTTAAAATAAACATAGTTCCAGATAAGATATCTTTCCAGTTTGATAGAAGGGTTCTCCCTGAAGAAGACTTTGACAAAGTGGTTAGGGAAATAGAGGACGTTATTAAAGAAGCTATGAAGGAAGACCCTGAACTTAAAGCTGAACTTAAAACACTGTTTAAAGCAAAACCAGCCGCTATTTCCCCTGAAGCAAAAATAACAGTAGTTCTGAAGGAGGTTGTGAAGGAAATTATAGGCGAAGAACCTAGACTAACATTATCCACAGGGTTCTTAGATACAAGGTTCTTCGTAGAAAAAGGTGTTGAAGCATTAACCTACGGTCCTGGCAGCATATCACAGGCTCATGTAGCTAACGAGTTTATAGAAGTAGATAAAATGATGTTAACTAGTAAAGTATATGCCTTAACAGTTCTTAAACTTTTAAGTTAACGCTAAATTTTTAATATTTTTCACCTTGCAGCAATATAATTTAAAACATGGCTTATGTAAAGCTTAAATACAGTCGCCGTAGAGTCTTAACTTGAAACTACCCTTTGATTGATTTCTCTGAGGTGCAATATTTGGCCGGGAGAGAGGCTGAACGGAGAAGAGAAAGATACGCTTTATACCTGGCGCTAATAGCACCCGTAATAATGATATTAAGTGCATCGGTAGTCAACACAACCGAGCCCTACATTGCCGGTATGCCGTTCATGTTCTTCTGGCATGTCCTATGGCTTATCATAGGCCCCATGTTCCTAACGATAGCATACCTCATTAGAATAGGTAAAATAAAGGTGTAAAGACATGGAAATAGCTCCTGGAACCTTAGCTCTAGGAATAATCTTTGGCTGGATAATAATATCTACTGTCATTGCCATTCTGGCCGGTATTCTAAAGAAATTCAGTCTTGAAGAATGGTTTGTTGCCAGCAGAGGCTTATCATTTGTTGTAATATATTTCGCATTAGCCGCTGAAATCTACAGTGGCTTCACATTCTTAGGTCTAGCCGGATGGGCTTATAAGTTCGGTGCTCCAGTACTTTATGCTTTAGCATATTTCGTAACAGCGTATTCTACAGGTTTCATGTTAACACCATATTATAATAGAATAGCTAGGAAGCTAGGTTTAGTAACTCAGCCAGACTACTTCGTTGCAAGATATGAGAGCAGGTTGTTAGGTGTTTTAGTAGCTATTATTGGTGTTGTTTTCTTCATACCATATATTCAGCTGCAAATAGGTGCTACAGGTATTATCATTGAGCTTGCAAGCTACGGTGCCATAGAAAGGACAACAGCTATGATTATAGCTTTCATTCTCGTAGCTATATTCATATTCATCGGCGGTATTAGAGGTGTTGCTTGGACAAACGTGTTACAAGGAATACTAATGTGGTGTATAGCTATAGCGCTGCTTTCAGTACCCTTCATAACATTTGGTGGACTAGAACAAATGTTTAAGAGACTAGAAGTAGTTAGCCCGCAACACCTAACATTGCCAGGTGCTGCCGGAGTTCATGGCATACCATGGTACATGTCTACACTGCTACTATGTACTTTAGGTTTCTGGATGTTCCCACACCTAGTTATGAGAGCGTATGCTGCTAAAGACGAAAGAGCTATTATGAGATCATGTGCTTGGATGTCATGGTATTCTATACTGGGCTTCCCAATAGTAATTATCGGCCTATTTGCCGTTCTAATGTACCCTGAACTTGTTAACCCAGACTGGGCTGTTATGTGGACTGCTAGAGACCTATTCCCAGTCTGGGCTGTAGGCCTCGTCGGTGCAGGAGGTGCTGCCGCAGCAATATCTACAGGTGCTGGTTTAATTCAAGCATCTGCAGGTATTATTGCTAGAAACATTATTCAGAGAGGTATTTGGCCTAAAGCAACAGATATTCAAACAGCATGGATTGCCAGATTCCTAGTATTCCTCATTACAATAGTTGCGCTACTACTACAGCTATATGCTCCAGCACTGCTAGTAGCATTACTGCTAATGTCCTATAGCGGTATGGTTCAGTTCTTCCCAGGAGTAGTATTAGGCCTTAAAACAAAATGGGTTACTAAACCAGGAGTTACTGCAGGATTAATTGCAGGAGTATTAGTAGTTATCTTAACAACATTTGTCTGGAAGAACCCATTACAAATACACTCAGGAATATGGGGTCTAATGGTAAACTTCATTGTAACAGTACTTGCAAGTAAAATGACAAAACCACCATCCGAAGCTACGGTGAAAGCTTTCATAGAGGAAGTTGCTGTAAGAACCTAAAATTTAAATTCACTTTTTCTCTTCAACCCGGTTCTAGCCAAGCTCCATGTAGAGCTTAATTAAAGAGTATGTTGGCCCATAGGTTTGCGTTGTTCTTTCTCTTCCCCTTAGCTTCATATAGCCTTTAATTATTCTAAGGAACATATCTGGTTTCTCAGGGCTTATAATGTATTTTTCACCATTCACTTTCTCTATTAAAAGACATTTTTTAATGTCCGTTAAGTATAGGTTAACATAGCCTAACTTTATCATTTTAAACTGTCCGAAGAAACCGTAAAAACCACTTGAACCCCAGAGCTTAATATCTGTTGCTGTCGACTGTTTCTCATAACTAATTATGTCTACATTCTTCATTTCACTATAAGGTATAAATATGTCATTCAATATTCTCCTAATAACTAGTCCTCTATGTGTTAAAACATACATTTTAGGAGCATACATGTAAGGTACTACAATTATACATACAGCTATACCGAGAATCCCAGCTAAAACTTCTGAAGAAAATCTGCCTTCAAAATAGAAATGTATACTAGCAAGAACAAGCATTGCTACTAGAAGAAAAACTATACTCGTCAATATTTTTACGGATAAACCCATTGAAGCTTTCGAAACATATATTTCATGCCCGAAACTCATTAGCTACCGTTACCCAGTAACCTATACTTTCAAGAAATTTACAGTAGCGGAAACTATTAACTTTATAATCTTAACAAGGGAGGGCTCTTTAAACATAAATCTTAACTATCTTATTAATTGCTTATTTTCTGGAAACACAGATATATTACATGGCTGAGAGGTGGTTTACACGGCATCAGTTAATGAATTTCTTAAAGAAACAATCTCACTAACAAGAGAGCTTGTTAAAATAAAAACAGTTAATCCTCCAGGCGATGAACTTCCCGCAGCCGAATTTCTCGCATCATGGATGGAAAAACATGGTTACGAAGTGCATATTCAGAAAATAGAAAAGAACAGAGGGAATGTAGTAGGCATCATTAAGGGTGCAGGTGAAAAACAACCCCTAATACTTAACGGCCATTTAGACGTAGTTCCAGCGGGAAGAATTGAAGACTGGACCTATGACCCATTCAGCGCTGAAATTGTTGAAAACAAAATCTATGGAAGAGGATCAGCAGATATGAAAGGAGCAGTAGCAGCCATGGTTGTTGCAGGATACATGCTAGCTAAAGAAAACGTGAAATTAAAAGGAGACCTAATAGTTTCAGCTGTTGCCGGCGAAGAAGTTAACAGTATTGGTGCTAAGCATTTCGCAGAAACTAAATGGTTTAAAAACAGCATGGGTATAGTTATTGGAGAACCAACAGCAATGGACCTTGTAGTAGCCCATAAAGGAGCACTATGGGTTAAAATAAAAACATATGGTAAAGCAGCACATGGATCATTACCTCACCTAGGAGTAAACGCAATAATCCACATGACTGAAGTAATAAGAAAACTAACCGAATACAGGTTCAAATATGAACCAGTAAAGCTTCTAACACCTCCAACAATGAATATTGGAACGATAAAAGGAGGAATAAAAACAAACGTAGTACCAGACTACTGCGAAATAACAGTAGATATGAGAACTTTACCAACACAGAAACATGAAGAAATAATAGACGATTTCAAAAACATTCTCAAAGAACTTAAAGAAAAAATACCTAGTTTTAAAGCAGAAATCGAGGTAGTAAACAATAGAAGACCATTACTAACAGATCCAAGCTCTCCTCTAGTTTTAGAAGCTAAAAAAGCATATAAAGAAACCTTAGGCATTGAACCTGAGGCTAAGGGGGTAACATATTATACTGATGCTTCAGAATTCCTACTTCATTCAGGATGCCCACCAATAATAATCATAGGCCCTGGAAGAATAGAATTAGCCCATAGACCTAACGAATACATTGAAATAGACATGTTATCTAAAGCGTTAAAATATTACTATGCATTAGCCAAGCTAACTCTAACATAGTTAAATTAAAAAATTAATAATTTTTCTTTTACACACTCATGAATTATGTTTTCAAACTCGGTGTTCTTTATTTGAAAAACATAGATATTTGTAATTTTTACATAGTTAAATAATATGTAAAACTTTGCTGCTTCGGTGGCTAATATTGAGTAGCCATGAATATGTAGCGAGAATCATTAGGCTACCACGTTACATGTGGAATTGGCTTGAAGAAATGGCTGAAAAAAGAAATGAAAGCGTAGACGATGTATTAGCATGGACAATAGAGCTTTTAATAAAATTTCATAAACGGTGGTCTCTTAAAAAACAAACCGTTTGGACCATGGAAGAACGGATTTTAAGAGAATACGAGAAAACCTTAAGAAGCAAGGGCTGGTCTAGGAGAACAATAAGCAGCCATATAAGCATAGCTAAAAGGTTTATAAATTGGCGTGGAGAAACAATATAAGACCATATATAGAATCGATAAACAAATTCATAAACAGTTCAGATCTGGAAAAATCTACGAAAGCTCTTTACAAATACTCTTTAAAGCAGCTATTAAAAACACTGCTAGTAGCAAAAATAGTTTAGCATAAATGATTTGAAGAGTAGAAACGGTGTAATTAAAAACATAGTAGGTTCAGTATAGTCGTGAAAAACACTTAGCTTAGAAATGCAGTATTTCAACATGTTAATTATAGTTAGTAGACTATTTCATCCTTATAAGCTTATGTTTAAACCACTTATCTTTAACCATATATCGGTGTCCTTTAAAGGTAAGTATTAGTAAAGAACAATATGGTTTGGGGCCTGCTGCAATACGCAGTACATACTTTACTACTTAGCCACATTAACATTCTCAATTCTAGGAACAAGTGTTTTACATGAGACAAGGAAGGTTTATAGGGAAGGGAAAACATTATCGCTAGGTCTCTCTATCGGATGGTGGATAATGGATTGCGGATGGGCTGCTTTAGTAATTTTGTCTTCGCTACATAGGCTTTGGCCATTGCCATTTGAAGAAACTACTGCATTAACATGTGGCTTGGCTTTACTCGCTATTGGAGTAGCTACGATATCGGCTGGCGCTATGGAATTCCGTTCACTACGTAAAATATCCGGTATGGAAGTATCGAAGCTCATAACTACAGGTATTTACCGTTGGAGTAGAAACCTGCAGTTCCTAGGCTTATATTTATCACTTCTAGGCATAGCATTACTTGGACGCTCAGGATACGCTCTTCTATTAACAATAGTGGCTATTATTTGGTGCCACTATTACATTGTAAAAGTGGAAGAACCATATCTCAAACTCGTATTTGAGAAAGAATATCTAACATATAAGTCTAAAACGCCAAGATACATTGGAATACCGAAGAATAAAAAGAAAACAGCCAAGTAGGTGTTTTTGAAAAACAATATATTCTTAAGTATTAGAGGGTACACATACCCGCTCCATGCTATCTTTACAGAATAGAAATTGAAGAGAAAATTCGGAGAAGAGTACTTAAAATACATTGTTAAACCTTGAAACATGGTGAAAGAAACACATCTATAATGTTTTTTACTTAGAACATTTATTAACATCCTATAGTATAAGGTTATAAAATATTGGTAGATAGTGGTTACTGGGAGGTGTAAATAATAGGCTTAAGAAGAGGATTTGGTAGAGGAATGGGACCCATAGGGTACTGCATTTGCCTAAGATGTGGCTATAAAATACCTAAGCAGCCCGGTATTAGATGCATGGAAATACGCTGTCCCAAATGCGGAGCAGCAATGGTTAGAGAAGGATCATATCATCATCAGCTATACTTAGAAAAATTAAGAAAAAAGAAAGGCACATAACGTTAACAAGTATAAAACATAGGTTATGGAATCAGCCATAATAAAACACATGTAAGATAAGTTTTGTGCAAATGCACAGAAACATTGTTAGGCTACAGTATCGCTGATAAAGTAGCGGCAGCAGCTATTTTTCAATAAAGAATGTTTGGAAACTTGGCTGCAACAAAAAGTCCCAATAACAGCATTGTGAGGCAAATTTTTCTCTTTTAAGGTTTATTGTACTAGCATCAAAGAGGTAAGTTTTAGAGCATAATCTTTATATTTTAACCAAGTTATCTACATAAATCTAAGATGTCAAACATAGGGAATCTAGGAGTAATAGTCGCTATAGCAGTTAACACCATATTTACACTATACCTAGTGCCTATTCTTTTAGCTCTTTTTATCCCCCATAAGTACAGTGCAAGTGCTAAGGTAAGCAATGCCCCCAAGTTCTTCAGCTTTGCTGTTGTAATTCCACTTTACAAGGAAAAGTACAGTAACTTAGAGGCAACAGTGAATTCTATTATAGCTCAAAAATACCCTAAAAACAAAGTTAAAGTTTACTTTGTCCTTGAAAAAGAAGATAAGGAAACGTATGATGCTGTTAAACGCGGTGCAGAAGTTCTTAAAGAAAACAATATTTCATTTTTGATTCTTGTAAGAAACGATAAGCGGAGAGTAGGGAAAGCCGATGCGCTCAACTACGCTTTAAAACATGTTAATGAAGATATTTTCCTGGTTTTCGACGCTGACAACATTGTTCCAAACATTTATTTGGAAGATCTTAATGCAGTATTTCACAAAGGATATGATGCAACATTTGCCAAAGTTTATAGGCACAACAATAGTTTCCACGGTAAACTTCTAAGCCTAGACACAGTACTATGGTACGACATTATTCTTTACTCTTTAAAGAAAATAGCTAAAGGATATGTTCCACTAAGCGGTGAAGGATTAGCGGTAAAAACAGAGGTTCTTAAGAAAATTAACGGGTTCCCTAGGGTTCTAACTGAAGATGCTATGCTAGCTTTGCTTCTAGCAAAACATAATTTCAAAATATTATACAACGGCATAAGCATTCATGAGAAAGCGCCAAGAACCCTTATTTCACATTTAAAACAGAGGATAAGGTGGTTTCAAGGATACTATCAGTGTTTGAAAGAGCTTTTCAAAAACATTTTAAAAACAAACTTAAAAGTGTTTTTAGGCCTACTTTTAGCCTACCTGGCACCTATTGCAGCATTGGCGACAATGATTTCACACAGTATTTTAATAACATACTGGGTTTCCCGCATTCTAAACATACAAACTGTTGTTGAAATAATACTAAGTATTTATGGAGGGCTTATTTTCTACTGGAGCCTTGGCTTACTTGTCCTCGGCAATCTTTTCCTAATACTAATGTTCCTCTACATGCTAAGCGATACACCTAAAGAAACCTATGCCCCCTACGTTTTCATAATGCCTCTCTACTGGTATTTAAACGGCATTTTAGCATTAGCCGCACTTTTCCTCCCTCGAACATGGAGGAAAACTGAAAGATGAAATATGTGGAAAGAACTTTAAAACCTGTAAGACATGTTTTAAGGATTCTACTATTAGGCGAAGAAACATCATTTACTGAATGGGCTATTTTCTCCCTACTATTCGGAATATATTTAGGATATAGTTTAGCAATCGTAGAAACCTATGGAACAACCGTAGTTCTTGAATGGACACGTTTCTCCCATGACAATACAGCCCATCTTTACATTCCAAGAACAATTATTGACAATGGTGAGCAATCTAAACTGGCAAACCTAGGCGTAGTGTGGCTCCCCCTATACCATTTAGTTATAGCTACATTTACATTAGTAAATATTCTATACTATACGGGGCTTGCAGGATCATTAGTAAACATTTTCTTTACAGCATCAGCAGCAGTTCTACTTTACAGAATAGTTAGAGGAAAACTGGGAATCATAGCTTCCATAGTTTATGGACTAAACATGTACACCGTATTACATGCTTCAAGCAGCTATATGGTGCCTATAGGCCAGTTTTTAGCCTTAGCATCAGTATACTACTTTGAAAAATACTTAGAAACTAATCTTAAAAGAGAAGCAGTTAAATCAATAGTTTACGGTATTTTAGCAACAATTTCCAGGTATGAAGCATGGATCCCTATATTTTTAATGTTCATAATTTTTTCTTTAAGAGAAAGTTTTAAAACAAAATATTCTACAGCACTCGCCTATAGTAATCTTTATCTTTGGGGTTTCGCTGGCTGGCTACTATATAACATGGTAATTTTCAACAATCCGCTACAGTTCATACACCATCCTAGCGTAGGTGCTTCAGGATATTACTTAATGGTTTTAAGGAAAATAATGTTCCCTCTAGAAATAAACTGTTTAAACATAGCTTCAACAACGCTAACTTTAGCTGGGCCTGTAATCTTACTTACAATACTTGTAATCTTCCCTATTTTAGAGTCTAGGAAAAACATTTTACCCCTTACCATTTATGTTTCACCGCTCATATTCTTGCTTGCAGAAGGCCCTGAACTTCTCATAAAAGACCATCCACTATACTTTTACTTCCTCCTACCCTTCATCCTCACATTATCGTTTAAACCATTAAACGTTTTCATAAAGTATTTGAAAAAGAAAAACATGGGGAAAGCTTTAGCAGCAACATACATAGTCGTTTTAGCTATTTTAGCTTTCCAAACACTATATGAGCTAAACAAACATGCTTCAGTTTTCCAAGAAATAAACAGCACATACCACGATTACCTAGAATACCATAAATACGCTGAAACCTTAGCAAACTACCTGTCCCAAACGGGAGGCTACATACTGTACTCTTCACTCATAGGGTCCTACAGGTTCTCCGTAGTAGCAGCCATATCTCCCCGAGTAATTTTCGACGAATACGACCTACCCCCCTACCTAAACGTTTCCAAAAACCCATGGAACTACAATGTTACAATAGTTATCTTACCATCACCAACACTATACTGGAACATTAGAGAAAGCGCTACAGCACTAATAGGGGAAGAAAACTACATGACATTATTCTATGAAAACAGTAAATGGAGAACACTATTCCTAAAACACTACTACAAATACACAAGCTACAACAACTTAGAAATATATTTAAGAAAAACATAGCTCAAAGAATGAAATCACGTTTTCCATATAAATAAGCTTTTTCAATACTATTCCCTATTTTAACAGGTCTTATTATATACCATGCAAAACATGTTACGCTAATGTTTTAGCTTATGTATCAACTTTGTTAGCATTAATGCCAGGAATATTGTTAGTCCAATAGCGTTTGCTTGAATATTATTTGGTGTTAAAATAGCTAGAGACGATATAAAATACAATGTTCTTTTAACAATGCTAATATTTCCCTTAAAATATCCCTCTATCGCTATAGCTAACGCTATTACACCTACTACACCTCTCGCAAAACTTGAAATTACTTGAAAAGGTGTTCCCATAAATAATAATGATTGATCAAAAATGTAAATAAATGGTACTATAAAACCTGCTAGCCCAAGTCTCCAAGCTATAAAACCTGTTCTCATAGGGTCTGAACCTGAGATTCCGCTTGCAGCATAAGCTGCTATAGCTACTGGGGGCGTTATGAAAGATAAAACAGCAAAGTAAAGGACGAAGAGATGAGCTGCAAAAATATTTACGCCCATATGTATTAGTGCTGGTCCAGCAAGAGTTACTGTTATAATGTATGCTGCTGTTGTTGGGACACCCATTCCTAATACTATGCAAACAATCATCGTGAGTAGAGCTCCTAAAAGAGGTATACCATGTGATAGCAAAGGAATTAGCCTAGCTAATCTAACACCTAGGCCTGTTAATGTAATTACACCAATAATTATTCCTGCTGAGGCACATGCCAAAGTTACAGGAGCAGCATATGTTGCTCCCTTAATTAAGCCTCTGAGAATTTCTCTATAAGGAAACCTTTTCTCTCTAACAAGCATATTTATGGAGCCTATAATTATTAATGATAGTATAGTGTATGTTGCTACTAAAGCCGGTGAAGCTTGAACAACAAAAAGATAGTATATTAGAACCGCTACCGGTATTAGCAGATGAATATTGCTTAAGACTATTTTACTTACTTTAAGCTCCTCACCTACTTCAGCAGTTTTTATACCCATCTTTAATGCTTCTAAGTGAATCATAGTGCCTAGAGACAGGTAATACAATATTGCAGGTAAAGCAGCAGCAACAGCTACCTTCCAGTAGGGTACTTCTAAAAACTCCGCCATAACGAAAGCAGCAGCCCCCATAACTGGGGGCATAAACTGTCCTCCCGTAGAAGCAACAGCCTCGACAGCTGCCGCATAATCTGATTTATAACCTACTTTCTTCATTAAAGGTATAGTGAATGTTCCTGTAGTTACAACATTGCTTACTGCAGATCCTGAAACAGTCCCCATAAGTGCACTTGCTATAACAGCAACTTTAGCTGGGCCTCCCCTACTTTTACCTGCAACAGCATATGCTAGATCTATAAAGAACCTTGCTGCGCCAAGCTCCTCAAGTAGTGCTCCAAAAATTATGAACAATATTACAAATGAGGCTGCAACACCTATAGGTATTGAAAATAAGCCTTCTAGCGTCCATACTTGGTACTCTATGAATCTCTCTAAATCATAGCCCTTATGATATAAAAATGGAAGATAAGAACCTATGAAAATATAGATTATGAACACGAGCGCAACTATGGTTAAAGGCAAACCTACGCTTCTCCTTGATAACTCCAAAACAAAAGCTATTAATACGGTGCCTGCAATAATTTCCCAAACGTTTACACCAAACATTCCTCTTTCAAGAATTCTTTCAGGAGTTAAACTTGTGAGGAAAAATACTCCTAAAATGAAGAGTCCGGCTAAAATAATGTATTCAAATTTACTGAATTTTTTAACTTTTTTAGAATATGGATATATTATTAAAGAAATTATTAGGGCTCCAAATAGGTGAAGAAACCTATGTAATTGAGGATATGGTGGACTATGGATTCCTGTATAAATATGGTAAAGAGCAAGCAGTAGGGCTGTAGCCGTAGAAAGTATTGCCAAGGGTTTAGGTAGTTCTCTTCTTTTACAAGCTATTTCTAAAATACCTTTACTTTTCAAAGTTTACACCTCTTCTATAAATCATAAACATGATGTAAGGTATCTTAACCACTTCAAGCTTAACTGCTTCGCCTTTCTTTCCAAACCATTGTAAGTAGTATTCGTAGCTCTCATCATCGACTGTAACTGTTAATTTTTGAGGAGCTAAATACGCTATCTGATATGTTATACTTTTAAACCTTACATTGTCCTTAATGTACAGTACTATTCTACCATATTCGATTCTTGAAGTGCTATTATACCTTAACTCTCTATAATCATATGTGTCTGATGAATAAACAACCTTTACAGGTTTAAACATATTGTCCTCTACTTCGAAAATTTCAACTACATGATCTTTATCATATGAGTGAAGAAATTCTACTGAAATAGAAGCACCATTAGATACTATGTTTAAAAAATACTTTTCACCTGAATACACGTTATCTAAAATCAGCACATCAACTAAAGTAAAGCAGGGTACTATGAGAAGAAGGATTAAAAGTATGGGAAAAAAGAAAAAATATTTTTTCTTTCTCAAAAGCTATACTCTCCTAGCTCTTCATTTCAGGAGGTATTAGTTCATCAGGTATTTCGAAACCTAGCTCTTTATAGTACCTTACAGCTCCCGGATGTAGCGGTATATTAACTCCCCAAAGCGCTTTCTCTAATACAACCCATTTTTCAACGGCGGCATGAACTTCCTTCCATTCATCTCTATGCTCCCATATAACTTTAAGCAGCTTGTAAACGTCTTCTTCAGACATCCTGGTTGTTGCTAGCATTAATACTCTAAAAGCTGGGAAATATACTGGATGATCTATTCCTTCAAAAGTCCCCGGAGGTATTTCAGCCATAAAGTAGAATGGATATTTCTTATAGAATTCAGCATCAGTTATAGATACCATGTCCACTTTTCCTTTCATCTTAGTTAGTAATTCAATTACTGGAGCGGACTTTGGTGGATGGGAAAATATTATTCCATCAACTTTTCCATCTATAAGTGCTTGAACAAGTTCGGGTGCACCACCATAAATTACTTCAGCCATGTCCTCATATGTCAAACCGTAGAATTCTAGTATTCTTCTAGCTCCTAATTCGCCACCGCTTCCAGGCCTATCTACTCCAAGCTTTTTACCTTTAAAGTCAGCTATTGATTCTATACCGCTTTCCTTATTAACTATTATATAGAAATACCCAAGCACTGTACCAAACAATGCACGTAATTCCGAATGCGGATTACCCTCATAATCTCCGACACCATGGTATGCCATGTAAGCTGTTTCTGCATGTGAAATACCCCAGTCAACCTTACCCTCATGTAGTAATCTTATGTTCTCCACAGAGGCTGCGCTTGCTTCAGCTGAAGCCATGAATTCAGGCAGGTACTTATTTATCACTTCAGCCATAGCTACGCCCATAGGGTATAATGAACCCGCTGTTCCAGCTGTAGCTATTGTTAGTCTCTTCTTTTCAGGAGGCTTTAGAGCAATAGCTGCTACTACTATGCCTACAATTATTATTGCCAATAAAACTATTAAAACAGGTTTTTTAACCAAGAGGAGATCTCACCTCCTGAACCTCTAAAATGTTTGCTCCAAGAGATTTGAATACTTCATAGAATGTAGGGAAAGACTTCTTGTAGTATTCAGCATCACTAATAACCGTAACTCCATCAGCTATCATTCCAGCTAAGGCAGTTGCCATAATTATTCTATGGTCCATATGTCCATCAATCCATGCTCCATGCAGTTTACTTGGATAAATCACCATTTCATCTTCTTTAAGCTCTATTTTAGCACCCATTTTCTCTAGCTCCTTCTTAACTACCGCTGGCCTATCAGTTTCTTTAAACCTTGATGGAGCAATGTTTTTTAGCACAGTTTTACCTTTAGCAAAAGTTCCTAAAACAGCAAGATAAGGTATAGCATCAGGTAAGTGTTTGCAATCTACCTCTATTCCTTCAAGCTTACCTGTACTTCTTATAGTAATTCCATCTAATCCATAGTTTTTAATAGTAATATCCGCACCCATTTCCTTAAGAATATTTACAACAACCTTGTCCCCTTGAACATCTCTAATATCTAAACCGTAGAGAGTTATTTCAGCGTCCTCCACGAGCACCCCAGCCGCTAAAACAAAACAAGCGGATTCCCAATCTCCAGGAACAGTAAATCTATAGGGTCTATATCTTTGACCTCCACTAATGTAAAATCTTTCATAGTCTTCATGCTCAATTTTACCTCTAACCCGTCTAACCCACTGTAAGGTCATTTCAATGTAGGGGCGTTCATGGAGGCTAGGTACGTAAATTTCAGTATCTTTCTCTGCTAATGGCATAGTTATTAGAAGCGGTGTTAGCCATTGGGAATTTATCCCTGGAATCATTGTTTTACCTCCCTTAACAACTCCTCTAATAACAACAGGTGGTTTACCGTCTCCTCTAACGGAAAACGCTGCTTTAGCTCCTAAATCTTTCAAAGCATTAAGTAGTGGTTGCCCATATCTTCCAGGCTTATATCTTATCTGTTCATCACCTGTAACTACGACGTAGCTGTCTAGGAGAGCAGAAACAGCATATGTTATGAAAAGCCCTGTACCAGAGTTTCCAACATCAAGGACATCATAAGGTACTTTTAAATTGCCGCCTGTCCCTTCGAAAACCCACTTATCTTTTCCAATATGCACTTTAGCTCCTAGATGCGTAACAACTTTAGCCATAGAATATGCATCAGCACATGCATCATGTATAGTAGCTTCTGAAACACCATCAGCTAGTAGGCCGAAAAAATTAGCTCTAACACTATGTGATTTAGATGCAGGTATTTTAACTTCTCCTAGAAGTCGCTCAGTCTTCCTTACTATAAGCCACACTAAAACTTGCCCCAAATAGTAAATTTGGAGAAATCAACCTAACCCCTTTGCGTCGAACATTTTAGACTAACACTTTTTAAGACATGGTAAAAACATTAATTCTTAGAAAACCATATTAGTACCGGGTTTTTCCCTCATGGTTAGAATGTTTAAAGTTCTTGGAATAGTTCATCCGGGCTGGAGATGTAGATTAACTAGAAAACATCCTAAAGCTGAAATAAACGTTTGGGCTGTTTACAGTATAAAGAGAAACCTAACATTTACAATTCAGGAAGTAAAAGGTATAAGTAAAGAAAAACTTGCATCATTTCTTAGTAAACAGAGAAAAGTCCTAGACTTCTACATAGTACCCTACAGCACCTTACACATTAAGCACATAGTAGCTGTTTGGGATAAGCAAAAATATATTACAATGAAGCTTCTCAGCTTAAGATGCTTCCCTCTAAAACCAATTAACATTAAAAACGGTATTGCAAAATGGATTATAGCATGTGAAAGTGTAAAAGGGCTATTCTCAGTAATAGACGCTATTACGAAACATAAAGGATACAAACTAGTTTACGTCAGAACAGCCAAAGACGTAGTTGCGGAAACATCGTACTTAACAAACAAGCAGCTTTTAGTACTTAAAGAAGCATTAAATAAAGGATACTATACATACCCGAGAAAAATAAGTTTAAGAAGATTAGCAGAAAATCTAAAAATATCAACCTCTACTTTAGCAAAAACGTTAAGGTTGGCGGAGAGAAAAATACTAGAAAACACAATAATGTAGCTGCATATCTAAATCAAAAGTTAAAATAGCGTATTCCCTACCTCTCTACATAGTACTTTAAAGTTTCAACAACCACTTTAAGGATCAAACACTGCACTATCTTATCTTTAACTGAGTTAAGGATAAATAATGTTTAAACTATTTTATGATTTAGGAGTAAGCGGCTATGTCTGCCCCATCGAAAGCTTTTGAAATAGGTTATTTCGTCTATATTCCCGGCAGATATGTTGTCTGCTTGCATGTTTCACTAAATTCGAAGGGCTTAAAGAAGCCCGGAATATTAGCATCTATATTTAACGTGTTTGCTGAATTCGAAATACCCGTGGTTTCAGTTAAAATGCCCGCACCTAAGCCCGGGGAAAACGCTGAACTATCAGTTTTCGCCGATTTAACAGGGCGTAGAGGTGTTCTTAGAAAAATAGTAGACAAGATTAGGTCTTTAGAGTTTGTTGAAAAAGTAGAACCAATAAAGCCTTTGTTTAAAGGTTTCGCAGTAGATACAACATATACTCGCCTAACCCTAGCTGGAGGAAGGGTTATTGTTTTCAGAGAACCTACCTATGAAGGCCTAATTAAAGGGTTTAGGAAAAGATTCGGCGCAATAGCTAAAGAACTCCTATACTACATAGGTTTCGAAGCTGGACGCAAAATGTACAACGTCTACAGTAAAATGGTTGAAGAAGCTGGAGGAGGATTAAACGAACTACTAGCTTTCTGGAGAGAAGTATTTAGACACACAGGCTTCGGAGCCATAGAACATGTTGAAATCAGCTACCTAACAAAAACAGCCATAATAAGAGTTCAAGACTCATTCGAATGCAGATTATTCAAAGAAACAGGCAAATTCGAAAGCCACGGCATAAGAGGATTCATCGCAGGATTCATGAGCTCCCTCTTCAAAACAAAAGTAAGAGTAGAAGAAACAAAATGCATTGCTAAAGGAGACCCATACTGCGAATTCATAGTGTACGGAACCTAAAAACAGTAGTGTTAAAGTCCACTACTAACTATTTATCGGCATTTAAATGAGGACATATGGATTCCAGCATTAAGGCCTAACAGTATGGTAATATATTTAAAAATACCCGCTTTAAACATCACATACTCTATGGAACTGCATGGGAAGCTAGGTTTAAAGGGCACATATTTTTCTACATACCATTATGTGAAGCCGTAGCGTTTACTGACAATGGAACCCCTATAATCACTATGCTGCTCTATTAAACTAGTAGGTTATAAGCGGCCAGAATATAGGAAGTAAATAACTTTACCGCTAAAACACTAATAAAAGGAACATGCTATACTCTATTCAGCTTCCAACATTGCCGGCTGTGAACCATATAGTTCAGGGTTTAAGCCTCTAGGCTTCTTAGCTAACACTAAGCCTCTTGTTTGGGAATTAGCAGGTAAGAAATCAATATTGTCGAAGAAAACCCATAGTAATGCTGCAGTATTTGCTATACTCCAGAAATGAACTTCAATTAAAGCCCTATCCATGCTTAGTAAATTTAAAACAGTCCTCTTAAACACGCCTTTCCTTACATCGTAGCCTGAATGCATAGTTAAAACTACTTTGTTTTCACTAACATATTCAGGTAAAACATCCTTGTACCCTACCTTGTAGAAAACATTGTAGTGTCTATCCGATTCTTCAACAATAAACACACCTGAAGGCTCAAGAACTTTAGCCACTGAAACAGTTAATCTAACCATGCTCCACGGATTAAAATGTGGGGTCGATAAACCATACAGTAAAGCTATATCTGCCTTAACACCGTGCCTATGAATTTCAGCTGCATCGCATAAAAGCACATCTACGTCTTTACCTAAAATCTCCTTACCAAAAGCTTTCGCCTTTTCTAAAGCAGATTCTCTAAGATCATTAACAATAAGCTTTACATCAACACCTTTATCCTGGAGAACCTTAGAAAAAGCTAAACCGCCAACACCAGTACCACCACAAACATCTAAAACACTAACTTTGTCTTTATTTTCAAGAACATCTTTAATCCACAAGTGAGCAATAACTTTTCTAAACACTCTAACTGCTTCTTCAAACCTACTCTTACCCTTGACACTGCTTAAATCCTCAACCCACCCAATAATAGCATACAGTTTCTCAAGCTGCTTACTAGCATGTTTCTCCTTTTCCAAATCTTACACCTAAGATGTATGTACTTTAAGGAGCTTACATTATTAAAAATAAAAAGTTGATATATAAGAAACATGCGCTGCAGCAAACTATTCTCTACTATAAATAGTAAAACGTGAAAAACATAGTAGATTATGCGTAGCTATTTTTAGCCTTAACTAGGGGATCTATCATAGACTTTATAAATAGTATGTAAGATATGTACATCACCACAGTTATTCTAAGTGGAAGTTCTAAATTAACATCTAATAGTGCGCCTCCGAAGAACCTACCTATTCCTGCAAAAATGTTTCGTGAAGCAATAATAATCCCCATAGTCCTTCCTCTTAAACTAGGTTTAACCAGCCGCATAGCAACAGCCGTATACAATGGGTTAGCTGCATTCATTAGCGTTGTTCTAATAAAGTAAAGTACAGCAGCTACCATAAACGAGTTAACAAATGTTATAGCTAACAGGAAAGGTATCGATAAGGAAATTAGTGCAAGATACGTTTTTAGAGGTCCTCCAACCCTATCAGCTATGTTAGGTGTGATAAGCATAAGTAACCCCATAGCTAAATTTTCCGCCGCAAATAGGCTACCATATTCTCCAGAAGTTATACCGTATTTTTTAGCGAAATAAAAGCCAATAATGTGAATAGATATTCCTGCACCTAAACCTACAAGTATAGCTGCAATGCCGAGGCTTAAAATGGTTCTTCTAAACTCTTTAAGCTCCTCTCTGCTCGGCTCTCCTACTTGAACCTTATCAGTTTCTCTAGGAGGCTCTTTAATCATAAGCAGTAAAGTAACTAAAATGAATGAGCCAATAGAGCATGAAAGCAAAGTTAGCTTATATGATTTAACTAAAGGTAAACCGTAAGCATCAGAAACTATTTTCGGAATCCATCCGGCTAAGCCTCCGAAAAACATACCTAACAGCATTAATGCTTCTACACGGGTAAAAGCATAATGCATTTTCTCTCTAGGTACAGACAAACTTAAGATCACATTGTGGGCTGCAAGAAAAAGAGCAGCACTTAGCCCTGAAATAATAGAATATGCTGAAATAGTTGCAAAAGAACCTAACCATAAAAACACTATACCTAGAGAACGCATAATATGCCCTAATATCAGCAAGGACTTTGCACCAAACTTATCAACAATCAGTCCCGAAACTAAACTAAGAAAACCACCTACAACAGCGTTAAGCATGCTAACAAAGCCGAACTCAACACCTGAAAAACCTAATTCAACAAGGTAAACAGCGTAAATAGACCATAAAAGCCCTGAGAAAACACCTTCAACACCATTGTAGAGGCTAAGTAGAAAAACATTGTTTCTCCAACGTACGCTACCTACGTTAAAACCCTTCAACATAGTAGCGCTACCTAGGTAAAGAATGTAAAATCGTAGAAAATTTAAACATTACCTAAAAACAAATAACCCCACCATACTTAACTCTTTTAACCTCAAACAAGCAATAAGCATACATGAAACCTCACTCTAGCAAGTAAAGATAGGAGACTATAAAACAATGAAAATAGCTAGGAACAATATAAAACGTTTGTTTCTCTTCAAATACGAATACTGGGAGTCAAAAAACCTAAACGAAATAAAGGAAAGAGTAAGTAAAGGATTCAAACTCCTACCCGTAGAAACCATAGCAAAAGTAGTGGAAGAAACTATTGGAAACCTAGAAGACATAGCCGAATACTCTCCTCAAAAAACATTAGCAATAAGAAGCATAGCAACAGAACCACCAATGATCTATCTCCTAATAATTGAAGAAAACGACATCGGAGGAAAAATAATCCTCATAGAAACAAAACAAAGCCTATACAGCTACGAAAAAATATTGACAGGAATGAGAGCATTCTCAGCATATGCAGGCATAAAAACATGGCTCATCCAACCCCTCCAACCATAACGGACAATACTTTATCTATGAAAACAGCTTACGGTCTCTATTACAGCTAAATAAAGGATTCTTCTAAGCATTAACCAAGCATTTCCTCAAAACACTCGTTAACATAATCTGCCCCGTGAAGAAACAGGTACGGATATTAAGAAACAATTAAATATGGTTCCTGGTAGAATATTCTACCAGGTAGAAGACCATGTATACTAGCGTTAAACTTAAAATTGAAGCTAAAAAGAAGCTTGAAGAACTGCAGGCTAAACTCAGACTACATGGAATCAAAATAAGCCTCCAGAATCTCCTTGAAAAACTAATCGAACTTGGCTTTGAAAGAGAAGAACTCCTCATTAGCATGCTTAGCGGTAGAGGCGAAGACCCTATGTTAAAACTGCTAAACAAACCCCTCGACTGGGGTGTTGAAGACGCATCTACTAGAATAGATGAAACACTTTACGGTGGAGAAGTTGGCAGTATTCATAGACACATGTATTTTCGTAGCAGCAAGAAATAGAAGAGACATAAACCATAGAAGAGCAGTTGAACTACTAAAAAACGCACTACTAGGCAAATACGGTAAAATATTCACATCAGACTACATATTCGACGAAGCAGTAACGGTAGCACTAGCGAGAACAAAAAACCCAAAAATAGCATTCGACATAGGAAACTTCATCCTATCATCAACAAAACTAAAAATACTACACGTAGACAAAACAACATTCACAAAAGCATGGCAACTATTCAGAAAATACGCCGAAAAAGGCCTAAGCTTCACAGACACAGTATCAATAGCACTCATGAAAAAACACAACATAACCCACATCATGACCTTCGACAAACACTTCGAAGGAATAACACTAAGAATACATTAAAAACCTAAGCAACCAAGTAACCAACCCATCACTAAAACAACAATATGTTCTCAAAACCGGATCCTATTTTCCTTAAAACATATGATGTACTGTTCTTCTTCAGCTTAAAGAAGTAACGATAAATTTTGTTAGAAAATTTTTAAATTTTTAAAATAAATATTATTAAGATAATATTTTCTAAAAAAGAAATGAATATTTTCATGTTTCTAATTTACTATAATTTGGGGATAGGCTAGTATGGCTGCTTCCTTTAAGACATTTGAAATAGGCTATTTCGTCTACATTCCCGGCAGATATGTTGTTTGCCTACATATTTCCCTAAGTTCTAAAGGTTTTTGCAGACCTGACATGCTTACATCAATATTTAACGTATTTGCCGAATTAAATGTCCCTATAGTTTCCATTAAAATACCTAAACCCGGACTCGGCGAAAACGCTGAACTATCAGTTTTCGCCGATTTAACTGAAAGTAGAAATGTTCTTAGAAAACTTGTTGAAAAGATCAGGTCTTTAAGGTTCGTTGAAAAAGTGGAAGCAATAGAACCTCTGTTTAAAGGCTTTACCGTAGACACTACTTACTCTCAGCCAACTCTTGCTGGAGATAGAGTTATTATTCTTAGAGAACCTGCTTATGAAGGCTTTATCAAAGGACTTAAGAAAAGATTCGGCTCCGTAGGCAAGGAATTCCTATACTATATTGGTTTAGATATGGGATATAAGGTGTTTAAAGCACAAAGTAAAATTATTAGGAAAGCCGGCGGCAGCCTTAAAGAACTTTTAGTCTTCTTGAAAGAAGTATTCAAACACTCAGGCCTTGGAATAGTTGAACACATAGACATAGACTTTGACAATAAAACAGCCATAATAAGAGTTCAGAACTCATTCGAATGTAGACTATTTAAAGAATCAGGAAATGTAGAAAGCCACGTCATAAGAGGCTTCATAGCAGGATTCATGAGCTCCCTCTTCAAAACAAAAGTAAATGTCATTGAAACAAAATGCATTGCTAAAGGAGACCCATACTGCGAATTCACAGTATTCTAAACGAAAAATCCTTAAACACTTCCTCAAATATAACCCGCATTCCCCCAAGCCCCCCATGCCTCATACAGGTCTAAACCAAGGAAAAACGTTCGGCTGAACACCAGCGCATTCTCAATAGTAGACCAACAATTACCACATCCAAAAACCTCCGCCCGGCCTTAGGCTCCAGCAAACTAAACGCCCTAACCCTCAACTCATCCATCCAAACAGTATCAAACAACCTAGGAGAAGCCCGTACAGAACCTGTCAGCTTCTCCAACAACACAGCCTTTAAGCGTGGAAGGATATTCTCTAATTCTCCCTTTTTAAACATAATAAATAAGGCGTTTAAACTTTAATCCTAAGCCGCAGCAAATACCTCTACTTTAAAGACGCAATTACATGTAAATCGAAATTATTAAGTCGTATAGAGGAGTTTCTAACATTGAAGGTGTAGCAGTGTGTTTCTCAAAGAACCTAAAATTGTCCACGTTTCAGAAGTAAAACCCGAACAAGTTCCTAACGCCGAGAAAACAAATATTAGAGTACTTTTTTCACCCAAAGAAACACCCACCTACGCTATGAGGCTTTTCGAAATAGATGTTGGAGGACATATTCCAGCCCATAAGCACCCTTGGGAACACGAGATTTTCGCTTTAGAAGGCAAAATAAAAGTGAAGGTAGACGATAAATACTTCACCCTAGAACCTAAAACAGCAATATACATTCCACCGTGCTCAACCCATGAATACTGGAACATCGGAAACGTGAAAGCAAAATTCATATGCACAATACCAAACAAACCCACTACCATATGCTAAAAAGAAACAGAAGAAACACTAACACATCATCCACATCCGAAACATATAAGAAACCAAAATATAACTGTTAAAAACACCTATCTAACCCCTACTCCTCAACCCGCACCTAGATCTTCAAGAAAGAGAAAGGGTAGATCATAGTACTACTGTTCTTCTTCACCTATCCCTAATACTTGCACTAAGCTTCTATACAGTAGAGAACAGTAAACACAACATCAGCATTAGTATCCTCCACAGAATGCTTTCTAATAGTATTTTTAACCATAATCATAATCGCAGAACACCTCCTTACAGCAAAAACCCTACACAACTACAGCATTCTCATAAACAACACCTCACTCTCAACCCTAACACTCGCCATAAACACACCCCTACTAGCAACAGCAATAAAAACACTAACCATTACCTTTAACGTAGCTTTCATTAAAGCACGCAATAACCTAAAAACTCAAGACAAAACTACTCTCTCAATATATGCATGAACATATAAAAACAAATCACTCTCTAATTTAAGGAATATAGCATTATATTTTAAAGCTCTGTTAAAGTACACGAGAAAACATCAATACCCGAAACATCATATAAAAGTCAAAACTTAAGCTTAAACTTCTCATAGCTTACAACCCTACCTTCAACAATATCCCTAAATGATTTCTCCAATTCCCTAACAAACTCTTCACCATATCTCTTAGAAGCTCTAACCTTAACATCTATTCTAACCAAAACCTAAACACCAAACCCAACCTACTTACACACGCCTACACGTAACCGTACATACCTTATTACTGTATATACTTAGTTAAAAATAATTTGAAAACCTATAAACATCATAAACAATAACTTATAGCTTATCTATCTTAACAAGTATCAGCTAAGGTTTCTTAAAAGAAGAAACTATAGCATACCATATTTTCGGCGTTTTCAAAACGTTCGGCACGGTTACTAACTCAAAGCAGCATTGGGGCAGTTCTACATGTTCCTAATACCTTTAAAAATTCACTATAAAATTAGAGTACAGTTATAGTCTTTTTGGAGCGTTTCTTTCATGGAGTTTTATAGAGGCTAGTGTAAACGTTATAGTGTATGTTATTAAAGCTGTTATAGCCCAATATGTTGGTATTGCTAGTTTCAAATGGTAGCTTTGTCTAAGAAGCTCTGTAGTGTAGGTGAGTGGGGACAGTAGCGCTATAATCATCATTAGCGTTGGCATTTCCCCTAGAGGTGTGAAGACCCCGCTTATAAATATTAGGGGGAACTTCAGCATTGACGATAGCATCATTATATTGGCTGGAGTATCTGAGGGTGGGGAGGATAGTAGTAAGCCTAAGAAGGAAAAGCAAATTGCAGACGCTAACACGTTAAAAGCCAGTAACACAATGTTTGCTGGATAAACACCCATAACCATACTAAACACTATTATTGTAAGGGTTATCCCAACACCAAATATTGTAGAGGCTAATGCATCCCCCATTAATATCATAGCCATGTTTACAGGAGATGATAGGAGCCTTTCAAAAGTTCTAGAACGGGTCTCCCATGGAGCAATAACGGGCCCTATAGCTGTTGAGGTAAAGAATAGGCTCATAGCTATTATACTAACAACTGCCTCTACAGGGCCAATACTCCTCCCCCAAGCATATGCTAGGTAGAGAAATAGTGGTAGTAAAAGGCCGGATATTATTACGGGACCTTTAAAATAGTAGATCTTCATATCCTTCTTAGCTATAGCCCAAACCCTAGTAAGCCACTCGACAGTAGACATTCAGCCCCCTCCAACAATTTTTAAAAACACTTCTTCAAAACTCGGCTCTACCACGTTAAGAGACCTAATTTTTAACCTGTAAGTTCTAGCATAAGCGACAATATCACCTATGGTTTCATCTACATCCTCGGTATAAACCCTATATTTACCATTAGAAAACTCCACCTTACATTTTAAAGCTTTAGAAAACACATCTACACTACCAACCTCTCCCTCAAACCCTACTTCAATAACATGCAGTTTCATATAGGCCTCCTTCAATTTCTCCGGAGTACTGATTGAGGCTAATCTCCCGTTATTTATAATTGCTATTCTATCGCACAGCTCCTCAGCCTCCCACATGTTATGTGTTGTTAGAAATACTGTTACACCCTCATCTCTATTTAACTTCCTCAACATGTCCCTTATCTGCTTAGCACTCTGAACGTCAAGCCCACTAGTGGGCTCATCTAGGAATAGCAGTGTTGGCCTATGTATTAACGCCATACATATTAGTAGTCTTTGACGTAAACCTTTAGACAGTTTCTTAGCCTTCACATTTCTACGTTCAAGCAGATTCATTAACTCTAACAGTTCTCTAACTCTACTCTCCCTTACACCCTTAGGTACATTATATAGTTCAGCCATAAACATCATGTTATCCCAAACTGTTAGGTCTAAATAGACGTTGGAATCTTCTGGAACAACACCAATACGTTTCTTAACATCTAAAGGCTTCTCTAAAACGTTAAAACCTAGAACAAAAGCTCTACCAGAATCTGGCGGCAGTATTCCCGTAAGCATTCTAACAGTAGTTGTTTTACCTGCACCATTAGGGCCTAGGAAGCCAAATATTTCACCCTCATAAACTTTAAAACTAACATTATCAACAGCAACCACCCCGTTAAACCTCTTAGTTAACCCCTCAGCCACTACAACCTCAACCACTCCTAAACACCCAACAGTAGGCTTCACTAAGAGAGCAACCATTCTAAAACTCTCTATAGCTCCACATAAATACCCTACTACACCCTTCAAGCAAAGTTTTCAACACCCTAATCTAGCTTAGCCCATACCCTATTTTAACGTCTAAAACATTTGTACGAGGAAAACCCATATATAAACACCCACACCATTAACAGATAAGCAACAACGATTTAAAGAAACCTTAAGCTTAACAATTTTTCCCCTCCACATTATTTTAGGCACTTAGCTAAGATTATTACAGCTAAAACCGCGGGTTTTGAAACACTTGCAGAAACATACTGGAACACAGTAAAACTAGCAATAGCCGGCCTTTCCATCTACGCCTTCATACGCGCTCTAGTTAGCAGAGGATAAGCGAGTAACCCAAGCATCAAACACAGAAACCTTACCTAACACCTACATTTTCACAGCTTAAACTATCTCGCTATTTTACGGTTTAGTTTTTAGAACCCCATTGTTCCTCACCTTTACAATTTCAGCTAATTGCCATGTTAAAGGCCTCACAGACACTCAAGGTTTGCTTATTTTGACGAGCGTTGGTTGCGGCTTTTCTGCAGAGGAAACAATAGCGTATCCTGTTTTCATTGTTTCCAAATATTTAACGTAACTATTAACCTGAAGCTAACAGTTCCACATACCCCTTAATGCCTTTT
>JAPDJU010000012.1 GCA_029258915.1 Thermoproteota archaeon
CTAAACCTAGTATTATATTGAAGGTTAAGGAAATTGTTAGCCTAAACAATCCGAAGTGCGAAGTAAGTGCAGCTATAGGTGACATCAAATGTTGTCCATCAACTGTAAGGCTTGCTTCTTATGCACTATCTTCTATAGGGCTAGATTATGTTAAGGTAGGTATTGAAACAGCAGATTTTAAGTTAGCATATAGTATAGCTGAAAATGCTGTTGAAGGAGCCAGAGAAGGAGGTAAAGCACAGGTTATTATTGTGGCATATGCTGATTTTAAAAGAATAAATTCACTTAACCCCTTAACTTTGCCTGAAATAGCTTATAGCGTGAACGCGGACGGTGTTATGATCGATACCAGGATTAAAGATGGAAGAAATACTTTTAACCACTTATCTTTAAACGAATTAAAACAATTTGTATCTAAAGCTAAAAAGTATGGATTAATTACAGCACTAGCTGGTGGTCTGAATATAGAACATGTAGAAGCTGCTTATAAGCTTGGATTTGATGTTATAGGTTTTAGAACAGCAGTATGTGATGGAGGAAGGCTTGGCAAACTTTCTAAAGATAAAATATGTACATTCAAAAATATTATTAAAAAATTAGAGAAAGATAGATAAGCGTTATATGTGTTATCTATATTTACCCATTAAATTTAAAACATAATTCAAGCAACGAAGTAAGTTTTGGGGTTTAGCGTGGCTGGAAAGTACTACGACATCCCTTTTTTTGATAAGAAACATAGCAATGAAATAAAGAAGATATTGAAAAGCAAAAAAGCTGGAGAAAAAATTACCCATTCAATATATAAGCTTAATAGCGAACTTGCTAGAGTAAATAGATTCTTATCCAGATTAGAGGAGCGTGAAAGAAGACTATATAATGAAATTATTCAATCAAAGCTTAGAGGAGATGAGGTAAGGGCAGCCATTTACGCTAACGAATTAGCCGAGTTAAGAAAAATTATAGGTACACTAACTACTTCTAAATTAGCCTTGGAAAAAGTGTTACTAAGATTAGAAACAATACTTCACGCCAAAGATGCAGCTAATGCTGTTATGCAATTAGAACCTATAGTTTTAGAACTAAGCAAGTCCATGAAAAACATAATGCCTGAAGTATCTATGGAGCTCGAAAACATACATTATTCTTTAAGTGACGTAGCTCATATTCTTTCAACTGAAGCACTAAATTTCACAGTCGAAGCACCTTACGTTTCAAGTGAAGCAGAAAAAATACTTGAAGAAGCACAGAAAGCTGCAAGGAAAAAACTTAAGGAAAAATTCCCTAAGCCGTAACGAATACAGTTGATCATTTCTGCTTCTTAACAGTAATTCGTTATTTCATATTCTACGTTACCTGCATATACTCAACTTATGGAAGAATTAATAAAGGTCTAAAAACATACTCCATAAGGGTTTTATTTATGAAGGTAAATGGAGTTGAAATAGAAGAGACCTTCGCTGAAGCTTTCCCAATGTATGCTACAAGAGTTCTAATAACAGCTAAAGACTATAAATGGGCTGAAATAGCTGGTTTAGAAGCAACAGGTTTCGGGTCCTCAATAATAATGTCTCCTGCAGAATCAGGTATAGAGAAATTTGTACCTCCAGAGAAAACACCGGATAAGAGACCTGGAGTTTTAATACAAGTGTTTCAGAAATCCTATCCGGAACTTAGACAGCAAGTAATAGCCAGGCTTAGCCAGTGTATTTTGACAGCTCCAACAACAAGGGCTTTTGACGGCTTACCTCCTGTTAAAAGGAAAATGAGAATAGGCAATGTTATAGCAATGTTCGGTGATGGGTATCAAAGAAAAGTTAAAATGTTCGGCAGAACAATGTGGGTTGTCCCTGTAATGGAAGGAGAATTCATGATAGAAGAAACTATAGCTGTAATTAAAGGTGTTGCCGGGGGGAACGTATTTATACTTGCCGAAAACATGGATGCAGGGCTTGAAGCAGCAACTAGAGCTGTGAAAGCAATACATAAATACGTTACAGGAGCCATAACACCATTTCCAGGAGGAATTGTTAGATCAGGTTCAAAACCCGGTTCTATGAGATATCCTAAGCTAATAGCTACGACGAATCATAAATACTGTCCAACACTTAGAGAAGTAGCTCCAGACAGTGAAATACCTGAAGGTGTTAAGAGTGTTTATGAAATAGTAATTAATGGTTTAACAGTTAAGGCAGTAACGAAAGCTATGGGTGTCGCAATAAAAGCAGCATTAAAAGCTCCGGGAATAGTTAAAATAACAGCAGGTAATTTCGGTGGAAAACTAGGGCCATACAAAATTTACCTTACAGAAGCCTTAAAGGCTGTCGAGGACATAGTCTTTTAAGGTGATTTTCTCATGAGCGCTGAAGAGAAAGTTGTAAAAATAGGAATTATAAAACCAGGAGCTATAGGAACATCGGTTATCCTAGAATATCTGCTAGACGAAAGAGCCGATAGAAGAGATATTGACGTTAGGGTTTATGGTACAGGCGCTAAAATGGTTGTTGATGAAAACCTCTTAAAAGCTGCTATAGAAGCAAACCATGACTTATATATTGTAGCAGCACCTGCGAATGTGAAAATAATAAAGAAAATAGCTAAAAAGCTAAAGGAAGCGGGTAAGAGAGTCATAATAATTTCTGATGAACCAACGAAGAAAGCTGCGAAAGACTTTGAAGCAGAAGGATACGGATACATACTGGTTTATGGAGATCCAATGATAGGTGCTAGAAGAGAATTCTTAGATCCAACAGAAATGGCTCTATTTAACTCATATGTTCTAGGAGTACTATCTGCTACAGGAGCGTTAAGAATAGTTACAGAAGCTATAGACAAGGTAGTAGAAGCTTTAAAGAAAGGTGAAGAACCGGAGCTACCGAAGCTAAAGATAGATAAAAATGCTATTGAAAGACAAGGTGGTTTTACAAACCCCTATGCTAAAGCAAAAGCTATTGCAGCATACGAAATAGCTAGAAGAGTAGCTTCTCTAACTACAGAAGCATGCTTTGTTATTCAAGAACCAGAACGCTATATTGTGATTGCTGCTGCAGGACATGAAATGCTTAAAGTAGCTGCAAGACTTGCTGAAGAAGCAAGAGACCTTGAAAAATCAGAAGACACCGTATTGAGAACACCACATCATCCAACAGGAAGAACATTAAGCAAAACTAAGCTACTTGAAAAACCAAGGTGAGCAGTTTTTGTCTAAAACAGTAAATTCACTTAACCTTATTTTAGTTACAGGTAGAACAATACTTCAAGGAACTAAAGTAGAGGAGAAGCTAACAAAACACTATGAAGAATACGCAGCAATAGTAAGAATGCATCCAAGAGACTTGGCTAAATTAGGTTTGAAAAGCGGTGACCATGTGAAAGTTATAGGTCCTGGTGGAGAAGTAATCGTAAAAGCTCAGCGAGGTGCAGATGTACCAGAAGGAATAGCGTTCATACCCTTAGGCCCATGGGCCGAATGTGTTGTTGAACCTAAAACAGATAGTACTGGTATGCCTGGTTTCAAAGGTATACCAGTCAAGGTAGTGAAAACAGGTGAACCTATTACATCATTAAGTAAAATTTATGGTTATAATGGTTACCCTATTCTTAACTTGGGTGTTTCATTAGATATTGAAGCTAAAGGCGAAATTAAGAGATATACAGATGTAGTTTGTCCTTTCTGTGGAAGCTTATGTGATAGCTTAATCGTTAACGTGTATGGCAATAGAATAGTTAAAGTAGTAAATGCTTGTCCTCTAGGAATGTCTAAAATTATGGGCATTTACGAGAACAGAGTACTTGAACCACGGATAAGAGTTAATGGCGAGTTAGTTAAAGTAGCTTTAGAGGAGGCAATAGATAGGGCAGCTGAAATTCTTGTAAACGCTAAATATCCCGTGCTTTATGGGTGGGCATCTACAAGTGTTGAAACAATAAGACTAGGTTTAGAATTAGCTGAAATAGTGGGAGGAGTCTTTGACCATACAGCAACATTCTGTCATGGACCTACGGCTTTAGGATTTCACGAAATAGGCATGCCGAAATCTACTCTTGGCCAAATAAAGAACAGAGCTGACGTAATAGTTTACTGGGGGTCTAATGTAACTGAAGCCCATCCAATGCATCCAAGCAGATATTCGTTCACATCCATAGGTAGGTTTAGGAAAGGTAGAAAAGATAGAAAACTAATTGTCATTGATGTCAGGAAAACAGGGGCAGCAAGAAATGCAGACATGTTTATACAGGCTGAACCAGGTAAAGATTTCGAACTTCTAGTGGCACTAAGACTTCTTGTTCAAGGTAAGGAACTTGAAGCACCGGTAATAGCAGGAGTACCCCGAGAAAAAGTTGTTGAACTAGCTGAAATACTAATGTCAGCTAAGTTTGGGGTAATGTTTGTTGGTGTAGGATTAACTATGAGTGGCGCTAAAGAAAAGAACTTTGAAGAACTTTTCAGACTACTACACGACTTAAACACCATATCAAAATGGGTTGTAATACCTATGAGAGGGCATTTTAACGTTACTGGCGCTGATCTTGTAACCATATGGATTACAGGATATCCTTATGCAGTTGACTTTTCAAGAAGATATCCAAGATACCAGCCTGGAATAACTTCAACAGCTGATATTTTCCTAAGAGAAGAAGCAGATGCTCTTCTAAACATTGCATCAGATCCTTTAGCACACTTCCCGAAGAAAGTCGCTGAAAAAATGTTGAAAGTACCGATAATAACTATTGATCCCAAATGGTCGTTAACCGCAGCATTCTCTGAGGTAGTTATTCCATCAGCTTTCGTGGGAATAGAATGTCCAGGAACTGCTTATAGAATGGATGATGTGCCTATTAGGCTAAAGAAAATCGTAGAACCACCACCAGGCGTTCTATGCGATGAAGAAATAGTTCGCATGCTTCTTGAAAAAGTTAAGGAAAAACTTGGGGTGAAAAAGTAAATGACCCAGTTACTTATCAAAAACGGTTTCGTAATAGATCCTTTAAACAATATTCATGGAGAAGTCGTGGATATAGGGGTTAAAGATGGTAAAATAGTTCCCCCAGACGATGTCGATTTAAGATACGCTAAGGTTATAGATGCATCAGGAAAGCTTGTTGTTCCCGGAGGAGTAGATGTTCATACTCATGTTGCTGGGCCTAAAGTCTCCGTTGGAAGACTTCTAATGCCCAACGACCATTATAAGAAGGGAGGCAGAGTAGTAGCAATACCTGGTATTAAACGCTCAGGTACGGGTATTGCTGTACCATCAGTTACAACTATAGGTTACAAGTATGCTCGCATGGGCTGGACCATGGTTATGGAAGCTGCTAGCCCGCCACTATACACTAGACACACTCATCACGAACTTGACGACACACCTATAGTTGATAAAGGAGTAAACCTGCTTCTAGACTCTAACTGGTTCATACTCGAGTATATTGAGCAAAAAGCTCAGGAAAGAGTAAACGCATTTATAGCCTGGATTCTTGAAGCTACAAAGTCTTATGCCGTTAAACTTGTAGATCCAGGTTCTGCAGAAGCTTGGAGCTTAGGTGTAGCTACAAAACCATTAGATGTTGATGAAGTTATTCCAGGAACTTCGGTTACGCCTAAGGATATTCTTGTAGCTTTAGCTAATGCTGTTAGAGATTTGAAAATACCCCATCCAATACATGTTCACGCTAATATGCTCGGTATTCCAGGAAACTACGTTTCAACAATAAATACGATAAAAGCTGTAGCAGACATAGTTAATCAAAGAGGTTTAAGCATACATTTAGCACACATTCAATTTAACGCTTATAAAGGAGATTCTTACGCTACAATGACTTCTGGAGCCGAAGAACTAGCCAAACTTATCAACACATTAACTGGCGTAACATTCGATATGGGCCAAGTAGTCTTCATGCCTACAGTAACCATGACCGCTGATGCACCATGGGAATATGTGCTATACCATATAACTAAATGGAAATGGGCTGCAGGAGATGTCGAAAACGAAACAGCTTCAGGAGTAGTACCTTACACCTTTAGAAGACACATATATACTAACGTAATTCAGTGGGGTATAGGTTTAGAACTCGCTCTCCTGGTCAAGGATGCTAGTAAAGTCGTTATTTCAACAGATCATCCTAACGCAGGTCCGTTTACAAGATATCCCCAAATAATAGCTTGGCTTATGAGTAAAAAGGCTAGAGAAAATGAAATGAAGAAGCTAAATAAGAGAGCATTAAAGAGACTAGCATTGCCTGCAATTGATAGAGAATATACTTTCGAAGAATTTGTTTTAACAACAAGAGTAGCTCCAGCGAAAATAATCGGTGTTGAAAAGTTTAAAGGACACTTAGGTGTAGGCGCAGATGCAGACATAGCAATCTATGATATCGATCCAAGAACATATGATCCATCTAGAGACTACAAGAAGCTAGTTAAAGCAATAAAGTATGCAGCATACACGATAAAGGGTGGTGAAATAGTAGTTAAAGACGGCAAAATAGTTAAAACAATTTATGGTAGAACCTTCTACACCAAAACTAGAACCGACCCTAAAATAATGCATGAAGTTCTTGAAGACATTAAATCGAAGTTTAATGAATGGTACACTATAACGTTCAATAACTACACAATATTGGAGCAGGAGCTTCACAAACCATATGCAATAACTCCAGTTTAAGGAGGTGTTTATATGGCAACTTTAATACTTAAACCAAAACATGAATTTACTGTTCCAGTTGAAGTAGAAAAAATTATACCTGACAATATAGCTGGAAAGTCATTAGATGAAGTACTTAAAATAAGGGTTTATGAAGGAAATAGAAGAAGAACATTAGGAGAACTATTTGAAGTTTCTGGTGAAGTAGCAGAAAAGCCTGCAGAACAGGAGATAATATTTCAAAGAAACACATGCAGGATCAGGCGTATTGGAGAGGAAATGTCTGCGGGAAAAATAATTATTGAAGGAGATGCAGGGCCTTTAGCAGGCTTTAAGATGAAAGGAGGTACATTAATAATTAAAGGAAATGCAGGACCGTGGCTTGGAGCTAAAATGAAAAAAGGCTTCATAGAAGTTTTCGGAGATGCTGAAGGATTTGTTGGCAGCAAGCTAAGAGGTGAAGAACTTTACTCAGGAATGTCAGGAGGCATGATAGTTATACATGGAAATGCAGGTAGAGAAATTGGAGCACACATGGCCGGAGGCGCAATACTTGTAGAGGGGAATGCAGGTATTCTTCCAGGAATGCACATGGCTAAAGGAGAAATAATGATTAAAGGGAACTGTGCCGGATGGCCTGGAACCCATATGATAGGAGGTAAAATCATCATCTTAGGCAAAGTAGAATCTATTGCTCCAAGCTTCTATTTCGAAGCCGTCAAGAAGAAAGCAAAGTTCGTTAAAGAGAAAATACCTGGACCATTCTACTTATTCTTAGGAGACGTTTTAGATAACATAGCTATTCCAGGTAAGCTCCTAATTTCAGTTAAAAACAATCCTCATCTCAAGTATTATGAACAATTTGTTGAAGAGGTGAAAGATGAATGGGTAGAAATAGTTTAAGTGTAAATAAGTTAGGCCTTAAAGTGGCTCAGAAACTAATAGAGAACCATAAGGAATACAATGTAAAGGTAGTTAGCGGACCATTAGGTTCAACCATAATCGATGCAGGAATCGAAGCTAAAGGAGGAATTGATGCAGGAATTCTAGTAGCTGAAGCAACTATGGGTGGTTTGGGAAGGATAAAATTAGGGTTTAGAGACTATGATGGCCTAACTTTGCCAACAGTAGAAGTTTATACGGATCATCCTATAATAGCATGCATGGCATCTCAATATGCTGGATGGAGAGTTTCAACAAAAGATTATTTCGCTATGGGAAGCGGGCCAGCTAGGGCATTAGCGCTTAAGCCTAAGAAATTGTTTCGGGAAATAGGCTATAAAGATGAATACGATGAAGCAATAATTGTTCTTGAAGCAGGAAAATATCCTACAGAAGAAGCAATAAAGCTAATTGCTGAAAAATGCAGTGTAAAACCGCAAAACGTAACAGTTATAATAACACCAACCCAGAGCATAGCAGGTTCCGTTCAGATAAGCGCTAGAATAGTTGAAACAGGAATTCATAAACTACATACAGTAGGTTTTCATCTAGACAGGTTCATTGTAGGTCAAGGAGAGGCACCAATAGCACCGCCTCATCCGGATCCAACAGTAGCTATGGGTAGAACAAACGACATGATACTCTACGGTGGAGTAGCTACATACTTCGTAAATGCTGAAGACAATGAAATAGTAGAGTTATTAAAGAAAGCTCCATCATGTACTTCAAGAGACTATGGTAAACCATTCTACGAAGCATTTAAGGAAGCAGGCTTTGACTTTTACAAAATAGATCCAAACCTGTTTGCACCAGCAATGTACGTTGTTTTCAACGTTAAAACAGGTTCAACGTTTAGAGCAGGATACATAAACGCAGATGTTTTGAAGAGAAGCATAGCTTATCAGGAAGTTAAATAGACTTTTTTATTACCTTCCTTTCCCTACTTTTTAACGGTAGACTTGCTCATGATAACTATAGGTATTGTAACAAGAAATGTTCATGGATGGGCTACAACACAGCTAACAAGAGCAATCATAGAACTAGGCTACGAACCTTTCCCATTCAACTATAATAGTCTTTACACCGAAATTCACCAAGGAGGCTATGAGGTTTTTTCAAACAGAATAAATCTTGGTAAAAAACTTTCAGCATTAATAGTTAGACCACTAGGCAGACTCTCATTTGAACAAGCGTTTTTTAGAATGGATACTTTACACTTAATAGAAAACCTTGGAATACCGGTAATAAACTCTCCCAAAGCAATAGAGATAGCAATAAATAAACACAGAACCTTAGCCCTTCTAGCTAAAAACGGGATAAAGGTACCATATACTGTAGTTACAGAAAATGTTAACGAAATTGTTAAGAAATTAGACTATAGTAGGGGAATTGTTGTTAAACCCTTATTTGGATCTAAGGGTTTAGGCTCATTTTTGCTAAAAGATAGAGACTACGCCTGGAGAGTTCTTGCAGATCTACGATATTTAAGACACGTACTTTACTTACAACGGTTTCTAAGACATGGAGGTAGAGATATAAGAGCATTTGTTATAGGAGACAGGGTAGTGGCTGCAATGTATAGAGAGCTACCAGGATCATGGAAAACAAATATTGCCAGAGGGGCTAAACCTAAACCCCTTAAGGTAACCGATGAAATAGCTGAGATAGCAGTGAAATCAGCGAAGATCGTTAGCTGCGATGTAGCAGGCGTCGATATAGTGGAGTCTGAGGGAGAAAAATATGTTATAGAAATAAATAGCCAACCTGGATGGAAAGGTATACAGAAAGTAACTAAAGTAGATATTGCAAAGAAAATTATTGAGTATGTGGTTGAGGAGAAAATTAAGCGGTAATTACCGTATGCGGATAAGGACAATGTTCTTCTTGAACTATCAGCCTTAATATTTCAGGTTTCAAACCATTAACTATGGCTACCTTAACTTTATACTTCCTAATAAGCTCTAATACATAGTCATCAGCATAACCTTTAAGGCTGCGAATTTTACCTGCTTTTAATTCTCTAACGATTTTCCCTTCAATAAATACTCCATCTACGCTCTTTAACAGTATTGCAAAATCCGCCTTTAATAGTGCAGCCAAGAAAACAGCTATAGAATCACTAGTTATTTTCCATAGCGCAGGAAGTGTTCTTGTTTTACTAATTATTTTATAAGGCAAAATAATAGCTATTTTACCTTCATCCATTGCAGATCTAACTTGCTCTAATGATGAACATAGTTTAGAGTTTTTAATTCTACTAGCCAAGAGGATACCGTAAACTTCCATAGCCTTAATAGCCATATAGTGGGCTTCAATAGAAGAAATTTCGTGCCTAACAAATAACTCCCTGACTTTATTTGCGAAAACTCCCCCACCAGGAACTAAAGCTATTCTTGCGTTTAAGCTTGTAAGGACTTCTGAAAGGGAATCTATAATTGTAGTTTTATGTAGTAAGCTTCCACCGATCTTAACAATTATTGTTTTCATTTACCCAGCCTCTCTAAGGACATTAATGCAGCAGCATATGCTGGAAATACTTGAGAAATCTTTCTTCCATAAATATTCGAGATATCTACAATATCCTTAAATCCGGCTCTTAAAGCTGCTTCTTTAGCTAAAAATGACCCTAAGCCCGTAGTACATACTTTAAAACCATTTAGGTCATAACCTAAGCTAAGAATTCTTGTTCTTACCTGAATTAATGCTTTAAAAATCTTAAACACCATAGCCTCATAAATATAACGCGCTATTTCAACAATTTCATTATCGTTTAAAATCTCATTATCAGCACACGGCACTCTAGAAAGCCTATCTAAACACTCTCTTAGACTTCTCCCCCTACCATCAGCTGTTTCGGTGGTATAATCTTCGACACTTATTTTGTTTAGTATTAAGCACACATCCCCTGAAAGAGCAAATTTTTCTGAAGAAACGCGAGCGAAAAGTCCTTTGTAAGGAACTTCACTTACAATAGAACAAATGCTTGTTCTAAGCGCGCCTAGGTAAACTAGTTCTCCATAAACTAGTTTTTCAGGGTCAGTAAACCCTTTTACGGATACCTTGCCATCTACTATAGGCACAATGGTAGTGCTTGTACTCCCAATATCTATGAAAATGCAGTTATTGAACTTCTTAGAAATAAGCCATGCTGAAGCAGCCCAATTAGCAGCAGCTACATTTAAAGGTTTTTTAATAGCCTCCATGTACGATATAAGTTTCCCTTCAACATTAACGTAAAATCTACTGTGAGCATCATCAAATATTTTCTCCACAGCTTTAACTACGAACCTTACACCTTCACTTTTATTCCTAAAAACATCGCTCAGTTCGGCAGTCATAGTTGTAGAAACTACGTATTCTTTTGAAGGACCAAGTTTCTCCCTTATCTTCTCTATTCCTTTAACCAATCCCTCCTTACCTGCAATCCACACTGGAAAATACTCTCTCACCGTATATCCAACCTGGAATTCTTTACCCGAAGCAACGAACAATTTAACGGCTTTTAAATTAGCTCCGCCAATATCTAACCCGACGATTTCCATAATAGGTTACCGAAAAGTTTTAACTTAAACTGGAAAATAAAATGTTTGCTTAAAATGCATCCTAGGTGCATGGAACTTGATCAAAGTAATTCCGGTATTAGACATAATGAACGGATTAGTTGTTCACGCGGTTGCTGGAATCAGAGAGAAATATAGACCACTAAGAAATAGTGTTATAGTAAACTCAGCAAGCCCCTATGATTTGCTTAGGAAATTAAAGAACTTAGGATTTGACGAAGTCTATATAGCTGACTTAGATTCCATACTTAGAGCAGGAGAAAACATAGAAGTTATAAGCAAAGCTCTTTCTTTAGGATTCAGAGTTTTAGCCGATATAGGGGTTAAAGGAGTAAGAATGAAAGATAAACCTAAACTAGAGTTAGTTATCGGTACAGAATATTTAAGCAGTCCTGAACAGCTGAAAGAGCTTAAAAATAGGAGCATAAGTATTGATGTATATCATGGCAAGGTTAAGTTTAAAGATAAAAGACATGATATACATGGTGTCTTAAAGAAAATTAAAAACATAACGTACAGCAATGTGTTAGTCATATTTTTAAACCTCGTAGGGACATTTAAGGGTCCAGACTTTGAACTAATTAAACTTGTACTAGATAATGTTTCAAGTAAAGAGATTATTGTAGGCGGAGGCATAAGAGGCGTAGAAGACCTGAAGAAATTAGAGAACATAGGTATATCTAAAGTTTTAGTTGCTTCAGCCTTACATAAAGGAATTATAGTTAAACCCTATTATAGCTTCTAAGCTTATTAATCCTCAAAATAGCTTCGGAAATAGTTGGCACTTTACCTAGAACTATGTTTTTCTTTGCTGCTCCCACGCTAAGTATTCTTTCATTTGAAAGAATCTCTCTCTTCTTTTCCGAAATAACGTAATATGCATAGCCTACGTTTTTAACATCAACTTTTGCTTCAGCCTCTACTTTTTCACCTACAGAATATAGCATTAGCTTTCCAAGATCGGCTCCAAATATTTCAGCTAGCCCTAAGAAAGAAGTAGTTAGTCTTGGATTAATTTCAACAATGTAAGGCTTCCAATTTACCCATACTAAATCTAAGCCAAAATATCCTTTAAGCCCTTTACAAATTTTCACAATCTTATATACTAGATCCATGGATTTCTTATGAAGGCCCTTATTTTTTAATGGAGTTATTCCACCATAGTATTTTAAATGGCCTCTACTATCCATTTTTATTAGTTGGATATTGTTTGAAAGAAAGATTATTTCTTGACCATTAGATATAACAGATATGCTTGCGTGGATACCTACTAAATATTCTTGAATAGCTACTTCATCTAAGAATGTGTTTTGAAAAGCATAGTCTATAGCGTATTTTAATTGTTCATGAGATTTAGCCAAGGTTATTCCTGCTGAACCAGCCATATCAATTGGTTTAACAATGACAGGATAACGTACATTAATGGTTGATTCTTTCCTTAAAAACACAGTCTTGGGAACTAATACATCATGTTCCTTTAGAAATAGGAATGTGTTCTTCTTATTAGAAAATAATTGAATGCAATTGCATGTAGGTCCCAGTACTTTATCCTTTACTATTTTAGCTAATTCTATAAGTTCTTTAGGGGGCGCTATGAGAATAACATAGTCGACTAAGCTAGCATGTTTTTCAAGAACACCGAGATAATCTTCATAGTCTTTAACGACTATCATTTTGAAGGGAGAGCTTATATTTTCAAATATGCTGTTTAATGTGATGTACACGTCTGCGCCTGCTTCCTTTAAAACTTTAGTCGCTGTATACGCCATAGAGAAGCCTTCAACAACTAAATCCCAATAGGATTTAACTGTTCCTTTACTGCGAGGACCGATGCTCGAAATGAACTCAGTAACTAAAACTTTAGGCATTGTCTCTCACTGCTAGAACACTGTTGTAAACATTTTTAAATGTACCCAAATGTTATTAAACTTAAAATATAAAGTACAATTACGTGTATGCCTGGTGTTGTTTACTTGGTCAGCATATATTTACCTACAATAGTTGAACGTAACTATAAGGAAAAACCCATATTCCTGAGTCTCACGCTCAGAAATGTACCAGGGATTATAGCTAAAATAGCCAAGATCCTTTCTGAAAACAATGTAAACATACTTTACGGAATACATTCTGTAGAAAAACACATAGGGTACTGGATTTTTTTAGCTGAGTTTTCGGATGCTAAAAAACCTTTAGGACAAATTATAGAGGAAATAAAGAGTATGGAAGGTGTTTTGGAAATAAACTATGGAATAGATAGTGTAGGTGATATGTTAATCAACCCCTTCCCCTTCACTATAACGCTACCATACGGCATAGGTAGGGCTTCTATAATCCCTATTACAATTTTAAAGAAAGCTGTTAGTGATTTAAGAGAAAAATGGGGTATAGCAGCTTCAGTTTTCTTATACCATGTAGGATATCATATAGGTGAAACTTTAGGGAACATGTTTAAGGAAAAGAGTTTCGGATATGAGGAAATACTTAAGGCATCGTTAGAATATTTAAAGTATTTAAACCTGTTTAAAGATTATAGCATTAAATTCTTTTCACTAATAAATAACGCAGCTTCCATAAAAATCTATGATTCGTTTGAATGTGAAAATGTAAAGTCAGATAAGCCTGTAAGCCATTTCCTTAGAGGAATACTTGGGGGAATACTCTTTACAATATTTAGAAAAGAAATAACAGTTTATGAAACAAAATGTATAGCTAAGGGAGATAAGTTTTGTGAATACACTATAAAACAAGCGTGAATTTTTAGTTAATTCTATTCAAAACTCTAGGATACTATAGTAGTTCTAATTACAGTTCTGTTTAAAAGCCAAAATTAGTTATAGTGTTTTAAACATCAAAGGGTATATTAAAAAAATACAAAGTACGTTGTCTTTCTATTTGGCAATAAATTTGTCTAAATGTCTAAGTCTTTTTGCTGGATGTGGGTGTGTACTAAATAGTTCTTCAAGAATGCTTGGTTTCCTCCTTTTTATGAGTTCTACTAGCTGGTCTATGTTTCTGACATATTCTGCTTTTATAGGTTTATCGGGATCTGCTATAAAGAACATTTTAAAGTGGCTATATGATTTACTTTCTTTACCGAGATATCTTTTCATTCTACCAGTGTAATACATTATTCTTACAAGTGCTCTTTGCAGTTTCTTTGCACCATTATCTACATTTAACGCTGCATGGGTGTCAGCATAGTATTCTCTAAGCCTGCTCATGTAGAATACGAACAAGTTTAATAGATAGCTTACTACCATTAACAATATTCCTACAAGTAGTAGCAGTGGTCCGCCTCCTCTTTCCCTTCTGAATCCTCCAAACCATCCTGAAATATATAGCACATATCCTATGTAGTATACTATTGCAGGTATTATACTTATCATCATCATAACTATTACATCTCTATGTTTTAAATGTCCCAATTCATGCCCTAGAACCGCTTCTACCTCGTCCAAGGGTAATGTTTCCAATAAGCCTCTTGTAACAGCAACCCTATATCCTGTAAACGGATTGCCGTAAGCAAACGCATTAGGTATATCTATTTCGGCAATCGTTAACCTTGGCACATACTTCAGCCTGCTTCTCTTAGCTATTCTTTCAATGATTTCAAATAGCTCTGGGTGTTCATGCCTGCTTAAAGGTTTTACATGGTATATTGCATCAATAAGATGAGGGCCTATAAGCCACTGTATTACGTGGAAGAACACTACGAAAATGAGTATCCCATAGAGGCCGTAAAAACTTATGTTCAGCCATGTAAGTATCATTACGAAAATTAATGTAGCTATGGCGGTTATCACTGCAAATGTCCCTAGCATTGCGAATCTAAGTTTCCAAAGAGTAATTTTAGGCACAGGTGTTTTCGGTATAGTATGCTTAGGATACATGGCTGGTCTCACCTAAACCTCCTTAATATTTAGCCAGTATTTAAACATTAACTATTGGAGTAAAGTGCTGAGAACCTTTACTAATATATCTGCTGTTCTTTTAACATCGCTAGTCATGGGAGATCCGAAACTTATATCGCTTACCTGAATACCTAATAAGTACTGTTCAGCTTTAGGTAACATATACTCTAGGTATCTGCGAAGCATAGAATATGATGGTTTATGAGTTGTAGGGAAAACTACTTCCAGTTCTTCTATTTCCTTTAAAGAACCAAAGACCAGGAAACCAGGGTTTAAACCTGCCTTTACGGCGTCTATGAAAACCACCACCTCTGGTCTAGCATTTACAGCTACGCCCAGAAAACTTTCAGGTGAAAGCCCAGCATCAACAACATTATTTAGCCCTCTTAACCTAAGATTACTAGCAACATATGAGCCAACATAATCATCTCCTCGGAGATCATTACCTACACCTATAATGAATACCTTTCTACCTGAAAGAACCTTAACTATGCTATCTTTAACTTCGCTGAAACTTCCTAAAACAAACATTATAGCTAAACCTTCAAGAAAGTAAAATTAGAAGTAAACTTATTTTTTGCTTTTTCTCCTGCGTAATGGTGGCGGTAAATCCGGTAGGAATTTTATAGCATCTACTGGACATGCTTCATAGCATTGTCCGCAAAAGAGACACTTATTGATATTGTATATTGGTAAAAGTCTTCCACCAATATCTTTCATTGTTATTGCTTCTGTAGGGCAGACCCTAGCACATAAGGTACATCCAGTACATATGTTTCTATCTATTTGAATAGTTCTATACCTTAGTAAACCTGCTTTCTCCAGCGGAGATTCCGGTATTTTCTCCGGTATTTTCTCTACTTTCTCAGGGAACTTCACTAATGGTGAAATTGCTTCAGAGGAACAAATTTCAACACATTTATGGCAGAAAACACATAAATCAACATCGTAAGATGGAATCACCCTACCATCCTTAATAACCATGGTTATCGCGTGAGTTGGGCAAACAGCTGCGCAAAGCTCGCACTCAACACATTTAGAATAATCTATCTTCATGTACCTTATCTTTTCTAGACCCGCTAAAACATACGGTGCTATAGGTACTTTAGGTAATCCCTCATACGCAGACTTCTTTGCTGAGGAAAGCTCAAATTCGGTCGATGAAACTATTGCGTTTGTTGGGCAATTATATATACATTCATAGCAGAAACAGCATCTACTTACATCATACCATGGCACGGATCTTCCATCAGTCCATTTAAGCTTAATTGCGAAAGTAGGGCATACGTCTTCACAAACACCGCATTCAACACATCTATTCCATAAAAATACTGGTTTACCCCTAAACCCTTCAGCTATTACTGGTTTTTCAAAGGGATATTTGTGTGTTGCTGGTTTCTTAAATAAGTAACTAAAAACTTCAGCTATTAGGGAGGGTATTTTCTTACCCATCCCCTACCTCCTCCAATATTTCTTCTTAATTTCACCTATGGTCATGGTTTTTCTTGTTCCCGATTTAGCATCTAAAAGCATTACTGTTGTTCTATCGGTACATGCGAAACATGGGTCTATGCTTCCTAGGATAACTGGGATATCTGCTACATGGTAGCCCTTGAACATTTCGCAAACTCCAGGTATGTTTGCATATGTTGGCGTTCTAACCCTGTGCCTCCAAGGAGTTACTCCACCTCTCCATATGGTGTGATGTAGCACTTCTCCCCTAGGAGCTTCAACTCTACCTTCTCCCTTACCCTCAATAGTCCTTGGAACTTTAGTACATATTGGGCCTTGAGGTAAGTGGTCTAATGCATACAATATTATGTTTATTAGTTCTAAACATTCATCAACTCTGACCATGTATCTTGCCCAACTATCTCCTTCCTTATATGTTATGACTTTGAAAGGTATTTCATCATAAGCCTCGTATGGATCAGTATATCTTAGATCTATTTTTACTCCAGAACCCCTAATTGTTGGACCTACCGCGCCTAACGCTAGTAGCTTGGATCCACTAATATATCCTACGTCCATAGTTCTAGTGGTGAAAGTTGGGTCCTCGCTTAAGACCTTTTTATATCTTTCAATTCTCTTGTAAAGCTTAGGCAGCTTATCCTTCATCTTATCAACAAGCGCTGGAGAAATGTCTCTTGTAACACCTCCAACTCTTACATATGCGGATATTACTCTATTACCTGTAAGTTCCTCAAACAAGCTCATTACTAGTTCTCTGTCTCTCCAAAACAGCATAAATAGCGTTTCAAAACCCATTAGCTCTGCTGCAACACCTAGTAAGAGTAAGTGGCTGTGTAACCTATTAAGTTCATGAGCAATTACTCTCAAATACTTCGCTCTTGGAGGAACTTCAACATCTGCTGCTTGCTCAACTGCTTCGGCAAAACAGAGAGTATGGGCTACATTACAAATACCACAAATTCTTTCAGCAAGATATAGTCCTTCAATGAACGTTTTTGTTTCCATAAGCTTCTCTATTCCCCTATGCATATAGCCTATTCTAGGTATAACATCTATAACGGTCTCACCCTCAACTTTAAAGAGGAACCTTTCTGCTTCATGCAATGCCGGGTGCTGAGGACCTACAATTAAGCTTATTGCTGGCACTTCTACCTCACCTTTTTAATCTTCTTTATCAGCTTAATCTCCTTTCTAAGAGGATAAATGTTGTCAGGCCATTCTTCGGGAAGAAATACTTTCCCCAAAGCCGGATGCCCTACAAACCTTACGCCAAACATTTCATAATTTTCACACTCATATAGGAGTGCCCCGGGTACTATGTCTGTTATGGTTTCAACTTCAGGGTTTGCCCGGGGAATATTCATTTTAAGTGTTAAATGTAGTTTAAAATCGTCTTCTGCTAACTGTATCTCATACTGTAACTCAAAATATTCTTTATCAATATAATCCACCGTGTTTATTGTTACTAAATATGAGGATTCGGCGAATTGGTTCCTAAGCCATTTAATTATCTGCTTATGTGAATTACGTACTATTTTTAACTCGGCACGAGTGGGGGTAAGAACTTTAACGCTTAATATCTTATCCTTAAACTCTCTCCTTAGCTCTTCTAAGAACTTGGAAACTTTTTCCGGAACTTTTTTTACCTTACTTTCTACCGCCATTTCCACCGCCCTTAATCTTCTTTATCAAAGTAACTATACCGTGAATTATTGCTTCGGGTCTTGGAGGACATCCAGGAATATAAACATCAACAGGGATTACTCTGTCAACTCCCTCATATACGAAGGGCGATCCTTGAAATACATTACCATTTACTGCACATGTTCCAACGGCAATGACGAATTTTGGCTCAGGCATTTGCTCATAAATTCTCTTTAACCTTCTAGCTACTTGTTTAGATACTGCACCTGTAACTATCAGTATGTCTACATGTCTAGGAGATGGTTTAAGTAGTATTCCGAAACGTTCAACATCATATCTTGGAGTTAATGCTGCTAGAACTTCGATATCGCATCCATTACATCCGGGAGATGGGAAATGTAGAATCCATGGAGATTTTATTCTTGCCCACTGAACAATTCCCATAACTCAGCCTCCTCACTGGAAGAGTTTCCTTGTTCATCTAGGTTATTGGGTCTATATTAAATAAGATACTCTATAGTAGAAGTATATAGATAACATAGGAAGGTAATGAATTAAACCATTTAGGCTAAATAGTAAATTCTTCACATTATCATTGCTGACCTCCTTCATATTCTACTATAAGTTATTTTTATTTATACATGCTAGGAAAAGGGTTATACGAACTTCAAGTGATGATAAAGACTGGTTAAGGGAAATTCTGATGGCTTTAGAAAATTTCATATCTACGTTCATAGTCGTGTTACTGCCAGCATTTCTAATATCCTTAAGCTTATACGCTATAAGAGTAATTAAAGGTCCTTCAGTAACCGATATGGTTTTAGCTATTGACTGTATAACCTATGATCTATGTTTTCTTATGGGGCTACTTTCGATACTTTTCAAAATAGGCTTCCTAATGGTTGCAGCTTTGGCCTTGGCCTTATGGGCTTACGTTTTAGATGTTTACGTAGCTAAGTATTTAGAAGCAAGAGAGGTTGGAGATTAATGTTCATATTTCCTGAGCTAAACCCATTAGAAGAGATAGCTTTAATCATAGGGATAATCTTAACGTTAATTGGTGTATTCTGCGATATTGTTGGATCTATCGGTATGGTTAGGTTTCCTAATTTCTTTGTTAGGCTTCATGCTGCAACAGTAGGAACAATAGGAGGAGCAGTTTACCCACTGTTTGGCATTACACTTATGTCTCTTGCTCTAAACTACTTAGGTGTGATGAGATACTTCATAGCCACTGGAGCTTTTCTTACAGCTATAGCTATTGTCTTAACAGCTCCTGTGGGTTCCCACGCTCTTGCTAGAGCAGCTCATAGATCCAAAACTGTTCCCGTAGAACCTAAGGTTTGTGATTTTCTAAAAGAAGATGAGAGGCTGATTGAAGAATGATTGAAGCAACGTTAATTGCTGAAATACTCTTAGCTTTTTCACTTACGCTAGCCTTAATCTTCGCCTACCTTGCTATTAGGGAAAGAGATTTAATTAAGGCAATAGTGTTCTCAGCATTACAGTCTGTTGCCTTCGCCTACGCTTACTACCTGTTGTTTGCTCCAGACATAGTGTTAGCATACATCGCCGTTGGTGTTGGTATTTATTCGATACTGTTAATTTATGGTGTAAGTAAAACCGAAAGGTATGAAGAGGTGTAATTATGGTTATTAGTAAGGTAAGACCTCGTAGTGAAATAATTATAGGTTTAGGCGTAGCATTACTGCTTGTACTTACATTATTTGCTGTTATTGCTGGAGCTACAGGGTTTACACCTAAAGAGGATATTAGGCCTCTAGCTAAGTTCTATCTCTATTATGCAATTAACTGGTATGAGAAGAAATTCTGGGCAGCAAGTCCTGAAGCAGTAAACTCTATGGTCTGGGACTATAGAGGTTACGATACACTGTACGAAACCTCAGTATTCTTCCTAGCCATTATAGGCGCTATAGCTGTTTTTAGAATACCCGGCGTTAAAGACGTTTTCTCCAAGGGAATTTTAAGCGGTAGAGGCTTATCACTTATAGTTAAAACAATAACTAAACTTGTAATAGCCTTTGTACTTATAGTTTCAATAGCAATAGCTGTTCATGGAAACTTAACACCTGGAGGAGGCTTCCAGGCCGGATCAGCAATATCAATAGCGACCCTTTTAGCAATCGCAGCTTTCTCAAGAATATTCTTAGAAGAAAGAAAAATTACAACAAAACTTATGCTGCCTATCAGAGTTTTAGGAGTTTTAGGTATAGGATTACTTGCCCTAGGTCCAGCATTAATTGCTTTAAGCGGTATAATGTCCTTTGTTATTCAAAACCAACCTAAACCATGGGCTGACTGGGGATTTATACCTGGAGTAGGACCATTCTGGCTCTCTGGAAACCAATTCTTCTACAACTTCTTTGAATTCGTAGCTGTAGGAGCCGGATTTACTGTTATTTACTTGATATTCTCAATACCTGAACTAATTTACAAGAGGGTGTTGAAAAAATGACAAGCATAGTATCCCAGGCTCTGTGGATTTATTTCTACATAACGCTAATAGGCTTAATTGCAATTGCCGTTTACGGTATTGTTGTCAGACCTAATTTGTTAAAGAAGATAATTGCTTTATCTATTTTAGGAGATACTGCAAACACGTTTATAATATTCTTAGGCTTTAGAAGAGGAGGAGCTGCTGTACCTATAATTCCAACTATTAAACCCACACTAGAAGAGTTATTGTGGTTTAAAGAAACAGCTGTTGACCCGTTACCTCAATGCTTAGTTATAACTGCAATCGTTATCAACATGTCTGTTACAGCATTTCTAATAGCTTTAGCCATCCAGCTTTACAGGCTTTACGGAACTCTTGATGTTAGAAAAGCAGTTAGGCTAAGAGGGTGAAGAACAGTGGGTGTTTTAGAAAGAACACTTAAAATAGTTGCCGTAGCAGTAATGTTGTTTGCAGTTTTCATAATAGCCTCGGCCAGTGTGGCACCGCAAGACATAATTTACGGTATCATATTCTCCATTGCTGTTGCAGTTGTCGTTTCAGAACTTCTAATAGCCAAGCATACTAAACCATATGATATTAAGAGATGGTTTTGGACAATAGCTTATACTTTCTACTACTTCATAGTTGCAGAGTATAAGGCTCACTCAGATGTTATAATGAGAATACTTCATCCTAAAATGCCTATTAAACCAGGTATTGTTAGAGTTCCTTTCCATGTTAATACAGACTATGCTATAGTTACAATTGCGAATTCAATAACAAATACTCCTGGTACAGTTGTCGTAGATCTGGATACAAAGAGAAAATACTTTTATGTCCACTGGATTAACGTTAAAGCACCTGATGAAAAAACAACTTTTGAAAATATTTCTAAGATGTTTGAATATTTTGCTAAAAGAATATTTGACTAGGTGATGATGGATGGAAATATATCCTCCACTACCTCCAATAATGATACACTCATTAGCTCTAGCACCAGTAACAGCTATAGTATCTGCTTTCGCAATGCCACTAATAGGTTTAACAATTAAGAATAGGAAAGTATGGGATGCTTTTGCATTAACGATATCAACAATTGTTTTCATACTTACAGGAATAGGCTATGCTACGGTTCGGTATTTAGGTAAGCCGTTTGTATACTTGCTTGGAGGATGGCCACCACCTGTAGGTATAGTTTACGAGGTTGATGAGTTTGCTGCACTCTTAGGCCTTGTTTCAGCCTTCATTATATGGTTAGTGGTAATTTACGGTGTAAAATACTTTGATTCAAACGAGGATGGCATGGAATGGTACTATACGATGCTTTTAGGATTAGAAGCAGGTGTTCTAGGGTGCATATATACTGGCGACGTATTCAACGTATTCGTACTTTTTGAAGTACTTTCAATAACATCCTACGGTTTAGTAGCCTTTTGGAATAGAAGAGGAGAATGTATTGAAGCTGCTATAAAGTATTCGCTTATAGGTGCTTTAGCTACAACAATATACTTCCTAGCTGTAACATTCATTTACGCTTCTCTTGGAACATTAAACATGGCGGATATTGCAGCTAAAATAAGAGGTTTATTCTTCCCGGTAACAGGTGAACCTTATGGAAGCATAGCTTTAGGTGTTGGCTTATTCTTAGCATTGTCTATATGGGCTTTTACCGTTGAAGCAGGTGTAGCACCGAATCACTTTAGAGTTCTTGACGCATATCAGGTTTCACCATCAACAGTGGCTGCATTGCTTTCAGCAGTGGCTGCTAATGTAGGATTCTATCTATTAGCAAGGTATTTGATAACTCTTCTAAGTGGAGCTAGAGCAGTTGAAACAATAGTTAATGCCGGATTATTAATAGTACTTATCATGGGTTTAGTTTCAATAATTGTAGGGTCGTTCTTAATGATTGTTCAGTCTGATGTTAATAGAATTTTAGCTTACAGTTCAGTATTAAACTATGGTTATGTGTGTTTAGCTATAGGATTAGCTACGCCTTTAGGTATTATAGCAGCGCTATTTCACATGATAAACCATGCTGTAGCTAAAACGCTTATATTCTTAACAGCAGGAGTTTACGTTAAAGCTTCTGGAACAAGGCGTCTGGACGGAATGGAGGGTGTTGGAAGGTATGCTCCTATTACATCAGCTCTAATGGTTATAGCAGCATTAGCTTTAGCAGGTGTTCCACCTTTCAACGGTTTTGTAAGTAAGCTAATACTCTATGAAGCCCTTCTAGAAGTTAACCTAGCCCCGCTAGTTATAATAATAGTTTTATCAAGTGCACTATCACTCTTAGGCTATTTGAAAATAATTTACCATGCATACACTAAACCCCCGATGAAAGACTATGGTAAAGTTGAACCTCCAAAGGCAATGCTTTGGCCTATGATTATTCTTGCGGCTCTATGTATAATCTTAGGTGTCGCATCCCCCTGGATATACGATATGTTCATAGAGCCTGCAGCACATACTATTTTTGAAACCGATAAGTTTATAGAAGTAGCTTACGAATTCGCTGAAAAACTACTCATAGGTGTTAGGATATGAGCCTGCTTATGGTTGTTTTAGAAACCGCAGTTTCAATGTTTATAGTAACATTGTTAGCCTATGGACTCTACCTTTACTCAGTAAAGGTAACTAAAAGTTTTTCCAGGAAAACTAGGGAGAAAGTTCTTATCTATGCGTGTGGCGAAGACATTACCGAAAAAGAGGCACTTTTAGCAGATAGGCATTTATTTACAACGATCTGGAATGAAGTTTTCAAGCCACTATATGATTCTCTTAGAGGGAAAGTACATACGGGAATACTTAATGACTGGTTTTTCTGGATGTTCCTAGCTTTAATCATAGCTTACACTATAATAATTGTGTTAGGTGGTGTAAGTGGCTAACGGAATATTTGAAACGCTAATGCTGGTAGGAGAGACGTTAATCTATCCTGGAGCAGTATTCTCTTTCATAGTTGCAATATTTACTCAGTGGTTTAGAAGAAAAGCTTACGCTAGAATGCAGAATAGAATGGGTCCAACATATACAGGTCTTGCAGGAACACTACAGCCTTTCGCAGACTACGTTAAATTATTCTTTAAAGAGGACATAGTTATTATTAGAGGCTACGCTAAATTACCAGCATTCCTGCTCGCATTAGCAATAGGTGCCCTAATAGCGATACTTTTAATGTTACCCATATCCCCGTATAGTGTTTATGCACCGTACGATATTATAGTAGCAGCATATTTGCTAATATGGCCAACACTAACCCTTGCCGCTCTGGGATTCCTAACACCAAGCCCCTATGGTGCTTTAGGTTCTTCAAGACTACTTACATTAACAATAGCATATGAAGTAGCTTTCCTAATTTCAATACTAACACCCGTAGTTCTAGCTAATAGAATACTTGGAGCACAATACTCACTATACCTCTCATCAATTTACAGTTGGCTACTATGGACAAACCCCGTATTAATACCGTTAATTATAATATCACTACTTACCGCATTAATTTCATTGCAATGTAAACTACTAGAGAAGCCATTCGATATTCCAGAAGCAGAACAAGAAATAGTTGCAGGGCCTTTCACAGAGTATTCAGGGCCAAAATTAGCATTCATAATATTCATTCACGATATCGAACAATACGTAAACTCGCTGATCATAGTATTCTTATTCCTAGGTGGTGTAGCACCCTTCGTGGAAGGCCCATTATGGGCTCAAATACTAGTAGTTGCTATTAAGTATATTGTTGTAGTTCTTGTTCTAACATGGATTAAAGCTATGGTAGCAAGGTTTAGAGTAGATCAAGCAATAAAAATGCTATGGAAATACATAGTACCTTTATCACTATTCGCATTAATAGTTTCCACAGTAATATAGAGGTGTCAGCTTAATACACAGTTTAAATATCTATTCACTTCCTATCCTTCCTCAAACCTCTACATAGCGATGGAATTTCTTGTAATTAAAATAGAGGTATATGGTGTTTTATTGAAGGCAAAGTTATTTAAACACCGTTAAATATTTTAAATACTGTCAAAGATAGGTGAGTATTTATGGAGATAGAGGATTTACTTAAATACCTTGTTGAACATTTTAATGCTAAAATCAGTATCGAGAAAGATAGGAACTTTGTATTAGCTAGAGTTGATAAATACTCCTACGTTAATGTAGCAGAGTTTTTGTTCAAAGAAGGATTTAGAAGATTGCTAACAGTTTCAGCTATCGATTGGCTTTCGAGAAACGTTATTGAAATATACTTTATCACGTATAACCATGTTATGAACGTCTATGTTAAAGTTTCAACAGAAATACCTAGAGATTTCCCGGAAATACCTTCTTTATCAAGTATGTGGGAAAATGCTGCTATGCATGAAAGAGAAGTGTGGGAGCTTTTCGGTGTTTCGTTTATAGGGAATAAGATGCTTAAGCCATTATTCCTAGAAAACTGGAAAGGTCCTCCACCTTTCAGAAAGGGTTTTGACTGGAGAGAGTATGTCGTTAAGGAATACGGTTTAAAATATCCTCCAGTACCTAAAACTGTTTATCAATAACAAAATAAAATAAAGAGGCAATCTATCGTGAAAATAAGTAATATATTTAAACCTTTCAAAACTGTAGGTAAGTTTCTAGTGGAAAAACCTTTGACATTCCACTTCCCACCTGAATCCCCAGTATTTACTGAAAGATTTAGGGGAAGACACATATATCATCCTGAGCTTTGTATAGAGTGCAAACTTTGCGGTATAGTATGTCCGAATAATGCCATAGATTTCCTATTTGAAAAGGATGAAAAAGGTTTAGTTCATTTTAGAACTCAAGTAGACTATGCTAAATGCTGCTTCTGCGGGCTATGCGAAGACGTATGTCCCACTAAAGCACTAGAAATGACTAATTTCCCATTTCTTGTAGCTATGGATAAAAAAGAGCTATATTATAGCTGGAAAAAACTTTCTGAAAAACCCTCACTCACCCTTCCCTCAATAAAAGAAAGAAAAGGGCTAATACCATGGGCTAGAGCTAGAAGCTTCTGGATAGTAAACTACTTTACGGGATGCTGTTTCATAGAAGCTGTACCCTGGGTTGCAAGTAGCTTCGACATGGAGAGATTTGGTCTCTTAGCTACAGCATCGCCGAGACATTCTGATGTCCTTCTTATAGGAGGCTATGTTACACCTAAAACTCTTAAAAGAATAATCAGAATATATTCTCAAATGCCAAAGCCAAAGTTCGTTTTAGTTCTTGGAAATTGCCCCATGACCGGTGGAACATATTGGGACAGCTACAATACTATCAAGGAACTTGATAAATACATTCCAGTAGATCTCTGGATAGCTGGATGTCCTCCAAGAGTTGAAAACGTAGGATACGCCATATTCTTAGCTATATGGGCTGTTCAGCATGGATATACTGGTAAGGAGGAATACGTAAATACTGAGCATGGAAAATACGCTTTGCCCTATGTAGTACCTAAAATAAATAAGGACTATAACATCGTAGAGTTTGGTCCACAACACCCTGCAAGCGGGAATTTCAACATACTTCTTAAGCTTAAAGGGGAGCGCGTAGTAGAGGCAACGCCCAATGTCGGATACTTACATAGAGGGTTTGAGAAGCTTATGGAGTATAGAACATGGTGTCAAAACATAATGATAGTTCAAAGAGTTTGTGTACTAGATGGTGCATCATATGAACTAGCATACGTTGGTGCAGTAGAGAAGATTGCCGGTTTAGAAGTTCCAGAAAGAGCTAAATATTTACGTGTTATTCAAGCAGAGCTTAGTAGAATTCAAAGCCACTTACTCAACCTAGGACTATTAGCTGCATCTGCAGGATTCGATACAATAACCAGAATAACGTGGGGCGATAGGGACAAAATACTTTACCCACTAGAATACATGACCAGAGGAAGAGTATATCAAATATACAATATTCCAGGCGGTGTAAGATACGATATCCCACTAGATTTCGTAGATAAGGCTTTTGAAGTAATAAAGTACATGGAGAAGAGACTTAAAATATACGATGACCTACTATTTAACAACCAAGTATTTATAGATAGAACAAAGAACATAGGTAAATTACCTAAAGAAATGGCTATAGAGCTTGATGTAACAGGCCCGAACATGAGAGCTTCAGGCATAGATTTTGATGTTCGAAGAAATGTTCCTTATGAAGCATATAAAGACGTTGATTTTAAAGTTCAAGTTCTACAAGACGGAGACGTATACTCTAGAGCCCTATGTAGAAGAAGAGAAATAGAGGAGAGCCTTCACATAATAAAGCAAGCTATAGGTAAATTGCCTAAAGGTCCTATAGCCGAGAGGAAAATGTCTAGAGGAGGATATTTCTCATTTATGTCTTCTATACCTACTGGAGAAGCAATACATTGTGTCGAAAGCGCTAGAGGAGAACTCTGCTTCCACATAGTGAGTACAGGCGGGGTTAAGCCTTACAGAGTTAAAATTAGAGGGCCAACATTTGACACTATACTTGTAGCGTTACCTAAATTATTGAAAGGCGTTCAAGTGGCTGACGTACCAGTAATATATTGGAGCTTAGATAATTGCCCGGCAGATCATGACAGGTAAAAAGTGTTTTCGACTAAAGTTCCTACTTCGATGTAATAGCTGATATACCCGTAGCGACTATTAGGAATAATTCTAAAAACCTATAAGCTTCCAGGATATTTTTTGCTAATACCTTCACAGTTAGTTTTTCCCTCTTTACGAAAGGTAAGATTTCCAAAGCTTCAGGTATAGCTGAATTTGTAAATTCTACTTCCATATTAATAGGTTCACCTACTTTAAAAGGCTTGATTTTGCTAGATTTAAGTTTCTCGAAGGCTTTTAGACACTTCTCTCTGAGTTCTTCCTCAATGTTCTTGAGGGCTAAGGATATCGAAGAGAATCTCCCAATAGATCTCTTAAACTCTACAAGCTCAATGTTTTCAATAAGCTCCTTAGCTTCACTAACCACTTTATCATCTCCACCCACAAGAATTACCGGGACATTATAATACCCGGCTACTGCTGCATTAAGGTAGAATTCGCTAGCTTCAATACCGTTAACAATGATTCTTTGGATATGTCTACCGCTCATAGTATGGTCCATTACAGCATGTTCTGTACCTTTTTTAGCATGATATCCTAAGAATATCGCTGCATTAAAACTATTATCAATACCACACATCATAGATACGGATTTGGGAAAACCTGAAATAAGGTACGTGTTTCCAGCTAGTTTCTCATAAAGAATATTTATCATTAATCCATGAGCATCGTTAACATAGACCTCCTTAAACCCGTAGCTAAAAGCTGTTGAAGCAACAATATTTACAATTTCTGTCATCCATTTCCTAGCTCTATCGTAGTCTTTACCTGTAGTTGAAACCTGGGATATTGAAGTTATTCCTGGCAAACCCTCCATGTCAACTGAAACATAGAGTTTCATGGAATAACCCGATACTACTAAGTACGTTAACTACTACATAAAATTAACCTTGTTTTACACAGAAATCTATCTAAGATAATTCCTATCTAGCTGAGGTTCTTGTTCTTAAATGTTTCTTTTCAGCAAGTATTTTAGCTTTTAGCAAATCTATGATCCATAGTTCTCCAATAATTCTCTTATTCTTGTCAATTACAGGTATTTCCTTGAGGTTATGTGTTAGCATTTTGCGTAATACTTCATCTAAGCTTTCTTCAGGATATGTGTAGTGAACAGACCTTGATGCTAGTTCTCCTGCTTTTTCTGAAGTATATACCCTTAGAATACTCGATGTCGCTATTGCAGATATGGCTCTAGCTCTGTATTTTCTAAAAAGAACTTTCATAAGCATACCTAGCGAAATAATACCTTTCAACCTATTCTCAGCATCTACCACGTAAGCTATCCTACTATATCTGCACTGAGCAAGCTTTTCAACAACATCATCTAATGTTTCATCTTCATGTGCTGTAACAGGTCTTCTCCAAACCTTATCCATTAAGTCTTTAACTTTGAGTTTCCTTAGAGGCAGCGTAGGCACCAATATATATTTCGTCTTACCCCTTATATGCTTCTCCTGCTTTGAATATCGCATATTTCGTTAACGGAGGAGCTGCAAGTTCGTTCAGTATAACTGAAGCTAAAATCGTGTTTAAAGCTATTTCTATGAAGGGTTCAAAAGAAGCTACTTCGGCGACAAATAGTATTAAACCTACAGTTACACCGGCTTTAGGAAGCAACCCTAGTCCTATATATTTTCTTATTACTTCTGGTGCTTTAGAGATTACCCCCCCAATATATGATCCTATGTATTTACCACTAAAACGGCCTGCCATTACTATTAGAGCTAAAGGAAGCGCTGCTGTCATTAAGCCTGGGTCGAAATGGGTTCCAGCAAGAGTGAAAAACAATGCAAAAATTACATTTTCAATACTTTCCAAGACGGTGAACATGTTTTCAAATCCTACGTAGTTTTCAACGATAAACCCAAAAACCATATTAGCTAATAACGGATCAGCATTAAGTAGTCTAGCTAAACCAGATGTAACAAAGATCATGCTTAAAGCCACGGTTAAAACCTCTTCATTACCATGGACAATCTTCTTTAAGAAATGAGAAACTGCTGATACGGTAATTCCTAGTAGTATAGAGGATAATATACTAATTAATGGTTGGAAAACAGAGTATAATGATATCCCTGAACCTATAACTATTTCAGCTAGTGCAGCACATAGAACGAAAAACACTATACATACTGCGTCGTCTAGTGCCACTATTGCTAGGAGTGCTGTTGTTAAGGGTCCTTTAGCCCTATACTCATGAACAATAGCCAATGTGGCAGCAGGAGCAGTAGCAGCAGATACAGCGCCCAAAATAAGGGCCATAGAAATAATAAATGAAAAGTCTAAGTTAGTCATATAGGGAACAAGAAGTATTATGAGTAAGGCAACAAATATTGTGGCTAAACTTGCTTGAACCATTGTTATCCATAAAATTTGCTTACTAAGCCTCTTAAGCCTTCTAATACTCAATGAGCCTCCTACGAGAAAGGCTATAATACCTAAGGCGATATCAGTTATTGGTGCAACCTGTTTAATTAATTCTTTAGAAATAATTCCTGAAACCGATGGGCTTAGTAGCATTCCTACGACTATGAAGCCTGTTACCATAGGGAACTTAAGCCTATTACTAACCTTAGCGCCCAGAAAACCCAGCAGCATCAGTATTCCAAGAGCCAATATTATTTCCATTAACTTGCGCCCCTATTTTAAAGGAACTCCCTGTGAAACCAGATGTGTCTATTTACGCTTTTTCCGTATAAAACTAACTGCCTATATTAACAGCGCTAAAGTTCTCTCATAAATAACTAGGTCTCTTTTGTAAAAAATTTATTATTTCATCTACTAATAAGCCTGTTAAAGAACATATATCCTCTCTTTAAATAATCTAATGAAATCCCTAGGTCTATATGGCTCCAAGGCAGTTCTTCGTCTAAACTTCTACCCTCCTTAATGTACTCCACATTTACATTAGAGTATCTTAAGGCTCTATGCCATCCACTCACAGTTTTACCGTAGAAATACCATAGTTCAAGAGCCTTGCCTAGGTCTCTATCTCCTAAGGCTATGGTGGCTTGCACCCGAGCCCATTTAGGTTCATAGAAGTCAGTAGTAATCGAAATTTTTCTAAGTTCTTTAGTTAAATAATTCATTTTTCTATGTAAGGTTTTTAGGTTTTCTAAAGGTAACCATTGCAGTGGTGTTTGAGGCTTAGGTATTAAGGGATTTACCGAGAACCTTACTTGACTAGACTTTAATGATTTTATTTTTTTAAATATTTTCCTTGAAAATTCTATAATCCGAGAAACCTCTTCAAAACCTATGTTTGGAAAACCTATTATAAAATAGAGTTTTATGTTTCTGAAACCTGCTTTAACAGCTTTACCTACGAGTTCAATTAGCTTATGTTCCATTATAAACTTCTTTATTGCAGCGCCAATATTCCAACATAGAGTTTCAGGGGCTATAGTGAGGGTTTTTTGCCCTGCCTTAATCATTAATTCTAATCTGTAATCGTTTAGCGTATTAGGTCGTAGCGAAGGTATTGAAGCATTTATACCTAAATCGTTGACTGTGAATTCTAAAATCCTATCTGCTTCATTATGGTCAAAAAACGATAGGGCATAGAAAACAACTCTGCTAACATTATTTACTTCTAAACCTTTTTCAATAATTTTCCTAATTTTCGCAAAGCTTCTATCTCTTTTAGGTTTACTTATAAATCCTTCCATACAAAATTGGCAATGCCATTTACATCCTCTAGTTGTTTCAACAATAACTCCGCGACCATATGCTGGTTCAATACCCTCAGTTTGAATTTGAGCTATAGGATAAAATACTTCATCAAGGTTTTCAACATAGTTTTTAGAGACCCTATGTTTACCGTGCATGGGAACATATATTCCCCTAATACTGGCTACTGCATCTAAAAACTCAGACTTATTTCTGGATGAAAAATAAGTATCAACTACTTTGCCGAGAATGTTTTCAATTTCACCTATAACCAGCACATCAGCTATTTCAGCTAAAGGTTCAGGGTTAGCCGTAACTGTGGGACCACCCACAATGATTACAGGATATTCTCCATGCCTATCTTTAGCATATAATGGTATTTTCGAGTTAACAAGCATATCAACAATATTGACATAGTTAGGTTCATAATGTACGGAGAAAAATAAAATATCAAAGTCCCTCATTTTTCTACGAAACTCTATGCTCCTATATTTTTCAAGACCGCTTCCCTCAGGATATTTTAAGAAAACGCGTTCAGCAATAACGGAATCCATACGGTTAAGCATGAAGTATAACATATGGGTGGCTAAGCTAGAAATAGCAGCAACATATGTTGAAGGATAGACTATAGCAGCATGTAGATCAGAAGGTCTACCATGCTTCTTAACAACATTGCACTCTCTGAGCAATAGTTTTACACCTGCTCCTATTCTCACTCGCTCCTGCATTCTTAAATATTTGACATATGGCATTACTGTAGCAACATATTTATACCGTATATACATTGTAACGTCTTGCGATAAGCTATGGCCACTATAACTGTTAGAATAAGTCCTGAAGTTAAAAAGCTTATGAAAAAGTATAGGTATATTAATTGGAGTGAAGTTGTACGAGAAGCAATTTTAAATAAGATTCACGAAGAAGAGAAAAAACCTTGCAGAGGCTCTTCTGATTAATGAAAAATTACGAAGAAGTGGTCCCAAAAACTGGGATTCTGCAGAGGTTATTAAGAAATGGAGGAGACTAAGATAGTTTTAGATGCCAGTATTATTGTGAAATGGTTTCTTAAAGAACTATACAGTGAAGAAGCTATAAGGATAAGAAACGATTATGTTCAAAGAAAAGTAAGCATTGCAGTTCCTTCTCTTCTAATATATGAAGTACTAAACGCTTTAAAGTACAGTGACATATATTCTGAAGAAGAGTTGAAAGAAATATGTTTAGCACTCAATAAGTACGGTTTCGAAATACATGATCTTGAAGAAGATCTAAAGGATAAAGCTATCACGATAGCATATAAGTATAATATTACGGTATATTATGCAAGCTATATAGCATTAGCAATGAAACTTAAAACAGTACTCTACACAGCTGATAATGAATTATTAGAGAGGTTCCCGAAAATAGCAAGGCACGTAAAGGAATATAGCTGAAACATTAAATGGAACATTAAGACGTGTAGCTCATCATCGATAAAAACCAGTAAAGAACTTGGAAAGCATTTTCAACAAAATGATTTATCTGCTAAGAGTTTTTATTATTCTTAAAGCTAAACTTATGTGAGTTTTGAAAACCCTGTTTTCTCATATAATAAGTTAATGTCCATTATACCTTTCATAGTATATGATCTTACAGTATCAACAACCTCTCTAGGCACGGTTTTACAACTATTTCTTTACTCTACAAATGAAAGCATAAAACATATCACCGTAAAGAACGACTGCAGTGTTTCCTTTAATCCCTCTTAACAACATATGTTCGAACACCAAGTTCTTTAGCTATCTCCAAAGCAACAGCTTCGCCGCCTAAGTCTTTAACCTTAAAAAGTAAAATCGATATCCATGCCTCTTAGTTAAAATACCATCTATTATAGTTCCTTTACCACCCATAACCTCTCCCTTTTATATTACGTAATTTTTAAATTATGATTGAAGGTTTATGTCTATAAGAATTGGGTATGTTAAAAAGAGGATATATAGTTGTACTAGCCCTACTTTTGCTTTCCATAATACCATATATTCATGTGTTTGAAGAGGCTAAATATTTTAAAGTACTTAGCGTAGATCATAGAGGGCCTGTTTTTCCTGAAACACCTTCTGTTCCCTTTATCAGCATCTATGCATCTTGAGGGATTTGAGAGATATATTTTCCGGCATGATCAGTTAGAACTTCTAAGATACATGTTTAAAGATAGTTATTGGTTAAACGAAACATTATTTTAACTACTACTTCAAGGCTTGCTACAACATTAGAACTACATCCGCAAATGCTTAACAATGGAAAGTATCTTGTGAAAGCTTTTATAGTCATTCCTAAAAACTGTTACCTTACTCTATAGGGTTTAAGGAAAAACCTGTATGTGAGTTATTCATGTATAGTGTTAATGGTAAATGGATTATTACTCCGGTAAATGTTTTTCGTTTAACTACTGCTTATGCCGGCGTTATTGAAAAATATGTGTTAAATATAGAATCACCTTATATGGCGTTAGTTAAGGTTATATCCTGGATATTGTTTCCACTACTCTTTACCATTGTGTTACTTGTGGTGTAGAAAACATTTAAGAACGTAAGTGTTTAAACTAAGCTAATTTTGGTAATTATAATTGCAGCAAGTACATTACTTTATATTGATTCTATACTAAGCTACGATACTGGTCTCTACACAAAATATGTTAATACACTATTCTTCACTGCTTCACGAGAAGAGATCGTTAAAGGCAATATAACCACGGTATATGGTATTACAAGTAGGGCAGAAACCTTAGATTATAGCTTTCTGTACCATAGTGCGTCTTTTTCATTCCCTAAAAATTATAGGGAATTAAGGATTCACAAATCAACTGGTGTGTATCGAACTCGATGAGGATGGCGAGGGTGATGAGCCTTAGACGTGCTCCTAGTTCGATGATGGGGGTGCCGGAACAGGTGTGTAGGTACTCCCGTAGTTGGGTTAGGGGTGAAAAATAGCCGTAATGAACCCGAGGGTGGACATAAAAGAACATCAAAGACAATAAACAACCACTCTCGGGCGAACGGTTCTGCTTAATAACACTGATATGGTTGAAGTAAGACTTACTGACTTGCTTGGCAATTACGAGATGAAAGCTTTGAAAACACTATTAGAGATGAAAAATTCGAGTAACATAGCTTTTGCAATAATTTCTAACGCATACTATGAGGTTCTAGGTGCTAGCGAGCTACCTTCTAAAGGATATTATTCTAAAGTATATACCGTATCTGCTGATAAATTAAATGAGGTACGTATTAGAGTTCATGTTAATTTCGTAGAAGACTTTAGAAGCTTAGAGTTGACTATAGGTATTCCGAAAACAGTAAATACTTATATAGAGGAGTTTTATCGAAAAGCTCCATAGAATTTTAATGAAACATATTAGAAAAGTTAAACGCAGACTTAACTAAAACGTTAAGATGCTTCATAAATGTTAACTTATACACTAAAAATTTTGCTTCAACAAGCATTCTAGACGCCTACCTATATACGAAATCCGTGAAGAAATAGGAATTCATAGACTCTCACATAGTTACCATAGTTTTCGACTTTCTCGAACATGCAGTTCTACTGCGTAGATCTAAATATGCTATCTTACATTTGGAAAATTGAGGTTGAAGCTTGTGCGTAAAGCTGCGATAGCATTTGTGATCTTAGTGTTAATGGTTGCTGCATTTGCAATATTTGTTTTGCCGCTTAGACTATTAAATCAGTTAATGCCATCTCCTGTTAAGGCTAGGGAAATTGCAGTTCCCGAATTAACTAGTAGAATGAATAACTTTACCCTTAAACTCTATGGTGAATTGTTGAGAGATAATTGGAAGAGAAATATTGTGGTTTCACCTTTCAACGCATATATAGCGCTGACCCTACTATACGAGGGCACTAACGGAACTACTAGAACTGAAATAGGTGAGGTACTAGGTCTTATAGGCGTCGATCCATGTAATGCATATCAGCAACTCCTAGACTCACTTCCTCTAAACATGGATGACAATACAACACTCATAATTACAAATGCAGTTTGGCTTAGAGAAGGATTCTCGTTCAAAACAAAATACATAGAAACGGTAAGGAAATATTACAAGGCAGAGGTCAAGTATTTCAATAATGTACCTCAACTTGTTACAGAAGTTAACAGTTGGGTTAGCAAGAAGACTAGAGGACTCATAAAGAATATTTTAAATCCAAACGATGTTAGCGAAAATGTCGTAGCAGTTCTAGTATCGGCCATTTACTTTAAAGGAGAATGGGTTGAGAAGTTTAAGCCTATAGGACCTTTCAAATTCTGGGCTGGGGAAGAGTATGTTAACGCTCCTGGAATGGAGGTAATAAGCGACGTTATAAAAGTTGTGCATGGCGCAGATTATACTGCAGTAGAAATACCCTACAAGAATATAAACATTACAATGGTTATAATAATGCCTGAAAAGTACACCGACATACCCAGTAAGTATGAGGAATTAATTTTGGATGCTTTAAGAAGGCTAAATAGGGCTAATACCAGGAAAACCGTATGGCTGACTATGCCGAAATTCAACATATCGCTTAAAACAAATATGGTTAATCATCTCCAAAATATGGGGATAGTAGAGGTATTTACACCCGGCAAAGCAGATTTAACCAGAATGGCTAACGTAAGAGTAGGGGAAATATGGGCTGATAAGATTATACACCAAGCAGTAATCAAAGTGAATGAGGAAGGCACTGAAGCAGCAGCTACTACCGTTATTGTTATTGTAAGAGGACCCCTCCAAGCAGACGAAAAAGTAGTAGTAAACAAACCATTCATATACGTACTTCGAGATAAGGAAACTAACACAATACTATTCATAGGACATATCATAAACCCTATTGAATCTGAGTAGACGCATTAACATTTAATCTCAAAATTACAACATTAGTGCTTCACAAAGAAACGTGAGAGCATAGTAAACCCAATTTTTCATTTCTCTTTGTTAAATGAACCCAGCTTGGCCAATAATGTATAGCTTACAATAACGCGTTGCCTCGGAATCGCTTATCTAGTATCTTATGATATAGGGTGGTTTCAAACATTGAACATTAAAAGCTTAAAATACTACAGTTTAAGCGCTGAAGAAAAGCGCAAAGTAATTGGTTTGATTAGGGAAGTATTGTCTAAAGAAGAACAAGTACTATTGGCAATTATTTTCGGAAGCTTTGTAGAGTTAAGCTCTTTTAGAGACATAGATATAGCTGTTTATTCCTTAAACACTACACTTAACTATCTTACAGAATTAGCTGTTAAAATCGAGGAAAAATTAAAAATCCCCGTTGATGTGGTTCCTATAAATAATCTTCCCTCTAAGTTTAAACATTATGTTCTTATTAAAGGTTTAGTAATTCTTGAAAAGAACCCCGGTCTTTACGAAGCGCTTTTAAGCCAGGTAACTGATGAATTAACATTGATGAGAAAAACTATATAGATAAATAGAATTCTTTATTTCACATGAAACTTATGGTGTTCTCGGTGATTAAATGGAGGTAAAAACTAAGCAGTATTTAATATTACATCCTAGACCTGTTTACATTATTGGCTCTGGAAAGTATGGTGAAAAAGAGAATCTTATGGCTGCTTCATGGGTTATGCCTGTTTCCGAGGAACCTCCAAAGGTGGCTGTTTCAGTTGATAGAGAATCATATACTCACGAGCTTATTGAAAAATATGGCGAATTCACTATTAATGTTGTTGAGGAGAATTATTTAGACGAAATTTGGCTTTTAGGGACAACGTCTGGCAAAGAGGTAAATAAAATAGCTAAAACCAAGTTAACAGTAGTTGAAGGTAAGAAGGTAAATGCCCCGATAGTTAAAGAAGCAATAGGTATTTTAGAGGTTAAGGTAACAGATAAAGTAGATATTGGAGAATGCAGATTATATATTGGAGAAATAATTTATGCAGAAGCCGATCTTGAAAAATACAATTTAAGATATGGGTGGAACCTTAGAAAAGCAAAACTAATACATCACTTAGCGGGAAAAGCATTTATGACAAACGGCAAAGTGTTATTTCCTAAGACTGAGTAAATCCAGTAGGCTATATGGTCTATGTGCCTTATCTTCTGCAAAGCTATACTCACTTTATAACCCATATTGGTGCAGGTATTATGGCTCCTTCGGCGGTGACAAGTTTAACGGACATCTGATAACGTTCATTACCCGAACATACATTAATATCATCCACTATAAAGTAACTAATACCTTCAACAATGTAATTAACTCTTCTTAATTCAACATTACCATTATAATATAGGAAAATAAAAACAATACGGAGTCTCATAGGGGACTTAACAGTAACATTAATAGCATCAGCATCACCAACAACAGGCTTAAAATAAGCCTCACTAATACTAACAATATTAAGCTTAGCTTTCTCTCTAGTTAAAGACTCCTCAACAAGCCTTCTAACACGAAAATTAATAGAATAATAAAGTAAACCAATAAAAGCTAGTACAAAAAATAAAGAACCTAAAATAATAGCAACTCCAATGGCTCCTCTTTGAAACTTATTTTTAATCATGCTAACTGCCAAAATATTTTCTATAAATTTCGTTGACAATTAGTTTTAAGGGATTATATGTGAAATTAATCCATTCACTATCATCAGTAGAGCATTCACTAGAACAGTACGTAATAGCAGTTTTAATCCAAAGACTATCGCCAAATCCAACATTAAGCAAATCCTCTACTGGAACATATATAGCAAACTGATCTATAGAGGGTATTGGATCTTTTATATTGTATGTTCTATAGAAAGCAGTAGCATTTATTATATTGCCGTTAACATAAAGAGTTGCATTAATGTTTTTACCTGTTTTGTCCACGTAAAACTTTGCTATTAAGTCTGATTCACTAACATCGCTAACTTTTACTTTAGAAACATATATTGTTCCATTATAAAGACCTGTTTCCTCGGGGTTATTAAATTCTACGCCGATAACTATATGGTCATAACCATTATTTATTAGCGTGTACTTTAACGGCCCATTATCATCACTATCATCGTATTTTGAAACAAAGCTATAGCCAAGCCCATAAATTGCATGTTCACCTCTTATATGAAATGTATAACAGTATGTATTATAACATCCGATATTAGATTGAGTATAATCATATGATGTGGTGGTATTAATTACCATTAATAGGTAATCGCCCACATCATACCGTTCAATTGTAAGATCAATATTAGGATCCTCTATTTTAAGATCAGCTCTAAATGCAAGAGGCATGTAGCCTGAACCTGTAGATTCAGGGGTAGGTACTAAAGTTCCATTGATGAATATGAGAGTGTTATTAACTGTTTTTCTTATTAAACCATGAGCAAATGTTTCACTACCTGTTGCTGCTAATAATCCTCCCGGTGCCTGCTCTTCTCCTAGAAGCATGTTTAACGATATTCCTCTTATAACTATTGCTACTTTGCTACAATAGGGTGGCTGAATTATTGTTCCTCTTAACGTCACCAATTTTAGTGTTTCTATTTCACTTGAATTTAGTGTTATTCCTATACTAGCTATTGGTATTCTGTTTATTCCTGGAGCTATTATTAATGTTCCTGGTTGATAACATTTTATCTCCTCATTCTCACCATCTGAAGCATAGGCTAAAATTATTATTACATTTTCTCCTAAAGTATTATTTATACTTATTATTCCACTTGATGGATCATAACATGATATTAATCCTTTTTCCTCTATTTCCTTTAGCTCTTTAAGCATTGTAGCGTATTCTTCTATTTGGTAACTTTCAGTTATGTGCTGCTGATATTGCATCATTACTGGAAAGGCTATTACTAAGAGAACTATTGCCGCTATTAGCCCTGCAACTAAACCTGCTAACCCTTTTTTTAACTTAATTTTCTTGATCATTCTGGTCACGCTTATCTCTAACTATGTTTATATTTAAGCATTATAGTTACTTGCATTTAAGTCGTTAGTTGGGCTGCATAAAGCTTACATAAATACGCTTTATTATATATATTTACTATTGTCCATACTTCTATGTTGTACGTAGAATTCGTGTTTAAGGTAGCAGATATTTCTACTTTATAATATCCGTTTATTTCATTGTAGGGTTCCAAAATGTAGGCATTTATTTCATCTGTGATTGCTGAGGGGTCCCTTATTTCTAAGTTCTCTAAATACTCTGAAAGACCACCTATATTCATAGTTAAAAACGATGCATAGCTCTCTGTAGAATCTACTACAACCTTAGCTTCATATTTTCCAAACCATATTCCTTCTGGTGTGAATATGTCTTCATAGTCTGTAGATCTTAGTTCCTTTATTCTTATCGGTCCTAAGAATATCTTATTGTACCCCATGTTTAATAAATACATTATCACTTTATTTTGACTTGCATTATATGTTACATGGACTATGACTAAGTTTTCTTTTGCTGCCTGCTCTGATCTTAGTAGGTCTATTTGGCTTTGCTTAATAACCATTGATGAGTGTCCTGAAATCCACATTAGAACTATTACGCCTACAGCAATTATTGCTGCAGCTAGAATTACTGCACTTAAAACCGGAGACATGGACTTACGGTTAAACATATTCTACGCAACCTATTATCATATGCTATTTCTCTTTTTCACTATAGTTAAGTGTTGTCAAGTATTTTGAATATTCTCCTATTTTAATTTTCTAGTCTAATCTTCTACCTTGCCTTTAATGGCCTGTTTTCCTATAATGTACGCTTTTTCTGCAGCTTTTTCAGGGTTTTCCTCAAAAATTATTCTAATTATTCTTCTTGTATCTAAGTATCCTTCATCATCAACAAGTAATTTGAGTTTATCAGTTAAATACCCTGTATCTGTTATTACTATTGTAGGTTTTGCATTAAGGTATGCTACTAAAACCTCTATTAGAGTGCCTGCTTCTCCACCTAAACATACGAAAACATCACTACTCCTAACCATGGGTATGCTCCTGGCTTGGAAACTTGAGCTTGCAAAGACTTCTATAGTATTGTAGGGATTCCATCTCGGATGTTTTACAGTTATTTTCTCTATTTCTAAGGGTATAAAGCCTATTACCATACCTCCTCTTTCACTAAACTCTTTAGAAACAACAGTCATCAATCCCCCTCCACCACCTGTAAGCAAAATCACTTCATCCCTATACTCTGCAAGTTTTCTAGCAAATCTAACTGCTTTTTCTAAGGCCTTATGTAATGGCTTAGTATTACTTGAAGCAGCAACACCTATTTGAATCAACTTATGAACCACGAATCCTACACCCTTCAGACATTTGAAGTATTAAGAGATATTTAAATTTATAAATTACTACGTATAAAAGCCAAGTTCATGCTTAAAAGCTGAAAGAAGTAAAGGATTCTATAGGGTTTAAAGATTCTATTAGCAATATGTGGAAGGAACTGAGATATAAAAATCCAAGGTTTATAGTAAGATTAAAATTCAGAAACAACTACTTTTGAGTTGCTTTCTGAAATATATCCGCAAACTCTACATGTATAAATACCATTTACTAGCTGAAGAGGATTCCCGCACTTTGGGCAGACTCTATAGTATACATTGTGGTTTGACATTCAAGTACCCATAGTAATATATTTTACTCTGAGTAATATATTTGTTTTGGGCTATCATTAAACTAATAAAATATAAGAGCTAAGGTTGTTTTTATCTTCTCCTCCTTATTCCTTCAGAATAACCTAATTCTAATGCTTTAATGTTTATCTTCACCCATTGCTCTTTAATGTTCCCTTTAATAGATCTTTTCAGAGATTCAAGGTCGATTATGTTTGTTAATGCTAGCAAGTAACCTAGCATTACAACATTAGCTACCCTTGATGTTCCTAACTTCTGCTCGGCTATTATAGTAAATGGAATTTTATGTATTTTTATTTTCGGGGAAATACCTGTTAAAATTACGTTAAAAGATGAGTCTACGAGAACTATTGTGTTCTCTTTTATGTTTTTAACATACTTTGAAATGTACTCTGGATGCATAAATACTGCTATATCCGGTTTTTTAGCCATGAAGTAGTCTGCTTCTTCTTCATTATCTGTAATAACTATTTCTGTTCTAGACTCTGTTCCTCGTGTTTCTGCGCTATAGAATGCCATGTTTATTACATGGTATTTTGTATTTTTTGCTATGGCATCTGAGAGCAAATGTCCTGCTAAAAGTATTCCTTGACCGCCTTTACCTATTATTACTATTTCTTTTCTCATAATATTTTCACCCTTCTTTAACCTTAAAGAATCTATTGTATAGCTCTATGTATCCTGGCTTCTCCATATCAAGAAATACTCCGCAGTCAATAACTTTAAACCAATCATATTCTGCTTCTAATGGTGAAATATTCTTTCTAATTCTAACTATTTTCCTAAGGTATTTTAGAAGTTCTACAGGGTCTCTGTATCCTATATGTCTTCCAAATATTTCAGGACATGTGGAAATAACCTCTATAAATCTGAATCCTTTTTTAACTAGTGCTCTTTCTATTGATTTTTGAAGCATTAAAGGTAATGTTATAGGCCATCTGGCAATATATGTTGCACCTGCAACAGCAGCTATCTTGACAGAATCTAATGGTGGTTCAGGGTTTCCATAAGGCGTTGTTGTAGTATATACTCCTTGAGGTGTTGTTGGTGCTAACTGTCCTCCTGTAAGAGCATATATCATGTTGTTAACCATAATGACAAGTAAATCAAAGTTTCTTCGTGCAGCATGTAGGAAGTGGTTTCCACCTATACCTACAAGATCTCCATCTCCAGTAAAGACAACAACTTTTAACTCGGGTTTTGCAAGTTTAACTCCAACAGCATATGCTAATGCTCTACCATGAGGAGTATGTGCAGCATCAAGTTTAACATAGCCTGCAGCTCTACCTGTACATCCTATACCTGATACGAAAACAATCTTTTTAGGATCTACTTTACCTCTTCTAGTAAGTGTTTTTACTGCTCTTAGGAAAGCAGATAATGCAATACCTATACCGCAGCCTGGACACCAAACATGTGGTAACCTCTCTACCCTAAGTAAATCATCTAACTCATGTATCATAACAGTTCACCTATAGCAGAATATACGTCATCAATTACTGGAGGGTCAGGTGTAATTATCGGCAGTAAATGAACTTCCCTATTTCTTAGAATACTTAAAACTTCACGGTATAGTTGCCCATAATTCATTTCGACAACAACAATTTTCTTAGCGCTCCTAGCAGCTTCTTTAACCTTAATATCATCTAATGGCCAAAGTGTTATAGGCCTAAATAAACCTGCTTTAACCCCTTTCTTTCTAAGTTCTCTAACAATAGCATGCACTACCCTAGACACGGAGCCAAAAGCTATAAATAAAAAATCAGCATCCGATGTCATGTATGTTTCTGACATAACTATTCTATGCTTATTTTTAACTATCTTCATTGTTAAACGTTTAATAAGTTCAGCATAGGTTTCTCTCGAAGGATCATAGTAACCTCTTTCATCGTGAGATAGAGATTCAGCTAAAACAGCATATCCTTCACCATAACATGCCATCGGCGGGACAAGGTCTTCAGGGTCAGGTTTAAAGGGTTTATATTGTTCAGGAGGAACTTTAGGTTTCTTTCTTGTAATCAGCTTTACTTCTTTAGGTGATTTCCAAGTATATTTTTCAGCCATATGTGATAAAACAGCATCTATAAGAACTATAACTGGTACTCTAAAACTCTCAGCAAGATTAAACGCCTCTATAGTTAAATCAAAACACTCTTGAACATTATTCGGAGCTAAAACAATTAATTCGTAATGTCCGTGAGAAGACCATTTAGACTGAATAACATCACCCTGACCTGTTCCAGTAGCAACTCCAGTGCTTGGCCCTGCTCTCATACTGTAAACTACTACTATTGGTGCTTCAACCATCACAGCATAGCCTATGCTTTCAGCCATTAAACTATATCCAGGGCCGCTGGTTGCAGTCATGGCTTTAACCCCCGTCCATGAAGCCCCTATGATAGCGTTTATTGCTGCTATTTCATCTTCGGCTTGATATATTATTCCTCCATGTTTAGGTAGCTCATGTGATAGGTATTCGAATATTTCATTTACTGGAGTTATGGGGTATCCTGCAAAGAATTTTAACCCAGCAACAATAGCTCCTTCAGAAACGGCTATATTTCCCGGTTGAAACTTAACCTTCAATCTGAAGAACCACCTCAGAATGTGGTTTTGGAGAATATTTTACTACGATAGCGAATTCAGGGCACATGTACTCACACATTTTGCATCCAACACAAAGCTCTGGATGTGAAGGTGAAACAATCCAATAACCTTTCCTATTCATTTTACTTCTTGACTTCTCAAAAACATTTGTCGGACATATGTAAACGCATATTCCGCAGTCTTTACATCTTTCACCTATAACCAATACTTTATAATGTCTCTTAATGGGCATTTTTTAACACCTTTGAAACTAGTTTAGGTATTTCATAAGGTGTTTTTGCAATAGCTACTCCTGCATTTTTAAACGCTCTAATTTTGCTTTCATAACTCCCCATACCCATTGTTATGATAGCTCCTGCATGCCCCATTCTTTTACCTGGCGGGGCATATTTGCCGGCAATATAAGTTACTATGGGTTTGCTTATTTTACCTCTAGCATATGCTTTAGCTAGCTCTTCTTCCATAACTCCTCCGATTTCACCTATAACAACTATGGCCTTAGTTTCTTCGTCTTCTTCAAATAATTCAGCAGCTTCAAGCAGTGTAAGGCCTGTTATAGGGTCTCCACCTATACCTATGGCTGTTGTTTGCCCAAAACCTACTTTAGCAAGTGAATAAGCTACTTCATATGTTAATGTGCCGCTTCTAGAAATTATACCTATACTTCCTTTACTAAAAGCACTTGCAGGCATTATGCCGATTTTACATATGCTTGGGGAAATTATTCCAGGAGTGTTAGGTCCAATAATTATTACACTATGTTTTTTAGCATAGTGGACAAGCTTTACTTCATCGTGTAAAGGTATATGCTCTGTAATTACAACTATTAACTTTATTCCGTTATCTATAGCTTCATATATTGCATCTAATGTAAAAGGTGCTGGAACAAATACTATTGAAGAATTAATTTCCGGGTGCTTCTTTAGAGCATTTTCAACACTATCATACACGGGAACTCCATGAACATTTAAACCGCCCTTTCCCGGTGTAACTCCAGCAACGATTTTCGTACCATATTCTATCATTAACTTTGTATGAAACGATCCCTCTCTTCCTGTTATTCCCTGAACAAGCACATACCTTTTTTCATCAGCTAATACTACCATGACTAAATCACCATTAATGATCTTAGTTTTTCTAATGCACCCTCAATATCCTCGTAAGCCTCTACATTGTTTTGTTTAAGAATTAAACGTGCCTCCTTATCTCTAGTTCCTTTAATTCTAACAACTAATAGTTTTACGAGCTTAGCTTGTTTTAAAGCCTCGACTATACCTAAAGCTACTTCATCGCACCTAGTGATACCTCCAAAAATATTTATGAAAACAGCTTTTACCTTAGGATTTTCTAAAAGTATGTTAACAGCTTCTTTAACCCTTGCTTTTGAAGCACCTCCACCTATATCTAAAAAACATGCTGGTCTCATACCATGTAATCCTATTAGATCCATTGTTGCCATAGTTAACCCTGCTCCATTACCTATAACCCCTACATTGCCGTCTAATTCTACATAGCTTAACCCTAATGTTTTAGCCTTTTCTTCTTTAGCTGTTTTTCCTCTAAACATTTCCCTTGAAATGTATTTTAATAATTTATCCTTCTGCCTAAAAAGCGAGTTTTCATCAATAATTATCCTAACATCTAAGGCATAAAGTCCCTTATCAGTTAAAGCTAATGGATTAACTTCTACAAGTTCGGCATCAAATTCTCTAAACATGTTGAACATAGCTCTTGCTATGAAGGTAAATGACCTTACATTGTTCTTAGGGATTCCAAGCTTGTACGCTATATTTCTAACTACATAGTCTTTAAGACCTATGTAAGGATCTATAGGCACCTTATGAAGTAAGTAAGGTTTTTCCTTAATTGTTTCTTCAATATCTACCCCTCCTTCGGTAGAAGCCAAGAATACAATGTTTCTTAAAGAATAATCTATGGTGAATGCTACATAGTATTCTTTTATAACCTTTAAGAATTTTTCTATGAGAACCGTACGTACAGGTATTCCTTTAATAGTGCATTTTAAAAGTTTAGAAGTAATCAATTTAAGTTCTTTAAAATTATTTACTTTTAATATTCCTCCAGCTTTCCCTCTACCAGAAACTGGGACCTGAGCTTTTACAATTAAGGGGAAGCCTAAACTATCTGCTTTTTCTCTATTTAGCTTGTCTATTGATGAAATAGTAAATCCTGCGGGGATAGGTATATTATAATCCTTGAAAATATTCTTGGCCTCGTACTCAAGGATTTCCACGTATAACACCTATATTGCAAAATTTCTAGTTAACAACGCTATTATATAAGTGTTAACTATAATGAAATACTTTCACTCGACTCTCTCATAAACTGTTATCAAATATCCCTTAAAATAATACTTGAAGCATTTTAAGACTGAGAGAAACTATTAATTAAGATCTCTGAAACAAACAGCTCTAAGTACTTTGTATTAGAGAAAAAGCTTAGAAATGCGGGGCGGGGTCTCGGGCTAGCTCCTGCCCTTAGTTCCCCTTTTATCTTTTTTCACCTATGTTCTCCAATAACGTATAAGAATAATGTATGACCCACTATACCGTCATGTATTCTAATTGTTCTTTTAGGTTTCCACCCGGGTATTTGAAATTCATGGGATACTATTCTTGTTCCAGGTCTTAGTTCCTTCTCTAGCTTAGGTCTTAACATTTCATTAACACTTGTTAAGAGAAAGAGCGTTACTACAGTTGCATCTTTAATATTTACGTTAAACATATCGTCCTTTATTATTTCAGCACGATTATTAAGGCGTAATTCATCTATTTTCCTTCTAGCTTGAACAACAAGGTCGTCTCTTATTTCAACCCCTATAGCTTTTTTAACTTTAAATTCTTTAGCTGCTGTTATTACTATTCTTCCATCTCCACAGCCTAAATCGTAAACTACATCCTCTGGACCTGCATTGGCAAGTTCAAGCATTGCCTTAACTACAGGTTCAGGGGTCGGCACGTAGGGCACTAGGTATCCTCTATAGTAGGTGGTCAAAGCGTGTTCCCCAGAGTCTCACTCACTGTATTCCATTAATTACTACTATGAATTTAAGTTTTAATTTTCTATACCTCCAACTTAATATATTACACCTAGTTAAAGACGTATGTTAAGGACTATCATAGTATTGGTGCTAGCAACACCATCAATATTTCTTATAGAATTTATTATGCTGTCTAGCGCTAAAACATTGTCTGCTCTAATTACAGCTAATATATCATGCTCTCCAGTTATCTCGTAAACATGATCTACTCCCTGCAGGTTAGCTATTTCCTTAGATATTTTAAAAACAGGTACTTGAGGTAAAGTTTTCACCAAAACTACTGCTTTAATTTCATTTTGTAAGGAATACTCTATGGTGAACCTTTTAATTACTCCTTGCCTTAGGAGCTTGCTGATTCTTTTTCTTATAGCTGCTTCGCTTAATCCAAGCTTCTTAGCTATGGTCATGTAGGGTGTTCTTGCATTCCTCTTAAGTATTTCAATTATTTCCCTATCTATATCATCTATGAAGCTCATGGTTCCCAGTACCTTATGTTGTAATTAATGGAGTTACTAATAAGTAGGTTAGTATTGAAGCTAAAGGTACACCTAAATTATCATCTACGAATTGCTGTTTCTCTGCTAAAGTAGCTATGATAGCCATGAGTAATCCTAAAGAACCTAAGAATACGTATCCTATAATCGACGTTGTTATTAGCATAGCTAAACTACCTACCCGGTGCTTGCATCTCTCCCTACATACCCTCATCCTAACAAGACCCGTTACCGCATCGCCAACTGCCATGAATAACATTACTGTTACAGCAAGTTCCCTCATATACCACATAGTTAAGGCTATTACAGAATAGCTTGCTGTAAAATATACTTCCCCTAAATTCCCCCTAATTTGAAACCATGACATTTCATTTTTCCTTAGGTGATGCAATACTAAAAGTAATGTTATAAGAACGCCATATGTGAAAAACGCGTATGGCTCTTTAAATATGTACAAATACATGAAAACAGCAGGAACCGATGATAGGTGTATTATTTTTCTGTTAAACCATGGGTTTTTGATTCTTTTAGTTAAGAATATTGTAAGGCCGATAAGTATGGCTGCTGGAATGGCTATAACCATGTCAGTAAGATAGTCGTTAATATTAAACTCAGGTAGTACAAAAATAGCACTGTTCTTGCCCATTGATTAGAACCTCAGTGTAATAGTTTTTCGTCTAGAAAGCTATAAAAGTATTTCTTGAGATGTATTAAAATTTCTCATAAGAAACTTTAAATCTTAAATTAGTATCAGAGGTCACTTAGGTAAGCAGTAGTATTAATGTTATAGGATTAAAGAGAGTAACTTTTTTCTACCTCTATAAGGTCTAATATTGTTTAGATTGTTTCATATGTGGTTGAAATGCTACGTGTAGCCCACAGCTCCGTTGAATTAATAGGTAATACTCCAATAGTTAGATTATCAAAAATAGACAAAGATTATCCCTTTGAAATATGGGGTAAATGCGAGTTCCTAAATCCGACAGGTAGCGTCAAGGATAGAATGGCGCTATATATGATTAAGGAAGCTGAGAAGCAAGGGAGACTAAAACCTGGAATGACTATAGCAATACCAACTACTGGAAATACGGGGATATCTTTTGCAGCTTGGGGGGCTTATTTTGAATACAAAGTGTTGATAGTAATGCCTGAAGAAATGAGCTATGAGAGAAAACTTTTAGACTTGCTTTTTGGAGCGGAACTTATACACACGCCTGGCGGAGAAAGCGACGCTATGGGAGCTCTAAACTATGCTAAAGAACTTGAAAGAAAGCATCCTGACAAATATGTGGCATTAGATCAGTGGAGTGATGAAGCTAACGTTAAGGCGCACTATGAGACAACAGGTAAAGAAATTCTCGAACAATTAGGCAAGGATAAAATAAAGGCCTTCGTTGCTGGTGTTGGTTCTGGAGGAACTCTTGCTGGTATTGCTAAGAGGCTTAAAGAGGCTAATCCAAACATTATTGTTGTAGGTATGGAACCTGCAGAATGCCCTATAGCTGAGGGATGGTTTAAGACAGGTAAATGGGGTAAATGGGGAAGACATGAAATTGAAGGTATTGGCGACGGATTTGTCCCTGACATAATAGCTAGATACAGAAAGTATTTTGATGATTGGGTTGTTGTAAGTAGTGACGAAGCAATAGAAATGGCTAGACTTATAGCTAGAAAGGAAGGATTGCCGCTAGGCATATCATCTGGAGCAAATGTTGCTGCAGCTATTAAGGTTGGTGAAAAGTATAAGCTTAAAGAGGAAGATGCTGTAGTAACGATACTTCCAGATTACGCTGCAAGATACTTTAGCACAAGACTATTTCTGAAAAGAAGATGGACTACTGAAGAACATAGAAGAATGCTTGAACTAGCTAGGGTAGATTGAAAAAATTAGAGTTTAATTAACCCTTTTCTCTTAAGCTCCAAATATACTTTTTCCGGCGTCATTGGTAAACTCTTTATTCTTACACCTACGGCGTTCGCTATAGCGTTTGCTATTGCTGGTGCAATACCGTTTATTGATGGTTCACCCAAGCCCTTTGCCCCAAATGGTCCTCTAATATATCCTGCTTCTACAAATATCGGTATTATCTCTTTAGGTATATCTAGGATTGTTGGTATGTAGTATGCATAGAGGTTTGGGTTCCAGACCTTACCTTCTGGGCTGTGAACTATTTCCTCCATTAGCGCGTAGCCTAGTCCCTGTATTGCTCCTCCTTCAGCATGTAGTTCCGCACCTACTCTGTTAACTACTCTTCCAATATCGTATGCTGTTACCATTCTCTCAACATATGTTTTACCGGTTTCCATGTCTACAACTACTTCTGCTATTATTGCTCCGAAAGTATATGTGAAGTATGGTTCTCCATGACCTGTTTCATCATCCCATCTCGCCTTAGGCGCTCTATAGTAGCCGTATTCTTGTAATGAAATACCTTTCCAGAAACATTCTTCAATAAGGTCAATCCATCTTATCTTTCTGGCTGGATCACTTCTGCAGTAAACTTCTGGAGCCTTTATCTCAATGTCATCTGGACTACATTTTAACATGTCAGCTGCTACTTCGTTAAGCTTCTTCCTTAACTTATAAGCAGCAACTAATGTCGCATTACCGCCCATTGCTGTTGTTCTTGAAGCAACTGTAGGACCAGCATCAGGTACTGAAGCTGTATCCGGCATTTCAACTCTAAAGTATTCTGGAGGTACCCCTAGAATTTCAGCAGCTAACATTATTAAACCTTGAATTGCTCCTTGACCAAAATCTGTTAACCCTGTCCTAAACGTTACACTACCATCTCTATTGATTATTATTGAAACCGCGCTATAATCGGCTCCTTCAGCTCCAATACTATTACCATGCCATAATAAAGCAGCTCCAATACCTTTACGTATAGTTCCCGTTTGTTTAGCATACTCTGCTCTTTTACGATACCAGTTAGCTATTTTAGCAGCTTTAACTAATGCTCCCTCTAAACCTACACCATGGTCTAATAATTGTCCATGAACTGTTCGATCACCATTTCTTAGTATGTTTTTAAGTCTAAACTCTACAGGGTCTATGTCCAATTCTTCAGCTAAAAGATCCATTTGCTGTTCTATGGCAAAATGTATTTGCGGATTTCCGAATCCTCTGAATGCACCTGCGTAGATACCATTAGTATACACTGCTACAGTATCTACTTTAGCATTAGGTACCTTATATGGGCCTACAGAATGTACTGTTGCTCTCCATGCAACAAATGGCCCTAATGAGGCATAGGCTCCTGTATCTAGGATTATTCTTGCTTCAACAGCTACTAGCTTGCCGTCTCTAGAAGCACCATGCTTATACCACATTATTGCTGGATGTCTCTTACTATGGCCAATAATTGATTCTTCTCTAGTATGTACTGCGATTGCTGGTCTCCCTGTTAGGAGTGTTGCTAAAGCGGCTTTAGCACCTATTTCATTAGCAACATCTTCTTTACCTCCGAAGCCTCCGCCTAAAGGTGGCACTACTACTCTAACCTTATTAAACGGCATTCCTAGAACTTTTGATATTGCTCTTCTGGCCTCGTAAGGGCATTGGGTTGAGGCAATAATTGTTATACCACCATCAGGCTCGGGTATTGCCAGTGCTGCTTCAGGCTCCATATATGCGTGCTCTGCATATTGTGTTCTATATTCATTTTCTACAATCACTGATGCTTGGTCAAAGCCTTTCTTAACATCTCCTGTTCTTATCCTATACCTTGCAACAATATCTGATTCTCTTTCGTCATGTATTAAAACATGTTTTTTCTCTTCAAGAGTTATAGGATCAACTATTTCCAGCGGATCAATAATTACAGGTAATGGTTCGTAATCTACGTAAACTTTTTCGCCAGCTTCTTCTGCAATATAGGGGTCTTCAGCCACAATAAGAGCTACTATATCTCCGATATATCTTACCTTACTGTAAGCTAATAATGGCTGGTCTGGAATAACATATCCTACATCATTTACTCCTGGAACATCCTTATGCGTAATAACTTTAAGTACTCCTGAAACTTTTTCTGCTTCAGAAACGTCTATCTTCCTTATTTTTGCATGAGCATATTTTGCCCTAACAGAGTAAACATACACTAAATTCCTGTAAAGGTTAGCGTAGTCTGCTGTAAACCTTGTTTTACCAAGTATTTTCTCTATAGCATCCCATCTTTGCATATGCTTTCCGACATAAGTGAACTTTTTAACTTTCTCAAACAATTCTTCAACTATTTTAACATATTCCGCCGTAGGAAGAGCCATAACTTATCACCCTTTAAATTCGAAATAAACTTGACCTTTACGAATATATTCTGCCGCAAGCTTAGCAGCCTTAATAAATCTCAAATAACTGCCGCATCGACAGAGATTGCCGCTAAGTGCCTCCCTAATCTCATCTTCTGTTGGATTAGGGTTTCTATCTAAAAGACTCTTCATAGCCATAATTACACCCGGGAAGCAAAAACCACATTGCATAGCATAAGTATCTAGTAATGCTTTCTGAATTGCATGTAACTTGCCAGGAGGCGCTAATCCTTCAAGAGTAAGTATTTTCTTACCTCTAGCTTGAATAGCGAGCACTAAACAAGAAGCTATAAGCTTGCCATCCATTATAACTGCACATGTACCACATTCTCCTCTTCCACAACCTTCTTTAACGCTTGAAAGTCCTAACTTATATCGTAACACATCAAGAAGCCTCTCATAAGGTTTAACTTTAACTGTATAATCCTTACCGTTAACGTTTAATGTAATTTCTATTTCGGGATATTCTTCCGTTGACATGGATTAAACACCTTCTACAATACGTGATTTAGCTTGTAAAAGTGTTCTCTTCATTAAAACCTTGGATAAATCAAGTCTATACTCTCCTGAAGCTCTAAAATCGCTTTTTCTTACCATCTCTGCTGGCAAAACCTTATTATATGCTTCTCTTATGATATCAACGCTAAATTCTTTACCTTTAAGAAATTCCTCTGTTTTCTTTGCTCTACTCGGAATACGTTTATTTACACGGTCAAACGCTATTCTAACATCAGCTATTTTATTATTCTCTATTTTTAAACAAACAGCTGTAGTTATATAACCTGTTACTATAACTTCTCTTCTATCAATCTTCATAAAGGCTGTTGAATAATTTTCCGGGAGCTCAGGAAATATTATTTCATATATTAGCTCATTAGGATCTTTAGCTAATGTTCTTTTTTCAACAACAAGCTCTTCTAGAGAAACAAGTCTTTCTCCTTCAACACTTACAAGTTTTACTTTAGCATTTAATGTTAGCAAGAATGTTAAATAGTCGGATGCTGAAACGGCAACGCCGATGTTACCGCCTATTGTAGCTAATGGTTTCAATATTGGTGATGCAAACTTCTTATAGATATCGTAAAACCCTAAGTATTTTTTGTCTTTATGTAAAAATGTTTCAGCTAAATCTTCTGGTGTTGTGAGAGCTCCGATAGCTATATTGTCATTAACCTTTCTGACGTAGGATAGTTTATCCTTTAACCCTGACAGGTCCACTAAAACCTTGGGTTTAATTTTTCGCTCTCTTATCTGTATTAATAAATCTGTACCACCTGCTAAGGGTACAGCATCTGGAGCATTTTTATCTAAATATTCTAAAGCGTCGTTAAGATCCTTAGGAATATATACATTAAACCTAGGTATAATTCATCAACCTCCTAAAAAGCAATTAATCTTCCACTGTTAAATAATGATGCGTATTGAATTTAAGAATTTTCATGAAGAATAAAGCTGGTCTGTTGAAGAAGATGTTAAGAAATAGTTTAAACACATGTTTCTCTGTTAAAGATAACATTTCCTAGTTAAGTATGCAATATTCGTTTAAATATGTTATCTTTAACTTATAATCCCTGCCATGAATAATAGCTTCATACAGCCACTATGGGAAATACTATAAGTTATCATCAAGGTAAAGTACTATGGAGTATTATAAGGTGTCTATCATGGTAGATTTAACTGTCGAAATTGCTGGTTTAAAATTTAGAAACCCTATTCTTCCAGCAGCTGGACCCCCTGTCAGGGATGGTATAAGGATTAAGAAATGTATTGAAGGTGGAGCTGGAGGTATTGTTACGAAGACTATTTCCATAAAAGCTGCCGATCCTTTAATTCCACGACCACATATGGCTGAAGTTAGAGGAGGATTTTTAAATACTGAACTCTGGAGCGAATTGCCTCCTGAAGTTTGGGCTGAAAAGGAGCTTAAAATAGCTAGGGAAGCAACTAGAGCTGCCGGAATACCCTTAATTGTTAGTTTAGGCTATAGGGCTGATGAAATATCTAAACTTGTAGAAATGTTTGATGAATATGCTGACGCCTATGAGCTTTCAGTACACTATATAGGCAGAGATCCTACACCTATGATGGAAGCTGTTAAAGCAGCTAAGAAAACAGGTAAACCTGTGTTTCTGAAATTAAGCCCTCATCCAGGCATAGACTATGTTGAATGGGCTAAGAAAGCTATTGAAGCAGGTGCTGACGGGATCTCTGCTATAAACTCTTTTGGCCCAGTACTCGCTCTAGACCTAAGCACACCATTGCCAGACTATATGCTTAAAGGACTACCTGTTATGGGTGGACCTGACGGTACAGGATGGCTTTCAGGATCAGCTCTAAAATACTTGGCCTTAAAAATAGTTTTTGACCTGTATAAGGCTATGCCCAATGTTCCAATGTTAGGTGTTGGAGGTATTTCTACCGGGCGTGACGCTATGGAAATGATTATGGTAGGAGCTAATGCTGTTCAAGTATGTACAGCAGCGATACTTTACGGGCTAAACATATTTAGCAAAATAGTTAAACAGCTAAAGGCCCTTATGGAGAAAATGGGTTTCGATAGCATTAAAGAACTTAGAGGATATACTCACAAAATATGGAAGAAAAGATATATTAGATATATTTCAACGCCTCCAAAATATTATCCTGAAAAATGTACTGGATGTAAGTTATGTGAAATAAGCTGTCCATATGATGCAATAGTTGTTGTTAACGGTAAAGCAGTACTTTACAAGGACAAATGTTTTGGATGTGGAGTTTGTGTCACAAGATGTAGATTTGGAGCTCTAGAAATAGAATGGTAAAATAAATTATTTTTCTTTTAACCATAGTTCTTTTAAAAACCTTATTTATATTAAATAATATTTTAAAGTTCTAGGTTTAGCCAATGAATAAACTATTATTGCCTGAAGGAACTAAAGTCTTACTCTTAGGTAATGAGGGTTCCTACCTACGTAGGCATTTATAGACCTACGTAGATGTTCATCGCCCCTTGTCTTCCCTGTGCCCTCCTACGGAGGTCTACCTCCCTCGGCGAACATGGGTGCATCGAGCCTCATAGACCTCGCTGCTTCATCAGTCTCAATACCTGAATGTTCAAATAAGCGTTGTTCTATATAAGTATTTTGGTGTTTAGAAGTATGGGTATAATCCACGTTAAGATAGACGATAGGTTAGAGCTGGAGTTTAGAAAGAGAGTTCTAGAAGTCAAGGGGGTTAAGAAGAGGGCATTAACGGAGGCGGTCGAGGAGGCGATAAGGCTGTGGCTAGAAAAACACAGAGGGAATACGTAGCCGTAAATGGAAAGTTGCTGATTACGGACAAGGTAGCTGAAGGGAAGTTGCTACATGCTATGAGGCTGTTCAGAGATGCCGTTAAAATGGCTCACCACCTGATTAAGGTGAGGCTGGATTGGAATAATGCTGAGAGGAGGTTAACTTCATACATTTCTAATGCACATTATGCCCATTCGGCGTAGCAAAAGGCTAAACTATGGGGGAAGCGACCTTACCTGAGATTGAGGAAGAAGATTCTTTTCAGCGTCGGCAAAACGGCTGAAAAAGGAAATAGAAACATCAGGCTAATCCCGTCAGATAAGTGCTTCATTATTAGGATAAAGATCCCACATGCCGATGGAAAGCATGAATGGATTTATGCCAAAGCCATATTCGGTGAGAGGTACCTACCGCTACTAAAAGAATTATCTGGTGAGAATATCAGTTATGGAGACGAGATAGGGGAAGATTACAGAATCCACGTATATGTACCAGTTGAGTTGTACTGTAAGCATTTGGGCAAGAAGATAGAGAGGAGAGGTAGGTCTTCCCACATCGCTGGATTTGACTTGAACAGCGACAGGATAAATATGGTCATAATCAACGATAGTGGAGAGTTGCTGGACGTTAAGGTAAAACACTTCCCAGAGGTTACTCAACATGGCTTCCCCAAGGAGAAAGCTAGAGATATTAGGCTTAAAGCCCTGTCGGAGCTAATAGATTATGCATGCTATCATAATGTTGAGTATTTTGTATTTGAGAGATTAGGGAAGAGAAAGAAAAAGAAGACTAGTAACAGAAATGTTAATAGAAAGCTAAGTAAGTTTCCTAAGAAGCAATTGCTTACTCATGCTAAGGTAATGGTAATGAAAAGGGTAAGAAGTTTTGCGAGGTAAACCCAGCGTACTCATCTCAAGATGCTGAATTAATAGCTAAAAAACTAAGACTCGATACTCATACAACATCAGCATACATACTAGCATATAGATACCTAAAGTCTACAAACCCCTATTAATACCTATAAAAAATGAACAGTTACGCTAGGCCATACCAGCGGGGTTTAAAAATGGCAGAGATTTGAGGCTTAGACTACGATTATTGGTGCTAAGTTTTGGTCTGAGCATTCGAGGAAAAGAATAGAGAACACTCTTGGCATTGAAGCTTATAATAACTGCGGATTAGCTGAAGCTTGTGGACCTGAGATTGCGGTTGAAACACCTGAACATAAGGGATTAATGCATGTTTGGCAGATCGCTTCTACATAGAAGTTATTGATCCTAAAACAGGTGAAAATGTTGATGAGAGAGGGAGGAGAACTAGTAATAACAACATTGCAGAGAGAAGCCATGCCCCTAATAAGATGTAGGACAGGCGATATAGTTAAACTGATAGTCTATGTTTGCGGCTTAAGACCGGGTCATCCTTTAATCTCCTGAATTAAGGGCAGAGTAGATGATATGGTTAAAGTTAAAGGTGTAGGATTATACCCTGAAAGCGTGGAAAGAATAGTTATGAAATATCATGAACTGTGACCTGACTATCTAATAATGTTAACAGGTTACGACAGAGTAAAAGTGCTTGCAGAGGCAAAGAAGAATATAACGCAAAAGAGAATAAGTGGCATAGTGGAGGAAATTAGGAGAAAGTTAAAAAGAAGAAATATTCATTAGAATAAGTGTTAAAGTAGTTAAACAAGGTAAAATAGACGAAATTAGAGGAGCAGGTAAGGTAAAAAGGATTCTAGACTTAAGGAAGTTATAATGCAAGGTGTTTTTCATGGCGAGAAGAAAATACGGATTATTAACTGAAGAACAATATGAAGTACTTAAACTTAGAATTCAAGGGCTTACACAAAAGAAAATAGCTGAAATACTTAAAACATCAAGGGAAAATGTTGCCGTAGTTGAGAGAAGAGCTAAAAGAAACATAAGGCTAGCTGAAGAAACACTAAAAGCGTACAAAGAACTCTTGGCTATAACTAAAGTTGAAATTAAGGAAGGAACACACTTAGTTGACGTACCAAGGATAGTTATCAACGCAGCAGATAAGGTAGGTGTGAAATTAAGAGCTAACTTTACCCGAATATATGATGAAATAAGGTTTAAAGCAGGAGAATGTGTAAAAGGCACCCATGTGGTTAAACCTATAGTAATTCTCATATATAGAAACGGGGATGTTGAAGTTTTAAAATGCTATTAGATTTCTTCAGAGACACACCATCTTTTAAGCTTCAAAATCTTAGCTGCACCAGCGCATGTAACACCATAAAGTATGGTTTTTTCCTTGAACGGCATGATTTCATGTAAGGTATCATTAACTATCATACTACCTGTCGCTAACACTATGTCTGCCCATGAAGAAACTTCGACATTTCTTAAATAGCTTTCCACCAAGATCCCGAATTTTATTTTTCCAATATTCTTTTCACACATATCCGTAACTCTAACCTTAAAGTACTTAGACAGTGTTTTTACAAGAGCCGGTTGATACCCTATGATACCTACTTTAGGTTTACCGTAAATCTGTCTAATATATTCTGCGAGTTTTTCAGCACATATCCATGGACCGCTGTTTCTACAGTGTCTCGTATTTTTAATTAAACCTAAATACTTCATTACCGCGTTTAGTGAGGCTATAAATAATGCTCTTTCCTTATTTGATGTTAAACTTAGATTAATAATATCCCTTAGCCTACCATAGAAGTTCGAAGGTTCATCAGTAAAGGCTTGTCCTACATCATCTCTAAACACTGCTTCAACAAGGACTTCCTCTCCTCTAACGAGAGCAAACTCTTTATCTAAAAGTTTTCCTATAGCCTCTTCCTTACTTAAAGGCCTGATCTTAATTGCTATGTTTTCTTCTTCTAAACCATGCTTTCTAATTATTTCACCAAACGTTCTACGTAAAACATTGAACATTACATTAGTACCTCTTCAAGGAAAAACTACCTAGCACCTGTCTCTTTAACTATCCTGTCAACTATTTTCTCTAAACTTAAGGCTTCCTTTACAGTATTGAATTTAATGAGAAAAATTTTGTCTCCATATAAAACTCTAAATACATCATATGCTTTACCAGACCCTTTTGGAGAATTAAACCTGTATATGTCCAGTAATTTTATTTCATGTTTCTTAAGCTCTGTTCTTATTTTTTCCACTAATTTAACCATAACTACAACACCTTCGACATCTGATGCCATTATACTGTAAACTGATTTTTAAACATATTTTAAAGTAGCTTCCTTAAGTTTAATGCATAGCATATTTAACCAACTTAAATATAGGTTATAGTTAGATGATAGCTATGAAGGAAATTTATAGGAAATGGTATGAGCAAGTAATTAAGGAGTTAGAAGTAATGAATGGTATAAGATGGAGAAAGCTGGGAAAAACGCCGAGAGCCATATTAATCTCAGGCATGGGTGGCTCGGGTATTGTTGGAGACTACGTTCAAACATTAGCCAGTAAGAGGGTTGAAGTACCTATTTTCGTAGTTAAAGATTATAAAATACCGATGTGGGTTAGCAGTGATGATCTTACCATAGTAATTAGCTACTCTGGAAATACAAGAGAAACCATAAGATGTTACCGAGAAGCATTAAAGGCTAGAGCACAAGTAGTTGTTATAACTTCTAATGGTCTTCTTAAAGAATACGCCAAGAAGGATAATATACCGTTAATACCAGTAATTCAGGGTCTTGTACCTAGAGCTTCACTACCTTCAATGCTTATTGCATGCTTATATGTTTTAGAGAAATTCGGCCTACCCGTAGTAAGTAGGGATGAAATTCATGAATCCATACATGTTTTAAAGGAAATTCACGAAAATGAATTACTAAGTATAGCTGATAAAATCATTGGTAAAATCCCTGTAATTATAACGGTGACCGACTATTCTCCACTTGCCTGGAGGTTTAAAAATGAGCTTAATGAGAATTCAAAAATGCCGGCTAAAGTTGAAATTATACCGGAATGGGCACATAACGATATTGTAGGATGGGAAGCACCATATAATATAGAAAAATATATTGTACTAATGCTGAAACCTAGGATACCTACTGACGAATTATCTTTGCAAATGCTGAACTATGCTAAAAAATACTTTGAAAAACAAGGTTTAAACGTTATTGGAATAGAGATTGCTGGCAAATCGCTACTAGCCCAACTACTATATGGTAGTTTAATTGCGGGACTAATTTCAGTAATTGTCGCTGAAAAAAGAGGTATAAGTCCTATAACAACGGAAAGCATTAACGAATATAAGAACTACATTGTAAAATATTTTACCATATGATTTTTTATTGTTAATTAAGTTAAAAAATTGTTTTACTTGATATATTTCCTTAATTCCTCAACAACTCTCATGAATTTCTTTACTCTGCTAACGTCTACAGGGTTTTGGGTTATACCATTTACTTTAAAATAAGTTCCTACAATAGCTCCGTCAGCATGTTTTAAAAACATCTTAACATTGCTTAAGTTTACACCACTACCTAAGATTACTGGCCTTTCCGGAACCGCTTTTTTAACTTCAACAACGTCTTCTACTTTAGGTGGCACGCCTGTCATAGTACCTGATACTATAAGTGCGTCTGCCATATAGAAATCACACCATATTGCATGAGTTCTTAAGTTTATTCCTGGAAACATTACTGCATGTTTCTTACATACATCAGTAAAAATTCTAATATCCTCAGCATAAAGCATTTTCCTTACTCTTAAAAGTTCAGCTGCACATCCGTGATCAAATTCTCCAGTATCCCAAACTAAAGCCCCCGTCAAAAGACATACTCTTATGAACCTAGCTCCAGCAGCTTTAGCAATGGCTAAAGTAACTCTACCACCATTGTGAATAACATTAATACCTACAGGTACATTTGAAAACTTAACTACCTCTCTAGCAGCTACGGCTTGAACAGCAATTTCCTCTGGAGGAACATCTTTACCTACATAGTACGGTAAATCCCACATATTCTCGACAATAAGACCGTCAACACCACCCTCAATAAGTGCTGAAGCCTCCTTTAAAGCAAAATCAATAACGTTGTCTATTGGCTCACCTTCATATGCTGGTGCCCCTGGAAGAGGAAGTAAATGAACCATACCTATTATGGGCTTACTAACACCGAAAAGTTCTTCTAAAGAACTTAATCTCTTGCTATAGAATCTATTAGCCCATTTAACCTTAAACTTAGACATGCTGTTCACCTATGAATACTAAGAAGACATGGGGAATATAAATATCGAACAATAAAGCAATTACATAAGGTTAAAATCAACCTAGAATTATGGCTCAATATGAGCCAGCAGCTTATAAATAAAATATGCCATACACGCTGTTATTGGCACCTACACCATACAATATGGTGCTCATGCATATAAAGGTATAACTCTATATACTAGTTATACCTAGTATACTATATGGTGCATACACTTGAGGAATGTTATTGTTGTTAAAAATGTTGATAAGAATTTATATAGGAGATTGAAAAGTACTGCCTCTCTTAAAGGCTATACTATTGGTGAAGCGTTAAATGAAGCCATTAAACTATGGTTAATGTTAAATGAGGCGATAAGTAGAGATTATTTAGACTATTTAACGTGTAGAGAAAGAAGCGAAGAAAAGCTTAAAGAGATCAATGAAAAATATTGTAAGAAATGTAAAGGAAAGTACGTAGTTGTTTGCGATGGTATTTTCATTGGAATATTTGATAATGAGAAAGAAGCGTTAAATAGTGCATGCAAATCTAAGGCAAGAGAATGTATCGTAGCTAAGTTGGGCGAACCCATTAAAGAAGAGAAAGTGGAATTTGGCATGGGTGTTCTCTAATTGAAGTTCAAGTACAATGAAAATGTTAAGCCTCCAATACCTAAGATGAAGGTTAAAATATGGACTCCGAAAATAAAGGACTACGAATTAGAATTAGTGGTAGATACAGGTTTTAGTGGTGGCATACTTATACCTTATCGCCTATATGATGAATTAAAGTTAGCCTTAGTTGAAGTGCCAAGTAGGTACTTTGGAATCTTACCTGTAGGAATACCTATAATGCTACATACGGCTCTAACGGAGGCAAGCATAGAAAAGCTTAAATTCAAAGTACACGTTCATTCACATCCATTAATAAATAAGAAGCTAGCTGGAAGAGAATTACTAAACCAATTGAAAATACTACTTAACGGGCCGAAAAGAGAGCTAGAAATTCTATAAGGTTTCAGCTAAACTCTCGTAACCATATGCTCTTAAGAACTTCTTTAATTCATAAAGTCTAGGCAGATATCTTGCACCATGTCCTTGACACTTCCATGCTGCTAAAGCACTAGCAAGAATTAAAGCTTCTCTAAAGGATAAACGCTTAAGAAACCCTGCGATAAACCCTGCGTCAAAAGCGTCCCCTGCACCTGTTGTATCAATAACCTTTACATTGAATGTCGGTACTTTTACTTTGAACCTCGAAGTTATCGCTTCAGCTCCTTTCTTGCCCATTTTAACAACTATGATTTCTGAATATTTTTCTAGAAAAGTCTCGATATCGCTTTTACTATCCCTAAATAGTATCTTGAACTCTTTAAGGTTTAGAAACGTACAAGAGATTTTCCCGATAATTTTTGAAAGCTTTGAAGCACCGTAATTGGCGAGGGGTTCGCAAATATCAATAAATATCTTAACGTTACTTCTCCTAGCTAAGCTAATAACCTCGAGTGCGGCACTTCTTTGTGGTTCTTCTAGAAGTGCATAACCTGAAATGAAAACTATCTTCGAGGAAATAACGTAGTCCTTCTTAACGTCTTTAGGGCTTAAGAGTTTATTTGCTCCTCTAAAACCCATTATTGTTCTCTCACCATCTCCTGTAACAGCAATAGACATTATGCCTGAAAACTCGTCTTTCCAGATGATGCTAGATAAGTCAATATTTTCCTTAATAAGCTCATCATATAGGAACTTACCTACAATGTCCTTACCTAAAGTGCCAACAAAACCTACTTTAAATCCTAACCTAGCTAAAGCAGTAGCAACATTTGCTGCTGCTCCACCTGAAGAAATAACCATTTTTGAAGCAGTAGACTCACTACCTAAACTTGGAAGAGTATCTACGTAGTATAGTATGTCTAAGTTTATGTCGCCTAAACATATTACGTCAAATTTTTTCAAAACAATATACCCTATTAGAATATATTCACCTTAATATTCAAAAAATTCTTTTTCCTCTAAACATATGGTAAAGTGAGGTTAAAACATGAGCTTTATTAACCTTGTAGATCGTGCAGTTGAAGAGAACAAGGAATTCTGTGTTAATGTTTTAAAGAAACTAATTTCAATACCTACAGTTAATCCTCCTGGAGAAAAATATGAGGAAATATCCAATTACCTAGCCGAAGTTCTCGAGAAAATAGGCTTAAAAGTCAAAGTAATTAAAGTCCCTAAGGATGTTGTGGAAAAGTATTATCCGCAATACGCTGATTATCCCAGGTTTATTGTATTAGCAGAGCTAGGTAAAGGAGAACCAATAGTACATTTCAGTGGACACTACGATGTCGTCCCTGCAGGTAGTGGCTGGACTAAAAACCCATTCAAACCTACTGTTGAGGAAGGTAAGCTTTACGGCCGTGGAGCTTCGGATATGAAAGGAGGTATAGCATCAATAATATTAACTGCAAAAGTAATTTCTGAGCTTAAAGCCGATTTAAAAGGTAAAATAGAACTATCATTTACTCCAGATGAAGAGACAGGCGGTCAAACAGGTGTAGGCTATTTAGTTGAACAAGGTATTGTTAAACCAAACTACGCTATTATCGCTGAGCCCAGCGGTTTAAATAGTATTTGGATCGGTAATAAAGGTGCAGTATGGATTACTGTAGAGGTTTTCGGAAAACAAGCTCACGGAAGTACTCCATGGCTTGGAGTTAATGCTTTCGAAAAAATGGTTGAACTAGCTCATAGAATGGTTAGGGAGCTTAAACCGAAAATAGAAGCTAAAACAAGTAAATACGATTACGGTGTACCTGAAGGTGCAAAAGCAACTATAAACATTGGAGGAGAAGTCAAAGGAGGGGCTAAGGTAAATATTGTTCCAGGATACTTCTCATTCAGTATAGATAGAAGAACAATACCTGAAGAAACAGCTGATGAGGCAGCAAGAGAAATAGTAGAGTTCATAAACAATGTTACAAAAGAAATACCGGATCTCAAAGTAAATGTTAAAATAATGTCGAAATTTAATGCAACAGTATCTGAACCGACAACAGAACTAGTAAAAACAGCAGTTGAATCTGTAAAAGAAGTCCTAGGTATAGAACCTAAAACAACAGTTTGCATTGGGGGATTAGATACAAGGTATTTCCAAGAAAAAGGAATACAAGCAATAACCTACGGACCCGGCGTCCCATCAACAGCCCACATGGCAGATGAGTACATTGAAATAGAAGATATGGTTAAGGCAGCTAAAATTTATTGTAGAATAATAGTTGGTCTCCTTAAATAGCTCAATTCCTTCTATTTTCGCCAAACTATTATAAATAGGTAAACGTTATAGTCTTACATTCTGTAGTAAGTAACTGGCAGTACCACCAGTTACTGGTGATTTTAATGTTATTTGACATAGCACCTAAAACTAAAAGAGAAGATCTATACGACTTTGAACATGAACTCGGAGAACTTCATAGGTCGATAGAACATAGTAGGTTAATCGCTATTTTAGCGCCGAGAAGATATGGAAAAAGCAGTTTACTTAAAGTATTTCTAGGTGAAACAAGACATCTCCATATTTTCTTAGATTTAAGGAAAATAGTAATAGACTATGGTAGAGCCAGTATTAGGGCATTCTATGAATGTTTATCAGATGAACTAACAGGTTTCATATGTAAGTACGAGAATATAGGCGATAAACTCGTAAAAGCACTTAAACACGTGAAAGGAGTATCGATTTCAGGATTTTCCGTAAGTTTATCTTGGAGTAGAAAGTCAAGAGCAAACATAGCAACTTTATTCGAGAAAGTAAATGAAATAGCCGAGAAACATAATGTGAAAGTTATCCTAGCTTTAGATGAAGTTCAGGAGTTAAGAAATATAATTAATGTTCCAATGCTACTAGCCTATATTTATGATAATTTAAGAAATATAGTTACGATAATCACGGGTTCTGAAGTGGGTTTAGTTTATGATGTGTTGAAACTTGAAGACCCGGAATCACCCCTGTATGGTAGAGTTGTTAAGGAAATTAGGCTTAGAAAACTAAGCTACACTGAAGCCTACGAGTTCCTAAGGATGGGCTTTAAACAGTTAAACGTAGAGTTTAGCGAGGAACTACTAGATAAGATAATAAGCGAAGTGGATGGAATTATTGGATGGCTAACTTACTACGGATGGTTCATAACACAACACAGAGCTATAGACATAGAGGAAATTAAGAGAAAAGCGGCAACACAAGCAGCAGTTGAAATCAAAAGATTTCTTGAAAGAAGTAGAAGTAGGGAAAGATACTACAATATACTTAAAGCCATAAGTTCTGGCATTAAGAGATGGAGCGATATTAAAAGATTTCTAGAGGCCAAGGAGGGTATGGAAATAGACGATTCAACGTTTAATAAATTACTTAAAACACTAATTAAATTTAGCTTTGTAAGAAAAGCCGATGAAAACTATGCGTTTAACGACCCTCTTTTAGAATATGCGGTAAAATACTTACTATAACGTTTTTAACGCTAAATTTCTAATACCATGTACATAATGTATTTTACAACATATTCTTGAGGCATTATGAGGAATTTAAGTAAAAAAATATATACTCCTAAATTACTAACCTTAAAGAAACATGATCTAATGGGTGATAAGTAGTGGGTAAAGAACCCACGATATTAGTAACGAACGATGATGGAGTTTATAGCCCTGGTCTTAAGCTACTTTATGAAGCTGTTAAGGATTTAGGTAGGGTTTTTATTGTTGCTCCAGAAGTTCCTAAAAGTGCTAGTGGTTTAGGGTTAACTCTGCATAAGCCTCTTAGAATTATAAAGTTAATATTAGACGATATGGTTGTCTATGCAGTTAACGGTACTCCAAGTGATATTATACATCTATCATTACATGTTATAGCTAAAAAGATAGATCTCGTGGTTTCAGGTGTGAACATAGGGGATAATACGAGTATTCAAGTTATTCTTTCATCGGGGACTATTGGTGCTGCTGCGCAAGCTGCTTTAGAAGGAATCCCGGCTATAGCCTTTTCTATTGCTGTTCCATCAGCTGAAGAACTAGAAACCAATTTTGAACTTCAAAACTTAATTAAGCGAATAGTTAGAGTCTTTGTTAAGAAAATTATTGAACGGGGTTATCCTAAAGGCATTGACGTTATTAACGTAAACTTCCCAGCTGAAATGAAAAAGAATGTTAAGGTTAAAATTGCTAAAGCAGCTAAACTAAGATTCACAGAATATGTTGAAAGAAGAGTTGATCCTAGAGGTAAAGAGTATTATTGGCTTTACGGACATCCTAAAAAACCAGAACCAAATACCGATATCTACGTTGTCTTTGTTGAAAAGAACATTGCAGTAACGCCTCTGAAGTTGGATTTAAACATTTCAGTAATAAGTGAGGAGTTCATAAGCTTTGTTAACAATATAGGGTTATTTTTAAGTCATTATTTTAATAACTTCTTATAGTATTTTTCTAATAGCATATTGGAGCATAGGGTCCGTAATTATATAGCCTTCTTTAAACTTAACTATAAACCCAATGTCAATAAGGTTTCTTATAAGTTTAATCAGTATTGATGAACTTATTTCCTTAGTTTCTAGCATTTCAAGATTTCTTTTTACCTTACTCTATGAGCAATAATTTAATGTAATACTATACAAAGATATTCACGTACCGTTGTCTAGCTTGTTCACTTATTTTGAGGAAGTTATTTAATTTTTCTCATTTAACGTTAAATCAACTATTCTCTTTTTAACACTGCATTTTGAAGCTAAAGTTCCGGAGTATGTTAACTAGCCATTAATGTCATTTAACCTATTTACTAAGTCTTTGACAACTTCTACGGGTTGTTTTACGTTTAGCTGTTTAAATCCTTTAATAATGTAGTCTAAGGATTATTCTTCGCTTAAGTTTTAATCATAACATGAGAATAATTTACTTTATGAGTTATTGAAGCTGCATTGTTTCTCAACTTAAAAGGATTTAAACGCCATTTTAAGTTGCGGAAAAGCATTGCTAGTAAATTACGTGTAAAAGTGTTTTCAACTAATTAATAATGTCAGATATTAAAGTCTTCTTATTGCTCTTTCATTCTCTTTCTGCAGATAGCGAAGTTATTATTTCTAATGTTCCAGCAGAGAATATAACTGATACTGGTTCTTTTACGCTTATCTTACTCTTTTCTAATGTTTCTCCGGGTGCTAAGGTGTATGGAAGAGGGTCTTCTTTAAGAACTTCATATGTTCCATCTTCGTAAAGTATTACTATTCCCGTTATTGTCACTGGTTCCACATAATTATTTGTTATACTTATGGTTAAGCGTACTCCTCTATAATTCCATGTTCCTTCAACAGCTTTAGCTATGTTTATTGCCTTAATTCTTACTTCATAAGTTCTTCTTAGTGTTTCTATTTGTTCTTGTTGGGCTCGTAGTCCAAAGTCTATTAGTATGTATGCAATAATGATAGAGCTCACTATGAATAGAATTGCTATTATGCCTCCGACGGCTTTACGTAACTTCTCCTGAGGCTTCAACATAGAAGTATCCTCCAGCATAAACTATTTTAACGTAAACTATGTCTCCTGAATCAAGTGTGATAGGGCTTGTTATGGAGATTTCTTCTACAGCGTATTTGTCTAGGTTTAATGTTGTTTCGTAAGCTAATGTATCATTTACATATATGGCGTTTACTTCTACAGGAAAGGAACCAGTAGCTACGACTATACTGATGCTACGTGTGCTTGAATATCCATGAACCAGGAGAATTGTTAATTGCTGCTTTGACCTTATTTCTTCAGCTAATAATTCTTGCGATATTCTTTGTTGGTAAAATGTTGATTTATAGTAAAGATATAGGTAAAGCGCTGTACCTATGGAAACAACTATTAGGAGAAGCAGCATTGAAGCAACTATTTCGCTAATAGATAGCTTAAACTTATTTCTCATTATGTTTCCCGTTTCAAGAAGTAACTATGACTACTTCGGGTTTTAAGTTTTAATACGTTACACGTTTCATTTAAAAACTTTACTCTTCCTGAAACTCTTTATGATATTGAATCTAATAATTCGTGATATTTCTTTCTTCTTAAGCTCTTTAATTTTAGCGCTAAATAATTATAATGTTTACAGTATTCTCTGAAGTAAGCATTAGCACTAGGTATATATTTGGTTATATTATTTTTTGAAACATTGTTAGTTAGGCTTATTTTATGGTTAAAGAAAAGTACGTGCTTTTCCTCATTATTAGGTTATTGTATTTTTATGTCCCACTTTATTCCTATGATTTCTTCTTCTTTCCATAGAAATCTTTGCCAATATTCTTTAGCTGCTTCTACACCTTCTTTGATTAATTTTTCATACCATTTCTCTGCTCCATATTCTTTAGCTGCTAAGGTAAAGTAGTCTATTATTCTCTTACTTTCCCAGAAAACTGGTTTATAACCTGCTTTCTTATCATATTCTACTATTCTTCTTAAAAGTTCTTTATTGTGTTCATCCATGTTTACCTCTATTCCATAGGCTTCTTCTATGAGTTTAGGCAGTATTTTTTCTCCCCATCCTCTATGGAACCTGCATAGTCCTCCTTCTTCAGAGTATAACTCCTTAAAAGCTCTTCTAATCGCTTTTACTGCTAAATCTTCAGGCTCCATAAATATTCCATGATAGTATGTTAGATATTTCCCTATTATCGGTAATGGCATTATATTTCCAGGACCCCAATACATTGCCGGTGTTAAGCTTCCATCAGGGCCGAACGGTACGTAGATTGCTATATCTTCGAATTTGAGATTTTCTCTTCTAACGTTTTCTTCAAACATTTCATCTAATTTTTTAGCTGCTCTTCTAATACCTTCACCAATTACCTTATAAGCTTCTCCTGCTCCAAAAGCTAGCTTCCAAGCTATTGTTTTAACAATTTCCGCATTATGTTGAGACAGCTCTTTAACCTTAGTTAAGTCATAGTATAGTTTATGATCAAAGTATGGTTTGCTCTTCAATCCTAAAGCTTCAACAGGTATTAGGTTTCTATGAACTGCTTCTAAAATCCATGAAACTGTATTTCCGAATTCTATGGCATCATAACCCATAGCATCTATTACGTCTACTACTTCAACTGCTACATCTAAGTCTAAAACACCTGTATTAGCTGTACTTGCACAGTATGGTTCATAGTCTATTTTATATCCTTTATACATTTTCTTACAAACAGCAACACATGGTTCGTCACATGTCCTCCAAAGTCTCTTAGCAATACTTAACTCATTAAATGGTTTAACATAAACCTCATTAATAACTTCCTTGAAGAACTTCTTTCTTTCCTCTTCACTCCAATAAATATATGACCAATTAAATGTCGGGTTTAAGCCGTTATAGTATGCATAGTTATTTCCGAATGTACCTCCGGATTTTGTTTTGGGATCATATCTATACTTTACTGTAGCATTCATTAATACAGTGTTCATAGGGTTACCTAATAGTTTTTGAAATACATTGTTAAGTACTTTAAAGTTTGAAAGATCCGTTTTCGGAAACTTATGTTTTTTAACGTAGCTTCCTCCATAAACTATAGCTGCAACCTTATGTGCTCTATAAAGTACTGATCCTGGCCCTCCTCTTGCAGAATACTCTACGGGCTTACCTTTGAAGTTAAAGTCTCTCGAAGCATAAGACATTAGTGCACCATTCCTCGTATATACTGATGCAGGACCTACAGTTATTATTCTTACAGGAACTTTACCGTAGAAATCGCTATAGTTGTCTACAATATAGTGTGCCAACGCAAAGCCACCGCATGACTCTTTATACTTCTTAAATATTTCTATAAGTTTTTCCTCAGCCAAATGTTCAAAACGTATTTTAATTTCTCCTGAAGGCTCAGATTTCATAAGAATTATTGCTGGTTCCTTAGCTTTACCTTCTATTGCAGCATAGTCTACGCCTAAATATCTGAAAACATATGCTGCGCCGCCCATGCTTGATAGGAAGAAGCCGCCCCATAATGGTGATCTAAAAGTGAAAACTAGCCTTCTTGTACCTGAAATTTCACTCCAGCTTAAAAGACCTGCCCCGAGACATAGCACATTATGTTCATCAAATATTGAATAATCGTAGCTCCTATATTTTACAAGATGGCAGTGAAGACCCCAACTCACTGGTCCAATTATGCTTCCATTCGTATCTTCTATGTGAAAAGTTTCTTTTGAAACATTAATTACTAAGGCTTTACCTACCATAGTATTGACCTTCAAAACTTTTTATACTACTTTTATAGCGGCGCTTTATTATGTTTTTCCGAAAAAGACTAAGTAAGTTTAACTTTAGGTTACCGTATATACTTTAGTGGGGTCGTATATGATTGGTCGAAAAACTCTAATCTACTTTTTAACTGCAATATTAATTATGGTGTTGATATTGACATACATTACTCTACTCAAAAAACCTACTGAAACTACTATGCAAGTAGAAGCAACTTATTCTCTTAAACCTATACCCTACGTTGAAATTTACGTGCTAAACGATAACTATGAGTATGATGATTTTCTTAGCGACTGGGGTGTTTCATTCCTCATTAAAACACCTAACAACACTTTCCTATTTGATACTGGTCCAAGCGCTTACACCTTACTTTACAACGCTGAAAAATTGGGTCTAAATCTAAGTAATGTAGAGTTCATAGTTATTTCCCATAGTCATGGAGACCACACCGGTGGTTTAGAAGGCCTAGGGCGGATACTTAGAGGAAGAAAAGTTTACATACCTTCAGGTGCAGGTTATGGTTTATCTTCATGGATAGAGAATTTAGGTTTTGAAGTAGTTAAAGTCAATGAAACAACGGTTATTGCCCCGGGAGCTGCTATCATTGGAGAGCTATATGGTCCACCTTGGGAGCAAGCTCTCGCTATTTACGTTGAAAATAAGGGGCTCATTATACTTACTGGCTGTAGTCACCCAGGTGTTGAGAATATTGTTGAGAAAGCTACTAAGGAATTAAACATTAAACCATACTTGGTGATTGGCGGTTTCCACTTAGCCGGAGCTTCGGAAAGTAGAATAAGAAACACTATAAGTAAACTACTAGCTTTAGGAGTTAAGAAGATATGCCCAATACATTGTAGCGGAGATAGAATTAGAGAAATTTTAGCTAACAATTACCCCGAAGTTTACGGAGATGGGCATGTAGGTTTAGTTTTGAAAATAAGTAAATAAGTAAAAAAGCTACCATTTAGCTTGCCTAAACCCTCCTCTCATACCCCACTTTTTTCCTCTTCCTCTACCCTTATCCACTCTTATAATTGTTGGTGCTCCACATTTAGGACATTGCATTGGCCTAGGGGTTCCGTAAGGGACTGTAAACTGGTATCCGCAGCTTAAACATTTAAAGACCCTATATCCTCCTGGAGGACCATGGTATCCCACAGGTTCCGCCTCAAAACTGCGGTCCACTTTTCCTCCGCTTAACTATTTCCCTAAGCTCCTTAATTCGTTCCTCGACACTTTTCAGCTCGTCTTGCAGGTCTCTTAAGTCTTCCTCTAATGCTTTCTTATAGTCTTCAAGCATTGCTAATTCTTCTTCAGGCGTCATAGGAGGTGGTGGAGGCATAAAGTACGGCATCGGTGGGTATGGTGGATACTGTGGTGTTGGCTGCGTTTGCTGTTGTGTCTGTTGCTGCTGCGTAGGCGGCTGATACGGGTAGGGTTGAGGATAATACGGCATTGGTGGGGGCATGTATCTCCAAAATCTCCTATACCATCTAAACCATGACATACTGTTCACCGTGTTATATTGATGCTTCCTTCTATTTCTTCCTATTTAGTAACGGCTTGCTCTAGAGACTTAGTTATTGCTTCGAAAGCTTTTCTCCAAGCATCTAGAGCTACTCTATATGCTTCAATATAAAACATCCAGTAATAGGGGTATATCATCCACTGAAACGCTGTAGCCATTAGGTACATTGGGTCATAGGGTAGGGGATATGTTGGGGTATATGGTGGATACCAGTACCACCAATACATCCCCTATCACCACCACGGGTAGATTCCAGGATAGGGAAATGAGTAGTATGTTGGGAACCAATAGTATGACGACGGATAGTATGGATATCCATATAGTGGATAGTACCATCTAAAGCCCCAAGGCCATCCGAAAAGCCACCAGCAAGCTCCTCTACCAAAGTACCATCCAGGTCTTTGCCATGGTGGAAGATAGCTGAATGGTCCTCTACCAGGCCATGGCCCTGTCCAACCCCATCTCCAACCTCCTCTACCCCATCCACCTCTCCAACCAAACCATGGTGCCCAAGCCATATTTTCACCATTTAAAGTAGAGGTTCTGGGAGAATATAAATTTTGTGCATTTGCACAAAATTATTGAAAAACATAATTTACGGGTAACACTAATTTTCTAGCATAGTAGAGGAGTATCTATGAAACAGTATGGTGAAACGTGGGCTAGTATTATATTGTTAATTGCTGCCGGCTTTATAGGAACTTTAGGTTTTAGATCATCCATACCCGTAATTGCTTTTTTAGGTAGAGACGTTTTACAATTATCAGCATTCCTAGTTTCGTTCTTTTACCCAGGATATATGGTTTCGAGAGCATTATCTTCAATAACTCTAGGATATATTGTAGATAGAGCTCCAAGGGTAATATATTTAGTGCCTTTATTTGCTGCTGTTTTCGCGCTAACCATATACTGCTATGTTTACGCAGATAACTGGGTATTTATAGTACTGCTCCGTATGGTTCAGGGGTTCTTAGGTGGATGTATATGGCCTCTAGTACAATATTTGGTAGCTCAAATTTCACCTCAAAATCTGAAGGGCAGAATATTATCAGTCTATTTTGCTCTAGGCTCCGCGGGTATTCTTCTAGGTAATGTGGTTTACGCTACAATTGTAGATTATCCTTTAAGCCGTAAATTAGCTATTTCGACATCGTTTTTCCTAGTAGCAGCGCTGTTTATGCTTACAGCCATATACCTTACTAGGCAAAGGATTGTTTATTATAGGCGAAGAGAGCAGAGAAGCAGGATTAGTTTTGAACGTCCAGTACTTTATGTCGTCTTTTCAGGTTTCCTCTTAGCTTTATGTGTTGCTTTTGCATTTGGAGACATAGTTTATATTTATGTTTCAGAAGTGCTATCATTAACGAGATCTGATACTGCTTTACTTTTAGCTTTTTGTAGCGGTTTAAGTATTTGCTTTAGCTACATTATAAGCTGGTTTGCAGATAGGGGGTATGAAAGAGAAACACTAGCCTTAACTTACATTCTGGTAGCTGCTTCCATACCGCTAATATCTATCGGAAGCATATACATACTTCCATTAGGCTTGACCTTAGCTCTAATATCTATTAGAGTTTTTCATCCTCTTTCAAGGAGGTACATAGCTTTACATTGCTCAATGCCGGCCACAGGGATTGGAGCCGTAAATATGGCTACGAATCTGGGAATATCCCTGGGGCTAATAGTTTTCAGTAGAACATATGATTATCTTGAAAATATTAGAACAATATTTTTAGGTTTAAAAATAAATTACGCGCCATATGTGCTTCTAATATTTGCTATTCTACTAATAGTACTCGCGATTAAACTTTTAACAGCTAAGAGGATAGGAAATGTTTAGCGAAGAATTAATTATTTTTAAGAGATTAAGACGTAATTAATAGTAATTAACCTACTATCATTATTGGTCTTCTCTCTATAATAGCTTGCACTAGTTTTCTACGTCCACTACTTAAAGTCCTCCATAAAGTCCCTCTAGAAACACCCATTCTCTTAGCGGCTTCCTCTTGAGTAAGTCCCTCGAAATAAACGAGCCTCATAGCTTCAACTTCATCAGGTGTAAGCTTTAGAGGCTCATTATTTATGGGATTACCTGCTTCGTCAAAAGGTATAAACGTTAGCTTAAATGGAGGAAAGCCTATTGTTCTAGGCTTAGGTGGTCTGCCTGGACCTCTTCTACACCATCCCCAGCGCCAACCTCTGCGGTGCATGATAAAAACCCCATTCAAGGTATAACATTGTTTAAGCACATATTAATATTTGGGGGAGCTATTGAAGCTTAAGCTTTAAATAAGCATTACAGACCCTAATCTACTTATAATGCTGAGAATTTAATCATGTATTTTAGGTATTGTTTAAACTTTTCTAAGTAAACTATTTCTCAGGGTGAGCTATTTTATGGTGAATTTCGACATTCTAATAAAGAACGGTTTAGTTGTCACAATGGATTCTAAAAGAAGAGTTATTGAGAAAGGATATGTCGCTATTGTTGGCGACAGAATTGCCGAAGTCGGTAAAGATTCTTTGGATAAGTCTGCTGAGAAAGTTATTGATGCTAAAGGAGCTATTGTAATGCCGGGAATTATATGTGGTCACACACACCTATACGGTATTTTGCTTAGAGGCTCTCCATGGTTCGCCAAAATAGAACCTCCAACAGACTTCATCCAGAACCTTCATCGTATATGGTGGGCTATGGATGAAATAATGAACTACGATGATGCCTATGCTAGCGCATTAGCAGCATCCTTTGAAATGATGAAGTCTGGTGTAACACTTTTTGCAGACACGTTTTCAGGACCTAATGCTATTGAAGGTGTTCTAGATAGAATAGAGGAAGCTGTTAAAAAAGTGGGTATTAGGGGAATTATAGCTTTTGAGGCAACTGAAAGGCATAGTAAAGAAGAGGGCGAAAGGGGGATAAAAGAAAACATTAGATTTATTGAGAGAGTTAGAAGGGAGAAAGACCCATTAGTCACAGGGATGATAAGTATTCATGCATCATTTACTGTTACAAACTGGTTACTAAAGTGGGCTAGAGAACTAGCCAATAAGTATGAAGTACCTATAACACTACATACATCAGAGGGTCTAGTAGACCCGTACCATAACCTTGAAAGATATGGTATGAGGACTTTCGAAAGATTATATAGGGTAGGTCTTCTAGGACCTGATGTTGTAGCTGTTCATGCTGTCCATGTTATTGATGATGAGTTAAAACTTATAGCTAAGACAGGAACAAAAATAGCACATAATCCACTAAGTAATATGCTTAATGCCGTAGGAGCACCGCCAATACATAAAATGTTAGAAATGGGTATAACAGTAACAATAGGTAATGATGGATACATTTTTGATCCCTTCGAAAACATTAGAGGAGCATATTTGCTAGCTAAAGTAGCATTCAGAGATCCAAGACTAATAACGCCTTTAGAAGCAATAGAAATGGCAACAATAAACGGGGCAAAAGCTTATGGATTAGAAGATAAGCTTGGATCCTTAGAGCCAGGTAAGAGAGCAGACATAATAATTGTAATGCCTGAACTCATGCCAACGCCGTTAAATGCAGAAACAGTTTACGGACACTTAGTAAATACCATAGATGGCGATGATGTAAAAACGGTAATAGTTAACGGAAAGATCATTATGGAAAACAGGAAATCATTAACAATATCTGAAGAAGAAGTAAATAAGATATCACAAGAAATTGCAGCAAAATTCTGGAAAAGACTACTAAGCAAGGGAGAACACCAGTTAGACATAGTTAGACTGGAGTAAGAAAAATAGTTAAATGAAAACTTATTTTTTACATTTTCATACATTACTTTGGCTTTTCTAAGGAAAAGTAGAAATATTTTTCCTAATTTTATATTAACGGTGTTAATAGTGAAGGTACGTGTAGGATTTTATGGTAGAGCCAGAGACATTGTTGGTGAGGATAAAGCTTTCATAGAATTAAACGTTAAAGAAGGAATTTCAGTAAAGGATTTGTTAAATATCGTAGCAGAAAGGGTTAGCGAAAAACTTGTTAGAAGATTCCTAAACAAAAGTATAATATTAACCATTGTTGTAAACGGTACTCCTATTAATGACTTAAATTATAAACTTACGAATAATTCTATGGTAACATTTATACCGCCAAGCCAAGGAGGGTAAAGATCATATTAGTATGTTTTGAAAATCTCTAAGCTTATTTCTCACTAGCCACCAGAAGCCACAGGCATAATTATATATTCCCCATTCTCTTCAAGTATATCATCTTCTACGAGTGGGAGTTCATCTTTAAGTACAATAACATCCTCAACAGTATGGCCTAGTTTATGAATTAAATCTATTACCCTAGCATTGTCATCTAATGTTATCTCTAAAACTTTGTTTTCTCTTAGAAGTTTGGCTTTAACTTTGATCATTTCTTTAACACCTTCTCCATAGCTGATTTTATTTTGCAGAAAGAACATATTTTACCTGTAGTTGGCATACCACATATCTTACATTCTTTAAACTTTTTCTCACTTAAGTAATGTGAGTAAAGTATTGGATTTATTTTTTCAAGAAACATTCTAGCAAATGTTATTTTAAGCCCTGGAACATTTTCTTCAAGGACATTGCTCGTTTTTCTTATATATTCATGAAATGTTCTTAGCCTGGCATATGGGCATACATTGTAGTTAAACGGTAATTTTCTGAGCATAGCGTATAGTAATGTTTCTTTCTCTGAAATATAGGCCAACGGTTTCACCTTAGCTACAAATTTAAATTCGGAAGGACTATAAATCGATATCTTGGCTAAATTATCTACTCTACCAGAATATAGGCTAGAGAAAATGTAGTAAACCATGTCATCTAAGTTGTGGCCTGTGGCTATGGCATTAGCTCCTATTTCTAAAGCATACTTATTCATAATGTATCTCTTGATTGTTCCGCAAATACTGCATATAGGTTTTTTGATGCCTGCTTTCCTTCTATATTTAGCAATATCATCTATTGAAAATCCATATTTATTTTTAAGTTCTATGACCTTATACTTAATATTAAGCATTTCATAGTTTTTTAGAGCTTTTTCAACGCTTTCAACAGAATACTTTCTAATACCCAAATCTATAGTTAAGCCTATGATTTCGAAGTTAAATTCCTTAGAAACTTTATGGAGCAAATGCAAAAGTGTAACACTATCCTTACCTCCTGAAACAGCTACAACAACTTTATCCATGTTTTTAAATAACTTGTTCTTAGAAATTATTTTGCTAAACCTTTTCTCTACATACTCTACGAAGTGTTTAGAGCATAAACTAAGTTTGGCATATCTAAGCTTAGTAATAGCTTTATTACTGCAAAAACTACACTTAACGGACATTTCTAAATACCTTTCTTCTAATCAAGAACCTTTCTAAGGGACTTAACTTAAATATTTAAAGTATTATGATATAAGGATTCTCTAAAATTTAATGATTTCTTATGTACTCCAACATATTTGTTGCATATATTCTCTTATTTCATATGTAAATAAGTATGTTTTACATAAATTTTAATATGATAAAATATATTTATTTTACACCAGTTATGGTGTAGTATATGAGGAAGGTTGTGTTATTATCTCTTGTATTAGCCATATTGCTAATACTTGCATGTCCTACTTTGTTGTTTAGTACTAAGTCTTCGGTTAATATGGCTGTCGAATTTAACAATCATGCTTCTGCTGTTTGGATTGCTTTAGAAAAGGGTTATTTTAACGATGAAGGAGTAGATGTTAAAACTCTAGAAACTTTTATAACAGGTCTTGAACTTTCGGCAGCGTTAGATAGAGGAGATATTCAAGTTGCATGGGCGTGCTTAGGTCCTTTAGTTATAGCTTATTCTAAAGGTGTTCCTATAAAGATCGTAGCTATGGCGCATGCTCATGGTTACGTTTTAGTGGCTAAACCAGAATTGGAGACTATTTATGACTTGGAAAATAAAACTATTGCTTGTTGTGGAAAGGGCTCTCCAGTCTATTTACTAGTAAAGTTAGTAATTGAAAGATATGGTTTAAAGAATGTAAAAATAGTTTACATGAAACCTCCTATAGCTATGGCTTCTTTAATTTCAGGGAAAATAGATGCCGCAGCGTTACCTGAACACTATGCTTCATTAGTTATTAGTAAAGGTTTTAAACTGCTAGTTAGAAGTCAGGATCTTTGGGGTAAATGGCCTGGCAGTTTCTTAGCTGTTAGAGAAGAATTGTTAAAGAAAAACCCTGAGCTTGTTAAGAAACTAATTAAGGTTACTATTAGAGCCACAGCGTTCATAAATGAAAACATAAGCGAAGCCGCTAAGATAGTTTCTTCTAAACTTAAGATACCTTATGAAGTGTGTTTAAAGTCTATGGAAAACCTAGAGTACTCTAATACCGTAGATGTTTTAGAGATTCAAAAATACCTGGACCTGATGTACAAGTATGGCTGCATAGACAGAAGAATAAATGCCAACGAAATCTTAGATTTAACCATACTAAACGAAGTTATTTCTAAAACGAATAAAACTTCCTCCTAGGTGGAAAAACAATGTTTATTAGCGGACATAGTTCTGTAAAGGTTTTAGAAAGAACAGTCTCATATATTTTGATAGCGTTAGCGACATGTTTATGGGAGCTTATATCTAGATCTGGAGTAGTATCTATAGCTCTTTTTCCTCCACCTTCAACGGTTTTCTTTAAGTTGTATTTAATGGTTGTTTCTGGTATTTTGTTGCAGGAATATTTTACTACCCTATATCGTGTTTTAGTAGGTTTTCTTTCAGGTGCAATATTGGGCATGGTATTTGGTGTTTTAATTGCTTATTCACGTATTGCATCAAGTACTCTTTATCCTATAATAGCTATGTTTTCAGTAACGCCTACTTTGGCTTTAGTGCCTCTATTAATAATCTGGATTGGGTTAAATGATATGTTAGCCATAGCAGCTGTATTTCTATGCTCATTTATACCCTTAGCTTACAATACTATTTCAGGTATTAGACATATAGATCCTGAAGTTGTTGATGTTGCCAAAACCCTTGGGGCATCAAGATTAGAACTTTTAGCTAAAATACTGCTTCCACAGGCTCTTCCATCAATATTTTCTGCTTTAAAACTTGAAGCAGCTATGGCATGGAAAACATGTTTTGTAGCAGAGTTTATAGCTTTAAGCTCAGGTTTAGGAAGACTAATGATAGAAGCATTAAATACTCTTAGTGTTGACGAAATGATAGCGCTGCTTTTTATTTTAGCTTTATCATCATATGGTTTTGTTAGGTTTTTTGAAGAACTTGAAAAAAGCTTCTTAGCAAAATGGGGATATAGGGTGTAGAATCTATGACAGAGATAGAGATAGTTAACGTTAGAAACTATGCTCTTAAAAACGTTAATCTGGAATTCAAAGATAAAGAGTTCAGTATAATTTTAGGGCCAAGCGGTGCTGGTAAAACAACACTGCTTAAAGTAATTGCCGGAGTTGTAAAGTATAAAGGCCATGTGTATTTTAACGGTAAATGTGTTGATAATGTGTTTCCAGGAGAACGTAAAGTTGGCTATGTTCCTCAAAGCCTTGCACTTTTCAATCACATGACTGTATGGGATAATGTAGCTTTCGGGCTTAAAGTAAGAGGAATAAGCGAAAAAATAGTGCATGAAAAAGTAGGATACACACTTAAGCTAATGGACATTTATCACCTACGTAATAAATATCCTTTAAAACTAAGTGGGGGTGAACGTCAGAGAGTTGCTATAGCAAGAGCATTAGCTATAGAACCTGAAATACTTTTACTTGATGAGCCATTTTCTAACTTGCATGTTAGCTTAAAACTAGAGTTACTTTCTAAAATTATTAGTATAAGCAAGGAAAAGGGACTTAATGTAATAATTGCTACCCATAACCTGGATTACACCGAAATGCTTAATGAAAGAACAGTAGTACTGAATGATGGAAAAGTAGTTTATGATGGTTTGTTTAAAGATCTTCTATTAGGAAAGGAAATTTTAGACATACTCCCTATAGTCTCGTTACATGTAGACAGTATAGAACCTTTAACTAATGGGTTATCTTTAGCTAGAATAGGTAACCTTAAAATAATAGTTCCTTGGGAAAGAGAAAGCAATAACGTAAGAGCGATTATAATACCTTCAGATAAAATAGTTCTGTCTAATATTCCTCAAAGAGTACAGGCAAATACGTATCCTGCTCTAGTAAGAGATATACACATGGTAAATAGCTGGGTAAATTTATCATTAGAAATTAAAGATATGCTTTTAGAAATCAAAGTTCCATATAGTAGTATTAGAGGGTTTAAGAACCTTAAGAAGGGAGCAATAGTTTACATCAAATTCCCTATAAGGCATATTAGAGTAATATAGTTTTATAGTTAAAGTAATCAGAGGTATGTCCTTATTATTTTTTCTTAAGCTTCTTAATGATTTTCTCAAACTCTATGGTCTTACTTGGTTTTTCAGGCAATAATCCTTTAGGTTTAAACATTAATATTAGTATTAAGATTATTCCGAAAAATATGTAGCTTAAATAATTAACATCAAATGGAGCTACTATGTAATGTTTATATTGCATTATAAGCCTTTCGGTTAAAACATAGATAAAAGAGCCTAGTGCAGCACCTATGTTATTTCCTACTCCACCTATAATTATCATAACCCATATTATGAATGTTCTTAACGGCATAAAGTCGTCTGCATGAACCGATCTTACATAAAGAGCATAAAGTACTCCAGCAATACCAGCTATAGCTGAACCTAAAACTAAGATTTTCGTTCTAACCTTTACTACGTCTTTACCATAAGATTCAGCTGCTATCTCATTATCTCTAATAGCCCTAATGAGCCTGCCTAAAGGTGATCTAGTAAGTTTCTCAACAAAACCCCATGTAGATAAAGCAATACCCAGCATTATGAATACTTGAACAAATTCCTTAACATTTACAGGGATCCATGCAAAAACATCAGGTACGGAAACACCTAAAGTACCGCAAATCAGTGGGTCATAGTTCCTAGCAACAATCCTCAACAGTTCACCAGAAGCTAAAAGAGTTATTCCCAAATACGTTTCTTTAAGTCTTATAGCAGGGTATGAAGCTACGTAACCTAATAATCCTCCTACAATACATCCAGCTAATAGCATTGTAACAAATATTAACACTGAAAGCAGCGGGTTTTCTGCAAGGTACTTAGTTACTTCTGAAGCATAAAGAACATTAAAACTGCAATAATTTTCAGACGATAAACCTATAATGATTAGTAATAGTCTTGTAATTACTGCTCCAGTTATAAAAGCTCCTCCAGCAAAGAACAATACTTTTCCGAAATTAGGGATTCCAGTATAGCCGTACTCTAAATTAAGGCTTATAGATAACATAAGGTATATTGAAAAGAAAGCTGTAAGATCTATTACGAAACGTATTGGATCAGCAATACCTATCATTGTTTTCTAGTCCTCTTGACGGTTTTTAGCAGTTTAGATATTTTTTCAAGTTTTATTTTTGAAGCTAAACCTTCAGGCACAATAAGCAAGGTAATTATTAGAATAATAAAAGATATAGCCGGTCTAAAAGCCGTTGAGATATTAAGTGGCGGTTTAGATAAGAAATATATTCCTATGATTTCAGCGAAACCAACAGCATAACCACCAAGCATTGCACCATATATACTTAAAAATCCTCCTAAAATTGATGATGCAAAGGTTCTCAATAACATGTACCACCCAACTTCAGGTCCTGCCGTTATTCTGAAAGGTAAGAAAGCTCCTGCTATTCCTGCAAGACCACCAGCTAGAAACCATGATATAGCATATACTTTGTTTACGTTAACACCTAAAACTTCAGCTAAATTTGGATTCTCAATAGCAGCCCTCATTGCTATACCAAATTTTGTTTTTGTTAGAAGAATGTAGAATGAAAATATTAAGAATATAGATAGTGCTGACGAAATAATAAATAAATAAGGAAGTGATAACGTGCCTAAAGTTATCGTATAGTCTCTAAATAGAAACCCTCTAGAGATGACTTTGTAAGTTTCTGAAAGTATATCTGCATAGACGTGTAGTGATGATCTTAGGACAACTTCTAAGGCTATTGATGCTATCATTAAACCTATTATCCCTGTACCCCTATCAGCTAGCGGTTTAAAGATAAATAAATATGATAATAAAGCTATTGTACCTGATATTAGGAATGCGAGTGGAATGCTAAGGTAAGGGCTAATTTTGAGATAAGTATACATAAAATACGCAACATAGGTTCCTATAGTTGCCAAATCTCCATGAGCAAAATTAGGTATTCTTAGGGTAATGTAGGTTAAAGTGAGACCTACAGCTAACAGTACTAATAGGTTCCCAAATATCATAGCATCTATGAGTAATGTTGTTTCTGCCGTTTTCAACCACCGCGCTATTTAATTGCTGGAAATTTTTGAAATTTAAATTTTAAATATGTTTCTAATAGGTTTACTAAGGAAACCTATATATAGTTCTTCTTTCAATTCCTATAAACTAAAATACAAAATCTGCAATGATAGGTGAATAGTGTAATGCAAAAATATCTAGTTTACATAGTAGTTTCATTAATAATCGGTTTAATTGTGGGTTCCGGTGTAACATTTGCTCTCGCAGGTGTAGCAGCTCCACAACAACCAGCATTACCGTCAGAAGTGCCAATAGGTGCATTACTGCCACTTTCAGGGGTGCTTTCGTCTTTTGGTGAAAAGTGGAAGCATAGTTTAGAATTAGCTGAAGAAGATATTAACGCATATGTATCTAAGCTTGGTCTAAATGTTAAATTTAAAATATATGTTGAGGATACAAAAACATCTCCTGAGGGAGCATTAGCAGCTTTACAAACGCTTTCAGCTAAAGGAATAAAGCTTGTTGTAGGTCCTGCTGCAAGCTCAGAAGTTGCAGCTATAAAGTCTCATGCTGATGCTAATAAAATAGTTATATTTAGTCCATCTTCAACAGCCCCACAGTTAGCTATAAAGGATGACTACATATTTAGAGCTGTAACATCGGACGTATATCAAGGCAAGGCTTTAGCCAGACTAATGTGGGAAAAAGGCGTTAGAAAAGTAGTCATAATGTATAGAGGAGATGACTGGGGTGTAGGATTATTTAATGTAGTTAAAGCAAGGTTTGAAGAACTAGGAGGTCAAATAGAAGGAGTAAGATATGATCCTGAAGCACCGGAATTATCCACCGAGGTCAGAAGAGTTTCAGACTATGTTAAGGAATTTGGTGCCGACGAAGAAACAGGAGTCCTATTTATATCTTTTGAAGACGATGGATTAAACATATTATCTCTTGCTAAAGAAGACCCCATTCTAACTAAGGTTAAATGGTTTGGAACAGATGGGATAGCCTATTCAACTAAAATAGCTAAACAAGTAGGTGATGTTGTTGAAAGTCTTGGAGTATTAGCAACAGTTTATTTACCTGAAGAATCCCCGAAGAAAGAACAGTTTAAGGAAAGATATAAGGAAAGATACGGTATAGAGCCGGATCCATATACTTATAACATATATGATGCGGCTTGGATATTGGCATTAGCTGTTCTTGAAGCAGGAAAGTACGATGGTGAGGTTGTCGCTAAAGTTCTTCCAGAAATAGCATCAAGATATTTCGGAGTTTCAGGATGGGTTCTTCTCGACAAAACAGGCGATAGAGTAGGAGAGAGATATGTAATAACAACTGTTGTAAGTGAAAATGGAGAGTTTGTTTGGAAAGATGTAGGCGTATACATAAGTCCTCTTGACAAAGTGGAGTTGTCGACGTAAAGCAAATATACTATCTCTACATTTTTCATCTATCCCAAAATACTGGAAAATAAATGGGATAGGTAATGAGGGATCTGCTAAAAACCGAGAATGTAAAGAAGAAGTTCGGAGGGGTAATAGCACTTAATGGAGTTTCTGCTAGTGTAAAGAAACGTACTTTAACTATGATTATAGGTCCTAATGGTAGCGGCAAAACAACGTTAATCAACGTGATTTCAGGGATATATAAACCTGATGAAGGTAAAGTTGAGTATAATGGACTAGATATTACAGGTAAACCACCGCATGAAATATATAAAATGGGGATTGTTAGAACATTCCAAATACCCTTACTATTTACAAACTTAACAGTTTTAGAAAACTTACTTGTAGCCGCCAGGATAAATGAGGGTGAAAGATTCTTAAACGCTATTTTTAAAACTAAATGGCTTAAACGAGAGGAAGAACTCGTAGAAAAAGCCTATAGAATACTTGAACTTTTAAACTTAGACCACCTATGGAATCAACCTGTTTTCAAACTAAGTGGAGGCCAAATGAAGCTTATTGAAATAGGAAGAGCATTAATGAGTAATCCACGATTAGTTCTAATGGATGAACCTATTGCAGGTGTCAATCCTAAACTCGCACATGAAATATTTGACCACATAGTTCAGTTAAAGAATAAACTGAGTTTATCCTTCTTAATAGTTGAACATAGGTTAGATGTAGCACTTAGATATGTTAACTACGTTTATGCTATGCACAGAGGTAAGATAGTGGCTGAAGGAAAACCCGAAGAAGTACTTGAAAACCCTGAAGTTTCAAAAGCTTACTTAGGCGAATAAACATGCCAAGTAGCATAATTGCTCTTAACGACGTAAATGCAGGTTATGGGAAATTTCAGGTACTATTCGGAGTATCCATGGCGGCAGATTATAGGGAAATAACAGTTATTGTCGGACCGAATGGTAGCGGAAAATCAACATTGTTAAGAACTATATTTGGGCTTACGTCAATATACAGTGGTGAAGTAATATTTAAGAATATCAATATAACATCAAAGAAACCTCATGAAATAGCTAAACTGGGTATAGCCTATTTACCTCAACTTGAAAACGTTTTCCTAAACCTTACAGTCAAGGAGAACATACTATTAGCGACATATATTCATGAGGGAGAAACCATGGATATCGAAGAAGCGATAGGCCTTTTTCCGCAGCTTAAAGCATTATTTGAAAGAAAAGCTTCAACGCTAAGTGGTGGAGAAAGGCAAATGCTAGCAATGACAATGGCCCTCCTTAGAAAACCATCGTTAATGCTTTTAGACGAACCAACGGCAAATATGGCACCTAAAATAGCTAAATTAATATTTGAAAAAATAATTGAGCTAAAAGAAAACTATAACATCCCTGTTATTCTCGTTGAGCAAAACGCTAAAAAAGCTCTTGAAATAGGTGATAAAGCATATCTCCTTGTAGCTGGAAGAAAAATATTCGAAGGATTACCGCAAGAACTTCTTGAAAAACCCGACCTAACGAAAGTTTATTTGGGTATAGATTAAGAATTTAAAAATCGGATTTTATATTTTAAATTTAGAATTTCAGTTAGGTAATGCTATAACATGGTTACTGCTGAATATAAGGAACGTATAAGAGAACTTTATGATAAAATAGCGCCAGAATATGATATATCAAGCAAACTTTACATAACTAGAATTATGGAGCGTTGCGAGGAAAAAGTAATTTATAAAATACTTAGGAATAAAAGTTTTCCAAAAAGCTTAGATATAGGCTCTGGAACGGGAAGATACATTCCCTTACTTTCCAAAATATCAAAATATATTGTAGCCTTAGACTTCAGCTTAAACATGCTTCAAATACTAAAGAAAAAACATAGACACTGCAAAAATTTAGACATAATATGTGCAGATGCTGAACATCCTCCCTTTAGAGAGAAAACATTTGACTTTATATTTTCAACTTTAACATTTGACCATATACCAAACTTTGAACTCATGCTAGAAGAAATATTTAGATTATTGAAAAACGAGAGAATGTTTATTGTATCATCATTTAACGAAAAATTATTAGAAAGATATAGGAGAAATCATGGCATACCGGAAAACACCATAGACTTTGAAACAGAAAATGTACCCAAAACCTACATTTATGAGAAAGGCCATACGCCTGAAGAATTAACTCCTATATTTAAAAAGATAGGATTCAAGAATATAATAGTTATTAGCTGCTGCTTATGGCCGGTACTTTTAAGCATACTACCTAAGGGAATTAGAAGTAAAGTGCTAAGAGTATATGGTCCATTAATAGATAAGGTGCTTCGTTTATTCCGCTCGTTTAGAGAAAACGCTCTTCTCTATATTTACCTGGTTAAAGCTTAAAGACTGGTTTCCTATAATACAAGTTATGGTATAAGAATGCGGTTTGATAGTAATGTATAAGAAAATAGCTATTGTTGGTGCAGGTTCTGCTGGTGCTTTTCTGGCTTCCCTCCTTTCTCAAGCTGGAGCAAATGTTAATATCTATGAGAAATCTAGGAAAATAGGATGTTTTTGTGCTTGGGGAACTATAGAATCTGAGCTTAAAAACTTACTTAAATATGTTGGTTTAAACTTTGAAGACTACATTTTATCTAAAGTTAAGAGAATTATTGTTGACGATATAGAACTTAAGGTAACAAACCTCGTAACTTTCAATAAACCTAAGCTAATATATGATCTAATTAAAGGTTTAAGGGTTTTAAGAGTAGAAGCAACTAAGGAGATTGCTGGAAAATACGACTTAGTAATAGATGCTACAGGTTATAAAAGAAGCCTTTTACCAAAACTGAAGAATGATCTCTTAACACCAACTATTGAATATGTTATTAGAACCAAAGACCTTGATGAAAATACGATATACATTAAGTTCGGTAAAATAGGTTATGCGTGGATATTTCCTATGGGTGATGGTTATTGGCATATAGGCGCAGGAGATATCATAGTTAATCCTATATTGCTTGTTAAGAAAATATTTAAGAAATTCAATATTAAGGGTAAGGTAACATGTTCATGTGAAAGCTATATACGGTCTAAACCTCCAGCATATTGTAAGCCCATGGTTTACCGTAATATAGTTGGATGCGGTGAAAGTGTGGGTACAGTTTTCCCAATAACTGGTGAGGGAATAGCTCACTCCATGAAATGTTCTTTAATCCTCTTTAACCACATATTAAATGATGGATATTTGAAAAAATATGAAGAAGCTGTTATAAAGGAGTTTAAATGGTTTAACTCCATATTTAAACTTACATGGCTCTTAACTGGGTCCAGATTTAAACTTGTTTTACCTCTTTTGAAAAGCTCGCTGTCAATATTAAAATACGCTAAAAGATTTGGTGCTAAACCAGCTGCTGTTGTCAGAGCACTAGCTAAATTATTATTAAGAAGAAAAAATTTAGCTAAATATGAATTATTGGAAGCTCCTTTATAGATCTCATGACAAGTGATGTACTTGTCGATAAGACGCCTTCTATTTGCCCTAAAATGTCCAGTATTCTAGCTAATCCCTCATTGTCTGTGGCATAAACTTTAGCTACCGCAGAATATTCTCCTGTAATATCATATAGTTCTACTACTTCCTTAATTTTAGAAATTTTTTCTAAAGCTTCATTATGCTTTTTAGGATCAGTCTTAATAAACACATAGGCTCTAATATTAAAACCTAATTTAGCAGGATCAACTATAGCAATAATGGATTTAATGTACCCTAGTTCCTTTAACCTTTTTACTCTAAGATGAACAGTTGAGGGACTAACATCGACTTCTTTAGCTATTTCAGCATATGTTAAATCAGCGTTCTTTTGTAATATATTCAGAATTCTCTTATCAAGGTCATCGATAATATATTTAGCCAAATCTAACCACCAAGTAGAAAATTTGCAATACTAATAAATATAATTTCTCAAAATATTGAAAATAGAAAATTAGAAAAATAGTTGATTCTATTTTTAATAGATTAACTTAACTATTGGCAAAAGTAGTTAAGAATACTTTAAATACACCTTAAAATAAATGAAATATTGTTCGAAACACTATGGTGTAGCTTATGCAGTATTTGAGTACTTGGAAAATAATGTTTCCTGTCATACTCTTAGTTATAGGAATTATTATAGGATTGCTTATAGGCTATATGCTGCTAACTCAATGTTACGGTGCTTTAAATGAAACATTAGATAGCGTAAAGGAGATTACTGAAGAATATGAAAAACTAGGCTATAGTTATAAACTATCATTGATTCTTGACGCTATAGAGCTTGCTCAATGGAATTCTCTATCAGCTGCTCATACATTAAGCCTTAAGCTTATCATGCAGGAAATTAATGTAACCCCATATGATGTAAAACCTGAACTTTACGTTTTAAGAGTAAAGGAAATACTGAGTGATAGAATAAACATGTTTAAAAACGTAAAACCACCAGAACATGTGAAAGAAGAACATCTAAAGATACTAGTGCTGCTAAATCAGCTAAGTGATGAAGTTGAAGACCTATACAAAGTTTCTATAAAGGTAACTTTAGAACCAGAAGATATAAGCGACGCTAAGAAAATTGTAAATGAAATACTTGACATCACAGGGGAAATAAGAAAAGAAATAGAATATATAACTTCTAATCTCTAAATTAACAGCTAAGTTTTCAATAAAAATATTTAAGATTATGTTTTAGGTTCTCCCATGGTCATGGACATAACTGCCTTCTGCACATGTAGCCTATTTTCTGCTTCTTCAAAGTACAGAGATTTCTTGTATGCATCTAAAACTTCATCTGTTACTTCCTGACCTCTATCTGCTGGTCCACAGTGCATGTAATATGGTTTTCCAGTTTCTTCTAGAAGATCTAATGTTACTATCCAGTTCTTGAACTTATTTTGATATGCTTTAGCTCCTTCCTTATCTACAACTTCATTATATGGTGGGAAAAACCTTCTGGGACTCCATGCTTTCGGATATACGAACGTAGCCCCTTCAAAAGCTTCCTTCATATCGTGAGTTACTGTTAGGCTTCCACCGTACTGGTCAACTAGTTCCTTGGCTTTCCTCATTACTTCATCCATTAGCTCAAATCCTGGTGGATGAGCTATAACAACTTCTGCTCCAAACATGGCAGCAATTAATGTTACACTTTGAGGTACAGCTAAAGGTTTAAGCCCGCCAGAATACGCATAGCTTACTACAAACTTTTTGCCTCTTAAATCTTTAGGCCATCCAAGAGCTTCTAAAGCTGCCATAATGTCCGCTAGCGCTTGGAACGGATGATATACATCATCTTCCATGTTAAGTACCGGTATTGTAGCCCATTTAGCAAACTCGTTAATAACCCTGTGACCTCTGCCAATAATCCACTTTGCTGCATCACCGTATATTCTAATAGCTATTGCGTTACCATACCTGCTAAGAACTCTTGCAACATCACCAATAGCCTCTGTTTTGTAGGGTATCATATCTTCAGGCAGAGTTGGTGTGTAGACATCTTGTGGGCTAAGGAAGTGTGCATGGCCGCCTAGCTGGAACATGCCTGCTTCAAAACTATTTCTTGTCCTCAACGATCTGTTATAGAATAGCATAAACAATGTTTTACCTTGTAAATAGGGTGTTGGCATACCCTTAGAAAACTTCTCTTTAAGATCTTTAGCTGCCTCAATAACCTTTTTTACTTCCTCTTGTGTATAGTCTATGTTCTTTAGCCAATCTCTACCTTTAAAATATCCCACATACCAGGGTGTGCTCAAAGCTTTTCACCTCGGAGGGGACACTAAGGTATAGTATTTAAGAGTATTAAAATTCTATTATAAACCTAAACATAACTTCTAAATTAGAAACGGTAACGTATTTTTAAATGGTTTATAATAAAAAAGGAGGCCATGGAATACATGGTTAAGTAAGAAAATAAAGTCTATTACAGTTATTCTTTCTTCTTACCTCTAAACTAAGCCACCCATGGTTAATACGAGGATAGCGGCTTTAGTGAATAAATTGTTTTCTGCCTGTTCGTAAATTACAGATCTCGAAGAGTCCATTACAGCATCGTCTGCTTCATAGTCTCTAAGGACTGGAAGCACATGAGTTATTATGCCATGGTCGTCCATTAAATCAAGGTCTTCAACTTTAAGCCTCCAGTCACGATATTTCTTATATATCTCTAACTCCTCCTTACCGAAAGCTGCAGCTCCAAGTTCAGCAAGTTTTCTTGAACACCAGCTTCTTGGAAATACAACATGGGCTCCTTGAAGTGCTTCCCTATAGTCGTTAACAAATTCTACTGAGCCTCCGCTTTCTTTAGCATTTTGTTTAGCCCATTCAATATATTTTTCTGGAAGCTCAAAGCCTGGTGGATGAGCTATAACAACATCCATACCGAACCTTGTTGCTATAAGCATGTCCGCGTTAATACTGCAATATCCTCTGATTATTGGAGCATAAGCCCACATAATAACGAATTTTTTACCTTCCACATTACCTAGTTTTTCCTCTACAGTCATAATGTCTCCAAGTGCTTGGGTTGGATGTTCCTGATCATCAGCCATGTTAATAACTGGTACTCTTGCATGTTTAGCAAATTCTCTGATAACTTTATGTCCTTCACCATACTTATAGTCTATTGCCTTGTCTAAAATTCTAATACCTACACCATTGCCAAATATTTCGTACATTTTAGCGAGGTCTTTTAGTGCTTCACCCTCCTTAACTCTAGTCATTCTAGCTTCAACATACTGTGCGTGACCTCCAAGCAGTGTCATTGCCGTTTCAAAAGCAGCCCTAGTTCTAGTTGATGGCGCATAAAATAACATTATGAAAGTTTTCTTTTCAAGATAATTAGGTAACCCCTTGGCCCCTCTGTAATAATACAGTCTTTTAAGTTCTTGAGCCAGTTCGATAGCCGCCCTTAGTTCCTCTATAGTCCATTCTTGCGTAGTTACTAGGTCTTTACCAACAAGATCTGAAATTGTAGATTTAAGGAAAACCATTTTTCGGAAACACCTCTAATAAATAGATAGTATTAAAAACTTTATAGGTATCGTAAGTTAGCTTGTTTGCCTTAGTATACGAGAATTCGCTGAGATATCTCAATGGGTAAGCAAAGGAGAGAAAACACATGGAAAAATTGGTTTTCATGAAGTAGTATAATTCTTAAGCATAACGCTCTCTTAAAGTTTTTTCGAAATCTTCAAGTTTAGGCTCTATTTTCGGTGCATCACCACTTACTTTCTTAACTATATCGGGATCCTTTAGACCATGCCCGGTTATCAGTACCACTACAGTATCTCCTCTATCTATAGTTCTCTCCTCCAGCAACTTCATGTACCCTGCTAAACTAGCTACACCCGAGGGCTCGGCAAATATTCCTTCGTACTTTGCAAGCATTTTCATAGCCTTAAGTATGAGTTCATCACTTACCTCTTCGGCTACACCATTTGTTTCATGTAGCGCCTTTAAACCTCCATCATGATCCCAAGGATACGGATCTTCGAGACCTGTAGCTATTGTTTCAGGTTTAGGCCAAGGCTTTACCTTAAATGCTTCAGCTTTCTCATTCCACGCTCTAACGAAAGGCGGATTTCCTGTAGACTGAATTGCAGCTAATTTAGGTAAGTTATCAATAAATCCTAGTTCCTTAAAGTCTCTAAACCCTTTCCAAACACTTGTAAGTAATGCAGCAGCACCTACAGGCACTATAACCCAGTCGGGAATATTCCAATTTAGCTGTTCAACTACTTCATATGATATTGTTTTTGGCCCCTCAATTTGATACGGGTTGAAAGGTCCGAAGCTTGGACTAGGATACCATCCATACTTTTCATAAGTTAGCTTCATCATTTTCACCGTAGGATCTTCTTTGCCAAGTCCTTTAACTCTGAATACTTTAGCACCATAGAATAATAATTGTGCAACCTTACCGTAACCTGCTTCTTCAATTACAAAAGCATATGTTTCTAGGCCTGCTTTAGCACTGTAAGCAGCTAACGCTGCTGCAGCATTACCGCTCGAAGCAGTAACTGTAACTTTATAGCCGAACTCAACAGCCATACTAACTGCAACAGACATACCACGGTCTTTAAAGCTTCCAGTAGGATTTCTTGTCTCATCCTTTAAGTACAGGTTTTTAACCCTAAGTTCTTCAGCAAGCCTTTTCGCCTTAATTAGAGGTGTTCCCCCTTCACCTAAAGTTACTATGTTCTTATCTTCGCTTACAGGCATTAACTCCCTATACCGCCACATGTAAAATCTTCTTTTCTCAAGAATATGCTTTGAAAACACTTCCTTTACTTTCTTATAATCGTAATATATGTCTAACCTACCTAAGTCCTTGTTTTCGCAAACAATAGGTTTCTGATCTAAGTAGTAGACTTTACCACATCTGCTGCATTTCAAGTATTTAACGTAGGAAACCATATTTTACCCCAATATAGTAAACAAGCCGATGCTTATTATAATTGTTTTTAAAGGAATAATTAAATATAGACTGAAGAGGACCTGGTTAGAGGTTTTGCTGCATATTTAAATGAATACTTATATACATCTTTATTTGAAACTATTTATTATACAAAATTCTTAGAGGATGTAAAATCATGAGCGAGAATAAGGGTTTAGTTACAATAGCTTTAGGAGGCAATGCCTTCCTTCAAAAGGGTCAAAAAGGAACAGTTGAGGAACAGTGGGATAATGTTGTTAAAGCTATGAAGCAAGTAGCCGACATTATAGAAAGAGGTTATAGAGTGATTTTAACTCACGGTAATGGACCTCAAGTAGGTAATATTTTGGAGTGGATGGATGCTTTAAGGGAGAAAATACCGCCATTAACAATGGATTTTGCTAATGCAATGACTCAGGGATGGATAGGTTACATGATTCAGCAAGCACTAACAAATGAGCTTAGAAGAAGAGGTATAAATAGACATGTAGTTACCGTAGTAAACCGTGTTCTCGTAAGGAAGGATGACCCAGCATTCCAAAATCCAACAAAATATGTTGGTCCATATTACGATGAGGAAACTGCTAAGAGAATTGCTAGGGAGAAAGGGTGGGCTATGAAACCTGACCCTAGAGGTGGATGGAGAAGAGTTGTTCCATCACCCGACCCTGTAGGTAATGTAGAAATAGAAGCAATAAGAACTCTACTTATAAACGGATTCATAGTCGTAGCTTCAGGTGGTGGTGGAATACCAGTAATTGAAGAAAATAGAGAAATTAAGGGTGTTGAAGCAGTTATTGATAAAGACCTTGCAGGTGAAAGGCTGGCTTCTCTTGTTAGAGCAGATTATTTCGTAATAGTAACAGATGTTGAAGGAGTCTACTTGCACTTTAGAACTCCGCAGCAAAAGCTTTTAAGAAAATTAACTATTAGTGAAGCAGAAAAACTATACAGAGAAGGCCACTTCCCCCCTGGAAGCATGGGTCCTAAAGTATTAGCAGCAATAAGGTTCATAAAGAATGGAGGGGAAAAAGCAGCAATAGGCCACCTATATAAGGCACTAGATATTTTAGAAGGAAGAGCAGGAACAACCATAGTACCTGATTAGCTATTCCTTTTTAACTATTTTAAAATAAAAACGTTTAAACAATTTTTAACTTTAAATACCCGATTACAAAAACCACTAGAAAAACAAAATATGCATTTTTATGGGATTGTTGGAAAGATTTTTATAGACGCATATGAGACTTTTCTATAGTCCCACTGTGTTTTGACCTGTACTTTGGGTGTTTTTGTTGAGCGAAGAGAAGCCATCGGCAGTGTTGATGAAAGAAATTACTAAGAGGTTCCCTGGCGTAGTTGCCTTAGACAATGTAACATTCGAGGTAAGGCGAGGTGAAATACATGGTCTTCTTGGAGAAAACGGTGCTGGAAAAACAACATTAATGAACATACTTTACGGCGTATATAGGGCTGACGAGGGAGAAATACTTATTAACGGTAAGAGAGTCTCTATAAAATCTCCTAAAGACGCTATAAAGCTTGGAATAGGTATGGTTCCCCAACATTTCAAACTTGTTATGGCACATTCTGTTGTTGAGAATGTTATTTTAGGGTTGAAGGAGTTCGGATTAGTACTTAATCTTAAGGAAGCTTCTAGGAAAATTAGGGAATTAGCTGAACGATACGGTTTTAGAATAGACCCTAAAGCTAAAATATGGCAACTATCTATGGGTGAAAGACAGTATGTGGAGCTTCTCAAAGCATTAATAAGAAACGCGAACATACTTATTCTCGACGAACCTACAACAGTTCTTACACCTCAAGAAACAAGAGAGCTATTTAAAACTCTCAAGAAAATGAAAGAAGAAGGGAGATCAATAATATTTATAACACATAAACTTGAGGAAGCATTAACAGTTTGCGATAGAATAACGGTCCTTAGAAGAGGACATGTAATAGGAACGGTTACCCCCCAGGAAGTTACGGAAGCAGACTTAGCAAAAATGATGGTTGGTAGGGAAGTTCTTTTCAGAATTAAGAGAGAACATAGAAAAGTTATTATTGAAACTCCAATACTTAAAGTTGAAAACTTAAATGTTTTAAGCGATAAAGGTGTTTTAGCCGTAAAGAACGTTTCTTTCGAAGTTTATCCGGGTGAAATTTTCGGTATTGCAGGTATTGCTGGAAGCGGTCAAGAAGAGCTTGCAGAAGCTATTGCTGGTCTAAGAAAACCTTTAAGAGGTAAAATAATAATCGAGGGACAGGATGTAACCGAAGCCTCACCTAAAAAAATTTTTGAACTAGGTGTTGCATACATTCCAGAGGATAGAATTGGCGTTGGAATATTACCTAACTTAACAGTTTGGGAGAACATAGTTTTAAGACATCATAGATATCCGCCTATGGCCAAGAATGTGTTCTTATTAGATTTCAATGAAATATACGGGTTCGTGAATAGGAGAATTAAAGAACTTAACGTAATAACATCAAGCATTTTTGCCCCTGCAAAAACACTTTCAGGTGGAAACATACAAAGACTCATCTTAGCTAGAGAGCTAGCTGAAAATCCCCGGAGAAAAACTAAACTTATAATTGCAGTTTATCCTACAAGAGGTCTTGACGTTGGAGCAACAGAATATGTTAGAAAAGTGCTTTTACGGCAAAGAGATAAAGGTATAGCTGTTCTTTTAATATCTGAAGACCTTGAAGAAATACTTATGTTAAGCGATAGAATAGCTGTAATCCATAATGGAGAAATTATGGGTATAGTTTCAGCCGAAGAAGCAAACATCGAAGAAATAGGGTTAATGATGGGTGGAGTGCTAAAGAAAACTTCTCAAAAGGTTAAAGAAAACCCTAAAACCTAATCTCCATGCAGGTGTAAATGATGGCTATCAGGATCCCTGGAACAAAATATGCTGTGAAAGTTGAAAAAAGACTCATCGTAAGAAGAGAAATACCAGCAATAGTATCTATAGCATCAGCGATAGCCGGTATTCTTTTAGGCGGTCTCATCTTTATAGCAGTAGGTATTTCGCCTATAGATGTTTATTCAAGAATAGGGAGAATAGCAATAAGTCCTACAGCACTTATGGGAGCTATCGAAATAGCTTTACCTATAATGTTTACATCCATGGCTTTAGTGCTCCCCTTTAGAATGGCGTTTTATAACATTGGTGGTGAAGGTCAGTTTGAAGTAGGAGCAATAGCTGCAATGATACCTGTAATATTTTATTGGAGCGGTATGGACCTACCGCAGTTTTTATATCTACCTATAATGTTTATGTTAGCATTCATAGCTGGCGGTTTCTGGGGCCTTTTACCAGCATTCTTAAGAGCTAAATGGAGGGTAAACGAAATACTAGTGACATTAATGCTTAACACTATTTCACTACAGTTAATATGGTGGCTTACAACGCCTGGAGGCCCATGGAATGAAGCAAATCCTGCATTTAAGGAAAGATATTTAGCTTATCTAAAAGAGTTAGGTGTCCATTTAATACCAGGCTTTAAAGGAACACCTGTAATCCCTGAGTTTGCTAGGCTGCCTAGAATACCTGGTACATTAGTTAATTCAGGGATATTGGTGGCTATTATTATAGCGGCAATACTGTACTTTATATGTACAAAAACGTTGCTAGGATATGAAGTTAGAGTTGTTGGTGATAGTGAGCGAGGAGCTATGTATGCTGGGATAAATTATTTGAAATTAGTTTTAATAGTAATGTTCATAAGCGGAGGTCTTGCAGGGCTAGGAGGTTTTATAGGTATTACAGCGTTTCTACCTAAGCTATCGCCTGAAATAGGTGTTGCAGGTTACGGTTACGCTGGGATAATTGTTGCATGGCTTGCAAGGTTAAACCCAATAGCCTGTCTTCTTGTTTCATTTTTCTTTGGAATATTGACAAAGTCCGCTGATCTGTTACAGCAGGAACTAAAGATTTCAAGGTTTATTGCTGTAGGTTTTGAAGGACTGATATTCATACTCTTAGTCTTGGGCGATTTCTTTGTACACTACAAGGTAAGATTAATTAAAGTTAGGAGGTAAGTGCGATGGTAGAACTAACTATGATAAATCAATTTCTAATAGGTGCATTAACTGTCGGTACAATATACCTCATAGCAACGCTTGGTGAAGTCCTTGCAGAACGCTCCGGGATAGTCAACTTAGGGCTTGAAGGGCTTATGGAAGTCGGTGCCACGGTAGGTATTATAGTGGCTATTTTCACGGAGAATCCATGGCTAGGTTTTCTAACAGCATTCATTACTGCAGCTATTATCTCAGTTATACATGCTTTTGCATGTATAACACTAAAACTTAATCAGTTTGCAAGCGGGTTAGCATTATATATTTTCGGATTGGGTATCGGTATAACGTTTAGGGGATACGCTAGGGACGTAATGTTAGGGCCGAAAGAATTAATGAAAATACCTAAAATAAGACTATATCCTGTAAAAATACCGTTGCTAGGCGATTTACCCGTTATAGGTGCATTATTTAGCTTAAATGTCATGGCTTATTTTGCAGTTATCTTAAGTATAGTGTTCTGGTTTATACTTTTCAGAACGAGAATAGGCTTAGACATTAGGTCTGTTGGAGAAAATCCTGCAGCAGCTGATGCGGCTGGAATAAATGTTTTTAGACTAAGATACATAGCGGTGATAATTGGCGGAGGTATGGCTGGTTTATCAGGTGCATATCTTATGCTAGCACATACGCCGCAGATTATGGGTGCTCCAATAATATTAGGAAGAGGATGGATAGCAATAGCGCTGGTAATATTCTCCTTCTGGAATCCTTTAAGAGCACTTTTAGGTGCTTATTTATTTGGAGGTTTAGAAATAGCATATTTCTGGCTTCAAGGGATTGAAATATTTAAAGGAGTAATTCCACTACTTAAAGCAGTACCTCACGTGTCAGCAATAATACTATTAACCATTATGTCCATTGAAGCGCTTAGAAGAAGAATAGGTGCCCCAGAAGCCCTCGGGAAACCGTATTCTAGAGAATGAGAGCACTTTTTATACGGCTAATTAAAAATATAGAATATTCCTTATGCTAACTCTGCTTGAGAATTTTACAACAACCCCTTTTGTAAAGATTTATAAGCTCATATGCAGAGTTTATGTTAGGGACTTCAAGCTCTAAATAGGTGTTTTATACATGGGTGAAGTCACTAGAAGAGACTTCCTTAAGGGGCTTATAGGAGGTCTCGTTGTAGGAGCAGCATTAGGTCTGGGAGGAGGTTATGCAGCAGCACCTAAAGGTGTAGTTACAGAGACAGTAACGAGAACAGAAACAGTAACTGAAACAGTAACAGCGTCTCCCTCGCCGAGTCCTCCACCACCCGCTAAGAAAATTAAAGCAGGATTTATTTACGTAGGGCCGATAGGAGATTATGGATGGACATATGCACATAATTCTGGAAGACTTTACGTTGAAAAACAATTTGGAGGAACTGTGGAAACCGTATATATTGAAAGCGTTCCAGAAGCCGAAGCCTTACCTAAAATAGAGTCTTTAATTGCTGAAGGATGTAAGGTAATATTTACTACAAGCTTCGGCTTTATGGACCCAACACTTGAAGCTGCAAAGAAATATCCCGACGTATGGTTCTGGCATTGCTCCGGCTATAAACGATGGGATAATATGGGAACTTACTTCGCAGAACTATATCAACCATACTACTTATGCGGTTTAGTTGCTGGAGCCATATCACAAACGCTTAAGTTCGGCTATGTTGCAGCTTATCCTATACCTGAAGTTGTAAGACACATTAACAGCTGGGTTCTAGGAATATGGGAAGGATTATGGCGTAGATATAAACGTGGAGATCTAAGCTTAGATGATTTAAAGAAAGTAGAAGTACATGTTAAATGGTTGTACTCATGGTATGATCCGCCAGCTGCAACCGATGCTGCGAGAAGCATGGTTGAAATGTACGATGCTGACGTACTAGCTTTTACAGAAGACTCGCCGGCAACATTACAGGTTGCTGAAGAATATCAGAAAGCAGGAAAGAAAGTTTGGAGCTATAGCCACTATAGTAACATGAGAGATTATGGTCCAACAGCCCATTTAATAGGACAATTAGTCGACTGGGGTTTAATGTACGAATACATTTTAGCATACTATCTTGCAGGGGTAGCTAGAAGTATGGACCTATGGTGGCTAATGGGTGATGGAGGAGATATTAGAGAGGGATGGAGAAAGGGTAAAGGAGCCGCGTTCATATGGCTTGATGAATGGGGAGACTTGAAAGCAGAGCTTGCAGCTAAAGGAGTACCAGACTGGGCAATAGATCTACTACTTAAAAGAGAAACATTAATGAAAGAAAGATACTGGGATCCATGGAGTGGAAGCTTCTGGGCACCAATATTCAAGGAATTGACAGGCAAAGAAGGAATAGTTGACAGAGAAGGGAATGTAAGAATAAAGCCGGGAGAAGTAGCAGACCATGACCTATTATGGAGTATCGACTGGTTTGTATGGGGTCTAGCAGAACCTGTACCTAAGGGCTAAAAAATAAAAACAATTTTTTCCCTTAATTTAAATTCCTGCTGAAGTTTTAAACTAAAGTTTATATATTTACTCTAAACATTATGCAATAGGGTATCTGAGAGGTAAAAATATAATGGTTATTACACAGTGGGAATGGTTAGTAATTTTAGTATTCTTAGCGATACTCATCCTATGGGGTCCTCAGAAGCTTCCTCAATTAGCTAGAGCCATAGGTCAGGCTAAGAGGGAATTCGAAAAGGCATCTAAAGGAATTGAGGAAGAGTTAAAACCTAAGGATAAAGAAGCAGTAGTAGATGAAAAGATAGTAGACTTAGCAAAAAGCTTAGGAATATCTACAGAAGGTAAAACTAGAGAGCAAATACTTAAAGAAATCATGGAGAAAATGAAGAAAAAATAAAACAATACAGTATAGTAAAGGACTTAAAAAATAATAGAGAACTGTTTAGTCTAATAGTTAGTGATAATCATGGCTTCTGATGAAGAATTCGTTTTAACTAGAATGAGTATGGAGGAGCATCTTAAAGAGTTAAGATATAGGGTAAAGATATCGCTAATATCTGTGGCCGCAATAACGTTAGCTTTAATGGTAGTACCTGCTGATCCAAATTTTTTAAGCAACCCATTTATTTTTTATAAGCCCTTAGTTTCAGTCATCCTTGATTACATAAGGGTTTACACATTACCTGAAGAAGTAGAGCTTGTAGGTATAAGGTTTTTAGCTCCAATAGAGCTATATCTTTTTTCATCTTTGATACTAGGAGTTATACTGAGCATGCCAATAATAGCTTATGAAGCATATAAGTTCATAGACCCAGCACTTTATTCTCACGAGAAGAAGCTAATATATCCGTTTACACTTGCATTTACAACATTATTTACTGTAGGGGCTCTTTTTGGATTATTCCTGGTTATACCGTTTCTATTAAAAGCATCCTTACTATTTTACGGAATTGTAGGAGCAGCACCATTGGTTTATGTGACAGATTTCTATAGCTTAGTACTGTACACAACGCTTCTTTCGGGACTTGCCTTTACATTCCCAGCTGTTTTTATTCTTTTAGTGAGATTAGGGTTTATAGATACATCAATAATAGAGGGTAAAAGATTACCATTCTACTTCGCAATATTCGTACTGACAGCAATAATAACACCAGATGGAGGCCCAATAGCGGACTTCATTCTATTCTTACCAATAATCATACTGATGGAAATAGCGGTAAAAATAGCTAAGAAATATGAGAAAGAAAGGCAAATACCGAAAAGAAGCATATTTACAAAAGTAGTAGAGCCAATAAAATGCCCATACTGCGGACAAACAATACCGGGAAATACAACATTCTGCCCAAAATGCGGAAAATCAATAAGGTAATCTAAAGAAAATTCAACTTTGTTTTATTGTAGAACATGTAAGCTATAATTACTTCATTGGATGCTGTCGAATTTGAGGAGTTAAGGTAGTTGAGATTAGAGATTGGAAAAGGAATGAAGTATATTAGGTTAGCTAAAGTACTTAATATTAATATGAAGCTTGTAATGCAGAGTCTGCCAGCAAGGTTAAGTCTTTACCTAGTAGTGTAGTTGATTGTTTTAAAGCCTTGCATAAGCTTATTGATGTTTTAAGTGGCGCACTACTTCATATTAAGAGCGGTAGGGTGGATGATGCAAGAGTAACTTTGAGTAAGATCGGGTTGAAACAGTATAGGAGGCTTATTGAGAGTTTAGGTGATGAAAACATTGTTAAGGGGTATGGTAACATTGTTTTTCTTGCTAAACAGCGTGAAACCTATTTAAGTGCCTTGGAGAGTCATGTTTAAAACTTAAAAGTATGTTGAAAGAGCTAGTTAATAAACTACTTTAGAATACTTTCTAATTTTTCTCTGAAATCTACTGAACATTACGGTTAGCTAAAAAAGTTTATAGGTTACAGGGGTGTAACTTATGCTTTTCGATCCTAGACCTAAGGAGTGTAGAGCTGAATTATTTAATAGAGAGAAGGAGCTTAAGGTTCTTTCAAGATATATGGTTTCTGGTTCTCCTATTATTTTATGTTTAGGTATAAGGAGGGTGGGGAAAACATCGGTTTTAAAAGTGTTTCTTAGTGAAAGCAATCGCCCTTACATATACGTTGATGCTAGAAGGTTATCTGAGTTTGGGTATTCTAAGCAGGGTTTTTACAGGTTACTTTCGGAGGAGTTTACTAGAATCGGAGGCAGATTTGCTTTAATTACCGAGTATTTAAAGAATATAAAAGGAGTTAGCATAGCTGGTTACGGAGTGGAATTTAATTGGAAAAATAGGGAACTGTCTTTTTCATCTATTCTTACAAAAATGAATGAATATGCTGAAGACGGTAAGACAACATTTATTGTCGCTATCGATGAAGCTCAGGATCTTAGGTTCCTAAGAGGATATAGGAGGATAGATTTAGCACAAATTTTAGCATATAGTTATGATAATTTGAAGAGGGTAAAGTTTATTTTAGCAGGTTCTGAAGTAGGTCTACTATATAAATTTCTCGGATTTAATAGTCCTGCAAGCCCACTTTATGGTAGAGTAAGAGATGAAGTTGTAATTGAAAGATTTAACAGAGAAAAATCAGTTAAGTTTTTAGAGGCAGGGTTTAAGGAAGCTAATGTAAAAGTGTCGAAGAACATAATTGAAAATGTTGTTGAAGTTCTTGACGGTATCCCTGGCTGGTTAACGTATTTCGGGTATAAGTTTATACAGTCAAGACGGTTAAATATGCTTGATCAGATAATTAGAGAAGCAGAGAATATAGCCTTAAATGAACTTAGGAAACTCAGAACATTCTCTCCTCTCTACATTCATATATTAAGAGCAGTATCATTAGGCTTTAACCGTTGGAGCACTATTAGAAAAACCGTTGAAGCATGGACGGGAAGACATGTTCCATCAAAAACCTTGTACAGTCTTCTAAACAACCTAGTAGACATGAGCATATTAGCTAAGGTAAATGGCAAATACGTATTCCTCGATCCAATATATAGGAGAGCATCTAAAACCCTTTAACAAAAATAGGGAACACGGAAGCCAGGTGTAAAAAGTATGAGTAATACTTTACGCTTACTTAGCTCCATGATGTTTCACTCAAACACTTACTCCACGGGCCAATGTATTATTGGCTTTATTCCCGTTCTTTCCACTACTTCATGTCCTCTCTTCTCTGCTTTCTCAAGGATTTTCTCTTCACTTACTGTTAGTATTTTCCTGTTCTCCATTACTATTTTTCCGTCTATTATTACTGTTTCTACGTCTTGCCCTTGAGCTGCGTAGACTAAGTGAGTTACAGGGTTTAGCATTGGTATTAGGTGTGGTTTCCAGTAGTCTATGATTATTATATCTGCTTTCTTACCTACTTCTATTGACCCTATTTCCCTATCTAATCCTAGAGCTTTTGCACCATTTATTGTCGCCATTTCTATTACTTGTTCGGCTGTTATTGCTTTAGGATCTCCATTTATTAGCGCTTGACCTAGTGCTGCTATTTTCATCTCCTCAACCATGTCGTAATTATCATTGCTTGGCCCTCCATCGCATCCTAATCCTACATTTACTCCTTCTCTAAGCATTTTAGCTACTGGTGTTAGCCCTGAGCCAAGCTTCATGTTACATGATGGGTTGTGGGCTACATGGGTTCCTGTTTTTGCAAGCAATTTTATTTCCTCATCAGTAACCCAAACTACATGTATTAAAACAACATTGGACCCAAGCATTCCTATGTAATTACAGAACTCTACTGGCCTCATTCTAAACTCTTTCTTAAAATATCCTAGATCCTCCTTAGCTTCTGCTAAATGCATTGTTATCCCTATTTTCAGCTCTTTCGCCTTAGCTACTATTTCACGGTATGTTTCAATAGTGACAGCTCCAGGGGTTCTAGGTGCAAACCATACAAATATTCTACCATGTTTACCATGCCATTTCTGATACATGTGTAAAACCTCTTTCATACCATACTCTTTAGTTTCAATAAGTCCTGAATGAATAATGCTTTTCTCTAAAGCATAACCAGGTGTGTCCATTACGTGTCTTCCGAGAACGCCTCTCATACCTATTTGTTCAAGTGCTTCAGCAATACCTTCCATACCATATCTTCCTGAAAGACCTGCTTCAAGAAACGTTGTTGTCCCTGATTTCAGCATTTCAACCATACATAGTAGCGCACTTGTTTTACCATCTTCTTTAGTATAGTTTCCTTGAAGAGGCCAAACATAGTCTTTAAGCCAAGGTATTAACTTAACATACTGTGCCATACCTCTAATCATAGCTTGAGCCATATGTACATGGAGATCTATAAGACCTGGCATAACTATTTTTCTTGAAGCGTCAATTACAATATCTGAATATTCCTTATATTCTCTGTCAAGTTTTTCCCTCTTACCAACAGCAACTATTCTATTGCCTTCGATAGCTATTGCTCCATCCCTGATAATCCTTCTATTTTTATCTACTGTAATAAACCAGCCCCCTCTAATGTAAATATCCGCCATAATAAGAGACCACCAAGTAAAATAATTTAAGAAACATATGTAAAAGTAATGGTTAATTTAAATTTCTAAAAGTAATATTTCATATCTTTGACTTCATAACTGTATTTATTATTTCATTAACACTTACTTTATTACCTAAGATTTAAGTAGAGCTTTTTAACAACACAAGGTTCTCTTGGTGTTGAGGTTTAAACACGTCATTAAAAACTATATACTTTACACGCTGTGTTATGGTAATTTAGGGATGTGTATAAAGCTAATATAGTTGATAACATATTTAGTCTACAAAAAGGTTGTTCAAAACTTAATTTCTAAACCAAGGTGTATTACATAATGTATATTAGTGAACTTAATGCTGGGATTATGCGGGAACTTGTTTTAACAGCTTTAGGTAAATTAAAAGCTGATTTAGTTTTGAAAAATGCTTCTCTAGTTAACGTTTACACTTCTGAAGTTATTGAAAACATAAGTATTGGTATAAAAAATGGTAGAATCGCATATGTTGGTGAAAACATTAAACATTTAATAGGTTCTTCAACTCAGGTTATTGATGTTAAAGGAATGTATGTTACCCCTGGTTTCATGGATTCTCATATTCATATTGAAAGTAGTATGTTAACTCCATTAGGATTTTCTGAAGCCGTACTACCTCATGGTACAACAGCTGTTTTCGTGGATCCTCATGAAATAGCTAATGTTCTGGGTGTTAAAGGTGTTGAGTTTTTCATTAAAGAAGCATTGGAAGCCCCAATCAGAATTTTTATAAATGTTCCATCATGTGTTCCATCAACACCGGAGGATACCACTGGAGCCATCTTAGGATATAAGGAAGTTGAACATTTGCTTAAAAACCCGTATACCATAGGGTTAGCTGAGGTAATGGATTTCTATGGTGTTTTAGCTTTAAGAGAAGATATTATTAGGAAAATTGAAGCTGCACATAAGTTAGGTAAGGTCGTGGACGGACATGCACCAAGCCTTTCAGGTAAGTATCTTCAAGCATATATCGCTGCAGGAATATCCTCAGACCATGAGAGTATAAAAGCTGAAGAAGTTATTGAAAAAGCTAGGTTAGGAATGTATGTTATGCTTAGAGAAGGCAGTGCATGGAGAGATTTAGCTAAAACTGTAAAAGCAATTACTGAGGGAAAGATAGATACACGAATGCTACTTTTAGCAAGTGATGATAGGAATCCTTATAATATAGTTCATGAAGGTCATATGGACTATCTTATTAGAAAAATTATTAGCCTCGGTGTAGATCCTATTAAAGCTATTCAAATGGCAACGTTGAACATAGCTTTAAGGTTTAAAGTGGATGACCATTTAGGGGGAATAGCGCCGGGCAAATTAGCTGATATGGTTGTTCTAGATAGTTTAGATAAGGTTAATGTAAAAATGGTTTTCATAGATGGTAAACTTTTAGCTAAAGAAGGTAAGCCATTATGGCATGTACCTGAAGGTTACAAAGCGCCTAAACACCTTTATGAAACAATTAATATTAAAAGAAAAATTTCTCCTGAAGACTTCAAAATAAAAGCTCCAATAGTAGAAGGCTCTGTTAAAGTTAAGGTTATAGGTATAGTTCCTGAAAAAGCTGTAACTAAAAAACTTATAATGAATATACATGTTAAAAACGGGTATGTGCTGTCTGAAATTAAAAGAGATATTTTAAAAATTGCAATGATTGAAAGGTATAGCGGTAATGGACGTGTAGGTGTGGGGTTAGTTCACGGATTCGGATTTAAATATGGAGCATTAGCCTCATCAATAGCTCACGATAGCCATAACATATTAATTGTCGGTGTAAGTGAAAAAGACATGGCAACTGCTGCTAATAAGGTAATAGAAATCGGTGGTGGAATAGTCTTCGCCGCCGACGGGAAAATAAGAGCAGCTGTAGAACTTCCTATTGCAGGCATTTTAAGTGACAAACCTGTGAAAGAAGTTGTAGAAGAATTAGAGAAACTAACTTTAGAAACAAAGAAAGCCGGCTCTAAACTTAGTGAACCATACATGACGCTTTCAATTTTAGGTTTAATTGTTATTCCAGAGTTAAGAATAACTGATAAAGGATTATTTGATGTGGTAAATAATAAATTTACAAGTTTATTTGCATAAACGGTGGTTAATCTATGCTATTAGACTTAAAAATAGTTAATGCTAAAATAGCTACTATTAGCGGTATTTACGAAGGGGCCATAGGTGTTTCTAAGGGTAAGATAAAAGCTATAGTTAAGAACGGAGATGTGTTGAAAGCTGAAAAACAAATAGATGCTAAAGGAAAACTTATTTTGCCAGGAGCTATAGACGTCCATGCACACATATATGACCCTAAATTTGTTCATAGAGAAGATTTTGAACATGGAACATTAGCTGCTATTTTTGGAGGAGTAACTACGGTTATAATTATGCCTTTAGACACTCACATAGACAATGTTAACATACTTAAGCACTATATTGAGGTTGGTGAAAGAGAATCTTACACGGATTTCTCAATTCAAGGAGGCTTCGTTAAATCAGATAACATTTCCAATGTTGAAGAATTAGCTAAAAATGGTGTTAAAGCATTTAAAATGTTCACATGTAAACCATATATGGCTTCAGATTACGTATTTATTAGAATGCTTGAGTTAACTAGGAAACTGGACATTTTAATTACAGTTCATGCTGAAGATGAAGCTATTTTAGAGCACAGTATTAGAAAGGCTTTAGAAACTGGACGGAAAGACCCAATAATACATCATATTTCAAGACCTCCTTTAGCTGAAAAAGCAGCTATAGAAAAACTTCTTACATACCTTGAATATATAAGTGGAAACATGCATTTATGCCATATTACGACAAGCTATGCTGTAAAAGCTATTGAAGAAGGGAAAAGGAAAGGATTAAACATATCTGCCGAAGTATGTACACATCATCTATTATTTACATATAATGATGCTGAAAAATGGGGTCCCTATTTAAAAATGAACCCGCCGCTAAGATCAAGAGAACATGTAGAAGCCTTATGGAAGGGACTACAAAATGGAGTAATAGATACTGTAACCACAGATCATGCACCAGGAAGCAGGGATGAAAAGGAAGTAGGATGGGAAGATATATGGAGGGCATGGGGTGGCGTTGCTGGAGTAGAAACTTTATTGCCAATAATGTTTACCTATGGTTTTAAGCGTAATATTTTAAGCTTAGAAGATATTATAAGGCTCTTATCTTTTAATCCCGCTAAGATATTTGGCTTACAGTTTAAAGGAGATATTAAGCCAGGTTTAGATGCTGATCTTCTAATAGTAGATCCCGGTTTTGCTAAGAAAGTTAAAGCCGAAGATTTACACTATAAGAATCCGTGGACACCTTATGAAGGTTTAAATCTTTATGGTTGGCCTGAAGTAGTTATCCTCAGAGGTAATGTTATCATTGAAAACAGTGAGCTTATAGAAGTTAAAGGTTTAGGCAGATTTATTAAAGCAGCTAATGCATTTTCGAGAATATGAGATTACTTGATGTGTTTATTAAAAAATATTTTATAGTTTGTTTGCAATTACTAACTGTTTGAGGTGTATTGTTTAATGTTCTCTATAAGGTTTAGTCTACCAACAAAAATTGTTTTCGAAATAGGTTCTATATCTAGAGTTGGTTATGAGGTTGAAGGTTTAGGCAAGAAAGCGCTCATCGTTATAACAAGAGGAGGGTCGATGATAAAATTTGGTTACTTAGGTAATGTAAGGTTAAGCCTTGAAGCTAGAGGTATAAAATATGCTGTATACAATAATATCTCTTCTAATCCTAAAGCCGATGAAGTAGAAAAAGGAGTTGAATTTGCTGAAAAAGAGAAATGTGATTTTATCATAGGCTTAGGAGGCGGTAGCGCTATAGACGCTGCAAAAGCCATTGCTGCAACCCTTGCTTCAGGAAAACCTTTCATAAAATATCTTAGAAAGGAAAAAGAAATCTCAGCAGCATACCCTATAGTAGCAATACCTACAACACATGGTACAGGTAGTGAAGTAGATAAATATGCCGTAGTAACCGATACCGAGAGAAAAGCAAAAATATCAATAATTAGCTGCTACATCTATCCTAAGGTAGCAATATTAGATCCTGAAACAACAGTTACCTTACCTCCGCAGTTAACAGCTGCAACAGCTTTTGACGCATTATCTCATGCTTTAGAAGCATATGTTAATAGAAGTACAAATAGTCTTGCAAGAATGTTTGCTGCAGAAGCTATCAAAAATATAGCTGAAAATATAGAACATGCAGTAAAACATGGAGTAAACATAACAATTAGAACTAAACTATTATGGGCAAGTATGTTAGCCGGGTTAGCAATAGACCTTGTAAGAACAGCTTTATGTCATGCAATGGAACATCCCCTAAGTGCCTTCTATGGTCATGTACACCACGGTTTAGGATTATCAATACTCTTACCTGCATGGATCAAGTACACTTTAGAATCAGCTAAGAAAGATTTTGCAGAAATAGCGGAAATTATAGGGTTAAAAACAGAAGAATTAACTATAGAACAAGCAGCACAATCAGTGTATAACTACATTGTAGATTTACGTAGAACCATAGGTTTAGACTTTAAACTTAGAGATCTAGGCGTTAAAGTAAAAGATGTAGATGCTATGGTCGAAAACGCCTTCACATATATGAAACCCTTAATAGAAAACAATCCAAGAATACCTACAAGAGAGGAAATGAAGAATATCTATATGGAAGCATATTAGTAATGAAAATATCTTCATTTAAGCGAAGCGGTTTAAATGTATGAACAAAAGTTACTTACAACGAAAGCTACTAAATGGATTGCATTAGCTGGTAGTATTATATCTTCTATCGAAAATGCCTATGAAATTCTAAGCATCAATAATACATATGTTGACAGTGTTTTTTATCAGTATGATGAATGGGTTCCCGGAAGCGAAATAGTAATTTCAGTAAGAGAATATGAGGGGAAAATAAAGGACTTTAAAGAACTACTTAACATTGATGAAAGCCTAGCAAAACCAATACTGACTAGCAGAGCATCACCTAACGCCACATATCACTGGAAGACACTGTATAATAGAGTTTTAGAAATTTTCTTCAATAACATTGTGGATTATTTAAAATCAAAAACAATTATAACGAATTCTAAACGCACGGAATACATGTTAATAGTGTCTAAGAGAGGAGAAGGTGTAATCTTACAGGGAGATGTAAACAAGATAAGAATACCTAGAGTAAAGGCATGGCTAATGGCTCACACTCATCCAAGCCCTTACAGTTTCTTTTCAGCTAAGGATATTGAGACTACTAGAGATCTTTTTGCAAATCAAGGGCTTTTAAGTGCTGTGGTTACTTCAATATCTACCTGTGTACTTTATAGATGCAGTGACATGGATGTCAGTGATTATGAAAATCTTATAATTGTAGAACGTAAATTAGCTAAAGGCAAAATAGGTGATGCTCTAAAGGTAATGGGTAAATTAAAAAATGTCAAACTTATAGTTAAAGGGTTACCGGGTTTATAATGTGCTTAATGGTATAACTATTAGTCCTGCTTTCGGATGCTTTAATATTTTAACCTTAACTCCATAAGTTTTAGCGATATTTTCTTCTGTTAGAACATCTTGAGGTTTACCTATTGCTATGATTTTGCCTTCATGTAATAGTACGAGTTTATCGGAGAAAATGGATGCTAACCTTAAATCATGCATGGTCATTACAGTCAATATGTTCTTAGTTTTACTTATCCTCCTTAAGATGCTGAGCACCTCTAATTGATATTTTAAGTCTAAATGTACTGTAGGTTCATCTACAAGCAGTATTTTTGCTTGATGTGCAATAAGCTTAGCCATAATTATTCTTTGCAATTCGCCATCGCTTAATTCCTCCATTTTTCTTTCAACAAGGTGTTTTGCATTAACCATTGTTAATGCTTCTTCAACTACAGCCAGATCTTCTTCAGTTTCCCATAGTCCTTTAGAATATGGGTATCTGCTTGTAAGTAAGAAATCTAAAACTGTTAAGTTAAAGCCTTTTGGAACTTCAAATAGTGAGTGAGCAAGTATTTTAGCTAATTCCTTATTGCTAATACTCCATAATTCACGGCCATTTAAGTATATAACTCCTTTATGCGGTTTTAAAAGCTTAGCTATGCATTTTAGAAGTGTTGTTTTACCCGCACCATTAGGGCCAATAATACCTACCATTTCTCCTTCTCTAAATTCTACTGAGACATTTTTTAATGCTTGTATTGAATCATAGTTAAAACTTAAACTTGAAATCTTTATTTTAACCATGCTCCTAACCTCTCATTTTCTTTAACAGGAGATATATGAAGAATGGTGCACCAATAATGCTCATTAAAGCCCCTACAGGTAATTCACCTAATCCTAGTTGTATGGAGAAATACCTGACAATAATATCAGAGAAGCATAGAAGAGACCCTCCTATGAGAGCTGATGATGGTATAAGAACTCTATGGTCGTTACCTACAATTAGCCTTGAAATATGGGGGACAACTAAACCTATAAACCCTATGAGACCTGAAACAGAAACTGCTACACCTGTAAGAAACGAAGTAGTTAGTATTGCTATATATCTTAGTACTTTAGGATTATAGCCTAGTTGGGAAGCATGTTCATCACCGAAAATTAGGGTGTTTAGTTTCTTAGAAATAACTAACGCAATGATAAAACCTACGGTAAATGATGTTGAAACTATGAAAACATGAGTTAAGACAATGTTCGAAAAACTTCCAAGTAGTAATATGAGAAATGGTATGTTAAGTTTGAATTGGACAATGAAAGCGAGTAGTTGTGAAACTCCAGCAAACATAGCGGAAACAGCTATTCCAGCAAGAATTAGGCTTAAAGGTGTACCTCCAAGAAACTCAGAAATAGTCATAGTTACGAGTAATGCTGTTAGAGCTCCAGCAAACGATATTAACATTATGGCTGCAGAAGACATGTGAATTTTAGGGGAAATTATCAAGGAAATACAGAGAAACATTAAAGCACCCGAAGATAAGCCTAAAAGGAAAGGTTCTGCTAAAGGATTTCTAGTTGTTGTCTGTATGAGTACACCTGAAACTGCTAAGGAAGAACCAACCAAAATAGCAACCATAGTTCTTGAAAAACGTATACCTAAAACAACTTTCCCTAAAGAGCCCAAATCATAATTTGTAATACCTAGTTTAGATAGAAGAGCTAGTAAAACATCAATAAAACTTATATGTACAGACCCTACGGATAATGATAAGATAAAGACTGAAAAAGTAACTACTGTAAGTAAAGCTATTTTAATTACTATACGTTTTAATTTCAACCTATATTTAACATGAAGTCTATCAACACTATTATTTGTCATTAAAGGTCTTAGCCTCCCATAGAGACAACATCGGGTCTTTTTTGTTCACCAAATATGTCTGAGTGAAGAATTTTAGCAAGTAGGAGAACAGCCTTAGCTACTCTAGGTCCGGGTCTACTTACGATATCATCTGCTTCACCAATTAATACGTAAACTTTGCCATTTTTAACAGCCGATGTTTCTGAAAGTTCAGAATTAACTATTTCATTAATTACTGCTTTAGCGTCCTCAGTAGTACCCATGACTAGAGCAATAATCACTTCAGGGTCAGCACTAATTACCTCCTCTAAGCTAAGCTGTATCCATCCATAATATTTTTCAGCAATATTTATACCGCCAGCTTTACGTATGATGTCATTAAGGAACTTACCAGAACCTACAGTCCATAATCCTAGTGATGGCGGACCTAACAGTACAAGAGTTTTCACCTTACCTGCTTCTTTCAGTTTTTCCTCTATGGCAATTAGCTGCACACTTATATTTTGGACAAGCTTTGCACCATTATCTTCAACATTAAACACCTTAGTTACCAACATAATATCTAGTAGAATATCTTCTACAGTTGCTGCTGCTCCCCCCCTAATGAAAATCACGTTTAAACCTAGCTCCTCAAATTTGTCCTTGAACTTCATATGGGCATCGGAATCAGCTATGATAATGTCTGGAGCGAGTGCAACTATTTTTTCTAAATCAGGCGACCAGAACCCACCTATATCCTCTATAACACCTTTGTCTTTAAGCTCAATAACTTCTGGCGGGTAGTCGGAAAATGAGTCAACAGCGACAACCTTACTTCCCAAGTTGAGTGAGAAAAGTATTTCAGTTATAGACGGTGATAGCGAGATCACTCTTAGAGGTTCACTGCTTACTACTACTTGCCTACCTAGAGCATCAACAATCGTTAGAGGATAGATTTTTGGTGGAATTGTTTGAGTTAGAGTCTCGGTGACTGTGGTTGTGTAGGTTATAGTAACTGTAGCTGGAGTTAAAGCATGCCAGTATAAGGTTAAGCTTCCTCCTAAGAGCAACACTATGAATATTGCAATAATCACGGATATGTTTTTAAGTCGCATATTTGGATACCCTATCCAAATATATTATATTCTGCCTTTAAAAATGTATTTGATTAAAATAGTCAATAATTGCTATATTGTGTAGTGAAGTAGGAACAACAAGTTTCTATCTATTTTTATAACAAGGAGAAGTTGTTTGGTATGTAGAATCATGGTATATTATTCTACCATTAAAGCCCTTTATTACTTCTTTTAGGTTTCTATCTAGATTTACACCCTTATCAAGCATAATTAAAGGTTTTAAACCTATATCGTTAACTATAACTAAGAACTTAAAAACATCTAACCTAATGCCTCTATCGCCGTCTATTGATTTTATTTTCTTTACAGCATACTTTGTACCATTAATAGTCACGGTTACTATTTTATGTTCAATACCTGAAATACCAATAATCCTTTCCTCTTTTAAATTCAGAGTCTTAAGTTTATCCTCAGTCCCTTTTGTTAAAAGAACTGCCAATTTAACGTATGTTTTTAAATACATAAGCCCTCTTCTGGAAATTTTAAAAATGCCTTTAACTCTCCTATCGTAATGAATGGTTTCAACCACAATTAGCTTTTTCTTAACGAGTTCTTCTAAGTATCTGGAAAGTCTAGGAGTATTGGTTCCTAAAATATTTAGCAAACGTGTTCGAGTTACGCCTTTTACCGAGGATTTAAGAATCTTAGCATAAATATCGTACTTACATACTTGGTTATTGCTAATGCCGGGCGGTATAGAAATATTATTATCAAGTTTAACATTGTCTTCTTTTAAAGCCTTTTCTTTCAGTAAATAATCTAAATCCTTAAATGCCTCTAAGACTTCATAACCATATCGTGTTGTATGAAACATTTTTTTATTAGATGAAGTTTGTTTTAACATTCCCTTATTTAACATGGAGTTAATATATCTATATGCCTGCGTGTAGTTTAAGTTTGACTCACGCATAATTTTTGTTATTGAAGCACCTTTAGCGCATGTATTTAATATGCATGTTACTATTTCTAAACGGCTTCTCCTTCTTCCATTATATGATACCATGATAGAATTGCATCTCACTAAGACCCTATTTACTGGAACATTATTAAATATTCCTAAGCTATAACAGTAAACCATAACACGAATTCAATAAAATTTTTACAGACTTTAATATTTAAATTCTAGTTAGCAGTTTTCTCTAACATGATGATACCTATGTTTGAGAGAATAGTGTCAAGCCATGTTGGAAGTTTTCCTTTAAAACATAGCCGTGAAAACATTGTTAGATCGTTTAGAGATATGATCGACGTAGGTATAGATATTCCTCCATTCCCCCAAATGAGAAGCTTTATAGAAATGTATCTTAAGCCATTAGAGAACGCAGGGCTAATTAAAGCTATTGATCAAAGATATCTTACAAGTGAGAAAGCGTTGTTAAATGCTAAGATGGCTGAAATCGAAATTGAGGAGGCTACAATAATTTCTAAAGAAGCTGAAAAATTCGATATTCAAATACTTAGAGCTCCAATAACAGGTCCCTTTACATTGGCTTTGAGTATATATTTAACTAAAGGCGAGAGCCTTTCGGCGACAGCATTAGCTCGGAAAAATATTGTGCTTACCTTTTTCAAGGAATATGTTAAGTCTATTGTTAAGAAAATGGTTAGTTTAAATTATAAGTTTATTGTGATAGATGACCCCATGTTGGCTAATGTTATAGGTAAGAGAATTATACTTTATGGATATAGCGAAGAAGAAATAATAGACCTTTACAATGAAATATTTAAAGAAGCTGCAGACAGAATTACAGGAATACATGTCTGCGGTAGGCTTTCACCGAAATTAGTGAACATTTTAGCACAAATAAGTAGGTTAAATGTGCTAAACCATGAGTTTAAAGATAGCCCTGAAAACATGGCAGTTTTTTCTAAAGGACTGTTAGAAAAATATGATAAAATACTTAGCCCTGGTATAGTTAGTTCAAGGAATTTAGAAATTGAAAGTTTTGAGGAAACATATGGTCTTTTAAGGAATTTAATTAGCAAATTCGGTGATAGGGTAAATATTGTAACAGCTGATTGCGGATTTAAAGCATTAAAAATGCCAAACATCTCATATGAGAAAGCATATAATGTAGCTATAAGAAAACTTAAGCTCATAGTTGAAGCTGTAAGTAAAGCAAATAAGGAATTAACACCAGTTTAACAAACAATGTAGTTAGGTTATTAACATGAGGGTGAAAGAACAGCTAAGACCATTTACGTTTAACCGAGAACAGAAGATGTTTAAGATAGGTAACGTGGTTTTCGGGGGAGCACCTGGTGAAAGACCTGTAGTTCTTGTTGGTAGCCTTTTCTTCTTAGGCGATAAAGCAGTTTCAAATCATAAGAAAGGAGTTTTTGATAAAAGTAAGACTAGAGAGAAAATAGATTTCGCTGAGAGAATAGCTGAAGGATATAATTTACAGTTTGCAATAGATTTAGTGGCGTACTCTCCTAAAGCAGCTGAAAAATATGTACAGTTTGTATGTGAAGTATCTAACGCTCCACTATTTCTTGATGGAATAGAGGAAGCTGTAAGGATAAGAATGTATAAAATATCTAATGAACTAGGTCTAGTTAGCAGGGTCATAGGAAATGCAATATATGTTCATAGCGGAGATGAAGAGTTAAAAGCATTAAAAGAAAACAAAATAGAAGCAGCTGTTTTAATGGCCTTTGACATAGCAAACCCTGCTGAAAGTCTAACACCAAATGACAAACTCAGAATATTAAATAATGAGCTTTTACCTAAAGCTGAAAAAGCAGGATTAAGAAAACCGCTAGTTGATGTTGTAGTTTTAGACCCTGCATCGATTGCTATGAATGGACCCGCTATTTTAAAGATAAAGTCGGAGACAGGGTTACCGACCGGATGCGCACCAGCTAATGCGTTAGGTAGTGTTTCTAGGAAAAAATTTGGTGTTGAAGAGGCAATAGGCATTCATGCTGGTTCAGCTGCTTATCTACAATTTTTCGCATCAGATTTCATATTTTATGGTCCATTAAAAAGAATAAAGGATATAGCGCCAGCTGTTTCAATTATAGATTCTTATTTAGGCTATTTAGCAAAGCTTGAAGGAGTGAAAATACCTAGAGAACATCCATTCTATAAGGTTCTTAAGAAAGTACAAAAAGCGTTTACAGGGATAACTGCTTGGCAACCTATAACATAAGAGTAGTAGTTAATGAAAATAGATTGAAGAAGATAGCTGAAATTATTAGAGATATAGGTTTAAAAACAGTGTATGTTATTGAAGATAATGATCCTCAATTAAAGGCTTTAAAAGTAATCTATGAGAAAACAGGACATATAGGATATACTTGTCTATTAGCTGTAGCAAATGCGCTTATAAGTTATAAGCTTGCTGTTAAAGGTGAGAAGTATTGGACAGAGTTTTCGAAATACATGGCAAGAACAAGCCCAGAATATAAAAGAGTTTTCGAAAACATTAAAGAATTCCTGGTTAAAACTAAGTTAAACGTTTTTGCATTAAATAGTAAAGTTAGTAGGCTTGACAAATTCTTGAAATCCCCTATAGCTGCTGAAATATATACAAGCCCTCAATTATATAAGCAGGACCTTGAAAAGCTAAGACACAGTATTGCTAAAGCGGTAAGCGCTGATCCTGACGCTAAAACCATAGTTTTCTCCGTAAAAATGTTCTACTATGCATATTGTTCTTCAACAGGTGAAAGACCAATGGTGCCTTACACAATACCGCTACCTGTAGATATAAGGATTGCTACTTTAACTATTTCATCAGGCATAATGGATGTGCCTAATATTGAAAGACTGAGAAATAAAGCATTATACTTGCTAGGAAGAAAAACTAACAATATAAGAAAAGTATGGTTTGAAGTTTCATCGCTGTCTGGAATCCCTTCCCTAAACATAGATTCTTTACTATGGCCTATAGGGGTATTTATTACAAAGAATATACCGCAAAACATCTTAATTCATAAAACGTTAGAATATATGAAAAACATGGTTAAAAATGGAAGAGTTCACGTAGTTGAGAACCTTATTTTAGAACTTTTAAAGCATCACTAACTAAGCTTGAGATGATAAGAAAATGAAATATAGCAAAGGAAATATAACTGTGGAACTTACTGCATTTCTAATACTTTGGTTTTTAGGTACAATAGTTTACTTAAGGGTTTTAAGCATAGTATTTACTGAAGTTTATGGGGTTTACGCTGTACCTTACTGGTTATTACTAATAATAGTGTTTTCTAAGCTATATAACGTAAAATTAAAGGAGCTTGGATTTAAGTATAAAGTAAAGGATTCATGGACTACCATATTTTACCCTATAATATTAAGTTTATTTTTACCACTAACAATAGCCCTATTTGGTACAATATTTAATGTAGTAGAATTTAATTTGCTTAAGAAAATCAGTTTATCAGAAATAGCATACACATTCATAGTGTACTTTATTTGGGCTTTTGGAGAAGAAGCTATATTTAGAGGATACATTTTTCATAGAATTTTAATGCAAGGATACAATGTCAAATATGCTATATTTGTTAATGCAACTCTATTTACATTAGTTCATGCACTTAACATCGGATTTAATGTAGTAGCTTTCTTTCAACTTCTTATAGGTGGAATTCTTCTCTCGTTACTTGTTCTTTCTTCAGGATCACTGGTTTCCCCAACACTATTCCATAGTATGTGGAACTATATGTTAACATTGTTAGGTTTTCCTGTAAGTGGCAATACTAGATATATACTCTTAAAAGCAAGTACTAAGAACTTTGAATTCATTTTTGGAGGATCGTTTGGACCTGAAGGAGGACTAGCAGGATTAGCTGTTATTATCTTAGGATTATATATAACTATGACCTTGTTTAAACATAAGGAAATTTTTAAAACTTAGTTTCTACTAGTTTGTCACTATTTACATCGTATTCCCACAAACGTATTTCACCGTTTTTGAAAGCTTCACTGAACTTTCTTTCTTCTTTTAAATAGAAGTCTATAATTGTTGATGACACTATAGCTTTAAACCCGTCTTTACTGACATGGTATAATTTATAATAGTTACTATATCTATTTATGGTCTCTCTTTCTGGCACTAAATACTTCATCGCAACGGTTATCAACTTATCTGTATTCATCAATATGATTCCTATATTGAAGGCTGTCTTTACGTATTTTATACAGTCTTTTATTACTTTAACGATGTTTTCACCGCCCATATATTTCTTAGCAATAAGCATTGAAGCAAGGTAAGAATCAGAGTATGTTTCCATAAGTTCCTCCTTACCTAGAATCTTAGCTATAGTGTTTTTATTTACAGAACCGTTATGTATAAACCACATATAGCCTAGGTTTTCAAGGTTTAAGAAGAATGGCTGTGTTGAGAAAAGGTTTATAGGTTCTTTTCTACTAGCCAACCGTACATGTATCATACCGAAACATGTATCATTTGAAGATAGAGGTTCTAATATGTAACTGTAGTTAGCTATAGGGTCATCATATATTGGTTTAAGAGATTTACCATGAAATATTTGGGCTACCCCTTTGTTAAAACATATTATAGAATATCCCCATCCATGGTTATGGCTTTTAAATTTGCTTATACTAGACAAATATGGATCATTCTTACTTGAATTTATAAATGCTTTAAAGAATTTCTCTAAAGGAGTAAAGCTTCTTCTTTTAGCCTGAAAAATTATGAACCTGCACATCAGTTAGTATACGTTAGTTGTTCTGTTTTAAATAAGTTATGCTTGAATTGCCTCTGAAAGTTAGGTATGTTTATTTACTGCTCTACTCCTAGCTTGTTCACCGTTGTGTTTCTCTACTGTTTCTATGAGCCTTGATACCGTAAAGTATGCGTGTCTAATACTGCATAGATTGCACCATCTTTCGTCGAAACCTGGTTTTCTCATACAACGAGAGCATTCCTCATAAAGCTGGTTTTTAAATATTTTGAGCATTTCCAAAGTAATGTACGACATTGTCTTAGCACCTCTAGGCATTTTATAGTTTTGGCTAAAGTATATTTTAACTCTAAGGCTTATTACTTCGAACAGTCGAATATTAAAAGCATCCAATCGAAGTTTCACTGTTTTCTAGCTTGTTTTAGATTCATAGTAAAATACTAAACTACAGTTTAAACAGCGAAGACCAATCTATACATGTAAAGAAATATAAATGAGGTTTATGAGCTAAACATGTTTGAGAAATTAAAAATATGGAAAATTAAATCAAGGAAAAAATAGTGTTTTACTTGGAAATTCTCCTACCCATCATATTCTCTTTAATTAGTACATACGTTGGCGTGAACATTGATCTTAAGAAGTCTTTGGCATAGTACTTCAATATCTGTGAAGCTGGTACCGAAGCTGGTGGTTTGCCTTTTAGCTCACCTGTAATGTATAAGTGTCTTGTGTAGAAGTCCTTGAGTAGTTTAGCAGCTACAGGCGACAAGTAGATTACGGCGATAATGTTGGGTATGGTCATTAGACCGTTCATACAGTCGGAGAAGTCCCAGAATGTTTCAAACAGCTCTGGGCTTACAGCTGCAAACACTATTGGCGGCAGCCATGCAAATCTCCAGAGCCATCTAATTATCTTTTCGGGTATTAATTTTAGCTTATATGACCAGAAGTACCACATACATTGTTCTCCGTAGAACTCCCATGTCAACATGGTTGTATATGCGAAGAGACCTAAAGCAACGCCTAGAAGTATTGGCGCATAAATACCATAGGCTCTATGGAAGGATTCGGCAGCTAACCCAGCTCCTGATAGGTCAGGTCTCTCCCATAGAGCACCTGTTAACTGGTCATGTATAACTGTTATGCTGCATAGAACTATAGTATCCATGAACACTTCGAATACACCGTAAAATCCTTGTCTACCAGGGTGGTCTGATTCTCCAAAAGCATAAGCTAATGGCGCGCTACCTAGACCGGCCTCATTCGAGAACTGACCTCTAGCGAAACCGTATCTTATAGCCGAATACACTGTCCAGCCGGCTAAACCTCCAACAGCGGCTGCAGGTGTAAATGCGAACCTGAATATGTTTCCAATAACCTCTGGGAATCTGTACCAGTACATTGCGAATATTCCGAGGCCGAATATTATGTACCATGCGCTCATGAATGGTATCAGAATGTATGCAGCTTCGGCAATTCTTCTAATGCCGCCTATGACTACTAAAGCTGTGAAGAAGGCCATGATCAGACCTACTGCTAATCTACCATAGAATACTTCTACATCTCCTCCTCCATAGAATCTAATGACGTATTCTGTAGCATAAGCTACGTTGTTTGCTTGTATCATGTTACCTATACCGTAAGCTGAGATAAATGTAAACACTGCAAATAGCAGCGCTAATATACCGCCGAGAACAGGTACTTTTTCAATATAGAAGAATGTACCACCCTGAATTCTACCATCAGGCAAAACTTTTCTTGACCACACGGCTAATGTGACTTCGAAAGACTTGGTGGCCATACCTACTAAAGCACAGATCCACATCCAGAAAACTGCACCGGGACCTCCAAGGTGAATAGCAGTGCTAGCACCAGCAATGTTACCAACGCCAATAGTAGCGCCCATAACCATACACCATATCTTGAATGGATGTACCTCGCCTCTTGCACCACCTTTCCAGAACATTGTCTTCCATGCTATACCGAACTTTCTGATTTGATGGAATCCTCCCATAATACTGAATAATATACCGCCAGCGAATAACATCAGAATTACTGGAGCTCCCCATACAAGACCGTCAACATATAGGATTGCTCCATATATAATATCCCAAAGTGTTTGCATAATACCACCATACAAATAATTGTACCATCACTATAATAAATAATTTTGTAAGTAGGTAATAAAGCTTTCTTATTCAAAGTTCTATGCCAAGAATAATAAACGTTAACTATTTTTAATTAAACATTGGAAAAAATTTAAGCTTAACACTATTATTTCGTAGAATAAAAACACTAAATTTAAGTCTGTAGCCAAAAACCTGAAATTAAATATTTATGGTTAGAATTAATTTAAAACTTATATATCATTTAAGCATATTTGTCTAATTGGTGAAGATTTTGTCAGAAGTGAGATTTGAAGTTAAACATGATGAAAGAACAAAGCCCGTGTTTCTATGGATTGTTCTGGCAATAATAGTAGCAGCAGCCATATTAGGCATTCAAGTAGCTGAAGGATATACTATTGATCCAGGCACACCAGGGCTAGTAATATTGATATTCATAGTACTACTAGCTGTTTGGGCTTTCGGTAAAGGAGCAACATATGAATGGTCTACAGCAACCTGGAAGTAGTTTAAAATAAATCTTAACTTTTTATAAAATTTTCGATAAGGAAAATTTTCCATCATTCCGTTAAATCATAATACTTTGTTGAACAGATAATCTCTTTATTTACTTATCAATCTAAGCAACATATGGGGAAATATGTAATGTTTTGAAGAAAAACATATATATCAATGTGTACGTTAAAAAACGTTAGGTGAGAAAAAGGCATGACGACAGCTAAAACGAAAGCTGCTGTCGCTGTTTTGATAATAATAGTACTCGCAGCAGTAGCAGTAATGTATTTCATGTATCTTGCCCCGGGAAAGGAAATACTTATAGTGAAGGGTGAGCCGGAAGTAGTTTATGGGGAAGAGAAAGCAGCTATAAAGCTTGTCTTAGAAAATACTGATGCTAAGGCGGCAGCTAAAGTTACTAGAGTAGAATATGTTGTATTTGTTCGGGGAGTATATGCTGAAAGAGGACATAAAACATTAGATGTTACTATAGGACCTAAATCTACAGGAACAGTAACTGTAGAAACACCATGGACTGAAGAATACACTGGAAAAGCTGAGATAAGACTAACATTCACCTATACCTACGATGGAAGCACATCAACGTTAAAATATACTGTCAAAGCATAGTAAACATAGTTAATTCTTAGTTGAAGCTGTTATACAGAGAGCAAAAGTGGCAAGGTGAATCAGTAGCATATAGAACATAATGCATATATCAATTTTATTAATAAACCACCTTAACTTTATAACATTTACTTCTCCTTTACCATAATGGTAATTATTTGGTTTTTAAAGTTAACAGAAATAACTTTAAAAACTATAACATAGTATTTGAATAGAGAATAAAGCTAAGATTCTTAACTTCTACTTAAGGGGGTTAACATGGGAGGTTTCTTAAAATCATTAAAGGAATCCTTAAAATCTATGTTTAAAACGCCTAAGCTAAATTTCGTCAGAATAATATTTGAAAACTACACGGATGCTGAAATTAGAGTTGTAATTAAGGGTAGTATGTTTGAGACTATAGAAAAGTCATCACCACTAAGGAGGCCTATAATACTTTATCCTGAAACATATAAGGTAATCACATTGATAAAAGAGGAATTCGATGAATGGATAAGATACATCTTCGTAGAAGTATCATGTCTAACACCTCCAAGTAAAGGAAAACTAGACATATACGTGTTCAAGGAAGAAACCGAAGAGAAAATACCATTAGTAAAAAGTTTAGAAGTAAGAGACACTGAGACGCATACACCAAAAACAGATCCCGATAAAATGTTTGTACAGCCATTTCAACAACTATAAACAATTACTCTAAGAAAACCTGGTAATTACGGTAGAAACCTGTTTATAAGGATTTTTCTTTAAAAATATTACAGCCTAGGTGCATAAGTATGGGACCATATGAAGTAGTATATTCTAGAAGAGCACCTAAACCTATAGGGCCGTACAGCCAGGCAGTTAAAGTAGGCGATTTCCTATTTATTTCAGGCCAACTACCTGTGGATCCTTCTACAGGAGAAATAATTAAAGACAATTTTGAAAAGGCTGTAAAAACTGTTCTTGAAAACATAAAGTCCATTGTTGAAGAAGCTGGAGGTTCTTTAAACAATATAGTCAAAGTTACAGTGTATTTGAAAGATATAGGTAAATTTAAAAAGTTTAACGAAGTATATACACAGTATTTTAAAGATAGATATCCTGCTAGAGTTGTTGTTGAAGTTTCAAAAATACCTAAAGATGCTGATTTAGAAGTTGAAGCTATAGCTTATATTGGAAGGTAAAACAGTAATGGGAAAATATAAGGAGCTAGGAAAGCTAACCCCTATATCCAAGGTATTAGATGAACTGAAGAGAAATGTTAAAATTAGACCTAAGATCGTAGAGAAACTTACTGTAGACTCTGTAGGCTTTATTTCCGCTGAAACAATTCAATCACCATTTGATTTCCCGCCATATAATAGAAGCGCTGTTGACGGCTATGCTGTTAGAGCAGAAGATACATACGGTGCTTCAACTTTAAATCCCATAGTGCTAAAAGTTAAGGGGTTTATGCACGCTTCAGATAGTCCTGAAAAATATTCTATAGATGAAGGCGAATGTGTTGAAGTAACAACCGGAGCGCCAGTACCGAAAGGAGCTAATGCTGTTGTTATGGTTGAATACACTAAAAGAATAAGTAAGGAGATTATTGAAATATATCATCCTATACCACCTCTAGGTAATGTTTCGGCTAAAGGAGAAGATGTTAGAAAAGGCGATATTATAGTTAAGATAGGTGAGGTAATTAGACCCTGGCATATAGGCTTACTTACAACACTTAACATTTCAAAAATAAAGGTTTATGATAAACTTAAAGCAGCTGTTTTCGGTATAGGTGATGAACTAGTACCCTTAGGTGAAAAAATTAAACCCGGTAAAATTGTTTCTTCAACTTTATACCTTATAGAGGCTTTCCTAAAAGAGAGAAATGTTAGCGTACTAATTAAGGATATTCTACCTGACGATGTAAGTGTAATATGTGGGGAAATACATGAAGCTCTAAAGAAAGTTGATATGATCTTTACATCGGGAGGTACAAGTGTTGGAGTAAAAGATTACACCATAGAAGCCATTAAAAAGCTTAAACCTGAATTAATGATACATGGTTTAGCTATTAAACCAGGAAGACCGGCAGGCATAGCTGTAATAAAGGGTAAACCTGTTTTTGCACTTTCAGGATATCCTGTAGCGGCACTTGCGGTTCTTTCGGCAGTTTATGAACCATTCCATTACTTTCTCCATAATAGTGCACTACCGCTTAAACCTAAAGTTAAAGGTATACTTACCAGGAGAATCTATGTGGAACCTGGAATTAGAGGGTATGTGAGGGTTAAAGTGTTTAAAAGAGAGAGCAAGGTTTTTGTAGAGCCTTTAGCTGTGACAGGTTCAGGTATACTTTCAACAATGGTTAAAGGTAATGGTGTTCTTATAGTTCCCGAAAATGTTGAAGGTTTTGATGAAGGGGACATGGTAGAAGTGGAATTAATCTCTCAACTATTTTAGGTGCTTAAATAATGAGTAGAAGAATTATATTTCATACTTTAATTACCCCTGAAGAAGCTTTAGAAATATTGAAGGCACATATAAAGCTTGAACCTATAGGCGTTGAGGAAGTAAGCTTAATAGAAGCTCCTGGTAGAGTTCTTGCTGAAAACATCAAATCACCGATAGATATGCCTTCGTTTACAAGATCTTCTGTCGATGGATACGCTGTTAGAAGCATAGATACTGTAGGCGCTAGAGAAGACAATCCTGTAGAACTTAAATTAATAGGTAAAGTTGGGGTTGGAGAAAAACCTAAGGTAAGTTTAGGACCTAACGAATGTGTAGAAATATCCACTGGGGCTCCTTTACCTTCAAGTGCCGATGCTGTTGTTATGGTCGAATACACTAAAAGAACAGGAAATCACGTGAAAATATTTAAACCAGTGACTTCCGGAGAAAACGTTTCTCAAACAGGATCAGATGTAATGTTCGGAGAAACCATAGTATACAAGGGAACACTGCTTACACCACAGATAATAGCTGCATTAGCAGCAGCAGGTGTAAGTAAGGTTAAGGTTTATAGAAAACCTAAAGTTGTAATTATAAGTACTGGAAATGAGCTTGTAAAACCAGGTACTAAATTAGAATATGGTAAAATATATGATACAAACACCTATTCACTATATGCATCAGTTATTGAGGATGGCGGAGAACCTGAAGCACTAGGTATACTGCCTGATGATGAAAGAATTATCGGAGAAAAGCTATCGTATGCTATTAGAAAATATGATGTAATACTTGTTTCCGGAGGTACATCGGCAGGTTTAGGAGATATCGTATATAGAATTTTAGGTAGACTAGGCAAGCCTGGAATACTAGTTCATGGGTTAAATATAAAGCCTGGTAAGCCAACGGTAATAGCTGTTGTAAACGGGAAACCTGTTTTCGGCTTACCCGGGTTTCCTGTTTCCTGTCTAATAGTTTATAGTTTAATAGTAAAACCTGTTATTAGAGCGTTAGCAGGGCTAAAGCATACAAGGCCTAAAATTGTAAAGGCAGTTTTGGCTCTTAGAGTTTTTGGAGCAAAAGGAAGAAGAACACATGTACCAGTTTCGCTTACTAAAGGATACAATGATGAATGGGTGGCTTATCCTATTAGCGGAGATAGCGGGAGCATAGTAAGGCTTTCTAGAAGCGACGGATACATTGTAATACCTGAAAATGCCATGTATTTTGTTGAAGGAGAAAAAGTAGACGTGCATCTATTTACCGAACAAAAACATGGATCGGACATGTTCTTTATAGGAAGCCACTGTCCAATAGCTGAAGTTCTTATGGAGAGACTTATGGAAAAATACAGTGTTAAAATAGTTAATGCAGGATCTATGGGCGGCCTCTTAGCTGTAAAACGTGGGGAAGCTGATGTTGCTGGAATACATCTATATGACCCGGAAACAAAAACATACAACAAACCATACCTTAAAAAGTATAATGTAAGGAATGTGGTCCTAGTTAAGGGCTATTTTAGGGAGCAAGGGATAATAGTTGCAAAAGGAAACCCGTACAATATAAAATGTTTCGAAGACATCATAGATAAAGACGTGAGATTTATTAATAGGAATAAAGGTTCAGGAACAAGAATGCTAATAGACTTAGCACTTAAAGAAATGGCTAAGAAAAAGAAAACTACGGTAAAGAAGTTAATAAAGAAAATTAAAGGATTTTGGATTGAAGCAAAAACACACTCAGCAGTAGCTTCAGCAATAAAATACGGTAAAGCAAATGCCGGAATTGGACTAAAATACGTAGCTGAAAAATACGGCTTAGACTTTATACCATTAACGAAAGAAGAATACGACTTTCTAATAGTGAAAAAATCGCTGAACAAGAATGTTATTAAAGATTTCATAGAAACTTTACAGTCGAAATGGTTTAAGGAAATACTGAAAGAAGCATCAGGATATGAGCCTAATAAGGACACAGGCAGGATAGTTATGGAATTCTAAAATCGCTTGCAATAAAGGGCTTGTTGGTAAAAGGGCTGTGTAAAACCATTTACCTCCTTTGTGCTCTTAGAAATTTAAAGAATAAAATGATACTTAGTAGTGAGGGATTGCGGTCTTCAGGGTTTAGGTATTGGTTAAATTAGTTAAAGTAGTTATTGACAGCAGTAAATGTGTAGATTGCGGCTTTTGCAATTCTGTTATCGAATGCGCTAACCCTACTAACTGTGTTGGCTGTTTATCATGCTACTGGGGTTGTCCCTACAGCGCTAGAAAAATAATTCACATAGAATCTACAAGAACTGTTAAAATTAAGGTTAATAATGTTGAATACGAAGTTCCAGACGGAATAACTGTTGCTAAAGCCCTTGAAATAATAGGGTTACCCCTTAATCCTCCAGGTTTTAGAAACCCATCACTTGCCTGTAGTACTGGTGGTTGCTGGGCTTGCGCAGTTATTATTGACGGAAAATTTAGGAGAAGCTGTATTACACCTGTCCATAATGGACAAGAAATCTCACTTAATATCGAACATTACACACCATTACGTATAGTTCATGGACCATCACCGCATATAGTCGGCGGTAAAGCTACACCATGGTGGGAGATAGATTATTTACATTACGTTGAAGCAGCTATATGGCTTGCAGGATGTGATCTTAGATGTCCCCAATGTCAAAACTTTAGCGTTACATATGATGGCAGGAGTAAAGCTTTAACACCAGCCGAAGCAGCTAAGAAAGTTGTTATGTGCCATAAAGAATATGGTACCAGAGGGATTGCTGTTAGCGGTGGTGAACCTACTCTAAATAGGAATTGGCTTATCGAATTTTTTAAGGAGGTGACTAGAAGGGTTAATAGCAAGGTTAGAAGACACCTTGATAGTAACGGTACATTGCTAACTCCTGATTATATTGATGAGCTTGTTAAGGCGGGATGTAACAATATTGGTGTTGAACCTAAATGTGTGAACGTTGAAACATATATGAAAATAACTGGCCTTAGGAATAGAGATTTAGCAGAAAAATATCTTGAAACATCATGGAAAGCGATAGAATATCTTAATGAAAAATATTTGGATAGAGTATACATAGGTATAGGATTAGTTTATAATAAGGACCTAATAACTTTAGACGAAATTGCTAAAGCAGGAGAGAAAATAGCATCTATAAATCCCAACTTACAGGTTACCGTTCTAGATTACTTTCCTGCCTTTAAAAGAAGAAGTTTAAGTAGGCCATCTCCTCTAGAGATGATTAAAGTTAAGAAAATTCTTGAAGATGCAGGTTTAAAGACTGTTATTGTCCAAACCTCTATAGGCCATATAGGGCCTTCAAAATAAATTTATCCTCAGATAGTCGGACACCATAGTTTCATAGGTTAAGTTTAACTATATTTATTCAATTAGATTATGTTTTAAGTATAATTAACACTAAGGTGGAACCTACGGAGCAGAAATACTTAGAATTACTAATGATGTTCATTATAGTCCTTGCTTCCGCTAAAGTACTAGAGGAAATTATGATAAGGCTCAAACTTGTACCTGTTCTAGGAGATCTACTTGCAGGAATAATTTTAGGCCCGTCACTACTAAGCATAATTAAACCGAATGAGTTTTTAAACACTTTAGCTACTCTAGGAATAATTCTCCTTTTACTTCTTGTAGGTATGGAAACAGATATTGGCAAGTTGAAAAGATATGAGAAAATAAGCGTTATTTCGGGTTCCGGTGGAGCCATAGTAAGCTTTATTTTAGGTGCTACTTTAGGCCTTATTTTTGGATACAACATTGTCTCTTCTCTTTTCATAGGAGCAATTTTAATAGCTACATCTGTTGGTATAACTGTTAGAACGCTTCTAGAGCTGCATGTTTATGGAACAAAGGAAGCCTATGTCATTTTAGGGGCCGCTGTAGTCGACGATATTTATGGTTTATTAGCATTAGCACTTGTTTACACTATAGCAAGAGGTAGTGGAGGGGCGTCGCAGGCATACACCATATTTTTAGCCTTTATAGGTCTCTTAGTAATAATCCTCGTATTTCATTATACATCTAAACATATTAGAGAAGTTTATAGAGTTATGAAGCGTTTAAAATCTGAAGAAGCACATTTCATATTTATTCTTATCTATAGTATGGTTGTTGCTTTAGCTGTAGGAATGCTTGGTCTAAGCCCTATAGTTGGAGCTTTCTTCATAGGATTAGCTTTTTCTAAAATGCCTGGCGTTGAGAATTTACGTGAAAAACTAAGTACACTCGTAGCCATATTTACCCCAATATATTTTGTAACAGCAGGGTTAATGCTTAACATAAGAATCCTACATGTAGATTTAAGGTCGATTTCGATAGCCTTACTTATCATACTTGTCGGTTTTCTTTCAAAGATCATAGGCTGCGGGTTTATTTTGAAACCATTCCGCTTTAGGATGAGAGAAATACTAACAATAGGTGTGGGTATGGTTCCCAGAGCAGAAGTAGCAACAATAATAGCTGTAACAGGTTTAGCTGCAGGAATAATTACTCAAGAAATATTTTTAGGCGCTATACTTTTAGTCTATACATCATCATTATTAACACCTATACTTCTTAAACAGCTTCTTCTAAGAAAACGTTAGCAAAATTAACCATGCAGTAACGATAGCTTGTGGGAGTTTCTTACATAAACTTTAAACTGCAGTTTAAGGTAAGTTAGTATTCGGAGAAAAATGAGTGCATGGATAATGTCTTCTTTCATGTTTAAACGAGAGGATTTAGAAAAAACATTAGAAATGAAACTACTTGAAATTATTCACGAATTACCTAAAGTAATAGCTGTTGAAGAAGATATGCCTATTGAAATATTTATTGATTCCACTAAGAAACGTAAAACAGACGCCGCGATAGTTATTGATAGAAAAGGGAAAATTTCAGGCATCGTAACAAAGCTAGATTTGCTAAAAGTTTTAAGACCCGTACTGCCACATGGCGTTAGGATTTTTTCAATGCCCCTTAAAGTTAGAATAGAAAAAATAACAATTAAGGAGATTATGTCACCGAATCCTATAATGCTTCCTGAAACAGCTAAAGTAAAAGATGCTATCGAACTTATGAATAAGTATAGGATTTCCCATGTAATAATAACCGATATTACTGGAAAACCTAAAGCAATAATTTCTAGAAAATATATGTTAAAGAAATTCTTTGGCGTCGAAGAATAGAGTAAAGGTTAAATTTCTTCAATGTCTATGTAGCATAAGAATAGCTTAAACGGTAACCTATATGTCTAAGAATAAAAAATGCCCGATTTATGGTGTTTTTAAACCTAATACGTTAAGAGCTTTTATATTTTATCTTCTTTTAGTACTACTCATATTGTTGGTGATAGTTCTTGGCTCAACTAGCTAAACTCATATATTTAGATGTTATAGTCCGTACCTCATGTTTTCCAGCATTAGTCGGTTTATCTATAGCATTATGGACTAATGTTGGAGTTAATGAATGGAAGACGTGGGTTGCTTTCATTGCATGCCTAGTAGGTATGTTTACTATACAGGGAATGTATGAACATGCATTAGACTATTTACGTGATAAGGGAGGATACTCTGCTTTTAGACAGGATATTGAAAAACCTTCAGTAGCCAAGAAGGCTCTAAAATACTCATTTGTAATAGCTTCTATTCTAGCTCTAATTATCATATTATGTGAGAGATGGTGGCTTATACTCTTCGGCATAGCCGCCTTTAAAACAGCAAAACTATACGTTGAAAGCCATAACGAGTTCTATGCTGTCTTCGGGTTCATGCTAAGTTATAGTGTAGGATATTTTTCAGCAACAAACTACCCAACATTACCATGGCTTATAGGTTTACTTCTAATAGGCTTCCTATACAAAGCAGCTTTACCTATGTATAGGCTTGATGATTATCTTGCAGGAGAATTACCTTCTAATGAAGCTATAATCCAGTATTATAGAAATATTATGAGATACTTATTACATATGGTGCCTTTACTTATAATAATTTTAGTCTTCTCTATAAGATTAACATATCCTGTTGAAAAAATTATACCTTGGGCTATCATATTATGGATCTTAGGCTTCGGAGCTTTAGGGTATAATATTATGAGATATAAGGCTAAAACTGTGATGCAAGAAGCACCCATATGGGCTGTTGCATTAGCAGTTATGGGTTCAGATATTTTATCAGCTACGATATCAGGGAACACTGTTCTATTTCTTAAAATGCTTGCAGCCTATACTATATGGTGGCTTATATTTACTCAATTTTGGCAATCTAGACATGCACTATGCAATCTTATAAATTGTCCAATGAATCCCTTAGCATATATGGGTAAGGAAAGACCTAAGTGAAATAATTTTAGTTAGTTCAAATATTATCGCTTACTAGTATAAGGTAAAGAATAATGGCGAAAGCTGCTAGAGACCTTTAGCAGCTATTTCAGTAAATCTCTTAATAGCAGCTTTGAGAGTATAGGGTAATCCTGGTACTTCTGGTTCTAAGAAACCCTTAACTACCATTGCTATTGCTTCTTCTTCGGTGAAACCTCTACTCATAAGGTATGCTAATTCGTTAATGTTTATTCTGCCTATAGCGGCTTCATGAGTTAACTCAGCATTTTTAACTTTAGTTTTAAGTTCAGGTATTGTGCTTATAGATGATTTATTTGATAGCATTAAGCCTCTACATTCATAGTGCCCTTTAACATTTTCTGCTTCTGCAACAATAAGTCCTCTAGAAATTATGGTTGATGAGCCTGAAGCTACAACTTTGGAGCTTATTTGAGCTGAAGTTTTAGCTGCTCTAAGTATAGCCTTAGCACCTAAATCGTAAAATGACTTGCCTGCACCATATATTAAAGTGTTAAATGTTGCAGAAGCTTTTTCACCTTTAAGAATAACTGAGGGAAACATTTGAACAGTAGATACCGGTCTTAAACTAATATAGTTACTTATGAAAACTCCTCCTTCATCCACGATCGCCCCTGATCTAGGTCTCACATCAACTATAGGCCCCCATGAATGAATCATAGTGAACGTTAATTTAGCATTCTTACCAACATAGAATTCTGAAACACCTAAGTGTGCTCCTTTATGGACCCCGACTGTACATCCTGTTATTAGGCTTAGTTCGGCACCATCCTCTACAACAATAATGTTATGAGGCGTTTGCAGGAAAGATTCTGTAGCTAAGTATAAGCATGCTTGTACAGGTTTCTTAACCTTACAGTTTCTTTCAACAACAATTACATATCCTCCCTTGCCGTAAAGCTCAACAAAAGCCGTAAACATATCAGTTTCTACGCTTAAAGCTCTCCAATAATATTTTTCAAGCCATTCTTCACCGAACCTTTCTTTAGCCTCTTCAAGACTTAAAATTTTAACACAAGAAACACCAGTAAGAGTTTTAATTATTTTCTCATCAAATTGAAGAAATGTACCAGCTCTATAAGCTCCTTTAACATCAACACCAACACTTAACATCCTTTTCAATACTTCAGGGTTTTCTAAAAGTTCTTGAATACTTTTAATTTTAGATGTAATTCTAAATCTACCTACGTCAATAGGCGGTCCATATGCTGGAAGCTTATTTAAAGTTCTTTTTGCAAGTTCTTTAACCTTTTCAGACCATTTCATAGAGAAGCACCCTAAGCTAAATATTTGAAATATTTGTAGCCTTTTTCCTCAACAACCTTAAAAACGGAATGAGGTTCGCCACTGTAAACAATTCTTCCTGAAATCATAACATAGGCTACATGTATTTTATTTAAATATTCTAAAATATGTCTTCTATGCGTAACTAAGAGAATAGACCTTCCACGATAAATGAACTTATTTATTTTATCAGCTATGAGTTTTAAAGAGTCAACATCAATACCTGAATCAGGTTCATCGAGAAGTAAAAGCTTAGGATTAATTATTTCAGCTTGTAAAAGTTCTAATCTCTTCCTTTCTCCACCTGAAAAACCAACATTAATTTCCCTAGACAAATGCTCCTTTGTAAACCCATAGTCTTCAAGCAATTGATAAATGTCGCCTTTAAACCCATATTTCCTTGATAAATGTTGTAGGAAAAGTCTTAAAGTAACACCTCTAATTTCAGGGGGATTCTGATATGCAAGAAATATTCCTTTAATTGCCCTTTCAAAAGGAGACGCATAGGTTACATCCTCAT
>JAPDJU010000008.1 GCA_029258915.1 Thermoproteota archaeon
CTAACTATAAGTATACTATAATAGTGACGCAAACGAGGCCGCCGTAGCTCAGTCCGGAAGAGCGCCGGACTGTGGATCCGGAGGTCCCGGGTTCAAATCCCGGCGGCGGTCCCACCTTCCATATTTAACTCATTTTTACATTACATTGTTGATTACCTTAATCGACTGGAAAAATTCTTAACTCATCCTGGTTATTTAATTTGTTAGTAAAAAGAAATTGTTTTTGTTAAACTTATTTATTTGTTTATCACGGCATACTTTACTTGCGCTTTCCTACAAATAGCCCTATTATTAGCCCTATTATTAATCCTACTACTATTCCTCCGCCAAGATATGTTGTCTGAGCTCCTTTAGCTGCTTCTAGTTCTGTCTGCAGTTCACTTACTTGTCCTTCCAAATCTGATATTGTACTTTTTGCTTTATCCAGTTCTGAAGCTAATGAATCTCTTTCGCTTTTAACGGATTTTAGCTCACTTTCTAATTCTGAAACTTTCTCTTTTAATTTTAGCACAGAAGGTATTCTTTCACCGTATAGGCCGACACCCCATAGTACTATATTCTTGACAAATGCTGGGCCATCTAACCTAAATCCTTTGTATTCTGTAACCCACATTCCTCTATAATGGTCAAATGGTGCTTCAACACTTAATATAACAATGTTATCATTATCCATGAACTCAGCAGCCATTAGTGTAAACGTTCCTTCTTCTCCAACCTCGTAAGCATGCGGTAATGGTTCTACGAACTCAGCTATAGCACCACCCTCAGATGTTACCGCTATTCTGTAAACATTTTCTACAGGCTTATCTCCAGTACCGTATAGTGGCTTCCATTCACCATTAACGTAGACAGCTACTACTCCTGGACCATGAAACAGTACTGGACTTCCTACACCAACGCCTAAGAGTGCTAATTCAGGGTCAGGTTTCACTAATGCGGCAACTCTATATGATGCACCACAATTACTTACTCTATCAACAGCTTCTGTATGGTCGTTTCTTAAAACCGAGCCTACTGCTTCAAGAATTTTATTGGTGCTAGGTATTCTTAAGTAGTCCCCTCCCTTATAATCGCTATCTCCAGTAACCCATAGTGTTTTACCTCCCTCATCAAACCACTTCTTAATTGCAGCAACTTCTTCATCTGTAATTTCTAACCCTGTATCTACTTGGACGTAAATTAACATATCAGCATCTTTAATGTCATCGTAGGTTATAGTTTCCATTATAACTTTCCATTCAACTTCAGTAATGTTACCCATCATGTAAGTTAACTGAATGTCTTCCTCAAGCAGTCCATGTGCAACTACAACAACCAATGGCTTTTCCGCCTTTACCATGGGCACTGCAGATATTAGAAGTAATAGAAGAGATAATATTATGAAGCTTGTTAATATTTTTCTCATAAACGCTAACCCCAAAATTAGTTCTATGTGTTATAGTTGATACTGACTGTTTTAACTTTTTCCATATGAGAACTCTCAAGAACTTCTTAATGTCCTATTACATGGCTTATTTTAACCTAAATGAATTTTTAAGTTGTAGGCAAATACCAGGTATTAACAGAAATCATTATATCAGTTTAGAATCTGTTATTTCTTGGGGGTAACTATAATGAAAATAAACAAGGCTATTGCAACAAAAACGATAGTACTAATAATTGTAGCCCTAATAGCTATCGGCGTAGTGGTCTTCACGTTAACTGTACCTATAAGCCCTCCTGCTCCATCGCCTTCTCCATCGCCGACTCCTAGTCCTACTCCGTCACCAACCCCAAGCCCAACACCCACACCAAGTCCCAGTCCATCTCCCAGTCCTTCGCCAACACCTAAGGGTATAGTACTTAGGGTAATTACTCGCCACCCATACGATATATTAGATGTTGCTAAGGAGAGATTTCTTAAAAGTGAATTAGCAAAGAAGTATAATATAGTTGATATTAAATGGTTGCCTATTGATCCAAGCCAGTGGATAGACACTATTAGGGCATTAGCCACTAAGCCTGGAAGAGAAGTTGATGTAGCATGGGGTGGAGGTCCAACATTATTTGATATGTTGATCATGGAGGGTTTGTTAGTTCCAATAACTAGTGAAGAAGTAATGAAAGTTTTACCGGACATTCCAAAAGAAATCTCTGGTTCATCTATGATGAGAGTAGACAAGGAAGGCAATATATTATGGATTGCAGCTGCAATAGCATCTTTCGGATTCACCATAAACAAGCAAAGACTAGCAGACTATGGCCTACCAACACCCAATGCGTGGAAAGACCTAGCCAGCCCCGATTTTGCAATAACTTTACCTACCCCTAGCGTTGGAGTTGCTGATGCAACTAAGAGCACAAGTAACACTAGAATGTACGAAATTATAGTTCAAGCATATGGTTGGGTTGAAGGATGGAAAATTATAACATTAATGGGTGCAAACGCTAGAATATACGATGAATCAGGCCTTGTAAGAGATGCAGCTATTAGAGGAGATGTTGCAGTAGGCATAACAATAGACTTCTACGGTTACACGGCACAGCTTCAAAATCCTGAACAATGTGAGTACAGGCTACCAATGGATGGCACTATTGTTAATGGAGACCCCATAGCACTAGTATACTCAAGTAAACATCCTGAAGCTGCTCAAGCATTTATTGCATGGGTTTTAAGCCCTGAAGGACAGATAGTATGGATGCACCCTAATATAAATAGAATGCCCGTTAATCCTAAGGTTTTCGAAACCCCTGAAGGGCATGAAAGACCTGATCTGAAGAGGGCATACGATGAAACTTTAAAGGCAGCAGTAATAGAGTTCAGCGATGAATTAGCTTTGAGCTATGAAGAAGCTTTAAGATGGTTCTTCTACGCAACAATAACAAGACCTCATGGGAAGCTTCAGGAAGTATGGAAGGAACTAGCTTTAGCTTACCTTACAGGTAAAATAACTGAAGAACAGTTCAATAATTTAATAGATGACTTAGCTAATCCTGAAAAATTAAAGTTTAAAGATCCTGAAACAGGTGAAGAATTAGTGTTTAGCGAAGAAGTTGCTAAAAAAATAAACACTAAGATAATTAAAGATGTAAACTACAGAAATGCACTACTAAATGAATGGATGGTGTCAGCTGAAGAAAGATACGAAAACGTACTTAACGAGTTAAAAGCTTTAATAGGAGGATAAATGGGTACGGATAATTAAGGGGTTAGCTGTTGCTTAGATTGCGCAGGGACGTTTTCAGAAAGTTAAGAAGAGAGCTAGATAAGCTAACATTCATACAGCTGGTCATTGCTTTAACTATTTTAACAATTTTTCTTATAATACCAATAATTTCGGTATTAGGTAAAGCATTCATATATAAAAACACATTGTCTTTAAAATATTTTGAAGAAGCATTTCTAAACCCTGGAATGGTTAAATTTCCACCTTCAGGTGCAATGATTGAAGTTCTTGAGAGATTTAGATTTGAAGTTCTACCTAACGGCACTAAGGTTCTTAGACCATTAAAAACACTTTATATAGGCGGTAAAGGACCTAATTTTGGATACATTTTAAATTCAATATTTGTTTCCATATCTGTTATGGTTCTCGCATCGTTCCTAGGTTTAGTATCGGCATTCATCATGGCACGCTACGAGTTTCCAGGCAAGAATATTTTTAGAGTTTTACTCATGATACCTTTACTAGCAACACCTTTTGTTAACGCCTACGTTATAGGTAAGGTTATAGGTCCTGGAGGGCTTCTAAACTATATTCTCAAAGATCTATTACACGTAACAGACTATACAGTAATTATCATAGGTTTGCCCGCTGTAATTTTAGTTCAAACGCTAAGCTTCTTCCCAATAGTGTACTTAAACATGCTTTCAAGCTTCATTAACATCGATCCTTCTTTAGAAGAGCAAGCTGAAAACATGGGTGCTCATGGCTTTAAACTCTTCAGAACAGTAACACTGCCTCTTGCTCTACCAGGCTTAGCTGCAGGAGCAACGTTAGTTTTCATTTTCAGCTTGGAGGATTTAGGAGCACCTATAGGCTTAAGCGGCGCTTTCGGAGATGGCTTACATAACCATTTAATGTCATTTTATGTTTATGAAGAATTCAGAAAAGCCATGACCTTAGAACAGGTGCACCCTGTAACATATGCTGTCGCTGTTTTAATGCTAGGTTTAGCTTCAATAGCTTTCTTGTCCATTAAAAAATACGTTTCACTAAAACAATATGCAATGTTAGCTAAGGGAGGCCGTTGGAGCCCAAGAGTAAGAAAACCTGGTATTAAAGGTTTAATAGCTATATACGCCTTCATAATACCTTTAGTTATTATAGCTTCATACCCTCAGCTTGGAGTTATCACATTATCTATAACCGATTGGGCTATTAGCGGCGCTTTGCCATCGAAACTAACTGGCGAATATTTAGCTGCATTAGTTACGAAATCGGATGTTGTTCAAGCAATTAAAAACAGTCTAACATATGCTAGCTTAGCCATAGTTGTTATTGTTCTTACGGGTACTAGTGCAGCATACATTGTTGCCAGAAGAGATATTCCAGGTAGAGATCTCATAGATTTACTTGCAACAATACCTATAGCTATACCTGGAATAATTGTTGCAATAGGTTATCTGCTATTTTTTGGCACAGTGTTCTCTAATACAACAATAGATCCATTCATAAATCCTGGACTTCTTCTCATATTCTCATATTCTGTCAGGCGGCTACCATTTACAACTAGAGCAGTTTTCGCTGGGTTGCAGCAAACACATGTTAGTCTTGAAGAAGCAGCTGAAACACTAGGTGCAAGTCGAGCACGTACATTTTTCACAATAGTTGTACCTTTGCTTGCTGCAAATGTTATAGGTGGAGCAATTCTGTCTTTCGTATATTCAATGAATGAGGTCAGTACTAGTGTTATTCTTGGAAGTAGAAATCCTTCGCAAGGACCTATAACGTTTCTTATGAGCCAAGTAATATATGCTAGTGCAGCAGTAGGTACCGTAAGTATAGCAGCTGCACTAGGTGTACTACTAATGGTACTACAGATAATAGCTATTACAACTTCAAATTACATACTTAAACAGAGAGTAGCGTTCCTAGGTGTTTAGCTATGGTTAGTGTTAAGCTTGAAAAAGTAACTAAAAAGTTTGGAGAAGTAATAGCAGCAGACAACATAACCTTAGAGATTAAACATGGAGAGTTTTTCACGTTTCTAGGACCTTCTGGTTGTGGTAAAACAACAACATTGAGGATTATTGCTGGTTTAGAAGTACCTGACTTTGGTAAAGTGTTTTTCAATGATAAAGATGTAACTAATGAGCCACCATATAAGAGAAATACTGGTATGGTTTTCCAAAACTACGCACTATGGCCGCACATGACAGTCTATGACAACATAGCCTATGGCTTAAAAATAAGAAAGTTGCCTAAAGAGGAAATTAGAAGAAAGGTTTATGAAATCTTAGAATTAGTGAAGCTTAAAGGTTTAGAAAAACGCTATCCCACACAGCTTTCTGGAGGTCAGCAGCAAAGAGTAGCGCTAGCAAGAGCCTTAGTAATAGAACCTGCTGTTCTCCTCCTAGATGAGCCTCTTTCTAACCTGGATGCTAAACTTAGAATTGAAATGAGAGAAGAGATTAAAAGGATACAGAAAAAATTAGGGATTACAACAATTTATGTTACTCATGACCAAGAAGAAGCAATGGTCATATCAGATAGGCTTGCAGTCATGAATCAAGGTAGAATAATGCAAGTAGGTGTTCCTAAGGAACTCTATAAACACCCTAGAAACCTATTTGTAGCCTCATTTCTTGGAAGATGCACTATTATTAGTGGAAAAGTGTTGGATGTAAGCTCTGAAGGTTATGTAACATTAGTCTTTAACAACACTAAGTTAGTAGGAGTTCTACCTGCAAAAGACATAAAGATTATTGAAGGAGAAAAAGCTATAGTAGTTATGAGGCCTGAAGATTTTACCGTTGAAAAACCTAAAAAAGAAGCTAACATAGTTAAAGGCGTTGTTGACTGGATATCTTATGTAGGACCTTACATGGAACTACGAATAAACGCCGATGGTAAACTCTTCCTAGTAAACGTAGACTCCGACTACAGAGTGAATATTGGAGATGAATTAGAAATTTACATACCGTACGATGAAACAATAGTTTTCCCACCTAGGGAGGCGGAAGCGGCATATAAAGCAGAGATACAGTAAAGAAAAAATAATTATTGATATTTTACCTTACTTCCTTCTTAAAAGTAATAATATGGCACCAATAATCACTATAATTACTACTCCCCCAACAATTGCTGTAATATAGAAGGGCATTGCTGGTGCTGGCGTAGGCGTTGGTGTTGGTGTGGGTGTTGGGCTTGGGGTTGGTGACGGAGTAGGACTAGGAGTCGGCGATGGAGAAGGCGATGGTGTAGGTGTTGGAGTTGGTGTGACCTTTATAGGCACTAGTCCCTTTTCTTCCAAGAAGATATAGCCTTTAGAAATGCTATTACCATAAAAGTCTTTCACCTCTATTATAAACTCTGTACCGTCTTTAACATTTACTTTCTCGATCCAGAACTTAAATATTAATGTACCATTATCCAGGGACTCTACGAAATCGTAAAGTTCAGGTTCAATCGGGCATTCACCGCAGCTTATGCATTCCACACCATAGGTTACCTTTATTTCTTCAACACCCCATTCTAAATCAGTAACATGTAATTCACCTATCCACCATTCGTCCTCACTGATCATCTTTACTGATTCTATAGTAGGTGGTTTAGTATCGTCCTCAGAAGCTATGGTAAACTTTACCACAGACTTAGCCGGTAAATCAACATCATAAATTAATACATAATAGTAGTTTCCAACATGCAAAACATCATATTTTTCAGGCTCAGGCACTATCCTATAATTTTCAAACGGTATATCCGCTGGTACTTTAAAGCATATGTAAATATCGTAGAAATCATGGTCTAATTCGTTTTTAGCTTTGAACGAAACAGCATGTTTAGAGCCATCGTTTGCTGGAGCGTAGTAGTACTCTATGTAGCCTATTTTATAGGGTTTAATAGCTTCACCTGTGTCTAAAGGTATACCATTTGGGTAGTCAGTCCAACTTTTACCATTGTAAAACAAGGTTCTAACATCTATTGTTCCATTAGCATATATGTTTATTAACCTAAAGTTTCTTTGGTCGTATTCTCTAACATCGTAAGGTACACCTGTTGTGGTGATGAAGTAATATTCTTTGCCCTTGTACTTAACAACGTTTGTTATATCGGTATGTGTATGTGCTGTTAAAATAAGTCTAACATCATTTTCTAAAATCATTTTGAAAAGTTCTCTTGCTTCCTCTTTATGCTCCGACCAGCTTCCATAAATGTATCCTTCATCAAATAGTTTATCAAAATCATCAACAGTATTTACTTCAACAACACCTATTTTTTCATCTTTAATCTTATAGCCAAAGAGCGGGTGATGCATAATAAGTATTTTAACCTTATCAGCGTTTTCCTCTAATACTCTTTCAGCCCATTTAATTTGATCCATCTCCATCCATCCTTCCATGCCGGTATCCATAATTAAAAACAGAAAGTTACCGACAATTACCGTGTAGTTCCTATAACCCATTATACGCTCCCATGTTCTGGCAACACCAGGACTGTCATATTCATGATTACCTATACCAGCATATGATGGTACTCTAAGCTTAAGCCAGTGTTTAAGGAATAAGGTCCAAGCAGATCTCATACTTGGTCTTTCAACTTCATCTCCATTAAAAATCATCATTGTTGGATTAAGTAAGTTAATTTCTCTTACAAGCTCTTTCCAATAGGGTTCGCCAGCCGGGGTTTTTGTATCGCCAACATAGAGTAGCTTTATCATATCAGGCCATTCAGGTAATATCCAGACGCTGTTAGGCATTTCAATATCATACGTCTTCCCCGCTGCTGTAAACGATATTTTCATAGAGTATAGGTCTTCTTTACATTCGCTTGGAACTTTAAAGAAAGCTTGCCAACTATTCCATTTCTCATTAAAATTCACTTTTACGAATTCTAGTTCGTATTCTTCAAGTTCATTATATATTTTTAAGGAGAAATCTACCGGGTTAGCATCAGGGCTTAATGCTAGTCTTACCTCTAACTCGCTGCCAACCAGCACGGGTTCAGGATACGCTAGTGTTGGATATTTAACTATTTCAGCATAAAATTCTAGTTGAGCAGCAGTGTTTACTGAGCTAAATGTAATAACTAATAGCGCTAAAATAATTAGATAGCTTATTATTTTCACTTTACTCATAAGAACTCCACCACAGTAATAATGATCTCAACATAGAACTTGTGTAGAGTAACTATTAAGTTTTAGCTATTATCAAAACTTGGAAGAAAACTTATCTTCTAAAACGTAGAACAGCAGGTACTTCGCCAAGAAATTCTGCAGCTGTAGCTATTTTCTTACCTAGCTTTTCTCCAAGCCTCCAAACTTTTTCTGTTCTTTCTTTAAACCTAGCTTCTCTAGTGAGATGATGATCATAGATTATAAGCTCTGTATTTGTTGTTTCAATTATTCTTAAAGCATTGGCCAAGGTTCTTCTAAAGTTTATCATGTTTAACATGTATCCGAGCATATATGTTGCGGGTCCATCAAGTATGAGGATTCTTGGATTCTCCTTAATTATCCATTCTGCATAGTCTTCTATAATAGGGCCGTTAACATCCGATGAGTAAAGTATCTTGTCGCCTTTATATTCTATAACTATACCAAGAACCCATCCAAGCCTGGAAAACTCTATGCCGTGGAAAAGAGGTTTTGAAAATCTAACTTTAGTACTATTAAAGGTGAATTCTTTAAAATCTGCGAAGTTGACTTCTACGTTATCTAGTTTAAGTTCTAATATTCTATTATATGTGTTCCACTTTTTCACTCTTTCTTTAAACCATTTTAATCCCTTATCGATTAGTTCTTTTCTTCTCTTACTGTAGTTTCCAAAATCTTTACTTAAAGCAATAGGTATTTCGCTTAAAGGTTTATGATATTCTTTAGGTAAGGGACTACCTAAGTACCTGTTTAAATCACCTACTCCGAAGAACTCGTATAGGTGTTTAAAAAATTCCTCTGCTCTCTTCCTCTGAGAATCGTTAATGTATTCATTAGGGTTTTTAGCTAGTATCCTCTTTTTTGCGTAAATTTCTCCGTCGAAATCTGTGAAATGATCATAGTGGTAATGTGTTATTACAATGATATCGGCTTTCTTAGATGCTTTAACTATTGCCTCATATCCTTCCTCATACCATTTAACTTTATACTCTCTAGGTGCTGGAAAACTCGGATGCATAATAGCTATTCCCGGATCTATGAGTATTTTAATGTCAGGTGTTTTGACAAGAACGCATGAGGATTTTGCACCTAGAGAATCAAACCATACTATTTCGAAGTCTAAGTATCTCATTTGTTTCTTATCCTCAGCTTTTCTCTTAATTTGTTCGAAAGGTTAAAAATATATTTCTAACTAGCTAAGGAATGTCTTGAGGTTTAAATAGACAATGCCAGTAGCCGTAGTATTGCTAGTATTAGATAGCAAGGTGTTAAAAAGGATAAATAGTATCTTAGATGAGGTTTCCTTATACTTTAAAGGTGTTGCAGAAGTAGTTACTGCTAAAAATAAACTTACTAAAGAGGACATTAAAAAACTTGTAGAGTGTGGTGTAAGAAAAATCGTAGTCCTACCTATAGTTGAAAATTTAAGAAAACATTTTGAGAAAACATACGTTGAAAAACTAAAGTTAGCTGATGGAAGAGTTAAAGTAGTGTATGCTAAGCCAATGTTAAGCAGCAAAATAACTACAAATAATGTGATTCTTGAAATAGAGAAGCTTTTAAAACCTTAGTCTTGATGAGCATGTTAGAGCATAAAGTTAAACGAGATTTAAGAGAGATTTTTGACAAAATAGCGCAGAGTTATGCTTATACCAGGTTAAAACCGTGGAATATAGTTTTAAATGTCATTAGCAGTAAAACTTCGGTTTTAGGAGATATCGGTTGTGGACCTGGCCAAAACATTCAGTATGTTCTTGAAAACGCAACCTGGGTTAGAGTCATTGGCGTTGACATTTCTAGACAGATGCTACTCATTACTGCAAAAAGGCTGAAAAGAAGAAAGCTTTATGAAAGAACAGATCTTATAGAAGCCGATTTAGAGTTTTTACCTTTTAGAAATAGCGTTTTCGACAGTTTAACATACATAGCATCTATACACCATTTACCTTCTAAAAAAGCCAGGTTAAATGCAATACTTGAAGCTAAGAGAGTATTGAAAAAGAGGGGTAAAGTTCTAATAACCGTTTGGTCTTTGCTTCAAAAAAGATTCATTAAAGCTCTTCTTAAGAACATGTTTCTTAAAATTCTAGGTAAAAGAAAAAGCTTAGGTGACGTTTTTATCCCTTGGAAACATAAGGGAGAAGCTTACCTTAGATATTATCACCTGTTTACACCTTGGGAACTTAAATCCTTAATTAGAAGTACAGGGTTAGTAATTTTAGGGTTTGGCGGGTTAAAAGTTAGGTCTAAACTGTTACCTGAAAACTATTTTGCTTTAGGGTGTAAGTGTAAGTAATGAGCTATCGAACAAGAGCTCAAGAATTTTTAGCTAAAAGGAAAAGACCTGTTAGAACACTTTCAGGAGTAACAGTAGTTGCTATAATGAGCCATCCATATCCATGCCCTCATGGTAAGTGTTTATATTGTCCTGGAGGGCCCGAGTGTAATACTCCTCAAAGCTATATTGGCGAAGAACCAGCACTTATGAGAGCAATATATAATAGATTTGACCCCTACTATCAGGTTAGAAACAGGCTTCAACAATATGTGGAAATAGGCCATAAACCAAGTAAGGTCGAATTAATAGTTATGGGCGGAACTTTTCCAGCAATGCCCCTTGATTATCAGGAATGGTTTGTAACTATGGCTCTTGAAGCAATGAATAGGTTTCCTAAGAAAAAACCAAGAAAATACATTAGCCTAGAAGAAGCCCAAGTAAGGAATGAACATGCAAAAATAAGATGCATAGGTATAACATTTGAAACAAGACCTGATTGGGCTAAGGAAAAACACGTAGACTTTATGCTTAAACTGGGAGGTACAAGAGTAGAGCTAGGAGTTCAGACAATATATGATGATGTTTTAAAAACCGTAAAGAGAGGCCATGGGGTAAGGGAAACTATTGAGGCAACAAGAATACTTAAGGATGCAGGCTTTAAAGTAGCATACCATATTATGCCAGGGCTTCCAGGAAGCAATTTAGACAGAGATTTAGAAATGGTAAAAACCATTTTTGAAGATCCAAGGTTTAAACCTGACATGCTTAAAATATATCCTACACTAGTTATTGAAGGTACAGGACTTTACAATTTATGGAAGCAGGGAAAATATAGTGCATTAACAGATGAAGAAGCTGTTGAGCTAATATCTGAAATGTATCGCTATATACCTAAATGGGTCCGTATAATGAGAATACAGAGAGATGTTCCATCACAACTAATTATAGCTGGGCCTAAGAAAGGAAACTTAAGACAACTTGTTGAAAGGAGAGTTATTGAAAAGAAAATACCCTGTAGAGAGATTAGATTTAGAGAAGTAGGTCTTAAAATGTGGAAAGAAGGAATAGAGCCTGATATTAAAGATATTAAGCTACTTAAAGAAGAGTATGAAGCAAGCGAAGGATTCGAAATTTTCCTTTCAATAGAAGATACTGTTAAAGACATTCTTATAGCGTTTTTAAGACTAAGAATACCGTCGGAAAAAGCTCATAGACCTGAAGTTGACAGTAAAACAGCTATTGTAAGAGAACTTCACGTTTACGGGCCTCAAGTCCCTATAGGCGAAGAACCACTATTTGAATGGCAGCATAAAAATTGGGGACGTATACTATTGCGTGAAGCAGAGAAAATAGCTGTAGAAAAATATGATGCTAAGAAGATAATTATTATCTCAGGTATCGGTGTTAGAGAATATTATAGAAGACTAGGCTACTTTAGACCTTCATTAAGCCCCTACATGGTAAAGTATTGCATTTAGATGGAAAAAGTAATACTTAGTGTAAAGCCTTTTATTTAAAGTAATTGAAGGATTATGTTTTCGAGAGTGTATTGTAAGTGGTGATTATCGTCATTGGATTTCGCTGCGGCATTAGTTAATGTAGGTGTAGTGGCTGCTTTAACAATAGCAGTTATTGTTCTTTATAAGGCTAATAAGTTTGCTACAAAGTTTATAAAGGATAGAGTAGGTAAGAAGAAGCCAAGCTTAGCATCTATTATGATACTTCTTCTTAAAATTACCACGTCTATAACAATAATATTCATGGTTTACAGTATTTTTAAAACGTTTTACCCTGACATTGCACTTACATTAACGAATGTAACAGTAGCTGCAGGTATTTTAGGTATCATCTTCGGTTTAGCAGCACAAAGTAGCTTAGGAAACGCTATTGCAGGCATGATCCTTGTCTTCAGTCAGGCGGTTAAAGTAGGGGATATGGTAGAGTATAATGGAGAAGTAGCTGCTGTAGAAGATATTAAGTTAACACATACAATTTTGAAACTTAGAGACGGGAGGAAAATAGCAATACCAAACGCTAACATGCTGAACTCTAACATAGTAAACTATAGTATGGTTGATGAGCTCGTAGCAGCATCTGTAACTGTAGGTATAAGCTATGAAAGTAATTTAGATAGTGCAATAAAGGCTATGATAGAGGCTGCACGAGAACACCCTAAAGTTCTAGGAAAACCACCACCTCAAGTGATAATTACAGGTTTTGGAGATTTCAGTATAAACCTGAAGCTTTTAGCATGGATTGATGATCCATGGATTAAACCCATCATAGAAAGCGATTTAACATGGACAATATATGAGAAATTCAAGAAATACAATGTAGAAATACCTTACCCAAGAAGGGTAATTATTGTTAAAAGCCCTGAAGAGCAAAGAAAAGTAACTGAAACTATTGGAAAAGAACTTTCATCAACTGTGAGAGGTGAAGCAGTAAAAGAGGTCAGCTAAAATGGTATTATGGATTTTTGGTAGAAAGAAAAGAAGATTTGAAGACCTAAAAACTAAAAGAATGACACTAGCACTTAGAAAATTAAGGATAGCATCAGCTGCAATAGCATCTCTAATAAATAACATAGATAAACACATACACTTTCTTAAAGCTAGAATAGTTAGGTTAAAACAAAGATCAAAAGACCTTGAAAAAGTAGGCATGTATAGTGAGGTAAGAATGATAAGGAATGAAATAGCAGAAATACAGAAAACGATTAAGAAATTAACTGTAACGAGAAATATACTGGAAAAAGTAAAGCTAAGACTGAATACGTTAAGAGATATGAGCGAAGCCCTAATAATACTTGCTCCAGCATTAAATGTTTTAAGAAGGCTAATTAAAGATCTTATGAGAGTTAAGCCGGAAATAGCTTACCAAATAAATAGCATAAGAGAGCTAATTTATTCTTCACTCTTAGACTTAGGCGAGTTTACTAGAGTTACCATTGAATACTATGTTGCAACAAGCCGCGAAGCAGAAGAAATACTTGAAGAAGCCATGAAAATAGCCGAGCAGAAGCTAAAAGAAACATAATGACAATACTTCCCTCAGCCTAGAAAAGACCGGAGAGATAGTCAATAGGATATTTCATGGCTAACGCATTTAATCGTTCTTCACTGAACCAGTTAAACAATGTCTTATTATCATAACGTGACTCAAATAAGAATCTCTTCCTGTTCTCTTTATAAACTGCCCTAGTGTTATAGGGTTGCCTTTAAACACTTTATCGAAAAACTCTATTATTCTCTTAACTTCCAGAAAACTTGTTGTTAAAATCTTAACAAAGTAGTCTACTTGTTTTCGATGTCTTCTTTTAATAATATACTTAGTACCATCACCATCCCAGAGACCTGCTAACCATGCTTCAAACCGCATTTGTGTTTATACCATTTATGAGAATGTATCTGAACTCCCTTTATAAAGTTACGAACATGGTGTATGTAACCAAGGTAAACTATTTAATAAAGATGCATCCTATAAAAATTAGCTTAAAAACATTACAGAAAAAAAAGCATTAACTGTGCATAGCTTACTCGCTAAAGAAGAGAATATTATTAAGGAGTATGATTACATTGAAGCGGAATATCCTACTGTTAGAGATGATATGGGAAGGGATAAACCTATCAGTTTAGAATAATTTCTGTTTTGAAGGGATAAAAGCGAGAAATTAAAATATCTCATATTTTGAATTTATGAATGTGCCGCCGTAGCTTAGCGGGTAGAACCCCTAAAACTCCCTTACGGGGGTTTAGGGGTACATGGCGCCGCCCTGGTAAGGGCTGAGCTCCGGTTAGGCGGAGGTCCCGGGTTCAAATCCCGGCGGCGGCTCCATAAACCATGTTATTGCATTGTTATGTTTAATTTAAACACCTAACTCGACAATGTATTTTACCATGTCTTCTGCTTCTTTTTCAAGTATAGCAATATCGCTAGCTAAAGGGGCACCATAGGTTTTAACATCATAATCGCATGTTACCAATACTTCACCTTCAGGTTTTAAAACTAAGGTAACTCTTAAAGTTGTTTTACATTTCTCAACTCTAGCACCGGTAAAAGAAGCCATTCCACTTCCACGTTCAAAGACTATTGTTTTCGGTATGAAAATGTTTTCAATATCATAAGGGATTACTCTTCTAATTCTATAGGGAAATTTAAGCTTAAACGTAAAGTATTCAACAAGGTAATCAAAAATTTTCTCTGCATCTCCTTTGATGCTAAAAGTTTTTGTAATTTTCAAAACAACCGCCTCCTATAAACTACAACATTCCTCCGTAAATATATTATCGATTTTTAGTTTAAAAATGAGACTATGCAATTGTAAGAAATATGGATTTAAGATAGTTTAAATAGCTTGCCATAACGTTGAACACATGGTCTTTAGCTTGTCCTCTAACAGAACCTAGAAACACATAATTCACACCTTGATTTTTAAACGCTTCATCTATAAGCCTTAAGAAATCCTCTACATGGAGAAAGTAGCTGCAGCTGCTTAGAAAAACCAAAGTGTATTCTTTTACAAGTTTAGCAATATAGCTGAAAAGTTTAAAGTAAGCTTTAACACCACGCCTATAATGTTCTTTAGAAGGTATGAAAGCCGGAGGGTCTGCAATGATTACATCAAATTTTTCGCCCTTACCAATAAGCTTAGGTAAAGCATTCCAAACATTATCGGCATGTACTTTAAAGTTTCTAACACCATTTAATTCAACATTTCTCTTAAGAACTTCAATAGCCTTGTTATCTTCTTCCACAAAAACAACTTCTTTAGCGCCGGCATTAGCGGCATGTATGCCGAACCCCCCAGTATAGGAGAATAGGTCAAGAACTCTAATGTTGGGTTCTATGAACTTTTCAAGTTCTAACCTGTTTTCTCGTTGATCCAGGAAAAAACCCGTTTTCTGGCCATGAACAATGTTAACTATGAAACTTGAGTTTCCCTCATGAATTATGGTTTCACTTTTACTTCCTCTTATGAATCTTCTTCTAAAAACCAATCCTATATTGCTCCTACTCTTTTGGTCGCTTTTCTCATAAATGCTAATGTGTTTACCTAAAATTTCAGTTATTACGTTAACTATGTCGTTTAATGCTAAATCTATGGCTTGACTTGAAGACTGAATAACCACTATATCATTATATACGTCAACTATAAGCCCTGAAATATGGTCTCCATCACTATTAATTAGCCTGTAAAAGCCCGTATCGAAATATTTGATAGCTTTCCTTCTCTTAAGGGCCTTGTCGAAAAGTTTATGGAAAGCATCATAACGATTACCGTAGAAAGGTTTATTGAACATAACTCTAACAGCAATAGGCCCTACTGTTTCATAAAGGCCACAGCCCAGAAAAACGCCTTCTTCATCATATATTTCGACCAAATCTCCAGGCTTAGGCTTACCCTTAACCTTACGAACCCATTTACTATATAGTATAGTAGCACAATTTCTAACTTTTTCAGCACCTTCACCAAAAACAGTAATTTCAGCTTTCCCCATAGAGTAAGCACCTTAACATGCTTGAAACACTAAAAACATCTAACAGGTTAGAAGTATATTAAATATGTTAAGGTTTAAACCATGTTCCACGTATCAATAACAATAATACCTTTAGGTGTAGGAACAAGTATTTCACATTATGTAGCGAAAGCAGTAGAAATAATTGAAGAAGCAGGATACAAGCCTGTTATAGGGCCTGCTGAAACAAGTTTTGAAATCCCAAGCTTAGAAGAGTTAGGTAGAATTTTAAGGAAAATACATGACACCCTACATGCAATGGGTGTTCAAAGAATAGTAACAACAGTAATGATAGATGATAGAAGAGATAAATATCAGCCATTAAAAGCTAAAGTAGAGAAAGTAAGGTTTCTTAAAGAAACTATACCTAAACAACCAGTAGGGGTTATTTAAGGTAAAATAAGGACAATAGCAACCGTGGAACCGTCAGAAGCAAAGGATAATGTTAAAGCATCTCCATGTCTAAAAGCAGAACCGCCACCAGAATAGAAAACACCACTATGACCACTATAAGCTTTAAAACCAGCACCAGGAATAAGAATCCTTAAAACAACCCTATCACCGGGTTCAAGAACAAGCTTACCTGGAAAAATAGATAACTTACCATTATCTTCGTAAACAATATGGTACTTTGTAAGACAATCCCAATCATAATATGGAATACCATTAATATAAATACCATCAACAACGGCAGCAGCGGGACCCCTATTAACAAGGGTCAAATAAATTTCCCAATAATTAGAAGCATCCCACAAATAAACACTATAATTGTCACAAACAATAAACGTACTCCTAGAACTAATCCATGAAACAGCCTTAGAATCTATCCCAGCAACACTAAGAGACCTATAAAGCATACCAGAAGCAGTAGACAACCATAAACCAATAGAAGCAGCTATAATAACAGAAATACCTAACACCGTCAATACCGTAGCTTTACCTGAAAACATTAAAATACACCGTAGAGTAATACCAAAGTAATACTTCAGATAATACTATACAGCAAAACAGATTATTAAAATTATGGGTTAATAATGCAAAACAAATATTGAAGAAAAAATATTTAAACTTTAAAACTCATTTACGGTAGCTCTACAGACCTGGGATATTCGTTACCTGCAGCAGTATGTAACTTAACCTCAATTATTTGACCATGTGTAAAATCATTAGGATTATCAGTTACAGAGCCAAGATCTATGCCTATCCATACTTCATCTCCTGGATCTAAGGAGTAACTTATCGATGCTGATGTTGTTCCTAAATCTGAGGAGGGATCGGTTATTGTAGGTACTCGTAGCTGCACCTACACCTGTAAAGCTACTCATAGGTTTTGCATTAATGAATATATTATCAATAGTCGTTGACGTTGTACCTGTATTCTTTACATCTAATATTACGTAGAAATGACCATCATCTACTACAGCATATGCTGATACTATTTCTAGTTTTTCATACCTTGTGAATAGTCCTGTTATGCCTGTCATCCAGAATGCTACTGCTACTGCTATTGCTATTGCTACCGATACGATAATTACTGTGGCTATTACGGGTGAAATAGCCTTGGTACTCATGTGTTTTTTACACCCTATGTTTTTCATTTCGCCTTATATTTTAAATTTTTTACTTCGGATAAGCATTATTAAATATTGGGGTATTTAAGGTTTATAGTAGAGGGTGATGTGTTTGGGTGAAGTTGGTTTTGGTGTTATTGTTCCTCAGGGTTGGAGGCTTGACCTGGTCAGTGATGGTAGGGATTTTGAACGTATGGTTGGGGTTTTAAAGGCTGCTGAAAGTCTTGGTTTTAACCATGTTTGGCTTTATGATCATTTTATAACATATCCTGAGGTAAGATATTATCCTGTTTTCGAATGTTGGTCAACTCTATCTGCTTTTGCAAGCTTAACTAAAAAGATAAGGTTGGGAACTATTGTTACATGTAATCTTTACCGATACCCTACTGTTCTAGCTAAAATGGCTTCTACATTGGACGTTATTTCGAATGGTAGGTTAGAGTTCGGTATTGGTGCTTGCTGGTATGAAGAAGATTTTAGAAGATTCGGTATACCGTTTCCAAGTCTAAGGCAGAGGCTTGAAATGCTTGATGAAGCACTTAGAATAATTAAGAGTATGTGGACTGATAAGGAAACGTGGTTTAATGGAAAATACTATAAGGTTGAAGGAGCTATAAACTATCCTAAACCTTTACAGAAACCTCACCCACCAATTCTCATTGGTGGTTTTGGACCTAAAATAATGGCCAGAATTATTGCTAGACATGCTGATAAATGTAATTTCTTCGGAACACCAAGCGAGTTTAAGTGGAAAGTAAATATTTTAGATAGGCATTGCAGGGTTATTGGTAGAGACTCTAGTGAAATAGTTAAAACATTAACCACAACAGTGGTTATCGCAGAATCTAGTGAAGAATTTAGAAAGTTTCTAAGCCAACTAAAACTTATGGGTGTTTCAGTTGAGGAGTTTTTACAGTATTCTCTCTCAGGAACGCCTGATAAAATAGTGGGGAAAATTAAGGAGTATTTGAAAGCTGGTGTTCAAGAATTCATAATGTACTTCTACAATGCTTTAGAAATTAAACCTTTAAAACTATTTGCTGAAAAAGTTATGTTTAAATTTAAATGATTTATTTTTACCTTAATAAATTATAGAATTTTCTTATTCTAAAACTCTGACTAGAATATGGTGCAGCTTTCCTACGTGTTAAGGTTTTTAGATATTTTTAAATATTTAAATCACTGTTTTCACATATAAGAAAGTAGAGAACTACAGGTTAAAAATAAGTATAAGGTTGCTTCATGGGTTCAAAAAAGTTTATAGCTATTATAGTATCTATTCCTTTGGTTCTCGTTTTTTCCTATGTTTCTCTATGTAGCTATGGTTTTAATGGATTAGCTAATTATGTTATTGAGGGTTTTATGGTTGCTTCGGCTTTTGCAGCGTTTATTTTATGGGTTCATGCCGTAATACCTTATGGTTTCCGCAGTGTTTTTGGAAAGATGTTTGTAGGGATAATGTTGTTTCTGGGTCTTGCGGCTTCAGGTTTATTATTACTTTACATATATTCCCTATTTCCTCTACTTGAATATTCAATGGTATTCTACATTATTGGCGGTGTTTTGTTTACCATAAGTTTCTTGCCTTTATGTGCTTCTCTTCTAACTTTTCTATGTGAGCAACGTGTTTTACTTAAAAAACCTATTGAAACAGCTAATGTTTATAGTTCAGTTATTTTTGTTGGCGGCTTAGCTTTATTCTGGATATACTTCATAATCTCTACTACTAGGATTATCTTAGAATCTTTAAATGTTCAAGCCATTACCGTTTTAGCTTATACTTCATACGTTGTTTTCGATATTATAGTTTTAACACTTGTCATACCGTTAATTACTGCTAGTTTTAAACACGGTATTTTACAGGGAGCTGTTCGTGAGCTGTTATTGGCTATAGTTATTTATGCTATAGCTAATATTCTCTACAATTACGTAGCTGTTTTAAACGTGGAAATATGGCTTATAGATGTTCTCCCAATAATAATGACTAGTGTTGCCTACGTTTTCATCGCTAAGCCTTCACTTACATTAGCTAAACTCGGGAAAATAAGCACAATATAGGTGTAAGTTTGAGCGAAACATATGATGTTACAGAAGTTGTTAGGAAGCTTAGTAAAATCCTCGGTAAAAAATGTTTAGCCATAATTAGGGATGCAGGTGTTCAAATAAGGGAAGTTTACTTTTTAAGCGGCGATGGTTTAGCTAAGCTTAGAACTGTTTTAGAAAGGATTTTAGGTGAAGATCTTGCTGAAGAAGTTCTTTCATTAGCTAAACCTATAGCTGCAACTTCGTCTACTCAAAAACCGATTACTGATGTTTTCCAGGTTAGTAGCGATTTAGAGTCTTTCGAAACTACAAGTAAGGTTCTTGCAGATCCTCTTTTCGCTTCAACGCTTTTTTTAAAATCTGAGATAATGGATGTTAAAAAGGTTAAGGTTCAAGGCCTTAGTTTAAAAAGTGTTTTAGGAGTATTTCCTATAAGTACTATTGGAACTTTTCTTTTAAAAATTACAGCTGAAGATTTTGAAGCAAAACTTCTTTTAAAAGATGGCCGTGTTAAAGCTGCTTTTGTTGAAAAGGGAACAGGTGAAAAACTGCTCGGTACTGAAGCTCTTAAATTTTTAAGCGAATATGTTGGATTTGTTAAAATAGTTCTTTCAAGGATTTTAAGTGAAAGAAGGAAATAGTTTTCTTAAAAAAGAAGCCGTTTTTTATACTTGTTTTTCTAGGAAGCAGTTAGATAGAGAAATGCGTCTTGTTAAGGGTGTTTAGAGTGAAGTATGCTACTTGGAGGGAGTTAAGGCAGGTAGTTGGTAGAGCAGATGCTGTTCTTGAAGTTGTTGATGCTAGGGTACCTGATATTACGAGGTCTAGGAAGGTTGAAAAATTGGTTGAAAGATTGGGTAGGAGCCTTATTATTGTTATTAATAAGTGTGATCTTATACCTAAGCATGTTGCTGAGTCTTGGAGAAAGTTTTTTGAAACCCAGGGGTATTCTGCTGTTTACATTAGTGCTAGAGAACGTTTAGGTACTAGAATTTTAAGATCCAAGATTAGGAAATCTACGAGTAGAAAACCTATTGTAGCTGCTATTGTAGGCTACCCTAAGGTTGGTAAGTCAACTATAATAAATGTTCTTAAAGGAAAACATTCAGCACCTACAAGCCCTATACCTGGTTCTCCAGGGTATACTACTCATGTTAGAACATACCGTACAGGTAAAAGCCTATACATTATAGATACTCCAGGCGTTATTCCTCCTCTAGGTGAAAATGTTTTAGCTTTTCTTAGAGGCAAAGACCCTGAATCTTTTAAAGACCCTGTTAAACCTGTCGTAGAGTTTTTGAAAATATTGGTAGAAAGGTTTCCAAATATAGTAGAAGAGGTTTATGGTGTAGAATCTAAGGAACCATACAGAATACTTGAAGAAATAGCTTTGAAAAGAAAATGGATCTATAAGAAAACAAAAGAACCAATTATTGAGGAAGCTGCTAAACTTATTATGAGAGACTGGTTTAAGGAGAAAATAGTCGTATATTCTACACCTGATAAACCTTTAATAAAATTAGAAAACTTTAGATTTAAATTTAAGTTTTGATAAACAAAATATATGTAAATATTTAATATTATTAAACAATTATAGTTTTAGAAATATGAATATAAGAATTTATAAAATAAAGTGAAAAATTAAGATATATTAATCAAAAAACTTTTTAACAAAAGATTCCTTAAAAGTCAAGTTACCAAAGCTATGCTAATGACCTACTATTATATTGAAATTCAAATAGTTTCTAGACTATTAGAAACGTATAATTCCAGGTTGAGAGCGTTTATACTAGCTATTCTGACAGGAACTCTATTTGGTACTTTATTTAGCGTATTATCAGTGATTATACTTTATGAAGTATATGATTTCATGGTATCTTATGTTAAATATTCTATTCTTCTATATTAAAATATTTTAAACATAAAAACAGAGAACTAATATTATGATTTAAAGATATTATTTTTAAAGAATAGTTTAAGCAACATGTAGAATAAAAGCTGATACTATGTTTTTATGGTGCGGGGGCGGGGATTTGAACCCCGGATGGGCCTACGCCCAGCGGATTTCTAACCCCGGGTTTTAGCCGAGGTCTTGAGTCCGCCCCCTTTGTCCTAGCTCGGGCACCCCCGCTTGTTTTCCTAGTAGAGGTTTCTGCTGTTTGGTTTAAGTGTTTTTACTTTGTTATTAGTGTTCCAAATATTTTTCCTTCGTAAACTAGTTTTTCTAAGTACTCTACTTTTCTACCGTTAAAAACTACTACGGGTGTTTTTGATCTTTCAATTATCTTTATAGCTAAGGGGTCTAGTAGCTCATATCTTCCAGCTTTTATAGATTGTTTCTCCAGTATTTCTTTAAGCTTACCTATAGTGACTACATCCAGTTTTTTAGCATCAGAAAATAGTTTAGGGTCTTTATCGTATACTGCATCCACTCTTGCAGCTAAAGCTAAAATGTCGGCGTTTATTGCTTCAGCAATAAGTGCTGCAACAGCTGCTGTTGACTGCCCTGGTTCGAAACCTCCGCAAACAACTACTTTCCCTGAAGAATATGCTTTTAAGAATTCCCCTAAACTTCTAGGCGGCTCGGGGAAAGCGGCATCGTAACCTATTGCTGAAATTAAAAGTAATGCATTAGCTCTCGTAACATGTATACCTAACATGTCGCAAAAAGCTTCTGAAACACCTATTTCTCTAACTGCTCCAATATATTTTCTAGCATAAACACCACCACCAACTACTACTGAGAGAGCTAACCCTTTCTCCAAAAACTCTCTTAGAAGCTTTCCATAACGTATTACTAACCCTACATTATCTGGATTAAGTATGTGTCCACTAATCTTTACAACAAATCTTTTAGGAGGATTTATGGTTAAGTTAACCTCCACTTAACTCTCCTCTAGTTAATTTAACTTAAACCCTATGTAGAACCTTAGGGTTCAAAGTATTTCTCGGAAGTTATATGGATATCTAGGGTTTAAAACAATTACCCTACATGATGCGCCTAATTTCTTTTAAGTTAAAAACATTGAACAGTTGTTTACTGTAGGGTAGTAGTATCATGGTTAGGTTTGAGCTTGACCCTCCACCTGAGAATGTTTTAGAGTACTCTAACGTTAAAATTGCTGAAATATTTTTAGATGTTTTAGCAGCTGCTGGGGCTAGTGAAAAAACTGTTAAATCATATAGAGCTGCTATTTACGATTTCTTAGGGTTTCTAGGAGACAAGCGTTTGAAAGATGTAAGCCCTATAGATGTTAATAAATGGAAGGTTGAAAGACTTCGAAAAGGCTTTAGAAGAGAAAAGAAAGGGAAAAGCCTTTATGAAAGTAAGCGTATGAGGCAAACAACCCTTCACTACTACAGTATTTTCGTTAGAAGATTTCTAAAATGGCTTAAACTACCTTTCAAAATAGGCGTTGTTAAAATGCCGCGTAGAAGAGAAATTCAAGCCTTATCGAGCGATGAAATCTCCAAACTACTTAATGCTTCAAGAGACCTACTCGACATAGTAATTGTCAGATTCCTTTTAGAAACAGGTCTTAGAGCTGAAGAAGCCTTAAACGTAAGGGTTAAGGACATAGATTTTGAAAGAGGAGAAGTTAAAGTTAGAAAGGGCAAGTACGGTGAGTTTAGGGTAGCGTTTTTCAGTAAAGAACTTGGAGAAATACTTAAACTATGGATTACAGTTAAGGTTTTAAGTAAAGATGATAAGCTAATTCCTTTAACATATGTTGGCCTTTGGAAAAGGCTTAAAAGCTTAGCTAAAAGAGCTGGTGTAGAATATTCTAAAGTTAGACCCCATGTTTTAAGACATACTTTTGCAACGGAAGCTTTGAGGAAGGGTATGGATCTTATTTCTTTAAAAAACATTCTAGGCCATAGTGATGTTAAAATAACTCAGATTTACACGCATCTAGTTAAGGAGGATTTAAGAGAAAAGTACTTTAAAACATTCTCTTCAACCATTACTATACCAAGGAAATGTTTAAGCTGTGGTAGAAGTGTTCCCTCATATGCGAGGTTCTGCCCTTACTGTGGTTCCCAACTAGGTAACGTTGCAGAAGCTAGTTTATCTTAAACTCATTTTAAACCTTAATATTGCAGCTAATCCTCCGAAAACATTTAGTAATTGGTTTCCCTCAACTGTTGCTGTAGATAATACTTCAACTTTAGCGCCTGTTTTTTCTGCTTTTTCAGCAATATAGTCGACTAGAGTTTTTGCTTCAACTATTTCTAGTATGCCTCCGCATTTGGGACATTTTAACGGTTCTTCTCTTGCAATAACCTTTTCATCAACTATTTTCTCTATTTTCAACTTACATGCTTTACATCTTGCGATAACGTATGCTTTACCTATTTCTTCAGATATTAGAATTAAACCTGCTGCACCATGTTTTAAAGCTTGAAGTACTTCGTTTATTCCGTAAGTTACCATTTCAGGGTTTTTAGCTAAGAGGTATAGGAATTTCTGCATTAGCCTTCTTTCTTCAGCATATCTTGACTCGCTTATTAGGTCTTGTGCTTTCCACATTAGCTCAAATACTCCTTCTTCACCTGTGTATCCTATGTCTACAAGCCCTAGGACTTTACGTTTAAGTCTGTAGTCTAAGTAGTCTCCTTTAGCGAAATCTTCTTTTGTTGGCCCGGGTCCCCCAATGATTACTCCTTTAAGGTTTTCTCCGAATTCTAGAAATGCTTTGTTTGCGTGTTCGCCTACTCTTTTGTAGAATTCGTGGGCAAGCTGTTCTATTATTCTTGCGAATCTTCTTTGGCTTTGCCCTCCTTTTTCATGTTTTCCAGGTATACCTGATGTTAGTGTTTTAACTATTTCGATGTTTTTACCTTTAAGTAGGGCTACTGTTGCTTCGTTTCTATCTATAACTATTATTCCATAGGTTTCTTTTTCTCTAATCATTTCTTTTAACGGTTCTAGGTAGAATTTGCTATCGCACCTGTAAAGGTAGAAGCTTACTGGTTCAGGTGGTACTATCATGTAGCATTCTATTTTCTCCGTTCCAGGCCCTGCTCTCGGTATTGCTCCGCAGAAGACGATTAGCCCTGTTTCGGGTGCTTTTTTGAAGTATTTTAGTCTTTGCATTATGCTTTCAAGAGCGTCTTGTACGTTTTTTCTTGTTTGCTTAGATTTTATGTTTGCTGCTGTTCCATGTTCTTCTCTTAAAGCCGCTATAACGTCGCTTATAGGTCTTCCAGGGGGAATATATAATGATATGAGTTCTGTTCCTCTACCTGTTTTCCTCTCCAGTTCCTCTATAAGCTTCTTTAATCTATATTTTTCTACGCTTGTTCTCGGTTTTGAAAGTACTTCTGCCATCGCTGCTACACCTTATTTTCGCTAAGCTAATTTTATGTTCAAAACGATAAAGTGTTTTCTGCTTTAAAAATTTTCGAGAAAACAGGTGTTTCACGAGGCGCCGCGTATAGGCTTAAATTTCGCCTAGGTTTAGGCTCGGCAGCACCCTGGGCTACGGCCTCGGGCGATTGGGAGCGGCGGGCTCACCCCTCGGGAGCTAAGCTCCCTTGGGGCTTACACCCCCGCCCCATCAACCCCGTCTTCTACGGGAGCCCTCGTCCCCCTTTTCAGGGGGAACGGCCGCCTATTTTCGGGGAGGGTTTCCCGCTTAGATGCTTTCAGCGGTTACCCCTTACGGCGTGGCTGCCCGGCTGTGCCCTGTGGGACAACCGGTACACTAGAGGCCGCGATGCCCCGTTCCTCTCGTACTGAGGGCACCTTCCCCTCAGGCGGCCAACACCCCCCGTGGGTAGAGTCCGACCTGTCTCACGACGGTCTAAACCCAGCTCACGTTCCCCTTTAATGGGCGGGCAGCCCCACCCTTGGGGGCTTGCAGGGAGGTATATTCTCTACCTCCTTGCTGCACCCCCAGGATGGGAAGAGCCGACATCGATGTAGCAAACCGCGGGGTCGATGGGAGCTCTCGCCCGCGACGACTCTGTTATCCCCGGGGTAACTTTTCTGTCATGCCCGGCCCCCACCGATGGGGGCACGAGCGTTCGCTAGGCCACGGTTTCCCGGCCGGACCCCTTGCGTTCAGAGGTCCGGTCAGGCCGGCTTTTGCCCTTGCACTCTACGGCGGAGTTCTGACCCGCCTGAGCCGACCTTTGGGCTCCCGTGTTACCTTTTCGCGGGAGTGCCGCCCCAGCCAAACCGCCCACCTGCCGCTGTCCCCGAGGTTCACCCTCGGGTTAGGGACACGGAGGTTAATGAGCGGTGTTTCATTGGCGGCTCCACAGCCCCCGGAGAGGCTGCTTCACTGCCTCCCGCCTACGCTACGCACTAACCCCCGTATCCCAACGACAGGCTGCGGTAAAGCTCCACGGGGTCTTCTCTCCCTACGGGGGGTTGCCGGCCTGTGCACCGGCTCCGTGTGTTCACCAGGCCCCGGGCCGGGACAGTGGGGACCTCGTTGATCCATTCATGCGCGCCGGAACTTACCCGGCAAGGCATTTGGCTACCTTTCTCCCGGGAGGTCTCGCCGCTTGGCAATGTGTGAGTTTACTATCTTGAATACTTCATTAATGCTCCTTCTTCTATGGGCTTTGGAGCTTAGGTTAGATAGTGTATAGGTTTTGGAGATAAGTTCTTTTAGTTTAGAGACGTTCTTGTGTAAACCCTTGTGTAATGTGAGGACTATATTTCTAAAGATTAGATATGCTTCTTTCTTAACATGTAGGAGGTTTTGATACTTGTCAAGGAATGGGATTAGTTTCTCTACAAGTTCGTTCATGTTATCTACTATATAGACATGTAAGTGTCTTTGACCAGGCTTCTCTATTATCCTTCCTGCACCTATAGCTCTTCTAATAAGCTCTAACACATCCCTTCTCGCTTGTGTAATGCTAAATACTGGGTCAAGCCTTACTCCGTAAGTAAGGTCTTTCTGTACCTTTATGCTTACTGAAAAGCATCCTTCAGCATCAATGAACCCTATTATGTAACCGGTAACTAACATGTACTCCAAGTACCCACCTGACTATCTACTGGTAGTCAGAGATAATAAGTTTTATCATGCCAAGCGGCGGGACTCTCCCGTTAAGAGAGTCAGAGTTACTCCCGGCCTTCAGCGGCGCTTCGCCGGGTTGAACCCCGGTTTCACGGACCGCCAGTGGCCAGGATTCAGCCCCCGTACTCACCCTTTCGGGCTAGCGGGGACCTATGTTTTTATTAAACAGTCAGGCCCCCCTAGGCACTGCGACCTGCGGTTCCAGGGTTTCACCCCCAAAACCGCAGGCACCCCTTCTCCCGAAGTTACGGGGCTAATTTGCCGAGTTCCCTGGCCCGGGGTGGACCCGAGACGCCTTGGGCTTCTCACCCAGGAGCACCTGTGTCGGTTCTCGGTACGGGCGCGGGGGATCCTTCCCGGTCCCCTTTTCATGGGCCCCAGGGATCGGCCGAACCGCCCTAACGGGCGGCCATTCCCCCCTTCAGCCGGTTCTCGCCATTACGGCACTCCCCGGCCTTCGGGTAGTTAGATCGGTCGCAGGGCAAAACCCCTACGGCCGACTCGGCCTACCCTGAGACGTCGGAGACCGGGCTTGCGTTGCCGCGAACGTACCCCCGCGGCACGGGAATATTAACCCGTTTCCCTTTCCCGGGGTCCGGGTTACGGCCCCGGTTAGGGCCGGCTAACCCTCGGCTGACGACCATTGCCGAGGAACCCTGGTCCTTTCTGGCGGAGGGGATTTCCACCCCTCTTCGCTGTTACTGCCGCCGGGATCCACGCTCGGACCGGGTCCACGGGACCTCACGGCCCCGCTTCTAACCCGGCCCGACGCCCTCCTACCGGATCACCACCGCATAACGGTGGTGCCCCGGGGTCTCGGCGGCCGGCTTAAGCCCCGACCAATCTTCGGGGCCCTCGGCCTCGGCGGGTGAGCTGTTACGCACTCTTTAAAGGGTGGCTGCTGTTAGGCCCACCTCCCCGCTGTCTAAGGCCGAGGACACCCTTTGGCTTGGCACTTAGCCGGCACTTAGGGGCCTTAACCCCGGTCTGGGTTGTTCCCCTTTCGGCTCCCGGGCTTACCCCGGGAAACCCCACTCCCGCCTTCTACGGCGGCTACGGGTTCGGAGTTTGATAGGGAGGCGGAGGCTATCCGCCCCTCACTCTCCCAATCAGTAACTCTACCCCGTAGCCTACCTCCGGCGGGGCTGCCCTACGAGGCACTTCGGAGGGAACCAGCTATCACCGGGCTAGATTGGTCTTTTGCCCCTAGACCGAGGTCATGGGAACGAATTGCACGTCAGAACCCTTTCGGGCCTCCACCGGGCTTTCGCCCGGCTTCACCCTGCCCCGGCCTAGATCGCCCGGTTTCTGGTCTCACGGCCGTGACTCCGGGCCCTGTTAGGACCCCGCCCCTTGCCGAGGATTAAACCCTCGGCTGCGGGCATGTCGGTTTCCCTACGCCTTCGGGGGTGAACCCCTTAGGCTTGCCACGGCCGTGAACTCCCCGGCCCGTGTTTCAAGACGGACGGTGCGACTCCGGTCCACCCTCTTCGTACTTCCCGGTTGCCCGGGTTTCCTTCAGAGGGTTTCACTCCTTAAGAGCCGCACCGTATATCGCCGTCCGGTTTCAGGCTCTTTTCACCCCCCTCTCGGGGTGCTTTTCAGCTTTCCCTCACGGTACTAGTGCGCTATCGGTCTCGGGACGTATTTAGCCTTGGAGGTCGGTGACCCCCAACTTCCCACGGCAAAACCAAGCCGTGGTACTCTGGGACACCGGCCCTTCGCCCCCAGGGTTTAACCTACGGGGCTGTCACCCTCTACGGCCCCGGACTTCCACCGGAGTTCGGCTACCCTGGGTAGGCGGCGGCCGGGCCCCTTTAACCCTACATCTCCCTACAGTTATCCCGTAGGGATTTGGTTTGGGCTCTCCCCCTTTCGGTCGCCCCTACTCAGGGGATCCCTTATTGGTTTCTTTTCCTCCCCCTACTAAGATGTTTCCGTTCGGGGGGTTCCCGTTCGGTACTCCCCGTAGAGAATATTTTCTACGGGTTTCCCGAACGCTACGGACTATTCGCCCGTAGCGGGAAGTCCCATTCGGGGATCCCGGGTTCAACGGCTGCATGCGCCTACCCCGGGCATATCGCCGCTTGCCGCGCCCTTCGTCGGCGCCCGAGCCGAGCCATCCACCGGACGGCTTCGTGCCATAGCCCGGCATACTGCCGAGCCTAAACCTAGTAGGCGTTTAAGCCTATACGCGGCGCCCATTGTGGCGTAAGCGCCACTAGCGCCCTTCACCCAAGAGCCCATGGGCTCTTGGGTTGCATCCAAAACATATAACCGTAAGGTTAATGGCCTCAGCTCTCTCTTGGAACTTCTGCTTTCCACCCTACTACTCCACCTGACAGGAGGTGATCCAGCCGCAGGTTCCCCTACGGCTACCTTGTTACGACTTCTCCCCCCTCGCGGAGGTCAGGTTCGACCTAACCCCTTATCGGAGCTAGGCCTCACCTAACCCCCGCTCGGGTGGAGCGACGGGCGGTGTGTACAAGGAGCAGGGACGTATTCACCGCGCGATGATGACGCGCGGTTACTAGGGATTCCGCGTTCACGAGGGCGAGTTGCAGCCCTCGATCCCAACTGAGGCGGGGTTTAAGGGATTGCCTTCCCCTTTCGGGGTCGGCTCCCGCTGTCCCCGCCATTGTAGCCCGCGTGTAGCCCGGGGGTTTCGGGGCATGCTGACCTGCCGTGGCCCCCTCCTTCCTCCGCCTTACACGGCGGCAGTCCCCCCAGTGTGCCCCGATCCCGTAGGATCGGGTAGCAACTGGGGGCGGGGGTCTCGCTCGTTGCCGGACTTAACCGGACACCTCACGGCACGAGCTGGCGACGGCCATGCACCTCCTCTCAGCGCGTCGGGCAAGGCCTTTAGCCTGGCCGTCATCCTGCTGTCGCCCCCGGTAAGGTTCCCGGCGTTGACTCCAATTAAACCGCAGGCTCCACCCCTTGTGGTGCTCCCCCGTCAATTCCTTTAAGTCTGCCGGGCCAGGGCCGGGCGAATCTATTGAAGGAGTAATTGTTTTAACCTACGAAGCTTACATGGGTGCCTAAAACCTATGATTTCGGCGAATCTGATTAGAGCTTCCTTTGACGACATCCTTAGCCTCCATACATTGTCATTACCGAGATATATTCCTGAGGACTTTATTCCTAGGTATTCAAGAGTTTTCTTTATGAATTCTAATGGTTCTCTGATTCCCTGAGACATATCTATTTGGATGCCCTTATTCGACCTTATAATGCTACCCTCCGCGTCAACGAACCCTCTTATATATTCCAACTGTAGATCTATTGGTGCGTTCTTAATGGGCTCTGGTGTTGGCCATGGTAGTCGCTTCTTTGAACCTTTTCCTAGTGGATGACCGAATTCGCTCACTATGATTTCATAGAGTTTCTTAGAGCTTATTCTTACCCTGTATTGCCTCGGCTTGTACATATACGGATTACATTTGGATATGCCAAGCTTGTGTAGCTTTCGGCAGATCACTCTTTTTAGATATGCTTTATTGCTGGAATACCAGATAATATAATAGTTCCTCGTTTCCTCGTACTTGTATACTGAACCGTCTCTTAGAGCACCTATTAGATAATATAATGCTTTTTCGTATGTCACATGCTCCACCCATTAATATTTAAGATAAGCTTTAAAATTGCCCGACCCGCTGGCCTTTCAGCCTTGCGGCCGTACTCCCCAGGCGGCGGGCTTAACGGCTTCCCTGCGGCACTGGACGGGCTCAAGGCCCGTCCAACACCTAGCCCGCATCGTTTACAGCCGGGACTACCCGGGTATCTAATCCGGTTTGCTCCCCCGGCTTTCGCCCCTCACCGTCGGGCGCGTTCCAGCCGAGCGCCTTCGCCACTGGCGGTCCTCCCGGGATTACAGGATTTCGCCCCTACCCCGGGAGTACCCTCGGCCTCTCCCGCCCCCTAGCCCAGCAGTATCCCCGCAGTTCCCCGGGTTAAGCCCGGGGCTTTACGCGGGGACTTGCTGGGCCGGCTACGGGCGCTTTAGGCCCAATAAACGTCCCGACCACTCGCGGGGCTGGTATTACCGCGGCGGCTGACACCAGACTTGCCCCCCGCTTATTCCCCCGCCTTTTTACAGCGGGGAAAAGCCTCCCTTATCGGGAGGCACTCGGGGTGACCCCGTCACGGTTTCCCGCATTGCGGAGGTTTCGCGCCTGGTGCGCCCCATAGGGCCTGGGCCCTTGTCTCAGTGCCCATCTCGGGGCTCCCGCTTTCACGGCCCCCACCCGTTATCGGCTTGGCGGGCCATTACCCCGCCAACTACCTGATGGGCCGCAGCCCCATCCTCGGGCGGGTGCAGCGGGGATGGCGCTACACCCTTTTTAGGGAGAAACCATTCCAGGCCTCCTCCCCTATCGGGGATTAGCCCCAGTTTCCCAGGGGTTATCCCCGTCCCGAGGGTAGGTTGGCCACGTGTTACTGAGCCGTCCGCCGCGCCCCGCCATACCCCGGGGCGCGCGACTCCCATGGCTTAGTCCCACCCCGATAGCGGTCGGGTCCGGCAGGATCAACCGGAGTTCGGCCGCAAAAAGGCCTTGACGGGGGCGGAGTAGTAGGGTGGAAATGTGCAGATCCAAGAGAGAGCTGAGGCCTATGTCAGGCCTGAACTTCTCGGAGGTAGTTCCCCCGAGGTGTTCAGGCCTCCACAGTGAAGTATTTATTATCCCCGCGATCGGAGGCGGAGCGCTCACACAGGGGCTAACGCCCCAGTCGCGTCCCAGCCGCCGCCGGGAAGACCGCGGGGTTTTCTAGCATTATTCTTAATGGATACTGTATATTTTAAGAGTTACTCTCAATCCGCCGTGTAAAACGAGGCATGCAGCATTAGTTTAATGGTGGGCCCGGGGGGATTCGAACCCCCGACCTCCCGGTTTCTAAACCGGAAACATGCTTATCAGCTTCGCCTATCCGCGGAGCTAATGCTAGCTTAGCCCCTAAGTTATTTAAGTCTTTTCCCCGCGGACATCGGGCGCTCTAACCGTGCTGAGCTACGGGCCCCTATTAGTTCACCTTAGTTTCCAAAATATGTAATTTAAAGTTTTTCTTAAAAACACTACTCTACTTTAAACTAGGTTGTTAAAAATATATTTGCTACCTATAGAAGTTATTTTTCACAGAAAAATACTTCCACAAAATGGGCCGGTAGCTCAGCCTGGTAGAGCACTCGGTTCGCACCCGAGAGGTCCCGGGTTCAAATCCCGGCCGGTCCACCACAAAACAAATTCTCACATGTTATACGCTCGTATAAGCGCTTTCCTATATTGTTTAACTTTCAATTATTTCATCTAATATTTCCTTCCATGCAATATCTTTCTCTATAACATCAACTATCTCTTTTTCTCTTAACTTCAGAGATTCCGGTGTTATAATTCTTTGAACTTCCCTAAGTTTTTCAACAGTAGTATACGTATCATAAGGAACCAGTAGGATTGGGACCTTAGCTTCCTTAGCCCTTATCAGTACTCCTATTGCAGGATACAAGCTACCGGTTAATATAACAACACTAGGCTTAGTCTCTATAGCCTGTATTATTAAGTCTGTTCTATCGCCTCCCGTTACTATAGCTGCATTGGTTGCTCTTCTAAACCACCTTATAGCTGCTTCGGGGCTCATAGCTCCAATTAAAATATCTTCAACAAAGCTGTCAAGATATTCCTCTCCCTCCAATACTTCAGCGCCCAAAGCCTCAGCAATATCTCTAACAGTCGGAGCTATAAGTTTAGGTTTCTCTCTCACTAACCCAAGAATTTTAACACCTAGCTCTTTAATAGAAGGAGCAAGGAACCCTTTAACCCTTTCAATGTATGGTAACGGTATAGCGTTCAATATTACTCCATGAAGTTGTACACCAAATTTCTCTAAAAAACACTTGTACAAGGATACTCTATCAACCAACATGTCTATAGGGTCTTCAGTTTTACAGTTAACTACGAAAATAACTTTAGAATTAAATTTTCTAGCTAATTCCGGTACACTACATCCAATAGTAGAAAGAACTTCAGGATACGTATAACTTTCAATAATCACTACATCACTGCCATTGCTTATTTGCTGGAAACTTTGCTCTATTTTCATCTTAATTTGTTCAGCTTTACTTTCTAATTCAAGATATCTCTCAGATAGAACAACTGGCGAAATAGTTTCTACAGATTCCTTTAGGTTTAATGATTTTTTTATAGCTAAGACGTCAGTATCAATGAATTTCCCTGAGGGTAATCTTCTTCTAGCAATAGAGACAGGCTTAAAGTATGAAACTCTTAATCCATTGTTCTTAAATTTCCTTAATAGTCCATAAGCAATTACTGTTTTCCCGCAGCAACCAATTCCAGTTATGTATATTGATTTAACCAAATCACTTCACCTTTAAGAAATAACTGTTTTTACGTCCAAAGCCAAACATCCCTCTCCTTCCTCATATACGAAAAGAGGATTAATATCCATTTCCACTATTTCGGGTATATTTTGTATAAGCTGGTTTACCCGAAGTATAATATTAATTACTGAGGAAATATCTGCAGGAGGTTCACCTCTAATGCCTTTAAGTATAGCATAAGCCTTTGTTTCTCTAAGCATTTCTTTAACTTCTCCAAGAGTCACTGGTGCTAATCTGAAAGAGACGTCTCTAAATAAGTTTGCATAAATTCCTCCAGATCCAAACATTATCAAATAGCCAAATGTTGGATCCTTAGATACACCGATAATGACTTCTCTGCCTCTAGGTACCATTTTTTGCACGGTAATACCGTAAAGTACTGCTCTGGGTACGTATTTGCGTGCTCTATTTAGTATCGTTCTAAAAGCCTCACGGACTTCTCCATCGGAGTTTATGTTGAGAACTACGCCTCCTATGTCTGTTTTATGCAATATTTGCGGGGAGGACACTTTCAAAACTACAGGGTATCCTATCTTATTGGCTGCTTCAACTGCCTCGTCCTCTGTTCTAACAAGGACAGTTAATGGAGTAGGAATCCCGTAAGCTCTTATAAGCTCCTTTGCCTCAACTTCTAGAAGAACTTTCCTTCCTTCCTCTCTGACCTTTTCAATAATTCTCCTAGCTCTTGTTAAGTCAACGTCATAGAATCTAACGGTTCTCTCCGGTACTTTCTCAAGTAAGTCTAAGTATTTCCTGTACATGCACAGACCCTTCATAGCGATAACGGCTCTTTCAGGCAGATCAAAACATGGAACACTATTTTCTATGAGAAGCTTAGCAGCTTCTTCTGCAGTTTCGCCTCCAATGAAGGCAGCGATAATTGGCTTATTAGGATACATGCTATGTGCCCTTAATATAGCCTTAGCCGTTTCAAGAGGCTCCGTCATAGCTTGGGGTGTCAGAATAACTATTAACCCGCTGACATTTTCGTCACTGAGCACAGTTTTTATTGCAAATTCGTATCGGTCTGCTTTAGCATCACCTAAAACATCAACAGGGTTATATATAGCTGCAGCAGGGGGAAGGTTCGATCTTAGCTTGTTAATGGTATTAATGTTAAAGCTTGATAGCCTTAGTCCATGTTTTACACTTAAGTCGGCTGTTATTATTCCAGGGCCTCCTGCATTAGTGACTATTGCAATATTATTACTTGCCGGTATTGGTTGATTGCTGAAAGCCAATGCGTAGTCAAATAATTCATCTAAAGTGCTTGCTAGTAAGATACCTGATTTTTTAAAAGCAGCACTGTACGATGTGAAGCTTCCAGCCATAGCTCCTGTATGGCTCATTGCAGCCTTAGCTCCAGCTTCAGTTATACCGCCCTTTACAACGATTATGGGTTTTTCCGCAGAAACCTTACGGGAAACTTCAATGAATTTAAAACCATTTTCGATAGATTCTATGTAGAGTAAAATAACGTTAGTATTTTCATCCCGACCTAATGCCCGTATAAAATCTGTTTCATCTAAATCAGCCTTATTTCCTAAACTAATTATCTTTGAAAAACCTATGCTTCTTCTAATAGACCAGTCTAAAATAGCAGTTATTAAAGCTCCGCTTTGAGAAATAAAAGCTATCTTACCTTTTCTAGGCATTACAGCTGCAAAAGTAACGTTTAAAGGAGTGTAAGTATCTATAAAGCCAAGGCAGTTTGGACCTAAAATTCTCATACCGTATTTTTTTCCAATACTGATAAGCTTCCTTTCCCTATCAACACCTTCACCACCTATTTCCTTGAAACCTGCCGATATAACCACGAGATGTTTTACACCTTTTTCGCCGCATTCTTTAGCAACGTTTAAAACAGCAGGTGCGGGAACGGCTATTACGGCCAAATCTACTTCGCCAGGAACATTAAGTATAGATTTATAGCACTTAATTCCAAGGATTTCCTTGGCCTTAGGGTTTATAGGGTAAATTTTTCCTTTGTAGCCGCTTTTTACTGTATTTCTAAGTATTGTATAGCCTACTTTGGCAGGGTTCCTGGAAGCACCAATAATGGCTACACTCCTTGGACTAAATAGGTCTTTAATCATACCCCTTACCTCCTCCAACCATGTCTTCTTAAACTATGTATTCGAAGTATTTGGTTTATTTTAATCTTAGCAGTTGCTCCTAAGCATAATATAGCGGTAGCAACTATTAACCTTCGCTACTTCAGCGGGACTAAGCACTTAAGAAAATAGAATCCTACGAACAACCAAGCTTATAACGCAGCTTAACATTATTGAGAAGTTGAGAACCTGGTGCGGGGGTGCCCGAGCTAGGACAAAGGGGTCGGGCTCAGGCCCCGATGGCGTAGGCCTGCGTGGGTTCAAATCCCACCCCCCGCACCACTATTAGTCTCCTCGAAAGCACACTGCCTGACGATGGGCGGGCTTACCTGAAAGGGGATGAAGAACCATTGTAGCGAAGGCAGTGTGCCGGGAAGGAGAAGGTAAAAGTGATGAACAGCGGATAATATGAGCTAAGCTATGATTAGGTATAGAAGCTGATTTAACTATAATAACTCCCTTTTCCTACCCATATACCATATGTAAGATATTGAAATAACCTGTAAACATAAAAAGGTAGGTACAAAGTCGCTTAAGCAAACATGTTCACTATAATGCCAAGAACCAAGTTTACGTGTTTCATCATATTCTTTTACAGTTACATTATATTCCTTAAGTTCTTTGATAAACTTATTAAACTCTCCAATATAATCTCCCATGACAATGTTACCCCAAATTATTGTTCTATTTAACATAACAGCACCACCAGCGTATTCTGGTAGGCTCTCTGATTTTATGTGAAGTGTCATATCTATAGGTATCCAGGCATCTATGTCTTCATCGTACGCTACAACCCATCCATGCCAACCGGTATTAACTAAGACATATTCATAAACATCATTCACTGTTAAACTATAAGTATAGTTCTCGATATAAACAATACCATACTGTAAAAACGCAGGTATATTCATACCTCTAGCTATAGTGATAAACAAGTTTGCTTGCTCATCACAATCACCCTCACCTTTTTTCAAAACCTCCCATGGATAAAGCGGTGGCATGTGAGTTTTATATTTCAAAAGCCCTTTCTTTCTCAAATACTGAAACCATTCAACAATGCCCTTCAGACTTCTAAACTTTTCCTCTTTAATAACGCTACTTATTATCGGGTGCGAAAAGTTCCATAGTCTCGTGCTTTCGGTAAGGCTTACGGTTTCATTAATATACCGTGCTATGGTTCCATAGTCTGGGTATCTGCTTTCAGCGTTTATAACATCTATGATAAATACTAAGGTGTGGTTAACATTAGACTGTTCATCTAAGATTATTGGAGGTACTTTAGCATATAACGTATCATTAATATTTACTTCATCTACCTTAACCTTGGTCCCATTAACATATGCTTCATATGAGATTTTTTGAGTAAAATTTAGAGGTATGGAAAACAAGTTTAACATAAGCTTTGAAGTATTGAATTTCTTATCACCATGGTATTCTATTATGTAAACCTGTTTCACCATGTATCTTACAACAGAATATTTTGCACAAAACCTGGTACTAGCTAGTGAAGCAATAGCTGCTATAGAGGAAATAAGTAAAAGAAGCATAACCGTTAGTGCTAGCTTCTTCATTACGTTTTCTTCCATACTAAACCCCTTTCAGTTGCTAAGAGTTTTACCTCACCCTGTTCTTCAAGCTTAGAAAGCAGGGATTTGAGAAACACATTAGATAGCATTAGTAAGGTATGGTTTGCTTCAACACTTAACCTATTAAGTATCTTTAACGCTAGCTCCATAGTGTTTTTAGGAGATTTACTTAGTTCCTCAAGTACCATGTTTACTATTTTTACTATTCTTTCACGGTTTTTACTAATAACCTCTTTACATTCGTCTTTACTTAAAACTGGCCCATGGGAAATAATTATTGTTTCATAGTCTACGGCTATGTTTTCTTCTATGTAGTCTAAGGTCTGAAGAGCTAGAAATGGGTTAAAATAGTAGGGTATGCCAACATTGCTCAATACTCTTTCTCCGAAAAACGAATCTGCTAAGTACGCTACACTATCGTCAGTTAATACGCCTACATGTCCTAAGGTATGTCCAGGTAAAGGAATGATATCTAGACCATTAATTCTATACGGCACTTTTAATTTACAATCTACTCTAATATCGGGAGCATTATAAAGTAAGTAATCTGCGCTTTTAAACGCATAGCCATAAGTCATATAGTTCCTTAAAACACTATCTTCTACGTATGGTGCATCTTTTTCAGAAACCCATATTTCTCTGGGTTTTATTTTTTCAGATATAGCAATATGGTCTGCATGATAGTGCGTTAATATGCAGATGACATAGTTTTTATTTAGCTTCCTTATTATCGACCTTATCTTCTTTGCTCTTTTACTGCCTAAGCCGGGGTCTACAACGTATACTTTTTCATCTAAATATATTAGAGTTGAAGGGGACCCTCTAATATACATGGTCTTCTTACCTAATTTTTTCACAGCTTCCAAGAATAATCCCTATATAAGTATTTTCTCCTGTACTATTTCAAATATATCATGACAAAAATTTTATGTACTTAATTTCTATAACTATAATGCTAAATCGATTCCAACATTGTTTGGGCAGGGTTTAAACTATGAAAAGTCGGAGAAAATATACAACAGTATCCATACCAATAACTCTTTACAATAGAATAAAGAATCTGATAGAAAACACGGGGTTTACAAGTGTTTCACAATATGTAACATATGTTTTAAGAGAAGTAGTTTCAGCTCATGAAGAGGCAAGATATAGGGAGCCTTTTACAGAAGAAGATAAGAAGAGAATATTAGAGAGACTAAGAAGACTAGGCTATCTTTAATTCTTTAGTTTTAACCATAATCAATACTAGGGTTAAAAAGTAGATCACCGTTAGTCCTAAAGAGTAAATAATGTAAAGTATATGGTCACAATATATGTTTAAGGAAATTTTACTTAACCATCTTATAAGTATGATGTTAGGTTCAAACATGTGTGCATGAAACCAGAAGGTTGCAGGGAACATGAAAAACCATAGTGAGGGATAAATAATCGTTACTAGTATCAATGTTCTTAAAATCCCCACTTTAACCTTACCCAAGGCTAAGCATCCAAGACCAACTACTGGTACGAAGTATTGATAGTTAACTCTCCAATAAAATGTTGGGAATACAAGGTATAAGCAATAACATAAAACCCATGTTTCCACATTTCTCTTTAAAAGAAAAGCCGAACGATAAAGCATAACAATGCTTGCCGCAGCAAAAACCATGAACAGAATTTTCAAAACATACATTGTTTCAACGCCAAAAACTTTGTGAATATAAGTTGCAAGACTTGAAACACCATTAAAACTATAGCAAATAGGTTCTGTATAATAAATAGTAGCTGGCATGGTTAAGCATTTCACTATATTAGTCCAGCTTTCAGGGCAAAACAGTAAGAAAGGTCCTGTAATTACAACAAACGGTAATAGAAACAGCGAAGCATACTTGATAAGCTTAGTCTTCGATCCCTTAGTTAAAATCCATGTTTTCAAAAGTAAAGGTAGTGAAGCAAGCAGTATTGTCTGTTTTAAAGTTACGGCTAAGCCTGAAAACATCATGGACAGCTGTTTTCTTTTCCTAAAATAGTACAGCGAAATCAAGAGCAACATTAGCGCTACATTATCAAACATACCGTATATCGACGAGTTATAGATTGTTACGGGGTTCAGATAGTATAAAGCAGTATAGGATATTCTTTGGGACAGCTTATATATTATCAGTGCTACTATAACGTCACTAATGACTAAGACAGATTTTACAGCTATAATCCAACTTGTAGAAACCTTAACTATATGTAAGCTATTTGTATAGCTTGTTTTCACTGTTCCATTAGCTATCAACTTAAGTATGTACAGTAATGTAACCCAAAAAGGAGAATAGACGTAAGGCCAAGGATAAGACCATTGCTCTTCAACCCATTGCTCTCCTGTAGCATACATGTAAAAACAGAAGCCATGCCTTGCCATAGTGTTTGCAAAGTTTAAAAACTGCGGTATATCTGAGCCTGTGGAAAAAGGCGTGAAAAACAATCTTATGACAGTTCCTATAGTAAAAACTATAATTACTGCTAAGTGCTGCTTTTTCAGCCGATGTTTTTCCATGTTTTCTTTCATATTTATTACACTTTTTAATACCTATATGAGATTATTACTAATTTCTAAAACTGTTAGGATATGTGATAGAATAGTCCATGTTTCTAAACTTTTAGTATACATAGAGTAAATTTCATCGCAGAGCTCGTATGTTTCTTTTTCAAAATCTCCATGCGGAAAGCCTCCAATAATAAACACGTCTCCTTTTCGAATTATTTTAGGCACATCGGTTAAGCGTATTTTTTCACCTTTTTCAGAAAGCAATATTACTTTTCTAGGGTTAATTTTGCTTATAAGATCTTTTAAACTCATTGTCTTAACATATAATAGTGGTTTTTCAGATCTTGGCGGTACCTTACCGTGTTTTAAGAGCTGCTCCATTAAACCGACAAATCTATTATAGTTCTTAGGTATTCTAACTTCAGGATTAACTGTTATTACATAGTTTTCTAAAGTATGAACATAAATGTTTAGCATACCTTCTTGGTTGAGGGGAGAATTTAGAGCAAGTAATAGAGAAACATGAACTATATCAGGTCTTCCTCTTTTCTCTCTCCCAGCTATATTTTTCATTGCATGATAATGTAAAGATTTATCCAATAGCATTTCTGCGGGCTTCTTTCTTCTCCGCTTAGCATTCTTAATTACTGAAGGATCATTCCAGAGTTCTTTAGGTATAAGCTCAAGACTTGACTCTGCTAATATTAAAGTGTATTTTCTTCTAGAGATAAATGACACCCCCCGGTATTTGCATAAAAATGTTAAGAATAACTAAACTTATAATGTTAGTGTGGAACCGAAAACCATGTCTAAAAAGGGAATAGTAAAAGACTTAGCAAGACAGCGTATAAGATGGCTTTTCAATTTAGCTGCAGAAGAAACAAGGAAAGGAAGGTATGAAAGAGCAAGAAGATATACGGAGTTAATAATGAAAATAGCTGAAAAAGGCAACATAAAGATACCACGGCTAATAAAAAGAAGTATATGTTTAAATTGTGGCGTGGTATTAATACCGGGAATAACTTTAAGTATTAGGCTTAAAGGAGAAGGTAGAGGATCCCATATAACAGCTAAGTGCATGCTCTGCGGTTGGATTAAAAGATACTACATTAAGGTTAAACGGATATGAGAAAAATAAAGGAACTTAAAAAGTACTGGCAGCAAAGAAAAGCAGAGATTAGAATAGGAAAAGCTGGACTTTCTGAGAACATACTAAGGGAAATCGATAGAAGACTTGAAGAACAAGAAATAGTTAAAGTTAAGGTTCTACGATCAGCCTTCGCTATCGAGAAAAAGGATAGATTTCAAATAGCCCAAGAAGCCGCTAAAAAATTAAACGCCATGCTGGTTGAAGTTAGAGGTAAAACCTTTATAGTGTACAGAAAACGCAGGAAAAACTTAAAGAAAAAACTTAAAACTAATACGTGAATAAGCATATAGCAACAAAGTGGTGAACATAATGGTATCAGCAACCCAAGTACCTGCTGACAAACTAATATCTGAGCTAGCCAAATATTTGAAAGAAAAAATACCTCAAATAAAACCTCCACATTGGGCCCCTTATGTGAAAACAGGCTCCCATAAGGAAAGGGTGCCTGACAGTCCGGACTGGTGGTATTATAGATGTGCCTCAATACTTAGAAAACTATATGTTAGTGGGGAACCTATCGGAGTAGAAAGCTTAAGAGTAGCTTATGGTGGCAGTAAAAACTATGGAGTATCTCCTGAACACTTTGTTAAAGGATCTGGAAGCATTATAAGGAAAGCTTTGCAGCAACTTGAAAAAGCAGGGCTTGTAATCAAAGTACCTAAGAAAGGCAGAACTTTATCTCCCAAAGGCAGATCTCTTCTTGACAAACTGGCTAACAAAGTTATGAGAGAACTGGCTAAAGAAAATAAGGAACTAGAAAAGTATCTTAAATAGAGTAAACTTAACAAGTATCTAAGAAAACATTTGGGCGATAATTATGAGTTACGGAGATGTAAGCGAAGAAGAATTAGAAGAAATTAAAAGGAGAAAATTGCTTGAAATGCAAAGAAGATTGTTAGAGGAGGAAAGAAGGAGAAGGCTAGAAAGAGAAATTGAAGCAAGAAAACAAGCTATTTTAAGAAGAATACTTACACCTAAAGCTCTTGAAAGACTATATAATGTTAAGCTCATAAGACCTGATATTGCCACTTATGTTGAAGACCAATTAATAGCCTTGGCTCAAGCAGGGAGGATAAGAACCCCTATAGATGATGAAACATTGAAAGCTATACTTGCAGAAATACATGCTCGAACACGGAGAGAATTTAAGATAAGAATTAAAGAAAAGTGAGGTTTTCAATTATGACACGTTTCATACATTTAGCTAGAAAACTGAGGTTAGCTAGAGCATTAAAGTCTAGCTCTCCTGTACCATTGTGGGTTATAGGTAGAACCGGAGGAAAATTTAGAAGACACCCCAAAATGAGGCATTGGAGAAGGGTTAAACTGAAAGTATAGAGGTGTGTTAAGTGTCCGAGAAAAAGAGCATTATCTTAGAAAGAGAGTACGTTATACCTTTAAAGAGAGTTTACTTTCTTCAAAGAACCAAAAGAGCACCAAGAGCTATTAGGTTTATCAAGAGTTTTGTTAAAAGGCATGTTAAGGCAGAGAAGGTTATAATATCTAATAAGCTTAACGAATACATTTGGAGTAGAGGCATAGAGAAGCCTCCTAGAAGAGTAAAGGTAAGAGTTATAAAAACTGAGGATAATGTTGCTAAAGTCTTTTTAATAGGAGAATAGTAGCAATGCCCACATATAGAGTTTCTTTTAACGGGAACATATACATAGGAGCCTTTATTTTTACAAATGATAAACATACTCTTACACCTTTAGATGCTTCTGAAAAGTTAATCAGCATTGCAAAAGAAATTTTAAAAACAGAAATTTTAAAAATCAAAATAATGGATTCTCCAATACTTGGAATACTTATAGTTGGAAACAACAAGGGCATTATTTTACCCTATCTTGTAAGGGATGAAGAACTTAAGCTAATCAAGGATTCCGTAGGAGACGCATTAAACATAGGAGTGTTGCCTTCAAAGAAAACAGCGGTTGGAAACATAATTTTAGCTAACGACAAAGCTGCGCTCGTACACCCTGAGTTAGATTCTAAGTCAACTAAGCTAGTAGAGGATATTTTAGACGTACCTGTTGAAAAAGGTACCATAGCCGGCGTTCCAACAGTAGGCTCCGTAGCTGTAGTTACAAATAAAGGCCTGCTTGTTCATCCTGAAACCTCGGAGGAAGAGTTAAAGTTTTTAGGGGAATTTTTCAAGGTAAAAGTAGATGTAGGCACAGTAAATTTCGGAGTATCCTTCATAAAAACAGGTATTGTAGTTAACTCTTATGGTGCATTAGTTGGTGAAAGAACTACAGGTCCCGAAATAATGAGAATTGAACAAGTATTTGACATAGCAGGCGGTTAAAATGTCTAAGGTTAAGGTCTTTAGAGTTGAAGGTCAAATGCTTATAGGTCATGATGAGTTTCCTAGAGTGCAAAAATTCGTAAAGGATGTTAGAGCTGTTAAACCCGAAGATGCTATAGAAATAGTTTACTCAGAATTAGGAAGTAGACATAAAGTAAAAAGAAAACATATAAGAATACTAAAGGTATATGAAATAACCCCTGAAGAAAGTAAAGACCCTAACATCTATAAGCTAAGTCTGTTAGACAAAATAGTTCTAACATAGAATACATCGACTTATTGGTGCTTATCATGTCTAAAAGCGCTAAGTTAGAGGCTAGACTAAGAGAAGACTTAGAAAGACATATTGTAGAGCTTCAAAACTTACAAGCACAGTATGATGCATTTAAAGCAAGTTTTGATGCGTTACTATCGATGCTTAGCGAGGTAAAAGTTGTTAAGGAGGAGCTGAAAACACTATCTCAGCTTAGCAAAGGCGAGAAAATCCTAATACCCTTAGGAAATAGGGTTTTTATAAAAGCCGAAATAGTTGATCCAACGAAAACTCTTTTCAATCTTGGAGGAGGAGTTTACGCTATCTTGAAACCAAGAGAAGCTGAAGAGAAGCTAACAGAATATGAAAAAGATTTAAGTGAAAAACTAAACAGGATACAGAAAGAACTAACAGAGACTGCAAGAAAAATAGCAATAATACAAAATGCTATCAAGAGAATACAAGAGAAGATTGAGAAAAAGCAGAAGAAATAGAAAAGATAATCTGCATTCTGAGGAGTAATTAGATTGTTTGAAGGGCTAAGAAGAATATTTAGAGGTTTAACCGAAAAAATTTCAGGTAAAATTTCTAAGAAAACATTAACTGAAATACTTGACGAAATATTTTTAGAACTTGTAGAGTGCGATGTAGCTTATGTTGTTGCTGAAAAAATTGTTGAAGAAATACGTTTAAGATACGAAGAGAGACCATTTAAAAACCACAATGAGGTACTTAATGTTTTAAAAGAAATAATTCTAAACATATTAGAAAAAGCTAGTAACCAAAATTTCATAAATGAAATAACTAAACATGCTTCAAAGAAAAAACCCGTCACTATAGTTTTCTTAGGCATTAATGGTGTTGGAAAAACAACTACCATAGCAAAAATAGCTAAGAAGCTTAGAGACCATGGTTTTAAGGTGGTTCTTTCAGCAGCCGATACTTATAGAGCTGGAGCACAGGAGCAGATAGAATATCATGCTAAAAAACTAAATCTTCCAATAATTAAGCATAAGTACGGTAGTGACCCAGCCGCTGTCGCTTATGATACTGTACGTTACGCCGAGAATAGAGGGCTTGATGTAGTTCTTATAGACACTGCAGGTAGAATGCATACAGACATAGACCTGGTTAATGAGTTAAAGAAAATAGTCAGAGTTGTCGAACCTGATTTTAAAACGCTGGTTGTAGATGCTCTCACAGGAAATGATGCATTAGAACAGGCTAAAATGTTTAATGAACAAGTAGGTGTAGATAACATAGTCATAGCTAAAATGGATGCTGATGTTAAAGGCGGTGTAGCTCTATCATTAGCTTACGTGATACAAAAACCAATAGTCTTTATAGGTGTGGGACAAAAATACGATGACCTCGAAAAATTTGACCCGCAGAAAATAGTTTCTCTAATAATTAGTGAGGCTAAATAGCAGTATGTTTGAAGCTAGGTATGCTCTAATATTTTCTATAAAAGACGATGCTGGAGTAAATATTGCTAAAAGAATATCTGAATTAGAGCATTGCGAAAAAGTAAGTATAAGTGGTGAAGCTATAGTCAGTTTACTTTACATCCCTAAATACGATGCTTACTTAGCCTCATTTAGAGACGACATAGTTTATGTAAACTATGTTGATAAATACTTCAAAGTAAATTACTACATTTATCTTTCAAGACATAGTAGTATGAGACAAATAAAATCATTGACAGTGCATTATACGGGGAACGTAAGTAAAGAAAAAGCCTATGGTGCTAATCCTAGAGAGCTTTCAAAAACATATCCTCCTTTAGCGAAAACTATTATTTCAAACGTAAGAAAATTTGCTAGAGAACTATGTGTAGATAATGTATATGAGGTAGTGTATGAAGCTACGCATCACGGTCCAACAAATCTTAGTAAACCTTTAATTTTTGTAGAAATAGGAAGTTCCCCCAGCGAATGGAAAAGCAAGAAAGCAGCGATAACCATAGCTAAAGCTGTATTACATTCTCTAAAAGATGTAGAAAATTACAGGAACTGTGTAGGCGTTATAGGTATTGGTGGAGGTCATTACTCAAGAAAACATACAGAATATTGTTTAAAAACCGAAGTATGTTATAGCCATATTTTCTCAAAACATGTTCTAAGCATGGTTGATAACGGAATTTTAAAGCAGGCACTTAGCAAAACCCTTCACCCGATAAACCAAGTAATTATAGAGAAGAAAGGTGCAAAGTCTTCGTTTAAAAAGCTAATAGAGGCTTTTGCTCAAGAAGCAGGGTTAATGGTAAAATATATTTAAATACTATCTTCAATTAGGAGTGGAACAATAGTAGAATTTAAAAGTTAAATACCTTATATGCTATCCTACAGAGTGTCTAGATTAGGACTCGAGTTGGGGTAAATGAAACTTTCAGAAATACTAACAATGTGGAAGAAAATAGTAATACTTTCAAGAAAGCCTGATAGGGAAGAGTACGTACTCTCAATGAAAATATCGCTATTAGCATTCTTTCTCATAGGAAGCATTGCTTATTTAGTAAAATTAGTTGCTTATCTCTTATCAAGGCTCTTTGGGGCATAAAGTTATGAGTTCAAGAAAATTACCTTCAAGGTTTTATGCTGTAAGAACAACAGCAGGTCAAGAGATTAATGTAGCAATATTAGTCTATAATAGGGTCAGAAGCGGGAACATAGGTGTTAAATCTGTAATTGTTCCCCCTAATGCTAAAGGATACATTATAGTTGAAGCTCCTGGACCTAATGTAATATATAGTGCAATTCAAGACCTTAAACACGTAAAGGGATTGGTAGCTGGAATATTTAGTGACGACGACATTCAAAGAGTCCTTATACCTAAATCACCGCTAATAGGGCTTAAGGAAGGAGATATCGTCGAAATAATTGCAGGTCCATTTAAAGGTATGAAGGCTAAGATAATAAGAATTGATATTAATAAGAATGAAGCAGTATTGAACATTTTGGAGTCATCATACCCATTACAGATCATGGTTTCAGGAGACTATGTTAAGCCTGTCAGAAAAATGTCGCAGGAGGAATTAAGGTAGATGCCCAAGGAAAAAATAGTTAAATTCCTTATTGAAGGAGGTAAAGCCACTCCAGGCCCGCCCATAGGCCCTACATTAGGCCCCTTAGGGATAAACGTAGTAAAAGTGGTTAACAAAATAAACGAACTAACCGCTCAATATAAGGGATTAACGATTCCAGTAAGAGTGATAGTTGATACTGAAACTAAGAAGTTTAAAATTGAAGTAGGTGTACCGACGACCACGGCTCTACTTTTAAAGGCAGTTAATGCTTCGGAACCGTCCGGAGATCCGGCGCATAGGAAGATAGGTGATTTGCCTTTAGAAAAAATTGTTGAAATAGCATTAATGAAGAAGAAGCAGTTGCTAGCAAAAACGATAAAAGGAGCTGTAAAGACAATACTTGGCACAGCGAGAGCCATAGGTATAACTGTAGAAGGTAAAGATCCTAAGATCATTAGCAGGGAAATAGATGAAGGAAAATATGACAACCTATTGGCTAAATATGAAAAAGATTACCTAAGCAACTGAACTTTAGGAGGTTTAATACATGTCCGAAGTTGTAAGTAAAGAAAAAATTAAAGAACTAATAGTTGAAGCTATAGGTAAGAGTAAGAAAAGAAAATTTAAACAATCAGTAGAGTTGGTTATTGTTCTTCGAGATGTAGACATTAAGAGCCCTGAAGGAAGGATTAGAGAAACAATTTTCCTACCTTACAAACCAAATAAGGATATTAAAATATGTGTTGTTGCCGAAGGAGACATGGCTATAAAGGCTAAAGAGGCAGGAGCTTATAGAGTAATAACACGTGATGATCTCAAGGTACTTTCTGAAAATAGAAAAGCAGCTAAGAAATTAGCTAGAGAGTGTGAATGGGTACTAGTAAGAACAGATTTAATGGGCTTAGCTGGTAGAATTTTAGGACCTGCATTAGGTCCTAGAGGTAAAATCCCTGTCCCTGTACCAATAAATACCAACATAACTGCTCTCATAGAGACTTATAAGAAAGCAGTCTATGTTAGAACAAAAGACCAGCCTCAAATTATGGCAAGAATAGGAACAGAAGATATGGATGTTGAGCAGCTTACCGAAAATGCTTTAGCGATAATCTCTACTATCTCAGCTAAACTTAAGAATCCCAAATACAACATAGCGAAAATAGTTGTTAAAACAACAATGGGCCCAGCAGTGGAATATAAGAGGTGACATTATTGGTAATAGTTAGAGGTAGAGTAAGGAAAATTCCTGAGTGGAAAAGAAAAGAAGTAGAGCTTCTAACAAGGCTTCTCAAAGAGCATAGAGTAGTAGCTGTAGCAGATCTAACTAAATTACCTTCGGCACAGCTTCAAGAGATACGAAAAACTCTTAGAAATAAAGTCTATATGCGAGTCGTCAAGAATACGTTAATGTCTAAAGCAATAGATGAAGTATTAAATGTAAGAAAGAATATAGCTAAGTTAAAGGATTATCTTAAAGGTTCAAATGTATTCCTGTTTACAAACATGAACCCGTTTGAACTATACATGCTACTTGAAAAATACAAGATACCAGCATACGCTAAACCAGGCGATGTAGCTGAAAAAGAAATAATTATACCTGCTGGAAATACGGGCATACCTCCAGGACCAATATTTAGCGTTTTCGGGAAGCTAAAAATACCTACTAAAGTTCAAGAAGGAACAATATGGGTGACAAAGGATACAGTAGTTGCTAAACCCGGAGACAAAATCTCTACAGAACTTGCTTCTCTGCTTCAAAAGCTAGAAATAATGCCTATGGAAATAGGGTTAAGGCTTAAAGTAGTTTATGAGGATGGCATCATACTTGAACCTAAGGATCTAAAAATAAACATCAAAGAATACAAGGAGAAAATAAGAGAAGCACTCATAAGTGCATATAAGCTAGGCGTTGAAGTTGCATTCCCCGAGAAAGAAATAATAGAGTTAACGCTGCTAAAAGCTCAGTTAAATGCCTTAGCTTTAGCTATAGAAACAGCGTTTATAACCCCTGAAACATTACCTTACATGCTATCTAAAGCAACATTATTAGCAAACATTTTAGCATCTAATATTGCATCTAAGGCGCCTGAACTTGAACTTGGAGTAGCAACACCAAAGCCTAAAAAAGAAGAGGAAAAGGGTAAAGAGGAAAAAATAGAAAAAGAAGAAGAGGAAGAATTAGCTGCCGGTCTTGAAGCATTATTCGGATAGTAACATGTGAAATACTAAACATTTAAATACTTAAACAACTTCCTTACCTTTGACCTCTGGGAGGTGATGAGAAATAGAATACATCTATGCCAGTTTACTCTTACACATGGCTAAAAGAGAAATAAATGAGGAAAATGTTAAAAAAGTTCTTGAAGCAGCCGGAATAGAAGCTAATGACATAAAAGTAAAGGCACTAGTGGCTGCTTTAAAAGAAGTCGATATCGACGAGGTCATTAGAAGCGCAGCAGTACCAATGGCAGTCCCAGCAGCAGCACCTGCTGCTTCACTAGCTGAAGCGGAGAAAAAGGAGAAGAAAGAAGAGGAAAAGAAGGAGGAAAAGAAAGAAGTTTCTGAGGAAGAAATAGCGGCAGGTTTAGAGGCACTGTTCGGATAGTTTTAAACAATAAAATTATTAACTTTAGGCTAAGCGGAAAGAGTTTATTTTAGTTCTTTTACATTTCTATTTGTAGTTTACTGTGGTGTAATATGGTATGAAGGTTAGTGAGAAAGAATTTAAACTAAAATTTTTTGAAGAACAAGGGTTTATAAGAAAGCAGTGTCCTAAATGCGGTTCCTGGTTCTGGACTTTAGATAGGAAGCAGATTTATTGCAATGATGCTCCATGTATCGAGTACACATTTTATAATCTAGACTATAAAGCGCCATACTTAACAGTGCATGGTTCGAGAGAAACTTTCATAAGGTTTTTCCAAAAACATGGACATACACCTATTGAGCCAAAACCCGTTGTGGCACGTTGGAGAGAAGACCTGTACTTAACCATAGCTAGTATTGTTGATTTCCAGCCGTTTGTCACCGATGGTACTGTACCTCCTCCAGCAAATCCTCTAGTGGTTTCACAGCCATGTATAAGACTTGAAGACATAGATAATGTTGGAAAGACTGCGGGAAGACATTTGACATCCTTTGAAATGGGAGGACATCATGCTTTTAACTATCCTGATAAATACATTTATTGGAAAGACGAAACAGTAAGATATGCCTTTAAATTCTTCACTAAAGAACTAGGCGTCAACCCTGAAGACTTAACGTTCAAAGAGTCTTGGTGGGAAGGAGGAGGAAATGCAGGACCGTGTTTTGAAGTAACTGTTGGAGGGCTCGAGCTAGCAACTCTTGTCTTTATGCAATATAAAGTACGTGGGAACGAGTATATACCTATGCCTATGAAAATTGTAGATACAGGATATGGTATTGAAAGAATCGCATGGTTTGCTCAAAAAGCACCAACAGGATTTCATGCTGTTTACAGAGACTTAGTTAAGAAATTCTTTGATAGCATAGGTATTGAAGAGCCTTCAAAAGATGAAATGTATGTTATTGGAAGACTAGCTTCTCTCATGAAACCAGAGATTCCAGAAACCATAGAAAAATACTACAAGAAAGTATCTGAAGCCTTAGGTTTAGAATATTCTAAGGTAAAGGGGATTTTAGTCAAGGTAGAGAAGGTCTTCGCAATATTAGACCATACAAGAACCTTATGTTTAATGCTTGCCGATGGTATAGTGCCTTCAAATACCGGCGAAGGCTATCTGGCTAGATTAGTTGTTAGGAGAGCTTTAAGGGCTCTTGCCAAACTAGGTGCTTCAGTACCTTTAAGCGAACTAGTTAACTATCAAATAGAGTTTTGGAAGAACGACTTTCCAAGAGTAGGGAAAAGAGCAGATTACATATTAGAAGTTATTGATATCGAGGAGGAGAAATTTAAAAGAACATTAGAGAAAGGGCTAAGTTATGTTAGAAGATTAATTAGGAGGAAAGGTAGAAAATTAGCCTTAGAAGACCTTATAGAGCTATACGATTCTCATGGTATACCTCCAGGTATAGTTGACGAAGTAGCTAAGGAAAAAGGTATTTCGATAACTGTACCTGAAAACTTCTTCTCTATAGTAGCTAAAAGACATGCTCAGGCGGAAGTGGGAGAGGAAAAACCATTACCTGAAGATATCGTTGTAGAAATAAGTAAGCTTAAACCTACAGAACTCCTTTTCCATAAAGACCCTTACATGAGAGAATTTGTAGGATCAGTAGTATTCTCTAAACCTGGTCTTTTAGTATTAGATAGAACAGCGTTTTACGCTGAAGGTGGGGGACAACTTTCAGATGTGGGAAAAATAGTGTGGGAGAATGGGGCAGCGAACGTAGTACATGTAATAAAGGTAGGTGATGTAGTTGTTCACAAACTCAAAGAAAACGTTACAGTACCTATAGGTACTGTAGTTAAAGGGCTTATAGATTGGAATAGAAGATCCATTCTTATGAAACATCATACATCAACACACATAATACTTGGTGCTGCACGTAGGGTTTTAGGAGAGCATGTATGGCAAGCGGGTGCAGAAAAAAGACCGGACAAAGCCAGGCTTGACATTACGCATCATAAGCCGCTAACTAAAGAGGAAATAAGGAAGATTGAGGAGCTAGCTAACAATATAGTGTTCGAAGGTAGAAATGTAATAACAAAGTTTATGGATAGAAATGAAGCAGAATCTAAGTATGGTTTAAGACTATATCAGGGAGGAGTGCCGCCTGGAAGAACAATACGCATAGTTGAAGTAGAAGACTGGGATGTAGAAGCATGTTTTGGAACACATGTATCTAATACTAGGGAAATAGGTTTAATAAAAATAATTAATGTTGACAGAATACAGGATGGTGTCATACGGTTAGAATATGTTTCAGGAGAAAAAGCTTTAGAATACATGTGGAACCTTGAGGACACTTTAGGAGATATAGCTAATAAAATTAATGCTAGTATTAGAGATGTTAAATTGAAAGTAGAAAAGTTGATAAAGGAATATAATGAGCTGAAAAGGGAACTTAGCGAGTTCAAGAGGGAATGGGTCAGAAACGAAATAGCAAAATTAGCGTCTAAGAAAACTAAAACAACCTGGGGCTTTCTTGTAGTTGGAAGGTATAAAAACAGAAAAGATGAAGATGTTTTAGAAATAGCTAGCAGAATTCAAGGTAAGCATCCAGATTCCGTAGTGATAGTATATAATATGGTCGACGACAAGGTTAAAGTGTTAATACTTGTCGGTAAACAAGTCCAAGACAAAGGGATATCAGCAGTTAACGTACTAAGTAAGGTGCTTGGAAAAATAGTTAAAGGGAAAGGTGGTGGAAGAAAAGATTATGCTGCCGCTTCAGGTAAACCTTTAGTAAACTTTAATGAAATAGTTTCAGCAACACAATCCATTATTTCTTCTTTTACACCATAATCTGACTTTAGGTATAAAAGTATTGCTTAAAGGACTTAAAATTAAGATAAGGAGGGAGCTTGTAGAGGCAATTAAAGACTATAAGTATCTTCTCAACAGGAGTTATTCTATGAAAAACAGCTTAGAAATTGTTGTTAAACGTTATTTCCTAAATAATATCGAGCGAATGATACTTTATAGATGCATCCACTCCGAAGATATTGTAAAACAGGTTGTAAAGAAAATAGTGAATCCATGCAATATAAAAGGAGAAATGCTGCTTATAGATGGGTTTAATGTACTTATAACGGTAGATACCGCTTTCAGCGGGGGTCATGTATTTTTAAGCGATGATAGCTTATTGAGAGATGTGAGTAAGTCCATTAGGAAGTTTAGCTTTAGTAAAGATAAACATGGAGAAGAACTAGAATTAATAATTAGAGAAGCCCATGCTTTACAGCCTTCCAAAATAATTTTCTTTTATGATAAACAGGTAAGTTATAGTGGTGAAATAGCTTCTTTAACTAGAAAGCTTGGAGAAAAAATAGGTTGCAATATAGAAACCATAGTAAGTGACAGAAACGATAAAACACTTATTACATATTCTGAAAAGGGAGTAGTTTCATCAAGTGACATAGTGATATTATTAAAAGCAAAGAAGGTATTTGACCTAGCAAAACATATAATAGCCAAGTGGAAGCCTGAAAATATAATAGACATCATAAGTCTAAGTAAGAATTGAAAAATGTAAAATAAAGTTTAAAACTATAACTTTAGAAACTAAAAGGTGAACAGGGGCCCGTGGCCTAGCCTGGATAGGGCACCGGCCTTCTAAGCCGGGGGTCCGGGGTTCGAATCCCCGCGGGCCCGCCAACTGTTTTAACATACCTTACATAAATGCATGTTTTTCTTAAGCTAATAAGACTCTGTCCAATAACTGGTCTTTTTAATTAATTTCTTAAAACTAAGAAACATCATTCTCTAGTTTTGTTTTAGAGAAATCTTTAAAATGGGATCAACCGGTCCGTGAACTCATCACTTATCAGAGCCGAATCCGCTATCATCTCCCTATTATAACATTTTATTCTTCTAGTTCTAATAGTTCTTCTTCTGTAATTCCAAGTCTAGCTGTTTCTCCGCGAGTAGTTTCTATAACAAGTTTTTTAAGGTCTTCTTTTACTTCGTCGTTAACATAAACACTCACTAGGTATACTTTTCTATCTATATAATCGCTTTCAACCCATATACTATCGTAAGATATTATGTAAACAGGTATGTTGAATTTAGCATAACCGTCTGGACTTCTCCTTATGCCATATTTCATAAATCTCCGTACTTGGTCTTTAGTGAGAGGAAGTTTTAAAGAAACCTCGTATTGATCTTTAATTATTATGAAATCTGCAAATTCTGGTTCCCAAAGGTTCAATGCCTTACTAGCTAATTCTTTAACCTTGCTGAATATGTCTTCTGTTTCATCTATTCTCTCTTCCACAATGTTTCCATGCTCGCCACGAATTATGAGTATTTTTTCCACTTCTAACTAAACCCCATACATTATCTATATCTATGCTTCTAGGTTTTCAGGCTATTTTCTCCAAAATATTTTTCTTAGCTTTCTCTAAGTCAGGCTTAAGCCTTTCATTTAAAGGTATTTCACTTAAGACCAGTTTTATGTTTCCATCATCGTATTGTACAAAGATTTGCGGTAGGAAAGCGAATCCATACTCATCTTTAGCACCATGTTCTGTTAGGAAAATATAGTCTTCAAGCTTCATCTCATATGGTATGTTAAGTTCGGCTGATAAACTCTTACATAGCTTCTCTATAAACTTATGTAAGGGATGCGCAGTGCTGGATACAGCTATTATTTTAGCAATGTTTTTACTCATATTTTATCCCACGGAAGATAGCATTTGCTTTACAAGTATAAAAATATTAAGGAGGAGATTAAGAGGGTTCAGAAGCCAATTACTAATCATTAAATCATATCCCGGATTCTTCATCAGCACCCTTCACTCATCAACTATTAAGAAACCCGTATTTAAACGAACCGAAAAATAAGATGTTCACTTCACTACCTGAGGATAAGCTAAAATTTTAAACTATGCAGAAACCACTTATACCTATGAAGTAGGTTTTTAGGTGACATGGATTTGGTTAGAATAAGATTTGGACCTGCTGGTAAACCTATAAGTTTTAAAGGCCCTATAGTTAAAGTCCCCCAGTTCTTAAAAAGTATAGGCTTAGATGCTTTTGAATATGAAGCTGTAAGAGGAGTACGAATAAGCAAAGAGCAAGCAGAAATTTTAGGAAAGGAAGCAGAAAAAAATGATATAGCAATGTCTCTTCATGCACCCTATTTCATAAACCTATCTTCAAATAAGGAGCAAACCATTGAGAAAAGTAAACAACGGCTCATAGAAGCTGCTAAAGCAGCATACTATATGAAAGCTAGGGTCGTAGTGTTTCATCCAGGGTATTATCTTAAATATACTCCTGAAGAAGCATACATTAAGGCGTTAAACGCTCTTAAACAGGTCTCAGAGGAAATAAAAGACTCAGGTATAAGAAATGTATGGTTAGGTGCAGAAACTACAGGCAAAAAATCTGAGTTAGGTAGTTTAGATGAGGTAATTAGGTTTTCTCAAGAAGTAGACCTTGTAGTACCAGTTATTGATTGGGCGCATATTTATGCTAGAAGCGGAGGAACCATGATTACTTCCGTAGACAGTGTGTTAGGAATTATTGAGAGAATAGAAAACGAGGTCGGAGAAAAGGCGTTAAAACCATTACATACCCATTTCTCGAAAATAATATTCAGAGATTATGGAGAAAAAGAACATGTTATCTTATCTAGCAAAGAACATGGCCCAGAATTTGAAATAGTATGCAAAGCCCTTTTAGAAGCCTGTATAAATGCTGTTGTAATCTCGGAAAGCCCTATATTGGAACAGGATGCTTTAGTGATGAAAAAAATATATGAGAAACTTAAAGGGGAAATGGGGAAGTAACGTATCTTGCTTTCAAAATTTAGGCAACATATTTCTAAAATTATAAATCCTTTAGCAAGAACTATTGCGAAGACTGGTATAAGTCCAAATACACTAACATTGTTAGGGTTGTTTTCGTCTATAGCTTATCTCATATTTATTCTATACAAAGTGTACATTATATCATTAGCCATGATTATTCTTGCCGGTTTCTTTGATGTTATAGATGGAGCTGTCGCTAAACTTACAGGTAAAGTAACTAAGATAGGAGAGTTTCTGGACTCCACTTTGGATAGGTTAAGCGATGCAATTCTGATAATAGGTCTTATTTTTATGGGGTTTAATATGTTCGTTATAATTTTACTTTTAATTTTCTCTTTCCTCATAAGCTATGTTAGAGCCAAGGGAGAGCTTTTAGGATTAAAAATTGAAGGTAGAGGATTAATAGAACGAGCAGAGAGAATAATATTTATCGTGGCTATAATCGTAGCTTACATGGTTAACTTTGAAATAGCAAATATTATAGTTTTAATATTTCTCGTCTTAACCATAGTTACGTTCATCGATAGAACAATATTTATACTAAGGGCACTTACATGAATCTATAACGCATTTTCTTTTAAACAGGGATATTGTAAGATTTAATCTGGCGAAATATATCACTTACAAGAACGTATAACTCAATAATTTCTTAACGAGAAGCATATGTTAGTTACGTGGTTATAGGTCTTCTTTTACGCTCTTCCCTAGCTCTTACTTTAACTATTCCTAGGTATATAGCGCATGATATGCAATATCGTTTTGTAACAGGGTATCGCATTATTATTGCTCCCTTTTTCTCAAGTTCCCTAGCTAGCTGAGGGTCTACTGGACTATACCATCTAGTAACTACTATGGCTTTATCCTCAGGCACCCATGCTCCACATCCATCACATTGAACTACGGCAGACTTACCTTTTGCTCCTTTAGCTCGTCCCCTGTTTTTTCTCTTTTTAGGCATAAAACCTAACCTCGGTAGATAATAGACTCTACAGTTTTTATATTTTTGCGCTTTAACTGTCAGTACTGCTTAGCAAGCCTTACTATAGTTAATGCCTTATCACCGCAGATAGGGCACTTTAAGTTTTCAACTTTAACTTCTTCCAAAGTTGGTAATGGTGAACCTAAAACTTTAGCCTCCAATATTTCCTCAAATTTGTAACCGCACTCTTCCTTACCACACCAAGGTAATTCCACTATTCCCTTTATTTTCTTAAGCATTTTTTGTGCTTCACTTATATTCCTAGCTCTAAACCTCTTAGCTTTAAACCATTCTTTAGCTCTTTCCTTTATTTTTTCTTCTATTTTCTCTAATTCCACCTTAACCTGTTTTACAATATTATCTACAGCTATTTGCTTACGTTTTCTTTCAAGTCTATCAGCTAAAGTTACGGTGCCTGTTTTAACCTCCTTAGAGCCTATTTCTATTCTTAAAGGTACTCCTTTTAATTCCCAATCATAAAACTTGTATCCTGGAGAAAACTCTATCCTATCATCAACATCGGCTCTTATACCGTGAGATCTAAGTTCATTACATACTTTTCTAGTCATTTCCAATATTTTGTCCCATAATTCTTTAGCTGGTATAGGTATTATTATAACCTGTATAGGGGCAAATTTTGGAGGCAGAATTAAGCCTAAATCATCACCATGCACTGATACTAATGCTGCTATAACTCTTTCTGAAATCCCATAGGAGGTCTGCCAGGCATAATCTATGGTTTCATCAGCTAATTGTATCCTTACCTCGAAGACCTTTGTAAAGTTTTGTCCGAGATTATGCACGGTACCTATCTGTAGTGTCCTACCATCAGGCATTACCGTGTCAAAGGCTATGGTATAAAGAGCTCCTGCAAATTTATCCCAATCGGGTCTTTTGGAAATAATGTAAGGTATACCTAGTTCGTCAAAGAATTTTCTATATATATTTATTGCTTCGAGAACTTGCCTTTCAGCATCCTTATATGATTCATGAACAGTGTGAGCTTCCTTAAACGTTGTAACTTCTCTAACTCTAATCATAGGTCTTGTAGCTTTGGTTTCATATCTAAAAATACTCGCTATTTGATAGTATTTCCTGGGTAATTGTTTATACGATTTTAACCAGAAGCTTTCATAAAGAGAAATAACTGTTTCACTTGTAGGTCTTAAAGCCAGTTTAACATCTAAATTTTCATCGCCGCCTTTAGTAACCCAATACACTTCTCCTCTAAATCCTTCAATGTGTTCCTTTTCCTTTGACAAAAGATCTTCAGGTATTAGCAAGGGCATAAGTATCTCTTCATGACTTGAAGTGTTTAGCAGATTTCTCATGAAATTTAAAACAAGCTGTCTCATTTTAAAACCGTAAGGTAGCCAGATACCACAGCCCTTAACAGGGTAACGTCCGTAATCATACAATTCAGCTTTTTCAAGTATGTTATCGAACCACTTGGTAAATGTTGGACCTTCTTTAGGTATTCTTTCAAACATTGTTCATACCTATGCTAAAGCATTATGTTTTAAATAATGGTCTCGGGAATTAACATACTTTCTCTTCAGTACTTAGCTTTATTCTTTAAAAACATTTTTAGTTTGTTTAAATAAGTATTTTCCTAGCAAATACCATATATCCTGTATGTGAAACAGCCCAGGTCATAGGTCTTACTTCGCCCGGTATGGTCTTATATCGTCTTAACATAATATCATATGCCTCAATATTTATAAAGCCCTTATGTTCTCTTAGTGCTGAAATTGTTTTAAGCAACTGTTCCATGGTTGGTATAAATACTGCTAAAACACCTGATTTTTTAAGTGCATCATAAGCTACATCTATAAGTTTCCAGGGTGTAGGAAGATCATAAAATACTGCATCAACATTCTTCTCATCTATTCCTGATTCTATGTTTTTATTTTTAAATACAACATAGTTCTCTAAGCCTGCCATTTTAATGTTACTTCTCGCTATAGCTATGAACTCTTTTCTAACTTCATACGTGTAAACCCTCCCTGAGGGCTTAACATAGTATGCTAAAGCCGCTGTTAGAACCCCGCTCCCTGTACCAGCTTCGACAACTATTGATCCTGAGGAAACCCCGGATTTAAAAACAATAAACGCTAGGTCTTTAGGATAAATAACCTGTGTTACTCTCCTGAATTTTTCGATGAAATCACTTAACATAGGTTTCAGTAGATATGCTTTTACACCTAAAGTTGTTTCAACATAGTCGCCGTATTTTTTACCAATGATATTTTCTAAATCTATTATTCCCCTGTCTGTTTCTAACCTCCTTTTCATATGTGGCTTTACAAGGAATTTTCTATGCTCATCAATGTAAATAAGCACTTTAGAATTCTCACTAATTACCTCTATTATTTGGTTCTCCGGTTTAAAGGCTCGGCCCTGGTGTCTTTCTTCATCACTCAGCAATACCAGCCTTCCTCATAGCCATTCTTAAATATTCAGAAATACCCTATATAAGTTGACATTAAGCATTAAACCGAAAATACACGGGAAATATTTATGGCCAAAGAAATGTACCTGATGTCTATTAAACCTAAATTCGCCTACCAGATATTTACAGGCAAAAAGAAATATGAGTTAAGAAGACACATAGGCATCAATATAGAAGAACATTCAACAATAATACTTTACGTATCCGGCAAAGTGAAAGCAGTAATGGGAGAGTTCTTAGCAGGGAAAGTGCTTATAGGTAGTCCAGTGTATGTTTGGGAAAAAACAACTCGTTTACCTGATTCTGGTCTTGACGAAGATGATTGGCCTTATATAGAAGGCTCTCGATTGGCAATGGCAATTGAAGTGTTAAAGCCTAAAATATATAGGAGACCTATTAGTTTAGCTGAACTAAGAAATATTATACCTAGTTTTATGCCTCCACTAAGTTACAGAAAATTAAGTAGCTACGAACCATTATACTTCATAGTTAAGAAGTTAAGAAAACTATGAACTTAGCTAAAATACAGTACTAAATAGGTATTTTGCTTCTTCTACCTTGGAAGCCCGGAAAAACATACTCATTACCTCTAAGCCAAAGCTCCTTTCTCAGCAAGTCTCTGACCGCTATTCTAATAACCTCGCTTCTAGAGGAATATCTGCCTATCTTTACTAATTCATCTAAACCTTCAATGTACGTTTCAGGCATTTTTACCGTTACAAGCTTCATACTTTGCACCCTTAGCTAAGCTTAATCTCTTTTTATTTTTAAAACCTAACTAGTAGTAATACGTAAGAGTATTATCGACGTAAAGATAGCCTTATATAGCTCTAGAAATAAATAGTGCAAGGTAACTAATCTCTCTTAGGCTGAGATCATGGGTGGAGTACATAAAAAACCAATTTCAGTAATGGAAAAGAGAACCAAAAAAATGTTCGAAGGAAAGTCGTCTAAAAAAGAAAAGAAACCGCTTACGGAAACAGAAAAAAGAGAAAGATCTGTTATTGTAACACCTGGTCTTTTAAGAGCCATAGAACGCGAAATTAGAGCATTTAAAGTTATAACACCTTACTTAATAATGACAAAGTACGATATAACATATGGTAATGCAAAAAGAGTATTAGCTATTCTCTCCAAAAAGGGAATAATAAGAGAAATTTCAAGGAACAGAAGAGTTAGAGTATACGTCTTAGCCTCATAATATTTATTACTCAACGTCTATGTCTAAAAATTTAGGAACAATTTTAAGCTCCATAATAGGTATTGCTATCCACCCAGGTCTAGTTCCTTCGGCGAACTCTATTTTTTCACCTGTTTCATTGCTTTTAACAAGAATGTAGTGTTTATCTTTTACATCTTCTTGTTCTCTAGCAACATAATAGTAGAGAAGAGGTAGACCGTAAAATTTGTAGTAGTCTCTAAAGACCGCGAGTAGTCCATATATTATTTTATCGTTTTTCCTAAACTTTATAACATAAGGTGCTTGACCTAAACTAGCTAACGATACAGCAAAACGAGCGATATCCCTTATTGAGACTACACGCATACCTATTACTTTACTTATTTTCTCTTTTTCACTCATAGTTCTCTCCTAAGCTACTTAACGATATTTAAGAAGTTTTGATAATTCCTTACATGCGTCTGATAGTGAACTGTAACTTATGGGACATAAACGTAACGCATTAAGATTGTTATTATTTAACTCTGCTAAATCCCAGTAAAGTAGTTTCTCTTCACTAACAACTTCGTTTTCAATACCGTTTGGTGTAACAATCATTGATGGAGCACTATAGAGCACTTCTCCATGATGTTCAACAATACCTCCACACAATAGTACAGGCGTAGATGTTTCTAAAGCTCTAGCTAAAGCCAGCGATTTAACTATAGTTCTTATGTTTCCTTTTCTAAGTCTTCTCTTGAAGAATGCAACAAAGAACTGTGCTCCTAAAATCTTTTGTAACCTAGCATATTCTGGTGCAAACAAATCTGTATCGACTAAAACTCCTAGACTGTATTTGCGTACAATTATCTTGCTTGTATATATTTTCCCAGGCGAAAGACCTAATGATAATTCTTCCCTAGAAATAGTTATTTTTCTCATTTTACCTTTAATTCTTCCATCAGGTGTTATGAGAAGAGACGTCATGAAAAGCTTAGGGCCTGCTCTCTCCAAAACTCCTCCGACCATTATATATAATGAGTGTTCCTCAGCGACCTTAATTATAGGTTCTATTGCAGATGAAGGTATTCTTCCAGCATAGCTTCTAATTATTGCTTTGATTCTATTAAGCTGGTAAATTCCTATTAAATCTGAAATGTTCATTAAAGGAGATATGCACATAAGAGATACATCTTTTCGTCTCGCTTCATCAGCTGCTCTATTCACCTTTTCACTATTATATCTCCTTGAAAGAAGTTTGTTCCGGTAATGATATATCGCTACTTTCACTGCTACCACCTTTAAGGCAGAGAAGTTATTTCATCATAAAGTTCATCTAAAACATCTAAATAGTTTTTCTCACCACGTTCTATTTCATCCATTAATTTCTCAAGCATTGCTGTTCTTTCCTCAGAGACTAGTCTGGAATAATTTTGTAAAAGATAAGTATAAACTTTAATTCCCAAATCAGTTGGAATTAATCTTCTCTTTTTCTCAATAACATATCTTCTCTGAAGTAGCGTATTTATTATTTTGGCATATGTTGAAGGTCTTCCTATACCCTTTTCTTTCATTTGCTCCACTAAATCCCCATGCGTGAATGGGTAAGTTAGAGGTCTTTTTTCAATTTTAATTTCTTCAGATATATACTTTCTCTTTTCAATTTTGGGTTCAATACGTACTACATTATAAAATTCTAAGAAGCCTTTATCCTTTATTGCAATTACTCGTTCAAGTTCTTTTACTACACCCATAACTTTTATTTTAAGCTTCTGTTTCAATACTTTTGCTTCCCTCATCTGGCTTGCAATAAATCTCCTGAATATTAAATCATAGAGTAGTATGTGATCTTTTGTTAATGGCTTAATAGGGGCTATAATGCCCTCATTTATTAATTTAACTAATCTGTCCGCGTCTATGGGCCTCGTAGGCCTAATACATTCATGAGCTCCTCCAACAGCCCATCCTCTAGGTTTAAAATAGTCTTTTGCTTTTTCACCATAAACATCTGTTAGATACGTCCTTGCAATATTTTGTCCGTATAGTGAGACTCTAGGAGAGTCCGTTCTATGGTAAGTTATGAAGCCTAGTTCAAAAAGGTCTTGCGCCAATTCCATGGTCTTACTCGCGCTTAATCTTAACATTTTAGAAGCTTCTGTTAGCAGAGTATCTGTAGTAAAAGGTGGTAACGGCAGTAGGCTTTCCTCTAAAGTTTTCTCTTCTAAAACATTGATTTCTGTTTTTCCTTCAGAAATCCTATACTCCTTAGGTATTTCATCTTCAAAAATTTCTACTGTAAGTAAATCCTTTATCCGAATTATATATACTGTCTTTCTTTCCCTTGACCACTTAACGTACCTATCTATGATCCATCCTAGTACCGGTGTTTGTACTCTTCCAGCTGAAAGCCAATGCATACCGAAAACATTCCACAGCCTTCTTGATAGCTCAAATCCTATCCATCTATCTTCAATTCTCCTAACAATCTGAGCTTTAATGAGATTTGCATTGAACTCCCTTGGGCTATCCAGTGCTTCAGCTATAGCCCTCTTTGTAACTTCATGAAACTCTATTCTCAGAAGCTTTTTAGCATGAGGTCTTAAGTGAACAGCTATATCCCAACCTATTTTCTCCCCTTCAGTATCAGGATCTGTGCCTATTAAAACTAGGTCTACTTCTTCAGCTAATTCCTTAATGAAATTAATTACATTTAATGAGTCTCTAATATTAGAACTTCCACATTTAGGGCATGCCTTTTTTCTTTCTGTAACATACTCAGTGAACTGATATCCGCAGTTTAAGCATCTCTTTAACGTATCATATACTGGTAAATATTTGTTCACATAATTATCCTTCGGTGTTAAAATACCATGAAAGCCTTGTGATGTCGTTAGGTCAAAAACATGTCCTCCGGTAGCCGTCACCATGAGTAAGTATTTCCCTGTAGTTACTTCATAAACCTTAAGTCCATTTCTTCTTCTAATCATGGGTTTTCCGAAGAAATTAGCTATTGTTCTAGCTTTATTAGGCGACTCAACGACTAATAGTATTGTTTTAAACCATTCTTTAACTCTTTCAAGTTTTACCTTGCCCTCCCTAACAGCTTTTACTAGCTCTCTGTCTTCATCTACTTCCTTCATCACGGCCTTTAGATCTACTGTTTTAAAATCCATCCATGCCATGTCTTCAACGAACCATTTAGTTCTCTTTAGAAGACCATAAAGTAATCTTTCATCATCAACTATTACTATAGATAATCCTTTAGTTATTCCGCCAACGAACATCCTTGATGTTCTGCCGCTTGCCTGAATATACGTCATAATATCCGGTATTAGAATATACATTCTACCGTTTTCTTCCACGATAGCTACTTCTTTTAGTTCTTTTAGTTTTCTCTTAATCTCAGTTTTCTCGAGTAAAAGTCTTGCTAGCGATAAGGCTTCATAAAATATTTTTTCAGCTACAGTTTCAGGCGGTACATTTTCTTTTAGCTTCTTAGCTATCTCAGATAAAGCTGCTGCAGGAGCTATGGTAAGGTATTTTTTCATCTTTGCTACGAGTTTATCTATTTTCTTTTTTTCCTCGTCTCTTTCTAAAATTTCTCTTAAAATAACTAAAGCTCTCATGATGTTTAATGGATGAGGTTCATCAAGTTTAGTACTAAATTTAAAACGGGGTATTCCAGCAAAAATCGCATAGCGGATTATTTCGGGTAAATCTAAGCCTCTAACCATGACACCATAGTATGTTGCAACACCTACAAGAACGTCGACCTCGCCATTAATGAATTCTTCTAAAGCTTTAATTTCCTTTGATATAAGCATCTTAGCCTTAATACCTTTTTTCTGTAGAAACTCTACTAGAGTTTTAGCGTATTCCACACCTTTATCTATAGGAACAAAAATTAATCCTCCTTTACCCAAAAGGTTAACCAATTTTGCGACTTCTTCTTCTATGGAATTTTCAGGCTTAAGATAGGTGTCGATTATTGCCCTTAAGTACTCTGATCTAGCGCCTACTTCAAAGCCTAGAAGTTCACGGAAAAGTTTAACTCTAAGGCCTTTAGGCCTGCCTGTAGCACTTGATACAATGAGTACACCTTTAATTCTTCTTGAAAACTGTTCTATGAGCTTTTGTCTCTTCATAATATTCTTTAAGAGCATGCCACGTTCTCTTTCAGATAAACTTGGCTGAGCCAGTTTTCTTTTAAGTTTTATAAACTCATAAGCTATTTGAATTTCTTCTTCAGTGAACCCTAAAAGCGTTAAAACATAGTCTATGTTCTTAGAGCTTTTAAGTATAGCATCTACATCATCTACAAAAATAAAGTAAAATCTATTATTCTTTAAAATATCAAACCGCGTTGATAAAAACTTAGACGTAGTTACAAGAATATGAAAGTTACCATTGGCTATATCTTCAAGGGTTTTCTTTTTCTCTTTAGAACTTAATTTAGCATGATATGCTACAACGCTTACTGGCTTATCAAGTTTTTTAACAAATTTTACGAGTTTACCATGAACTTGCAGTACTAAGGGTGTTGTAGGAACTATTATATATGATTTTAAATTTTTTCTAGCAAAGTATATGGATGCTATGATGCCAAATGCTGTTTTCCCTACGCCCGTAGGAGCAACAATAGAAAAACTTTCCTTCTTTAAAACCCTTTTAGCCCATGTTTCTTGAGCACTCCACATTTTATTTCCGATAAGTTTCTCAAAAAGTCTATGGAACTCATTTACTTCACTAATGATATACTTAAGCTTTCTAAGTTTTTTTAATGTACCTAATTTTTCAGTAAGTTTTATTATATCTGCATGCGTTGGTGAAGGCATAGTTTTTATTAGGTCTTCAACATGTATAGGTAAGCATTTTTCACATGGCAGCATGTATGATAGTCTTAAGTCTGAAATTTCACCACTGCAGTTTATACAGCCATATCTGTAAATGCCATGAGGGTCAGAGATCATTAAATAAGCACCGTTTTAGCTTTTTCTTCAGTTATCTATTAGCTCACGTTACTTAACATAGTTAAATATTATGCTTGTTCCTCATAAACACCATAATGTGTTATCTTAAGAACTTTGTTCGGATAAATTACAATACCTTTACTTGTTATGTCAAATGGATGCCTACGCATACTATGTGATGTTCCTCTCATTTTCCATACGATTAGCGATCTTTTTAGTTCACCACTTATTTCATCCAAGTCTAATCGGATAATACCATCTACACCATGTTCGACACCTGGTCCTCCGAAGCCGCGTTCTGTTACAGAAACCTGCGATATTAGCAGAGAAGTTACTCCCAGTCCCGATAGTACTCTTTTAACTTGCATTATAATACTTCTAGCTAGCGAGGGTCTTGTTAAGTACAGAGTGGATACTGAGTCTATAACTCCTCTCACTGCTCCTACATCCCTAATGGCTTCCTTTATTACATCTATTAAGTTTCCTACATCTGTTGGATCTCTTACAACGTATCTTTCTCTCTTAGCTGCTTCTCCAATACCCCCAGTGAACGCATCTACCATAGCGAAAATTCCCCGTTCCTCATATTTTCTAACGTCCCATCCAAACTGCGCCATATTAATTCTAACCTGTACTGGATGTTCTTCGAGGGTAACTAAAATCCCGGGTTCACCCATAGTTAAGCCATAGTATAGGTACTGTTGAGCCATAATGCTTTTCCCTGTTCCGGGGCCGCCAGAAATTAAAACAATATTTCTTTTAGGTATTCCTCCATGAAGTATCTCATCCAGTCCAGGTATCCCTGTTCTTACTCTCTCGATAGGCACTATGTCACCTTGATGTAATATCCTCGTCTTAACTAAATAAATTTACGGCTATTTTCAGCTTCCTTAGCATTAAATATGCTTAAAAATTTATAGGGCAACTACATTATACACTAGGCTAGACATGAAATCCAGGAGGTTTCGTGGTTGCCTACAGAGTTAAAATTGCAGGTTATGGAAGCTAAGCCTAGAGACAGAGGTAGGAAGATAGCTAGAATCAGTAGACATGATATGGGACGATTAGGTGTTGTTACAGGGGATTTTGTTGAAATAGAAGGCCCTAAAGGTGTTGCTATATGTCAAGTGTGGCCAGCTTATCCTGAAGATGAAGGAAAAGCTGTTATAAGAATAGACGATACTGTTAGATCATCTATAGGGTCATCCATAGGCGATTTTGTAGCTATACGAAAAGCACGTGAAGTAGAACCAGCATCTAGAATAGTGTTAGCACCTGTTGAACCCTTACCCTTTATGTTCAATTTAGCAGATTTCGCAGACTATATCAAAAGTGTTCTTATAGGCAGACCTGTTTCATTAAGGGAAACATTAATAATTCCCGTTTTTAACATGGATGTAAAATTTATTGTTACCTCAACTCAACCCACATTTCATGTTTACATAACTGAAGATACTGAAATTACTCTGAAAAAAGAACCTGTTAGAGAGGAAATTATTAAGGGTGTACCCAGGGTCACATGGGAGGATATAGGAGATTTAGAAGAAGCTAAAGAAAAAATAAGAGAAATGATAGAGCTACCTCTTAAACATCCTGAACTTTTCAAACACCTAAGTATTGAGCCTCCTAAGGGTGTTTTGCTTTACGGCCCTCCAGGTACAGGTAAAACACTACTAGCAAAAGCTTTGGCTAACGAGATAGGGGCCTATTTTATTGCTATTAATGGCCCTGAAATTATGAGCAAATTCTATGGAGAAAGCGAACAAAGACTAAGAGAAGTTTTTAAAGAAGCAGAAGAGAATGCGCCTGCAATAGTATTCATAGACGAAATAGACTCAATCGCACCTAGGAGAGAAGAAGTTACTGGTGAAGTTGAAAAACGTGTCGTAGCACAGCTTTTAGCGTTAATGGACGGGTTAAAGGAAAGAGGAAAAGTTGTAGTTATTGGAGCTACAAACAGACCTGATGCTGTAGATCCCGCTCTTAGAAGGCCGGGAAGATTTGATAGAGAAATCGAAATAAGACCTCCTGATAAGAAAGGTAGGAAAGAAATACTCATGGTACATACGAGGAATATGCCGCTAGCTGAAGATGTTAATTTAGATGAGCTTGCCGAGCTAACTCATGGATATACTGGTGCGGACTTAGCTGCTTTAGCTAAGGAAGCAGCTATGAGTGCACTTAGAAGGTTTATAAGAGAGAAGAGGATTGATTTAACAAAGCCCATACCCCCTAGTGCCCTTAAGGAATTAAAGGTTACCAGAAAGGATTTCTTTGAAGCGATGAAATTTATTCAACCAACGCTTCTTAGAGAAGTTTATGTCGAAATACCTGAAGTACATTGGAGCGATATAGGTGGTTTAGAGGACGTTAAACAGGAATTGAGGGAAGCCGTAGAATGGCCTTTAAGATACCCTGAAGTATTTAAGAAAATGGGTATTAGACCCCCTAGAGGGATACTCTTATTCGGCCCTCCTGGATGCGGTAAAACACTACTAGCAAAAGCAGTCGCTACAGAAAGTGAAGCAAATTTCGTCTCCATTAAAGGACCTGAGGTTTTAAGTAAATGGGTTGGAGAATCTGAAAGAGCAATAAGAGTTATTTTCAGGAGAGCTAGACAAGCTGCACCATGCATAATATTTTTCGACGAAATAGACGCAATAGCTCCTAAGAGAGGTTTACGAATAGATACTTCGGGAGTAACGGATAGAATAGTTAATCAGCTCTTAACTGAGATGGATGGTATTGAGAAGTTGGAGAATGTTGTTGTTATTGCTGCAACTAATAGGCCAGACATCCTAGACCCAGCACTACTAAGACCAGGAAGATTTGACAGGATCATATATGTACCACCGCCAGATACTAAAAGTAGATATGAGATTTTCAAGGTACATACTAGAAAAATGCCGCTAGCAGAAAACGTAGACTTACATAGGCTGGCTGAAATGGCTGAGGGATATACTGGTGCAGATATTGAAGCAGTATGTAGAGAAGCAGCAATGATAGCTCTAAGAGAAAAATTTGAGCCAAGACCTGTAACTATGGAGCACTTCTTAAAAGCGCTGAAAAAGATTCCGCCAAGTTTAACTAGGGAAGATGTAAAAAGGTATGAGAAGCTCAGCGAAGAACTTAAGAGGACAGTGTTGCTATAATAATTACAATGATTACCATAGTTGAATACTACTTGGTATTGATATCGCTCTTTTAAACTTAGTTTAATAACAGAGTTAATGGTTGGTGCATGTATGGAGTATTCTAAGGAAGATGTAAGAAAAATTGTAGAGACTTATGGTAAGTATGCTCCATCATCGTATGTTAGATTACTTAAAAGGCTAAAAACTTCATTAGAAAACGCGTATAAATTTAATCATAGACGTTTACTTGTATTGTCAGGCACGTCAAATTATATCCTTGCTATATTGACAGCTAGAGCATTAATACTATTTAGTAAGATATGGAAGAAAGCCAGCGGAAAGTTTCCCAAAATAGTTTACTTCTATCATAAGGAGTTACCTAATGAAAGAGTAAAAGTAGAAATAGTAGAGGAAATAATTAAAGAAAAGTCAAGAAACATTAAGGTAGAACTTGTAAACTTTAAAGAAAGTGAAGAATATTTAGGAACAACATTTGCTGCTCTAGTTTTAGATTTAACTTCTAATCTTAAACCCAATGACATCGGTAGATTAATAGGCATAGTTAGGGGCGGAGGATTAATAATTCTTTTAATACCAAAATGGGATGAATGGGAGAAAACACTTACAATTTTCCAAAGAGAATTATCAACGCCTCAACATCCAGAAAATGAGGTTAGGCAGATATTCAAGAAATGGTTTAAAAACAAGTTAATGAAACATAATGGAATATTCATATATGATGCTGATAGAAGAAGAACATTAAAGTATTGCAAAGAGAAGCTCTCAGAGAAAAACATAGGTAAAAAAGGAGAGATAGTGATTCCCGAAAAAACAATGTATCCTAAGGAAATATATGGTTTAGCATTAACACAGGATCAAGTAAATGTTCTAAAGATAACAGAAACATTCATTGAGAAACCTAAGAAAGGTACCAAAATAGTTCTTGTTTTAATAGCTAATAGAGGTAGAGGAAAATCTTGTGCTCTAGGTATAAGTGTAGCAGGTCTCATTAATGAGCTTAAAAAAATAAAAAATAGAGTAAGGATTTTAGTCACAGCACCTAGGCTTTCAAATGTTCAGTCCTTCATGGATTTGCTTCTTAAATCACTCGAAACTATAGGCATTAAATACCGTATTGTGAAAAAGAAGAGATTAATCTTAGAAGTTAAAGGAGAAAGGTTTAGTGTAGAGTATTGGGAACCTATTAACATACCTAAAATGAAAGCCGATATCGTCGTTGTTGATGAAGCTGCGGGATTACAGGTTCCTATGCTTCTCAAGATATGGAAAACACATAGGAGAATAATGTTTTCAAGTACTATACATGGATATGAAGGCTCCGGTAGAGGTTTTTCTGTACGTTTTCTAAGTTTAATAAAGAAAGACCCATTAACAAAACTTCTAGAATATGAGATGAAAGAACCTATAAGATATTCTGAGGATGATCCTATAGAAAAATGGCAATTCGACACATTACTTCTAGACGCTGAACCTGAGAAACTTGATGAAGAAGACTATAAGGCAATAGCTGAGGGAAGACTTATCTACATTAAGCCGAATCTTGAAAAATGGTTTTCAGAAAAAGGTGAAAGAAAGCTTAGAGCTTTCTTTGGAATATATGTTCTTGCACATTACAGAAATGAACCAGACGACCTAGGCATGATGGCTGATGCACCTCACCATACTATAAGGGCTATTATGACTCCTTCAGGGAAAATAGTATGTTCTTTACAACTTGCTGAAGAAGGGCCGATACCTGACGATTACATAGATGATTTACTTAAAGGAGGTAGAATACCTGGAAACATTATTCCAGATAGAGTACTTAAACATGTCAGAATACGTGAATTCGGTAAAACTATAGGCTGGAGAATTGTTAGGATAGCCACACATCCTGATGTTATGGGTAAGGGTATTGGAAGCTTTGCCTTAAGACAAGTAGTTAGAGAGGCTAAAGAGAAAGGGTATGATTGGGTAGGTGCGGGGTTTGGTGTTACAGAAAAACTTTTACGGTTCTGGCTTAAGAACGATTTTATTCCAGTACATATGTCTCCTGATAGAAACCCTGTAAGTGGCGAGTTCACAATTCTGGTAATACACCCGCTGAATGTTGATGTTAAAGAAATGGTAGATATTGCTAATAAGGAGTTTAAAGTTAAACTCTTAAACTCGTTACATGACACTTATAGGGGACTAGAAACAGATGTGGCTTTAATAATTCTTAAAACAGGCGAACCTATAGATCCCGCTTATATACCTAAATTAGATGCTATTAGATGGGATAGACTTAGAGTTTACGCTTATGGCCCTATGACATTTGAAGCAGCATGCGATATTATGAATGAAATCGCTAAAGCATATTTCATATGCTATCCTTATTTTAAAGTCAACCTATCTAACCTAGAACAGTACATTATGGTTTCAAGGGTTTTACAAGCAAAACCATGGGATGAAGTAGCCAGTGAAATAGGTAAGAGAAGTTCATTTGTAATGAATAAATTAAAGGAAATAGCAAGTAGAGTAGCAAAGGAATATAGTGGTTCTGCAGAGCCCACAGGTGTTTCCCTAAAGAGTACGATATCAAAATCTTAATTCCGAAATTAATAGCGTTAAACGACAAGATATATAGAGGGGTATTGTCTCCTTATCTCATATATGGAGAAAGTAGTGTGGTAAAGGGATAGGTGTTTAACCGATGTCAAATAAGAATAATCCTAATAAGGAAAAATCTAAAGCTACAATATTATGGTTTGAAGAGTTAAGCAAAGATGATGTACCTATTGTTGGGGGGAAAAACGCTAACTTAGGCGAAATGATAAAAGCAGGAATTCCTGTACCTCCAGGTTTTGCAGTAACAGCTTATGCCTATAAGAGATTTCTTGAGGAAACAGGTTTATCGGAGAAAATAGTTAAGATGCTTAGAGAGACTATTAAAGAGGGTAGGCCTCAAGAATACGAAGAAGCAAGCAAGAAGATTAAGGACTTCATTTTAAAATCTGAAATGCCTAAGTTCATAGAGGAAGCTATTAGAGAATCGTATAGAGAGTTATGTAAGAAGCTGGGTATGGAAAGTGTCCGTGTAGCTGTTAGAAGTTCAGCTACAGCTGAAGATCTTCCAGATGCAAGTTTTGCAGGACAGCAGGAAACATATCTTAATGTTATTGGTGAAGATGATGTTGTAACTAAAGTTAAAATGTGCTGGGCAAGCCTATGGACAGGTAGAGCAATTTACTACCGTGAAAGTAAAGGATTTGACCATTCAAAAGTCTTAATCTCCGTTGCTATACAGAAAATGGTTAATTCAAGGTCAGCTGGAGTTATATTCACAATACATCCTGTAACAGGCGAAGAAAACAAAGTTGTTATTGAAAGTTCATGGGGTCTTGGAGAAACTGTAGTCCAAGGCAGAGTTACACCTGACGAAATAGTTGTCGATAAGGAGAACCTAAAGATCCTAGAGAAAAGAATAAATGAGAAAAAACTAGCCTTACTATTCGATCCTGTATCCAGAAGAAACGTTGAAGTTAAATTACCTAAAGATGTGAGAGAACTAGACAAAATATCTAAAGAAAATCCCCTGCTGGCAGAAATGATAAAGAAACATCATATGTTCAGCGATAAACCCTCCATAACAGATGAAGAAGCACTAAAACTTGCCGAGTACGCTATGAAAATAGAGGAACATTATGGTAGAGCAATGGATATAGAGTGGGCTATAGACCAGGATCTACCTTACCCGCAAAACGTTTTCATAGTTCAAGCCAGACCTGAAACCGTTTGGAGCATTAGAAGGATGGCGAAAGCTGAAGTTAAAGAAGAAAAGGCAGTAAAGGCACCTACAGAAAGAAGAATACTTGTTAGAGGTTTACCGGCAAGCCCTGGTGTTGCTGTGGGGATAGCTAAGGTTGCATTAACAGTTGAAGAAGCAGCTAAGTTAATGAAGGAAGGCGACATCCTAGTTACTAAAATGACGGACCCAGACTGGGTACCCTATATGAAAATCGCTGCAGCAATAATTACCGATGAAGGAGGAATGACAGCACATGCCGCTATAGTTTCAAGAGAACTAGGCATACCATGTATCGTTGGATCAAAGAATGCAACCAAGATTCTAAAAACAGGTGTGGAAGTAACAGTTGACGCAACACATGGAATAGTCTATGAGGGAAGAATCGAAGAATTAATTAAGAAAGAGGAAGAAGCCAAAGCAGCACCCGCGGTAGGTGTAGGTATACCTAAAGAGATTATTCAGGAAATATACCCTGTTACAGCCACGAAAATATATATGAACCTTGGAGAACCGGATTTAATAGATAAATACATTGACCTACCATTCGACGGAATAGGACTTATGAGAATAGAGTTTATAATATCAGATTGGATAGCCTATCACCCACTATACTTGATAAAAATAGATAAACCAGATGAATTCGTTAATAAACTCGCTGAAGGCATTGCTAAAGTAGCTCAAGCAATATATCCAAGGCCTGTTGTTGTTAGATTTAGCGACTTCAAGACTAATGAATATAGAGGATTAAAGGGCGGGGAAGAGTTTGAACCTGAAGAAAGAAACCCGATGATAGGTTGGCGTGGTGTTTCAAGATACATATCGCCAGAATATGAGCCAGGTTTCAGATTGGAAGTTAGAGCAATAAGAAAAGTTAGAGAAGAATATGGTTTAAAGAATGTATGGGTTATGTTACCTTTCGTAAGAACTACATGGGAAGTTGAAAGAGCACTAAAGGTTATGGAGGAAGAAGGGCTTAGAAGATCCAGGGACTTTAAAGTATGGATTATGGCTGAAGTACCCTCAGTCGTATTTCTAGCCGATGAGTTCAGCAAGCTAGTTGATGGATTTAGCATAGGTAGTAATGATCTTACACAGCTAATACTTGGAGCAGATAGAGACTCAGGTATTCTTGGGAGACTAGGATACTTTGATGAAAGAGATCCAGCAGTTACTAGAGCGATAGCACATTTAATTAAAGTAGCCCATGCTCATGGAAGAACAGTGTCTATATGTGGTCAAGCACCCAGCGTATACCCAGAGTTCGCAGAATTCCTAGTAAGGGAAGGAATTGATAGTATAAGCGTCAACCCAGATGTAGTTGCGAGGACTAGAAGACTTGTAGCAAGTATTGAAAGGAAAATTATGCTTGAACGTTTAGGAGAATCTATGGAAAAGCATGGTAAAATAAAGTGGAAACCTGAATGGTAAACCACGGAGAATAGAAACTTATTTATTTAGCCAATACAAGCAATGTACTTAGATGATGAAGCTCGAAAGGTCAGACAACTACAAATGAAGAGCCCGCGCAGAGCTGAAAACATCTTTTATCTTTTCTTAAGGGAATAGTATGGAAAAAGTAATAATAGCCATAACAGGGGCTAGCGGTATAGTTTATGGTATAAAACTTGTTGAAGAGTTATTAAAACGTTTTAAGGTTTACCTAGTATTAACAGATAAAGCAGAAATGGTAGCTAAATATGAGGGAGTTTATGAAAAACTTAACGAATTAAAAAACAATGTGAAAACTTATAAAGAACATGACATAGACAGCAGTATTGCGAGTTCAAGCTTTAACCATGATGCTATGGTTATTTCGCCATGTAGTATGAAAACCCTAGCTGGGATAGCTTCCGGCTATTCAGAGAACTTAGTATTAAGAGTAGCAGAAAATACTTTGAAACTTAAGAAGCCTTTAATACTTGTAATAAGGGAAACGCCTTTAAATACAATACATATCTTAAATATGCTAAAAGTTTCAATAGCTGGCGGAATAATATTACCTGCATCACCAGCATTTTATCATAAACCCAAAAGCGTAGATGATATGGTAAGTTTCATTGTAGGCAAAGTCTTAGATATCCTAGGTGTTCAACATAATCTCTACAAGAAATGGGAGACATATTAACTGCAATGCTTCACTATTTAACTATTCCAGTAGTAAATCTTTTTTACCAAATCTTCTTGTTAAAATGCTCTTTACGTCTCTGCTGAATTCTTCTTCCTCTATTTCCTTAAGTAAGTCTTTAACCTTTCTTCCTCTTAACTCAAGACCGCATGTTCCATCAGGTAACATAGCTCTTCGGGTACAGTATGCGTACTGGCATTTAGGGCCTACACATAGATCTCCAACCCATCTACATAGTATTACCTTTTTTGGTTTACCTCTATAAAAGCGTGTTACAACAACAAGTGCATTTTTGCTACATCTAAAAAGCGGACATGTAGGTTTGCATACATTCTTTGCTACTCCTTTTTTAGAAGGAGCAATTATTTTAGAGAATGGCGTATTGTCTTGTTTTTCCAAAATACAGCACCTCTTGGACCGAGAAACAAGCTAGAAGATCATGGCTTATACCATTTAAACATTATCTTATCTACCTTACTTCCCAATTCATTTCTTGTCGTTGCTATAATAAATTTCTTTCTCACAGAATGTGAGAGTCTACCAGCTCTAACCAATTCTACAGGGTTAATTTTTTCATTAACCGACATTACATGTAAAAGATACGGGGCGTGATCTATTCCAGGACCCTTCTCGTAAACTGCAAAGTCTGCTCCAAACTTAAGACCTGATCTAACGATATAGCCTTTTTCTCTTAGGTCTCTGTATACATTATATAGCATGGCACATCGAACAATGTTTTTGCAGCATATCTCAAATAGTTCATTAAAGTTGAGAAGCTTGCTGTTACTATAGACTTCTAATAATCCTTTTTCGGTAAGATATAATGCTTCTATTATTGACAATATTAAAGGTGTATTAAAATCTGTTGTTCTGGGTTTTCTTACCCCGAGAGGCTTACCGTAAAAACCTAAACCATATAGCTTACTTGCATCGTTATAATTCCATACTATAATTTTGATACCTACTAGCTGCCCTTTAATAGTAGTTTTACTCATTAGAAAAGACCTTAAATTAAATCTAAGATATTTTATGCATAGCTAAATACATAAGTTCTTCAGCTGCATCTTTAACTAAATCAGCGGAATCCTCAATTATATCTATTATTTCCTTCATAAATAGTACTAACATTATATTTGAACTGTATTTCTCATATAATGTAAAGGTGAAGAGTCTATATTTCTCATCAAGCTCATCTTCTATCTTTATAGCATTTTTTGCCTGTTCAACAGTTATTTTCGGGTTTATATTTAGCATCATTATTCCCTGCCTCATAGCATCATATTCTTCAAGAAATCCTTTAGTAAAATCTTTTAGTCTTTCTGTTAGTTCTTGTGGTGCGTCAACATTATTATTAGCCATTATGGCTAGTCTATTAGCTAATCCTGACATTAACTGTGAAACTCGTTCAATGTTATATGCTATGTTTCTGAAAGAATCTTTATGCATTAAACTTGGTGTAGTTCTGACAAGGTATTGTAAAATACTTGACCTTGATTCTTCAGTTTTACTCTTAAACATTATAACATGCTGATATTTAGCCTTAATGACTTCAAGTTTCTTTTGGGAAAGAGCATCAATAAGAGAACATGTCTCTTTAACACAATCAAAACCATTTCTAACGAGTGCTTGAAGCAACTCTATTGCGGTCATCTCAGCTAAACTTTCTTGAACACCTACTTTTGACGGATCATAGTATGCTGCCATTTCTTCATCAGCTCATTAGTTAATTAGGGAGACCTCGGGTATTACTAGCAAATTGTGTTAAAGAGATACGAGTATTTAAAAGTTAGCTAAACTAAAGCAAAGTTGGAGAAAATAGCTGTAACCTTAGATAATGTAGGAGAATAATTCATGGTTAGAGCAGTAATCGTAGACTGCCTAGGTAGGGTTCAAACGGGAAGACTTTCAACAGTGGATGTTATAGGTGCTGGACCTAGGAGTGTTGCCGGCGTATTGGAGAAAGCTAATGTTCTTGTTTATATTAAGCCTGTTGAAGAATTTATACGTTTAAAAGGTAAAATAAGAACATATGATATGTTATTAATAAGTGCTATGAGCACTGATGCTTTAGCTGTAAAAGTGGCTATTAAATACTGGAAAAAATACAATAAAGGTTTAGTGATATTAGGGGGACCAATAGTATTTGGATATAAAAACCTAAAAAATATAGAGTTTGACATAGCAATTTATGGAGAAGGAGAGAAAACACTTGAAGAGCTTTTAAATTTAGGACTTAAAGACGCTGAGCTTCCAGAATATAATGAACTAGTAAAAGTTAGAGGCATTGTATTTAAAAATAAAAGAGACAAGGTGATATTCACAGGGCGTAGGCCATTTCTCAGAAGAAATGAGCTTAACAAATACGTGCCTTCTACACGGTCAATACTGGGATATAGATACTATTGGGCTTGTAGAGTATATGTAGAAACGGTAAGAGGATGCAGCAACTTCCATAGACCTTTAATAGTAGCTGAGGAGAAAGAGTGTAGAAAATGTATGTTATGTTTTAAAGGCAGCTTCAAAGACCGCATTCACTGTCCTTTAAATATACCTCCTGGCTGCGGGTATTGCTCAGTACCAGCCCTTTACGGGCCATCTCGATCAAGAGATCCTGATAGAATAGTGAGTGAGATAAAGAGCTTAATAGATTACGGTGTTACAAGAATTGTACTTAGCGCATCAGACATATTAGATTATGGTAGAGATATTCTTGTAGAACCTAACCCCTTAACAAATCCAAGCAACCCTCCTCCAAATACAGAGCAGCTTAGAAAGCTTTTTGACAAAATATTTAGTATAGATGAAATATCAAAGGGCGAAGTTCAAGTAATACTTGAAAATACTAAAGCATCATTAGTAAATGAAAGCTCAGCCAGACTTCTTGGAGAGTATTTTAAAGGATCGCCAATACATATAGGTTGCGAAACCGGCTCTGAAACACATGCTACTCTCATAGGTAGACCTGTTGGACCCAATAAAGTTATTGAGGCCATTAAGCTGCTTAGAAAGTATGGTCTAAAACCCTACGTTTACTTCATACATGGTCTTCCAGGCCAATCTAAGGAGACTATTGATAAAACATTAAAGACCATGGATATCTTAAGTTCATTTGTTGAAAAAATTACAGTTTATAGGTTTACGCCTATCCCCGGTACAGCTTTCGAAAAATATCCACGTGGGCCTTCAGCTAAAAGTAATATATTAAGTAAGCTTATTGTTGAAAAAGCAAGAGAAATGAATATGAGATTTAAAGAAAACCTTGTAGGAAGGACCATGGAGGCTATAATTGTTGGTTCATATGTAAGAAACAAAAAGTACAATGTTGCATACACATTACCTCATGGACCTGTGGTTTTGATAAAAAATGCTAATAAATATTATGGTTTTAGGGTTCTAATAAAAGTAGAGAGAGTCATAAGTGATAGAATGGTCTCTGGGAGTATTATTAGGATAATCGGTAATGTAAGGTTAAAGGTTTTTAGGAGAAAACGAAAGATCTTTTAAGTATTTTTCAATGAACTCCTCGTCGTCAACATGTCTTATTAGGTTCTTTATTAAGTTCTTAACATTTTCTAGAACGTCTTCTAGAAAGCTTTTAAGCTGTCTCACGTCTTTTAAGTCATGTTTAAAAACCTCTATGTACTGTTTAAGTTGAGGATTGTTCTTTGAAATCTTCAGTAGAACACGTAGTAGTTTATATTCGTTCTTTAAATCAACGATATTGAGGTAGTCCAATAGTGCATGAGTATAGTCTAGAACATCTAAAGCATCTTTTGTATTATCTGCAAATGAGGGGGTTTTAGAAGCTATTTTACTAAGAATGTTTAAGTTTTTTTCAATAATTTTCCTATCGTATCTTAACTGTTCTAGGGTAGTAATTATCTTTTTGAAGAATAGTTCCTCTTGTTCTTCAACATATGTTTTAATGAGTTTCCTTAAGGTTCTAATTCGTTTAGAATGTGTCCTTATCGTGGTTTCAACATTGTTGTAAACCTTAAGTAGGTTTAAGTAATCATTAAGCATAGTTTTTCACAAACATAATATTTTGATTTAAGCTGCTCTTAATGTTGCTATACTGTAGTCAGCTATTCCTTCCTCTCTAAGCTGTTCAGCATTACACCAGACTTCATTTTCACTTATATTTTCATCTAAAATCGCTGTTAATTTTAGTTTCTTTTTTCTTGCAATGACTATTTCTAAATTATCCTTTACATTTAATGCTCTTGCTAGTTTAGGATTTATCTTTGCGTAACCCCGTTTAACTTCTTTTGTAACTCGTACTCTAATTCTTCTCTCCTTCCTGGGTTTTTCTTTAAATAAACTACTTGCTGGTGGTATAATAGAGACTAATGCTTTTATGTCTATTTTCTCTCTTCTAACTTCTTTACTCATATCAGACACCGTGATTATGTATATTTTAGCTTACCGGTGTTCCTAATTGTTCAAACGTCAGTTCGCCTTTTATATATAGTGGTATTTTCTTATAGGCTTCTTCTATTTTTATTCTTACCTGTCTCCATGTATCCCTATCTCTTAATGTTACAGTATTATTCTCTAATGATCTATAATCAACTGTTAGCGCTAGCGGTATCCCTATTTCATCAGATCTTGCATATCTTCTTCCAATACTTCCTGAGGAATCATAAATAGCTCTTAGTTTCGTCAATTTTAAATTATCATAAATTTTTCTTGCAAGGTTTACTAAGGGTTCTCTATTAACTAATGGAAGTACTGCAACGCTTATTGGTGCTATATCTTTCGGTAGTTTAAGAATAACTCTACCTTCTTTAATAGTATATGCATATTCTAAAGTAGCATAAAGTAATCTTTCAGCGCCGTAGGAAGGTTCGACTACATGTGGTATAAACCGCTTTCCCTTCATTTCCCTCTCTACAACTTTTACTTTGAAAAGCTCCTTGGGTATTCTGAACCCTGCTATGCTTAAATATCCTTTACTTTCTAATTCTTTAAGAAGTATGTTTTTATCTGACTCGGAGATTGCTCTTAATATTTTTGCGGAATTTTCTCCATAAAATTCTTTGAGCTTTTCTGCGTCGACTTCTAGTTCTTCTATTCTCACGAGTCTTGGTTCTCTGAACTGCCTATATACTGTGAGATCCTTTCTACTATATGCTATATGTCTTGAAAGATCGTATCTTCCTCTATAAGAATGCCCAGCAACTTCAATCCATCCCCAACGTGAGACTTTAACTAGTTGATCAAAGGTTTGAGTTGAATAGTGGGCTCTTTCATATGGAAGTTTTTCCTCAAAAACCTGTTTTTCAAGCGGAATTCCTAAGTCTTTTACGAATTTTTGACCTATAGCGAGAAAGTATGCAAGCCACTCATTGACTATTAATTTCTTCTTTAATCCCTCTCTTACAGTCACTACAATCGGTTCTTTGGTTTTAGCTTTTTTCATATCTCCCGATATTAGTCTTATTTCGTCATTTTCAACCTCCGGTAGTAAGGGGCATGAGGGCTCTTCAGGGTCAAAGAAAAATTCTACTTCCATTATAGTGAATTCTCTTAACCTTATAACCCCCTGTCTCGGCGAAATTTCATTTCTTCCAACTCTTCCGATTTGACCTATACCTAGTGGAAGTTTTCCTCTCATTGCTTCATAGACTCTCTTAAACGATGTAAACATTCCTTGGGCAGCTTCAGGTCTCAAAAACCCTACGTTTTCACTATAGGGACCTATGGTTGTTTGGAAGAGTAAGCTGAATTCCCTAACTTCACCTAAATTACCATTACATATAGGGCACTTAATGTCATTCTCTTTAATTATCTTTGTGAGCTCGTAGGGTTTTAACCCTTCAACAGTTGTTCCTGTTTTCTCTTCAACTAAGTGATCTGCTCTGAATTTTCTACCGCACCTTCTGCATTCAACAATAGGATCTGTAAAGTGTTCTAAATGGCCGCTAGCCTCAAAAACCGCTCTAGGTGTTATCATAGGTGTTTCTATTTCAACTATGAAGTCTTGGTGTCTAATTATAAACCATTCTCTCCATTTTTCCTCAATATTTCTTTTAAGAACGGCACCTAAGGGTCCTAAGTCGACAAGCCCAGCTACTCCACCGTATATTTCGTAGGATTGCCAGAAAAATCCTCTCCTAACAGCTAGTTCAACTATTTTTTCGTAAAGATCTTCCCTCTTGTTCAAGGTTAAAGCTCAGCCTCACAAATCAATCAACAAGTTACGGGTAAAAATACTTATGTGTTTATCTCATTTAAAACATATCCTAGGGTTTGAAAAACTATGCTAAATAGTAGGGCTATGTTATATATTCAGGAACCCATTAAGGCTTTCGGAGGATATAGTATTTCTTACGATAAAGCTAAATATGTAGTGATAGGTGTACCCTTAGACGAGACTGCAACGTTTAAGCCTGGATATAGATTTGCCCCTGCAAAAATAAGAGAAGTATCTGAGGCTTTAGAAACATACTCTTTGAGAATCCATTCAGACTATGAAGGCAGCCCTGTACATGATATAGGAGACATAGTTATCGTGCCTGGTGATATAGAACAATCTCTTTATAGAATAGAGGAGATTTTAAAGAACCTAATGTTCGACAGTAAAATACCTATAATTCTAGGTGGGGAACATACAATAACATATCCGGTAATGAAGGCTTTGAAAGACCTAAAGCCTTGCCTTATAGTTTTTGACGCACATTTTGATCTAAGATATGAATACTTAGGTTCAAGAATGTGTCATGCAACTGTTATGAGGAGAATTAGCGAAGTCATAGGTTTTAAAAACATGCTTTTCATAGGTACTCGTGGTTTATGTAGTGAAGAAGCAGATTTAATTAGACAGAAAGGCGTTGAATATTTACCAGCTTATATTATTTTAAAACAAGATCTATCTGGAACAATAAACAATATTAGAAAGTTTACAAGAAACTGCGAGAAAATATATTTATCAATAGATATGGATGTTTTCGATCCATCATATGCACCTGCTGTTGGTAATCCAGAACCAGAAGGGTTAACACCTACAATAGTTTTAGATGTTCTAAGCTATTTAGTTGATGATAAATTAATAGGACTTGACGTTACTGAAATAGTTCCACAATACGACGTAAATGACGTTACAAGTTTATTGGCATCTAAGGTAATTATGGAAACTATTGTGTATCATAGAGCACGTACTAGATAGCTTTAACCCTTTTTATCCTTGGAGGTCTAATTTTGTAGAGCATTTTGCTTCCACAATAACTACATCTAATTCCCGGTAAAATGCTTAGATCTTTTGCATCTATTATTTTACCGCAGTTTGCGCACTTATATCTTACAGCTATTGAGATCGCTAGACACCTCCGGTCATATGACTATTGTTAAGAGCAGTTATAAAAGTTTATAAGGTCTTTAATATATGTATTTCTTGAAAACTAAAACACTTAAAGGTGGCTGGTTCAAGAGAATGTTTCAATTCGAACTTGGTGGTGGTTTACCTCCGGAACTTTTCAGAGAAATTGCTAAGGAAGAAATGCTGATAAGAATTAGAGTTGAACGCAGAAAATGGGGCCGTGAAGTTACCATTATTGAAGGTCTTGACGATCCATCAATAAACCTTAAAGAAATGGCAGCTAAGTTTAAGTCGAAGCTTGCTTGTGGAGGAACAGCTAAGAACGGCAGAATAGAATTACAGGGAAATCATAAGGAGCGTGTGAAAGAACTTTTGATAGAAATGGGGTTTCCTGAAGAAAACATATTGATAGTAGATTAAAAAATAAATTACTTTTATTTTTACCCTATATTTTTATTGCGGCGGCAATGGTACCCTTAGTTCTCTAACTAACTCCTTATACCTATTTCTTACAGTTACTTCGGTTACTCCAGCTACTTGGGCTATTTCCTTTTGTGTTCTCCTTTCATCTTCAAGAAGCGACGCTATATAGATTGCAGCTGCAGCTAAACCTGCTGGATCCTTTCCTGCAGTAATGCCCTTCTCTTCCGCTTTCTTTAATATTTCAGCTGCTCTCTTCATTACACTACCACTTAATCCTAACAATGCACCTATTCTAGGTACATAGTCTATGGGATCTGCTATTGGTACCCGTAGTTCCAGTTCCCTTAGCAATAATCTATAGCATCTTGCAACATCCTTTCTGCCGACTTTAGTATATTTCACTATTTCATCTAATGTTCTAGGTATTTTTAGTCTTCTACATGCTGCATATATCGCTGCAGCTACAACAGACTCTATACTTCTACCTCTTACAAGTCCTTTTTCAACAGCTTTTCTGTAGATTACTGCAGCTTCTTCTCTAACATTCCTTGGCAGTCCTAGTTGCGAAGCTATTCTATCTAGTTCGTTCATTGCTTGAGCTAGGTTCCTATCAATGCTTGACTGTATTCTAGCTCTAATTTGCCATTTTCTCCAACGTAAAATTTCAAGTCTTCTTCTAGGTTCTAAGTGTCTTCCGAAAGCGTCACGGTCACGCCAATCAATAATCGTAGATAATCCCTTATCATGAACTGTCTGTGTGAGAGGAGATCCAACACGGCTTCTTTTCTCTCTTTCCTCAGGTGTAAATGCTCTCCATTCAGGGCCTTGGTCTACGGCTTTCTCGCTTAAAACAATACCACAATCAGCACAAACATATTGTCCTCTTTCAGGATCGTAAATTATATTAGTACCTTTACATACAGGACATCTAAATAGTTCTTCAGATTCTGATGATGGTCTAAAGTTTCTTTTTAATCTAAATTCTGGTGTACCCATAAATTTCTCACCCTTGACCTACATGAGTTAAATTTATATAGAATTCTTCCCTCCGTTCTATGCTGAGTTAGATAAAAGGATATATAAACTTTTCTGCGAGGTTATGCTGGCATAAGAAATGAATACGATAAAGACTATGTACGCGCCATACTAAGTAAAGTGTTCTTAACTTTCTCTACACCTAAGGCTACTATTAGTCTGCCAAGCCTTGGTCCGTAAGGTTGTCCTAAAAGAGCAACATATAACGTTTTAAAGAATTCCTTAGGTTGAATCGAATGTTTCTTAGCAACTTCATATACTAAGTTATGAATGTCTATGTCTCTCATTTCAGAGCTAAGTTTCTCTGCAAAGTCTCTTACAGCTTCTACATATTTGGTCACTGGTGTAGGTTTAAACTCTATAAGGTACTCCCTAGGTACGATGCTAAGTTTTATCCAGTTCTCAACATACTTTGAAAGTTTCTTTACTTCCTCAGGACGCCCTAGTTTTTTCTCTATAATATCCCAATTCTTGTATAGCTGATATAGGACAAGGACATCAGCGAAACTAATATGTAATTCTGCTTTAGTTTTCCCTACAGCTAAAAGGTATGCATAGACTTTTTTTGCTAAAGCTATATCCTTAACTTTCTCCTTTTGTTCAATAATAAGACCAATATGTTTAAATTCTTCATAGAGTCTAAGAAGAGATGCCGCATCATCTTTAAAGTTCTTATTTTCCTCTAAGTCGCCTTTAAACAGGAAATACTTTAAAATTTCAGGTGGAACAAGCGATAAAACATAGTCTAAAGCGCCTAAGCCTTTGCTTTTACTCATTTTTCTACCATGAATTAATATGAACCCGTATTTGAAACCTATAGGTGGTTCTTTACCAAATATTTTTCTATGAATTGCTACTGCTGTATCCCAGCTGCCCCCACGTGTATGGTGATCAACACCTGCTCCTTCAACATCAACATTTAAGAAGTCCTGTCTACTTGGCCAGTCAAGTCTCCAGGCAAGCTTCCAGTTATGAGAACCTATTGTTACATAGCCCTTATGACCACATCCTTTAGTGTATCCTACGTCCTTATCGCAAACATAGTATATTCTCTCTTTCTCTATATCAAGCTCTACAACTCTTGTTGTTGCTATTTTACCGCATTCCCCACATATAGGTAATACTATGTCTTTCCATTTTTCAGGAAGTTTTCTTAACGAGGTTTCCTCTAAAATTCTCTTTACTTCACTAAGTTTTTTAATGAAAAGTTTTAAGTAACTATCATAAAGACCCTTTCTGTAAAGTGTATTAGATCCTACAATTTCATTTAATTCAACGTTAAACATTTCCATGATCTTCTTTGTTTCATCTAAGAAATGGTCACCATAACTTTCATGGCATTCATAAGGATCGGGTACTCCACATAAAGGTTTACCTAAGTGTTCTCTGAGGATTTTACTATACTTTTTTAATGTTAAAGGTATGCTATCGAAAGCATCCATTATGTCTCCTACAAATATGAAGTATGGTTCAACATTTCTTCTCTTAAGCTCTCTAACTAAGGCCCAAGGATAAAGAAATTCACAAACGGTCCCTAAATGTGGCGGCCCGCTTGTAGTTATACCCGATGCTATAGTGACTTTTAATCCTCGTTCTTTAACAATTTTATCTGCCAGCTTAGAGACCCAGTGAGTATTCATTAATCATTTCTCCCATTAGCGATATATGCTTAGAGAATTTTAAACATTTGCCATTTTAGGCTAAGTTCAAGGGTTACCCTTAAAAACCTTATTAATACTAAAATGAATTTGGTCGAGGAAGCCGGGTCGTCTAGCGGTCAAGGATGCGGGGCTTTGGACTTTTAAAGGAAGAACCCCCGTGACCGGGGTTCGAATCCCCGCCCGGCTACCAAAACAAAACACCTAAATCTATTCTTCCTAGGAAATGTTAAAGTAGAGGTTTTAAAATGAGCTCAAAATTTTTTAAAGAGCTTAGAGCTAAGGATCCTTTTTACGAACATGGAACAATTTTAAGTAGCATGGCATCTAAACCTCTAAGTATAGCTGTAAAGGCTTTTTTTGAGTTTCTAGATACCAATGCAGGAGACTTGATATTATTTAAAAACATCCATAGAATGGAGAGATATGTGGTAAAAAAATTGGTCAAGATTCTTGGCTGCATTAATGGTCGATGCAGTGGCTACATTGTTTCAGGAGGTTCGGAAGCGAATTTTTTATCGTTATGGCTTCTTAGGAACTATGCTTTAAAAAATAGGAGAATAAGGAGACCTGAAATAGTGGCTTCCTATGCTTCTCATTATTCAATAATTAAAGCAGCTAATGCCTTAGGGCTTAAGATAATATATTCCAGGTTGACTAAGGACTACAAAACAGACCCTGATGATGTAGCTGAGAAAGTATCTAGAAATACCATCGCTGTAGTAGCTAACGTAGGCTCTGTTGAACTAGGTACAGTAGACAGCATTAAAGAAATTGCTAAAGTATCTTTAGAACATAATATACCGATACATGTTGATGCTGCTTTTGGAGGATTTATATTGTCAATCATGGAGAACTTAAAGTTTAAGAAATTTCCTGGTTTCACATGCAACGGTGTATACACGGTTACTGCTGATCCACATAAAACATTATTCACTCCTATACCTTCTGGAGGATTTTTTGTTAGAGACCACAAATTTCTTAAACACATAAGGTTTAAGGCACCTTATCTTCCAGGTAAAACTACTGAAACACTTATTGGTACTAGAAGCGGAGGTTCCATAGCTTCAATATATGCTGTACTTAAATTTGTTGGGTTGAAGAGATTGAAGAAAATATATGAGAAATGCTATGAAACAGCGTTTTATTTTTACCAGAAACTTCTTAAAATAGGTAAGTTTAAAGTTTATGGTATTCTTGAAACGCCCATAATATGTTTTAAACCATTAACTTGCAGTACAGATGCTTTAATGAAAAAACTTTGGAAGAAAGGATGGACTATTTATAAATGTTCTATAGTTGACGGTTTAAGGTTAGTATTTATGCCTCATGTAAATAGGGCTAATGTAGACAAATTTTTGAGCGACTTAATATCTCTAGTTGAGCATTAGTTTTACTTCATTACTCGTATTCTCTCCATGTGTATCCACATTTTGTACAGCGGTAAAATCTTGTAGGCGGTTCATCTGCCGCTCTTGTTTGCATCATCCAAGCATATGCTTCCCTGTTTCCGCATCTTGGGCATTCTACATTTTTAGCTATTGAAGCTATCCTCGGCAACCTAACTGTCTCATCTATAACCACCATTTTCTCTTTAAGTGTGTGCTTTATTTTCTTCCTAAAGACATAAGAGCTCTCTTTCACACTTTCCTTACCGCCTATTTCTCTTGAAAAACCACACCTACAACATACTAGGAGAACCTTATCTCCGCTTCTTTTGGGCATCATTAAACCTCCACATTTGGGGCAGAACTCCATAGGCAGCACCTAAATCACTATTGAGTTATATGCTGTTGTAATATGCTGTAACTAGTTCCAGTACATAAATTATTCGATTCCCTAAGGACTAACTATGATTTCTATACGGTAATACATGATGATGTTTAATATGTTCTTTTTCGACCGCTAGTAGCTTAATTGCGATTAGAGTTAAAGTGAAATATTACGGAGTGTAAACTATACTACTGCCATCTATATACTACTAATTACCTTAAATTTGATAGTCATGGGGTCTAAATAATGGAAGTACCTGGAATGATTATGACTGCAAAGATTCTTGATATGGATACCGGAAAATTCAGAACTGTTTTAATAAACGTATCCGATGCTGTAAAAAGATATGTTAAACCCTATGATAGGGTTAGAGTAACATTTGGTAATAGATCTAGAACAGCAGCAGTTTTTGTTTCTGAAACAGTTATTCCCCCCGGTTTTATAGGGTTACCTAAAACATTAGCTGATGAACTTAAAGTTCATGAGGGTGATAAAGTAGGCATTAAGATAATAACCCAGCCTCTTTCAGTTAAGTATATTTTAAAAAAGCTTAATGGTGTAAAACTTTCACCGGAGGAAATTAGGGCAATAATAAAGGATGTCGTGGACGGTAATCTTGGAGATGTTGAAATGGCTGCGTTTCTTCTATCAGAGTATTTCACAGGTATGAGTCCAGATGAACTTGAGTCTCTCATTAGAGCTATGGTTGACACAGGTTCGAAAATAGAGTTTGAAGAACCGGTGTATGACGAGCATAGTATTGGGGGTGTTCCAGGGAATTCTAAAGTAGCTTTAATCGCTGTACCAACTATTGCAGCTGCTGATTTGCTTATCCCTAAAACAAGTAGTAGAGCTATTATCAGCCCCGCTGGAACAGCCGATACTATGGAGGTTTTCGCTAAAGTAGATCTGACACCAATGGAAATTAAAGAAATTGCTTCTAAAACTAAAGGTGTTTTAGCTTGGGGAGGCGCCTTAGATTTAGCTCCTGCAGATGATATATTTATCCATGTAGAACATAGACTTATGATAGATCCTCCTTCTCAAATGGTTGCAAGCATTTTGTCCAAGAAACTTGCAATGAGCGTATCTTATCTAGTCATAGACATCCCCGTAGGTAAAGGAGCAAAGGTAGAAACCATGGATGAAGCAGAGAGGATGGCATCGCTTTTCTTAGAGCAAGCCAATAGACTTGGTATTAAGGCTAAATGTGCTATAACATATGGAGGGCAGCCTGTAGGATATTCTATAGGCCCTGCTCTTGAAGCAAAGGAAGCATTAGAAACAATGATTAACAGAAAAGGTCCAGGCAGTCTCGTAGAGAAAGCGCTGGGAATAGCTGGGTTAGTTTTTGAGCTCGCAGGAAAGGCAAGAAAAGGCGAAGGAATAGAAGCTGCTAAACAAATATTTTACAGCGGAAGAACATATGAAAAGTTTAAAGAAATAATTGAAGCACAAGGAGGAACACCCGATGTTAGACCTGAAGAATTACCTGTAGGAAATAAGAGCATAACATTTGATGCCCCAATAGACGCATATGTAACGCATGTAGATAACGTTGCTTTGACTTTGATTGCCAGAACCGCAGGAGCACCACTTGATAAAGGTGCTGGAATTAAAATACACGTTAAAGCAGGAGATAAAGTGAAAAAAGGAGACCCCTTATATACGATATATGCTGAGTCTTCTACAAAGCTTTCTCAAGCATACTCTTTATCGCTAAAACTAAAGCCAATAACATTGGAAGGTATGATATTGAAAGCCATACCTGAATTTTAACGTATTTTCTTTAGCAAAAATATTTTTCCATCAACATCGCTTACAACCTCGACTTCGCCAATCACGTAGGCCCAGGCCACGGCGACACATATTATTGCATCAATAACGTCCTTAGGTAGTTTTTCAACATCTACTCCTCGAAGGTTAATAAAATGTTTAAGCGCGCTTCTAAGATTACCTATACCAGTGTTCTTGTATGCGCTCAAAGGATGAGTTTCAATAACGGTTATTTTCTCCTTCTCAAGTAGGTTTTTTATTTTCATTGCTCGTTTAACAAGAAGCTTCATGCTCCTCCATCCTGGAGGTAGTAGTTTAAATCCCTTCTTAATCATTTTTAAGTCTATTTTCCTATAACCTTCAGCATGTGATAGTGGAGCATCTACAGCTACAACGCTTACCTTCCTCTCAATAATTTTGGAAACTATTTCCTCGTTAGAGTGAAGTACCATGTAATCCTTTAGAACACCGTTTACTACGAAAGCTATGCCGCTAGGATTTTTCTCTTTTCCTGCTAAATCTAACCCACAAACTATAACCTCTACCATTAAATTATTCACCATGCTATTTATTGGGAACATTTTTCAAGTAAATGTTTTATCTCATATTTAAGCTCATTATATGATGTTACGTCCTTCCACATTTTTATGAAGATAATATCTCCTACAAGCCTCCTTATTTCTTCCAAGTGAATATCTCTATCATCAACATAAACTACTTCGCATGGTGAAACTTCAATACCTAATCTCCTACTTATTTCTTTTAATGCTCTCTTCATCATGTAGCCTTTGTACGGGTGGGGCTCAATATATAGTAGGTCAAAGTATTTAACTAAATTCAACTTTCTTAAGGCAGAATATGCTATAGAGAACATGTTCCAGCTCAAAACAGTTACTACAATATTGCGTTCTTTTAGCCATTTAAGGAAATCACGAACACCTGAGAACACCGTTAATCTAAAACCGAGCCTATCAATTAGAGTATCTTTACCTACTTTTTGGAAAGGAGGTTTAAACGCTGACACGTCTAGGCAGTCCCATATAGTGCCATCTAAGTCTATGAAAACTACTCGTGGACAACACTTATCCATGACTATATTTCTTCCCCGTTAACTTTCTTTTACGTTAAAAGAAACGAGCCCGTGAATTATAGAAATTTTTATACTTAAAATTCAATATGGACAATCTGAAAACAATGTTAACAAGCGTTCACGAAGTACTGGCAGCATTTACTGTAATTTTCCTAGCTGAGTTCGCAGATAAGACTATGTTGGCAACAGTTTCATTAGCATTACTCTCTAAGAAACCATTACCTATAGTTTTAGTCTCTACTTTAGCATTTACTTTAGCTAATATTGTAGTTGTTCTGTGCGCGTACATATTACGGCTTATAATTGAACAGCAAATATTGCTCATAGTGTCTTCTATTCTTTTCATATTGTTTGGACTATTCTACTTAAAATTTAAACCTAGAGAAACCAGGCAGATAACGTATGAAAGTGCTGTTTCAGCCTTCGCACTTGTTTTCACTTCGGAATTAGGAGATAAAACTCAGTTATCTATCCTAGCTATGGCCTTAAGTTTCTCTTCAATATTAAATGTGTTTATAGGCAGTGTTCTAGGGTACTTCGCATTAAATGTGTTAACAGTGTTGGTGCTTTCTAAATATGTTAAAGTAAGATTGAGAAAACTAACAAGAATAATAGGATTAATTTTCATAACAATAGGGACACTAAGCTTAATATATCTACTTTTGAAGTAGGGAGGTAAATAATAAATTTTACATCTACGGCCTGATGGAGCACGCATCTAAGGTTATGTCCTACTTATTCAACAACATCTTCTGTTAAGTAGAAGAGAAAGCCGTCGTTCCAGCAACATGATCGCTGACAGTATCATCGCTTAAACCTAAAGAACAAGGTATACATGTAAAGAAATCATTGTTCCCTTAAGTCCCGGGGTTTCAGAAACCTATAATATAGTGTGATATTGTGTACTCTTATCGGTGGCTTAAGTCGCATGAAGCTTAGGCTAGACTGTGTGGTATGCATAGTTAAGCAAGCACTCGAGGCAGTCAGGCTAGCGACAAACGATCCGAAGGTACAGGAGGAAGTACTACGTAGGGTAATGTGCCGCTTAATTGAGATGGAGTGGGTCGGTACTCCACCGCAACTCGTTAGAGCGTCAAGGGTTGCTGAATTAATCGAGAAGTTAACAGGTGTTGACGATCCATACAAGGACATCAAGAGGGCGAGCAACGATGAGGCCATGGCAATGGTGGGCGAGGTCAAATCCCTAATAGCTTCACATGAGGATTCATTAAGGGCTGCCATTAAAGTGGCTATAGCAGGAAACATAATTGATTTTGTTGCCGTCAAGACCTACGATCTAAGAGCAACTATCGAGAAGATCTTTAAGCAGGAGCTAGCCATAGACGACTACAGCAAGTTAAGGGAGGAGGTACTGAGCGCGGAAACCCTCTTGTACTTCGCCGACAACGCAGGAGAGATTGTCTTCGATAAGCTCCTAATAGAGGAGATGATCAGAGTCAGGGGAAAGCCCTTCAAGAGGATATCCTTTATCGTTAAGGGAGGACCAACAATAAACGACGCCACGATAGAGGATGCACTCTACGTAGGCTTAGACAAGTTACCGAACATAGAGTTCAAGAAAGTGACAAGCGGCAAGCCTGGCACAGGACCCGAGCACTCCTCACCTGAGGTACTATCGTGGATAAGGAACCACGACCTGGTAATATCCAAGGGACAAGGAAACTACGAAGACCTAAGCGAAGTAGGGGGAGTGTACTTCCTCCTAATAGCTAAGTGCCCAGTGGTGGCTGAGGACCTAGGGGTTAGGGTAGGCGGCATAGTCATTAAGCGAGGGTAGCTAGGCAAACTTGCTTTTTGCTTTAGTAAAGCTAATTTAATTTGGATCCGCATAGTAAACTTTCAACATGAGTACGTTAAAGCTTACTCTACTCTCAAGGCCTGGCTCTTCAGAGAATGTGTGAGGTATGATTAACCATTAAGGTGTGTGGTAGAAGGTTATGGTTCCAGCATCCTCTTCAGCAAGCTGTCCGTAACTCTCCTCTTCCTTATCATGTCTGCTAGTATCAGAGATATACTTAACCCCCTTGAACCTACCTTTCTTACGTATCACAGACGATCAAAACACCTTGTACTGCACGTCATTGGAAATGTCTCTCAATTGATGAATTCAGAACGTATCTTTTGAATCTAATACAACAGTCTGAACATAGTGATATAACATATCAATCCATACCAAGGAAATAAGTGTCAGATTTCATGTAAATTTATGATGGTGGGGCCGCGGGGATTTGAACCCCGGACCACGCGGGCCCAAGCCGCGCATTCTCCCAGGCTAAACTACGGCCCCCACCAAAGTTTGATTTAGAACCATGGGTTTTAAAGTTTTTACCCATGGCTACTAATAGAAAGTGCTCATGGTTTAGAGAATTTATCAGCTTCTCTACAACGAGAAGCTGTTGCAAAGCTTAAATTTTCCACAAACCATATTTCAATGGTTTTCTATATGATAAATATTCTAAATTTTACTACATATATGAAATTATTTTTCAATAAAATTGTAAAAAATCTTATTAATATATTTTAAAAATATAATCGTGAAAATTATGTTCAGGTGTTAGTTATAAGTATAAAATATCTTAAAGAGAGAGTTTTCAAGACTATAGATGAAATTTCAGAGGAAATAATGAAAATAGGCGAAGAAATACGTAGAACTCCCGAGTTGGGGTTTAAGGAATTAAGGACATCAAGTATAGTTAAAAGAGAGCTTGAAAAACTAGGGCTATATTATGAGAACGGGCTTGCTTTAACGGGTGTAAAAGCTAGACTTAAGGAGACTAGTGAAAAACCCGTAGTTGCAGTCCTAGGAGAACTAGATGCTGTCCCCTGCACAGAACATCCTCTAGCAGATAGAAAAACTGGAGCTGCACATGCATGCGGGCATAATGTTCAAGTAGCTATAATGTTAGCCGTCGGTAAAAGCTTACTAGAATCAGGCGTAATTAATGAACTATCAGGCAATGTAGTTTTAATGGCTGTTCCGGCAGAAGAATATGTTGAAATAGAGTACAGACTAAAACTTAGAGAAGAGGGTAAAATAGAGTTTTTAGGTGGAAAACAAGAACTCATACGTTTAGGTGCTTTCGACGACATAGACTTAGCAATGATGGTTCATGCCTGGCCTAGAATGCCTGAAAGAAAAGTTTGGATAAACTGTACATCCAATGGCTTTATAAGTAAGTATGCTCGCTTCATAGGTAAAGCAGCACATGCTGCAGCAGCTCCTCATGAAGGAGTAAATGCTCTTAATGCTGCTGCGTTAGCTATACTTGCAATACATGCCCAAAGAGAGACTTTCAGGGACGAAGACTACGTTCGCGTACATGGAATTATAACTAAAGGTGGAGACGCTGTTAATGTGGTGCCATCAGATGTTAGAATGGAAATGTATGTTCGTGGGAAAACATATGAGTCTATAGAAGACGCAAGCTCGAAAGTAGATAGAGCGTTGAAATCTGGAGCCTTAGCTGTAGGAGGTAGTGTTGAAATAAGAAACATCCCAGGATACCTACCGCTAATACAGGATGAAAATCTTTCTGCAGTATTTAAGAATAATGCTATTAGGTTCTTAGGTAAAGAAGGAATTGTTGAAGGAGGTCATCAAGCATGGTCAACAGATATGGGCGATGTCTCGCATATTATTCCTTCTATTCACCCGCTTATTGGAGGTTTTGATGGAGACGCTCACGCTAAAAACTTTGATATCAAAGACCCTGAAATGGCGTACATTATCTCGGCAAAAATAGTTGCTGCAACAATTATTGACCTATTGGCTAACAATGCCAATACTGCTAGGCAAATAATAGCTACATTCAAACCTAAAATGACCAAGGAGAAATATTTAAAATATTTAAGAAAAATGTTTAAATGAACTTAATGAGTTATTTAGAGCCCCAGCAATACTATAAGGATTTGCGCTAATACTGCTGCGCCAAGGAATGCTCCTAACCATACAAAGAGCGATACTATAGCTATCCTCCAACCTACTTTTTTCAGCCTTGAAAGCTCCTTAGAAACAGCTATTCCAGCGTAGGCAAGTATCGGTGTACATACGGCTAAGAAGGCAACCTTCTTAGTATAGGCTACTACGATTTCTGAGCCTGGAAAACCTGGTAATGTTATAAGCAGTCCTACGAGCATAATCCAGGCGAACGTAGGTAGCTTTTTCAGCACACCTATCTTATCTAGAATCCATTTTATCCCTATTCCTGCCAAACATATGGCATAAAGTATCATCATTCCTGGGAAAGCATCTATAACTGATATGTGCCAAGCAATACTATTCCCTATAAAAGACAGGAAAGCTGCGATTAATGCTGCCATGGCTAAGAAAATATAGGGTTTCTTTTGACCGCTACCCATCATTTCACACCTTTACCCTCCTCAGATCTGACAAGTACAGGCTTTAAAACGTAATAGAGCTTATCGGCTAGAGGCAGTGTTACCAGAGAATCATAATATACCGCTATAACACCCGAGATAAGGTTGCTTGCAACAGCAAAGGCTAAAATGGCGTCCTTGATTTCTGTAAACACAAGGCTCATTGCTGCTGAGCAAGCAGTCATCATGCTTGCGCTTCCCGGCCCACATGCCATAGCTAGGGCTAGTGGGTGAAATACCCTACCTAGCACCGAGCCTAAGGTAGAGCCGACAAAAGCCCACCATATTGTTCCGTAAACTGTTCCGCAAATGTATACACCCAGCGTGCCTAAACCTTCAGGAGAATCTAACCTATATCTTTCGCTAATAACTGCTAAAGCGGGCTCTCTACATATGTCAAAGGAAGCCCCTACAGCTTCTCTCCTTAACCCTAAAAGTAGGCCTACAGGTAAACCTATAAGAATAGTACCTATTGTAGCAGCAAAGTTTTGAGCTATTAACGGTATTCCATATTTAATCATCATAGGCACGTGTGGCCCAACTAAAACTCCATATTTAGCTGCTAAGGGGCTTAAGGACCCTATTATAAATGGTGAAGCTATTTTAACTTCCTCCTCTGAAACAAGTTTTTTAAGAGGCTCTATAACTTTCCCTAAGATCTTCGGAGATATTATTAATCCCAGCACTACAGCATACAGCATCGGAAATAATGTGATCATAGCGATCCACACTTTAAATTTTAAAACGCCAATGATCTCGCTAATTACTATGATTATGATAATAGCTATATGTAGCTTAATATAAGGCCTTAGTTTTTCAAGAATGCTTTTTTCTGCCATTAACTTTCCTCCTTTAGAAATTTTCTATCATTATACTTTTAAATGATATAATTAATAACATTTTCTCTAATCTTATTGGAAAAATGTTTTACATATTATTGAGTAAAGTTAATTTTTTCCCACCTAGAATATACTACAACCTATTCTATGGAAATTTTTGAGCAATCCTGCACTATAGATTTTCTTGAATTTTAATAGTTTAGCTAATTAGTGTTTCTACTAGAACCATCCTTCGGCATTTCTATGCTCGTTTAAGACTATATGTGTTTCCGTATCTTTAATATCCGGACATATCTCCCTAATTCTCTTTAAAAATAGATCAAGTTCCTCTATATTTCTGAAATATGCTTCAATAACGACGTCCTTGTCTCCTGTAATACCATATATTTTAAAAATGTTTGGATATTTTCCTAGTACTTTAACTACCTCTGTAGATACGCCTGTTCTAGTTTTGACTTCTATTATAGTTTTAACTGGGAAGCCTAGTTTTTTTGCATCTATCTCTATAGTATAGGCTTTTATAATACCCTGTTTTTCTAGATCTCTGACTTTATGATAGCATGATGTAGTGGATATTCCTACCTTTTTGCTAAGTTTTTTGTAAGTGATTTTTGAGTTTTTATACAATTCCCTCAAGATTCTCAAAGACCATTCATCTAAAAATTTTTCCATAGATATTACCCCAGCAATATTTTAGATGAAAATATTTTTAATTTTCTGATAAAATATGTGAACATTTTTCCAATAAGATTATAGAAAATGTTATTAATATATATTTCCCCTAAATAATAATGGTAAAATCATTCCAGATAATATAACTTATCTAGTTGGTGAAATCAAGGGTAACAACATTTTTAGGGGGGTTGGAACGCCGGGTTTATGGCTCCATGAAATGAGTTGGTCGGAAGTAGAAGAATACTTAAAAAAGGATAATAGAATAATCATCCCCATTGGAAGTACAGAACAACATGGCAAATTTGCCCCACTAGGTACTGATACGTTTGCAGCAATAGCACTTGCAGAAGATACAAGCACCCGAACAGGTGTTCTCATTGCTCCTCCATTGTGGTTTGGATGGAGTCCGCATCATTTGGTAAGACCGGGAACTATAAGTATAAGAGCTGAAGTTTTAATAGAGGTTCTTTATGATATTATAAGGTCGTTAGCAAAGCATGGATTCAAGAAATTTGTTGTTGTAAACGGTCACAGAATAGTTAATATTCCATGGATGCAGATTGCAGCGGAAAGAGCTCAAAGAGAGCTAAAAGTTAGAGTTGTCATTTTTGACCCAGCATACATGAGCAAGGAAATCGCTGATAAACTAGGTTTTGGACCTGTAGGGCATGCCGAAGAAATAGAAATATCCCATATGTTATACAAGTACCCGCAACTAGTTAACTTAAGCAAGGCTAAGGACTACGTTCCGAAGGAGAAACCTCTCTATCACGTTGACCCAAGAGATCCAAGAGACACTTTATGTTATGTACCAAGTACAGAGGAAGACATGAAAGCTCTTATCGAAGCTTCTGGCGACTCCATAGTGGGTAGACCAACGATGTCTTCAGCAGAGAAGGGTAAAAAATACCATGAATACTTAGTTTCAAGACTAGCAGAAGTTCTAAATATGTTGAAGGAGGGATAAAAAAGAATGAGTTTAAGCTTAGGTGAAAAAATATTCTATGTCATTATAATATTGGCCATAATACTATCTAACCCGCCTATACTAAATATTGTCAACGAGTACTGTAAAACACATCCTTTAACGCTGAGTTTTCCAACATTTTGGCTCTATTTAGAAATAGTATGGACTATAGTGATAGTATCGTTCGCTATTGCAGCGCTTAAAATCGAAAAGTGGAGAAAGATTGAGGAAAGAGTTGAAAAAATATTTTTAAAGAAGGAGGTGAAGTGAAGTGGAAGAGTTAGAAGCATTTATAGGTATTACTATCTTATTCGGCTGGGTCTTTCTAATGGTCATTACAGCTTGGCTTAGCACGAAATATAGGAAATTAAGTGTAACAGATTTTGCTACAACCGGTGGCACATTAGGTTTACTAACACTCTTTCTGACATATAGTGCAACATATCATAGTGCTTATGCGTTTATGGGAACTACGGGCTTCATATATACACATGGTTTAGCATGGTGGGATAATGTTATGTGGTGTGTACTTCCAGGAATAGCCTTCTGGGTCATTGGTAGTAGAGTGTGGGTGCTTTCGAAAAAATATGGTTTCATATCTTATGGTGACTATCTTAGAGGGGTTTATGGAAGCGGCAGATCAGTAGCCACAGCTTTAAGCGTTGTAGCAGCTATAGCTGGCTTTGTTTTTGTCCTGTTATACACAGCTATACAGGCTTTAGGAATAGCATATCTTTTCAACGTTATAAGTAAGGGAATAATAACTTTCGAGCTGGGCCTCATAATATTCATAATACTAATGGTATTTATAACATGGATAGGCGGTTTACGTGCCGTAGCATGGACAGACACTATTCAAGGAATATTTATGTTGGTAGCTTATATTCTTGGCTGTATATGGGTAGCCTCAGCAGCATTTGGCGGAATATTCAATGTTTTTTCGGAGGCAGCACAAAGAATCCCAGAGGGCCTATCTTTGCCTGGGTTTAAAGGAGCTTTTACTCCTCAGTTCTGGACGTCATTATGGATTACAATAACTTTAGGCATGATAGTAATGCCTCATGTTTGGATAAGATATTATGCGGGTAAATCACTAAGGATAATCAAATGGGCTGCAGTATTTACAGCAGCATATTTAACCTATCTATATATATTTACGCCGGCTATAGGTTTAGCAGCTAAGCTACTTTACCCTGAATATCCAACTCCTGATAAACTAGTACCAGTGTTGCTTTTAAGATATACGCCATTTGCTTTTGCAGCCTTCGTCATAGCAGGTGCTCTTGCAGCAGCCTTATCTACTGCTGATTCACAACTTCATGCCGTAAGCACGATACTTACAGTGGACATCTATAAGCCTTTCATAAAACCTGAGGCTGATGAGAAATACTTATACCATGTTGAAAGATGGATAGTAATAGCTTTAGGAGCTATCGTGGCGTTAATATCTTTCACAAGACCGGGACTTTTCTTAACCATTCTAGCAATGGCAACCTCTGGGACAGCTACGCTTTTCCCCGTATTTGTTGCTCCACTGTTCTGGAAGAGAGTTACTTCGAAGGCTGCTTTAGCTAGCGCAATTATAGGGGAAATAGTGGTTGCTTTAACCACCTTCGTGTGGAAAAACCCATACGGAGTAGTATCTGGTGTTTGGGGATTAATCGTGGCTTTAGTAGTGTTAATCATAGCCTCTATAGTTACGAAGCCGGAAAAATCTGTGGAAGAATGTGTAACATTTCTAAGAAGCATATTTAGGTGAAAAAATGGGATCACCTAAAGTAAGAGAGTATTTTAAGAAAAAGTACTTGGAGCTTGTAGAGAGAGGGGAGACTTGGGAGCTTTTAAGGCTCATGGGGCCAACAGGTCCTAGAGCTATTGTTGAAGGAAGAGAGATGATAGTGCTTGCATCAAACAATTACTTGAACTTGGCGAACGATCCTAGAATTAAGAGGGCTGCCATTGAGGCAATAGAGAAGTATGGTTGGGGTGCGGGATCTGACTGGTCTATTGCTGGATATACTGATTTGCAAGAGAAACTGCATAGGAAAATAGCTGAGTTTAAGAAGACTGAGGCTGGATTAGCTTTTCAAACAGGTTTTGCTGTTAACGCAGGTACGATACCTAAGATAGTTGGGAGAGGAGATGTAATATTATCTGAAGAACTTAATCATGGAAGCATAATAGATGGTGTAAGACTTTCAAGAGCCGACAAGGTAATCTATAAGCATTGTGATGTAGGGGATCTTGAAGATAAGCTAAGAAAAGTTCATGGAAAATATAGGAACATATTGATAGTTACTGACGGAGTTTTCTCAATGGATGGCGATATAGCACCCGTGGATAAAATACAGAAACTAGCCGATGAGTTCGGAGCAATGACATACGTTGATGATGCCCACGGAGAGGGTGTTCTAGGAGAAGGACGTGGAATAGGAGTGCATTTCGGTTTAGAGAAGAAAATAGATTTCCAAATGGGAACATTCTCAAAGGCTTTAGGGTCTTTTGGAGGAATGCTTGCTGGAGATAAGGAAGTAATAGATTATGTACGTAATACTGCAAGAACATGGCTCTTAAGCGCAGCTTATCCGCCATCGGTAACAGCAGCAAATATAAAAGCTCTTGAAATAGTTATGAGCGAACCTGAAAGAGTTAGAAGACTATGGGATAAAACAAGATATTTTAAGAAAGAACTTGAATCAATGGGATTTAACAC
>JAPDJU010000011.1 GCA_029258915.1 Thermoproteota archaeon
TGAGAAAACAGCTTTAGAAAGCTTTGATCCAACTTTTTCTTTTAAACCTAGTAAAACTAGAAGATACCCTAAACCTATGAGCAAAAATATTTTTGCAACACTTTCAAGCATACATTATCACGCAGTAGCCGCATTGAATGTAGAGAGATTTAAACTAAACCATTATTTAACTACATTGCTTCATAATCTAATGTGACTATGTAGGTTAAGTTTTAATAATATCTGTAAAAAACTGTGTAAAGCACTTATCGCTTCGGAATATTTATTCTGCTGCACTTATCGTTTTTATCAATATGTTTTTTCCATCTAATGTTATGGTTACCATATAGCTCCATATTCTTATTTCTGCCCGGTTATTTTCTACTGTCACTTTTGCTTCTATGTTTCTTAGTGCTTCTATGAACGTGTTATAGAATTCTTTAGCATCATTTAAAGTATCCCATGTTATGTTCCAATACAATATCCATGCTTTATTATTACGATATAGTATTACCAGGTCTCCATTCCATCCTTCCGCAGCTTTCATGGCTTCTTCTAGGTTTATTTTTGAAGCTAATACTAGTAATATGTAGTACTCTCCCATAGCATTTACATATACTTGGTCTCCTGTAACATTTATTGTTAAGGTTACTTCTATGGGCTCTTCTTTTCTCAAATATTTTTCCGGATGTATTATTTGCTCCGTTGTTTGAGGAGGATGCTGGTATGCTTCATTTACTATAGTCCACCCTCCTTTAACGTAGAGCTGTTTTACGAAATTTTCCCCATAAATGTACGGGAATGATTGTAAGGCTATGTATGGGTTATTTAACGGTATAGTTGGTCGTGGTCTCGGAGGTATTCCCGTTAGATTACAGTACATGTCTGCTGTTAAGTCCGCATCTCCCTCGATTAAGGCTAGTACTGCTAGTTTTGAGTCTAATGTTTCAGGGTATTCTGGTTTAAAATAGTGATATTGGAGAATATGGGTTAGTTCATGTGCTAACGCTCTTTTAGCTGTTGGATCTTTTACATTGAAGTTCTCCTTTACAATATATAGGGTATATGCTGATGTAGCTGCCATAAACGATGCTGTCCACTGTTTTTCCATTTCAACAATACTGAAGTCTGGTGGTACCAGGAACGTTAACTTGTAAACTATCTCTTTATACAGCATTTCTTTCGATGGTGTTGGAGGAGGACCCCAATGTTTTAAAACCCATTCCCTAGTAATCACAACTACGTTAGTTTCTTCCGGGAATTTCAGATCTCTAATATCTTCAACATATAATTTAACTTCATTAACTAGCTTAACTATCTCTCTATCAGCTTCTACAGCTTGAGGATAAAGGATAGGGCTAGTATATCTTAATATAAAAACAGTAATGGCTAAAGTTATGATGAATATTAGTATTGTGGTCAAATGTTTTCTTAACAAATTAGCTAACCTAACATCATTTTCTTTCTCAGCCAACTATTTTCTTAGTAGGAAGCTAGGTTTAAGCGTTAACATTCCTGACATTAAACATGTATATCATACTGTTAACCGTTAAATATTCTGCTAACATATTTTAGAAAGAATATAGGGTTAGATACTGTGTTGCTGTTTAGAGTACGCTGGGTCACTGCTTTAGATTTTAAAAAGCTTATGAATGTTTCCGACTATGTTAGGTATGATCCTAAGCTTGGTTTTAATATTTACAGGTTAAACCCTGTTAAAGCTGCTAAATACGGTTTAGAAAACACTATCAATTTCCTTTCAAAATACGGAGTTTACATTCCTGAAAACATTAGAAAAATAATCAATGATGTTTCTAAGAACAATGTAGATGTTTACATTACTTTTGAAGGAGCGGATCTAGCTATTTACAGTACTAAGGAGTTTTTAAACGAAGCTAGGGGAAGAAATCTTATCGTCTGGGATAGAAAATACGGCGTTTGGAAAGCTAAACCATTAAACCTACATAAAATACTACATTTAGCTTCAAACATGAATTTTAAACATAAAACATCTTTTAAGCTAAACTATAAGCTGTCTTTTAAACCGAAACTCGAAACTACATTAAGAGAATACCAGGTGGAAGCTTTTAAGAAGTGGGTTGAGAATGAGTGTAGAGGGGTTATAGTTTTACCTGTAGGTTCAGGTAAGACGCTTATAGGACTTAAAGCAATAGAGTATTTGGCCGTAAAAACAATTATCCTAGTTCCAACAATAGATCTCCTACATCAATGGAAAAATGTTTTGACAGAAAAACTAAGAATATCGGAAAACATGGTAGGTATTTTCGGTGGCGGTAAGAGAGAAATTAGAGAAATAACCGTTATGACATATGATTCAGCATATATAAACCTAGATAAGTATCCCACATTTTTCGGACTAGTTATTGCGGACGAAGTTCACCACGCTGTTGCCCAAAACTATAGGAAATCTTTCGAACTTATAACGGCTCCTTACCGTTTAGGTTTAACAGCAACACCGTTTAGAACAGATGGACTACATAAATACTATGGTGAAATAGTCGGAGAAATAATTTACAGTTTAAAACCTGAAATACTTCAGAAAAAAGGGTATTTAGCAAAACATGTTGAAGAAAAAATATACATTGAACTTTCCAGGGAAGAATTGGAAGAATACGTTGAACTAATGGAGAAGTATCTTAGGTTCTGTGAAAAGAAAATTCCTGGAATAAAAGATCCCAGAGAAAGGTTTAGAAAAGTATTGGAACTTGCAGCTAAAGACCCTGAAGCACGTGAAGCTCTTAGAGCCAAGAACAAAGCTAGGCAAATAGCTTTAAGTGCTGAAAGGAAAATCAGAATCGTTGAAAATCTCTTAGAGAAAAACCCTGAAGAAAAAATAATCATTTTCTCAAGATACACCGATATTGTGAGAGAAATTTCCAGAAGATTCCTAATACCTAGAATACTCCACGACACACCTAAAGATGAAAGAAAAGAAATCTTAAGAATGTTTAAAGAAGGCAAAATCAGGATTATAGCTACAGCGATGGCCCTAGATGAGGGTGTCGACGTACCTGACGCTTCAATGGCAATAATTATTAGCGGTACAGGCAGCCATAGAGAATATGTTCAAAGACTAGGTAGAATTCTTAGACCTAAAAAACATGTAGCTAAACTGGTTGAAATAATAACTAAGAAAACAATAGAACCTCATCTGGCCTGGAGAAGAAGGAGAGAAGAAATTTTCGAATAAACTACTTCCCCATAATTTCCAAAATCCTTCTATAGGGTAAAATAGGCCTACCCTGCCTTAAACTATAGTATATTATGGGTATTTTTAATTTAGAAACGTACGGTTTAAGTTTCTCGTCAGCTAAAACAATAATGTTTCTTCTAAACTTAACTACTTCAGCTAGTTTAAACATTTTCTTTTCAACATATTCTTTCCTCCAGAAACCAACTATCTCAACAAGGAACTCTACACCTTCTTTTTCAATTTTGAAATCCGGAATATAGAGAACATCACCTAAAGCTACGGGTTCAGGTTCTCTAACAACATTAAGTCCTATAGCTTTAAGAGTGTAATATATTCTCTTTTCAACTTCACTATCGAAAGCAAGTTGTGGCTTAAGATTTTCTGGAACCTTAAGTTCAGGTTGAAGCTTATCTGAGAGAACTCTAATGTTTAAAACCTTCCTTCTAAAATGGGTTTTAGCGTAAACAAACCATTTGTCAAGGTTTTTAAGTGTTGGAATAATTTTGCTAACAAGAATTGATAATCTAGAACCATATTTCGTAGGTTTTCCGAAAACCCCGTGTGGGCCTTCAACGCTAACATGTAGGGTTTTTTCTTTTCTAAAATACTTAATATCGTATATCAGCCCGTAAAACTTACATATTCTACCAATTTTCTTAGCAAGTCCAGCTAAAACCCTTGAATCACCTTTACACTTAACATAAACCTTAGAGCTATTAATGAAAACAGTATCTAGGGTTTCGAAATTATATAGTGAAACAACATCTCCAACACTAGGTTTTCTAACCCTAGTTAGAGGCATGTTTGAAATGTCATCAGCCCACATAACAGCTTCAATACTAGGTATTTTCAACTCCTTAGAAATAGCTTCAATAAACTTACCCCTAACATCCGAAGAAACAAAGCCACCAAATCTCTCATTAACTATTCTGAAAACTCTGACCCTAACATCTCTAGGGTTAACAACATGTTTTAACCCAACAATTTTAGGCTTATAGAAGTAAGACATAACCTTCTTTAAACCACCGAATAACCTATCATCTTTAACAGCAGCCCTTAATTCATCCCACATAATATCTCCAAAACACTTACCAACCCAGCCTTCATAAAAACCAATAACAGCCTCAACAACGCTACGATCCTCTAAAGAAGAAAGATAAACAGGCTCAAAAACACCCTTCCCAACAGCCTTCAACCTTAAATAACGCCTACCATAAGTCAATTAAACACCCACACTCATTACGTTAGCCTAAGCTATCCTTAATAATTACATTAATTAAAATCATTCGCCTTACCTGAAACTGACATCTAACATTTAAACTAATGTTTTCTAAAGCATTTCCTCATATTTTTAGGACATGTTACCTTAGAATTCGAAATCTTTTTCTTTTTAGATAGAGATGAACTACTTATGAATTTGAAAGATTTAATGGAGTTCCAAAAAGAGTTCGATAAACGTCATGGATGGGATTGGAGTAAAGCAGGTAAAAAGGAACGTCTAGAAAACTTAAATTATTTAGCTATAGCATTAGCGGGTGAAGTAGGGGAGTTCTGCAATTTAGTGAAGAAGGTTACAAGGAAGTTTAAGAGTAAAGGAGAGCTTCCTTCCGAGGAAGAATGGAAAGAAATGAAAGAAGAACTGGTAGATATCTTCATATATGTTATCAAAGGTGCGGCTGAACTTTTCAACATGGACTTGGAAGAAGAATACTTTAGGAAAATGAAGCTTAACGAAGAAAGGTTTAAGGAGTTCAAATCAAATGAGCTCAAAAACAAGAAAACTTGCCGTTAGCCTTAATTCCCTATTTTTCACATGTCTTTTCCTCCAACATTGCAACGAACACACTAACATAAGAGAATTAAAAATGTTTTTATTTCCATGTATATAGGGTTTTTCCATTATAATTAGCATATTAAGGTGAAATATCTAGAATTCAAAGACAATGTGATTGAGTGTATTATGTGTTACATAATGTATAAAAATGGTAAGGTGAATGTTAGGTTAGGTGCGATCATTGGCTGATATTCTTATTGAAGGTGGTTTTGTTATAACAATGGATTCTGAACGTAAGGTTATAAGAGATGGCGGAGTTGTAATAGATAAAGGCAGAATAGTTTTTGTCGGTAAAAAGAATGAAGCAAGAAGAAAGTTTAGAGTAAAGAAAATTATTGATGCCTCAAAATGCGCTATAATCCCCGGATTAATCAACGCTCACACCCATTTATTTCAGTCATTGCTACGTAATCTTGGAACAGACATGGAGCTTCTTGACTGGTTAAAAACATCTATTCACCCTGCAATATCATGTTATAGTGAAGGAGATGTTCGTATAGCAGCTTTTTGGGGAATTATTGAAAACATAAAATCAGGAGTTACATGTATTATTGAAAACCACTATGGTGCAGGATATTATGAAACAATACTTGACGCAATGATAGAAACAGGTATAAGAGGATGCTTAGCACGGGGAATTTATGAAATTAATGTTGTAGATGAGCTTAAGGAAAAACCTGATGAAGCTATAGCAAGCACTGAAAGACTAGTTAAGAGATACCATGGTGCTGCTAATGGAAGGATAATGGTAGCTGTTGCTCCAATGCATCCATGTTTTGCAAGTAAAGAATTATTACTGAAGGCCAAGGAGCTCTCAGACAAATACGGTATATTGTACCATACCCATACTGCAGAGTCGAAAAGAGACCAGGAATTAAACGTTAAAACTCATGGTAAAACAGATGTAGAACTACTTCACGAACTGGGAATACTTAGCCCTAAATACCATGCAGTACATGCAGTATGGGTTTCCGAGAAAGAAATAAAATATTTAGCAGAAACTGGAGCCCATGTAATACATAACCCTGTTAGTAACATGTATTTAGCATCAGGTATTGCTCCTATTCCGGAAATGTTGAAGGCAGGTATTAATGTTGCTTTAGGAACAGACGGATCTGCAAGCAACAATACTCAAGACATGCTACAAACTATGAAGTTTGCCGCATGTCTACATAAAGTTAGTAAGCTTGACCCTTTAGCTCTTACTGCTTGGGATGTTCTTGAAATGGCTACTATTAATGGAGCTAAAGCTTTAGGTTTAGAAAAAGAGCTAGGTTCTCTAGAGGTTGGAAAGAAAGCCGACATAACAATTATTAATCTAGATAAACCCCATATTAAACCTATACATGACCCTGTAGGTTCAATAGTTTACTGCGCTAACTGCAATGATGTTGAAACAGTAATTATTGACGGTAAAATAGTTATGGAAAACCGGAAAATACTAACACTAGATGAGAAATCATTTGCAGAGAAAGCAGAATCAGGAGCATACAATATTAAAGAAAGAATAAAGGAAAGATTCAACATCGAATATCCTTTCGAAAAACACATGATTTAACATAGTATTAGTCCATGAAATATTATTAGCTCCCATGCCTGTAATGCTAAAGTTCCATTTTCCACATAGGTAGCTGATATTACATGGATATTATTTAGTTCTTGAAGAACCTATGTAGTTTCTATAGAAACATTGTTTATTGCTCCTATCTCACACTATAAGCAAGCTATAAGGCTTATATGAAGTTTAGTAGTATTATTCCTAATATTGTAAGTAATATTCCGATAACATGTTTTCTACTTAGCTTCTCTCTTAACGCGATTCTTGAGAAAATAGGTGTTAAAGCTGGTGCTGCAGCTGATATTGATGCTCCAGCAGCTGCCCCTATAATTTCCACTGCTTTAAGCAATGAATAATATCCTGTAACTAGTCCGAAAGTTCCCCCTGCCGTAAGGAATAATATATGTTCTCTTCCATATTTCCTAACATTTCTCAAAGCTATTGGTGCTAGCATTAATGCTAGAAAAATCCCTCTCGAAAACTGGAGTTCTGCTGCTGAAAAGTTTTGAAGAGGGATTTTAGCTATAGCAACATAGAAACCCCATATAATAGCACACAGAATAGCTGCTAAAAACCCTAAAAGCTCCCCTTTGGGGATGGTTAGGTATATTGTGAAGACACCTGAGAGGATAAGAAGTAACCCTAAAATTAGAGGAAGTGAAACAGTTTCTCCCATAAGGGAAACTGAGAAAATAAGTGTAAAAACAGAATATGTACTGGTTAGAGCTAAAGCTAAGGAGGGCCCTATTATCTTAATAGACAAAATGAAAAGACTATCTCCAACAACATTCCCTAAAAATGCAAGAATAAAACCCCAAAATAAATAGTTCAGACTCATGTTTGGAAGCATGTTACCTGTAAAAGCAACGTAGAAAATATAGGCTACAGGAAGAGAGAGAATAGCTCTAATAGAATTAGCTTCTAAAACACTAACACTCTTACTGCCAAGCCTATAAAATACGGGAGAAAGAGCAAAGGAGATAGCAGCTAACACACCATAAAAAACACCTAAAGAAACCATGGAAACCACTGTTTCAACAGCTTAAACACTTAAGTAAATTAAACTTATCCTCAAATACTCTAAATAATATATAATGCTCAATGGAACATGGAAATTCTTATATCTATATAAAGCTCTAAAATCAACTATTATGATACTAAGAGAATAAGTAGTTGTTTAGTAAACTAATTTATAGAAATGGTCTTAACTTGGATGGGATTAATGAAAGTTAAAGATGTAAAATCTGGAATGAATGACATAAACCTTATTGTAAGAGTTGTGTCTGTAAGTAAACCTAGGAAAGTAATGACAAGATATGGTGAAGCAATGGTTGCAAGCGCTCTTGTAGCTGATGAAACAGGAGAAATTACCTTAACTCTTTGGAGAAACCAAGTAAACATTGTTAAGCCAGGTTACATGATAAAGATTGAAGGAGCTTTCGCGAAAAAGTTTAGAGACAAATTAGAGCTAAATGTTGGTAAAAGAGGGAGAATAACCGTAGTAAGGTAACAAGGAATAAACGCGGAACATCGTTAGTGCAGGCTAGGCTAACATTACTGTAGCTTAGCTTACAATAAGTTAAAGAGACTGGTTGTTTTTCCTCCTCAAATGTGATATATTTGTTGAGCCGAATAGACATATTTGAGGTGTTTATAAGCAGTGTCTAAGCTAAGCGAGGAAGAACTTAACGTTTTATTTAACGCATTAAGCCATGAAGTACGTAGAAAAGTTGTTAAGGTTCTCAGTGAGAAGGGAAAAGCAACATACAGTGAGCTTATGAATGAAGTCGGTATAAGCGATTCAGGCACTTTCGCTTTCCATCTCAGGAGAATGAGATATTTAGTTAATAAGGATAGGTATGGTAACTATTTTCTCACAGACCTAGGTAAAATAGGCTATGAAATACTCGTAAACATAGGGAAACCTAAAGAAGCAGTTGAAGAAAGGAAGGAGAAAGAAGAATACGAGTCTATAATTGAAATTATTTCAGATAGACTATACTGTTTTCTATCCAAAGATCAATTAGAAAAGCTTAGAAAAGAAAACAGGAAGCTGCTGTTGAAAGATATTTTAGCGTTAGTTATAGACAAAAATGTAACGCCAGACTTATTCAAAGACGTAGTATTAGAAATAGATGATACAGCAGTTGTACATGCGCCTAAACACTTACTTTTAGCTGTTGAATCAAGGTGTAAAGATGTGCTATATGTAAAGGAGTATGAAAATAAACCTCCTCAAAGAGATGAAGTATTATCGAAGACAATGCTAAGTATTTCCAGGTTTTTAAAAAGAGTCTTAGGAATAGAGGAAGATTAAAAACTATAAAATATTTTCAGAAAAACATGCTCATGTAATTTAGTTTTCCAGAGATCTCTTTACAACATATTCGCATTGGAAAAGTATAGTCTATGATTTTGTGGAGACATCTCCACAAAATGAAACACGAGTGTATTGGTTTTTTAAACAAACAATCTTATATTTGTTTAATCTCTTTCCGTTAAGGATGAGGAGTAAGTGGAACATGAGATATGCTGTTGAAGCTGTAAGGATTGTGAAAAAATATGTTACTAAAAAGAGAAAGGGGTTTTTCAAAAGCGAGACTGAAGTAGTTGAAGCATTGAAAGGTATATCTTTTAAAATAAGGTATGGTGAAGTAGTTGGCCTGCTTGGACCTAACGGTGCAGGTAAAACAACTACAATAAAAATAGTGTCTACATTGCTTCTACCTGACTCAGGTAAAGTGTTTGTAGACGGAGTTGAGGCTTTTAAAAACCTATCCTATGTTAGGGAGAAAATAGGTATAATGTTAACCGTGGAGAAAGGGTTTTTCCCTAAACTTACTGGTCGTGAAAACCTCATATATTTCGGAACACTGTACGGGTTAGAAAGAAAGCTGCTTGAGAAAAGAGTAAACTATCTTTTAGACCTACTTGAACTTAAAGAACTAGGTGGATCAGATAAGCTTTATGAAGAATTTTCTTTAGGAATGAAAGCTAGGCTAGCGTTTGCAAGAGCATTACTGAAAGATCCGCCGATAATTTTGCTTGACGAACCAACATTAGGCTTAGACCCTGTAAGTGCAAGGAAAATAAGGAGAATAGTTAAAGACCTTGCACATAAGGAAGGTAAGGCTGTTCTATATACAACACATAACATGTTTGAAGCTGAAATCGTCTGCGATAGAATATTGCTTATAAATAAAGGTGTTATAGTTTCTGAAGGAACACCTGAAGAGCTTAAAAACAAAATACCTAAACTTAAAGTTATCAGAGCAGTTTTACATGGCGGAAACATGGAAAAGCTTTCAAAACTTATCAGTAGTTCTCTAAATTTAAAACCGGAAATTAAAATTGTTGAAAGAGGTTTAGAAGTAAAATTAGCTATAAAAAACCCTGAAGAAATTTTAAATGACCTGTTAAAAATTTTCAACTTAGCGAACGTTGATGTCGTTAGCCTCAATATTGAGGAGCCAAGTTTAGAAGATGTTTTCATATATTTTGCTAAAGGTGTCATAGAATAATGTTAAAACGCTTCATTAGCCTGGTTAGAGCAGAATACATGTTTGTAGCTGCCGAAATTATTAGGAGAAAAACTATTTTATTCGCACTTATCTTATGGCCATACATTATAATGGCTTTTATAGTTTTACTAGGAAGCAGTATGGGTACTATGAGTTATTTTCAGCAGAAAACAGGGGCGAACCCTATACTGTTTTTTATAACTGGAAGTTTTCTCCTAATAGTTTCGCTAATATTTTTCGATGAAATATCGTCACGTTTCTGGTATGATGAATTCATAGGAACTCTGCCCTACATTATGATTGCACCTACATCTAAAACTATGTTGGCTCTTGCTATGGGGTTCCCGAGGCTTATAATCAATATTTTAGTGGGTTTATCTTCTCTCATACCAGTATATTTTATACTTAAAAGCTTTCCAGGGTTAGTAGAAGCATTAATTGTTATTGCTCTTTCAATATTTAGTGCACTAACTTTCTCAACACTTGCTATAATTTTTTCATCACTAGTTCTAATTTCAGGTGGTGGATGGAGGGTTTTAAGTATTATTAGACCATTAATAATGCTTATTTCGGGCGTATTATATCCTAGGTTTTTACTTCCTCTAACCATAAAGTTTTTTACAATAATTTTTCCTTTAGCTAATAGTGTTGAAGCTATCCAGCTATTTTTAGTTCAAGAAGGACTGACAGCTTACTCTCTAATGTTACTTGGACTGGCAACAGCTTTAGCCTTACTATATGCTCCAGTATCTATTAGAAGTCTAAGAATCTGGGAACATAGGATTTTAATTAAAGGTGCTAAAACATGACAGCATTATTTAATAGGTTAGTTGAAGCTGCTAGAATAGCATGGGTTTCCTTTAAACTCTACACAGTATCCGATATTATCCGTGGTAAAAGTGGAATAATTAGCTTAGCCGGTATTTCTCTTTGGCTAATACTGATAATCCTACCTGTAAGCCTTTTCGCTAATCCTCAAATAGGTCTAGGTAGAGTAGCAGCCTTTATTTTTGGAGGAATACTTGTTTTCAACGTTTACTCTGTAGCTACATGGGATTGGGCTTGGGAGATAAGGAAACTGATAAACTATAATGTTTTAGAACATCTTATTGCGAGCGGTAAAAGCCCATTAATGGTTTATTTAGGGCTTATACCAGTATCTCTAATATGGCTTTTAATGATCATTATCTTAGGTTACGGTGTTGTAAATGTTTTCGTTGCACAACCTGAAATAGTTATTTCAGATTTGAAATTGCTTATACTAGCATTCACGCTTCTCATAATAGTTGTTTTAAGCTATGCGCTTGTTTTAGCTTCAACAATACTGATAAGCGGGACTTCGGGAGCAATAGTAGAAATATTTTCGTGGGTCCTGCCTTTAGCTACAGGGGGTTTCATACCATTATCACTCATGCCTGAGTCTTTAAGAACCTTAGCATTACTTACCCCATTCAGCTATCCAGCAGAGCTTCTCAGAAAAGCATTAAACATATATGAGCCCATATTACCTACAAACACCATGTTTATCATAGGATATATTTACGGTTTAGCATTTCTCACATTCTCTATAACTCTTTTCAAACTTGGCATAAGAAAAACGCTGAAAGAAGGATTGAAAACGCTTTCCGCATGGTAGTCCTCATTCACAATCACATAAAATGCTACGATTTGAACTTTTAACATGTCAGCTATGACTAATAACAGGTAAGCGGTTAAATTTAAAATATAATAAATTGTTTTTAAAGGTGGATACATAGATTTTCGCTATACCATGGCACTATTTACGACTAGAAGTGTAAGTCAGGGTTTTGGCGTAAACTCCTACACATGTTAGCTCTTTAACTGTTTCTCTAGAAATACCAGGGCTGGAAGCAATATTTTTATAGCATCATCCATTGTAGCTATGAAGTGCCCCATGTCTGGTATTATATGTGCTTCAAATGTTTTACCTAGCTCCAGAAGTTCATTCATATATCGGAGTATAGGTTTTAACGGGGTTCTTGTATCGTTTTGCGGATGTATAATGCATAAGGGTGCAGTTACCTTATTTACATATGTTATTGGAGATCTTTCCTTGAAGAGATTCCTTCTGTTTGCAAATAGTACTTCTATGAATTTTCTAAATATGGCGTCGCTAAGGTCGTACATTTTTCCCCAATCGACAATACCTGCACCTGCAACACCACATTTCCATAAGTTAGGGTGTTTACCTACAGCCAAAAACGTCATATATCCTCCATAGCTATAGCCCATTATTGCAACACTATTTTCGTCCACTATATTATTTTTAACACCCCAATTTCTAGCATGAACAACATCCAGTAGGTCTCCTCCACCTGGATCACCAATGTCTAAAATTCTAAATTCTTCACCATAACCTGTAGAGCCCCTGAAGTTAGGGGCTAAAACATGGTATCCTAACGTCACCAATGAGGCTATGGAGATGCTCCATACATCCCCTACTTCAGCCCATGGCCCCCCATGTACATAAATTACGCTGGGGCCAGGTTTTGATGCTGCTTTACTTTCTACAACATACATTGGAATTTCAAGACCATCAAAAGACCTGTATCTTACATGTTTTACTTCTCCTATTTTCTCTTCTAGTTCTTTAGGCAAAGTATTGTTTATTACTATGTTTGATTCTTTAGATTCTAAGCTTATTTCAAATACTTTAGGAGGGGTTGAAAGACTAGAGACCGCTACGAAAACTTTGCTTTCTAAGAAGCCGGGTATTCCATGTATTGTTCCTGAAGGTGTTGGAACTTCTTTGCCGTCTATGAAAAGTTTTGATCTACCATTCTTCCTACCTATAGCCCATATTTTACCGTCATCTAACCATCCGTAAGCATCATGCTCTACAGGGTTGTAAATATCGTAATCTCTATGGGTAAACTCTACTTTCTTTACAGCATTATTTTCGGGACTGCAAAGGTATAGCCTATTTGTTCCTTCAAAATTGCTTTCAAATAGTATGCTTTCCTCTTTAACTCGAGGAGTTTTGTTTTGAGAACCTGGCTTAGGTGTATATGCTTTAAATTCGCTTGTTTCAAGACTGTAAGTGAATATTTCAAATGTTTTAGGGTCTTTTCTAAGATTACCATAGCCTACTATGTACTTGTCGTTTACATCTGTTACGAAAGCTAAGGTTTCAAGTTTAATGAGCTTCTCCCATGAACCATCTTTTTTAGCTAAGTATATTGCAATATCTTCTGCTGTAGCTGCTGTAAAAGCTGCTCTAAAACCGTCAAATGAAATGCCAAATATTCTCATAGGTGGAGTATCTACTAAAAGCTTTTCTACCCCACTAAGTACGTTTACGTAAAATACTTTGTGAAGCTCTTTACCTTTAGCTACATCCCTGGTAAATATGATGTATGGGGAAGTTTTTACCGGAATAGCGACACTATGAATAGGTTCTGTAGTAAGCTTTTTAAGCTCCTTAGTAGCTAGGTCCATGGACCATAAACTTCTGATACCCTCTTCTGTTGATAAGTAAACTAGGTTATTTTGGCTAATACCTAAGGTAGTATATATGGGTATTTTAACTAAGATCTCTAAAGTTTTAATTATGTCTGAAATACTTGAAGAACCCATTTTAGATTCCCCTAAAACTAGTACCTAATTCTATAGCGTTTTATTCTTTAAAACATATCTTTCTGATAAAGTTTAGACTGATAAGTGGTGTTAAGTGTGGTTCTCTTCCCTATTGATAAGAGTGATAGAAAGGAAATCGGCAGGACAGGAGAATATGTGTCTGCTATTGGTTTAGGGACTTGGGCTATTTGAAACTATAGCAGGGCTAGGGAAGCTTTTATTTACGCCATAGAGCACGGTATTGACAATATTGATACTGCTGAAATGTATGATGCTAGAAGAGCTGAAGAATTTGTTGGTGAAGTTTTGAAAATTGTAGGTAGAGGTAAGGTGTTTGTTACTACGAAAATTCTTCTCAAACACCTGGCTTCAGAGAATAAAGTGTTGAAAGCTGCCAAAGCAAGTTTGAAAAGGCTAGGTGTTTCGGAAGTAGACTTATTCCTAATACATTGGCCTAACAGCTGGTTAACCATAGAAGAGCAAGCAAGAAATTTTGAAGCAGTCTATTTAAAAGGTCTGGCAAGATATATTGGTGTAAGCAATTTTAACCTATCAGAACTTAAAAAAGCCATAGAAGCTACACGTAAAGCGGAAATAGTAGTAAACCAAGTATATTACAGTGTTCTTAACAAAAGCATTGAAAAAGACCTGCTACCATATGCTATAAAATCTGGAATAACGATCCAAGCATATACACCTTTAGAGAAAGGAGCAGTAATTTCAAACAAAACAATAAGGAAAATAGCTGAAAAAATAGGGAAAACACCAGTACAAGTAACATTAAACTACCTAATTTCAAGGCCAAGAACAATACCTATACCGAAAACGGAAAGGAAAAACCATGTTGAAGAAATATTAGGGTCGATGAGATGGAGATTAAGCGAAAAAGACATAGGAACTTTAGAAGAGCTAAGTAAATGGTACCGTAAGTGGATCCTATGACATAATAGCTTTACCTTGCTTCTTCCTCGCCATTGCTTCTTCTATATATGTGTAGTAGTATAAGTAGTGAAGGAGCTATTAAGATAATCCATAAGCTCCAATAGAGAAATACCGGGTTAAACCCGTATAGGTCTACTAAGTACCCTGTTGTAGTATTTAACATAAAGGAGCCAAACGATCCCATAGCATTTATTATACCTATTGATAACGGTATAATCTTTTTACCAATTAGGGCGGATGGAACTGTTGTTATTAGTTGAGCATCTATACCATAGACTAATAACCCTATAGCTGCTAACGCTATTCCAGCATAAACCATGCTATATCCAGCTAGAACAGGGAAAACATATAGTATAGCTGCTGTTAATGGGATCGACAATAATAGAGGTTTAACTTTCTCTCTACTGCGATATCTATCAAGCGCAAAACCATATATTATCATCCCCAATGCACCTGACATGGGATATATTGAAGCAGTTATCGACGATATTGCGGTTGAACCCGATATCGTATACAGGTATGATGGTAGATACACTATGACTGCCTGCAGCACCCCTGTTGTTAAGAGATATGCGATTGCTAGAAACAGTATTGGTTTCCAGTATTTGACTAGATCCTTCGACATAGTGTAATTTGCTAGAGATTCTTTTTTATAAAACACTTCTACGCTACATTTTGTCTGTCGTCTTAGTACAAGTACGGAAATGGGGCCTAAGACCATCAATATTAGCCCATTCACTATAAATCCATGCCGCCAACCTATAACTGATACTACATAGCCTGTAATAATCCATGTAATAGAACTTCCCAACGCCCAGCTTGTATTAAAGAAGCCCATATATCCTCCAAGCCTTTCTCTTTCAAACATAACAGTTAGTACCCTGATAAGAGACACCCATGCAGTAGACTGGAAATAGCCGTTAAGAAGCCATAAGACCATGAAGCCCATTACATTATTTACATAGCCAAACAGTATGTTTGCTAAACTGGAAAGTATTGCTCCAGCAAATAGGAGAAGCCAGGGTCCTTTTCTTGTAACAATATATCCATTTACCACCTGTCCTAAAGAGTATACTAAGGCAAATAATCCAGCTATAACCCCCATTATGTAGTAGTCAAGCCCTAACTCCGCTATGCCATAAGGGAATGCTATTGAATAATTTACTCTACACAGGTAGAATAGTACGTAAATAAGCCATGAAACTGTAATTAGTAAAGCTGGGACTTTCTGAGCCAACTTTATTCATCCTTATCTAAATAAGTAAGATATTAACTAGTTAAAAATAATTAAGATAAAGGAAATACATGGGAAGTTTCCACTTCTCCTTACCGGCTAACTTCTTCCTATAGCTTTTAATGTTTTGGAACTATTTTAGCTGTTTCAACAGTTCTTTGAAATCGTTTAACCATACTGTTACAGTATCTACCTTAGGTATTTTATTTAAAATCTCCAATATTAACCGCTTATATAGATACTCTTTCCCTTTAGCTACATAAATGTCTTCTATTTCTAAACTATTCACATGTAAATGACATATTATGAAACCTTTAACCTCTCCTCCATCTTCAGCTATTAGGCATATTTCAGGAAAACCTTTAACATGCCATAGCGTATGTTCTCTAATATCCCCTATATTTTCACCGGGATACTTTCTAGCTAACAAACCAGCAACACGGTCTACATCAGCTAAACTCATTTTTCTTATCTTCAAACATTACACTCCTCAACTTAATAGTTAAAGAACTACTATTTCTTTTTTAGGTAAGCAGAAGCGAGAAAGTAATTAGCCTATAAGAAGTAAAGAGTAAAAATTATCTTAGCCTAGAAATTCTAAATGTACTATGTAAGATCAGATTATGACTTAAAATAGAGAGGTGTATTTACGGACTTTACAGAGTAAACTATTAGACTCTGTAAATAGGTTTTCAAGGTTTATTCAGAGAAAAGTGCATGGTATCCCTAGAGACCCATCTTATGTTTATAGTTTACTTGCATCTAAAATTCTTAAGTCCATATATGCTAATGTATCTGATGAAGTTAATAGTAAAGTTGGAATATGGGGAAGAGTTTTAGATGTTGGATGTGGAACTGGAAGCCTCATAGTAAACATCCTTGAGAAAAATAAAGTATATGCTATAGGGTTAAACATATCGAAGGCCATGATAGAGAATGCTGTTAAAAACATTTTAAACATAGAAGAAAAGAACATGAAGACCTAATCTTAGGCGATGCTCATAAACTACCGTTCAGAAACAATAGCTTAGACCTCATAGTAAGTACTGGAACATTACACCACTTAAGGAACTTAAAAGAATTTTTCAAAGAATGTGAAAGGGCATTAAAAGAAAAAGGAGAAGCATGGCTCTATGAGTTCTAATATGACGTTAAACCGCAAGAACTTAGAGAAGCAGCTAAGCAGTGGAAAAATCTAAGAGAATCTTAAAATTCGCAGCTCTCACACATGGCATACCGAGAAAAGAATATGAGAAAGGATTTGTCAGAGAAGCCTTAAACAAAGCAGTACATAATTATGAGAAATTAGATGGTATAAAAATAAAGATGTTGTAGGAATTGCTGATTAAGGGCTTCTATTTTTCTAATTTCAAAACTTGAGCGTAGCCGGCTAAGTCTAGGAAGCCATTGCCACTGATGTTTGCAACTATTACTTTTTCTTCACCTGTTTCTTTGGCTTTTAATGCTTCATCTATTGCTGCTTTTATAGCATATGATGATTCAGCGGCGGGTATAAAGTTTTCTAAACCCGTAACTAAAGCTCCAGCTTTTAATGCTTCTTTCTCCTTATAAGCTACTACTTTAACTATTTTCTTGTTCACTAGGTAGCTAAGTATAGGTGATGAAAAGTGATGTCTCAAACCTTCAGCTATAATGGGAGGTACTTCTGTAGTTACACCTAAAGTATACATTTTATATAATGGTCCTTCAGTATCAGGTGCTAATAGATCATAGCGGTACTCGCCGTTAATTTCGGGAGCACAAACATCTGATCTAACGGCAATAAACTTGTAGTTTTCTTTACCCTTAATTACATCATGTACAAACGGCAGTGTTAACCCTAAAAAGTTGCTTCCAGCACCTACACAGCCTATTAGAACATCGGGTGTTTCATCTATTATTTCAAGTTGTTTCTTTACTTCTAAACCTATTATTGTTTGGTGTAATACGACGAAGTTGAAGAAACTGCCTTTAACAACATATGTTTTAAACTTAGATTTCTGAGCCCATTCCGCTGCTTCTTTAGCGCATATTTCTAAGTCTCCAGGATGTTCAGGGTTAACGCTATAGTATTTTCTTCCAATTTCAGTTTCAGGGCTTGGTGAAGGCGTGAATTCCGCGCCGCAAAGCTTCATAAACGTTCCTCTTAAAGGAGCAGACTTGTATTTTGAACGCACCATGAAAATTTTAGCTTTAAACCCCATAGCTCTAGCTACAGCTGCAACAGCTGATCCTGTTTGTCCAGCACCTGTACTGCTAACAATGAATTCGAATCCTTCCTTTTTAGCATAGTATATTTGAGGAATAATAGTGTTTAGTTTAAAACTTCCTGTTGGTAGTGTGTCTTCTCGTTTGAAATATATTCTGGCAGGAGTTCTTAAGTATTCTTCAAGTCTCCTAGCCCTATACAGTGGGGTTGGCCTACCAACTCTAATATAGTATTCTAAAACCTCATCAGGAACCCTTACTCTAGCTACAGGAGCATATTCTTGCCATAAAGCTTCTTTAGTCCAGCTGCTTTCAAACATTTTCAAAACTTTTTCTCTACAAGGTTTCTCTCCTATTTTAGGAATAGGATCTGGCAAAGGTTCTGGCAGGCTTGGTAATATGTTAAGCCAGAATTTAGGTATTTCATTTACAGGCAAAGTTATTCTATCATAAATCATTTATGGCACCCATGATTAGATTATGTAATTGCGTAAATATAAAAAAGTTGCCCTAAACATTTGACATAAAATGCAAACAGTTATTAGTGTAAAAGCTTTAAAATATGTTTAAGAAAATAAAAACTTGCGGTATAAGCTATGAGCTTAGACGATAGAGACTATTTAATCTTGAAAAATATAAGCAAGTCTCTCAAGATATCGTATAAAGAACTTTCAAAAATAACGAACATTCCTGAAACAACTATAAGATATAGGGTTCAGAGGTTAAGAGCGCAGGGAATACTTAAAGACTATGCTGCGATAATTTCTGAAGAAAAACTCGGCTACAATGTTACAGCTATAATTAACATAAGAATATACGGTAGGCCTATAACAAAAGAAATAACTGATAAAATATCTAGTTTAAAACAAGTACTTTTCCTATACGTCGTTACAGGAGACCGTGACATAGTAGCTTTAGTTAAATGCCGTGGAATAAATGAACTAGGATATATAATAGAGAAAATACATGAAATTAAAGGCGTTGAAAGAACGACAACGAGTATTGTTCTTAAAAAGCTTAAGGAATGCTATGAAATACCATTATAGATAAAACACAACGCTTAAAGGATTGAAAAGTATGTTATAAAAAAAGCATTAAACTTAAGATAGTGGTGTCGGCTTATATCCTAATATCCTTGAGATAAGCAGTGTACATGCATTGTCTCCTGAAACGTTAGTTGCTGTTCTCAGAGCATCCGATATAGGATCGACAACTAACATTATAGCAATACCTTCTAGCGGCAGACCGAATGTAGATAGCATTATAGCTAACATTATGGGTCCAGCACCTGGTACAGCAGCGCAGGCAGCTGAAACTATAACTGCCATAGTCATTAGTAGGAATGCTTGGTGAGCGCCTATTGTAATTCCGAACAGCTGCGCAATAAACAGTGTAGATAAGGCTTGATAAAGCGCGGTACCATCCATGTTTACTGTAGCTCCTATTGGTAGTGTTAACCGGAATATTTCATCTCTTACACCCATACGTTTAGCAGCAGCCATGTTGTAAGGTAGTGTTACTGCGCTGCTTCTAGTAGAGTAAGCGACTAAGAATGGCTCTGATTGTTCTTTATAGTATTTTAGCGGATTAAGCCCTGCTAGGAAAACTATTGGCGTATATACGAAGAGTACGTGGACAGCTGTGAGGCTATATTGGGCAGCAAGGAATTTGCCGTAAGCTCCTAGCATTGCTGGACCATAAGTGCTTATAAGCCATACAGCATATCCGAAAACAGCTACAGGAGTATACCACATTATTACTCTTAGCGTTCTTATCATAAGATCAGACATTATGTCAAAGAATTTTGCTATAGGTCTACCCCTATCACCTAAAAGTACTATACCAATACCTAATATTATAGCTATTAATATTAATGTAGGTGCGCCTTTCACTGTGAACAAGTGATAAAGCTCCGGCTTAAAGAAGTACAATATCAGTTCTTGTGGAGAAAGAGGCTTCGGTGGCGTATACTCCTTGGGCAAAGGTAGTGTAACACCCTCACCGGGTCTAAAAATCGATGCCGCCACTATACCTAGTCCAGCAGCTATATATGAGGTAATTACGTATAGTATTAGGATAAGTCCTAGTGTTTTACCCAATCTTCTTAAATCAGCTATTGTACATACCGCTGCAGTTATAGTGAACAATATAACTGGCGGTATAATGATCTTTATTAGCCTAACGAGAATGTCGCCTAGCACTTTAAACCATGAAGCATATGCTGGCCTAATTTCCTCAGGTACTGTGTAAAGAATAGCGAAACCCATAGTAAGGCCTACGAGGAAGCCTATGGCTATTAGTATGACCAGCAAATATCTTCTAAAAACACTAGGTCTAGACAAGGGAAACCCCATTATTGAGTTTTATGCAAAAGCCCAGATAAACATTACTGTATATATGCGCAAACTGATATTTTTCAGCTTAATTATAAAACCAATTATTATAAAATAAAATTGGTTTTTATCAGCGTTAAGGGATAAGGCGCTATCCTAAACAGTGGAGATATGCTAAGGGGATCAGGGAAGCTATTAGAAAGCATGGTAAGAGAATAAGGAATATAGTCGATGATTCATGTCATAAGATAGCAGAGGAAATAACAAATACAGCACTAGAGCATAGAAGCCTAATTGTCGTGGAAAGCCTTAAATATATAGGAGTTAATGGTAGGAAGGTTAATAAGAAGCTATCATTATGGGCTTACCGTAAACTGATGTCATACATAGAGTATGAATGCTTGGAGAAAGGAGTACCGCTAGTAAAGGTTAATTCTAAGAGAACATCAAAACTATGCCCAAGATGTAATGGTAAGTTAACATCCCTCAAAGGTAGAATCGTGGTAGGTGTGATTTCATAGGGAATAGAGATGTTATTGCATGTTTCAACTTAATTTCAAGATGCGGGGTGCTTGGGGTTGCCCTGAAAGCCCCCAACCCGGATGCAAAACCAAGAAGGAATGAAAAACATCATAAAATCCGAACCCCTATGGCTCTACATAGCTTTAATGGTGATCTCTAGTTTCCATTACTTGCTCACTAGGTCAGGCAGGGAGGGGGCTAGGGGGAACCGTGATGAACAGTCCTACGGAGACCTAAAAGACCGTAGGCGAAGAACTGTACGGCATATACGCTGTATCTATGTTAAGAAGCAACTTATTTGTAAGAATCGAGGATAAGGAGTTAAGAATTATTAGAGCAGATTTACTATCAATAGAAGAATTTAACGAGCCTACAGTGTATTTTACAATGGAGCAGTAATGTTTGCCGCTTTAGCATCAAAGTTTTAAAAGTAAGTGAAATGTAAAATAGTGTATGGGTTTATGAAAATGTCTAAGCTTCTAGAGCTATATCCTAAGGATGTTTTGGGATCCTTATTTACTGATAATCCCTTTGTTGCCGAGTTAGCTTTAAAAAGCAGCTTCCCATGTTCTGCTGAGGGATTGTCATTTGTCTCCAGCATCATGTCAAACTTTGGTATTCACATTTTAGCGCTAAATTTAACGTGTAAAAAAGAGCTACAATACATGGTTTTTTTCATTGATTATTCTAGAGCAAAAATTAAACCAGAAAAGCTTATAGAAGAGCTTAGAAAACATCCGAACATATTGAGCATAAAGTATAAAACTAAAGTATTAGACGAAAAAATAATCAGTGCTTTTGCAATTCCAACATTTAGTCTAGGGGCACATAGAGCACTTATTCTAGATGTTGAAGAATTTAGTTTAGTTCTCGAGAAAATAAAGGAAGTTTATGGAACAGGAGGCGAAGCAATGTTGTACTATATAGGTAAAATACTAGGTGAGATAGCAGGTGAAAAATATAGGGGAAAGCGCATTACAGAGAAGTTCGTAATAGAGGATTGTCTAGCTTTTCAAGCGTTTGGATGGGGTATAGTTGAAGTGGAATACATAGATGTAAAAGCACAGGTAGTGTCGCTAAAAGTATATAATTTGTTTGAAAGCATTACAGTTAAGGGGAAAAAGAAGAAACCTAATTGTCACTTCATAAGAGGGTATTTGAATGGTATTTATTCAAGGTATTTTAATAAGGAAGTTGAAGTCATAGAAACAATGTGTATCGCTAAAGGCGATCCATATTGTAGATTCATAGTAAGACCAAAGTAAGTACCTCATGTACTTCTTTTCAAGCAGTGTTCTATGTTCAATTTAATCTATTGTATTGCTCTTTCTTTTTCAAGATCCTCAATTTCTTTATTACTCATGCCTAGTACCTCTTTCAGTATTTCTCTAGTGTGTTGTCCTAGTAGTGGTGCTGGTCCCTGTACTTTACATGTTGATGGGGTTATTTTTATTGGTGAGCCAACTATTTTAACTTTCCCTACTCCTGGCTGGGTTATTTCAACAACCATTTCTCTGATTTTAGCTATGTGTTCATCTTCACATACATCTCTTATACTGTAGATTGGTGCGCATGGTATTTTATGTTTAAGTAGTGTTTCAACTATTTCGCTAACGTTTCTTTTTGAAGTCCATTCTTCAACTACTTTCCTTACCTCTCTATGGTTTTTCACTCTTTTCTCGTTAGTGTTGAATTTTTCATGGTTAATTAGCTCAGGTTTACCTACAGCATTACAGAATCTTTTCCACATATCATCGTTACCTACGCCGATAACAACCCAGCCGTCTTTAGCTTTAAAGGAGTCGTAGGGGTATACGAATTCATATCTATTACCTATTCTTGTCGGTATCTTTTTTTCTACAAGCCACATTTCATTGTATGCTTCACAAGCAGCCATAACTGAGTCAACCATGGCAACATCTATTCTCTGCCCTTCACCTGTAACTTCTCTCGCCCTTAAAGCAGCAAGTATTGCAATACAACAGTATAGTCCGGCTAAAATATCCGCTATAGCTGTGCCAACTCTTGTAGGTGGTGTTTCAGGCCAGCCGGTAATGCTCATAATACCTCCCATAGCTTGGGCTATAAGATCATATGCTAACCTATCCCTGTATGGGCCGTATTGGCCGAAACCTGAAATAGAAGCATATATTATACGTGGATTAACTTTCTTTAACACATCATAGCTTAGCCCAAGTTTTTCCATAGTGCCTGGCTTAAAGTTTTCCACTACTACATCAGCTTTCTCAACCAGTTTAAGAAATAATTCTTTGCCTTTAGGGTTTTTAAGATTAATAACGATGCTTTTCTTACCTCTATTAATGTTTATAAAGTATGCACTCTGATCCTTAATGAACGGTGTAAAAAACCTAGAATCATCACCAACCCCTGGTTTCTCAATTTTAATTACCTCAGCCCCTAAATCAGCTAAAATCATAGTACAAAATGGTCCAGCAAGAACCTTTGTTAAATCTAAAACCCTAATTCCATGAAGAGGCCCCTTAGCATCAGCCATAATATATCACCAAGATAAAACTATAATCTTATAAAATGAAATGCTGTTCTATAAACTTTTAGCATAACCTAAGCTGTAGAAGTTAAGGGTAACACAGCGATCTTAAACTGAAACAGCTGACGTGTACTCTCCATGAAAGCTTCTATGTCTACTTCTTTACTACTTTTGTCTTAAAGATTTAATGTTTAAACATGTGGTTTTCTTGCTGCTTTATAAGGTGCATATGAAGAAGTTAGGTATGTTTATTCAATATATACGGCAATCGTCTAATTAACATTTAAATCAATAAACTTATACCATAATCATGCTATCATCTTCACGAGGTTATTATCGTGTATAAGGGCATAAGTAAAACCTCTCTTATTGTATTGTTAGCAGTTGTAGTAATAGTAGCGATAGGTGCTCTGGTTTGGCTTACTACAACACCGCCAACGCCTACACCAACTCAGCCTGTTCATTTAAAAATAGCTACATACAGTGCAGGTAGTAGCTGGTATATGATTGGAACAGCTATGGCTAAAGTACTTGAAACAGTTTTACCCGAAGGTTCAAGTATCGATGTAGTGCCTGGGCCGGGAACTATAGGTAATATTCCTTTAGTTTCCGCAGGAGATGTTGACTTAGCTATAACAATGGACACATATGCTTACTTTGCCTACGAAGGTATTGAACCGTTCGAAGAACCTGTAACTAACATTAGAATGGTTGTTAATAGGTTAGCACCATATTTCCTACTAATAGCTGTTAGAGAAGACTTCGCTAAAGCCAACAACATTAACACAGTTGACGATGTTGTTGAAATGATTAAACAAGGTAAACCAGTAGTAATAGTTACTGGTCCTAAAGGAAGCATAGACGAATACGCTACCAGAATCACATTTGAACTCTACGGGGTAACATATGATGATATTAAAGCAGCTGGTGGGGACGTAATATTTGGTAAACCCGAAAGCTTTAGAGTTGAAGTTATGAAGGATGGTAGGGCCCAAGTATTTAGCGACGTATGTACCTATAAGCATCCATTATGGCTTGAACTAACAGCCACAGTTGATGTAGTTTATTTACCGTTAAAAGATAAAGTTATTAGTGGTTTAAGTGAAAAATACGGGTTCTCACCATACACTGTTGAGAAAGGTACGTTTAAAGGTATGGATGCTGATGTAAAAACTATTGGTATTTGGGCATCTCTTATCTGTAGAGCAGACCTACCTAAAGACGTAGTTTACGTAATAACTAAAACACTAGTTGAAAATAAGGACCAGTTAGCTGAACTATTTGCAGGTTTAAGCAGATTCGATGTTGAACATGCACATGAATCCCCAGTACCGCTGCATGAGGGAGCACAAGAATATTTTAAAGGGAGCTCATGAAGGAAAACTGTTAGGTAGAAATGGTCTCGAAAAAACTATTGACACGAAGTAATCTAGTGTATGTAGTGGCAGTATCGTGGGCTCTCTTCCAACTTTACGCACTTATCTTTTTAATTGACATTTTACTTTTAAGGATAGTTCATGTAACTTTTGCCTTAATTCTCGCATACCTGATTAAACCTTTAAGAAAACCTTTCGACAGAATCATTGACCCTATACTTATAGTTTTAGCTATAATTACATGCGGCTACTATGCGTCAATAATTGATTTAATAGCTGAAAGAATACCCTACGTAACTCCTTTAACAACATATGATCTAATATTTGGCTCTCTACTGATAGCTCTTACTGTAGAAGCTGTAAGGAGAGCTGCTGGTAAAATTTTAGCCTTATTTATAACAGTATTTATCCTATACTGGCTATTTGGCCCCCTACTGCCTGGAATCATACATCACGATCTTAGCCCTAGACTAATTTTTGAACAAATTAGCTTAAGTACTGCCGGTATACTTGGCTTCCTAACATACATTTCTTCAACATTCGTTTACCTATTCATTCTATTTTCAGCTCTACTTTACGGTACAGGTATAGGCAGGTTCTACATTGACTTAGCATTAGCAAGTGTTGGTAAAACTAGAGGAGGAGGCGCTAAAGCAGCTATAATAGCTAGTTCACTTTTCGGCACTATTTCAGGAGCATCAGTATCTAACGTATTAGCTACAGGTACTTTTACAATCCCGTTAATGAAGAAGCTAGGCTATAAACCGGCACTTGCAGGAGCTGTTGAAGCTATAGCTTCAACTGGAGGCCAGTTAATGCCTCCAATAATGGGTGCTGCCGCATTCATAATAGCTGAAATTCTAGGTGTAGACTACCTTTACGTATGTATTGCCGCTGCTGTTCCAGCAATTCTCTACTACATAGCTTTATTTGTAACAGTAGATTTAATAGCTCAGAAAGACGGTTTAGTAGGGGTTAAGCTGAGCTCCTTTGGCTGGAGAAGCATAGTTAAAAACTCTTACCTACTCATACCTCTCATAGTTTTAATTTACAGGCTAGTAGCTATTAAGGCTCCGTTAAGAGCTATTTTAGACTCTATCATGGTTACAATTGCTCTAATAGTAATTAAAACGCTAATTATTGAAAGGAAGCCTAGAAACTTAAAGCTAATTTTCGACTCGCTACGTGACGGCAGTGTTAACGCAACAACTGTCGCATGTATTTTAGCAGGTATAGGTATTGTCGTAGGCGTTATTACTATGACGGGGTTAGGTTTGAAAATAACTAGTGGAATAATCTATGCTTCACAAGGAAATCTTGCATTGATCCTTATTTTAACCATGGGCACATGTCTACTGTTAGGTATGGGTATGCCTACAACAGCAGCATACATTTTAACAGCTTCTATTGCAGCACCTCTACTAATCGGGTTAGGGTTTAGTAAGTTAGCTGTACACTTATTCATATTTTACTTCGCAATCCTATCAGCTATAACACCCCCAGTTGCTGTAGCAGCATATGCTGCTAGCGCATTAGCAGGGTCTAACATTTATGAAACAGGTTTATTAGCGTTTAAACTAGGATTAGCAGCATATATAATACCCTACATTTTCCTAACCTACAATGACCTAATCCACCCGTCAATACAGACAATAGTTTACTTTACACTAACACTGTTAGCGCTAACATCACTATCAATAGCTGTAACAGGGTATTTGAAAGGAAAACTAAGTGCTCCATGGAGAATAGCGTTTATAGCATTGACACCAATAATACTAATGCCTCAGCCAATGCTGAGCATAGCTGGAACCATAATTTTTGCAGTACTAGTTGTAAGTAGAATATTTAAGTTTAAACAGCTACGCCGCTCTCCCACATACAGCTCTAAAAAGCCACCCTAGCCTCTAAAAGTTCGTTTCATTAGGAGCGTATGGGTCTAAAAGAAAGTGGGTTAAAAAACTTATTTGAGCTATTAGCTGCTTCTGCTCCACACCCCTGAAGTTAAGTCTATTTCGCCTTCTGTCTTCGCAACAATTATTGTTCCAGTTAGGTCTCCTGTAACGTTAACCATTGTTCTACCCATATCTAAGATAACATCAATACCTGCAATCATGCTGTAAGCTAGTGCTACAGCTGGGTCTGTTAAAGGCAGTCCTACAGCTTCAAGTACCATAGCTAACATTATGAGGCCAGCGCCGGGAACTCCAGCTGTACCTATTGATGCTAGAACAGCTGTTAACACTATAATGAACTGTTTATCGATACCTAACGGTATTCCTAAAGCATTAGCTATGAATATCGTACATATTGCCTGGTACATTGCAGTACCGTCCATGTTTATAGTGGCTCCTAATGGCAGTGTGAAGGAATACACGGACCTGCCTATTCTGAAGTTTTGATCTGCAACAGTCATTGTTACTGGTAGAGTTCCTGAACTGCTTCTCGTTACAAACGCCGTTAACATAGCTTCCCTAGCTCCCTTCAGGAAAGTAAGAATGCTTAGTTTGAAAGCCCCTAAAACACCGCCGTAAACAAGGAATATATGTATAAACAATCCTACGTATAACGCTATAACAACTATGGCTAATGGCCCTAAAACCCCTGGCCCATATTTAGCAACAACATATCCTATTAAAGCAAATACACCTATAGGGGCGTACTGAAGAACTCCTCTAACTATCTTATATATACATTCAGCTAAACCGTCAAATATTTGGTAAACAGTGTTAGCAGCTGCTCTTACTCTCTCTATCCTACTTTCTCTTAAATAGGCTATGGCAATTCCCAACACTATTGCGAAGAATATTATCTGCAAAACCTTCCCTTGCATTAAAGCTGCAAACGGGTTTGTCGGTATTATGTTTAAAAGTACTTCAACCATTGATGGCGGCGGTTTCACAGTTACTTCTTTAGCTTCTCCAGCCAACTGCAAGCCAACACCTGGTCTGAAAACATTAGCCATAGCTATACCAATAACTACTGCAACAGCTGAGGTAACTAGGTAATAGACTATTATTTTAATACCAACCTTACCTAACCTAGCCGGCGAAATACTTGCAGCACCAATAACCAATGAGAACAGAATTATTGGTGCTACAATCATTTTTAATAATCTAATAAACAGGTCGCCGAGAGGCTTTATAGCGGCTATAGGTTCACCAATTATTGCGCCGATAATAATGCCCAGAACGAAGCCGATTAGTATTTTGTAGATAACAGGGTACTCAAGGTACCTCTTAAACCAGCTCATGCAGAAACACCTACTAAACAAAACTCTGTAGACACTGTTAAAAAATCTTTACTTTAAACCACTTGTGCAGAAGTCTATCAAATATGTACTGCTCACATCAATAACTAGGACACCACGGTAACATGGGATTGTAAATGAATAGGCAGAATAGGCGAAGTAGATTCTCTTTTCTTATATTGTATTTGAAAAGTTGTCTTAAACAAGAATATTCCATTTTAGAAAATATTTAATTCAATATATACAGTGTTTTTTCGCATATAAGTACATTGTTACAATGTTTTCTATTGGTGTTTCAGGCTGCGGTGAGTGTGTAGGTGCGAGAATTAGGCCTCCATTTTTCCCACATTCTTGAAACGTTTTCTTAACAACACTTTTAACTTCTTCTACCGTGCCGAAAGGTAGTGTTGTTTGAACAGATATTGTACCGTGGAGGGTTAGTTTATTGCCTCATTTCTTTTTCACATATGCTGGGTTTATGCATTCAGGCTGTATAGGGTTTAGTATTTGAACACCTATTTCTATTAAGTCATCCACTATGGGCTCAATGTATCCGTCGCTATGGTAGAATATGTAAACACTGTTTTTAGAATGCTTTTTTATTTCATGTATGAGCATTCTCATACGTGGTTTAAAGTATTTTCTCCAAATAGCCTGTGAAACAATCATTGTTGTTTGCATACCGAAATCGTCGCCTAACTGGACAATGTCTACACCCATATCTATGAAGTATTTTGCTTCACGAATCCTATAGTCTAATAGTCTATCTAGTAGTTTGTTAGCGAATTTAGGGTTCCCATATAAATCCATTATGAACAGGTTAAATCCTCTTAAAGCCCATGCTTGCTCAAATAGGCTACCCCATGAATGGGCTCCCACAACGTATTTGTCCCTATATTTTTTAACAGCTTTTTCAGCTTCAACATATCTTGAAGGATCATCAGGGTCTGGGAATTCGTAACTATCTAAGTCTATTTCTGATAGTAGATGGTAGACTATTTGCTTATTTGAGTACTTAGGATATTTTGGGAACTTCAGAAACACTGCATTTATATTTCTCTTTTACATTATGAGTGATGAAACCGTTAGGCTTTGCCGATGACAGCCCTCTCCCGCACCCCGTGGTGTGCGGGGATGTAGCCCCCAATAAACCACCAACCGGAGATGAGGCGGCTAAGGGGGAAGCCCGTGCAAACCCTCAAAATACCCATAGTTACCAAAAGATAATGCACGGGCAACCACGTATCTCCAATGCAGCCTATCCGATGTTGGCTCATATCTTACACCTCACTCATCTTCGAAAAGGTTTTTCACTCAGCTGTTTAAGGTAGTTGTCGAAAGGCAAGCCTACATATTTTGCTTTCTTCTTGAAATCTTCTGAAACACCTCTTTCAACATGTCTAAGATCTATTCCTAAATAGTTTAGAATAGCTTCCCTATTGTTTATACCGAAATATTCTATTAGCTTAGCCCATGTATCTGAGCGGAAACGTCCCTCAGGTTCATCTAAGGGAACTCTATCTGGCTCTACATGTTCAAGTGTTTTAAACACTCTTTCCCTATGATCCATAGCGTCTTAGCCTCTAATCTCTTCAATCCTTTAAACCTAACAGTTTTTTACAAACCCTTACAGCTTCAACAGCGTCTTTCCCGTAGCCGTCAGCTCCAACTTCTTTAGCGAAAGATTCTGTAACAGCCGCACCTCCAACAACTATTTTCACCTTATCTCTTAGCCCCTTGCTTTTTAAAGCATCTATTACGTGTTTTATTTCATCAATAACTGTTGTTAGTAGAGCAGACATACCCAATATGTCTGGCCTATATTTTTCAACTGCTTCAACAAATTTTTCCGCAGGAACATCTACACCTAAATCTATTACCTCGAAACCAGCTATTCTAAGCATTGTCGCTACAATGTTTTTACCTATATCGTGTAAATCACCTTTAACAGTTCCAATAACAACAGTACCCAGCCTCCTACCAGCTTCCCCTACACTCAGCCTTGGCTCAATAATTTCACTCATAATCTCCTTAAATAGCTGACCTGAAACAATAAGTTCGGAAAGGAAAAACTCACCCTCCTCAAACTTTTCACCAACAACACCCATAGCAGGTCTCAAAGCCTTCTCTACAACATCTAAAGGATCAATATGTAACTCATCAACAGCCCTCTTAACCAGTCTCTTAGTCTCGTCAGAATCAAACTCTAAAAACCTCTCCTTAATATCTTCAAGTATCTTCCCCTCAACCAAACCATAACCCACCGTAAAACCCGATACTACCCTAATTAATATCACTATTCCACTAAAACCTTATGCTAACTTTTTAAGCATATGCTTAGTTATCACTAAAAACTATGGCTAGGATGTAGGGCAAGCACTCACATCTTCTTTTAACTTAAAGTTTTCTACAGATTACCATGAAGTGTTCGCTAGTTCCGGCAACGCTTGGATGGGTACATGTTTTTAGATGGGTTTCCCACCACACTTTCCATGATTCAGGGTATTTTTTAAAGAGCCTATTTAATTCTCTTCTATGCCATGTCGCTAAACCTTCAAGACCAACTGTTTCAAGGATTTGTAGTTTTCTTTTTCTAAGCGACTCCTCCAATTCTTCTAATAAGTAGAAATAACATGGAGCAAAACCGTATTCACCATAGTAATTACCTGTGTCTCTAATTTCCTGAAAATAGTTAAGTTTTATACGCTCCGGGAAATTAACTAACCCGCCTATTAAAGCAGCTAATCTTCCAATCACAGAGATAAATATTGGAGCATTTTTCTTTGCAACTCTAACCAGCTCGTCAATAGCTTTTTCCCTTCTCTCCTCAACTACAATATGGGATAAGGCCCCACCTAAACATAGCACAGCATCGAACGTATTGTCTTCAAACATAGATAAGTCATCTATAGAACCTTCTATAATCTGCTTTACCCTACTTTGAACCCTTGCCTTCCTAATCTGCTTCTTAGCAATTTCCAACAGTTTTAGCGTTAAATCAAGTAAAACAACATTATAACCCATTTTAGCAAGCTCAACAGTATATCTTCCAGGACCCCCACCAGCATCTAAAACCAAGCCTTTCTTTGGAAGATACTTTTTAAGAAAATACATTGTAGTATCAAATTCTAACCTATGATAAGGATCCCTAACAAGCCTCCTCCACTCTTTTACACCTAGCTCAGAATAATACTTCCTAACCAACTCCTTAAAACACACATCATTTTCCATATTTTACAGCTACAATAAATCAATACTTAAACTTTACAGATTAAAAGTATTGCTTCAATTATTAGAACATCTGCTGATGAGTTAAGTACAAGAGACTTGCATTATAACCTCGTACATGAAGTTAGGCATGCTAAGGATTTATTGTACATATTCTTTTTCCATTGCTATTAAATAAATGCAGTTTCTTTACATAAATCCTTACTTCATCGCCGTCTCTTATGTTTTCTTCAGCTAAAACTCTCATTGATATTTCATTAAGAATATTTACTTTAGCATATCTTCTAGAACCGACATACTCTACAAGAATAACTTTCCCTATAAAATGAGCATTTTCTAAGCTGGTACTTGCAATAGCCTCGTCGGGTCTTATACCTACATATACTATGTTACCATGTTTCGTTATATAGCCTTTAACATTTAAAGTATCTATTAGTGGATGATCTATCTTAAGCTTAAATAGGTTCATAGGTGGGTCGCCTATGAAGCCAGCTATAAACACGTTAGCCGGTTTTCCGTATAGTTCTTCAGGAGGCCCTATTTGCTGAGCTATTCCGCTTTTTAAAATCATTATACGGTCTCCTACAGCAAAAGCATCTGCTTGATCGTGGGTTACAAGAATAGTTGTTATCCCTAAATTTTTCTGCAATTCTCTAACAAATTCTCGAGCAGTAATTCTAATTCTTGCATCTAAATTACTAAAGGGCTCATCTAGCAAAAGTACGTTAGGCTGTTTTACAAGGGCTCTAGCTACTGCCACACGCTGTTGCTGACCTCCAGACATGTGTGCTGGTTTTCTATAAAGTAAATCACTTATTTCTAGAGCTTCTGCAACCTCTCTAACACGTTTATCGATTTCGTCTTTAGGAAGCTTTTTTATTCTTAAAGGAAAGGCTATGTTATCGTAAGCAGTCATATGGGGATATAGTGCCCAATTTTGAAATACCATTCCAATATTTCTATCCCTAGGTTCAACATAAATGCCTTCATTTGCATCGACAACAACCTCATCGCCTATTATAACTCTACCTTTTGTTGGAACTTCAAGGCCAGCTATAATTCTTAACAACGTTGTTTTACCTGAACCCGAGGGTCCAAGAACTACGAAGAATTCTCCAGGCTTTATTTTTAAGCTAACATTTTTTAACGCTACCACATTTGGTGGAAAAACTTTCGTAACATCATCTATAATTATCCCTGCAGCCATTACGCATTCACCTTAATGAAAAATATTATTTCTTCATAGCCCATCCTCTAAAACCACCCATATAGTATTTATTAAATATTATATACACTATTAAGGGAACTATCATGGCAAGAACAGAGCCTGAAGACAATAACCCCCAATCTATTTGGTACTGGCCTTTCAATCTCGGAAGCATTTGGGTTATAACCATTTTATTAGGGTCAAATATAAGCATTAAGGCAAAGAAGAAATCATTCCATACCCATGCGAACTGCAGTACTGATGCCGATATAATACCAGGTAACGATATGGGAAGAACTATTTTAAAGAATATTTGCCTATTGGTTGCTCCATCGACTCGTGCAATTTCCTCTAATTCTTTTGGAAGCATTGAGAAATAGTTTCTTAAGAAGAAGGTTATCCATGGAATACCCCATGACGAATGTATTAGTATTAGTCCAAGATATGTGTTTAATAACCGCATGTTGTTAAGCATAAAGAAAATAGGTATAATAGTCATTTGTTGGGGTGCAGCCATAAGAAATAGCATTGTAACAAACAGGTAATTCTTTATAGGGAAACTAAAACGTGCAAAAGCATATGCTGCTAAAGCAGCTAACATAACAGGTATTATCGTACTTGGAACAGCTATTATAAAGGAATTCATGAACCCACGTAGTAGTGAAAACATAGGGTTGAAAAGTGCGTCAACATAGTTTTTAAGAGTAGGGGTAAACGGCGAAACACTCCACCAACCACTAACTACTTCACTAAAAGGCCTTATAGATGTCATGAATATACCTATGAAAGGCAGAACCCACAATACGCCAATAGTCCAAGCGACAATATTAGCTATAAGCCATTTTAACGGCGACCCTAAAAGTCCTCCACGATACCCTTTCAATAGCTTTCTTTTAGCGCCCACTTCATTTACCTCTGGTAATCATTCTTACCCAAATAACTACTACTGGCAAAATGACTATGGTTAAAATAGTTGCTACAGTAGCAGCCATAGGGTAGTTTTGAACTCTGGCAAAGTAGTCATACATGAGTAAAGCTAAAACCATTGAAGCGCCGCCAGGACCTCCTAATGTTGATGCGTAAACTATGTCGAATATTTTTAAATCCCATAAAATAGTCATTGCAATAACAGTTATTGTAACAGGTTTTAACTGAGGTACAATAATTTTAAACAGTATTGTTTTAAAATCCGCTCCATCAACTACAGCTGCTTCAATGGTTTCCTTGGGTATGGATGCTAAACCAGCTGAGTATATTGTCACAGTAAAACCAGTCCATAACCATACAGAACCAAGTATTAGGGAAAACAATGCTGTATTCGGATAAATAGTCCAGCTCCTAGCTGCCCATTCTAACCCTGTTATTTTCAAAAATAAATTTACAACACCTAAGTCTTTATCAAACGAAAACTGTATTAGCAAGCCGCCAACTATCATTGGAATAACCATTCCAAGGAAAATAAAGGACCTAATAATAGATCCTCCTTTCACATGTTGAAAAAGTGTTGCTAATAAAAGTCCAAGTATTATTGTTAAAGGGAGGTGTAAGGCGATCCATATAATGTTATGTATTATAGCTCCCATAGGGAAAGATAGTGTTTCAAGTCCATGGCGATTAATAAATTTAAAACTTAAAAGAACTTCATAATAGTTTTCGGCGCCAATAGGTTTACCTTTAGTTATATCTATACCTGGAACAGGGTTTATATTGAAACTTAAAATAATAGTTGCTACTATAGGATATATAACAAAGATAATTATAAGAATAAAACTAGGAATTAAAAAAGAAAATTTACTTAATATAGAGCCTCTAGCTTTCATGGTGTTTTTACCGTTTAATATTATTCCTTAGGGAAGTTTTCTGCAAGTGTATTTAATACTTCATCTAATTTATCTGGTTCTACCCATAGCAGCTTAAGTTGATCCCAGAACAATTTCTGCCAATCACCACCAACAGTATCATCTAAGTCCGGCATTGGAACCATTTCTTTAAGCTTCATGAAAACACTTTGCATAGGTGCCCAATGGTCCTCAATACCTACTTTTAACCATGTAGCGAATTTACCTGCTTTAGTCCCTGCATGTACTCTCTGTCCTTCAGTAGCTAACCATTTTGCAAGCAATAATGCTTCTTCAGGGTGCTTAGTATACTTCGGAACAATAATGTAGTCTGTACCCATCACAACACCTTTACAGCCCGGCAGCGGGAAGGAACTTATATCCTCAGGATCTTCAACCATACCTGTAATCCAAGTACCCATGAAGTATATTGCATAGTCTCCCCGCCACCATAGTTCAAGAGCTCTAGTCCATTCAATAGGTTCACTGAAGTAGCCATTTTTAATTAGCGGTACCAAGTAGTCTTCAAACACCTTTCTTGCTTCAGGGTCAGTGAACATTACTTCTCCATTAATAAGTTTAAGCTGTAACTCAGGCCCGCCAAATGTTATAATGAAATGTTCTGTTACATCACTTATAGGCCATCCAACACCGTTACCTGTTACAATGGGTGGCCCGCCAAGTATGTCTTTAAGCTTGTCAAGCAGGCTAAGGAATTCATCCCATGATTCTGGAGGTTTCAGTCCATATTTCTGGAAGAATGACTTCCTATACCAGAAACCTGGCTTCGCCCAAGCTGTAAAGGGTAAGCCGTATATTTTATCCTCCGATGTAACAGGGTCAAATATTCCCTTAACATATTCCTCAGTGTTAACTTGTCCACTTAAATCGTAAAGATGGCCCTGTTCGCCCATCTTCTTAACCCACCAACCCCATGCAGTAAATATAACGTCTCCTGGAGCCATACCTGCTTCGAACTGCGGCGGGGCTATTGAAGCAAGGTCTTCAGCTCTATAAATCCTATATTCAACCTTAATGTTTGGATATTCTTTCTCGAAAGCCTTTAAAGCCTCCATGAAAGCCTCCATTTCCGCCCCAGCCCATGGACCTACAACTATTAAGGTCACAGGAGGTTTAACAGGCGACGGGGATGGTGTAGTTACAGGCGTTGTTATAGTTACTGTAGTTGTCACTGTTATAGCAGCACCCATACCAGCAGCATAGCCTATACCAATACCTATTACTAACGCAATTATAATAGCAGCAATGAGTTTAATTACTTCTGGTTTCACGAATTTTCCCCACCAGAAAATTATCACTATTCAGTAGAAAATTATTCTGCAGACCTAATAAGTCTATCTATGTGCATACCAATAAGGAACAATGTACAGCAGTAAACATGTAAAAATTCATTATTAAAGATAAGTTAAAAGTTATGTTTTAGGAGAACATTATTTCAATATATCTTGCTTCAACATCTTCCATAGAAGCTCCAAGACCACCGACGAGAATTTCTTCACCACCCTTAGTTTCAATAGTAAATGTTCGAATAAATCCATCAACCTTTGTCTCTTTTACGTAGCCTTCAACTTCTACTGGCTCATTTAGTTTAACCTTATATCCCTTCACCTTAACCCATGCATTATATCCCAGCCTCATACCGTCATCTATTAATACTATTGAAAGCCAATGATGTGTTGTTTTATATGGTATATTTGGTGAAACATTAAATTCCTTTATTCTCTTAGCGCTTCTCCAGTAGCCATGGTAGAATGTTTCATTTACTAGTAGAATAAGTTCCCATTCTCTTGTAAACAGCGTATATGTTTTTCCAAATACAATTGCGTTAGATAAATCTGTTTCAATAGCGTTTATAATTCCTGTAGGAAACGTTCTTACATCAACGTTATTAAGGTTAAAGAGCTTTTCCAAAGCTTTTGAACCTGTCGGACTGAATGTAAGCGTTATTGTGAAAATAGCTGACGGATCTCTTAACAGTTTCATATATAAGGTATCTAATAGTTTATTAAGTATATTTTCTGAAATAGTCATGAACCCATCTACGTCCATGTTACTTAACATATCTTTAGCTCTTTCAATACTCATTTCAAGACTTCTGGATAGCCATATGAGAGGTCTTTCATATTTCACTGAGCTGTATAGCTTATTTAACTTATTAATAACCTTCTTATTTAATGCTAATATGTCTTCAACATATTTTCTAACGTAATAATTTAAAGCAATACGTGGCGGAATAGCTTTATATATTCTAGGCCTTCCTGTTTTAACCTCTATAAGACCTTTACTTATTAGGGAATTAAGTACATCGTATATTCTTGGTAAAGGTATTCCGGCTTTCGAAGAAATTCTTGGAGCTGTAGATTCACCTAACGTTAATAACGCTAAGTATGCTTTTCCTTCATAACCTTTTAACCCTATGAACTCTAAAAACTCTAAAACTTCTTTATTCACTCTGTCCATATATCACCACCAAATATACACTTATAAGTAGTAAATTGGTAGAAAAATAGATAAGCTTCCTTCTAGATAGCATGTTCTGTACATATATCAAGATATTGTTTTAAGAGGGATAAAAATTATTATGATAGTTTCAGGTTTGCCTAAACGTAATATAAGGGACTATAGACATATAGCTGGAGACGAAATTGTAGAGAAAATTCTCAGCATAGCTGATGAACTAAAAGGACACAGTATTACCCATGTTAATTCAACACCTTTCGGAGGAGGCGTAGCAGAACTACTATATTCAATAGTACCGTTGCTAAATTCTATTGGAATAAAGACTATATGGGAGGTTATTGAAGCTTCCCGAGAATTCTTTAGCATAACAAAGAAAATTCATAACGCATTACAAGGAGCTGAAGTGTGTTTAAGCGATAATGAAAAGCAGTTATACCTAGATATCAACAGGGTTAATGCTGAAAAACAATTACGCTTAAATACAGACATAATTATAGTTCATGATCCTCAGCCCTTAGCTCTACGTAAATTTCTAAACGACGACCACAAATGGGTTTGGAGATGTCATATAGACCTTAGCTCCCCACATAGGAGCATGTTAAAATTTATATCTGAACTTCTTAAAGGATACGATGCTTCAATATACCATATGGAAGAATATATTCACCCGGACATACCTACACCAAAGAAGTTTACCATACCTCCTTCAATAGATCCATTAAACGATAAAAATAGAGAACTTACCTATTCAGAAATAGTTAAAATACTAAGTAAATTTGATGTTGACCCGGAAAAACCCATAATAGTTCAAGTAGCTAGATTTGATCCATGGAAAGACCCTATTGGAGCTATCGACACTTATAGGCTTGTTAAAAACAGAATACCTAACGTCCAACTACTACTAATAGCCAATATGGCATATGATGATCCTGAAGGATGGATTTACCTTGAAAAAGCAATTAGACATGCTGGTGAAGATAAAAACATTTACTTTCTAACAAACCTTATCGGCGTAGGTCCTCTTGAAGTAAATGCTTTTCAAAGAGCAGCAAATGTCGCTATACAGCTTTCAATTAAAGAAGGATTCGGACTTGCAGTAGCTGAAGCTTTATGGAAGAAAACACCTGTTGTTGCTAGACCTAGTGGCGGTATAAAAATGCAGGTTATAGATGGTTTGACAGGGTATTTAGTACGTAGCGTAGGAGAAGCAGCAAATAAAATAATATACTTACTTAAAAACCCTAATACCGGAAGAAAACTAGGAGAAAACGGACACAAGCTCGTTAAAAAGAATTTTATCGTAACAAGACATATAGAAAACTACATAGAAATGCTTAAAAACCTATTCAATGTTTAATACCTTACACTTTCTAAAGCAATTAAATCCATAATTTCCATGTAATTACCTGTTAGCTAGGGTTCAAAATGTGAAGAAAGGTAAAGTATAATGAGTGCAGGCAGTCTTGAAATAAGAGTTTCACCTTTTAACCGAAGCAGAGTGAGCATAATAGCCATAGGTAGGAAGCTTCGCTTCAAACAATATAGAGAGAAAGTGTATGTTTCTGCTAAACAGTTTTGCCCTTTTTGCCCAGGAAATGAAGAATACACTCCACCAGCTATTCTCGTACTAACTAAAGAGATGACATTTAAAAAAGACAGCAATGGTTTTAGAGTTAGAAATTGGCTTGTAAGAATTTTCCCTAACGAATACCCAGCATTAAGTAGAAACATTAACGTTAGAGCCGGGAAAAACAAGTATACAGCATATGGCTACCATGAGGTTATAGTAGAAACGCCTCTACACGAAGAAGATATGTACCTTGAAAAAACAGAGCATACATACTATGCTTTCCTAGCTTTAAGAAAAAGAATTAAAGAAATAATTAACGATCCTAATATTGAAAATATTTTGGTTATAAAGAATTCAGGGTTTAAAGCAGGGGCAAGCATTAAACACCCTCACCTACAATTATTCGCTACTACATTTACACCTCCCATTATCGCTAATGAGATTAAAGGGTTTAAAGAATGTATGGAGAAACATGGCAAATGCCCTCTATGTGAAATAGTAGAAAAACAATCACCTAGAACAGTGCTGGATACAAAATATTTTAAAGTAGAAACAAGATACGCGCCTCAACAACCATACGAGCTCATAATCATACCCAAAAAACATGAGAAAAACATGTTAAAAACGAGTAATGAAGAACTAAAGGATTTAGCATGGATACTGAACAGTATTGTAAAAACGTTAAAACATGTCTTAAAGAAAAATAGTATAAACTATAACTACTGGATACATATGGTTTTCAAAAACATAGGAGAATACCATTGGCATATAGAATTACAACCTCTAATCGAAACATGGGGAGGCTGCGAGAAAGGTAGTGGAGTCCACATTGTAACAGTAAAACCTGAAGACGCCGCAAACAAACTTAGAAAAAACCTTAAAAGAATACTGCAAGGCTGTAGAAGTCATAGAACAGTATAGCCTAAAAACCATCAGACATTGCACGCAATAGCACGCATTACAAATAACATAAAACTAAATCTTTTCATACTAAAAATAAGCAAGTAAGAAGAAAAATAAACGTAAACTCATAATTAATACTCTTACCATCAGCTTTTATCATTAAGATGTTTGAAAAAGAAAAAATGTTTAGATTTATGCTCCATAATATGTAAACATTACGAAGTCTCCTACACCTGTCTTTTCAATAATACCGTATCTTGTTACCCATCCGCCAGCTCCATTAGCTCTTCTTACAGCTCTACCGTCGAAGCCTGCTATTTGGCCGTTAACTATAGTGTATGCTGCATATTTTCTAATAGGATCAACGATTACGACGTTAGCTCTAGCACCGGGCGATAGATTTCCTAGCTCCTTAACCCACCATTCCTGCCCTGTTCTTTCAGCTAATAGTTTAGCCGGGTTATACGTCATTGTTGCTACGGCATCTACTAGGCTTAGTACGCCTTTTTCTGCAAGTTCAAGTATTGCAGGTATGTTGTCTCTAGTATCTCCGAAACCTTTCATTGTAGCGTCTGCTTCGCCATCAGATATTAGTATGTTTACTATACCTTTCTTTAATGCTTCATAAGCAACTTTCTGGGCTTCAGGATCCATGAATACTGCGTCTCTAAGGCCTCTAGCCGTTGTTAAATGTGTTGTAACGAATTCAACAGAAACATTAGGTTTCTTAGCTAACTCAACAATTCTCTCCATATTTCCAACAGGGTCTCCGTGGGAACCAAAAGCAACAGCTGTTGCATGCCCTAAATGTACCGGTCTCTTACCTGCAATATCAACAACTCTTTCAGCATGGTCTGGACATTGAGTGTGACTCATGAAATGCATTTTTACTCTATGAGCTATTTCTATAACTGCATCTAAGCCTTCATCACTTAATATGAAGTGTCCCATATGGTCTTTAATGGCTACAGCTAGAGAAGCTGTACGTACAACAATTCTATTTCTTGAAATTTTGGTTAATGCTTCTTCTTCATCCATTTCTCCTTTAAGAAACCTTATCTTATCTTCTACGGAAGCTCTTGGAGCAAGTAATGCTGGAGCTCCTATAAAGCATCCAACGTTTAAAGGTAATCCTCTATCAACTTCAGCACCTAGAAGGGAAGGAGCCATCAGGGTGTTTCCGGCTCCAGCAGTTAACACTACGGTATCTCCATGGGCGACAGCGCTATATGCGGGAGCAGTAGTTACTTCAAATAGATCATAAATATGCATATGAATATCTATCAAACCTGGAAATACGTATAATCCTTTAGCATTAATTATTGCATCTCCTTTTTCAGGAACAATCTCGTCTCTAACTTCTTCAATTTTACACCCTCTTATAGCAACATCTTTAATAGCATCTATCTTGTTAGCGGGATCTATAACTCTACCTCCCTTAATTATTAACCTTCCCGTAGGCTTAATTACTTTCAATGGGTCGTAGAGTTTGTTTTCCTTAACAGATGCCAGCATATTAGGAAGTTGGGCTACTTTAACTCTATAAGACACAAGAAGTCACCCATGAAAGGATAGGTTATAAAAATATTTTATGTTTTGTTATCTATATGTAAATCAATATAATCCCTATAGTATATAGATATAAGTTAAGGAATTTATTTGAATATTTTAAAATAAAAGAAAAAGAAGTAATAAAATTTATTTAATTTTCTAAGAAAGGTATAAATAATTTTATTTGATATTCACCATTAGGTGATTTCTTGTGAGTAAACATAAGGAAATTATTGTTTCGCCTGAGGAACTAAGAGCAGCTATTATGGGATATATTATTGCGTTAGCTATAGGTTTTGCTCTTTACGCATTAATGGTAACTTTGCCCACTGGAGAATATTGGCTACCTTACGGAGAAGTTGCTGCTAAAGCTGTAACAGACGCGTTCTATAGGTTTATATGGTTTATTGAGGATATGACTGAAGCACAATTCTATGCAAGTGTTCCTGCAGGCATATTTCTCTGCGTTTTCGGTTTTATAGCCTGGTATTTTGACAAGGTAAAGTCTAAGTATGCAGGTTTCTCAATAAGTTACGGTACCGGATTGTGGCCATGGGTTTTCGTAGCTCAAACCTTAGGCCTCTTTGTCTCAGTTTACGTATGTAATTACCTTGAAGTATTAGCACACACTGATTTCGGCTGGGTACCAACATTTGTCCCTTTCGTAAGCATACCGCCAGCAGTTATTTTCGTATATGGTAAAGGATGGAAAAACGTTCTAACAGGAGCAGTACTTGGCGGGATAGTAGGTTTCCCGATAGCATGGTTTGTTATAGACAAGTTGCTTAGACCTTGGGAACTACCTGCAGTTATAGGTAATGTTACAGGAATGTGGGTTGGAACAATAGCTGTACTTGAAATCTGCAGATACCTGCCATGGATGAAGCTTCCCTCAAGCTCTAATCCTTCAAAAGAAGAAAAGAAAGATCCACCACAAATAACAATAACAGTTACATGGTTCTTAAGAAGAGTATTAGCTGACTTCACTGAGGCACAGTTTTGGGGTAATGAAATAGCAAGTTTAGGCATGATATTTGGAGCTATACTAAGCTGGTTCCTTGATCCAAAACATATAGCGTATGCTTCAGTACTATTCCCAGCAATATTTGCATCGCAAGTTGTAGGTTCCGCTACAGGCATACTACTTTACCTTAAATGGTGGAAAATAAAAGGATGGTACCCAACATTTGTACCAGTAGTCAGCGTAGGGCCAGCAGTTGTACTAACATTCGGCGGAAGCATCCCGATGATCCTCGCAGGAGGAATCCTAGGAGGAATAATAGGACCAGTAATAGCAGACCTAATAATAAGATCGCTTCCAAAAGGATGGCACCCAGTGATAGGCAACACATTCTCAATGGCCTTTACAACAGCACTAGTAGTCTCAGTAATAAGATTCTTCTGGGCATATGGCCTAGTATAAAACAAAGTTCATACCTTTATTTTTCTAAAACAAAACCATAAACAACATAGAATACATTAAATAGTTAATGAAAATATCCAGGAAACGAACACTTAAGTTTCTATAGCATTCTTAATGAATATGATGCTAATTATGTATGTAGTGCAAACAGTCCCTCAATTCTTTTAAGCTATTACATAGTTTACCTGCGAGAACAATAATTAGAACTATGTTTCGATAGCTTTATATAAAATAGCATTGTTTTTATTTCTCATAAAAAGGAGGAATTTATGTTGGAGGAAATTTTAGGGGGTTTAGAGAGCTTAAATATTTTTAAAGGTATTTGGCGTGGCTATGCATTCTATGTAACTAGCGAAAGGATAATTGGAGCTAAAATGAAGAAAAGGAGAAGAGAGCTTTTAAAATTCCTTATGGGTTGGAGAGGAAGCATTAAGAAGAGTCTTAAGCCTTTCGAATGGAGAAGTAAATCAGTTAAAATACCTAGGTTAACAGGTGAAGATGCTTTTAACCTCCTAGAAGATCTTAAGGAGAGAATAGATTTTAATGTAAGGAAACATGAAATCCAGGAAGTAGAGTTAAAAAAACCGGGAATACTAAGATCGGGACATATTAGAATAAAAACGGTCACGGGGAAGGAGTATAAAGTAAAAATAGTTGCAGGGTGTAAAGAAGAATACGAATATCTTAAAAAGATTCTACAGGAATTCTGCCCTGAAAAACTGAAAACTTAACCAAGCTTCAGCAGCATGTCAGTCAAGTAGCTAAGTAATACATCATAACTCTAACTGCTTATTCTTAGTTAATTTAAGAAATTATTTTACTTATCTTAAATTTAAAAGTATATTTTGAATTCTTTTGTATAACTAAACGTATTTATCACTTAGTATTAGCAGTAATTTACAATGTTTGGCTGTCGCATATGGTGCGGCTTGAAGCAATATAGTTTTCTAAATTTTTCAGAGTTTTAGTAGTACAAGAAGAGAAATTAAAGTAGCGAAGTTAGAATGATGAACATGCTCATTAGATAACTAGGTTTAGTTCTTTTCTAACTATAGTAAATCTCTAAGACTCTTAATCTTAAACTTAGGGTTTGCCTCCTGAACAATTTTCTTAAATTTATCCATAGCAGTTAATTCGTGAATATCGCTATCTTCAGTCACTAAGATGTCAGCACAGTTAATAGCTGATGAGAGGATGAGGCAGTCTATGAAGTCGTTTAGTATATTTCTTAGCTTAAACGCTACTAGTAATATTGGAGTATCATGGATTGGTACTTTACGTATCCTGTCATCACGCACTATAGCTCTTATCCCTGCAGTTACTCTTGCTGGAGTAAGTAGTCCGGAAGCTACGTATTTAGCTCCTTTAGCTGAAATCTCGAATAATGAAATTTCACTAATAAGTATTTTATATCCTTCTCTAATCAACTTAATGACACTGTTTCGAGGAATCTCCTTAACAGATATTCCTACTGCTGGCAAAAAGTAGGTGGTGTCTAGTAGTAGCTTCATGATTCAGCTTCCTTAGAAAGTTCTTTCCTAAACCTATGGAAATCTTCAAGCGAAATTTCAATTTCAGGAGGTTTTTCTAAAACATCTTCTAAGGTCGGTATAGGCTCCACTATTAACCTTCCATTCTCAACCCTATAAATAACCTTCATATGTGGTTTAAGACCAAGCTTTTCCCTAATACTTTTAGGAGGAAATAGCTCACCCTTAGAACCAACCCTACCTTCAACACTCACTTAGTACACCGAGTAAACAATACAAATTCCGAATATATATTAATTTCCGAGTAAACAACATAGTAACCGAGTATATCAACTCCTAATAAAACCACACCTTAGTACTGTTAGTTTTATTGGAACTAAGAAGCTATGTATCGCCGCTGTTTATGTCTATTTCTTAGTTCTACTTCCTCTTGATAACGTATATTATTATACCTATGAGCGCAACGGATAGTAGAAGTATGGCTAGTGTTTCGGTGGAGATCTTTAGGATTTTCTCGGTGACAGCGGGTGTTGTGGTAGTCTCTGGCGCGGGCTTAGCTAGCTCGATGTATACTAGTTCGTCTTTTAACTCGTATTCTGATAGATCTACTTCTCCAATTTCCTTACCATACATGTCTACTAGGTAGGCGCGTCCTTCGAGTGGTAGTTTACCTTTACCCCATGCTACATAAATTACTTTGTTCTTGAATTTGAATTCAGCTAGGAATGGGTTCTTAGAGATTATTCTGGCTTCATTAAAGCCATCTATCATTTTAATTAACGTTTTGTACGCGTAAAATGCTGGTTTTCTTCTACCATCTACGTCTATTAGACATGAGTGTTTTAGCCCTTCTGGGAAGTACTCCTTAGCTTTAAGCTCGGATGGGGAAACCTTAGCTATACCTTTTGCTAATGCGTAAACGTAGCTTTTAACTAAAGCTTCTGCGACTTCTTCTTCGCTTCTTTCAAGCTTTTTCTCCATTCCACCGAACTGTGATTCAGTAACCCATATCTCAATGTTTTTAAGTCCTAGTTCCTGTAGAATCTCCATTAACCTATCTACTTCCAAGTAATCTACGTAGCTATGGTAGCTTAGGAAGTCGAATTTTAAACTGTTCTCCTTTAAGAAACTTAAATACTCCCTATCAGGGCCGATAAAGGAGGATGGGGAAACCTTACACTCACTACAAGCTTCCTTAATAGCTTCATAAGCTTTAACATAGTATTCTTTATATGTTTCTAGGCTCCATTCAGGTCTACTATGGATTTCATTCATAATCTCATAATGTCTAACTGGGAATTTTAGTTCAGACATATCGTTTACTCCGTCGCCATCATAGCGTTCGACAACTTCTTTAACTCGTCTAGCGAATTCGTCTGGAGGTATTTCGGGGAATGGGAGATCTATGATTACGTGAAGTATTATTCCAGCTTTCTGACATGCCATAACCTGGTTATCCATTGGCTTAAAGTCTGGGTTTAATATGTCGAAGCCTGCTCTCTTCCATGTTACACCCAGCTCTGCCATTGCTTTGAAATCTATACTTTCCAGCCCTCCGCCTCCAAACCTGCCTTTAACTGCTTCTCCGTAGCTTCTCTCAACACTTGGTACTTTCTCTAACTCAATCAACGGTAGTTTTTTAGGAAGCTCTTTTGGAGCACCTTTAGCTTCAGCAATCCATGGCTCGAATGGTCTTAGAAATTCTGGAACCTCCCCGCCCTCAACGTATTCAATAAAGCCTTCTCTTACAAGTTTCTCCGGTTTAGGGGCTGGTTCCACAAATCTAGTCGGTATTCTCGCTAAAAACGAATAGTGTATATCGCAACCAACCATAGTCCAAATGTATTTACCATCAAACTTTATTCCCCAAGGATGTAATTGAAAGTTATCATAGTAGTAAAGGCTGACAAACTCTAAGTACTCATCTGGTGGTTGCTCACCATACTTAGGCAATCCATGATAGATGAATATACCGTATAAGTCTGTTATGAACAGGTATTTTCCATCGTAAAACACGTAGTGAGGACCTCTCAACATTGGTTCTTTTGGTTTTATAATTAAATCAGGCTCTGAATCATTAGTTAGCTTTGAAATGTTAAAGTAGACTAAGACTCTTGAGTTTATATGTTGAGCAACAAATAACATGTCCTTATATATGAATACGTGAAATGGCTCTATTATTGGCTCTCCAGCTGCTTTCGTTAATACAACATCTGGTTCTTGATTATCTCTAGTTGGCATAGACTTCCAAACTAATACCATGCTATGGTATCGGTCGGAAGATACTGCTGCTAACTTTCCATCTTTACAAGATATACCACTTGCTGCACCACCGAAAATAACACCGTACTTACCAATCTCTTTTATCGTAATATCTGGTTCTCTTGGCTCATCTGGTATTTCATTATATATTCCAATTGTTCCTCCTTTCTCAATTACACATAAATGTTTGCCATCACTACTAACATCAACACCACCTAAACCGCCACCCATTGGCCCTCCAAGGTACCAATCAGCATACTGATAGTTCTCTCTTGGCAGTTCGTTAAATACCGCTACGTATTCTTGGCCGCAAACAAACATTTTATTATCCACTATTTCTAAGCCGTACTTTGGATTTCTCGGCCATACGGCTCCGCCAATTATGTAGTCTGCACTTAATCCATTTTCAAGCTTTGATAAATTATAGATTAGAACAGCTGAGCTATAAAACCCTTTATCCAATACTATTAGCCAATCATCAGTTGCTTCTATTCCTCTTGGTACTGCTAAAGCATCTTTACTTGGAACCTGTTTTGCATATGTTTCTTCAAAACTTCTCCTACCAATAACATACTTGGCAAGCATTCCGTTCTCAAACTTATCCTTTTCAAAAACCAGCACCCTGCCAAAATCATCAGTTATGAATAAGTACTTACTATTTGATGCTACATCATATACTCTATTACCATATATCCTACCTCTCGGATCTTCAACTTGCTCTTTACATTCAAAGTCTTTATATCCTATAACAAAATCGGCAGGTGCATGGTCTCTCAGGTTTTCTTTCTTCCATATTAAAACCCTATTTGCAAACACTTCAGAAACGTAAACATATTTATCATCAACATCTATTCCTACGGGACCGCAAAAAGTTGTTCTTGAACACTTGCTAACACCTTCTTCACCTAACACTATATAGTCTTCTCGTTTGATCTCGAACTTTTCATCTTTTGATAAGGGGATTTTTTTGAATACTACTACAGTATCATGCTTAACAACATATAGCCATTTACCATCCCATGCAATATCTCCAATTTCTCCTAGTGGAAAATCAATATCTACTTCGGCGAAATAAGGGTCACCGATTACTAAATCTGGTTCTTCATAGTTTTTAGTTGGTATGTGATTGTAGATTAAAATCCTTCCATTAACACCGTCTGCTATAAATAAGTATTTACCATCCGTTGCTATACCGGTAGGCGATGTTAAACCATTTCTCTTCTTGCTTGGTATTCTAGTGTAAAAATCTGGTTGACCTAACACTATTTTCGGTTTTAACCCTTTATTATTAGTTATGTTTTCCAAATCGTAAACTAATACTCTATAGTTATTACTATCTGCTATGAATAAATATTTACCATCTGTTGCAACACCATCCGGTGCAAGATTGTCAAAGTTTAAGTCGTTAGGACCAGCAACATATGTTGGCCACTTAGGTGTCATAGCAACCATGTCAATAACTGGTTTATCGGGTAGTAATTTTTCATACTGTTCCTCCTTCAACCAACCGGTTTCAGGCTGAACACTTAAGATAACATTGCTGTTTACCATTTGAGGCATATATGATAACAGTAAAACGATAACTACTAAGCTAAAACATATCTCCCTTCTATACATAATTTCTCCCAAAATTGATCTAATTACCTTTTTCTAAAAATTCTTTTTTATCCGCATCTTAAATCAAAACAAATCCTAAAATATGGTAAATGTTTTAGCAGGTATTTGCACTAGGACGATAATAATACTATGATGCTATCTAAATAGAACGGGTATACGGGAATAGGCGGTAGAATTATTACGTATTTCCCTTAACTTAAACTTGTTTGGTGGTTTCCCGTGACAGTTATTGTTGATGTTGAAAGTAGAGGTGCTAGAGAGTTAAGTGGTGGTTTTAAGGTTTCAGGTAGGAAAGTGAATTTATGGGTTAGAATTTACGATACTGAGTACGGGAGGAAAGCTAGAATAACCATATCCTTCCATGACGGTACAAGATGGATTAACACTCCTCCAATATGGCTTAACAAAAACCTATGTGAAGAACTTTCCCTAAGACTAAGAAAAATATCTGAAAAACTAACGTAGACTAGCTAAAACAATTATGCTTAAATTCACTATAAGCCGAATTCTTTCTCCACCTAAAACCTACTCTTAAACTTTTCAAATC
>JAPDJU010000013.1 GCA_029258915.1 Thermoproteota archaeon
ACGATTTAAACTCTCTAATCTTATTAGCTTCCGCAGTATTTTCAAGCTTCTTAAAACCATAGGGTATTTCCAAGGTATCAACCACCTAAACTTCATACTCGAATGGAAATATATAACCTTTAAAAGGGTTTTCGCCAACCAAACCAAAACCTAAGCCTCATAGTTCATGAGCGCATCAAATGAGCAATACTAAGTATATTTTTGGTTTTTGTACCGAAAATTTAACATTAACCTTAGGAAAATATAGCTTAGTAATATAAATTGCAAATTATATGATTGTACTCTTTAAAATATAAGTAACGAAGGGTTATAGATTTTGAAATCAACGTACAAGTATTACATGCTAACTAAAGCCCTTATAAAAACACTGCTTCTAAGTATAATTCTATGTTTAGCCATAGTTTTTGCGATAGTAACATCAATCAATATTGTGACTTGCGGTTACCAACACACTATAAACGAAATTGTTTCACATTATTTAAGCAAGCCAGCAGAATACATTACACATAACATTAAGAGGGAATATGGTGAAAACGCCTTATGCTTAGCTTTTAAGCAAGCATTCATAGTTATTAACAACTATAAGACATCTATAAGGATAATATACACGAACTATACTCTCCTATCCACGTTCTTTAACTTAAAAATAGATAAAAACACTACGTATGTTGGACATGTTTTAGTTAGAACACTTGGTTTAAAAAGAAACACTGCTTTTGCACTAGAAGTTAATGACAAAACATATGTAGTTTCAAATTGGAGCGCATTACCCATTACAGATACGGACCTTGATCTTTCAATAATTCTTCCAACCCATAATGCTAGTTTAGAAAAATATGATTACTGCCTAGTTAAAAACAACATTAGCTCTTTAAAGCTAATGGGAATAGGTGATACAGGCTTATTTATGAAAAAGATTATGTTGAACATATTTAACATAGTGGTTATTTGGAAATACCTCTTAATATCGGTAGCTGCTATTGTAAGCTCTATAGCTATGATAAAAACCTCACTAAGCAGGATAAGTACATTACGTATTTTTAGAAGCTTAGGTGTCTCACTTAAAGAAATCTTAGTATCATATATTGTTTTTTCAGTATTAGCTATTCTCCTATCTATGGCTGTAGGATTTTCACTAGGCACAATAGTATCATACATTGTTATTAAAACGCTTTCATTAACATTAGAAATGATACCGTTCGCTATACATTTTAACTGGCCTGTTTTGGTGAAAGACTACTTATTAGCGCTAGCTGTCTCATTTTTAGCGTTAACATTATCTTCAATCTATATTACTAAGTTAAGGGTTGCTTATGAGTATTCTTAAAACACTTCGGAAAGCCTATGTAGTGATTAAGGTTTTTAGGGGAAAACACATTGTACTTTATTCCTTAACATTACTGGCTTTAACATCTATAACTCTATTTTCTTCTATAACTATTGAATCCGCTTTTAAGACAATATCCTCTATTCTCGTAGAGAGCAGCAATATTTACGTTATTTACTCTGGCGAAGCTAAATTACCTATAACAGGTTTTCTACCTGCATATTTAGCAGAAATTATTTCAACAAATAGCAATGTTGTTTCCGTAAGCCCCGAAGTAACGGTTTTATGTAGGCTTAATGGTTCAGAAATAGTTATGGTTAGAGGAATAGATCCTAAACATTTCACTAAAACATTTAATTTAAAGATTATTAAAGGCTCATTGTTTAACTTCACCGAAATATTTGCTTCAACAGTAGGCGTAGACTTGGCTAAGAAAATGAATATAACCATAGGTTCTAAGATAGTCCTAATAAGTGATCTTTGGAGCAGATATGTTACAGTTACAGTTAAAGGAATCCATAAAACCAACACACCCATAGATAGTGAAATACTGGTTCCACTCATTACAGCACAGTACTTAAGAAGCATGGATGTAAACTACGTGTCAATAATTCATGTTAAAACATTAAATGAAACCATGAGGCTTCATAGGCTTTCAAGTAGAATGTTAAAGGTAAATATTTCAATAAAGTGGAGCAATGGTTCATTGATAAGTAGCGGTGTTCTATGGGTTCTCGATGAGTATGAGAAGGTAATCACTAAAAAAGAGTTCAGCCATGGAAATTTAATATTAGAACTTTACCCGGGATCATACATATTTTACGTCGAAGTAAACGGTAAATTCAGCAGCAAGCCATTAAAATTGATCTTAAAAGAAAATACAGCAGTAGATTTTAACGTAGTAAAACTCATTGGAGAGAAACCTATTACTGAAAAACATAGGCCTCCTGAAACGATTTTCGAAGTAGCTAAGCAAGTAAGCCATGTTGAACGCGAAAACCCTGTAATAAGTAGTAAAGCAATGGAGGAAACCTTTGAAAAATATGGTTTATCAAAACTTCTTCTCTTAACAATACTATTAATCTCACTATTAATTCCTCTAATAGGTGTTTCTTCAGCAACCTCCATGATAATATATGGTTCGAGGAAAAACATTTACATACTTCACGCTAATGGTTTATCATTCTTAGAGATAAAAGTGTTCATAGCATTGTTTTTCACAGCAATAACTTTAATGGCATCTATAATATCATACTATATGACATTACATGTTTTCAACTTCGTATTAGAATTGTTTAAGCCCTTTATTTTCGCGCATAAACTTGAAATTACACATGAAATATCATTAATAATAGTTTTAACGCTTACAGCAATAACTGTTGTTTTAACAACACTATTCACACATAGATCTATTGTTGAAGTAGAGGATTTAAGCTATGAAACCTAAGCATTTAGCATTGTTTCTACTAATAGTGTACATTATTGTTATAAGGCTTCTTCCCATATTGTATTGGAATGAAGTTTTCTCAACGGATAGCTGGCCTATTTTAGGTATTGCTGCTAAAGTGGCTAAGTACACTCCGTCAGATATTTTTTCGGAACCAATTTCAGACGAATATAATGTCTTCTGGCCTTTACTAATAATGTTTAATACTGTTTACAATATAGTTTTAGATTTAAACTTTAAATTCACAAGCCATTTAATGACTGCAATTATTTCATCTATAACATTTCTAGCAGCATATGTTTTCACTAAAAATATTCTAAGAGACGTAAAGTTAGCTTTAATTTTTTCATTCCTATGCACTTCACTTAGCTCTAACCTGTTAATGACAGCTTCTATTACTAAAGAAGCTCATGCTTTACCCTTCCTTTTCCTAATACTCGGTGTTTATGCTAAAAACACATGGAAGTTTAAAGACTTCTGCTTGCTAACTCTTTTAACGATAGCATTAACCATAACGCACCATTTAACATCTTTAATATGGCTTTTAATAGTAACCTTTACCTCCATAATACTGGTATTTAAGGGAGCAACGTTTTTAAGACCTAGGTTAACATATTTAGCGCTAACCTATGCCATTATGGGTTCTCATTTTTACTTTTTTGGAATACATGGGTTAAAGAACGTAATTGATTTAAACAGTGTAGTATCACTTATAGCTTTTGAAACCTTTCCCATAATAGTTTACATACTTGGTTTAGTATTTTATCATGGAAGAAACGTATTATGGAGGTTTTGGATAATAGCTTTAATTCTATGCTCCATAATTTTAACCTTAAACCCTCTGCCGGCTAATGTGCTTTTACAAATACAACTATATTGTATACCTTTAATACTAATTTCAATCGGGGGAATTCTGGGATATCTAAGGTTCCCTGAGGGTATAGGTAAAATATTGATTACATCATGGATTCTATCTAACACATTCTTATCAGCATATTTCTACTTTACCTTACCGCCAGGGTTTGAGCTCGTATTTACAGCTAGAAGTTTAAACTTCTTACTAATACCAATACTTCTACTATTCACTGTTAAACTTTTAACGTTAAAAAACAATTACTTGTTGTCAGTATTAGCAATTTTAATAGCTACAATACTTATAGCACCCTACCTATTATCAGTCTTCAAGAATGTTGAAGGATTTAGTGAGTATTTCACATATAAGCAGCATGAAACAGAGTGTTATACGTGGTTTTTTAAAAACATATCTCATAATGAAAGTGTTTTAAGCGATATAAAAGCAGAATACGTTCTTAAGGGCTTTTACGGGTTACATGTGAACACAGCTAAACTCATAGAATGCCTGCAAAACAGCGGATGCTCACTATATGCTATACTTCATTGGGAGAATATAGCATACAATAGATTTTATTTTAACCCTATAGCAGTAAATTATGAGGTTAGATGTTTAAACATACCTGGTAAAATATATGATTCAGGTAAGTGTGTTGTCTGTAAAACATAATCCCGTAATTAAACTAGTAAATGTTTGGAAATCCTACGGTAAAACCTGTGTACTTAAAGAAATTTCTTTAAATGTTTATGAAAAAGATTTCGTAGTCATTAGGGGTAAAAGCGGTGTTGGAAAAACAACGCTTCTCAAAATAATAGGGTTACTTTTAAAACCATGTAAAGGTGAAGTTTGGATAAACGGTGTAAACACTTTAAATCTAAGTGATAAAGAACTAAGTATGTTAAGACTTAAAACAATAGGTTTCATATTTCAAAGCTTCAACCTAATTCCAACATTAAACACTCTTGAAAACATAGCATTACCTCTTATACTGCAAGGTCTCTCTAAGAGAGAGGCTTTTGAAAAATCATATAGTTTGCTGAGAGAATTCAACATGACTAATTTACCTCGTAAGTATCCCTACCAGCTAAGTGTAGGGGAACAGCAAAGAGTAGCAATATTGAGAGCTATAGTTAAAAACCCTAAAATAATTTTAGCTGACGAACCTACAGCAAACCTTGATGATGAAAATACTGAAATTGTTTTAGAAGCCCTAGTAAGCCATATTAAATACTCCAAGTCGCTAGTAATTATGACAACAACTTCAGCTAAAGAAAAGCCGAAAAACTATCCTACAGTAGAATATGTTCTTAGAAACTGTATGTTAATTAAAAAATAGAGCATCATTAACTCTGCATAAGCTTCATTAATAAATCAAAAACCCGCTCTATCCTTATCTCTCCCTTAAACCCTTTTCCAACAGTACCTTCCGGATCATAAACAGCAAATACGCCATGCCAGTCATGTACAGCGTCATCAGGTCCCCTATCGTTTTCAGGTAAATATATGGTATCCCATCCAACAGTTCCAGCGGATCTCCACGATAAATTGTCAAAGTAAACTATTAAGTCAGGGGCATCACCGTTAACTTCAGGGTATAGTTCGTATGGTGTATACACTTTGCTATTCCATGGTTCACCTTTAGGGCCTTTTATTTTCCTTATATCTTTCTTAAGCTGGTTAATGAGATCCTCGTATTCTTCTTTCTTAACAATACCTTTAGGCTCTCTTCCTTCAAGATTTATAAACATTCTAGCATAATATCCTCCCCAACCCCACACCATGGTGTGCTCCCAGTCGATTATTTCACGGTCAATATCTTCTCCAGGTCTCCTAGGCTTCTCCTTGAATTTAAGGTAGCCTTGTTCTTCAAGCCACTGATTAACAACAAAAGCTCCTTTCATGGCTTTTGCTCCATGGTCTGAAGTAATAACTACGATAGTATCTTTAGGTAGTTTTTCTTTAATACTCTTAAATCCTTCATCTATTAGCTTATAGTATTCTGGAATAGTTTTACTATAAACAGGGTGTTCTACATGTCTAGGGTGTTCTCTATCAAAGTATTTCCAGAAAGCATGATGTACCCTATCAACACCTATTTCAACATATATGAAAACATCCCATCTCTTTTTCCCCAAAAGATACTGAACAATACTTAAATGTTGCTTGGTCATGGCGAAAAGTTCCTTTACAATCTTATCTTTCTCATGACTACGGTAAATAACATCGAAAATATATGGTCCGAAAAACCTCTCTAACTCAACTTTAAGCAGTGGCGGGAATGTATATGGTTTTTCAGGACCTGGCGTTATAAAGTCAGAAATCATAAATCCATGAACGGGTTTTGGAGGATATGTTGGAGGAACACCTATAACACCAACCCTATACCCTCTCCTACCTAAAACATCCCATAAGGTAGGTGCTTTAATAAACCTTGAGTTCACAATGTAGCTCTCCCTAACATCCCCAGGTTTTCTATGTCTAAAACCGTAGATACCCAGTTCTCCAGGCGTTTTACCTGTAAACATAACAATCCATGCTGGTATTGTTATTGGTGGATGACAGCTTTTAAGATTAAATCTTGTGCCCTCCTCGACGATTTCTTTTAAATACTCAAGCTCAACATTGTATTCCTCATAAAGTATTTTCGGTGGAGTACAGTCCAGTCCTAAAATGAACATCTTTCTCAAATTTAAACACCTACATGCCTCAGTAAAGTATTTAGAACAGTGTTTATTTCTTTACCGCATTTCCCCTTACATGTTATAACAAATACATAGTCTTTGCCGCCAACATTAAAACCTTTGCTTTTAAGCTTGCTAAGTATATTTCTTAAATTAAAACTGTAGCTTCTAACATAAATATACTCTAAACCTAACTTCTTAACAGCATTATCAAAAACAATTACTGAGCCTCTAAATCTATATGCTAACTCCCTACCAATAATAGAGGTTAAGTAATTATCACATTCAAGTTTAAACAGCTTAACCTTACCGTAATCTCTAATAAGTTCTGTTTTTTCTAAGGCCTTACCTATATTCTCTCTTACAATATCTTTGTTTTTAGAAAGTAGGGTATCGTTTAAAACCCCTTTAACGCGAGATTCTGTGAGAACTTTTCTTGCATGGTTTATGCAATTGTAGTCTACAAGTCTATAACATGAATCAATAGCTTCAACAGCTTTAAACAGGTCTTTAAGAAGCAAGCCATGTTCCTGACATTTTTTAATTACCCAGTTTTTAAACTTATGATTTTCAATAGCCTTACCTAAATCTCCAACAATACCTAAGGCCACATATAAATCTAAATTTTTAACATTAAAAAGATCCCTAATAACCCATGTTGTTGAAGGATAATTTTCCTCACTAAATCCCATAGCTACGGGGTTGCAGAAACAATTGCTCAGAGGTTTGTTTAAATGGTGGTCGATAACAGCTACTTTAACGTTTAAGGTTTTTTCCAGCTTTAAAACATCTTCTACGGGTAGGCCGTAATCTAGTATGAGAACTAAGCTTAACGGTAAAGACCTTAGCCACTCCATGTTTATAGCTTCTAAACCATAGCACCCTATTTTAGGCACGTAGAAGAATGTTTGGGCGTTTAATATTTTAGAAAGTATTGCAGCAGAAGCTATACCATCAGCATCCCAGTGGTGTAAAATAGCTACACTACTTGCCGTTCTCAGAATTTCAACTATTTTCCTGCAGTTACTCAACAAATGGTCTTTCAAAATTCAAAATTACCTCTACAACTTCAGGTCTCATCATATATTCAGGAGGTTTTTCCTTACTTAAAATCATTTTCCTAAGCTTGGTACCGCTAACTTTAACCCTATATTCTTCTTCATGAGGACATATTTTCTCGTTAACAAATCCACCGCATTTCATGCAGTAAAATGCTTCCCTAATAAACATAGGTATTATTCCTAAATCGGGGAACTCGTTGAAAATATCCCATGCTTCGTAGGGTCCATAGAAGTCACCAACGCCAGCATGGTCTCTACCAACAATAAAGTGTGTGCATCCGAAATTCTTTCTAACAATAGCATGTAGTATTGCCTCTCTTGGACCAGCATATCTCATTTCCATTCTTAAAACTGAAAAAACAACGCTATCTTTAGGATAGTAGTTTTCTATTAGAGCCTCATATGCTCTAACAATAACTTCATCTTTGTAGTCTCGAGTCTTCTTCCATCCAACAAGAGGATTAACAAATAGTCCATCTACGAAAGTTAACGCAGCCTTCTGAACATATTCATGGCCTCTATGTGGAACATTTCTCGTTTGAAAACCTGCAATAGTTCTCCATCTTTTAGCTTCAAAAAGAACACGGGTTTCAACAGGCCAAAGCCTATATCTTTCAAAAGGCTCAGGAACATCATTAAGGAGATAGATGCTTCCACCTATTAGAAGGTCTTTTCTATGCATTGTTTTGGAAACACCAGGATGTCTTACATCTACTGTTTTGAAAACCTTTTTACAAAACTCTCTCTTATCCCATTTGTAGATGTCTTCAATTTCCATAATAGCCAACATAGTGTTTTTAAATGAAATAGCGATATCGTCTCCTTCTTTTAAACCTAAAATTTCTTCTCGGCTAACATCTAAAACTATAGGTATTGTCCATGGAACATCGTTAGCTAATCTCATATCGTAAAGTACATGGTAATAATCATTGTAAACCATGAAGCCTTCAAGAGGGCTATAAACTCCATGAGCAATGTTAGATACATCAGCAGCTAAACTTTCACTAACACTTACCTTGCGAAGCTCCTTAGCCTCCTCAAGTAAATATTCTCTCCTACGGCCAGTAACAACACGGTTAACAAGCTTGCCTCCATGAGGTTTCGAAACCATAGACTACCCTCACTAAACACTATTACTACTACTTTATTTCGGCTGTATAGGTTAAATGTAGCCTAAAGCTCTAAGTCTTTCCTTAATCTTTTCCTCTTCCTCTTTCGTAAAGACTTTTTCTTCAACTTCTTCAGATAAAACTTCTTTTAAAACGAATTCTACAAGCTCGTCAACGCTTTTGAACTCTCCTTCGCTTTCTTCAACATATTTTCTAGCTTTCTCGTAAAGCTCCTTAGAAATATGGACTGCAACTTTTTCTTCTCCCATAATCTTAAACCCCATATGTAATTTACTTAACTAGCTTAAGCTCCTTTAATTTATTTAGAACTTTAAAAACATTTACCTCAACACTATCATGCTCAGTATCAACAGTAACTTCAGGTTTCTCAGGGGGTTCGTAGGGGTCATCTATTCCGGTCATGTGCTTTATTTCTCCACGTAAAGCTTTCTTATAAAGTCCCTTAACATCTCTTCTAATGCATTCTTTAAGACTACATTTAACATAAACTTCAACAAATGGAATATTTTCTTCCTCAATAATTTTCTTAATTTCAGCCCTAACATCCCTATATGGTGAAACAAAACTACATAAAACAACAACACCGTTTCTAGCAAGTAATCGTGCGATCCAAGCAACCCTTAAGAGATGAATTCTACGTTGCTCTCTAGTAAAACCCGCATCAGGGTTAATAGTTTTCCTAACCCAGTCACCGTCAAGAACTTCTACACGATAACCCATAGACCTAAGTTTTTCAGCAACACCATTAGCAACAGTAGACTTACCGCTGCTAGGCAGACCAGTAAACCAAACAACAAATCCCTTATCTAGACGTCTCAACAACTATCACCAAACACAGCAGCATCGTTTCACAGCAAATAGGTAGTCCTAGTAAATATTTAAGCTAATTGTTTAAACTTTCTTCTCCACACATAGTTAACTATTATGCTATTGAATAGATAATATTATGTTGTCTAAACGTATCACTATAGTGAGTGTACTAGCATAATAGACATAGATTTTCTAAAATAAAGTAAGAGACCGTTCTATATCAGTAGGTATTCCTAGTATTAATGAGGAAGAAGGTTTTCTCATATACTCATTAACATACATGTATTCAACTATGAGGAAAGAAAAAACTATACATTATTGATGCTGGTGCTGGCATCGGATATTCAACCTTATGGATAGCTAAAGCGCTTGAAGATTCCAACTGTAAACAATGCTTAGTGAAAGCTATAGAAATATTTCCATACTATGCCAGTGAAATCTTAGACACAATTAACGGATATGGTTTTAGAAAAGTTAGAACCAAAGCTTTAAACATAGACGCTATAGAATACATTTCAAAGTAGATGATGAATGCGTAGATGTAGCATTTATAGATATAGATAAACAAAGATACCCATTAATGCTTAATATCTTACCTAGTAAAATTAAAGACCATGGTATGATAATATTTCATAATGCAATACGTCCCCCACCGCCAAAAGAATTTTTAGACCAAGCCACCAAGTCTCCGTGGAAATCGACAATAATCCCAACCTCTTTAGGGATACTGTTAGGCTTTAAAATTGGTAGGCATTAAAGAAAACATGTGATTAATTTCTACCTTTGCTACATCTTTAATTTATAGAAACAATTTAATAGCAGTTTTCTAAACTATGCTTAAGAATGATAGAAATGATAGAACATGAACTAGTAAAGCTAATAGCTTTTTCAGTAATGCCCGCTTTTGAAGCTAGAGCAGCAATAGCCTATGCTATAATATTCCTGGACAAGAACAATATACCATTATTCATAATACTTACAGCGTTATCGGCAATTATAGGGGTAACAGTATACTATTTTCTCACTAGTTTTGAAAAATGGATTAGAAAGAACGGCAGCTACGCTAAGAAAATTATCTGCATAATTTACGAGAAGTACATTGACCATTTAAGGTTAAGAACTAGGAAGTATGTTGAAAAATACGGTTTCATAGGGTTAACATTGTTCATAGCAATACCTCTCCCAGGAAGCGGCGTTTGGACAGGGGCATTGGTAGCGAATATTTTCAATATAGAGTATAGGAAAGCAATACCTGCAATATTTATTGGAGCATATTTAGCTTCAACCATAGCATGGGCTTTAACACATTTCGGCATAGTAACTTACGAGTTCTTAATTGCACCTTAAATTTTAAAGTAGAGCATTATAGGAAACATGTTTAAATAAACCTTTATAACCGTTCACCTCTTCCGTAGCTTTGTGTATCAAATTATATCTTTCTATACATGCTACGGAAGGTTCATCACGGTTTATTATCCTCCAAGCCCACCCTGCGGCTCCAGAGAGGTTTCTGTAATCCCCAGAGCCATCGGCGAACTTGGATTCATCAAAGACTCATAGCCCTCATTATCTCATCAGGCTCAGTATACACCAGATGTCTTATATACGAGATGTTATATAAGTATTTCTGAGGGTTATCATGGTTAAGAAGACTATTGATATACCTGATGAGCTTTGGGAGGAGTTCATGCTTAGAGCGGTAAAGAAGTTTGGATACTATGGTGCTATTAAGAAAGCTGTAAGAGAGGCAATTGAGTTATGGCTAGAAAGAGAGAGAAAATTAAGCCCACAATAATCGGGAGGTTAACCATTAGTAGACCTGAAGATAGAGCTTGGCTTTTACTCCTTATGAGGAAGTTTAGAGAAGCAATAGAAATGGCACATCACCTACTAAGAAAAGGATTAAAAGAAAGTGAAGTTAAGAGGAGAATAACAAAATACCTATCAAATGCTTGGTACTCAACTTCAGCTATTAAGAGAGCTAAGCTATATCTTAATCAACCATATTTGAAGTTAAGGAAACCACAACTATTCTCAGTTGGAAGTAGAGATGAGAAAGGTAATAGAAATATTAAGCTAGTTAGTACAAGTGAAGTTCTAATTAAAATACCTCATGCAACTGGGGAACATAGTTGGCTTAAAGCTAGAGTTAAATTCGGAGAAAAACACATACCTATAATCAGAGAATTAGCTACAGGAAACTACAGTTATGGAGCTAGTATAGTATTAAAGGAGAAGAATAAAGAATTCCCTTTCTACCTTCACCTCCACGTCCCACTCGAACTCTACATTAAATACATGAGAAAGGAGTCTGAAGCTAAGATAATGGGGCATATTGCTGGTTTTGATTTTAACCCTGATAGAATATGCATGGTAATAATAGACCAGAACGGTATAATTAGAGATGTAAGGAATGAGCATTTCCCAGAGGTTACATCACATGGATTTTCAAGAGATAAAGCTAGAACTGTTAGGAGAGAAGCGGTCGCTAAGCTAGTTAAGTATGCTAGAGAGCATGGAGTAAAATACTACGTTATTGAAGACCTATCCAAACCAAAACCCAAAGGTACAAGGACTGCAAAGAGGAAGATATCTAGAATGGCTTTAAGAGAGTTTATACAGCAAATGGAAGTACTAGTGCCTAAAGTGGATGGAGTATTAATTAAAGTCAACCCAGCATACTCATCAGTAAGTGCTAGGATAATAGCAGAAGACCTAGGTTTAGACATTCACACAGCATCAGCATACATAATAGCACTAAGAAGCATAAAAAGATACGCAACGACACAGAAAGTTATAACCTAAAGTTTCTGCCCCTTACTTGTAATGTGCAAAGCTGTAGTAGATGCGACAGGACATGATGCTGAAGTGTTAAGTGTTGCTTCCAGGAAAATACCTGAATTTAACCTGCAACTTATCGGAGAAAAATCAGCATATTCAAGTATTGGCGAAAAACTTGTCGTAGAAAATTCAGGTAGAGTTGTTCCGGGACTTTACGTTGCAGGTATGGCAGTTGCAGCTCTCCATGGAACACCTAGAATGGGACCAATATTTGGAGGTATGCTTCTTTCAGGGAAAAAAGTAGCGGAAGCTATACTATCAGATGTTAAAGGTTAAAGCATGACAAATAAGTGTAGCATATGCCATGTAAGAATAGCTACTTTAACATGTAGGAGATGTAAACGTAAAATATGTGTAAAATGCATGACACATCATGGCCTCTGTAAAGAGTAGAGAAAAACTTCCTAGGTTAGAGGAACATGCCATTCCAAGTTAAAGGATATAGTGGAAGTTTAAGATGCAGTGTATGCGGTAAAATAGTAGTAAAACCATTTGCACAGCTTAAAACATGCTGCGTAAATAAACCAGTAAAAGACAGGAGCAAATAAAAACAAGACGTAAAAATTCGCTTACTAGAAGATTTATTCTCTAAAACGTTTAAAGACCTCGTTTATTCATCGAAAATACCATAGTCTAGCATTGCTATGTACAGGGGCAACGCAATATAATTACTTGGGAATAGAAATTAAATTCTCTAAACAAAAACTGCTCCTTACAAGCTTAGCCAAGCTTTGCAAATAAGAGATATTTCTTAAGCTTATTTTTAAACCTGGTTTAGTGTTATGTGAATTAAACTTTAACTACTTATATGTAATTAATATATTTTTTAATTGGGGATTCTGCATGATCGTTGTGAAGTCTTCTAAAGGCGGTGAATTACGTGTAGATGGATATAGAGTTAGAGTTGTAGAAAAACTTCGACTACCTTCTCTAGATGAAAGGTTTAAAGCTATAAAGGAAGCAGGCTGGAATACTTTCCTACTTAGAAACGAACATGTATTTCTCGATATGCTCACCGATAGCGGGGTAAATGCTATGAGCGATAAGCAGCTTGCAGCTATGATTGCTGCTCAAGACTCTTATGCTGGAAGCATGACCTTCTATGAATTCGTTAAAACTGTAAAAGAAGTTTTAGGTTTTGAATACGTACTACCAACCCATCAAGGAAGAGGGGCGGAACATATACTAGCTAAAACATTCGTTAAACCTGGTTCCGTAATTCCTATGAACTACCATTTTACAACAACAAAAGTACATTTCGAACTGGCAGGTGCACAAGTCTTAGAATTATATATTGATGAAGCATTAAAAACTAAAAGCACCCATCCTTTCAAAGGTAATATGGACCCTGAAAAACTAAGGGAAGCTATTAGAAAATATGGTAAAGAAAACATCCCATTTGTTAGAATGGAAGCAACAACAAACCTTATAGGCGGTCAGCCGTTCTCAATGGAGAACTTGAAAACAATTAAGCAGATTTGTGAAGAACACAACATCCCCTTAGTATTAGACGGTAGCATGATTGACTGGAATGCTTACCTAATAAATCAAAGAGAAGAAGGCTACAAAAACATGTCTATCGCGGAAATAATTAAGGAAATGTGTAGTTTAGCAGACATATTCTATGCAAGCGCAAGAAAAGCAATGTGCGTTAGAGGAGGATTCATAGCAACAAACAATAAGAAGTTTATAGAGAAAATGAAAGAATGGCTACCAGTATATGAAGGATTTTTCACGTATGGTGGAATGTCTATAAAAGAACTGGGAGCTATGGCTGTTGGACTAAGAGAAATGGTTAACGAATCACTCATAGGTACAGAAGTAGAGCAGATAAAATATTTTGCCGAAAAACTCACTAAAGAAGGTGTTCCAGTAGTCCTTCCTCCAGGAGGCTTAGGTCTCCATTTAGATGCAATGGAATTTCTACCTCACATTCCTCAAAACCAATATCCTGCAGGAGCTTTAGCAGCAGCACTCTACATAGTGTCTGGAATAAGGGCTATGGAAAGAGGGACAATGTCTATGGAAAGAGATAAGGAGGGAAGAGAAATATTTTCAGACCTAGAATTAGTAAGAATAGCTTTTCCAAGAAGAGTGTATTTAAGATCACATATAGACTACGCAGTAGATAGAATAGTTTGGCTATATGAACACAGAAACTTAATAAAAGGACTAAAATGGGTTTACGAACCCCCAGTGCTAAGATTCTTCCTAGGAAGATTAAAGGATATAGAGAATTGGGGAAAAGAACTATACGAAACATATAAGAAAGAACTAGGAAACTATTAAACACAACACCTTAAACATCACCATATAATCGATGAAAGCAAAACTTTTTCCTCACATAAACCATGTTTAAACTTCACTTAGCATGTGTGGTGTTTAGTTTTGAAAATTACCCTGCTAGTCCATGGAGACAGCGATGGCGTTGTTTCAGGAGCTTTAGCTTACAAGTTCTTCATGACCAAATATAAACTACATTCTATAGATGTTTTCTTCAGTCACCCAGCAGGTTTACATGCTGATTTAAAAGATTTCGCTAAACCAGGGGACATAGTTTTTATTGCAGATATAGCCCTTAGCGAGCTTCATTTAGAAGAATTGATAAAGCTTTTTGAAATTTACAGTAACAAAGGCGAACTAATATATGTCGACCACCATCCAGAACCTATCAATATTAAGGTTAAAGAACTTCCAGGAACAATAGTTTACGATAAATGCTGCTCTACTTCAGAACTTACATACAGGTTTTTCGAAAACCAGTTAGGCTTCGAATATAGCCGTATAGCATTGTATGGTGCTATAGGAGACTACCTTGACGAAACTGTTTGGGTTAAAGAAGCCATGGAGAAATGGGATAAGAGAAGCATATATTTTGAAGCAGGAGTTCTATCACAAGGTCTAGAAGCTAGTAGGAAAATGTATGATTTCAAAAGACATATTGTTAAACATTTAAGCGAAAACAGGTTGCCAAGCAGTCTTAGCGAACTACTTGTCAGAGCACTTATAGAATCCATTAACGAAGAGGAATTGAGAATATGGGTTAAACAAAATAAGCAATCAATGGAAAACATAGGCTACGTTATAGAACCCCCTGGAAGCCTTGGAAGAGCAGCAAACTATGCAAAAACATATACAGGAAAACCCGTAGGCTTAGCAGCAAGTAAACATAGAAACAACTATGTAATGAGTCTAAGAGCTAAAAGGAACATAGACTTAAACAAAATACTAAGAATAATAACGCCAAAATACCATGGAACAGGAGGAGGCCACCCCTTCGCAGCAGGAGCCCGAATACCAATAAGCTACTTTAGAGAATTCTTGCAAACACTCAACACAACAATAGGCAAGTACATGGAAACTTAGTTCTTACCTTACTCTTTTTCTTTTACTGTATTTCATGATGTTTTCTTCATTACTTCTGAAACCTACTGTTTATATTTCAGCGCTTCTCCAAGTTTTTCTAAAAATTCACCTACCTTAACGCCTTTCACTTTTAACAGCAATTTATTGTTTCTTTTAAACTCAACATCCCCAATATCTAATAGATAACCTATTCCAGGTCCTCTACCGGTAACTATCAATACTCCCCATTCGACAGCTCCAGCCCATTTCCTAGGTTTACCACCTTTAACTATAATCTTAGATTCTCTAAGCTCATCTAAAGGCACTTTACTTACAACCACTCCTCTACGCAGTACTTTCACACCTTCACTATCAATAACATATATGAAACTTAGCTTACTCCAAAGCCAAAGCACCACCAAAAATGAAAGCAACAAGCTAATAGTGTAAACTCTAACTAAAAGTAAAGCTAAAGACAGGCTAAATAGTAAAAGTAAAACAGTAGAAACCGTAGGATCCCATAAACTTCTCCTACTCTTAAAAAATATAACCACTAAAGTAACACCAACCTATACTTTCTAAAAACGTATCTACAAAACCACTATTTAAAATAACACTTGCCTTCGTAAAAATAAAGTTAGGATATGCCCTTCTAAATTATTAAAAACTGTTTAAAATAAAGTATAGTATAATGTAGGACGTAGTAGAGTTTATTAAGCATACTAGGTATAGCTTTAACCGCGAAGTGGCCATATTGGGCAAGGTATTTACAATATTTCTACTTCTTCTCGTCACATTTGCAGCTATAATTCACATTACATACTATCATGTTTTAACTGTTGAAGGATACTATACAGTAACAATTACTGCTGAAAAACCTTTAGAAAACGTAGTATTAGAACTGCCTGTTACAGAAGACAATAAGCCTATCTATAAAATTAAGGAAATGACATGCATAGTGAGGTCTAATGGTTATGTAAGAGAGGTAAAGCCTGAAGTAATGGACACTATTGATGGATACCCTAAAACAATATCCATACCTATTAGCGGAGAAGGTAAGTTTAATATTGTAGGGAAATATGTTTTAGAAGAAGAAAAACTCATAGACTACAGCAAGCATCCATGGACCCTTACAATAGATTCAGAAAAATATGAAGTACCCGTTTACATAGAAAGAGACATTACCGCACAAGTAATTTACGTTGTAAAAGAAAACTCACCAGTACTCATACCTTCACTAGGCATACTAACAGGACTATTCGGAGGGCTTTCACTATTAAGTCTGCTTAAAGGAGTATTGTTCCAGCCAAAACCACCAATCCTTGCCGAGAAACCTAAGAAAAAATGTCCTAAATGGTGTAATGTTTGTGTAAACTTCTTCAAAATAGAGCAAGGTTCTCAAACAGGTAAACAACTACCTAAACCTTACATCGATAAGCTAATGAAATTACTGCTTAACGTTAACGAGACCTGGAAAAAATGCTGTATAAAATTTATCCCATGCATAGACAGCAAAGGTAATATTGTAGCTAAATATGTTAACCCAGACAGCGACATAACATATGCAACTGCAGGAGGAAAAATCATTATTGGAAGATATAAGATAGATTTTAAGATTGTTAGAAAACTTAAGCTTAAAGACCTCTTCAAAGACCCTAACTCTACCAGGTTAGAGGTAAGTGAAAGCAAGGTAAATGCTCCATATAAGGAGAAACTAGAAGCAACATGGAAAGAAGATACTGAGTATAAAAGAGTTAAATATAAGGCTGGAGATAAAATTCCAAACGAAATAGTTGATGAAATAGTTAAAAAAGGATTAGAAATTATAGATAAAAAGTTAAAGAAAAAAGGACTATCTGAAAGTGAGAAGCAAAGACTTCTTAAACTAAAGAAACTATACGAGTACCTATCTAAAATAATTAAAGAAGAAAACATTGTTAAGAGAGGAAAAGTCCCAGTTATAGATGCTCTTAAAGGTATTGAAAAATTAAAAAACACTCATCTTAGCAAATGTATTAACGTATTCATAGTTAAAGAATACGAAGACGTAGCAAAAAAAGGAGAAGAAGGAGGATGCGGCGAATTCCCTGGAAGAATAACAATAATTGAGGAAAAAGTTGTTAAAGAAAACATACCTAACCTGTTAGCCCATGAGTTCGGACATAACCTAAATTTAGGCCATGTCCCACCAGACCCCCAAAAACCTAACTTAATGGAAACACCCATCAAAGGCAATAATTTAACCAAAAAGCAATGTAAAAAAGCATTTGAAAACTGTATGAAAGACAAACGTAAACATTTTAGTGAAAAAACATGCCATGAAGGACTCAAGTACTTAAGAAAACTAGAACTTTTCAGAGAAATAGAGAAACTAAAGAAGGAAAATAAAGAAATCGATAAACAAGTTAAGAAACTTAGAAAAAGCAAAGAGGAAGTAGACAAACAGATAGAAGATCTTAAAGAACAAATAAAATCTGAAGAGGAAATGTTAAAGAAAGAAAAAGCACTGCTTAAAAAAGTATCTTCTACAGCAAAGAGAGCAAAAAGATACAAAGACATTATAAGAACCAAGAAAGGAAGAAGGAAAAGATATGCTGAGAAAAGCCTAGACAGAATGGAATCCAGGCTTGAAAAAGATATTGAAAGACTAAAGGGCAAATTGGAAAAAGCAATTAAAAGAAATAGGGAGAAAGAAGTTAAAGAACTTGAAAAGAAAATAGGAGAAAAAGAAGCTCTCCTAGAAGCTGTAAGAGACCCTGAAGCCACGCTTAAAAAATACTCTGAAAAAGTTAAAGCACTTGAAGAAGAAATTGGAAAGCTAAAAGAGAAGTTAAAAGAGTATGAAAGTAAAGCCCCGGAACTTAAAAATAAAATAGACAATAAAATAAAAGAGCTAAGGAATAAGCTAAACAATAATAAAAACAGAATAAACAAGCTTGAAAAAGAAATAAAAGAACTTAGATAAAGAAAAAGTTAATTCAAAAAGTAGGAAAGAATAACAGTTTATTTTCTACACAGAAACCATTAGCCAGACTTCGTTATTTAAAATGAACTCTATCACGAAATGTTAAAATTAATGCTTCCCATAGTAGAGAAATGGAGAAATAAGGAATGAGCATTCATAAGTCTGAAGTTGAAGTTCTTAAGAGAAGATCTTTAGAATTCCTAGAAGAATCCAGAGTCGCGTTAAGAAGAGGCTCATATGATGTAGCATGTTTTTTAGCTGAACAATCTCTTCAACTATATCTAAAACATTCTTTACTTAAAATTGTAGGTGATTATCCTAGAACACATAGTATAAGGAGATTGCTAGGTGAACTCAACAGAGTTTTAAAATTTAAGGAACTTGAAGAATTTATTAGAGCTAATAGAGCAAGACTTTCAGCACTTGAAGATGCATATTTAATGGCTAGGTATTTTATAAAAGAATACAGCAAAGAAGACGCTAAGGACATGGTGGAGCTAGTTGAAGAAACATTAAAGATGATCGATAAGGCAATAGGTGAAGAGAAATGAGCAATTACATTGATACTTCACTGCTTAGAGTAAAAATGCTTAAAGAATGGAAAACATGGGTTCAAAAAATAGCTGAAACCGTGAAAGAATTAGTACCTAATGTTCAAGTCTACGTTATAGGAAGTGTTGTTAGAGGAGATTACGTAGCCGGAAGCGACGTAGACGTTTTAGTAATATCTCCAAACATTCCTGAAAAAATGATTAAAAGAGGAGAAATAAAGGCAGAAATTGAGGAAAAACTTAACCTACCATACTACCATCCTTTCGAAATACATATACTAAGACCTGAAGAAGCAAAGCCCTACCTTAAGAAAATAGGAAAATACGTATTCAAAGTATTGTAGTAAACATATTTAAATCTGTGTTATTTTGACTATATATATGAAAGGTGTATTATGTGAGTAGTGTTACTATTAGTGTTAGAATATCTAAGAAGCTTAAGGAGAAGATAGATAAGTACGGGATAAAGATAAGTGAAGTTGTTAGAAAAGTTCTTGAAGAAGAAGTTAGGAAAAAAGAGTTAGAAGAAGTTACTTTAGCTGCTAAGGAGCTTAAAGAGTTCTTTTCAAAAATACCTGATGAGGAAATAGTAGAAACTATTAGAGAATATAGGAGGCACAGATAAGTGTATGTATTTGACTCTAGTGCTATAGCAATACTCCTAAAAAGAACAGGTGAAAAAGCGGTAAAAATTCTTAAAAACCAGCAAACACTTGACCTAGCCCGTTATGAGTTAGGAAACATTATATGGAAAGAAAGTGTTTTAAGAAAAACAATTAGCACAGAAGAAGCCATAAGTAAGGCGAAACACTTAGCTAAACTATTTAAAATAATGGAAATCTTTAAAATAGAAACAGATATGGACTTTGCAGAAACAATGAAAATAGCATCAAAACTTAAACTAACATTCTATGATGCAGCATACTTATACGTAGCTAGAAAAAATAAACTCAAACTAGTAACAGAAGATAAGGAGCTTAAAGAAAAAGCAGAAAAAATAAACATTAAAACTCTATCAGTAATGGAAATCATAAAGGAAAGCTAATTAAGAACTAAACATTTAGTCAATGCTAAAAAGCACTTAAAAACAATATAGAAAAAGAAACATACATAGGAGTGTAGGTGTAGTTTAATTGGTTAGCGATGTTATTTCTTTTCTTTCTAGAAAACCATTTTCGATTATTGGACATAGGGGAGCTAAGGGTTTAGGTTCAGCTTATGAGAACACCTTGAAAGGCATAGGTTATGCTTTAAACTTAGGTGTAGACCTTGTAGAAGTTGATGTTAGACTTACAAAAGACAAAATCCCGATAATTTTACATGATGAAAGCTTCAGCAGAGTTGCAAATGTTCTACTTAAACCTAGAGAAATAAGTTACGAAGAAATAAAAGCTAAGATAAGAATTGGAGGTACAGAGCCTGTTCCATCCCTTAGCGAAATAATAGACTATGTTAATGGAAAATGCGGGCTATTCATAGAGATTAAGGAAGCTGAAGCAGTAAATCCCGTACTGAAAGTTTTAGAAAAACATGGATATCCTACATGGGCTGCTATTGTAAGCTTCCATGAGAAAGTTTTAGAGAAAATAGCCTATATAAACCCTGAAATAGTAACAGGGCTAATATATGCTAAACCTCCAGGTAAAATTATTGAAGCTAAGAAGCTTAAAGCAAAAATAGTACTACCACACTTCAGACTAGCAACAGTAAAAGCAGTAGCTTTCGCACACAAGCTAAAATTGAAAGTTGTAGCATGGACTGTAAATAAGCCCGATCAAATAGTTAAACTCGTAGCAAATAAAGTGGATGCTATAGCAACAGACTATCCGAAAACAGCATTAGAAGTTAGAAAGAAAATAATAACAGGTTTTTCTAGCTAAATAAAACAAGTTTTCTTCTGATATTGGCTCTCTTTATCTTATATATGTGTTTTTAGGAAAAATTATTTATATGGTGCACTTTCTATTAAGAATAGGTGCACCATCAATGAGGCACGTAAAAACCACTTTATTCATCATAATCTTACTGGCAGCATGCATGTTCTCTACAGCATTACATGTTCATGCATCGTCTACAGATAAACCCATAGTAGTTACTACAACAACAGTTCTTGAAAGCATAGTAAAAGACCTTGCAGGCGACAAAGTATCTGTAATAGTTATCGCATCACCGGCAATATGCCCTGCACACTACGATGTACGTCCAAGCGATGTAGAAGCATTTAGAATAGCTGATCTAATTTTAGCTCATGGATTTGAACCTTGGATTGAAGATTTAAAGAAAGCGTCAGGTTCGGAAGCTCCAATAGTTTATATTAAAGGCCCATGGAACATGCCCGGTCCTTTAAAGCAGAGATATAGTGAAGTTGCTGACGCTATTGAGGAACATTTAGGTATAAGCGTGTCAGATAAGCTTAGCAAGTCTTTAAGCAAAATAGATGAGGTTAAACAGTGGCTTCAAAGATTCGCTGAAGAACACGGTTTCAAAGACACCCCTGTAGTTTCTATGCTATGGCAGAAAAGTTTCATTTCATTCCTCGGGTTCAAAATCGTTGCCGTATATAGGTCTCCTGAAATGGTTTCAGCTAAAGAATACAGTGAAGTAGTAGAGAATGCAACAAAGTATGGTGCGGTCTTAGTAATAGATAATTTGCAAAGCGGTGTAGAGTTAGGGGAGAAAATAGCTAGCGAAGTAGGTGCAGTAGAAGTTGCTTTAACAAACTTCCCTAGAACAGCTCCTGGACTAAACAATGTAACTGAGGTTATGAAGTATAATGCTAAGCTACTAGCTAAAGCACTTGAAGAAGCAACAGCCATGAAGGAGAAAACCATACTTGAAAGGGAAATGAGTTTCTGGAGAAACACAACATACATTCTCACGGTACTGGTTATTGCGTTGGGATTAACTCTAACCTACATAGTATTGAGGAAAAGGTGAAGTGACTAGTGGTTTTCGGCCTAAGCCTTGAAGAAACGGCTAAACTTCATGGACACAAAGGACCATGGCTAGTACTAGGCTATAGAGCAGGTAAACGGGCTAGGAAAATACTTAACCCCTTAAGCGAACATGATCTCTACTGCGTAGTTTACGTACCATTGAAAACACCATACACGTGCATTATAGATGGAGTACAGGGGTCAACAAGCTGCACGTTAGGTAAGCAAAACATCGAAATTAAGGAGTCGAGCGCAGATAATATAAGAATAGTTTTCGTTAAACGTAAAACTTCAAGAAAATTGGAAATGAAACTTAAAGAAAACGTAGAAGAGGAAATAAACAAGCTATACGAGAAATACGGACTGAGTAAAGCAGCTAAATGGGTTGAAGGAGAAAAACTATGCAACCTATTCGAGGAGAAGCTGTACGATTAGAAAATGTTTGGATTACATATTCTGGTGCTGGAAAACCAGCTATAAGGAACATTAATCTATCGATACCTTTCGGAGTACTTACCCTAATCAGAGGACCTAATGGTGCAGGGAAAACAACACTTATTGAGACATGTCTAGGACTACTTAAACCCATTAAAGGTAACGCATACCTATTAGGCGTTAATACTAAAGATGAGCGCATATTTGAAGTAAGGAGGAAATGTAGTTATGTACCACAGGACTTCATGAAACCCCCTTATGAGCATTATACAGCTAAGAAAGTAATAGAAATGGGCCTATCAAGTAATAGAGTAATAACAGACCCTTTACCCGACTATTTCCAATACGAACTAGAATTTTATGCTAAAGAATTAGATGTACTTAGTTTACTTGAAAAACCAATAGGCATATTGAGTGGTGGTCAACAGCAGAAAGTATTCATAGTAAGAGCGCTGATTAGGAGACCTAAACTACTTTTCCTAGATGAACCATTTTCAAGTCTCGATAAGGAGTCAAGAGAGAAAGTTACGGAAATAGTTGTAAATTACATTAAGAAACATAGGGGTTCTTCAGCAATTATAGTTAGCCACTCCTTTAGCAAAATTGAAGAATATGCGGACATTATCGTGACCATAAATGATGGAGTAATAACTGATATTAGGTTTCAAAGGTAGATAACTATGCTGTTAATGATTCCCTTGCTAGGCGCTTTGCTTAGTGGTTTTATCTGTGGTATGCTTGGATACTATGTTCAAAGGTATGGTGTTACAACATTAAGTTTCACAATAGCGCACTCCGCATTAGCTGGCGCTGCAATATCTCTTGTTCTAGGATTTAATACTACGCTGTTCACACTATTCTTTGCTGTAGCATCAGCTTTACTCATAGGCTATTTAACAAGTAAATCACCTATAAGGCGTGAGCTAATTTGCATGGGCCTATTCTCCTTATTAAACGCAGTAGCTATTCTAATGCTCTACATGTCAAGCACCAACGTACTATCCACAGTACAGTTATCAACCATACTATGGGGTAGTGTACTAGCAATAACTTGCGAGAAAATAATTGCCATAGTGACTATAGCAGCGACTTTTCTAGTATATGCTGTAATTTTTAAGCCGCAAATAGATGCAATACTTTTTGATCAGAAATTAGCTGAAGCAGAAGGAGTTAATGTAAAATTGCACAGTACAATACTTCTACTCTTTGTAGGCTCAGCAATAGCCATAATCCTTAGAATAACAGGCGGTTTCCTTGTTTTCTCTCTACTGTATAACCCTGTTGCATCGGCTTTACTATTGTCAAAGAGAGCAAATATTCAGCAACTAATTTCACCTATACTAGGAAGCAGCGTTGCAATTGCAGGTCTTTTCGCTAGTTTCATGTATAACTTACCTGTTGGAGCATCAATAGCTCTACTATCATCAGTTACTCTTCTACTATCTTACGTTTCAAGAGTTACGATAAATTACATGCTAGCACAGCGAAGCGTACGGAGCAAAGAAGGTATTGGGGAAGCTTTTACCGTTCACCTAAACCGTGTCCTCATCTATCAAAATGTATCAGACACTGTTAGGTTCATTACAGTCCCCGCTGAGCTACCTACGGGAACAGGGCTCCCCTCAGAAACCCAGCGGTCACCAATAAATTTATTAGATTCATAACTTTACAAGTTTTAAAGGCATACAGCTTCAGCACATATCTTAGCATTAAGATATCTAGGACTCAAAACCAAAACAAGTAATTAAAAGTATTGTAGAAATAATTAAAAGTCACGCAACTAGCCCTCCATTTTCAGAGCTAATTAGCCCTACTAACCGTTCCTCCCTAGGTGGTCATTTCAATTATTTTATATAAGTTCATGATCACACCTAGGGGTTCCACCTCGCCCATAGGGATTTAGGTATCCCTATGGGGTCATGGGTGGCATTCGTCTCCAACGGCATGGGAGACACATCTACGTTACTTCCTGCGGAGTTCGGAGCATGGCTCCCATCACCCCGCAGGGCTTTGAAAAGCAAGTTCCAGCAAGCAACAGCATCTCGATGCCAAAATTCTCCTCCCTTACTACACTTACCAATCCTAGAACCATTACTGTAGGTTATTGGAGCATTGTGAATTGGGCATAGTTTTGATGTATTCCTTGGATTAACATATATTACTGGTACGCCATACTCTCTAGCCTTTTCCTCTATTGCCCTCTGAATACCTCTGAAACTCGCTTGAAATATCCTATGACGTAGCTGTTTATCCTTTATCCTCTTTATCATGTTATTAGCTACATGTTTACCCAACTTCTCAAGAACTATGGCATATTGTTTCTCATAGGCAGTCTTAACGATTATGTTAGCTATCTTCCATTTAATATCAAGTTTCTTTTTCCTCTCCTTTAGTTTCCTCACAGCCTTCCTCTTAATCCTAGATTTCTTACCATATAATTTATCGTATTTTTCCTGAATCCTTTTCCTACGGTAATAGTATCCGAGTACGAGCTTCTCAGTATTGGTTTCAAAGAGGAAGGTTAAGTTATCAACTAGTACGGTAACATTGTTTTCGTTAACGTCAACTGGTATGTAGCCCCTAGGCTTATACTCTTCAACCTCTTTAATGAAAGATAGGTAGATAACTAACTGTCTACTCCTCTTATCAAGCTTTACCTTAGTTTCACTAGCTAGCTTCCAACCACAATTAATGTATTTCCAATACTGTTTATGAGGTTCAAAGTCCACTGTTATCCATCCCTTGTGGGTAACCACCTTGATCGATGTTAGCCCATTAGGCTTCCATAGGTGGTTGTCAAGCCAGATACTGACCTTCCTAACCTCTGGGTAATCACTCTCAGCTAGTCCTAGTTTCTTTAACCGTAAGAAGCTCCTAACCCTAGTACTAGCGTCTTGACATGCCGTGTAGACGTAGTGTGAAGGTAGTTGAGGGTAGAGACCCCTCATTTCACGGTACTTTAATGCTTTGAGCCTAGTGAAGCTCCTAATACTATTTCTAACAGCGTATATTACAAGTTGTTTGACCATATTACGATACATACCTTCAAGCTCAACGAAGACTCCGAATATCCTTCTAGTTAACTTAATGCTCCTAACTATGACTATTCTAACTACTCTAGTCATTCTTCTTTACCTCTTGCAGTAACTGCTTAAAACCTTGAATGAGCTTCTTTTTCTTATGACTCCTCATACCGTAGAGCTTGCTAGCAAATGAAGTAACTATTGCTAGTAAGTCCTCTACTAGTTCTTGGTAAGCGTCTTTAGGCTCCTCGCCATAGACAACTTCGATTTTGGCACCGCACTGCTTAAAGAAGTACTCTAGGTACTCAAAGCCAAACCTTGTCAATCTATCCTTATAGGTAATGACAACTACATCTACTTGTTTGTTTACTACATAGTTGAAGAGTTTCATTAAGCCTCTACGATTAGTTTTCAATCCACTAGCTACATCACTTAGGACATCTACTACTTTATAGCCTTTAGCCATGCAGTATTGAGTTAAGTACTCTATCTGTCTTTCTAGGTCTTTTCTCTGGTCTGAGGAGCTAACACGAGCATATATGATTGCTCTAATTTCCCTTGTCACTACTCCGCTTAATAGTCTCTTTACTTCGCTTTCTGGTATACGGTATTTTCCTCCAAGTGTCCGTACTGCTCTTATCCTCCCCTCCTCAATCCATCTACGAAGAGTAACATAACTAACACCAAGAAGCCTACAAGCCTCCTTAGGTCTCAGCAAACGTTCGCTCATTCTTATCCTTAAACGTACTTGAATATCAACCTATATAAACTTTCCCTCTGAACATCAAAATGTATTCTGCCTTTACTTCCCCTTCAACTATTCTTGCAGCCTCTATATAATTGAACGGTTTAAGAATACCTTTACCCTTTAACCTGAGAACCCGGAAAAACACCACCATAAACAGCTGCTTCTAATATTTTCCTAACATTTATGATTTTTCATGCTTCCAAAACACCGCCTTTTATGATCGTTTCCCGTAAACAGCTATTTCACTGTTTTTCTTTAAAATATCAATTCTTACATTAGCATTTAAAACCTTTTTAGCTGCACCTTTCACTGAGACCACGGCTCAAAACCTTAGATAAGCATAAACAAAACCCCTATAAAATCTTAAACGTAAATAAAAACATTTGTAAACTAATAAGGTGGGAGCAAAATAATTTAAGAGAAGTTAAGTTTTCTATTAACTAATTTTTAATATTATCGTATACAAATGTGTTCACTGATAATACTCAAAGCATTTTATCTCTAAAGCTTCTTAACAATTCCCCATCACAATAGCATGTTATTTATTCAAATTATTTTACAGCGCTTTATTCCGCAACACTTAACTTACGCCTTTACATAATTTAACGTAACCCTGTACTACTCCACCCAATATTTTTCTTCAACACTTTTCCTTACCTTTAATTCTCCTACAAACCTCCAAAGACCTGTTCGCGGTTTCAAAATTTCAACACCTAATTGTTCAGTAATAGCGTCACTTAAAATTACTTCGTATTCTCCAGGAACAGAAACCGCTTTCGCTTTAACCCATTCTGAAACTTTATCTTCAGCCCTTACTCTTACTTCTACTTCGCCAAGAATAAATGTTGTAACTTCGGCTCCTACAACCTTGTAACGTTCACCTTTAAGCCCTTCAAGCTTAAACCCTAAGACCCTAGCTAAAGCCAAGGGGACATGTAATTCAGGTTCATCAGCCTCATAACCGCTATTAACTAATGCAGCACTACTTACAACCCTATTATTACGTTTAAGCTCGACGAGAACTCTTACACCCATTTAAACACCTCACAATTCCCTATGGACTTTATGAAACTTACCAAATCTTTTCGAAACAAACCTAGACCTCCAAGTCTTCAGTGAAACAAACCTGCCAAACTTACTCAACTACACCACCCAAGCGAATTCTTAGCATAAACTTGTATAAAACATTACACATTAGCTTAAAACAACATAATAACAAATACATACCTTGGCACAAATGAATTAACGTTTAAGTTTAACCTAAACATAACATTCCAAAAGTGCTTGAAATCTTGAGCACTTTAATTTATTTATTACTGTCTCTAGTAGCCTCCGTAAGTATAACATTTCCCCACTTGCCCCGATAGTAGGTCATGGAAGCATAGACTCTGAAGCATTAAATTCTATCTTATGTAGGTGGAATGGCAGGTGTACTGCTTTCACCAATGCATCTATGTTTAATGCTTTCAATAGATTATTTTTAGAGCAAAATTCTCCAAAACATATAACTTCATATTATTTTGCTGTTTTAGCCTCAGTTATTTCAGCCTTTACAATATGTTTAATTGAAATCACGTCTAATTATACTATTAAGCATTAAGTTTTATAGCGTAATAGTAAATGATATATTTAAAATTCAATGCAAACCTTCGGCAAAGCAAATTCCATTAGGTAAAAGCTGATGAACGATAGGAGCTTAGTTAGAGAGGTTATAAGGATTTCATGGCCTATGATCATTAGTGAACTTAGTGATAGCTTATATTCTATAGCCGATACGTACTTTGTTTCAAAACTAGGTACAGCTGCTTTAGCAGGTGTTGCTGTAGGCTCATACCTATCATGGCTTTTCTTTGTAACCATAGTCCCATTCACAATGGGCTTACTTGTCTATGTTGCTCAAAGCTATGGTGCGAAAGAAATTCTTAAGGCAAGAAAAGCTATAGGTGAAACAATAGTTTACAGCTTACTTGTAGCTCTCGCAGTTTCCCAAATAGTTTACCATAACTCCGCATTCTTCATAAGCTTGATAGCCGGACCTAACCCCGGAGTTGTTGAGAAAGGTGTCGCATATTTTTCCATAAGAATTCTCGGACTACCCCTATTAGCAACAGCTTTCCTCATGGACTCTTCGCTTAGAGGTATTGGTGCAACAAAATACTCCATGATAGCAATAATGTCTAGTGCAGGGTTAAACGTAGTTCTCGACCCAATACTCATATTCGGCCTATTTGGAGCACCAGCTTTAGGTGTTAAAGGAGCAGCACTAGCCACAGTACTGTCAATAGGGTACATTATACCTTTAGAATTTTTCTTCCTAAAAATAACAGGTATTTCTCCAAAACTTAGTTTCAAAGAAAAATACGTTACCAAAATTGTCAAGCTTGGGACACCAACAGCAGTTGAAAGAGCAATACACTCTATAGGGGGTAACGCTTACATAGCATTTATTGCACGATGCGGTGAAATAGCATTAGCCGCCCACCAAATAGGTATTAGAATTGAAAGCTTCATCTACATGCCAGGATTCGCATTCATGGTTGCAGCATCATCCCTAGTAGGTCAAAGAATAGGATCAGGAAACGTAGGTGAAGCAAAGAAAATAGGTTGGGAAACAGCAAAAGTAGCTATAGCAGTAATGACCCTCCTAGGCTTAATAGCTGTACTCGCATCATACTACATTGTTAAACCTTTCTCACCATCAGAAGAAGTTGCTGGACTAGCCGCCATATACCTGATATTAGCCGGGCTAAGCGAACCAGGCTTAGCCTTAGCCATGACACTAAGCGGGGGAATAAGGGGAGGAGGAAACACCACAGTCCCGATGATAATTAACGCTCTAGGCCTCTACATGTTCCGAGTAATACCAGCAGCAATATTAACAACATTCCTAGGAGTTATAGGTGCATGGACAGCAATGTTCATAGATGTATATTTAAGAGGAATAATCTTCACCATAGTCTTCAGGAAATTCTTCACCAAACTAGCTAGAAAAATAGTTTAACACAAACCTTATCTATAAATAAAAAGCAAAACATTAAACCAACCCTAATATTCCCAAAAACATGCTATCCATTAACAGCTAACATGAAGCTTCAAAGTTCTACAGTGTTTTAGAACCATGGTTAAACAAGGTATAAGGTAAAAAATAAATTAAGCCTAAGCAATGATAGTTTATGATGGAAATGCCAATATTCGCTAAGTTTGCTAAGAAGTATTTTGAAGAAAGCGAAAAATATTTAGAAAGGACTTTAAGAGCACTTAATGTAAACGACTATTCTCAAGCAGTTTTCTATGCTTAGCAATCCGTAGAAAAAGGAGTTAAAGCGATGTTAGAGTTGAAAAAGAAGGTAGTATATAATCAAAGGAATAGAACTAGCAAAGAAAGTTGCTGAGGTGGTTAAAGATTTTCTCAAAAGAAACAATATTATCTAAAATAAATGAAGTAGCTGAAAATAAGGGAAAGAAAGTTTTAGCTACAATACTTTTCGGAAGCTATGTGTACAGTCCACGTAAAGCCAGAGACATAGACATGATTGTAATTGTCGACGATCTCAAAAACATAAACGACAAAGTCACATTAGAAGTCGAAATTTCTAGAAAAACTAAGAAAACTATTTAGAAAAAACATTGACATCCAAGTTTTCGACATCGAAAGTTTCGAGGAAAATCTAATTGCAGATACGTTTCTAACAGGGCTTGTACTAGGATACAAAATAATATATGACACCATAGGTGTAGAAGAAAAAATACGGGAGTTCATAAAGGAGATAGGTAAAGAAGACAAATACGTTTTCATAAAGAAGAGAAAATGGAACCTAGCAGCAATAGCCAAAACAAAGAGTAAATAGCTATTCCACCTAATACCTACATTCACATATAGTTAAGCTTATATTTATAGTGTTTAACTTAGTTAATTGGTGGTTTAATGTCTAAGTATATAGTTAAAATCCACCATAAAGGGTTAATGGTTATACCTGCCGAACTTAGGAAAAAATACGGTATTAAAGAAGGATCTGAAGCAGTCTTAATAGATGAAAACACATACATAGCCTTAGTACCAAGAAGTAGACTTATAGACCTTTACGGATTTGCCAAAGAATACAGTAAGGTAATTGATAAAATGATTAGGGAAGTACACGAGGAAAGAAAAGTTGAAGCTCGTTCTTGACACGGGAATACTAATGCTAATATTGAAAGGCGATCCAAGAGTATCGGACGTAGTTAAGGAAGTAGCTCAAGGAGCTAAAGCATACACAACCACAGCAAACCTAATAGAAATCTACTATAAAACTGAAGAAAAACTAGGTAAACAAACAGCAATAACATGGTTTAATAGAATAGCATACTCCAAAGACCTAACAATATCACCCATAGACTTAGAATTATCCTTAAGAGCAGGAAAAGTGAAGGCAAAATATAAAAAACTAATATCTATAGTAGACGCAGTAATAATAGCTCTTGCAGAAAAAGAAAACGCCACGCTAACAACAACAGATAAAAGACTAAAGGAAATAAAAGAAGTAAAAGTAAAAATCTACGAACCACCAGACTAAAAATAATGACAGAAAACACAGCCCACATAGAGAAAAACCTATCCTCCACAAAACTATTAATAAACATTTCTCCTCGAGGCTATTAAGAAATAATTAAGACAAGAAAATATCGATATTAAAGTTCTCAATAGCGAAAAACAACAAGTAAAAATAAAAATTAGAAATATCATAACTTAAATTCACATAGTTAAACTTTAATAATTAAAGCTTATGAAATGTTTACTAATAGGTTAAATATTCTGTCTTATAAACAATATAATGTTAAAAAAGGGGACCACATTTTGACGGAGAAAGAACTATTAAGCTTCTTAAAAAACATTGAGAAAGCCGAGAAAGAAGCTAGGAAAAAACGTAACATAGTTATTCGCTGGAAGAGAATAAAAGTTAAGGTGCAGTTTTAATGGCTTTAAAAATAAAGAGTTAAAATATATAAAAGCAGTCATAAGTAACGAAGTAGCTTCCAAATATAAACCTTAAAGCCCCTCAAACATCATAGCATATTAACACTCTTCTAAACTATATGTTTGATGCGTCGCTTCTTTGAAAATATTATTAGATTTAAAATAAAAGAAAATGCAGAGCAAATGCGGGAGAAGTTTAGGATTGTTAAGTTTAGAGTTTCATTCAAGCACTTACATAATCTTCATGATTTTGAGAACCGATATTACAGCTAAGGTAAGAATTAGTACTGCTAAAAGTACCTGTAACCATTTAGGTTTGGTTTTTAGAGACACTTTTCCACCTATTCTCGCACCTAGCATTGAGCCCATTATTGTTAAAATCGCCAGTATCCAAGGAATGTTTCCACGATACCAGTAAACGAATATTGCAACTGTAGCTGTGAATATTGTTGAGAAAAGCGAAGTAGCAATAGCCCTACGAATATCTAGCTTCATTATCCTCAGAAATGGTGGGAAAGTGAACCGCCACTTCCACCCCTCATCCCCGTGATTAGGTTTAGAATAAAAGCTCCAAACATAATGGATCGTGAGGTTGGATTTATTTTCCCATAAATCTTAGGGGCAATTTTGTAAAGATACATTCCAAACACAGTTATCACAGAGCTTACTAGGAAGAGAAATGCCAAAACCACTCTAGGAACTAAACCTACAAGTAATGCACCAGCAAATGAGTCCAAACTCCCCCCTACGACAACATAAACGCCTGTTCTCGCATCAACATTCACTCTGTGAGTTAACGCACCAACAGAGAAGAAAACGGTATAACAACCAGGTTTATTGCAAAAGCACTTAACGGGGACACACTCGAAAGTATCAACAACGGAGTCCTAATAGAACCCCCTCCAATCCCAAACATCCCACTCATAAACCCCGCAACCAAACCTATAACAAAACATGAAACTAGAAGATAATCCATATTCATTACCGCCTAAAATTTTGTGCAACAGCACACAAATATGAATTTCTCACATAACATAATTGAGAGAGTAGCAGCCTCATAAGTAAAATTTTTAACGAAGTATTCTTGTGCAAAAACATATATGCAGTATAGCTTTCGAAGAAACTAGATAGAACTAGGATAGCAGCTAAGATGATGGATGATATTAAAGGAAGAATACTTAGAAAACATGGTCCCTGCAACTATAATTGATACTAACATGGCTGTGAAATGGTATGTTTCAGAGAAACAATATGAGAAAGTCCTTAAATTCACAATAACTACATAAAGAACGCTATTAAACTATTAGCATTCAACCTAGTACTTTACAAAGTAGCTAGCACCCCAAGATTCCACAGAACATGTAGGCTAGACAATAACATCATAGCCTCAGCCGCTAAAAGCTTAGAAGACTTCGGAATCGTACGTGAACTATCAGAAGAAGAATGGAAAATAGCAATAAGCCTATCTCCTGAGAAAACATAGGCTTATACAATGCAGTATACGTAGAAGAAGCAGGGAAATCGATAAAGCAACTTTATTGGCAAGCAATAAGATATTCTACAAAATACTAAAACATGGTAAACGCTTTACTATTAGAAAACCGCTAACCCAATTGATAATACGTAAAACGCTACTAATCCCTTACATGTATAAACGCCTATCGTGATGTAATTAGTAGGTTAAGGTAAAACCTCTACTCCTAACTCCTTAGCCACCTTTCTTTGCTTCTCGTCAAGCGTTAGCAATGGTTTATTCTCCATTACTGCCTGCGCTACATATAGTGAATCATATATTGTTATTGAATATTTTAGTGAAATATCAATTGCTTTGCTTAAGTATTTTAGCTCAGGATATAGGATTACGTTCTTTCCAACAATCATTAACAGTATTTTAAAGGCTTTTAAAGCTTCATCAACTGTTAACATTTTCCTTACACATGACGCTTTCCAAATAGTATTAGCTACCTCCTTAACAACATGATCAACAGACATAGACCTAACAAAATACATAGCTAGATCTCTCCATCCCTCTTCACGAAGTATAAATGCTGAAAGAGCCGAAGCATCAACTACTATCACGATCCTCCCTCACAGACCTACATGAAAACCCTTTAGGAACACTCCATGTAGCCTTCTCCAGCTCCTTCAGTGCC
>JAPDJU010000009.1 GCA_029258915.1 Thermoproteota archaeon
AGAGGAGAATCATATAACCTACTGAATGCTGTCAAGGAGGCAATAGAGATTGGTGAAAGATCCGGCGTCTCAGTAGAGATAAGCCACCATAAGGCTGCAGGTAGGGATAATTGGGGTTTAGTTAAGAAAACTTTAGAGATGATGGAGAAAGCCAGGAGGAAAGGTATAGATGTAACATGTGATGTCTATCCTTACACGGCCGGTATGACTATGCTTTCAGCTACTCTACCAAGATGGGTTCACGAAGGAGGTATAGAAAAGCTTCTTGAAAGGTTAAGAGATCCTGCATGTAGGAAGAAAATAGTAGAATATATTGAGAAAGAAGTTAGAACATGGGAGAATATAGTGAAGCTTGCAGGCTGGGATGGAATAGTCATTTCATATTCTGAGAAGTGTAAGGAATGTGAGGGAAAAAGTATAGCTGAAATAAGTAGGGAAAAGAACAAGAATCCATACGATACATTATTTGATATTCTCATAATGGATGAGGCTAAAACCACCATGGTCATACATTACATGGCAGAGGAAGATGTGATAACTGTAATTAAGCATCCGTTATCAATGATATGTTCAGATTCATGGTTAGTACCACCTAAAGGTAAGCCTCATCCAAGATTCTACGGTACTTTTCCAAGAGTTATAAAACGTTATGTTAAAGAGCTAGGTGTTCTAAGACTTGAAGAAGCTATAATGAAAATGACCGCTATGCCTGCTCAAAAACTAAAACTAAATAATAGAGGAATAATAGCCCCTGGGTTTAAAGCTGACATAGTGATATTCGACTATAATAGAATAGAAGATAAAGCGACATATGATAATCCAAGAGCATACCCTACAGGCATAGATTACGTCATCGTTAATGGTGTTATAGCTATAGAGGAAGGCAAAGTAACAGGTAATAGAGCTGGAGAAGTAGTAAGGAAAAGATAAGCATCATCTCCATTAAAACAACTTTTTTCAAAATATCTTAAAGTAATGTTCAATGCAGTATTTTCTAATTTAATCAGCGTAGTTCTTTCCGCGGTTTTACCATTACGCAATCACCTTGTAAAGAGTGCTTAATTAAAATTCATTTAAGTTCTTAGGTTTAATTGTTCCATGTTTTTTGTAGTATATTTCTTTTCCACTAAACACCTTTCACGCTTTTCTTTGCATATATACTATATGTTTTCTAACATCTTAATGTTAGCTATGTTAAGTTTGTATCAAGTCTGTCTTTGCTAGGTTTACTAAGTTGGTTGGCATTTAAGTTCAATAATGTGCTGTTGCACATGTTAGGTTGGTTTGGTGGTGTTTTGATGGCTGTTAAGGTTAGAGAACTCGAGGAGCGTGTTGCTAAGCTTAAAGCATCTGAAATACCTTCAGCATGAGGGAAACTGTCTTTCACTTTAATATTTCTTCTTTTTTACGTGTCTTAGTAGGGTTTATTGGTTTCTGTTTTGTTTAGTATTTTGAGTTCTTGTTTTATTTTTCTTACCACTTCTTCTGCTATATCGACTGCTAAGGTTGCGTGTTTTATGTTTACTGTTTGGACTAGGTTATAGTCTGCCATGTTTCTTTTTCTCCTTAGAGAGTTTAGCATGTCTGCTATGTCTGGTAGGTTTAGTTGTTCAAGGGTTTCTACGACTTTTCTATGTACGTCTTCTTTATCGTAGTAGTCTAGTTTTGTTACGTATCTTGCTATGAGGAATGATGCATAGTATGCTCTACTAATACATGGTCTAAGTAGTCCCTGGTTTTTAGTTACATAGCATTTTCCGATTTCCTTTGCGAAATTTAGAAATTGGAAAGGAACTTCTAAATGCGGTTTACTCAATAGGTTCTACCTCAACTCTTAAAGTTCTTAGAGCTTCTTTCTTGCTTTTAGAAATCTCAGTCCAGAAGTTGAACATGTTCTTCTTTTCCCTACATTTTACCTTTATCACTAATGTTGCTTCCTCCCATTCAGGGATTTCAATATCTCTAGAGTACTTTAAGCTTATAGAGGCTATTATTAAACCATGTTTTTCCGATGCTACCATAACATTACTTAAATACTTAGCCAAAGTAAAGAAGTCTATGTTGTTGTTTCTAAGAATGTTTAGAGCTCTTTCATCTATCTCGCTGAATATTTCAAACACTCTGATAGACCTTAGAGAATTATACATTGTTTTCAGGATTTCGTTTTGTCTTGCAGAAAAATGTGTGATAAACTGTTCAACACCTTTAGCTACTATCGTGGAGACCATGGTTAGTGAATTGTATGGTAAAGATATGTTAGCTAAGTACCTCATGTTTTCATTACCTCCTTACTTTGTTCATTTGCTTTCTCTATTTTTGCTAGGAGTTTCTCCATTCTATCCGCTAATTCACGTAGTTTTCTACCCTTAGCTATCTTCTCATCAGGGCTCATTTTACCTAGGTCTAAAGAACCTAAGCTCATGAACTCGAACATTATTGCAAAGAATTCTCCAACTATTTCAGGAGAAGCTTCTTTTACGAATCTAGCAAGAAGCTCCGGGTTAAAGAGTTCTCTCGTGAATTCCTCCATAGGCTTTCCAGTAACTTTTTCGAAGCTTCCCGTATTTTCAAGCAATTCCCCGAAGGAACGAATCCATCGGATAAACCACTTTGAAAATTTCTCAAGATACTCTGTTGCCTCCCTAGGTAACTCACTAGACATTATGAGAACACTAATATCCGACTATTAGTTATTACAGTATCCCACTAATTAAAATAACCTATTTAAAAGGAATTAGGCCTTGGAACAGATCTATGAATAAACGGGAGCGTAACATTACATTAGTTAATGATTAAAGCAGCACTCTTTAACTGCATCCTAGCTAAATCTTTGCGGTAATGGTGTTTTTCTTTGATGTGTAGGTTTATGTTTGTTGTTTTGCTATGTTGGTTTGTGTTTTGTGAACAGGGTCTGTGCTGGTATAGCTGTTGTTTCCCTAGATGATGTGAGGTGTTATGTTTAGTGTTAGAGGACTGGGTAGAAGTGTGGTTTCATGTGCTAAATGTGTTGTAGCTGTGTTTAGTTTGTGAGTAGGTTTTTATTCTCTCTATTTAATTTTTTGATTTGCGGTTTTAAGGTTTGATTTCGGATATTTTTAGATATGGTAGTTTGTGTTTTTCTCCGTACTTTATTAGTTTCTCATCGTCTGTTAGTAGTTTTGCTTTCAAATTCCCCCATAGAGTAGCTACTACTGCGTCTACTATGCTTGGCCAGTAGCCTTTTCTTTCCTCAATAAATATTTTCTTCTCCTTCAATATGAGCTCATAAGCTTTTACCAGGTCGTTTACTGTTAAAGGTACTACTGTTAGCTTATCTATTTTAAATAGCGCTCTATATTTTTCAACAATGTTAACGTAGGTTTTCGCAAGACTTCTAATCAACTCTAAACCTTCCCTAATATTTCTCCCCCCATTACTTTCAAGCTTATATGCTGGATACACTAGTTCGTGGAAACATATGGAATGGATAACAACATGTTTCCCTCTAATAACCTTAACTACTGGTCTATGGTACTTAGAGTTCACAAAAATAAGACCCCATAAAGCCACAGTATCAAATAAAATTCTCTCAACCATAGGGACACCTATAATATAATGGGATAACTTTATATATTAAGTTATCCTACATACTATCGGGTGTACACTTCTTGGCAGTTGAAATAATTAAAATATATGATGATAAGGGCCATACTGTTCTAAAAAAGAGGATATTGGAGCATTTAAATGTTGGTAAGGGTGACTTATTAGTAGCTGAACTTAAGGAAGATAATACTGTTGTGTTGAAAGCGTTAAGAAAAGAAGTGCTTCTAGCCAGACTTAAGCATCATGAGAAAGAAGATGAAGTTCTTAAAGAGAAAACTGTGTTAAGGTTTGAAATGGTTTAGTATTCCCTAAAATTTATCGTGCCTCTTCTTAATTCCTCGAAATTTTTATGTATTCTAGCTTGGAAATTGTTTGGGATGTGTGGGTTGGTGGAGTTTTGGTTTTTTACTGTTTCTTTTAGTAGTTTGTTTTCTAGTAGTAGGTCTGTTAGTGCTTTGTCTATTCTCAGGGTTAGTATGAATTCTATGTAGTCTTCGTCTGTTTTCAGTGTTTCTCCTCCTATTCTGTTTTTAGCATAGGTGTTTTCTTATGTACCATTCTACTTCGGTAGGTCTAAGTGTTACCGTTGTTTCCTTCATGAATAGTCTTATGATTTTCTCGTTTTTCTCCAGCATTATGGTTTCTTTGTAAATTACTCCATCTGATTCCTCTTCCCAATCTAGGACCAGTACACTACGCTAAATCATAATTTATCCTTTCAATTCTTCACCGTTACCTCCCATGAGCAGTTTTCCTAAACTTCTTCAGACATTTTGAAGAGTTATGAAACATAGTGCCAATATGGTTCAATCTTGTTTAAGGTAATGGGTTTCCAATTAAGACCATGGTGAGCTCTCTCTACTTATTTTACCTTAAAAACATAAAAGGCTCACGCATCGTTTTTGCAGTTCAGCATTCCTGACTTTGGCTATTCTTTTATATTTTCGGTGTGAAAGTTTTGCTTTTCGATATTAGACCTAAAAGGCGTAGGGTTGACTTGTACGATTTTGATGAAGAGTATAGTAGGTTTGTTAAGTGTTTAGTATATTGCTTCTCCTGTTGATTTCCTAAAGAAGTACAGTTTCTGCGGGTTAGATTTCCAGTACACTTTCCGCTTAAGGGAAATCCTCATACCTCGTGGAATAACGGCTATGTACTCCTTTGTCCCATTTATTGTGAAGTGAATGTACGTTTCCGTCCCTAACGGTTCATAACCTACTATTTTCCCTTCATATGAGTCTTCCTGAGGTTCTAGAGTAACTTTAATGTCCTGAGGTCTAATACCCATTACTATTTCACTTCCAACGTGGGGGTGAAGTGCGGAATAGTAAGTTTTAGGTATTCTAAACAGTACTGATCCGAGATCTAAGAATAGGCTCTTTTGTTTTTCTATGAGTGTTCCTTCGAAAAAGCTCATTGGTGGAACACCTATGAATCCTGCTACGAAAATGTTTGCCGGTTTCTCGAAAACGTCTATTGGTGAACCTACTTGCATTATTTTTCCAGCATTCATTACAGCTATTTTATCAGCCATCGTCATTGCTTCAACCTGGTCATGGGTAACATATATCGTCGTTATTTGTAATTCATCATGTAGGAGTCTTCTAAGCTCAAATCTCATTTTAACTCTCAATTTAGCATCTAAATTGCTCAAGGGCTCATCAAGTAGGAAAACTTCAGGCTCTCTAACTATTGCTCTTGCAAGAGCAACTCTTTGCTGCTGACCACCACTAAGTTGTTTAGGGTATCTATTAAGTAAATCCTCTATTCCTAGGAATTTAGCAACCTCAATAACCTTCCTTCTCCTCTCCTCTTTAGGTACCCTAGCCATTTTAAGTGGAAACTCTATGTTCCGATAAACTGTCATGTGAGGATAAAGTGCGTAGCTTTGGAAAACCATTGCAACATTTCTTTTCGTAGGATCTATTTCGTTAACGAGCCTATCCCCTATCCAAATCTTACCTTCATCAGGAGTTTCTAATCCTGCAATAAGCCTTAGAGTTGTTGATTTACCACAACCTGAAGGCCCAAGAAGCACCATAAACTCTTTGTCTTTCACTTCTAATGTTACATGGTTTACAGCTACTACCTTGCCGAACTTCTTTACAACATTTTCCAGGAATACGCGGGCCATAATTTCGTTACCCTTTACCTGCTTGAATAACTATTCCCTTAATCAAGTACTTGTTTAAAGCTATGAAAAGCACTATTGTAGGAGCTGCTGCTACAAGAGAACCCGCGATAATAGGCGTATACTCGGTCCACATGGACCTTTGAAATGCAAAACTTAATCCAACGGGAAGGGTGAAGTTTTCAGGAGTTCTTAAGAATACCAATGGTCCTAGAAACGCGTTCCATGCTCCAAGAAACTGATACACCGCTACAGCACCTAATGCGGGCTTAGCAAGAGGTAAACATATGTAGAAGAATGTTTTGATGGGCCCGCATCCATCTATTCTTGCTGCGTCGAAAACTTCCTGAGGTAGGGATAGAAAGTACTGTCTCATGAGGAAGGTGCTAGGCACATTAGCTAGGCTAAGCAGTGCTAAACCTGCAATGTTGTCTATCAGTCCAAGCCTATAAATTATGATGTAGTTTGGTACAAGAGTTACGAAAATAGGTATCATTAGAAGGGCCAGTAATGCTGAAAATAGAGCGTCCCTACCTGGGAATTTAAGTCTCGCAAAAGCATAGCCTGCCATGCTTGAAAACATTATGTTCCCTGCAACTATTAAGCCAGCATATAATGCCGTATTAAAGATCCATCTTGGGAAAAGCTCTAGTTTAAAAAGTTTCATGTAATTTTCTAAAGTGAATGGATCAGGTATCCATTCTGGAGGATACCTTGAAGCTTGCTCCCAGGTCATAAAGGAAGCTACAAAGGATCTTATGAATGGTGAAAGATAGATGAAAGCGAAGAGGGAAAGTACAAAACATGTTAGAGCAATCCATCCTAGCTTAGTAAGCTTAAGCGAAGACCTCATCTAACCATCACCTTATACTTCTTCTGGAAAACATATGTTACCGAGAAAATTAGTGCAAAAAGGAAGATGCTTTTTGCAGCTGCAACACCGGGTCTCAGATTAATAAATGCCTCATTGTATATGTCTAGGGCCATAGTGTAACCTGCGCCGCCAGGACCGCCGTTAGAGCCTGCCATAACCCATGCTAAGTCGAACATTTGCAATGCCCCGATAAGTCCTAGGACCACTACGTAAACTATCATAGGCTTAAGCATAGGAACGGTAATGTAGATAAATCTCCTAATAGGTCCTGCTCCTTCAAGCATTGCTGCTTCATAGATGTCCCTGGGAATTGACTGCATTGCTGCGAGAAAAGATACCATAAAGTGACCGCTTGTACCCCATATTGCAACAAGAGCTATTGCGTAAAGCAAGTAGCTCTTATCGTTTATCCAGTCAGGCGCGAATCCCGGTGCTACAAACTGTAACATGTAATTTATGTATCCTTGCTTCATAAATAACCATATGAAAATCAGAGCTATTATTACAGGGCTTGTAACTGCTGGTAGAAAGTAAGATACCTTATAGAACTGAACACCCTTAATTTTTTGGTTAGCGAATGCGGCAAGAATCATTGCAAGAATAGTCTGGGTTGGAACAACTATTGCTGTGTACAGTAGAATGTTTTTAAGACCGGTATAGAAGGGTGCTTGGAAGAAGTATGCTCCACTAATTCCCCTCCATAAGTCTTTAAAAATAACCATGAAGTTCTTTAAACCAACGAACTCCATGGGACCTATATAGTCCCATTTAAAGAAGCTTAGGTAGAAGGCGAAAGCTGCTGCGAAGTATCCGAAAACCATGTTTAAACATGTAACAACACTTATAAGTATAAGTGCTTCAAGCGCTTCTCTTGACTTTCTTTTTTCAAGAAGAGACTTCATTTTTTGAGATAAAAAAAGATGTGATTTTGACATTTTTCCTTAGCCTCCTCTAAACATTTCCTCTACTGTTTGTTTCATAGCATTTAATGCTTCATCGATACTTATTTCTTCTCTCATAGCTGAAGCCATGATGTCGCTTATTTTACCCTCAAGTTCTCCAGACTTCGGGCCCCAAAGGAATATTTGGACTATGTCGTATTTGAATGAAAGTGACTTTTTGTGCTGAGGCCACATGTTGGGGTCGTTTTCTAATCCCTTAATTGAAGGTAGTGTGTGACCCATTTTAACAACTAGTTCTTTCTGTCCCTCCGGACCTAGGATGAACTCTACGAACTTAGCTGCTGCATCTGGATTCTCTGTTTTTGCATTTATGGCTAAAGCGACAGTATAGGCCATTGTAACACGCTTTTCGGGGCCTCTAGGAACAGGTGCGATATCCCAGTCTTCTCCGAACTTAAAGTCTGGGAATTGATCGGCAAGGAACGGTATCATCCAGTTACCGCTAATAACCATAGCTACCTCCTGCTTACCAAAAGCGTCGCCAAGCCATCCTGCACCTACATCCTGTGGTGAAACAACGTAGGGTGTTAGTCCTTGCTTTTCTCTTTCAATTTTACCTTTAAGATATAGGTTAATATACCATTCCATGGTCTTCTCAACTGCTGGATCATCAAACCATGATGCGTCACCTGGGTCGTCGAACCATGGCTTAGGAGCTCCATAGCTTAAAGCTACAGGCATGTATCTATTGAACCCTCCAAGGTAAATAGCTAGTCCAGGCTTCCCTGTTTTATCAGCGATAATTTTAGCATACTCTTCAAGTTCTTCCCAAGTGTCCGGTGGTTTTGTTAGACCAGCTTGCTCAAATAGCTTCTTATTATAGAATAGCATTAGCATGCTCCAGTCTTTAGGCAAACCATAGATTTTGCCGTCAGGCCCCCTGAACGGCTCTAGTAGGAAGTCGTAGAACTGATTTATGAAATCCTGGCTAACAATATCAGATACCGGATATAGTGCTCCCTTCTCGGTAAATATTGGCGCCCATGCTGAGTCAAGGTAGAATACGTCAGGAGCTACACCGGCACCGAAAGATGCCAAAATGTTTTCATGGAACATTTGCGTTATGACTTCGTATTTAACAGCTATGTCAGGGTATTTCTCTTCAAACATCTTAATTATTTTCTCGTAGTTCTTCATTTCTGTTTCTCCAGCGCTCCAACCAGCAAACCTAATATACACTTTTTCAACAACAGTAGTTGTTGGTGGCGGAGCTGCTGGTCGCATAGCAAACCATGCTACGGCAATAATGGCTATTATTAATATGAGAGCTATAACCAGTGACGTTGTTTTTTCTAAAGCTTTAGAATACTTCAACAAATACCACCTTGAACAAATAGGCACTCTATACTAATTTATTACTGAACAGTAGTATATATTGCTTACTACACACCATTGACTAATGTTTTAGAACCTAAGAAATTACTTCCACATATTCAGCTTCTACATCCTCTAAGTATGCTTGCCATCCACCAACACTTACTTCTCTACCATCTGCTGTTCTAACAAATATTTGAGCTATGCCTTCAGCAACATTATAAACTGTTCTTACAGGTTCTCCTTCAAGGAAAACTTTTTCTCCTGTTTTAACGTATCTGCCTGAAACCTTTACGGCAACCTTTCTTCCACTTCTCCTTAAGATATTAATCATGTCTATTGCTCTAACTAGGTTAAGGAATTTTCTCATGAAAACTTTCTTACCCCATGAAGTGTAAATGGGTTTTGCAAAGTCTCTTAAATTATGAATGAAGTACTCGTTAAAGAGCCTTATTAAGTGAATGTTTTTTGTATAGAAGCCCGTAGGAACAACTCTTAATGGTTCATGCCAATCTGTAACGAACACCATTTCGCTTCTATCAGCGATAACTATGACTGTTCCTATGGTTTTCTTAACCCTATGTTCATCAACGTATTTTTGAGGTTCAGAGTAACCGTAGGTTATTAAGCATATTGAAACACCTTTCCTATTAAGCCTCTTAAGCCTAGGTTTCAATTTGCCAAGTATATGATCATATGCTGAAATTAAGAGCTCAACTTGTGCTTCAGAAATAACGTCCAAAATTTTATCATAAATTCTGCTTGGCGAGTTAAGCTTCCATATTCCCTCCCTTGCCTCTTCAGCCTTACTTGCATACATTCCCTCTAGGACATCAACTAAGGATAAGTAGTTCTCTTTAACTTTCTCAACAATTCTATCGACAAGCTTTTTAAGAGCCTTACGTGGTTCTTCAACTCTATAAAGTTTAGGCCTACCTTCTGAAACAATAACTAATCCCTTGTCTTCAAGTGATTTCAAAACATCATATACTCTTGGCTGCGGAATATGGGCTTCTTTAGAGATTTGAGTACTTGACATCACCTTATTTTTTAAAAGCACTAAGTAAGCCTTCGCTTCATAAGGAGTTAGCCCTAAATTTCTAAGCTTTAACACTAGTTCTTCAGCATTACTTTCCCTACTCAATATTAAACACCATGCATTTTTGAAAATGTTCTTTTACCGAAACTACACTATTAATTTATTGAAATCTTCTGTATTATTTTTTATTGCTAAAATTATCTTTATATACTACAATTAAGTAGTATATTGATTGTGAACAGAAATTTTCAGCAATGCCAATACGGAATGAGAAACATGTTCATTTGGGACTTCGATGGCATCATAGTGTTTACGCCTCACGAACTAGCTTGGAAAATCGCTTCAGAAGCTTACGGTATTAAGGGTTTTACAAGCGAATTTTATAGAAAATATGTTTCCGGCAGACCCAGAATAGAAGGAGGGAAAAACATTCTCGAAAAACTAGGATATTTTAACGGGAAAAAGCTAAGCGATAAAGAAAGAGAGGAGAAAATAAAGAAGTTTACAGACTTCAAAAATAGGGTTTTTAGAGAGCTTGTGGAAAAAAGGATTTTCGAAGTAAATTGGGCTGCAATAAGCTTCATAATTAAGGCTAAAGAACACGGTATTTTTCAAATCTTAGCATCAGCATCAAGAAATGTACGTATCATTGCCGATAGAGTAGTTGTAAAAGGCTATGGTAAACTGACTGAACTATTTGATGCTGATGTAAGTGGTTCAGGAAGTACTAAAGACGAGGTTTTCGAAAAAGCAGTAGATGTAGTAAGAAGAAAATGCATGAAAATACAATGTATAGTTGTTTTCGAAGATTCACCTTCAGGAATCATTGCCGCTAAGAAATTAGGGTTAAAAACTGTAGGATATAGGGATCAAACATTAAGAAAATATGGTGCTGACTACGTGATTTATGATTTCTCAAAAACAACACCTCTCCACGTACTTAAAGAGCTTGGGTGTTACTTTGAAGCTAACATTTAAGGACAGAGTATTTAGTCTTTCAAGAGAGAAAAAACTAGCAACATTACTAACGTTATCGAATGGTAGATTCGCGGTTAGAGGAGTTTTTGAGCTTTATCCTCTTTCTTTAGGTACTCTAGTTAGCCATGTTTACGACTATGTTCCCATATTCTACAGAGAACTGGCCGTCTTACCTGAAGTTTCAAAGCTAAAGATAATTGTTGATGGGAAACCTCTCGATTTTAGTTCTTCAAGGTTTCAACTTAAAAGAACGCTCAGTTTAAACAGTGGAATTGTTGAAGCAGCCCTTAAGTGGAAAGGATATGGTGGAGAACTGGAATATTTTAGCTATAGATTAGTCCATAGAAAACGTAAGGGTCTATTTCTAATTAATGCAACATTAAATTTTAGAGGATACGATAAAGCATCACTTATAAGCTATATTGATACTAGCGTAGGTAATTATTTCATAAACGACCAGGTTATGATAAAACACTATGTAGTAGAGCAAGTAAGGCATGCAAATGACACGTTACTACTCACTTTAAGAACCTTAGACAATAAGTACAAAGTATCTATAGCCATGAAAAATAGGATTTCTAAATTCCATGAACGAAGCTTTTTCAACGAACATAATGTATTAGGCGAAGTATTTACGGTAGGAGGAAATAGCAGTATTGAAATTACGAAGTATGTTTACATAGTTAGAAATATTGATTCTAAGAACCATGCTCAAGACTCTTTAAAGAACATACAGAAACTTTGTGAAATAAGCTTAAACAAGTTGTTTAGAGAACATACAGGCTCATGGAGACGTGTGTGGAGAAGAATAGGCCTAAGCATTAGAGGAGATAAACATGTAGAGAAGGCACTTAAATTTAATGCATTCCATCTCTTACAAGTAATAGACGATAATAGAGAGTATACTATACTTCCAGCTAGAGGGCTTCACGGACTAGGATATAGAGGACATGTTTTCTGGGATACAGAAATATATGCTCTCCCATTTTACATATTATTTTATCCCGAATACGCAAGGAAAATTTTAATGTTTAGATGTAAGCTCCTAGAGCAAGCTAAAGAGAATGCTAGAAGGAACGGCTATAGGGGCGCACAATACCCTTGGGAATCAGCTGATGATGGCTTCGAAGCTACACCTAAAGAAATACCTCTTGACTTCTTCGGGAGAAGGATTATCAGGATATGGACTGGTGAAGAAGAACAACATATTACGGCTGACATAGCTTATGCTGTTAATAAATACTACGAAATTACAGGTGATAAATCATTCATGAAGGAATGCGGGTTAAAAATAATCTTTGAAACAGCAAGGTTTTGGGCAAGTAGGGTTAAATACGATGAATTAAAGGATCTGTACGTAATAGAGAACGTTATGGGTCCTGACGAATACCATCCTCACGTAAATAACGACTACTTCACTAATTTGATGGCAAAGTACAATCTTGAGCTAGCTGTGAAATACTTTGAAAAAGCACTAAAAAATAATGAGTGGTTTAACATCGTTAGAGAGCTAAATATTAATGAAGATGAAGTTAGGTTATGGGACAGAATTTCAAAGAAAATGTTTCTTCCATGTTTTAAAAATAATTTATGCGAAGAATTCGAAGGATACTTTAACCTTGAAGACTATGTAGTTCAGCCTAACATTAATATAAACATAGGTGAGAAACATATTCCAAAGTCTATTTTGGAAAAAATTGATAGAACGCAAATAATTAAGCAAGCATCTGTGGTATTGGCTCATTATCTACTATCTGATAAGTACGGATTCAGCAGGGATTTCATTAAGAAAAACTTTGACTATTACTTTAAGAGGACAACCCATGCTTCATCCCTATCCTTACCAGTGTATGCTGCAGTCGCAGCTAAACTTGGCCTAAAAGAACTAGCCTATACTATGTTTAAATACGCTATATATGCTGACTTAAGGGACATCTACGGTAATGTTGAAGACGGATTCCATGTAGGTTCAGCTGGTGGTTCATGGCAAGCGTTTCTTTACGGTTTCTTAGGTTTAGAAATAAGTGAACATGGAATAAATGCATTACCTAATATTCCTAGTCACTGGCGCTATGTTAAAGTGAAAATTAACGTTCATGGAAGGAGCTACTTGGTAGAGGTAAGTGATGGGGTCTTAAGGGTTCGGGAAATTTAAAAGTCGAACGTATTCTTCAATTTTGCTAAGGGATCGCCGACTTGAGAAAAAGAATCTAATCGTTTGATCACTATTTCCAGTAATAATAATTAACATATCGTCGGCTTCAATGCTTGTTTTAATGTCTGGTGCTTCAACTGTACTAGCTATTCATTTTCTACCATAGATGAAATCGCTTTTTCTATTCCCTCTATAAGCATAACATTTATTGTAGCTTTTCCTTTATTTTCAGCTTACAACAACGCTTTCAAAGAGAAATTAACATTTAGTTAGCTTAGTATTCGCTTTCACTTAGTGTTACATTATTTATGCACCCTATGCTTTCCAGGTGGATATAGTGTTTTAGAAGTCCTCACGTAAAATGCAGGGTTGAAAGTTAGTACCAAAGGGAATCCCTCTATAAACTTGGTAATATTCTGTATCTTAAATAAAAAGCATTGGAAGGACGTAGATTCTCATGGATTCGTGCGGGCATTTTTCCTCTAAGTACCTAAAATAAAAAGAGTGAAGTGTAAATGTTATGGAATGGTTTCTGGATGTTTTGTTTAGAGGGGATTTATATGTGGTTTTTCTATGTTCTAGGTGTGCTTGTGGGAGCTATGTCTTGTTTTAATGGGGAATTCTATGTAACATACTTCATCAACTATATTGCTGTTAAAAGACGGAGCAGAAAAGATTTTGATGTTCGGAGGGAAAGTTTAGTTTTTAGCAGTATTTAGTGGAGACCATATGGGGTGGTGGGAGCTACGCTCTAAGCCCCGGTAGGGCATGACGTAGATGGGAGCCTCGTGCCGTTGGGCTCAACAGCCACCCATGAACCCATACGGGATGAACCGTGAAGGCGAACCCTTTAGGCGAGGTGGAACCCGCTAGGTGCAACCATAAACTCACATAAAATAATAGGAATGACCACCTAGTGGGAAACGGAAGTGGGCGGTATTGAAGCTGAAGAGTTGGGGGGTTCTTGCTTTAGTATTGGAAAGCATTAGAAGCTGTGGTGAATTTTGTCTTGTTTTTGCTTAAATATTTGTAGTTGTGGAGTGTTCATGGGACTTTCTTGGGTTATGGTGTTTCTAGAGGTATTTCGCTTAAGAATAGTACTCCTAGGTCTCTTAGGTTCTTGATAGTAGGTTTCATTTCTCTCTCTACTTTCCTAAATAAAGCTGTGCCCTTTAATTCTAAAGCGTAAGCTACTATACTGCAGTCTGTAAGTGCTATGTCTAGTTTCTTCTTTAACTCCCCTATTTTCAGCGCCAACATTTCATCTATATTTCCTACCTTCAACCCTACGTATTCTTTAAGCCAAATAATGTAGTTTAAAGCTTCATCGTTAGGTTTAGCAACACCCATAGCCTTATAGAATTTTGAAGTAACGTATAGTGTTTCGGCTAGAGCAAGTGATGTAGTGTAAAGAGTTAATTCGTAGTTTAAAGCCTTCTTAAAAATTACTTCTACTTTCCTAGCTAGAGGAGATGATTTGTCAAGATATTCGACAAGCACACTTGTATCTAAAACATATACTCTACTATTTACGCTCAACAATTCTCCTCGTCTTTTCCTCTTCAAGCCTACACTCCTCACTTAACGCTTCCTCTAAAACCCTCCTCGCCTTCTTAGTAGCTTCTACACGTACAACCTTCAAAGGCTTAATGATAATTCTACCCTCCTCAACACCTAATATGACGAGGGATTTTTCTTCAATACCAACAAGCTCTCTTAAAGCTTTAGGAATAACTATAACACCTTTCCTTCCAACCTTTACTACAATAGTTGGCCCTCTATTCAAGAATCTAACCTAAGTAATTATGTATGAACTCAACACTAATAAGCTTAACTTTAAACATTGATTATTAGCAAGAGATCTTAAAATTATCACTCATATGGTATATAGGTGAAGCTAGGAAAATAAAATAAAAGTAGCCTTCTCTTTACAACATAAAAGTGAACTAACGTATTTCTCCATAATCTAATATGGTTATTTTCAGTTAGAATTGCAGTAAGTAGTATTGATACCAGGATAATGATGGATGTTTCCATTATCAGGCATTAATGTGCAAGTAAGTATCAATGATTATAATACCTCATATGGGATTTGATGAGGAGATTTATGCTGAGGTTTATGTTAAGAGAAGCCTAATGCTAAGCTTAAAGTGTCTGGAATACCTTCAGCGTAGGTAGATAGCTTACACTACTTCTATTACATTCATTTTTCATTCTTCTTTCTGTCTAGGGTTTTGATTATGGAATAATGGTTTAGTATTCCCTAAAATTTATCGTGTCTGTTCTTAATTCCTCGAGATTTTTATATATTCTAGTTGGAAATTATTTAGAGGTGTGTGCGGGTTGGTGAGGTATTGGGTTTTTACTGTTTCTGAGGAGAATTGGTTTGTTATTAAGGAGAAATACGTTTACGGTGTTCCTGAAGGCTCCAAGGCTGTGGAACTTGTCAAACCCGGTGATGTTGCTGTTTTCTACGTTAAGAAGAAGGGTTCTAAGAAGCTTGGAGGAAAATTTGTTGGAGCATTCAGCGTTATTTCCAATTGGTTTCGCGAATTAAAGCCTTTATGGCCCGACGAGATTAGGGAGGGTAGGGTTAAGTATTCTCGGAGAATCAGGATTAAGCCTATAAAGCTTGGTGTAGCTGATTTTACTGAGCTTGTGCCGAGGCTTAGTTTTATTACTAACAAGGAGAGACCTTACGTGTTTCTTATCGGGATACCTGCAAACTTGGGGAAGCCTATACCTGAAGAAGATGCTAAGCTTATCATTGAGTCTTTAAAGTAGTTTTTATTAATTTTTGGTGTGCTATATTTCTTAGTTTTAATTAGGCTTGTTAAATTTATAATTGGGTGTTGTGTTTAAAGTGTTTTTAGATGTACCGTTGTATGTGAAGTGTTATAAAGCATTTTTATTAGGGGCGTTGGTGGGTCTGGGCCTCATAGTAATACGATCGATACTTCTCTTTTGCGTTTTCCTTGAAGTACTATTCCCTTAGAGGTAACTTGTTATTCTCTAAACTCTGTGCTTAAATTTGGAGAATTAGGTTTTATACGCTTATAAGTTATTGACTGTAGGGTAGCAATGCTGTACTTGTTTTCCACTAGTTAGTTTGATGTTTAGAAGTTACACTTATATGTTTTAGTGGGTTTTATTTATTTGGTGGGTTTGTTGGAGTTTATTGTTAGGGTTGATAGTAAGGGTAGGGTTTTGATTCCTAAGGGTTTAAGGGAGGCTGTTGGTGTTAGGGAGGGTGGTTTGGTTAAGGTTTATGTCGAGGGTGGTAGGGTTGTTGTTGAGCCTTTAGGTTCTGTTGCTGACAGGTTTTTCGGATGCTTCAAGGTATATAGGTGGCCTGACGATCTTGACGGGTTTGTTGTTGAGGCGATTAAGGAGTGGTGGACGAGAAAAAGTATGTAGATGTTAATGTTTTCGTTTACTGGCTTGGAGCTCACCCTACCTTGGGTGGGAAAGCTAAAAACTGGGTTAGGGAAATTGAGAAAGCATCTAGGGGAAGCTATGTCACGTCTTCTCTAACTGTTTACGAGGTTTTAGTAATACTGGCTGGGCTTACGGAACATAGTTTGAGGGATGAAGAGTTTGTTGGTAAGGTTTTAAAGGCTATACTTAGCCTCCACGGGTTAGAAGTAGTTCCAGTACTTCATGAAGACTATAGTAGAGCATTTGAGCTTATGAGAGAATATGGCTTAGACTTTGAAGATTCAATTCATTTAGCTGTTGCTTTAAGGGAGAAAGCAGTTAAAATAGTTTCTAACGACATGGATTTCGATAAAACACCTTTAACTAGAGTATTTTAATGTATTCTCGGAGAATTAGTTAAATAATTAGAGGGGTTAATTTAGCTTAGTATTGAACACTATGTTTTCCACGTGCCTAACTATGGGGTTACGTACAAAAGTCTATGTGTTTAAAGTAGGATCAGTACCTAAGGATTTCATGGATTTTGTTTCAGAAACATTGAACAGTTTTTATCGTTCTCTAAGCGGCTTATTTCCTCCGGAGCTTGTTGAAGCATATGTTTATGGTTCTTCACGTGAGAAAATTTTGTTCTTGGAGGCTGAAGCTAGGGATTTAGGTGTTTTAGCTGTAGGTGATTTTATAACTGTTCATGAAGCTTGGAGAGGGTGGCCTAGAATACATGTTGACTATGAGAAATGTCGTTCCTTGCAGCTGGAGCATGTTAAGGCTCTTATATTGCATGAAGCAGCTCATAGCGTTCTCCACGGTTCACCGCTTTACTACATGGTTAACATAGACCGTAAGCTCATAGAGGACTTCGGGTTCGAATATGCTGCAAAAATAGTTTACCTATCTTCAACCGTGGTAAAGGATCTAGACGTACATAAATTGCTAGCAGAGCATGGGTATAGGAGCTATGTTGAGAAGTACTTTGAGTTTCTTAGAAATGTTCAGTTGAGAGACATGAAATGCGATGATGTTTTAAGTTTCTTAGAATTAGCAAAGGTCCTAACACCATGCATATTCTTGGAAAACGAATGTAGAAACATAGAAGGAAATCTTCACGAAACATGCAGAACCGTAGTTGAGGAAATTATTAGAATTTTGAAAGAGCTTACTACGACATACTCTCACCTAGATTTAAACCGAAAAATCCTCATAGTAGCTAAGAGGATTAAGGATATAGTGAAAGAACGTAAACGTTAGGCGGATACGTTTTGGTTTTGAAGTATTTGCAGATATTTACATGCTATATTTGAACCTGATATCCCATAGTTCTTTACTTTTCGAAAGAACTGGGATTTTCTCCCTGACTTCGGAAGCTAAGTCTAAATCTATTTCGAATTCAACATATTTTTCACCTAAACCTAAATCTAAAACTTTAACACCGTAGGGGTTAACTACCATACTTCTTCCAACATATTTTCCGCCGAAATGGTTTGAAAGAACAATCCATAACCCGTTCTCATGGGCTCTAGCTTTAACAAGGAAGTCTAGTGTTTCTTCTTTTAGAAAACCCGAAACCCAGCCTCCATGAACAGTAACAATGTTTGCTCCTTTTAGAGCATATGTTCTGAAAAGTTCTGGAAACCTCAAGTCGTAGCATATAGCAACTCTAATCCTAGCATCCCCAACAACTACCTCCTTGGACAGAGATTTTCCAGGAGAAAAATAGTTGGATTCAAAGTATCCGTAGGCGTCAAATAAATGTATTTTACTGTAAACCTTAACTAGAGAACCGTTGGGTTTTACGAGGACGCTGGAGCTTAAAGGCTTAGCAAACACACTATGTTTCTCAATAAAGTGTGTGAAAATATATACGCCTAGGTCAGTAGCAATCCTACTTAGCCTCTTTAAGTAATCACTATCACTAATACTCTCCGCCAACCTAGAAACATCGTCTGGTTTCAAATCAAACACGTTAACCATAGAATATTCGGGGAGAACAATGAAATCTGCTCCTTTAAACCCCTTCCTAACAATATCCTCTATTTTCTCGGCATTCTCAACAGCATTAGTGCTGAAGCCTGCTTGAACAATACCAACCTTAGTAACCAACCTAACCCCCTCTAAAAAGGTCTCAGTTAAAGTCTTGCATTCTACGAGAAAAACTTTACTATAACACTACATTGCATAGTCTTCAAGCTTAAAATAACTAATACCATGTACTCTTCTCAACAGTTTTTGCTAAGTAGTAGTTTTATCCTTAAACATATTCATCTATATCGCCGTGAAACCTTATGAGCGATAATTCTAGCCCCCGAAAGCTGTCGGTAAATCCTCCGATAAGCTAAATACGCTTACAACGTTAACTAGTTCAAAACCGTATCTAGAACTTCTGAGAGTTCTTCAGCTTTTAGTGGCATTACCGTTAGAGATAAAGTGTTTGAGGCAAGTGATGAGCGATACCGCGAAACATACATGAAACCTAGTCGTGGTAACTCTAGTAGAGAGTACTAACCGGACCATAGAGTAAAAATTTTGCATGCAGAAATATGAACTGCGAAGTTTTACGTAGCTGGGAAGCTGAAACCAGGTTTTGATTATCTATAAGTGTTTCCATGTTTAATAGGGTTATGGTTTATTTTATGTGTTCGCTTATTATGTTTTTTATTCTTCTCTGTTCCTTTGTGGGTAGGGTGTTCCAGTAGTTTGTTCCGATGATGTTTTTTACGAGGTTTGTGAATGATCTTGTGTCGTATGTTATTAGGTTTTCTATGTTGTATTCTTTAATTGTAGCTACTGTTGTAGCATCTGTATAGCTGAATCCTTTTCTATGGATGTTTTTTAGGAATATTTTTAGCGCTTCCTTCTCTAATTCCTCCTCTACATAGATTACCTTGACTATGTTTTTACCTATGAATGTTTCTATGAATGCTTTAGCTGTTTCAGCTGATATTCTATATTTAAGTATGTTTAGTGTTTCGTCTAGTATGTGGTTTGTTATGAACGCTCTACCCCACTTCCCTTCAACTAGGTGGATTATTAGGGCTAGTGAGTCTAGGTGGTGTTTATCTCTTAAACTATAGTACGCGAAGAAAACCCCTGTATCGACAATTACTGCCAATTATTCTTCACCGTAAATGTATTTGTCAACTTCTTCAGCGTTGGTTGCCCCAATGTCTTTAGCGTATTTGAGGGAGGAGATGACGGAGCCTAAGTCCCCGCTTTGCTTTTCAATTTCTTTCTCAGCAATAGTTAACGCGTATCTTAAAGCTTCAGCTAAACTCTTAGCTCCAATGAGTTTAGCAATTCTCTTAAGCTTCACTCTATCCTCAACACTAATCCTAACCGTAGTATACTTACCCATAACCAAGCCACCTACATGGAAAATATGCTGTTCAAACTAATAAACATTACTACATGATACACATATACATGTAGGCGTATGCTTAAAATATGCCTAGGAAATAGGAGATGTCAGAATAAATTGGTATAATCGAGGTATGGTAGTGTTCCATGTTTAAGCTAGGGTACGGTAAACCGATTATAAATCCTTCCCGGCTAGCTTCTGGGAAGGGTCTTTGCTTACCTTGTAGTAGGGTTGTTATGTTGCTTACCGATTTCATGTTTAAACATGCTATGAGGTTGCTGGAAGGTGTTAAGAAGGTTAGGTATTATGCTCCCGCTTCCGGGTTTGCTAAAGGACGCTATGGTGGTGTTGAGGTTTTTCTTACCCGGCCATATTTTGGTGCTCCAGCTGCTGCAACTACTTTGGAGATGTTGGTTGCTGGTGGTGGTAGGGTTTTTGTTGTAGTTGGTGAGGTTGGTGCTTTAAACCCTGTTCTACGTATTGGCGATGTTTTAGTTCCTACTTGGGGTTTAAGGGAGGAGGGTGTTAGCTTCCACTACATGCCCCCTAACTATGTTCCAAAGCCTGATAGGGAGCTTGCTGGAAAGCTGTTTCGTGAGGTAAGGAGGGTTAAGGGTAGGAGGAAGATAAGGGTGGTTAAGAGGGGTGTTTGGAGTACTGATGCTTTATTCCGTGAAACAAGAGATAAGGTTGTAGAGTATTCTAGGATAGGTGTTTTAGGTGTTGATATGGAGTCTACAGCTTTAATGACTGTAGCAGCTTATCGTAAAGTGAAGTTGGCTGTTATTGCAGCTGTTTCCGACGAACTATACGGTGAAGAGTGGAGGAAAGGATTTGGTACGAGAAAGCTGAGGAGAACTAAGAAAATAGTTGTGAAAGCGGCTTTAAACACAATAACCCAGTATGGTTAGGCTAAGATGAAATAATATTCTTGAAATAGCTTTGTTAACCCACTCCATGGTATTACGTGGTTTAGTAGTATTATTTTTATACTATTATTCACCATACTACTTGTGGTGGCCTACTTGGCCTATGTTACTGTTTCCGCTAAGATTAGAAGAGAGCTTTATGAGAAACTGAAAAAATATGGGATAGTAGTTAGCGATGTTATTAGGAAAGCTTTGGAGGAAGAAGTTAGGAGAAGAGAGGAAGAAGAAATTAAAGAGGCATTGGTGAAAGCTCAGAAAATTTTGAAGAAAATTCCTTCTAAAGAAATAGTTAACGCTGTTAGAGCTGGACGTGAAGAGAGATGAAGCTTGTTTTCGATGCTTCAGCGCTTCTAAACTTAATTAGATCTGCCGGTTCTAGCGCTTTCAACCACCTTAAAGGAAACTACATACTGTTTCTCACGCTTTACGAGGTAGGTAATGCTTTGTGGAGAGAAGCTACGCTACTGAAGAGAATATCTGTTAGCGAAGCTTTATCGTTACTAGAATCAATTAGCAACATATGTAAAATAATGAACACTATTAATCCACACAACAATCTACTCGTAATGAAACTAGCTCACGAACTTAGAATAACGTACTATGATTCATCATATATCATTGCATCGTACGAACTAAACGCCGGATTAGTAACTGATGATGAAAAACTTAGAAAGAAAATATTGTTAAGTGAAAAAACACTTATCAAAGCTCTTGGTAGGAGAATTAGTGTCTACTCTACAGGAGAACTACTTAGGTAAAGAAAGAGATTGGAAATGAGCTAGGAGAGTAACTAGAAAACTAGAAACACAGTTTAAGCGGAGAGTGCTATTAAGCTTCGAAAATACCTATTTTCTCGGCTACTTCTTAGCTACTTAATTCCTGCTCCAGTTCTTTAGGGGCTTTAACCACTATTTTCATAGATATTATATCCCTCGTAGTCTTTAGCGTAAATGTTTTTCCAGATTATAGTGTTTTCAGGGTATTTTTCCCTCCACTTTCTAAGTGTTTCAGAAGCATATGTGCTCATAGGGCAGCATACGCTTCCACCATAGTATATTGTTGCTTTAACAACTTTAACACGGTATTTTCCAGCATCCTCTTTAACCTTGAAGCTAAGTACTAAACCGTCATTGCTTTTAACATAGCTAGGTATCGATGCTTCAGTAAAGAAATATTCTATAACCGAAATTTCTGTCCAAGCATCTCTAAACTCCGCGGCCACTTCCTCAGGAAGCTTAGATAGGTATTTTTTCAAGAACATTCCTTACATTACTAGGTATTTCATCGCAAAAACAACCTACTACAGTAGCTTTTAGGTTTGACATGGAAAACCCTAAACACCCCGCGGTGAAAAACTTCTAGAAAATCGTTAACCCTATTCTTAAGAACAAAACCTTTTCCAGGCTCTAGAAAAGCGTAGAAGCACGTATCATATCCAACAATAACTAGCGATTCTAAATCATCGTCAACACCCAAAATAATATCAACGACATCGTGCATTCCAAAACCTCCTCTACATCAACAAACACTATGTAGAAATCACGAATAAACCTGTTTCCTCCGCTACGAAGTACTCTACTACACCTTAAATTTTAGATTAGGTTCGTAGATGTTTGTAAAGTTTCAATAATTATTCTCTCATAAGGGTGCTTGAATAGTTTTGGGAAAGTTGCCCGGTAATGTATGGGGAAAGGATAAACCGTAGTAGTTAAGGATATTAATTGTTTTCAAACTTACTCTATGTACGTAGGGTTTAGGGGGGAGGGGGTGTTTTAGCTGCTTTGACTGTGTTTAGTAGAGCATCGTTTATCCTAGTGTTTGTGGTTGCCGTAGTTTTAGCTATTATGGTTTTTTATTTCTATCAAACACTGAAACCGTATTCTCAAGAGGTTCCTTCGCTTGTTAGGAGGGTATTTTCTAGTGATGTGTTTGAGGTTGAGGTATTTTACCCTGAACATGTTAGCTCCGGACAAGAAATTGAAGTGAAGGTTTTTGCTAAGGGAAGAGAGGGTTTTATGGTATCAGCTATTGTGTTTAGGGCTTACTCATGTAGCGAGGAGCCTAGGGGCGTTGTAGTGATCGGGCTTAGTGACGGAGCGCTGGTATATGAGAATTCAACCAGGCTTCCACAGCCTAAAAGCGAATTCTCAATAACTTATAGGTTCAGACTTCCAGGAGAGCTTAAGAAGTGGCTGGGGCTAACAATATGTGTTACGCCCGTTAAGCCAGGAGCGCCTATGGTAATACATTACACTGAACCTATCGTAATCCCTGTTAAAGTCGAGGAATAGCTAAGAAGACCACCTGTGCAGCCCGTGCCCTAACGTGGAGCCGCTGTTTTCCATCCATTATTTCCTTTTAAGTTTCTAATGGCTGCTTAGTAGGTTAAGTTTAAATAGTTCTCCGTTTATGGTGTGGGGTCAAGGTTGAAAAATGTGTGTTTGGAAGGTAAGTGTTTAGGAGATGTTGAAAAACACTGTGTTTAGGCAGAGTAGGGTAGCTTCGTTTAGGTTTAAGTTAGGGCTTGTTTTCTTCTCGTTTTCTGCTGAAGCTCTTATTGCTGGATTCTATATTGCTGTAACTAGGAGTATTACTCCAATACTTTTGATTGCTAGCGGGTATAGGTTAGAAGATATTCTCCTGATAAACGGTTTCGCAGGCTTATTTTCGCTAGTGATTGGGCTTGCACTTTACAAGTACGGGTCCAGAAGAATTTCTAAGTTAAAACTGCTTACGGTCCATGTTTTGGAGAGAACTATGTGGTTCACAATACCCTTCATGGTAGGTAACAGGGCTCTTCTAACCTTGGTTTACGGTTTAGCTGTTGCCTCAACACTACCTACAAGTATTTACATGCAAACAACAATCCTGTCCTCGTTCAACAATATAGAGTACAGGAGAATAGTTAGTGTAAGAACAGCGTTAGCTTCTTTTTCAAGTATTCTAGGCCACGTTTTCGTAGTGTTAACGTTAGCTACCCTATCCGGGCAAGGTAAGTATTTAGGTCTTTACGAAACAGCTTTCGGGATAGGTGTTTTATCAAGCGTAATTATTGCTCTTACACCTAAGAATGCTTTCAAAAACTCGGTAACTATGGTTCGTAATGGAGGTTTTGAAGCTGAAGCGAAAGCAACAAACACTTTCATACTTCTCGTAGCTATCCTATCCTCATACATGCTCTTAAACATGGCCTGGACACCTAGGATCATGTACGATCTTAAAGCTCCAGACTACATTGCTGCTTCAATAGGTTTTGCCCAAACAGCAGCAGCTATTGGGTCAAGCTTCTTCTGGGCGAATAGAGGTAATGGAACATACAGGTATGCCTTAATAATGCTTACTTCAATGCCACTACTTGTTTACACAACATTAGAACCAAGACTCCACATAGCATTAGCTCTAATGTACGGCTTCTCTATTGTTGGAGTAAACCTTTACGCTGCTAGAATGTACAGTGGGCTAGTAGGTGAAATAGGTGTTTTTAGAGCAGGACTTCTACTAGCAAGCACCGGCTCATTTGCTCTAACATTAGCTAGTATTATAGGATACACTGTTTCAGCTGCATCCTCGATGGTTTTTCTCGCATCAGCAATACTTGGAATAGCAGGGTTAACTATTGCACTAACTGGTTTTCCAGAATTCGCAATTATACCTAAAAACTACGTGCAACTGTATTCGAAAATAATGTATCAAACAAGTATTTCAAGCTACAACCTAGCAGCATACGCTATATCGGAATCTGCTAAAACAAGCCTAAGAATAGTAGGGTTAAGCATTACACTCATGCTCCTATTCATAATTTACAGAACACTATACTACATAACAATCATAACCGGTGGTTAAAGCAGTGGAAAACCCTGTTCTAGAAGCCCTGCAGTTAACGTTTAAAGAGCTAGCGTTTTATTTGCCGAAAATAGTTTTCTCCATAGGTATTGCAGTAGTTTACGTACTAGTAGCTCTTGCTATAACTAAAATTACTAGGAAAATATTGAAACTGGTAAGAATAGATAACATGTTTAAACCATCCTTTAACGGAACAATAAACATTTCAGATGTAATCATAGGCTCCATTAACGCGGGTTTAGCATTACTAGCAATTTACACTTTAACCTCTATCCTACTACCCGAATACCTACATGGCCTAACACTGATAATAGTGTATATCGGTAAAATCGTAGCCACAGTTTTCACAGTGTTTTTCACATTCATCCTGCTAAACTCTATAGTTGAAAAAATTAAAATGGAAGCTAAAGTGAAAGAATTCATGTTCATAACAACACTATCCATAACACTAATACTCATGGTAGATGCTGCAACAGTTTCCGAAGAAGTAAAAACATCGTTAGCTTGGGGAATAAGTCTCGGATTAGGATTAGCAATAGGCGTTTTCGCAGCATGGTGTTATTTTCATGAATATTTAAGCAGGAAACTAAAGTAGCCGAAATCAGTCTCAAAAATAATTCGCATTTTTGTGGTATGGTTCTTTTTAAATATTTTAGTTTTAAATATGAAGGTGGTTGTTTTGAGTTTTGGTTTGTTTAGAGTGGAAAGGGTTAGGTTGAGGGGTGTTTCTGGTGTTTTTCATGATGTTGATGTTGTTGAGTTTGATGGTAGGAAATATGTTCTTGCGGATTTGAGTAGAGGTGATGGAGTTGATCCTGTGTTGGAGTTTGTGGTGAAGTTTGTGCTGTGTTTTGACTTGAATTTGCCGCCGTTGGTTGTTATTGGTTCGGAAACGAAGGTTCCTGAGGATGTAGAACATATGGTTAGTAAGTGTAATGGTGTAATAGTGAGAGCGGATTCTATATCTCTTTCTAAACGAGAAGAAGGTAAGGTGTGTGGTGCACAGTAGGTTTTGATTTTCTTTTTACTTGTTTCCCGGATTGTTTTGGTGTGAAAACAGGCGTTGAGTTAAAACATTAATTTTTAAGGTTGTTTTATATGCTGTTTTTCCAATAGGTTATTATGGTTTAGCTTCTTATGTTAGAAGTGGTGGTGTTGTGTGGGTGGGTATGTTGTTATTGATCCTGAGGTTTGCCATGGTAAACCTGTGTTTAAGGGAACGCGTGTTCTTGTAGCTGATGTTCTTGAAATGCTTGCAGCCGGTATGAGTATTGAGGATGTGTTGAAGGAGTATCCTCAGCTTAGTGAGGAAATGATTCGTGAAGCTTTACGTTTAGCTGCTAAGCTTTTACGGAGGAAACGGCGTATTGTCAAGATTCCTTCTTGACGAAAATATTCCACATTCTGTTTACAGGTATTTAGTAGCTAAGGGTTACATAGTAGAATATGTTCCTAGGGGAGCTAAGAATAGGGAAGTAGCTAGTTTAGCCAAAAACAGGAAGCTTACTCTCATAACGCGGGATAGTGACTTTGCAGACCCCCTGCTCTACCCTCCGGAAGAATATTATGGAATAATAGTTTTACGAATACATCCACCTACACCTCGAAACCTAATAAAAGCTTTAGATAAAGCATTAACAATGTTTAGCAGTTTTAAAGGCAAAACACTCATCATATACCATGATAGAATTGAAACCATAGAATAGGAGGAAACTATCCTTAACCTGGTAATCTCTAATACAGCTTCCATTCTACCTAATACTACATATTATAATAGCATTTGCTTGCTGTTAAGTTCTTGAGACATTTTTCAACGTAGTCGATTATAGCTTTAATGAACTTTAAGCCTTGACTAGGTAAAGCTTTTAGAGGATTACCTATAACCCCGTATTTATGTGGTTCTTTACATTTCCTATAGAAGTTAAGGTTTTTAACGAGACCACTATCTATGGCCATGATAATGCTTGTCCCCCACATACCTGCATGCCTATCTACAGATGTGTCGACTAAATGTAGGTCTTTAAGAATCCGTGATATGTGAAAAACAGCTATCAATACCTCATATTTCCTGCATAGATAATTACATGCATTAGTAACAGAGTTTTTCATATCAGGGCCTCCATGCCCCATAACTAGGATAATTCTTTTTGGCCGAACGATATGAAATGTGTAAGAATAGACTTTAAATGATCTCTAAAAGTTTCAGAAGGCACATATACGTTTCCCGGCCTTATAGGAGCAGCTATGGTGTATGTTATAGGTGGTAGCGATAACCAGTCATTTCTTTTAGCAAGCCTATCAGCTACAAAGGTTGCAATTAAAATATCTGTGTCTATAAGGAGATGTACGCCATGGCATTCAACAGAACCTATGGGAACCACTAAAGGACCTTACCTTTTTCCACATATTCTTTAAGCTTAACCCATGAAAGTTCCCGAGGATACATAACCTTACCTTTCACATATAAATGCCTTCACATTATCAAATTACTTATACCTGAAGCATTAGACATATGATTTCGCAGGCGTTAGGGTAAAATGTGTTTTTATGGTTGTTTTCTTTGCTCTATGTTTTCTCCGCTATTTTAAGTAGGAGTTTGCATAATTCTTCTCTGTCATCACCGTATTTGATAATATAGGTAAGTGTTTGTGTAGGTGATTCTACTAGTTTAAGTTCCCTTAGTTTTTTATCGAGAACTTCAATTAGCATTTCAGCACCTAATTCCCCATATATTTTCGTTAATGCTTCATAGAATTCTTTGGGAGAGTTTATTAGCAGAGTTACGATGTCCTTACCTAGTTTCATTTTAAAATGGAAGTTTAGTACTTGGAAAAGCCATGGAGCTATAGAGTTTAAAAGTTTAGCAACACCTAACCTTACATCTTCATGTTTCCCTAAAATTTCTTTACACGGATCCGTAGCAGTCACCTCCAACAGTAGGTTGTAAACGTTGTTTTTGCGGCTTTAATTTTTCCTTTATAATTTCACATATTTCTTTTAAGCATCCTTGGAAATCTTCGTATCTCAGCAAGTATGGGTTTCGTCCTCTTCTCCAAATGTAAACTCTGTATTTCTGTTCACCTTCACTGGTTTCTGTAGGTATGAATTTCATAACTACATCTGCTAATGCTGAAAACAAATTGCTCATTTCATAGTTCACATATGATCCTACACGAATAATGAGCTTACCCATTTTCTTAAGCGTGTTCATTTGATTATATAGGCTTGCTAAGTAGTTAGGGCTTATTCTATCAGCTATAGCAGGTAATTCGACACCGTGGAACATAACTATATCCGCATTATACTCTTCTACTAACTTAATCTCTTCTGCAACACCTTCTGCTGAACTGTAGCCGAAGGGGTTAAGGGCTTTAAAAACCACGTATTTTTCTATAATCTTCCGTAGATCTTCTCTACTATAGCCGCATATACTGTAGGCACGGATAAATAGGTTAAGCTGTGTTTCCGGAGGATACCTGTAGCTTACTATAAGAGCTTTTAAATCGTTTTTAAGAGCTATTCCAAGCAATAGAGGTACTGATTCTAAAGGTCTAAAGCTAGATGGATGTTCCATATATATAACATGGCCTCTATGTATATGGTCTAGAACCCTACCCAATGCGCTACATGGAAGTTTAAGCTCAGCACCGCCACGGGTAATTTCAGCTAGTATAGGTGGTACATAGGCTATTATCCCCTTATCTTGAGATATTGTAAACGGTATTTCCGCTATTACTACTGGTGCTCCTCTAGCTTTCCTAATTTCCATAACTCTGGTCAGTAGTCCTCTCTCTATTCTATGTTTTAGCGCTAATATGACGTCTGCAACGAACTCTATTGACCCTAAGTCTATCTTTTCTTCGCCGAATGGAAGCTCAACTATGAGTATCACTATTCCATCTAACATTTCAGGTAAAGAGTAGAAGTAGTTTTGTATCAAAGCCCTTTTCTCAGAGTTTGAAATAAACTGCATCAAAGCATTCATAGAGTCTACAACAACTATTTTTGGAGCATATTCTGCTATAGTCTTCGATATTAGCTCAACAACTTCTTCAACTCTTTTAGTAATAGGCATTCTTAAGAACCTATATAGCCCCTTATTTTCAAGCTCCTCAAAATCCATACCAAGATTTTTCATAACCCTGAAAAGCTTCTTTTTAGACTCCTGAAGAGATAGGTATAAGCATCTATTTCCACTTAAAGCATTTTTATAACATATTGATGATGCTAATGTAGTTTTGCCGGAACCAGGATGTCCAGCAACAACAACTAAAGAGCCCGGATAAAGCAGGCTCGGTAAAAGCTCATCAATACCTTTAACACCTACAATAAAACTAGACATTTAAGCCACCGTATTAACCAAGTCTCTCAAATATGAAAAATGCGGAGGAACAAAATAAACTTTTAATAAATACAACTTATACTCGTCCATATGCTGCCGAAATCGATAATAGAAATTAAGAGCGATATTCAATTTCTCTACATAATTCAGCACATGAATACCAGTAAATTAGTAAATTACATGCTTATTTCTGGAAATATGTGTTAACTAAAGTTAGAGTTAGTAAGCGTTATCTTAATTTCTTCGTAGAAGATGGTTAAAGAGATCTTTATTCTACATCATATATTAGCTTAAAACCACGGCTAAGTTCTTCCAATTTTTCACAACTATTTTTCTAACTTCTCCTGTTCTCTTAACATGAGTGCCTGTGCAGGGGATAGCGTTAGCTCCTTCTATCATTATTATCCTATACTTGTCCTTTTTCAACAAATTTTTAAAGCATAGTTCGTAATGTTTGCTTCTAAATTTAGGTATTGTTAGCAATCTATTTCCCTCAAAATGCTTTTAACAAGTTCTACTACTTTCTTAGAATTTTTCAGTAATGTGTCAGAAATTTCTTTAGAATATATTTCTGAAGGCTTAATTATTCTATCTACAGTTTCCCACCTATACTTAGGCGTTGTCCCCTGATCTTCAAGAACTATAGTGTAGGATACTATCTTATCGATTTTCTCCATTAAATGTTTCTCTAAGCTTACAAGACCACCTGAAATAAGCGCTTCCAAAACTACTGTTGGCCTATGTGTTTTACCAGGTTCAAAACCTAAAGCAGTAATTAGTGCTTTCACGGCTTTCTGTGAAGCAAGTTCTGCATGGAAAACCGAGGTAGCATATCTTCTATTGCTGAAACTACTGTATGCGTCTTCAAGATCTTCTTGAGCCATTGAAAAACAGTCTAGAGCTTTCCTATTCTTCACCATAGAAGCCCGCCTAATATTATTAGAGTACTTACCTTTCAATATCAAATGCTTCACAACACTATTTAGATTTAACGATAAGGACTTGGTGAAGAAGTTTTAATGTGATTTGAAAAGTTTAAGAGTAGGTTTTAGGTGGAGAAAGAATTCGGCTTATAGTGAATTTAAGCATAATTGTTTTAGCTAGTCTACGTTAGTTTTTCAGATATTTTTCTTAGTCTTAGGGAAAGTTC
>JAPDJU010000014.1 GCA_029258915.1 Thermoproteota archaeon
CTATGGTTTCTTTAACAGTCATGCATGAAACTATGTCTACTGTTTGACACCATTTAAGGGTTTCTTCAAGGCCCATAATTCTTATGTCGTCAACTTCCTCCTCTATTCTCTCAATATCGTTAGCTATATCAAGCGCTTTTCTAGGGTTTTCGTAAAGCTCCATTACAGCGTTTTTAATAAGCACTGTTGCATCTTTAACCTTAGAAGTCATGGTCTTCATAACGTTAAAAATATTCTTAGGTATGTTCATAGGCTCCGTTATTACTAGTCTTCTACCAGCAGCTTTAACATATGCTGCAATATCATCTAAAGTTAACGTTAACCTAATAAGATCTTCGCGATCTATTGGGTGAAACACTCCTTTAGATAATTCTGCAATAATTTTCCTTTTAATATCATCTGCTTCTCTTTCTTTCTTAAAAACGTTTTCATAACTTGCCATGGCCTCCTTAAACTCTCCTCTATCGTAATGTTCAAGCATTTCTTTTAGAGAATCTATTGTTTCAATAATTTTATCTATATGCTCCATGCACATAGCTATAATTGCTCTCTGCTTTCTTCTACCAATCCAAGCCCACATAGTAGCCATGGGCTTAAACACACCTCATATATTTTCTTATATTAATTTAAGGTATTAAATATGCGAGTAGAGTATATATTGAAATACTTATAAAAGCAGCTATAGGCACTGTTAGAATCCATGAAGCAACAATATATCCTACGATTTTCCAATCTACGCCCGCTAGGCCTTTAACCTTTGCGATACCTACGCCTATAACCGATGAGACACTTGCATGTGTTGTTGAAATAGGCATACCATAACCGATAACAAATTTAGGTATGGTGCTAAAACACCAAACGATAAGAGCATTTGATAAAATAGCTGCTGCAGCAGAAACATAATCTAGCCTTGTTATTCTAAAGCCAACAGTGTTAATAACACGGTATCCCCATGTTAAAGCTCCGAAAGCTATACCTACAGAACCTAAGATAGCTAAAATAAACATAGTTTGCATATCTGGAATTCCGAAAATTTTAGAAACAACAGCAATATACACACCAGTTGCATTGCCAACATCATTAACACCGAAAGCATAAGCCGAGAAAGCTAAATTGAAAACCAAAAGACCCTTAAAAAACATATCTACATTTCTTCTTTCACTTAAGAGGTATAGTGCTACTTTGCCGAATAGGAAGTATAAGGAAATACTTAAAATAATTGCTAATAGAGGAGATGTAATCCAGCTTAAAATAACAGCAAAAACAACAGCCCAATCAATTCTTGCCTTCCCACTTAAAATTAAATGCGCAAAACCAATACCCAAAACGGAACCTATTGTACTATGAGTTGTAGATACAGGCATACCCTTCCAAGTACAAAACATAATCCATACCCCAGCTGAAACAGATGCTACAAGAGCCCCTAAAGGATCAATATCTTTAACAACACCTTTACCAATAGTTTTCATAACCATGTACCCTTGAGCCAAAGCACCTACAGCAGCAAAAAGAGAAAACATTAGCAATGCTTTTTTCAAACTTATAGCTCCACAACCGACAGCAGCATTAGTAGGATTAGCAGCATCATTAGCACCAAGATTCCATGCAATAAACATGGCAGCAGCTATTCCAAGCATCATGTATATTATTTCATAAGCCATAATGGGAACCCTGGCTTAGTATAGTTTCTGCAAGATAAATAGAACACATGTTAAACCTAAGAGTTAGAATAGTTATACTCATATGAATACGCAAATACTTAAGCCCTTAACTAATTCAGAGACATTTCGTATTATAAGTGTTAGCACATATAGAATAATTAGATATAGTTAGATGTAATTAGGTGTATTGAAAATACCGGTTTTTCATAAACTTCTTAAACATGGCTTTCCATAGTGGAGATTACATAAGTATTAATATTGATATGTTCTTTAGATGTTTTCCATCCTCTAATTTTATTTTTCATTTCAATTTTTATTACATGTTTTTTCCTTAATTCATCTATTGTCTCTGCTAACTTTTCCTGCTTAAGCCAATCACCGTACGCCATACCCTTACCACAAATTTTCATCACAAATTTCTTAATTTTTAAAGGTATTTTACCTGGAGGAGCATTTTCAAGAGGGGAACCTGGTAAAGGCAAAAAAGTATGAGTATGTATTCTACCGCCCATTTTGACTATTTTCTCCATAACCTTAATTGTTTCCTCAATATCCTCTCCAGTCTCGCCTGGTAACCCAAAAATAAAATCTACATCAACTTGGAAACCATATTTGCTAAGTATTTCTACAGCATTTAATACTTCTTCAACTGTATGGCCTCTATTCAAAAATTTAAGCATTCTATCACTGCCTGACTGAGCTCCAATAATAACCTTTTTATTGCTAACATGTTTCTTAAGAATCATAGCGGTGTCTTCATTTACAAAGTCTGGTCTAACTTCACTAGGGAAAGTACCGTAGAAAACCCTACCACCATAGCTATTAGCGATTGTTCTAAGCTTGGAAAGCAATTCATCAAGTATTTCAGGTGATGGCTTACTCCCATAAGGTGTTCCGTAAGCTAAACTGTTTGGTGAAATAAATCTTAAATCTCTAAGCCCTTTACCCCAAAATACTCTAACGTAATGTAAAATATTGTCTATACTCCTATGTCTCATATAGAATCCATGAAGGAAAGGTACTTGGCAGTACGTGCAGCGGAAAGGACAACCTCTACTGATCTCTATAGGGTTAAACATTCTTCTCCAATAGGGAAAAGCAGGGTAACCATCTAGCTCTACTAGTTTAGGTTTACCCGTAAAAACGTATTCACCGCTTTCATCCCTATAAACAATACCTTTAACCTTAAACACATCGCCACCTTTAACTAATGAGTTAACGAAGTCTACGATAGAATGTTCAGCTTCCCCAACAAAAACATAGTCAAAACCTAAATCTAAAGTACCGACAGGATCACCCGATGGATGAGAACCGCCAGCAATGAAAATAGTGTTACTTCTTTTAAATCTAAAAACGTTTCTAAAGAAATTTAGGAGACTCGGAAGCATAGTGGTCATAAAACTAAAACCAACAATAACCCACCTATACTTGCCGACAACATTACTAAAGACTTTAAAGAAAGTTTTCCCATCAGCAATATAAACGTCAACGTCTTTAACCTTAGATTCTAAAGTAGATACTAAAGAATAAACACTATACTTACAATCCCTACGATAGTAAAGCATAATAGCAACATTTTCTGAAACCATTTCCAAAATCAACTGTCCACCGGTGTTACATACGTTATACTATTGTTAATATTCTCACAATTAAAAACTTAAATATAACTAGCAACATCATAAATAATGACTTAAAAGCCCCCTATTAGATGCAAGTTTAAGGTGGAACAATTATGAGAAAAAATAAAGCTGTTTCACCAGTAATTGCAACCTTACTACTAATACTAATAGCAGTAGCAACAGCCGTCCTAGTCTACGTATGGGTAACAGGATACGCAACATCAGTAACATCATCAGGAACACCAGAGCTAAGAGAAAGAGTAAAAGTAGAAGCCATAAGCTACAGTGACTCCACTTTAACGATATACGTAAGAAACGTAGGAGACGTGAGTGTAACAATAGACTATGTTTACGTAATAGATGCAGAGACAGGTAATGTAGAAGCTACAACAGATATAAGTCAACAAATAAATGTAGACCAGGTAGCACGAATAACTATGACTGCATCAGGTCTAGATGGTACATATATTGTTAAAGTTGTTACAACTAATGGTGTTGAGGCAGCTTCAACATTTACAACTAGCTAAAAGTGTATTAGAACCAGTAGTAAAAATAATTTTTATCCCTTACTAGCTGTAAATATCGTAATTACATCGTTATACCATAATTTTTTGAATGAAGAGTCATTTTCATATAGGCTGACATAGTATATTGTCTCGTTATGTATTTTATTCCATATGACAATGTAGGTCTTATTGTCTATGGTTCTTACATATTTTCGGAGCTGACAGGGTCCTAATGCGTAATCTCCTATATGTTTTCTGTTTATTATGTATGGTGCGTACATGAAGTGCCATCTTGCTATGCTTATTATTTTCGCGTTTTCTGGAGTGTTTTCTTTTATCCATTGCATGGCTTCTATGACCCCGTATTGTAGTTCATGGGTTTCACGTATTCTTGAATAGTTGTATATTAATGCTAATGTTATGTTGCTCGTAATAAATAATAGTATTATAGTGAATGCTACTAGTTCGTATTTTAAGATTTTCCTAACATGTTCTTTTAAATTAAGTTTGTCTATGCCGATGTTTATTTTTAATAGTACTTGTTTGCTTATTAATGATGCAAACAGTATTACTGGTATTGTTGCATTTAGTGCTAGTCTCCAAAATTCTGTCGTAAAGTATGATGTGATCCAGAGAATTATTAGCCAATACCATGGAATCAGTTGAAGTCCACTTTGCTTCTTTAATGTCAGTACTATACCTGAGATCATACATGCTAGGGTAAGTGTTAGCCCTGATATTCCAATAGAGGCATACGTGTTTGCGAGCAGTGGCGATATTGTCTTTAATATATTATATATAGGGTTTACAGGTGATATTAGTAGAACTCTAATTTGCATTACCTTGAACTTTAAAATGTAGTTTTCAATGAAATTTAAAATGAATTTTAAACTCGCAGGTATCAGTATAGGAATTAAAATTAGTGGCGCTGACAGTATTGCTGATGTTTTAATTAATGTTAAATTCTTTTTCACTATACTATGATGAATTGATGATAACCATAATGCTAATAGTACTGCAAATGTTGTTTCATGGGACATAAGCATTACTAAGGTTGTTGGTATAGCCAATATTAAATACACTCTATTATTGTCTTTAACGTATCTTGATATTAAATAAAGAAGATATAGTGCCATCATTAAACCTAAGAAATTTGCATAAAGACCTGTAATTATTACCGTATAGTACCAAAATATATTGATGAAGATAGATAGTAGTAACGCTAATTCACCTGCAAATTTACCATAAAATTTCATAGAAACCTCATAAATCAGAAAAATACTTAACATTGTTAGTATTAGCATAAAAAACCTTGTAAGCACTAATGGGTTTAAAATATTCAATGATAATATTGTTCCTAAAAGAAGATATATTGCTGGATGCAGTGTCACCAAGTCTTTTAATGTTGCTTCTCCGGTAGCGAACTTAAGAGAATCCTTAATGTAAACTAGAAAATCTCCGCTTCTATTCGCCGGGAATATTGGATACACATAGTACGTTGAAACTATTATTAACACATATATTAAGACTAGTACTAAACCCAATTTACTATAATTGCTTACTCCGTGTTTTCCATAATGTTTCCTAACATAGTAAGTTATTATGATAGACAATGTTAAACCCGTAATAAGTGATGTATAGCTTACCTTATTTATGACGGCAAATTCTATTGCCGATATAATTATCGTTAAAACAAGCGTTAACCCTATGACGTTTACTGCGTCCTCGCAGTGTAAGCTTAGTTTCATGGTTTTCATCGTTCCCTGCTTAGCTTAATATATTCTTTGAGCGTGAAGATATGTATTGCAGCTAATATTAATAATAGTCCACCTATTAGTAAGATTGCCGTTATAATCGCTGTTCCTACAGCTAGCTGTCTTATTTCAATATATCTTTTAACAACCCATAATCCGGACATTAGACCTAAAACTATGAAAACTACTCCTGGAATTCCAAGGTATGTAAGCGGTTTTTTCAGAACTTTATTTTTCAGAATTTCACTTACAATGTTATATCCATGAACTATAGGATTTATTGTTGATGTTTCTAAGCCTTTATACTTGAATGGTATAGGTATTTCAATTATCTTATATCCCTTATCTAAAGCTTTACTTAATATTTCAACACTTGCCTCCATACCGTGTTCTTTAGGTATGATTGTTTTCAGTATTGATGCTTTATATGCTCTAAATCCGCTTTGAACATCCCTTATCCTACTGCCTAGCATTTTAGAAAATACTTTTACAGCTAACCTTCTATATGTTGGTGTTTCATCACCCTTGGCTCTTGAAGCTATAGCAATATCTGCATCATGTTCTTTAAGAAGCTTTACAAGTAAAGGTATGTACTTTGGATTATGTTGTAAATCGGCATCTATAGTAACCACTATTTCAGGAGAAAACTCTAGTGCTTTAGTAAATAGTGATTTAAGTGCTGCACCATAGCCTTTATTTTTCTTATGTTTAATTACAATAGCCCCTAATTTTTCGGCTATCGTACCTGTATAATCTGTTGAACCGTCATCGCAAACTATAATAACATCACTGTATTTTTGTGCTTCAATAACAACCCTGGCTATAGTTTTTTCCTCATTGTACGCTGGTATACATGTAACTACTTTAACCATTACATGCACCGACTCATGAAACGGGGTTTACTAAGTTTCTAATATCTGATATTTGATTAGAATTCTTCACTCAAATACTTAACTACTCTTTTACGGTAATGCTCTTGAAAATAAAGGAACCACCATTAACGTAAACTAGATTTGCTAAGTAAAAAGCCTTGTTAAGTATTTTGGGATCCCTTTTAAAGTTTAAATCCCATATATAGTAGCTCTCGATACTGTATTTTCTAAGTAAAAATATCCAGTCTTTATTCCACCTTTTCTTTCCTAAACAGTGATATATAGGGCTAAACGCTATATTCAAATCTAATCTATTATTCTTAGTAATTAAATAATATAGGTACATTGTCATTAAGTTATAGTCTGAAACAATATATCCTGAATCATGCATTGAAACCAGAAAACTTGAAGCAGCTCTTTCATTAACCTTAAATGTTACCCTGTCACCTTCAATAGGGTTTGTATAGAATGAAACCCTGGGATCAAGTATAGATGTGATTACCAAGGTGACTACCAAAAATACTACTAAGTATTTTACTTTAACATTCAATCTATGTTTAATTATAGAAGTAAGTAATGCTGTAATAAACACTATAGCATATATGGTTGTTGGTGATGCAATGTATCTATCAGCTTTCCATATAAGGTTAAAATATAGAGAAAACACTGTAAACATTAACATTAGTATGGCATATATTCCTAAGGATTTTAAGAAAGTATTAACTTTAATTTTCCAGACTTTACATATTAAAAATAAAAGTATAGGTATTAGGATTAATAGAGTAGACCAAATCCACCTGGGGAAAATGTAGAATAGAGGGTGTTGTGCCGGTAAATACTTTATTACTTGAGGGTATTCTACAACTTTCTCAACTTTAGGTGTTGTAGGTATTATTACAGAACGTGTAGCTTCAATAGAAGGCTTAAAAAGCTTACTTAAAGATTGAACCATATTTACATACATTCTATTCATTTGTTTTAACAGCAGGTCTGTGAAATCAGTAAAATACCAGTAAAATATTGTGTAAGTGGTTAATGTAGTATCATATGTTACAAAGTGTTTTAATGAACTATACCGTAAGGTCGTACTTTTCCTGTAACATAAATAATACATTATCAAGGCAATAATGTAAAACCCTATCAATATTGCACCTACAACAGCATGTACCATAACAGTTAGCATGCTGAATACTAAGCTTAAAACCATAAACTCTAATTTACGACTTCTAAAATACTTTGCAAATAGCATTATTGAAAATGCTGATAGAAGCATCGAGAAAGACATTGGAATTACCCAATATCCCCATGTAGCGATAGCTGGTATTGTTGCATAAAGAGTACCTACTATTAATAACTGTTTTGTATAGGCTTCAACAATATTTCTCAATGTAATTATTAACGGTATTATTCCTAAGGATAAGAGAATACTTAGTGTTAGATAGTGTGAGTAAGCTATATCGAGGCCTGAAACAATAGCATTAATAGCTGGTATTATTTGGGTGGCAGGAAAATATTGATAATAACTCACAAACCGTGGCATATTATAGATAAGTGTTCCTTCTTGGATAACACGATATGCATAAATTATATCTCTTATAGGATCAACTCCTAAAGGTATACTGAAAGTATATGGAAATATTCTTAACCATAAACATATGGTTAATATTCCCAGTATGGTCACTAATGGATTAAATCGTTCAGCTTTTAATGTAGTATAGAATAGTATTAAAGAACATACGATTACTGTTAAAGTGAATAATTGAGGTATTTGAAAGAAAATACTTAGAACTATGGCCAAGTATGCTATCAACAGTGCAATTGTTAACCAGTTTTCCTTCAGCAAAGACACTATCCACCAATAATGCAATGTAATTAGATTTCTACCAAAAATTCTAGGTAGTGTTAGTAGTTAAATAATCTTATGTTAAAAAGTAGTAGGCTAATCTATTTCCTTATTTTTACTTAGAAATTCTTCGACTATTTCGTTTATAGTTGGTCTGTTTAGTTCCTTTACCTCATATCTTATATGAACCACCGGCTTATTCACTTTAACCATGTTTAACATGTTAAAGGGTGTACCCGATATTATTACATCTGCAGGTATTTTGTTTAATGTTTCTTCGAAATCTCTTATCTGCTGTAGACTGTATCCTAGAGTTGGAACTACGTATTCCAAATGAGGATATTTCTTATAAATTAATTTCAAGTAGCCTACTGCATATGGTCTTGGATCAACTATTTCTGCTCCATATTTTTTAGCTGCCACATATCCTGCACCGTAGCTTAGTCCTCCATGAGTTACTGTTGGGCCGTCTTCAACGATAACTGCTTTTCTGCCTTTAATGAGTTCAGGTTCATCCACGTAGATTTCGGAGGAAGCTCTAATTATTGTAGCATTAGGATTTATTTTCCTAATATTTTCTTCAATCTTTCTTACATTTTCATCCACTTCTTCAGTTACTTTATTAATTACTACTACATGTGCCATTCTTGCATTCACTTCCCCGGGAAATGTCAATATTTCTTGACCGGGTCTTAAAGCATCAGCTACAACTATGTGTAGATCAGGCTTGTAGAATGGTAGATCATTATTTCCACCATCCCAAAGTATTATATCTACACCTTCTTCCACAATTTTTAATAATTCACCGTAATCTATACCTGCATAAACCGTTAACCCCATTTCAATGTAGTGTTCATATTCCTCACGTTCTTCAAAAGTGCATTCATATTTGTTCAGGTCACTATATGTTCTTATAATTTGAACTCTCTGTTTTAAGAAATCACCATATACCATGGGATGCCTTACAACAGCAATTTTAACATTTTTCTCTTTAAGTATTCTCGCTATTTTCCTACTTACAGAACTTTTACCTGAACCTGTACGTACTGCTGTTACAGCAATAACGGGTTTTTTAGATTTTAACATTGTTACTTCAGGTCCTAAAATTAGGAAGTTTGCACCAGCTGCTAATACCTTAGAATATATGTGGCCTACATCTTCATGTGTTAAATCACTATACGATAAAACAACGTAGTCTACGTTATACTTCTTCACGAGTTCAAGCAGTTTTTCCTCAGAATGTATTGGAATACCATTAGGGTAAAGTTTTCCAGCAAGTTCTGGTGGATAAACCCTGTTCTCTATTCCAGGTATTTGAGATGCTGTAAAAGCAATAACCTCATATTCCTCGTTGTCTCTAAAGAACGCATTAAAATTGTGGAAATCTCTGCCTCCAGCTCCCATTATTATGACTCTTTTTCGCTCATGACGCATAAAATCTACCATAGGTTGTAGTATTGAAATAAATACTATAACTTTTTATATTAAAAATTTTCCAAAGGAGAAAACACCGTGTAAAAATATTCCCTAAACAAAATAGTTACTTACTTAGGATAAGTATTACTTCATTCATGGAAACTATGTCTTTGAATCGAACTTCAATGAATTCTTTACATGTATGTTTAAACATAATTTCAAAAGTCAACAGCGTATCTAAGCAAACATATGTAATGCATATCATTAGTTAAACTATAGTCCTTCCATATCTTATATGCGCTGTTTATAAGGGAATATTTAGCACAGATTATAGTGGAAATTATGGTTATATTATTGTTTGACCAGATTTATACTTCAGAAACTCATCTATGGATTATATTTCTGAAGCATACTTCCCGTATTCGCCGCTTTCTTCCCCACCTATATCTGGTGTTCTCCATCCTTCAGGACATCCTTTACCAAGCCTTATTGGTTTCTTTAATCTACTTAGAAGAATAACTCTACTTGGTATACTTTCTGAAACTATCGGGTAGCTCGTTTTCCCCGATATTAGTTTGGCAAATTCCTTTACTTCAACGTGTTTAGGCATAGTTTCTCTAGGTAATCTTTTAGTTGATGCTCCAACATGCATATATGCTTTAACTTCAACATATGTTGGCTGTGCTAATTCAATTAACTTTGCAAACCCTTCGGCATCCTTTTCGCTCATGTTTATTCCTTTCATTACTGTTATTCTCATAACTGTTGGACATGTGAAACTTGGGAGTATTTCTAATGTTTTTACTGATAGTTCCCATAATCTTGGAGCTAAAGGTGTATTGAGTTTATAATACATCTCCTTATTCCATGCTTCAAAAGAGACATATAATTGACTAGGTTCTTCATCTAAATTAGCCAGGATATCTGGTCTTATAGCTCTAGTTACAAGGAACGTTGTTAATCCCTTTCTATGAAATAGCTGAATTAATTCGCTAAGCCTAGGATATAGTGATGGTTCTCCTGTAAGGCTTATAGCTACATGCTTAGGGTTTAAAGCTTCCTCTAGAAGTTTTCTATTAACTTTAGGATTACCTTTATAACCTGAAAGTATTCTCCTCTGCTCTCTAAGAGCCCCCTCAACAATGAGCTTAGGATCATCTACTGTCGGTAATTTTGTCTGATCCCATTCAATACCTATATCTTTAGGTCTAAGTCTCCAACAGTGTATACAAGAGTTCCAACACCATAGAACAGAAGGACTCATTTGAACACATCTATGGGTTTCAATACCATAAAACTTACATTTATAGCAGAACCTACCTTCAGTTAGTGCTGCATGTGTCCAGTGGCATTTCTTAACAGCACTGTGATGACCTACAATGTGATATTTCTGCTTTCTTAAAATAGCAAATAGTACTTTGTAGGGATCTTTTTTCGCTTCTTCAAAGTCTATTTTAATTTTCTTTCTTCTAACCATAGTTTTACTACCCTACTATTCTAATTAAGCTATTCTAGTTAGTTGCTTATAACAGTTACATTAATCTTGACTCAAAAATGTTCATTATAGTTAATAACATTTATAAGTTGGCTAATGCTAATCTCCATTTAGATGATGAATGGTGGGCTTAACGGATAGGTGAAGAATGCGGTCGTATCTGACAGTTCTTACAATATACGGCTAACCCATATAGCTTTAAAAGTACGTTCTAACTCTCATATTACCTAAGGTACGGTGTGCATAGGCAATGTTAAGACTATATAAAGTGACCGTAACTGCTGAACATAGTAAGCCCATAGTCCACGATGTGTCCCTTAGTTTAGAAAAGAGTGAATTACATGTTTTACTAGGTCCAAATGCTGCTGGTAAGTCAACGTTATTAAATGCTATTGCTGGCACACCTTTCTACAAGGTCATTTCAGGGAAAATATTGTTTGAAAATGAGGATGTAACCTATGCGTCTCCTTTTGAAAGGGCAATTAAAGGAATATTTCTTGCATATCAGAATCCCCCTGAAATTAGAGGTGTTACTTTAAGACTTTTCCTACAACATTTATCAAGGAAATACGGGTTTAAAGGCGATATTTATCAATTGCTTGAAGATTACGGGTTTACGAAAGAGCATCTGTCTAGGGAAATTAATGTTGGGTTTTCGGGTGGAGAAAGGAAAAGATTAGAACTTTTACAAGCTGAAATAATTAATCCTAAGATTCTACTTCTTGATGAACCTGATTCAGGTATTGATGTCGACTCTTTAAAACTCATAGCTGATAAAATAAATAAGTTCATTTATCGCGGAAGATCTATTCTCTTAGTTACGCATAGAAGACATATTTTAGAATATTTAAATAAAATACATGTAGCTTATGTTATGATTTCAGGTAGAATTGTTTACAGTGGAGAACCTCATTCCGTGTTTAAGGTTGTTGAGGAAAAAGGCTACAAATACTTCAAATATTTAGCTTAGGGTGCTTCTCTATGAAATGGTCTGAAAAGGTTAAAGAACTTGCAAAAAGAGCTTTAAATAAGCTTCCAGCATATGGACCACCTATCGACGTGGGTAAATTTAGAATTACATCTAAAATTAAAAGTATTCAAGAGCTTCTAGAGAACCCTGAAGTCTTAAAAAGAATGCTAAGTGTCGGTGTTGATGTTAAAGGAGCCTATAGAGCTGGTACATTTCTCCAATTTGACGAAAAAACAATTAAAACCCTTACTGGTGTTTCTTGTGTTAAAATCTTAAGTCTTGAAGAAGCTAAAGAAAGATTCGGTGAAGAATGGCTTGAAAAATATTATTGGAGAGCTTTAAGCGTAGAAACCGATATGTTTACGGCTTTTGTTGAGCTTTACGGCAAGGGAGGATATGTAATTGTTGTCGAAAGAAACTGTAAGGTTAAGAAACCTGTACAAGCATGCTTATACCTGGCTACAGAGTCTTTCCTGCAAACACCTCATAACATTATTGTTGTAGAGGATGGTGCTGAATTAAACTTAATAACAGGATGTACGGTTGGAGTTCATAAAGGAGCACATTTAGGTATTTCAGAGTTCTATGTTGGTAAGAACGCTAAATTAACATTCACTATGATTCATTCATGGGGACCTATAGTTGATGTGAGACCTAGGTCAGGAGCAATAGTAGATGAAGGAGGAGTTTTCATAAGTAACTATATTAGTTTAAGACCAGTATCTACTGTTCAAATGTTTCCCTCAGTTATTCTTAAAGGTGAAAAAGCCTCTGCAACATTTAACACTTTAATATATGGTATAGGCAGATCATTCTATGATTTAGGTGCTAAGGCTATACTTAGAGCATCTAAGACTTCAGCTCAAATAAGTTCCAAAGTTGTAGCTTCAGGCTCGTCAACCATAATTTCTAGGGGGCTTATTATTGCAGAAGCAGAAAATGTTAAAGGACATTATGAATGTAGAGGTTTAATGCTTTCAAATAAATCATCTATAAGTACAATACCTGAACTTAAAACTAAAGTTAAAAATGCTGAGTTAACTCATGAAGCTGCTATAGGCAGAATAAACATTAACGAATTAGCATACCTTATGAGTAGAGGTTTCACCGAAGAAGAAGCAATAGCAATGGTAGTTAAGGGTTTCTTAGAACCAGAAGTACCAGGATTACCCTACACTCTTAAAGCTGCTATTAAGAGATTTACTGAAATAGCTGCTAGAGACCTTTAGCAGC
>JAPDJU010000010.1 GCA_029258915.1 Thermoproteota archaeon
TAAATATGGAAGGTGGGACCGCCGCCGGGATTTGAACCCGGGACCTCCGGATCCACAGTCCGGCGCTCTTCCGGACTGAGCTACGGCGGCCTCGTTTGCGTCACTATTATAGTATACTTATAGTTAGGTTTTTAAAGATTAATCTCATGTTGAATGGTAATCCTATTTTATAGGGGGTTTGAATGATTTCCAAAGTTTTAAAGTTTCTCTTCTCTTAATCTCTCTCATTGCTCTTTCTAAGAATCTATAAACTGATGAATGTCTTTGGCCTCTAATTAACATTTCGATGGCCTCTCTAGCTACGTTTGCATGCTCGTAGCTGCCTATTATTGCTACAAATGATTCCTTTACTGAGATATAGGTTCCAGTCATTTCCTCTAAAGTTCTTCTTGCTTTACCATGCTCACCTATTATTCTTGCCTTTATTCTAGCTATATGATTAGGTTTGTCTCCAACATAATTTTTTAAGTCTATAACTATCAATACTTGGTCTTCTTCGAGAACTCTAAAAGCTCTTTCAGGACTGAAACCGTAGGCTACTGCTAAAACGAAATCTTTAGCTTTTAATAGGTTAACCGGGTTTACATTGGCCCCCTCAGGCTCTATTATTACTGTTCCATTAACACTATCTATGGTTATCCTTGTCCTAGTCCTTCTCATCAGTGCTCTCTTTATCTCACCTTGCTTGCCTATAAGCACACCTATCCTCTCTAATGGAATTTTAGTATAGATCTTAGTTACCTTAGGTTTTACCGTGCTCATTATTTTAACCTCCTACCTGTAATTTCTTCTAATAATTCATCGAATCCGTGGGTTTCTATTCCAGCTTCTTCTCTAAAATACCTAATAATGTTTTTTATGTCCCTTATTAAAAAATACATTGCCATGGGATGTTCTAAGGTTACTGCTTGACTGACATCTATTATTACGGGTTCTTCATCATACAGCATAATGTTATATTCACTTAAATCCGCGTGAACAAGTTTAGCTTTATTATACATGAGTTTTAAGTAGTGAACTATTTTCTCGTATATTTCGACATATTCTTCTTCCGTAAGTCTAACTTCTTTTAGAAGCGGAGCTCGAATACCATTTTCTCCTATAAATTCCATAACTAAAATATTTCTATATGCATAATATGGTTTAGGAACCCTTATTCCAACGTTGTACATTCTTTTTAAGTTTTTAAATTCTTTTTGAACCCATTTCAGTATAAGTTTTCTTAAATCACCACTAATATTTTCGAATCGTGGGTCACCTATGATGTATTGCTTAATGCTTTTTCTAAACTCAGCTGTTGTTGTCAAATATATTTTGACTGCTACATCTTCTCCCTTTTTATTCTTAGCCCAATATATTCTTGCTTCTTTGCCAGCGCTAACAACGCCGTACACTTTGTCAATATATCCTCTTCTAATAATGTAGTATAAGGCTAGAAGAGTAGGGGTATCGAAAACCTCTTCAACAACTTCATAGTAGTCTTTATCTTTTATTCTTTTCTCTTTTTTCTTCCTAACGATATTTTATTCACCTTCACTATTCTTCGCTAAGCTCCTCCATCGTAATTACTCCTTTTGCTGCAAGTTTTCTTACTTCATCTCTTAAATACCTATAAACTATATCGCCTCTTTTCTCAGGTTGAAAATCCCATATTGAGACTAACACGTAGTCACCTTCTCTAATCCAAACCCTTTTCTTCATACGTCCAGGTATTCTACAAAGTCTTACCCTACCATCAAAACATTTAACCCTCGCTTTATCATGCCCTAGAAGCTTTTCTACAACACCTATGGTCTCTCCTTCACCAGGTATAGGTGGTTCTTTTGGTTTTTCCTCTCTTATTTTTCTTTTAGGCACCCGTTTATCACCGGTATTATGCTTGTTTCTCTATATTTTTCCTAAAACATAAGGTTTACCGTTAATAATTATTGCTTTTAATTCTTCGCCCACCTTTACACTGTAAGGGATTTTAGCTACAGGTATTTCGTACATTTCATATTCTTTATCAACTCTTACAGTATAAACCTTGGTGTCGCTTATACCTATTACAATAAGTTTTGCTGAAGGATATTCATTTGTTAGCTTCTTAAACTTACTTCCCCATAAAACCCCTACTGGTAGTGTTCTTTTCTCGCCGCTTCTTTCATTAACCAATGTTACATAAGTATTGCTTACCTTAACTATTCTATATACTTCATTCTCAAATATAATAATGTCATTTTCAAGAAATTCCGGTAACCTAACAGTAATTATGAGCTTCGAGGTTCTCCTACCTTCTCTGGTTCTCCTAATATCTTCGTGGGTTTCACGTATTGTTGCTCCTGTTTTATGTTTTATTTTTAGTGCTATTTTTCGAGCTGTTGTAATATCCGTTGTTTTAATGTCTAAACCTTCTTTAAGCTCTACGATCTCAACTATGTTTTTCTCTCCAATCTCTTTTAGAATCTTGCTGATAAGAATCTTTTCCCTTTGCGACAGATGTGTTTTAGCAGACCTTACCTGTACTAATGCTTTATATGTTTTTGAAATTTTCATGGAACAATTAGGACATAATTCATAAGATACATTTACCGTAATATTCTGTTTCTGAACAGTACTATACCTACCAGCTTTAACTAGCGCTTTTAACGTTAATGTGAAACGTGGGCCTATCTTTTCAGGTAAAGTTAGACTATAATATACATCCAGTTCCTTAACTGTAAGCCTAATTTTTTGGCTAAGTTCTTTTTCTAAAACTTCAAAAACAACATTTTTTAACATATACGATTTCGGTGGAAACCATTTACCTTTAAACTTATAAGATAAGCATCTACTGCATAAATGTAATGTTATTTCCTTAGGGATTTCTAATACGCTGTACTCTTCGAGAAAACATTTAGCACATAAATTACCTATGAAAGGCATGGAACCATTTTCTACTTTACCGCATTTAGCGCAAAATCTTGACATATATGTCTATCCCCTTATTTGCAGTGTTCATAAATATAGTTGTCTTCTATTTCGATATCTTCTCTTTCTTTGAAACTTTATATCATTTTGACTATTTGTGCGTGAGGAACTTTGTCAACATATATTACTGCTTCAGGGTGTACTAAGCCCTTCTCTATAGCTTTAGAAATTATGTTTCTGCCGACGAGATTAGCTATTGTAGCTTTCTTTATAACATTTAATGCCTCAGTTAAGGTAACAAGTTCTCCTTTATAAAATTCTTCACTAACATTTAAGACTATGTTTCCTTCCCTAAACACCTTACCTAAAACTTCCCTATCGCAAGCTGCAACAAGCACTTCCCTATTAACAATGAACACCTTAACATATACTAACGCTTCATTACACATTTTAAACAGGCTCAACAGATGTTTCTGCTCCGCAGGCTTCGCATCTAAGAAGCCATACTCTGCCCTTTCTTTCTAACATAGTATCCCAAGATCCACATGTAGGGCAAACAACATATTTTTTAACATATATTTCTAAAAGCCTATTTAATGTTGGCGCAGAAACTCTTCCATGTAATGTTAGTGATCCTGAAGACTCATCTATAGAGCCGGCAACACCTATTTTCCTAAGTAGGAAACGTGAGAGATGCTTAGGGTTTCTACGTAAAGTATCGTAAATGTCTTTAAAATTCCTTATTGTCGTGTATGAGCCTATAGTAACAGCATTTACCTTAGGCAGTACGAATCTATGGGCTTTACTTGTCCTTTTAGGCAGCATAGAATATGCTCTTTCAAGCAGGTAATTGTAATCTAGTGTTTCCACAGCTGACACCTTTATATATCCCTACTACTGTAACCTCAACTTTAAGGGGGTAAGTGTATCTAAAAAATTTTCGGGATAGGGAAATGAGAGTATACATAGAAAACTACGGGTGCCCCTTGAATAAAGCTGATGGACACTACATGCTTAGTTTACTGGTTAAAGAAGGCTACGAAGTAGTAGAGGAACCTGAGAAAGCAAGCATTATCATAGTTAACACATGTACTGTTAGAAAGGAAACGGAAAATAAAATGGTTAAGAGAATTTCCGAGTTAAGAAAAATAGCTCTAAAAAATAAAGCAAAACTCGTAGTAGCTGGATGCATGCCTAAAGCTCAGCCATACCTCATAGTACGTTACGCTCCTGAAGCAAGTATGGTATCTCCTCAAAACTACAATAAAATACTTGAAATTGCTAAGTCATCTAAAAGAATGGTATTCTTAAGTGGGGAAAGAAGAACAGATATCGTGCCTATGCTTGTAGAGAAGGTCATCGCTGCAATACCTATAGCTGAAGGATGTGTAGGTAAATGTAGCTACTGCATAGTAAGACTTGCTCGAGGAAAACTTAGAAGCTACCCTCCAAGGCTAATTATTGGAAGGATTAAAGAAGCAGTAAGCAAAGGAATTGTAGAAATTGATCTAACAGCACAAGATACAGCAGCTTACGGATTAGATCTGGGGATAAGGCTTCCAGACCTATTAAATAAGGTTGTTGAAGTAGAAGGAGACTTTATGGTACGTGTGGGTATGATGAATCCCAACCTAGCATATGAAATCCTCGACGAACTCATAGAATCATATAAACACCCTAAAATATTCAAATTCCTTCACATACCATTACAAAGCGGTGACAATAGAGTACTTAAAATAATGAATAGACCATACACTATAGAAGAGTTTAAAGAGATAGTTTACAAGTTCAGAAGAAAGATACCTAACATAAATGTAACAACAGATATAATAGTAGGGCATCCTGGAGAAGATGAAGAGGCTTTCGAAAATACTTTGAAAGTAATTAAGGAATTAAAATTTGACAGAATCCATATAGCTGCTTATAGTTTAAGACCTCACACGCTATCAGCATCTATGAAGCAGGTTCCAAGCCATGTAAAGAAACAAAGACTTAAAAGAATAATTGAATTAATGGAAAAAGTTGCTTTTGAAAAACATAGTAAGTACGTTGGAAGAACAGTTAAAGCTCTTACTACGGAGGAAGGTAAAGACTTAACAGTTATAGCTAGAACGATAAATTACTACCCCATAGTCATTAATGATTCAAATATAAAGCTTGGATCATGGGTTCAAGTTAAGATAACAAAGAATACTTTTTATGATTTAAGAGGAATAATTGTTAACTATTAATACAGTTTCATGTCTATTTATAAACCAATTTTACACTTCTTTACCTAGGTGTTTTTGTATGAGCAAGGTTAGAGAAGTATTTGATAGAGAAGATGTTTCAGAAATATATAAGGCAATGGCTGACATAATTAGAATTCTATGTTTAACCTACGGTAAATTATGGTTATCTGAAATAGTCGGTGAAGTTAATGCTTTTAGAAGAACAATAGGTGAGAAAGGTGAGCTAGATTTTAACAAAGCGCTGAAAGCTGTTGAGGAACTTGAGAAAATGGGAATAATTACTTTGGAAAGAAGGGTTAGAAGTAGTTTAATTCATGGGGCAGGTGTTCCAGACATACTAGTTGATTTAAGTAATAGAAGTGAAGTGTTTTCAATTGTAGTATCAGATGAAAAATACATGAAGTACATTAAGATAAGAGAGGAAGCTTTTAGAGAATTCAGAATAACGTGAAAATATAATAGAGAGACTAGGTTAATGCTGTTTTAGTTTTTAAATTAACCAAGGAGATGTTCCATGAAGATTTTAGCAATAACAGATATTCATAGTAGAATAGGTTACGTAAGAAAACTAACGAATATTCTAGATGAAGTTGACGTAGCAGTTATTGCAGGAGATGTAACCTACTTTGAAAGCACAGATTATGCTTTAGAAATTATTTCTCTCATATCAGGGAGGAAAATTACAGTATTTGTTCCCGGAAACTGTGATGACCCGTCTCTTATTGAAGTTAAAAAAGAAAATAATGCAGTTAACATTCATGGAGACTACTATATCTTAGACGAAGTAGTTTTTGTAGGTATTGGGGGTTCAAACATCACACCCTTTAACACACCAATAGAATATTCTGAAGAAGAACTTTGGAAGCTAGTATCTAATGTATTTCAAAAATTAAGCAAGGAAAAGTTTAAAGGGCTAAAGATTCTGGTAAGCCATCCTCCTCCATATAATACGAAACTAGATAAAACATATTTTGGTCAACACGTCGGAAGTATTAGCATTAGAAAGGTAATAGAACTTTTCAAACCAAACCTATGCATATGCGGCCATATACATGAAGCTAGAGGAGTGGATAAATTAGGTGAAACAATAATTTTAAACCCTGGGCCTCTTATGAGAAAATACTATGCACTAATCGAGATAAACAACACAAACATAGAAGTAAGCTTAAACGTACTTTAAATTTGGTGGGCCCGCGGGGATTTGAACCCCGGACCACCGCCTCGTCAGGGCGGCATCCTAACCGGGCTAGACGACGGGCCCACTAGTACCAGTCTCTAGGTTTCAAACAAATAATTAATAATTTTAACTCATTTCTAGGTAAAGTTAATATCTAATGTCTAATATTAAGTTTCTTAGATGATGAAAACTTCCGACGCAGAAGCTGTAATGTTGACGCCCTGCGATTCTGATCTCTTAGCTTCTACTAATTATTTTTCTCATAACGAATTTTTGATCTTTATACTTTAACATAACTATTTTGTTTTCACAAGCGAGTTTTCTTAAAACTGTTTCCGGATTTAACCCATATTTTTCTAACATAGCATACGCGTAATCGAGGCGGAGAGGATGAACCGATGTTATTGCTAGCAGGCTTTCAATAGGATCTTTAATAGCTTCAAAATATGGGCCCTCATATCCTACGAGCAATTCTACGTTTTCTTGCCCTATATGCTCGCAGAAAATATTATATGCTTTTAATATAGTTTCTTCGCTCGCAGGTTGGACCCATGTTTCTGCTGGGGGTCTTGTAGGTATTGCTATGTATGCTTTATAGGGTCTGATACTTTTGATGAACTTAGCTACTTTCTCTATTTCAGCAATACTGTCATTTACGTTTTTTATGAGCATCGTTTCTGTTATTACCTTGCCTTTATAATTTTTCGTAAAACTTTTCACTCCTTCTAGGAAACGTTCAATATAAAGACTGGGATGAGGCCTATTCACTCTCCTATACGTGTTTTCCTCTACTGCATCTATTTTTATTGAAACTAAATCTGCATTGTAAAGATCCTGTCTTACATCCTCCTTAAAAAGTAAAGAGCCGTTTGTTAGCACCGCTAATGGCTTATTTACCTTTTCCCTTATCCCGCTAAGTTCTAAACCTAAATTTATGTCTAATATGGGTTCCCCGTCAGGCACGAATGTTATGTAGTCTATGTTCTCTTCTCCTATGGTTTTTACGGAGTTTATAACTTCATTAACTACATCGCGCCAAGGATAGAACTCTCTTCTGCCGCATATAAGATTAGGTGTTCTACCCAGTTGACAATATATGCATGAATATGAGCAATATTTAGGAGGTATATTATTTACCCCTAAAGATCTTCCTAGTCTACGTGAAGGTACAGGTCCAAAAACATACTTCAATTTGATAACCAAGAAAGTAACGTCTCTGCAAATAATAAAGCTTAGCTACTTAGAAAAACATAGTTCAGGCTTATTTAAACTAGAAATTCTTAGTGGGCCCGGGGGGATTTGAACCCCCGACCACCCGGTTATGAGCCGGGCGCTCTACCTGGCTGAGCTACGGGCCCGTTCTGGTGTCAATATTTTAATTTTGGTTTGAACTTTTAAGTGTTACCTTTAATTCTTAGTATTCCCAACGCCATGATTTTAAGTATTCTTCTTGCTCTTTAGTTAGTTTATCTATTTCTATGTTCATTGCTTTTAATTTTAGCTTTGCAACTTCAGTATCTATATCTTCCGGTACATTATATAGGTATGGTTTAAGTTTGCCTCTGTTTTCTATAAGATACTTTGCTGAGAGAGCTTGATTAGCAAAACTCATGTCCATAACTTCGCTTGGATGTCCTTCAGCGGCTACGAGGTTTACTAGTCTTCCTTCAGCCAGCAGGTATAGTTTTTTACCGTTTTTTAATACGTATTCTATTACACTAGGTCTAATGGTTCTTTTGGAAATACTTAATTCCTCAAGAGACTTTAAGTTTATTTCAACGTTAAAATGGCCTGCATTTGCCAATATAGCTCCATCCTTCATTACTCCTAAATGTTCTCTATCTATTACGTTAATGTTACCTGTTGCTGTTACGAAAATATCGCCTATTTCAGCAGCTTTCCTCATAGGCATAACTTTAAAGCCATCCATAACGGCTTCTAATGCTTTAATAGGATTGACTTCAGTGATAACAACGTTAGCCCCCATTCCCTTAGCTCTTAACGCTATACCTCTACCGACCCAACCATAGCCAGCTATGACAACGGTTTTGCCTGCTAGCAGAATGTTAGTAGCTCTTAGAATGCCGTCTATTGTGCTCTGCCCTGTTCCATACCTATTATCGAAAAGATATTTCGTATATGCATTATTAACTGCAATAACAGGGTATTTTAAAATACCTTGCTTTGCCATTGCTTTTAACCTAATAATCCCTGTTGTGGTTTCCTCCGTTCCTCCGATAACGTTCTTAGCTAGTTCAGGGTATTCTTCATGGATTAACGTATGTAAGTCGCCTCCATCGTCTAAAACGAGGTCCGGATTACTTTCAGCAGCCACTCTTAAATTCATCATATATTCTTTCTCAGTTTCTCCGCGCCAAGCGTAAACATGTATACCCTCTTTAACAAGCGCTGCAGCAACATCATCTTGAGTGGATAAAGGGTTACTAGCAACAAGTGTTATACTGGCTCCGCCAGCTTTTAGCGTCTCCATAAGAACAGCGGTTTCTTTAGTTACATGCAGGCAAGCGCTGATCTTTACACCTTTAAACGGCTCTTCCTTCCTAAACCTTTCCAATATTAAATTTAAGACAGGCATATGTTTTTTAGCCCACTCTATTTGCAACTTACCTTTACCCGCTAAACTTAAATCTTTAACCTTAAATTCCAAAACTGATTCACCCACGATTCATAATCTAAATGGGTGTTTAAATAGGTTAATAGGAGGATAAAGGGATAATAAATTTAAAACCTAAAACCGTACTACTAACGTGGAACAGGCCGCCGTAGCTCAGTCTGGGAGAGCGCCCGAGGGAGAATAAGCCTCCCGGCGAAGCTGAAGACCGGGATGTCCGGGGTTCAAATCCCCGCGGCGGCACCA
>JAPDJU010000007.1 GCA_029258915.1 Thermoproteota archaeon
AAAACCGTACTACTAACGTGGAACAGGCCGCCGTAGCTCAGTCTGGGAGAGCGCCCGAGGGAGAATAAGCCTCCCGGCGAAGCTGAAGACCGGGATGTCCGGGGTTCAAATCCCCGCGGCGGCACCAATAACTTCTCTTAAAATTCTATGTCAAGCAAACAACATTAGATGACATTATGAGCAAGAGAAAATTAAAAACAATAGTGTTTTTGGTGCCGCGGCCGGGATTTGAACCCGGGTCACGGGCTTTCTCTACCCGCGATTTGTTTAGTTTAGCTCGAGAGGCCCGCATACTTGACCTGGCTATACTACCGCGGCACTATAATGGTTTGTTCTAAAGGTATTTTATATTCTTTTAGCCTTTCTTACAGTATTGTAGAGAGTTAAAGCCAAACATGCAAGTATGAATACTAAGAATATTTGCCCCCAATCGAGAGCTACGCTACAGTATTTTCCACTACATGTCTGCACAACGAAAAAGCTAAAGTATCCTATCTGGAATGCTGAAAAGAGTAGTAAATAGTGAAATATAATGAAAACCGTAGTAAGAGAAAATATGAGGGATAAAAAATCTTTACCAAACTTGCTAGTAAAACTATAGGCCGTAACTAAACAAAATATGATAAATATGAGGAAAGACATGGCCATGCTTAAAAGGTAAAAGTTTCTTGAAGTAAGCAATGGAAATATAAGAAGAAACAATATAATTGATGATACAACGTATAGCTTAATATTTAAACATTTCACTAACATCGTATTAAACCTTAGGAGAAGTTGTTGGTGCGGCCGCCGGGATTTGAACCCGGGATTGCCGGCGTGGAAGGCCGGCGTCCTAATCCAGGCTAGACGACGGCCGCTCGAGACCCAAATATACAATGAGAACTGTAGGGCTTAAAGTTTTACTCAAGACTACTGCACTATACTATTTTATAGAAAACGTTATAAAGTAAACTATACCACGAATTAAATAATAACTTATTAGAGTAAAGTGATCTCTATTGAATGAATATGTTAGAGCAAAACTGGATATGATAAAATACTATAAGCACTTAGCTAAAGACACAGACTACATTATGCCTCTATGGTTACCATTTCTACCAGCTATTTTAGCTATAATAGGTTTTTTCGCCTGGTTATTCATGATACTGGCTTCAATGGGCTTAGGCTATGTTCGCCCTACAATATCTCCATCCTTAATAAGGTCACCAATTGCTGCTTCAGGATTCGGAGCATTTTTAGTAACAACAATTGTAGCTGCAATAATTAACATTTATGTTCTCTATAAATGGATTAGCAGAAGAAATGATCACTTTAAACGAGTAAGAAAACTTTACAGAGAAATGGTAGATCTATTGAATAGTATAAGTAAGGATAAAAAACCTGCTGGATTAGCTACATTAGAAAGCATAATAAAGGAAATGGAGATTGAAGAAACAGAGAGGTCAGCTATTATATGGATTATTCTTACGTTCATAATTGGCTTCTTAATGTTTTACATATATCACTTCTTAAATAGGGACTTTTACAAGCATGAGCTTAGAGAATCTATGATGGCTGAGAGTCTTAGCCAAGTTTTAAAAGAACTTGGTTCTACGAAACTTCCTAGAAAAGCATCGTTCGAAACTATACCTAAAAGAAACACAGTACTCTATATAGTGTTGACCTTACTAACTTTAGGTGTGTTTACGCTTTACTGGATATACACCATAACTAAAGACCCTAATGAACATTTTAAACTACATAGAATATGGGAAGATGACGTAATATATTGTTTTGAAACTTTGATTACAGGTTCAACTGCATGATACTGTAAAGAAAAGAATTAAAGCACCCACTATCTTAAAAATAGTTAAGGGATGATGTAAAGAGGGTCTCAAGAACAAGCAATGTTGAGAGCCGGAAATACTGACCTCTCAAAACTGCCTTTGTAAAATAATAATGTTTTTATGGTGCGGCGGCCGGGATTTGAACCCGGGATTGCCGGCGTTCTGCAGTGATAAAACTTTGGCAGGCCGGCGTCCTAATCCAGGCTAGACGACCGCCGCGTCTACTTATGTTACTTTCTATATTTGGTAAATAAATTTTTTTAAAAGGATAGCAGCCTGCTCTTATTCTTGACTTTTCTTAGTACCTTCCGTTAGCTTTAAAACTTTACTTTTACTAGACTTTTAATGCTAGCCGCCGTAGTATAGCCCGGCCAAGTATGCGGGCCTTTCGAGCCCGTGACCCGGGTTCAAATCCCGGCGGCGGCACCAGATCCTTCCACATAAATTATTTTAAACCAAGCATTTTTCTAATGCTTTTATCGTAGGGGGGACGTGCTATGCCCTTCTCTGTAATTATTGCTGTAATTAGTTCTGGAGGTGTTATATCAAATGCAGGGTTTAGTGCTTCTACTTCTCTAGGAGCAGTAGCTATTTTGCCTAAAACAGTTTTTACTTCTTCGGGTTTTCTATGTTCTATAGGTATTTCCTTGCTTTTGGGGTCTATAGTTGAGGTTGGTGCAGCAATATAGAACGGTATGTTATGGTGTTTAGCGAGAACAGCAATACTATATGTGCCTATTTTGTTTGCTACTCTTCCATCTAAAAGTATTCTATCAGCACCAACAATAACTTTGGTTACCATGCCCTTACTCATAACATAGCCTACCATATTGTCTGTTACTAGTGTTGCAGGTATTTTTTCACGAACCAATTCCCATGCTGTTAATCTTGCACCTTGAAGCAACGGCCTTGTTTCCGTAGCTATGACCTTGATTTTCTTCTTTTGAACATGGTAAGCATACCGTATAATACCTAAAGCTGTACCATATCCTGCAGTAGCTAATGAACCTGTATTGCAGTGTGTTAAAACAGTGTCACCATCTTTCAGAAGGCTGGCACCATGCTTACCGATACTGATATTATTTTTTATATCCTCTAACTGCATGCTAAGTGCTTCCCTAACTATCTCGCTCTTGATAATGTCAAGAGGTTTATTTTTTAGTTCATTAAACTTTTTAATAATCCTATTTATAGCCCAAAATAAGTTGTACGCTGTAGGCCTTGTTTTTCTCAGTCTTTCAGCTGCATCATATAGTTCTTTTGCTAATTTACTATATGTTTTCGCCTTACTATTATACGCAACCATGGCTAAGCCTAAAGCAGCAGCTACACCTATAGCTGGAGCTCCTCTAATTTCCATTCTCTCAATAGCTTTGGCAAGCCTTTCAACATTATCCGTTTTAACATAAACAAGTTCTTCAGGAAGCTTAGTTACATCAATGAACCTTATTTTCCCATTTCTAAATTCTAGGGGAACAATTTCTACCTTAACCCCTTCAATAAACACTGCCCTCACCTAATGCTAGTAAACTTATGTAGTGTAAAGCTATAAATAAGTTCATTCGAAGAACAATTAGGAGAGCATAGAAAAAGGGCTAATTATGGGAACACCTATAGCCAATATTGCGGAGGAAGGAAAAATACTGGTAAAGGGAAAGGACGCATCAAAACTCTATGGAGAAGGCTACGGCTATATTCTAGGCGATACCTTAGAATTAAGCGATGTAGAAGCCGTTTATTTAGCTTTTAGAAAAACTATTAAAGTATTACATAAGGGAAGAGAACTTAGCGTAGCGCAGCTTTTTAAACTATTAGAGGAAAACAATCCAGAACTACCACTAGTGTTTACCGTATACCAGGATTTAAGATCAAGAGGAAGAATAGTAAAACCCGGATTTCGAAGAAACGTACTGTTTCTATACACCAAAGGAGTAAGGGAGCCCTCTGACAAAGTAGTCTATGTTATTGGTGAAGAAAGCGCAGAATTCACAATGAATGAGTTATTAAAATGGATTAACGAGGCATTCAAAATAAATAAAGAGCCAATAATAGCAATAGTTGATAAACATGGAGATGTAACATACTATGAGGTTAAACACGTAGAACTTAAAAAACGTGAAGAACTCTACATGTAATAGCGTTTAAGGTGTAAAGCATGGTTAGTAAAATAGACTTATTATCATTAGAAGATTATGAAATAAAAGATCTGCTTAAAAAAGGATATATAGTAGTCACTGTTTTCGGCTTAGGGCATGTAGGTTTACCCTTAGCGTGTGCATGGCTTAGAGCAGGAGCCAAGGTCATAGGTGTTGCTAAAACAGAGAAAACGGTTAAAACGATAAACAGAGGAGAAAACCCTGTAAAAGATGAGCTAACGTTAACACCTATTGTGAAAAAATATGTTTCTGAAGGCAAATTCTACGCTACAAACAACGGAATAGATGCTGTCCGAAAAGCTAACGTAGTGATAATAGCTGTTCCAACAGGTGTAAAATGGAGAGAAACAGGTAAACCTATCGACTTATCTATTCTCATAAACGTATTAGAAACTGTAGGTAAAGGATTAGATAAAGGAAAGTTAGTTATAATAGAGCCCACGGTGCCGCCAGGAACAACAGTGAATATTGCAAAGCCGTTACTTGAAAAAGTAAGTGGTTTAAAAGTCGAAAAGGATTTTGGCTTAGCTTACAGCCCTGAGAGAACAATGGCGGGACATGCGTTACAGGATATTGAGGAAAATTATCCGAAAATAGTTAGCGGTATAGGGCCTAGAAGCCTTAGAGCCGTAAAAGCCTTATACGAAGTGGTTTGTAAGAAAGGAGTTATAGCATTGTCGACACCTACAGCAGCAGAGTTCGAAAAAATAGCAGAAGGAGTTTATAGAGACGTAAACATAGCATTAGCTAACGAATTAGCTAAATTTGCTTACCTATTAAACATAGACTTTGAAGAAATAAGAAGAGCAGCAAACAGTCAACCCTATTGTCATTTACATAAACCAGGAGTTGGTGTTGGAGGATACTGCATACCAATATACCCATATTTCATATTACATGCTGCTTACAAACATGGTTTAGAGCTTCAACTAGTAAGATTAGCAAGAATCATTAATGAGTCTATGCCAGAATATGTTGCAAATTTAGCTTTAAAAGCTCTAGAAAAGATTAATGTTAAGCCCGAAGAAGCAAAAGTAGCAATATTAGGGTTAGCTTTCAGAGGGAACATAGGGGACACCAGGTTAACACCTGTTGTTGACCTGGTAAACTACTTAGAATCCTATGGTATAAGAAACATTGTAATCCATGACCCATATGTCCACGATAATCCAACGAGATATCCTCTGATGAAAGAAATTGAAAAGGCTATAGAAGGAAAAGACCTGGTAATAGTAGCTACGGACCACGATCTTTACACAAAAATACTACCTGACATTATTCTTAAGCATTGCAAAAAAGAAGTAGCTATTGTGGATGGAAGGAACATTATTCCTAAAGAAGAAATCGACAAAAATAAAATAACTTATATTAGCGTAGGCGGCTTGAGAATATTAAAAAATGATCGGTAAATAAAAACTTTAAAGTCGTCGAAACTGAAGGGCTCAGGCTATTTGTTTATTAATTCAGAGTTTAAGTACTTCTTTAACGACATACCTTACTCCAGTTTTAAAGAAAGTACGAAACTTAGTGTCAACAAGGTATAGTGTGGAGAAATAGGCTAAGACGGAAATTATTAATATTGGGACGAAGTCTTCAAGTAGCTTCCAAATACTTATCTGCGGTTCTACAGGGAATAATATGGAAAGAACTACGATGGTTAGTGAAGACAATAAGAACTTAGCAATAGTTTTTGTGAAGTCGCTGTAAGGTAAACGTATGTTAAACTCTTTTCTTAGCAATCTATCAAGCAGGCATGTTAAAAGTAGAAACCTAAGTAAATAAGCAAAACCCCAGCATGAACCAATAACTAAGCTATCTTGTCCGAAAATATATGAGGTAGTAACTATGACTAGCAAGTATATTGCAGTAATCACTAATCTTAAGGTAGGCGTTTTGAAAAGAACAGTTTCCCTTAAGCTAATATTTTCAACTAAGTCCCTATATTCAAAACCTCCCAGTGTTGTAGCAAGTATGGTAGAAAACATCCGGAATAAAGCTGCTAATGCAAACAATCTAACAATCCAGACAGCTACGGTGTACTTTATATTGTATATAGCCAAGATAGGCCTCGTATAAACGAAAATACCTATGACCATAGGAATAAGCAACATATAAGAAACCCAGAAAGCTTCAAAGACATCTTTAACATCTCTCTTAGCTAAAAGCCTAGCATAGAGTGCAGGAGAAACATGAACAGACACCATAGCTATTCCAAGAACAGACATAGAAATACCGTAATAGGCTACGGGCTCTTCGCTTCCTACAATACCTCTAATGATAAGAACGTCTAGAGAAGAAAGCATCAATACTAGGTTACCATACAATGGTAACCATGACTTCCTTATCCAACCTTTAACTATAGAAAAGTCGAAAACGGAGCTTGAAATGACCTTACTATTAACTACAAATAACAATAGTAAACCACATGATCTACCAATGATTGCTGCAATAACTGCCCCATAAAGGCCTAGCCTAAGAAAAACTACAAGCCCTAATGCGGAAATTGCTTGAGCAGCCCTTATAGTAAAAATAGCTATGCCTCTATATTGTGGAGCATGAGATAGAGCTATGTTAAGTAATCCTCTATAAAGATATTCTTGTAAAACAATTATAGTTGCAATAAGTAAAGGGATTAAAGGCTGATTAAAGAATATAGAAGCCCCCCAACCTATAAACATGTAAGCGATGGATGCTGTTAAACCTAAGATCACAGATAAGAATAAACCAGCTTTAGCAGTATTAAAACCTCGACTAATGGTTCTAGGAAGCCAATAAGAAAAAATGGCCGCAAAAGGTAAAACATAGTTAATATACTTGAATATCATAGTCCAAATGCCAAAATCCTCGACACTTAATTTTCTGGTAACAGAAATTGTAAAAAGTATACTAGCAAATAGGCTTAAAATGCGCATAACAAAATTAACCATGATGGAAAACTTAAGCCTGACCTTGGCACCATAAATTTCATTAGACAATTGCACCCATCCTTGCTTAAATAAGAAGAAGGAAAAATAAATTTATATTCTCTGCTCTTAATTTAACTAACTTTCTAGCAGCATCTTTAACATTAAATACTTTAAAAGATAAGTTAAACATGTTTTCCGCTATTTTAAAGTGTTTAGTGCTTCTTAAGGAGAAAGAGAATTAAGTCATGAAAGTCTGTTATTTTCTTTAATTTATTAGCTATTTCTATGTTCTTGTTTAAACTCCAAAATCCCCATGACGAGTGATAGCAGTTTTTCATGTCAAATCCATGATCTGAAACTATGAGAATAACATAGTTTTTCACATTAGCATAAGACGTTAATTGTTGAACCTTCTTCTCTAGTTTACCATATATTTTTCTTAGCTCAACAAGTTCTCTTAAATTTTTAAATAGTAAGTGATGTGCAAGGTCCGGTAATGGAAGATATACAAATATAAGGTCATAATCAGCAATAACATAGTTTAATGATTTAAGAATTCTTCTATTACAGTCATTTATAATTTCATTTATGAAACTGAGTTTTTCTCTTAAACTTTTAAAAACATATATTGAATTTAGACTTCTGTATTTCTCATTAATTTCCTCATTATACCCTGGGACCTCTATGGCAGAAACCTTTAAACTAAGTTCCTTTGCTTTCTCTAAGAAAGTCTTTTTTAAAAGATATTCCGGCATTATTGAAGATGGATACCTTTTAGCCAAACCTAAACTTATAAGAATTTTTCTTAAACCTAACTCCTTGACTGGTATTTTCTTTCTAATTAAATATAAAGTCTTTAAGAAATTCCACTTTAAAGAATCCATAGCCCTTTTTTCCTTTAGAGAATTCAGATCATAACCAAGTTTTTCAACGTTTAACCCTGTTAGAAACATGCTCCAGAGGATAGGTGTATAAAGCTTACTTGCAAATCCTACGTAATGTTTACCGTATATTTTCTGCTTAAAGACTCTTAGATCCCATTTGGTAACCAGGTTGTAATCTAAACCATCTAATCCTATAATTAGAAGTTTCATTTTAATATCATCTCTACAATTCTAACTATTTTTTCTTCGAAAAATTTTGAGGAAAACTTCCAAACATAGTTTAAGTTCGTTTCAATAATATTCTCTCTCAAAGTGTTATCATTTAATACGGATTTTATGTAATAGGCGGCTTCAGTTATGGTTTTAAATGCAAACCCATGTAGCCCTTGCTTTTCCTCTAAAATATCTTTCCAAGGCCCACCGGATTTATGAACCACAGGCACTAAGCCTGAAGCCATAGCTTCAACAATACTTATTCCAAAGTGTTCATTAACCATAGTGTGAAGGTAAACTTTAGCTTCGCTTAAAATTTTAAGCTTCTCTTTGAAAGAAAGATTGGGCTTTAAAACGATATTTTTAACATTTTCTTTTCTCATGGTCTTCTTTATTTTGTTAAAGTACTGTTGACTTATCTTATTTGGAATAGCTCCTATTATTATAAACTTTGCTTCAGGTAATTTAGCTGCTATTCTGATTACATCTTCGTATCGTTTTTCTGGAGTGAAACGCCCAATGGTTACTACAATATTTTTCCTATCAGTGCTCCTAGATAGAGAAATATATTTTTCAATGTTAATGGGAGGATAGATTACTAAAGCTTTTTTGCCTATGTATCTTTTAATAGTTTCAGCTGAAAATTTCGAATTTGTAAGTATTAATCCATGTAATTTGTTTACTAAGTGTTTTTGAATATTGAAATATGGTATAAAGTAGAGCTTCCAGAACGTGGATCTAAGATATTTCACGTTTATTGGATTTCCAAACCATAAGGAGAACGTTGGATAGTGCATGTAAATTATATCTGAATCAACAAAAGGTAATACATCTCCATGAGAGTTTATTACTACATTGCATTCCCTTTTAGGCTTAGCAAGCGTTCCTGCTATTAGTCTTTGATAAATTCCGAAGTACGGAATTTTTACTTTAAAAATGTACTTTTCACTATCTGGCCTAAAATTAATACCTAAAGTTGCTCGAACATAGTTCCAATCTGTTTTCTGAGTAGTATAGTATACTACCTTGTATCCTTGTTCCTTAAGTGCTTTAGCCAATGTTAAACTAAGAAGTTCTCCACCTCCGCAACTATTTAAG
>JAPDJU010000015.1 GCA_029258915.1 Thermoproteota archaeon
CACCAGTATCATTCGACTATACTAAAATGGTTGTAAAGGAAGTTAAAATAGTAAGTTCAAGATGCGGCCCTTTCCCGCCAGCAATTAGGCTTTTAGAAAAGGGCATGGTTAAAGTTAAAGAACTTATTACATCAACTTATCCTTTAAAACATGCTATAGAAGCATTAATGAGAAACCAGGTAAAAGTTATTGTTAAGCCTTAGCTACTTGCGTTTAAATGGTTAAGGTTATATTTAATTAATGTTTGTAGCTCATTAAAGAAGTGAATAAATATTGGCTATCGAAATAATACTGCTGTTTATAGTAACTTTCTGCATAGGAAGCATTTCAGCAGCTTTAGGGATAGGTGGTGGAAGCTTAATAATACCATTCCTTGTTCTTTTACTGAACTTTGACATTAAGTCAGCGATAGCTATAAGCCTTTTTGCGATAGTTTCTACATCTCTTGCAGCTACAATAATTTACTCTAAAAAAGACCTTGTGAACTTTAAGTATGGTTCACTACTCGAAATATTTGCGGTAGGAGGAGCCATAATTAGTTCAAACATCGCTGCACTTATTGATGAAAGATATTTGAAAGCAGCTTTTGGCATAGTGTTAGCATACTCAGCATATAGGCTGTTGAAGAGAAGAAAAGCTAAACAGTTGAAAGATAGTATAAAAAACCGAACCATACTAGGTTTTGTAGCATCCTTTATGGCTGGAATAATTGTTGGATTACTAGGTATTGGAGGCGGTGTACTTAAGGTCCCTGTTCTCATACTTATTCTCGGTTTACCTATTAAAACTGCTATAGCTACTAGTGAATTTATGATAAGCATTACATCGTCTACTGCAGCATTAACATATTATGCAAAAGGCTATATTAACCCATACTTTATTACAGCAGCTATTTCAGGTTCATTTATCGGAGCAAGTGTAGGTTCTACATTAGCTGTAAAAACAAAACCCGTTATCCTAAAGGTAGGATTAGCTATACTATTAGCTATATTCTCCATACTGATGTTATTGAGCTGTTTAGGTGTTAAATTATGGCTTTAGGAAAGTCATATAGTAAACTTATTAGAATACTCATGTACACGTTTTTACTTAGTATATTTATAACAGCTATTTTAGCATCGTTAGGTATTAAAGTAGGATATATGTTTTTCAGAGTAAGTCTTTTAATGTTTGTTTTAATCCCATTAATCGGAGTGCTATATTTAGCAGTTAGAAAATTACTGATCAGGGATTTTGAAACATTAATACCGCTTATAATAGTATCTCTAGCTATCATAGTTAATATTTTACTGAATATTTCCTATGTTCAAGAATTATTTCAGTGCTTAACGAAATAGCTAAACCTAGTAAGAACCCTCCTAAAACATCGCTTAAATAATGCTGAAGAAGAAGTATTCTTGAAGATGCAACTAAGATAAGAAGAAACATCATAAATAATTTAGCATGCTTAAACTTTTTTGACAAATAATACCAAATAACGGTAAATCTAGAAACATGTCCTGAAGGATAAGAATAGCTTTCTACAGTTAAAGGATAAGCATTTTCTATATTGTAAGGTCTAGGGATAGCTGTTATGTTTTTAACAATGAAAGTAGCTATTGAAACAAAGACTATGGACAAAAATAAGGCCAAACTCCACTTAACACTTTTTCTTTTAAAGTGATTATATAGGAAAATTAAGATTACAATAGAAAATACGGTGTAAATATTGGCAATAAAAGATAGAATAACCAATACATAGAGAAGAACACCTTCAAATTCAGGAACATTACTGATAAAATATAGGTCAATTTCTTTAAGTAACCCAAACATAACCATTAATGTTAACACTATAAATAATAACCATGAAACAACGATTAGCTTTCCTTTACTCAATACAGACCACTTCTATATCGACAATGGTTTTCAAGCATGGTAGGCTATGCTGTAATAGTTTCTACAAAATATTTATGTAGTTTTCGTTAAACTGTTAGTAGGTATAGAAGAGCTCTTTTCCGTAGGATAATATTATGGAAGCCTTAATTTTAGCTGCAGGAGAGGGGAAAAGACTTAGAAATATTGCTAAAGGCCCTAAGTTTAAGCTTAGAATAGAGAATATACCTCTAATATACTATCCTATCCTTACCCTAGCTAGTATTGGTGTTAAGAAATTCACCGTAGTTGTAGCTGAAAAATACTATAATATAGCACATGAAGTCTTAAAGAAGTTAAAAGAACGATATAAAATATTAATCCTTAGAAACCCCTACCCAGAGAAAGGGAATGGTTACACTTTTTTATTAGCTGAAGATAGTATCTCTGAAGAAACATTTTTCATATCTATGTGTGATCACATATACTCTAAGGAAATACCTCAAAAAATACTAGAAATTATGGTAAAAGAGGACGCTGACATAGTTGTAGGTGCTGATCCTATTCCCAAATATGTAACGATAGAGGAAGCTACAAAAATACTAGCTAACAGTGATGGAAAAGTTTTGAGAATAGGTAAAGAGATAAGAAAGTACAACTACGTAGACATTGGCGTTTTTATGATGAAGAAAACAGTGTTCAATAGGGTAAGACAGCTTAAGCCAAGAAGCTATGTAAGTTTCTCAGATATAATAATGGAAGCTTTAAATAATAACTGCAAAGTTGTTATTGCAAATATTGAACATAGCGTATGGACGGATATAGATACTCCAGATGACCTAATGGAGTTGCTTAAGGGAAGAAGACGTATAGTTTTAGACAAAGTTTACAGCGAGGTGTACAGTTTTTGGGAAGAAAATTAGAGGGGAAACCAACAGACGGTGTTGTGTCAAGGTATTTAAATAGGAAAGTGTCGTCAAGAATAACAGCTTTCATAGTAAAACACAAGATACCTATAACGCCAAATCAGATGTCAATAATTTCTTCACTAGTAGGCTTCACGTCCTTTCCATTATTCATTACAGATAATCCTATATTAGCAGGAATTATGATTCAAGCTTCTTCAATACTGGATGGTGTTGATGGAGAATTAGCTAGGTATTATGGTTTAGCAAGTAAGTTTGGATCTTTCATCGACTCTATTCTTGATAGACTAGTAAATATTACAGCATTACTTGGAGCAATACTTTACTTAGTACTGTTTCAAGGATTAAACGAGGTCATGCATATAGTAGTTTACATTTTAGTTGTTACAGGAGATATTATGGTAAGCTACTTACATGCTAGAGCACTTTTAGACCTAGATAAACACCCAGTGTTTATAGGTAAAATACCGAGCATTGCTTCGAGAGATATAAGGCTTTTCATACTTTTCATAGGATGCATTATAGGTTTTATCTTTGAAAGCCTATTAGTAATAGCAATATTAGCCTATACTTACGTTTTATTGAAAACTATTGAAATAGCTAGTCGCATGTTAAAATAGAGGAGGCTTAGCTTATTTTCTTAAATCCATATAGCCTGTAATTAAACGTAATGTAACTATTATCGTTAAAGCAACAGTGTAAATAGCAAAGGCAGCATATGATAAAGGTGAATTCACTATGTAAAGTATTAAGATGAATGTTAACACTATTATTCTATCGCTTCTTTCAAAAAGACTTATTCTAGGTTCTATTATGCCTAGATTTTCAAGCCTTGCCTTACTATAGGTCAGTGTTAAAGTTAATGAAGTAGCTAAGAATACAGTAAACATGTCAAAGCCTAGGAAAAAGAAACCGGCATAAATCACTATGTCAGATAATCTATCAACCATAGAGTCAAGATAAGCACCGCTTAAAGAAACTTTATTTGAAACCTTAGCTACAAGTCCGTCTAAAACATCAAAGAAACCTGCAAGAAGAAGAAAAACAGGAGTTAGTAGCAAATATTTTGCTAAAGCTAAATATACAAATAATATTGAAAAAGAGAAACCAGTAAGAGTCATATGCCAAGGCTTGGCTCCATGTTTAGCTAAAAATAGTCCTAAAGGTTTAAGTAGCTCCGATACCGAGCTTCTAAACTTCGAAAAAACCATTATGAAACCGCCTCGTTTTAACACATAAGCATAACTTTTAGTATATTTAAGTTTAAGAGTATTAGCCCTTAATAGACAAATAAAATAAGAAGCATGTTAAAACTATCTAGTGTAGGTGTAGGCTTCAATGATAAAGATGTCGCCTATAGTTCTTATAGTTGTAATGGCGTTAATTATAGTTATTGCGGTGACATATTATTCATATACTCTTAGACAGGAAGTAGGAGGAAATATTTTCGTACAGTTGATTAGAGAAGCTAAAGTGGAATTTACTCTGGAAAGCCAAGTATTTGAGAACAATACTGAAATACCTGTAAAATACACGTGCGATGGTGCAAACCTATCGCCGCCTCTTAAATGGTCTGGTGCGCCTGTAGAAACGAAAACATATGTATTAATAGTGTTTGACCCTGATGCTCCAAGAGGACTATTTATACACTGGATAATTTACAATATTCCTTCTGAAATAAGTGAGCTTAAGGAAGGCATTCCTCAGGAAAATATTGTAAGTGAAGGGCTTCAAGGAATAAACGACTTTGGATATATAGGCTATGGAGGTCCATGCCCGCCTAGAGGTTCCAAACATAGATACGTATTCCTCCTTTTCGCTCTCGATAAGGAGCTTGAGTTAAATGGTGGTGCAGGTTTAAACGATGTTATTAACAATATGAGAGGCCATATAATTGCTTATGCGAAACTTGTGGGTGTTTATGGTAGATAAAAACTTCTAAGTACCGTCAATAGAATAGAGCTTATATTTTATAAAAACTAATAACATTAACAATGCCACGTGTGAAACCATGGGGCTAAAACGTATAGTTCCTACAGTATTTGCTATATTGACAATTGAAGGAGTAATGATGCTAATTGTACCTATAATTGACATATTTACGGATCATGTTCCATCATACTCTTTTGCACTAATTTCTCTACTACTTCTCTTTGCAGGTTTTGTAGTTGCGAGAGGAGGATATGGAGGTGAAATAAGTCCTTTCGAAGCATTAGTTACCGCTTCAATAGTTTGGCTTCTTATGCCTATGCTTTCAGCTATAGCAATGTATTTGGATTTTGGAATGAATATTTACGATGCTTTCTTTGAAAGTGTTAGCGGATTCACTGGAACAGGGTTTACAGTTATACCTGATGTAACTGTTCTTAGGCCTTCAATATTGCTTTGGAGAAGCCTTATGCAGTGGATTGGAGAATTAGGTGTTGTGGTTTTAGCAGTAATTATACTACCACAGTACAACATTATGACTAGAGTTTATCTTGTTGAAAGAGGTAAACTAACACCAACAGTTGTTACAACAGCTAAAATGGTTGCAGGAATATACTTCCTCTTAACAGGTATAGGTTTCTTAATGTACATGTTCGGAGGTATGGGCGTTTTCGAAGCAATAAACCTAATTATGACAACCATAGCTACCGGAGGTATGAGCGTATATAACGATAGTGTAGCATCTGTTGTAGCAAGGTCTCCGCCGGTAATTTTACCAATACTCATATTCATGGTTCTTGGAGCCCAGAATTTTGGAGATCTAAGATACCTTGTAACGTTTAGGCTTGGAACTTTATTTAAATCTGGGGAATTTAAAGCATACATGGTTCTGTTATTGTCATTTTCAGGTCTTCTTGCTATTTCACTACATTACGTTGACGGTATGGGTTTTGGAGCATCAATAGTTAATGGAGTATTTCACATGGTCTCAGGTTCTACAACAACAGGTTTTTCCCTAATAGATTTAGGGTCAATATCTGATGTTAGCAAAGCATTGTTATTCCTAGGTATGCTTATTGGGGGAGCTACATTTTCAACGGCAGGCGGAATTAAGGTATTCAGATTTGTAGTCGCTGTTAAAAATATTGGATGGAGCGCAGCAAGAATGGCCACAAGAATACCGCTAAGTGTTAGAAGGAGCGTTGGAAGCGAATCCATAAGTGATGAAGTATTAATGAGCGTTTTAGGTTTCATAGCAGTATATGTTTTCACGGATCTTACATTAGCTGTTCTTTTCTCCGCTATAGCTAAAACAACGTTCATAAATGCGCTTTTCGAAATAACATCTGCTCTAGGCTGTGTTGGCTTATCTGTAGGTGTTGTTTCTCACACATTGAATTTAGCAGGTAAATTCGTAATAATAGCTGCAATGTATTTAGGGAGACTAGAATTTATACAGTTCTATTTAATATTAGCCTACATGTTTAGAAAGAGAATAAAGGTGATAGCTTAGGTTTCTAATAGTTCTCTATAAAGTTTTATGTGTTTTCTAGCAACGTTAATCCAAGAAGTTTTCTTAACATATTCTCTTACAGTTTTCATCATTCTAAGGACTTCATCGTAATTATCCATAACGTAGATTATCTTATCACCTAACGCCCTATGGTCTCCAGGGTTAACCACAAGTTCAGGTACAAGCTGGTAGTATTCTACAAGCTTGGAAACCCTAGTTCCAACAATAGGCTTAAAGCTTCCTAAAGCCTGGTGTAGAATGCCGCTAACACAATACTTACCTTCCCTTAGCTTATAGGCCATTACGGCAACATCGGATAATGCTAGGGACCTTAAAATATCGTCTCTATAAACATACTTCTCTATGAATAATATGTTTCTACTTAACTTGTTTGACCTTATATATTCACGTACTTTTCTAACATATCTTAAGTTTGCCAAACCGCCTTGAATAGCGCCTGTTAGGATTAAGAGAACATTGTCTCTACCTTCCTCGTTGACGATATAATTTATAGCTTCTGCTAAAGTATCTAAACCCTTATCTCTTCTTAGAAAACCTGGAGAAACAATTACAAACTTGTTTTTAATGTTCAAACCAAGTTTCTTTGCTAAATTTTCCCTAGACTCAGAAATATAGGGGTTAACTGTTGTTCCATGAGGTATTCTATGGATTTTTGAAACATCAACTCCCTGTGCTCTAAGCTCAAACTCTTGAAGAATATTATGGACAATTATTGCATCAACGATTTCACTTAACTCCCTATGATATTTATCTATGTTTTCAACTTCCCCGTACGTTGCATGGTATACTGTATGTAATGTTATAACTATTTTCTTAGCATACCTTCTAACTTCGTTTAGAAAATTTAGAAACTCCTGAGTTTTAGGGAAAATACCCCATTCATGCTGAATATGGAAAATATCGAAAGGACTGTTTTTCCTAATGTTTTTGAGAAGCTCACTATATTCTGAAGCACCCCATTTAAAAGATGGAATTATAAGGCCGTTAATATCTCTTCTAGGGTGTATTGCGTTCTGTTGTTTATTAGAAAAAACCACAATTTCATCTGTAAAAATATTATGATCTCTCATATCTCTTATTAAAAAGTAAAGGTATTCGCCTACACCGCACTCTGCCGGCGGATATGTCGATAGATACCCTATTTTTTCCATGAACTCAGTCTAACCTCCCCTTATCTAGAACACCCAGAACCTCACTAATATTTAGCGTTCCAAAACCTACTAGGTAGTCTGCTGCACCGTACGATATAAGTAATGTGTCTTTATCTAACCTCCAGGCACCGCATGGAAACACTACGTAAGGGCGGTCTCCGAAAACCTCGTAGGTTTGCTTAGGCTCCATAATGTAGAATGGTGTTACAGCTCTGAGCTCAAACTCTGCATCCTTACCGTATCCTAGGAGAACAGCAAAAACCCTGTATCCTTCAATAAACCTGTCAATACCATGTACTAGTACTAAATACTCATTTTTCTTAACTTCTATAAGAGGCCCCGCCCAGCCGAGTCTCGTTTCAAAATCCGCTGGATCAAGAATTACTATTGTTTCTCCGCAAACAACTTCTTTTACAGGTTCTTTAACAGTAGAAGTTAGTACTTCCTTAGGCATCTTGCTTATTACAAGGTAGAATTTTTCATCATCCATATGTGGTCTGTGAAACAGGTATGCTGTATTATCTATTTTTGTTATAAATGCGTCTTTGTCGCTAATAACGTGGACTCTTCTATGTTGAGGATGAACGACTACATGTGTTTTAACCCATCTATCATGACCTATGTCAACAGCTATAACAGGTAATGTTCTTTCCCTCCTGAATACAGGGTTAAAGTAGTTTATTGTTCTACCGGAATAAACCATGTATAAATGTCCATCTATACGTGAAGTTCTAGGATCTTCAACACCCCAAATATCGTACTTCATAGTAGGGTATACAACGAGTTCTCCAGGATAATGGCCGATATTAACAACACCGTTCATAAGATCTTCAATAGGTAGTTCTATTCTAACTATAGCACTAACGTACATGTAGTATCCTAAGATTATTCTAGCATAAACCACAACATTCTCGTTTTTAATAGCTATTGACGCATTAAATATTGATATAGGGGTGTCGATAGGGTAGTTCTTTAAATGCACTCTTTTAGGTGTGATAACTCCAAGCCTATTAACAATATCTAACGATTTAAACTCTCTAATCTTATTAGCTTCCGCAGTATTTTCAAGCTTCTTAAAACCATAGGGTATTTCCAAGGTATCAACCACCTAAACTTCATACTCGAATGGAAATATATAACCTTTAAAAGG